>NZ_CP133720.1:2400000-3600000 GCF_031326225.1 Undibacterium cyanobacteriorum | reverse complement strand
CTTGAAGATCATCGTTGAATGGAAAACCGATGAGTCGCGTCAACGGGTGCCGCAAGAATAGCAATCAGAGGAAGTCTTACTGTTAGTGAGATTGTTAAAACCTCGCAACACAGAGTCACAGAGAAAAGCGGGAGAAAATCAAAAGATTTTTCTTCTGTATTCCTAATTTAAAAATACTAGTGCCTCGGCCTGAGTGTTGTGAAGTCATCGATTCAATTTGGGTTTGTAAATTCGTGATGATGCGAGTTTGAAAAATAGGAAAAATTATGAGTATCGCCGTTCAACAATTGCATAAACGTTTTGGAAATTTCACCGCCTTGGACAACGTGTCTTTGGAGTTTCCGAATGGGGAATTGACAGCGCTGTTGGGTCCATCAGGCTGTGGTAAGACGACACTCTTGCGTATCATCGCGGGTCTCGAATACGCCGATAGTGGACAAGTTTTATTGGACGGTGAGGACGCATCCAATCGTCATGTGCGCGAGCGCCAAGTCGGTTTTGTGTTTCAGCATTATGCGCTGTTTAAACACATGACGATTTTCGAAAACATTGCCTTTGGCTTGCGCGTCAAACCACGTCATCTGCGTCCTAGCGAAGCAGAAATTAAAGACAAAGTGCATAAGTTATTGGAATTGGTTCAACTCGATTGGTTGGCCGATCGCTATCCACCGCAATTATCGGGCGGTCAGCGTCAACGTATTGCGTTGGCGCGTGCTTTAGCGGTTGAGCCACGTGTTTTGTTACTCGACGAACCCTTTGGTGCCTTGGATGCCAAAGTGCGTAAAGAATTGCGTCGCTGGTTGCGTCGTTTGCATGATGAATTGCATGTGACCAGCATTTTCGTCACACACGATCAAGAAGAAGCTTTGGAAGTCGCCGATCAGATTGTGGTCATGAATCACGGCAAAGTCGAACAAGTCGGCGCGCCGAATGAGGTGTATCAGCATCCGGCGACGCCGTTCGTGTATGGCTTCCTCGGTAACGTCAATCTCATCCATGGCCGTGTGCACGAAGGGATCTTGGACGCCGATGGTGTACCTTTCGATGCGCCGGGCCACGCAGAGACGCGCGATGCACAAGGTACGGCATATGTTCGTCCGCATGAATTGGAAATCGAACGCTTCCAGCACGGCGTCAGCGGTTTGGTCGTGCGCTTGCGCCGCTTGCATGGAATTGGCCCTTTGGCACAGTTAGAGTTGGTGCGCGAAGACAACGGTCAATTAGTCGAGGCCATGATTAGCAGCGAGCGTGTGCAACACTTGAACTTGCAAGTCGGTGATGTATTGGTCGTGAAGCCACGCCGTTTACACGTATTTGTTGATTCAACAGCGAGTGCCGTTAGCTAAGACGCCAATCAATAAGAAAAATCGGAGAAGACCCATGAATTTCCAGCAGTTGCGCTCAATACGTGAAGCTTGCCGTTGCGGTTACAACCTGACCGAAGTGGCCAATGTATTGTTCACATCCCAACCCGGTGTGAGTCGGCAAATTCGCGAAGTCGAAGAAGAATTAGGCGTCGATATTTTTGAACGTAATGGCAAACGCCTGACCGGTCTCACTGAGCCCGGCAAAGGCATCTTGCCGATTATTGAGCGCCTGTTACTGGAAGCGGAAAATCTACGCCAAGCAGGACAAGATTATTCCGACCAAGCGCGCGGTACTCTGGCCATCGCCACCACCCATACTCAAGCGCGTTATGTCTTACCGCAAGTCGTACAGCAATTTCGCCAAGCCTTTCCGGAGGTGCGTATCGCACTTCAGCAAAGTGCGCCAGAACATATCGCTGAATGGGTGTTGTCGGGCAAAGCCGATATCGGTATCGCGACCGAAGGGCTATCGCAATTTAAGGATTTGGTTTCTTTCCCGTGCTACGAATGGAGTCACGTTGTGGTGGTGCCGGAAGGCCATCCTTTGTTGAGCTTGAAGAATTTACGTTTGCAAGACCTCGCCGAATATCCCTTAATCACTTATGACCTCGGCTTCACCGGTCGTGGTCATATTGACGAAGCGTTCCGGCAAGCAGGTTTGCGCACCGATATCGTCTTAACGGCGATGGATTCAGATGTGATTCAACAATATGTTGCGCTGGGTCTCGGCGTGGGCTTGGTGGCGTCGATGGCGATTGAAAGTGGGGCTGAAAACCAACGTGCCAAGGGACTCAGAACCATCTCTGCGAGCCATTTGTTCCGCACCAATGTGACGCGTTTAGCAGTGCGTCGCGGCGCCTACTTGCGTGCTTACACCTATGACTTCATCCAAAAGTTTGCACCGAGCTTAAGCCATGAGGATATTCGCAGTGCGATTAGTGAAATTGAGGTGGAGTAGGTTTGCGTGGACTTGGTTTGGCGATTAGACATGCTCATTGAACAAAGTGAGATTGATATTAAGTTGTTACCAAAGCATCCACGCTAAACGATTCGTTCCAGCAGTAATGCCGTTCGGTCAAGCTCAGTAACGCGTGGTGTCATCCCTGCGCAGGCAGGGATCCAGTGTCTTTAGACTTTTACCTCACGAGGCTCCCGCGCCAGCGGCTTATGCTCATGATGCTGAATTGATTTCGGTTCGTTGCCCGACGATGCTGGGCCATTTGAATTGAACTTCTGCACAAAAAGACGATCTTCGTTAGAATCTGGTGCCGAATGAATTGTGTTCGCTGCTAGCCTTGTCGCAAACGGCGCCATGTTCCGGGCGGTTTCAGCAGATGTTTTTGCCCGTCGTATCCCCAGCCAAATTACCCCACAATTTCGAGCCAAATTACGAGCAAAATCGTCACAAATAAAAGAGAGTTCGCGTGATACATATTGAAGCATTAGAAAAAAACTACGGAAGTGGCAAACAAAAGGTAACAGCCTTACGTGGCATTAACCTCGAAATCGCGCAGGGCGAAATTTTTGGCATCATTGGTCGTTCTGGTGCCGGTAAGAGTAGTTTGATACGCACTTTGAATTTGCTGGAGAAGCCGAGCGCTGGTCGCGTCATGATTGATGGCGAAGATATCACGCAGTATAGCGGTGAGCAATTGCGTCAATTGCGCCAGCAAATCGGCATGGTGTTTCAACACTTTAATTTATTGAGTTCGAAAACCGTCGCACAAAACATTGATTTCCCACTCAGTCTTTCTGGTACTTACAGCAAGGCAGAGCGCGAACAGCGTGTGGCGGAATTGCTCGAATTAGTGGGCTTGCAAGCGCATCGAGATCAGTATCCGGCGCAGCTGTCAGGTGGGCAAAAACAACGAGTCGGCATTGCGCGCGCTTTGGCAAATCATCCCAAATTATTATTGTGTGATGAGGCGACATCGGCGCTCGATCCTGAGACGACACAATCGATTTTGCGTTTGCTGCTTGAGATTAATCAGAAGCTGGGTTTGACTATCGTCTTGATTACCCATGAGATGCAAGTGATACGCACCATCTGTGATCGAGTGGCCGTGATCGAGGCCGGTGAGATTGTTGAGACAGGTCCTGTTGTTGATGTTTTTCTCCATCCACAACATCCAGTCACACAAGCTTTGGTCGCTGAAAATCAAGCGCTAGATTTAAGTTTGTTAAGGCAAATGCAAGCCAAGCCAGAGAGTGAATTACTGCGTTTGACCTATGTCGGTGCTGCGACGCATGAGCCGATTTTGCACAGGATCGCTGCGCAAAGCTCGGCCGAGATTGCCGTGTTACAAGGCGTGATCGCTCGCATTAAGATGACTCCATACGGACAGTTAATCGTGGAATTGAGCGGCACAGAAGATGAGAGAGAAAAGGTGAAGACCTTGCTACGTGAGGCGCAGGTGCGTATCGATATGATCAATGATTTGCGTGGGGTGTGACGATGGATTTGTCAGTCATTGATTGGGAAGATATTCTGCAAGCGACTTTGGACACTTTGACCATGACAGGTGTGTCCTTGGCCTTCACGCTCTTGCTGGGATTACCGTTGGGCGTGTTGCTGTTTTTGACGAGTAAGCGTCAACTCTTGGAACACAGTTGGATTTATCAAACGACATCCTTGATCGTGAACGTGCTGCGCTCGGTGCCGTTCATTATTTTGTTGATCGTTTTAATTCCTTTGACCTTGATTTTGGTAGGCACTTCGCTTGGGGTGGCTGGGACGATTCCACCTCTCGTGATTGGTACCACGCCATTCTTTGCACGATTGGTAGAGAACGTATTGCGCGAGGTTGATCGCGGCGTCTTAGAGGCGTGTCAAGCGATGGGCGCGAAGACGCATCAAATCATTTTGCGAGCCTTATTGCCAGAAGCGCTGCCTGGCCTCTTGGCCGCTGCAACAGTCACCACCATCGCTCTGGTTTCTTATTCGGCGATGTCCGGTGTCATCGGTGGTGGTGGTCTTGGTGATTTGGCTTTGAGGTTTGGCTACCAACGTTTTCAGACTGAGGTCATGATTGTGACAGTCGCAATCTTGGTGATCTTGGTGCAGGGCATACAGTGGTTGGGTGACGCTCTGGTGCGTCGCTTTACGCGGAAATAGTATGGACTCGGCCTGGTTTGCCGCGCTTGAGTCATCAGAAAATAAAAAGAGAAAGGTTGTTTATGAAGTCAACAATGTACAGCGGAGTTCGCCGTCTATTGACGTTTAGTGTGTTCGGGCTGATCGGCTCGGCGATGCTCGCATCAAATAGCCATGCGCAAAACAGTGAGGTCTTGACGATTGCCGCGAGCCCCGTGCCGCATGCCGAAATTTTGGAGTTCGTGAAACCGATCTTGGCGAAACAAGGCGTGGATTTGAAGATTAAGGTGTTCACGGATTACATTCAGCCCGGCGTGCAAGTGAACGAAAAACGCATCGATGGCAATTTCTATTTGCATCAACCTTTTTTGAATGAATTCAAGAAGAGCCACAAAAATGATCTGCAAGTGGTGATCGCCAAAGTGCACGTGGAACCGTTTGCGGCGTATTCGAACAAGTATAAAAAACTGGCAGATCTTCCGAATGGCGCGACGGTTGCGATTCCAAATGATCCATCGAATTCTGGCCGCTCTTTGCTGCTACTCGCCAAACAAGGACTGCTCAAGTTAAAAGATCCCAACAACATCTCCGCAACCAAGCGTGATATCGTCGACAACCCCAAGAACTTGAAATTCAAAGAACTTGAAGCAGCGACTTTACCTCGTATTTTGGGACAGGTTGATCTGGCTTTGATCAACACCAACTACGCGATCGAAGCCAAGCTCAATCCCGTGAAGGATTCTTTGTTCATCGAAGATGCGAATTCACCATACGCCAATCTCTTGGTCGCACGTGACGATAACAAAGATCGCCCCGCTTTCAAGAAATTAGCTGCGGTATTGAATTCGGCTGAAGTGAAAAAGTTTATTCAAGAACGCTACAAAGGTGCGGTGTTGCCGGCATTTTGATGGTGTCGCAGGAATTCTGTGTTGGGCTTCGCTTTGCTCAGCGCCAACCTACGATATTGGTTTGATGTAGGTTGGGCTGCAAAGCCCAGCGTCCGACTGCGTTTCGATCACTTCCCAGCTGTTGGGCTTCGCTTCGTTCAGCACCAACCTACGATAATTGGTTTGATGTAGGCTGGGCTGAGACGCCCAGCGTCCGCGTCTATTTCAAGCAAGCCCTAAATATCTTTACCTGCGTCAACCTGGAAATCGTTGACGTATCGACGCCTCTATCCCTTCGGCATTCAAACCACATTGCGCCAAGAGCAAGGCAGGGTCCCCATGATCGACAAATTTGTCTGGTAAGCCCAACATCAACATCGGTTTGCTCAAGCCTGCTTCGGCCAATACCTCTGCCACTGCTGAGCCTGCGCCGCCCATGGTGCAGCCTTCTTCAACCGTGATAATCGCGTCGTGAGTCGCGGCGATCTGTTTGATGAGTTCGCTGTCGATCGGTTTGACGAAACGCATATTGACGACACTCGCATCCAATTGTTCCCCGGCCTTTAATGCCGGGTGAACCATGGAACCGAAGGCGAGGATCGCTAGACGTTGTCCTTGACCGTTATCAATACTACTATTGCGGAGAGGAGCTGCTTTACCCAACTCTAAACTCGTCAACTCAAGGGCGATGCTGGCGCCAATACCTGCGCCGCGTGGATAGCGCACTGCGGCTGGGCCAGGGTAGTGATAAGCTGTCGTCAGCATTTGACGGCATTCGTTTTCATCGGCAGGCGCCATCACCACCATATTCGGAATGCAGCGCAAATAGGCGAGGTCATAGTTGCCCGCGTGGGTCGCCCCGTCGGCGCCCACTAAACCAGCGCGATCGAGAGCGAAAGTAACATCGAGATTTTGCAAGGCGACGTCATGAATCAATTGATCATAAGCGCGCTGTAAGAAAGTCGAATAAATTGCCACAACGGGCTTCAAACCCTCGGTCGCCAGCCCTGCACCGAAAGTCACGGAATGCTGCTCGGCGATGCCGACGTCATAGTAACGTTTGGGGAAGCGCTGTTCGAATTCAACCATACCTGAACCTTCGCGCATGGCTGGTGTAATCGCCACCAACTTGTCGTCCGCGGCTGCCATGTCGCACAGCCAATCACCGAACACTTGCGTGTAAGTTTTCTTCGCTGGTGTCGCGGCTGGTTTGATTCCTTCGGCCGGATTAAATTTGCCAGGTCCGTGATACAAAATCGGATCGGCTTCGGCCAGCTTATAGCCTTGTCCTTTTTTTGTGACCACGTGTAAAAACTGTGGACCTTTGAGTTGCTTGATGTTTTGCAGTGTTGGTATCAGAGATTCTAGATCGTGGCCATCAATAGGACCGATGTAATTGAAGCCAAATTCTTCGAACATGGTCGCTGGTACCACCATGCCTTTGGCATGTTCTTCAAAACGACGCGCGAGTTCTAGCATAGGCTGTGGTAGGACTGACTTACCAACGTTACGCGCGGCCGCATAGAATTTGCCCGACATCAAACGTGCCAAATAACGATTCAAGGCGCCGACCGGTGGCGAGATCGACATGTCGTTGTCATTGAGGACCACAAGCATGTTGATATCGTCGTAGACGCCAGCATTATTCATCGCTTCGAAGGCCATCCCTGCGGTCATCGAACCGTCACCAATGATGGCGACTGCATGGCGCGATTCGCCTTTGGTGCGCGCTGCTAATGCCATGCCCAAGGCCGCGGAAATCGAAGTCGATGAGTGAGCCGTACCAAAGGTATCGTACTCACTTTCACTACGGCGTGGGAAACCAGAGATGCCGCCAAATTGACGCAGACTGTGCATGTGATCACGACGGCCTGTCAGAATTTTGTGCGGATAGGTTTGGTGACCAACGTCCCATACCAAGCGATCTTCCGGCGTATTGAAGACATAGTGTAAAGCGATGGTGAGTTCGACCGTGCCCAAATTCGACGAGAGGTGACCGCCAGTTTTCGAAACTGATTCGATCACGTACTGACGCAATTCGTCTGCCAAGCTCGGCAGTTGGTTGCGATGCAGTTGGCGTAGATCCGTGGGTGAATTGATAGTATGCAGTAAGGACATTATTAGGCTTTCCGCTGAACGATTAAGTCTGCTAAATCGCGCAGGTAATGAGCTGAGGGACCGAACATCGTTAAGGCCGCATGTGCTTCGAGGCGCAACTGTTCGGCCAGGGTTTGCGATGCTTCAAGTCCAAGTAAAGAGACGTAAGTCGGTTTATTGTCGGCTGCGTCTTTGCCCGCCGTTTTGCCGAGCGTAGCAGAGTCTGCGGTCGCGTCGAGTACATCATCGACCACTTGGAACGCGAGGCCGATGGCGGCCGAGTAGGTATTCAACGCGGAGGTTTCAGCTTGATCGAGAGACTTGCCGGCCATCGCTCCGAGCATGACCGAGGCGCGTAACAAGGCGCCCGTCTTGAGGCGGTGCATTTGTTCTAGTTCTTCACGATTGAGAGCGATACCAACACTGGCCAAATCAATTGCTTGTCCACCACACATACCGAGCGAGCCGGAGGCGTGCGCCAATAATGCCATCATTGGCATCACCAGTTCGGGTTTGGCTTGTGCTTGGCTGAGTGTCAAGAATGCTTGTGCTTGCAATGCATCGCCGACAAGTAATGCCGTTGCTTCATCGTATTTCTTATGAACGGTGGGTTTGCCACGACGAAGTGCATCATCATCCATGCAAGGCATGTCATCATGTACCAGAGAGTAAGCATGGATCATTTCGACCGCGCAGGCAGAGCGAGATAAGAGCTCTTGTGGCGCATGAAATAATTGTCCAGCGGCGAAAACTAACAGTGGACGAACTCGCTTGCCACCATCGAGTACCGCGTAGGACATGGCTTCGTGCAAAACCTGTGGCACCGTGTCGGTCGGGGGTAAATAGTGCTGTAAGGAGACTTCGATCTCACTTTGGATGGATTTCATCCAGAGTTGAAATGGACTACTCATGCTTGATCCTCTGCTGATTCATTTGGATTGAAGGCTTTGAGCATGCCCGCGTCGAGAATTTTGACTTGTTGTTCAACTTTTTCTAATTGTGCTGCGCAAAATTGGATTAACTCAGACCCGCGTTGATAGGCGGAGACGGAGGCTTCTAAGGGCAATTGACCTGCTTCCATTTGCGACACAAGGGCGCTCAGTTCAGCCATGGCTTCTTCGAATGACGCAGGTGTCACACTTTGGGGTGATTTTTTTGACATAGATTACTTTGCAAGGTAGATTGCAGTAGTAGCAAGCGAAACCGCATATTCTAATTCAAAGGGGGCTTGCTATGGGAATTGCTCACTAGAGCGATACCTAAAAAAGGGGAGAGTCTAGCGCCAATCAGCGACGGTGAGATCGCAATCGGATGGAAATGCATCGTCATTCTGTCTGCACATGAGTTTCCTCGGTATTAATAAAACATCGTTTAAAGACGAACTTGTATCAAAAAATAAAACATAAAAAATATTATTTCTGAGTGGCGCTGTTTTATCGCGGAAATTTTGCTCAAAAAATGAGCTAAATTGCGTTTAGAACATTTCCATGTGGAAATAAAGTGAGTATAGTCAAAGTCGCGATCATGCGCGAAATGGCTTGACGGAGTGAAGTTGGAATTTGTTTATGTCGACACACCAAGCAGACACAACAATGTCGAGTAAATCCTCAAAGACAGACTTTAAAATGCCTTTAGAGAAACTCGACACGTGGCAGGCACTGGTTCAACAGGCCTGTCAATTGAGCTCGCCGCAAATTGAGCCATTTGCCGGCCGTCTATCGCACGCATTATTCGAACAATCCGAAGATGCCAGTGATTCAAAACTGGCCAATGTCTGTTTTCACGGCGCGCAACTGTTAAAGAACAGTACCTACACCTACTACTATTTATGTACCGCCAGCTTAGAAAAGATTCTCAAGGCTGAGGTCAAGGAGCTGACTCAAGCCGACGCATCTGTACGCAAGACGAAAACCGAGCAGGGCGATATTGAAATGAGCTTGGTGTCGTACGAAGAAATGGAACTCAAGTTGAGTTACAGCCGAGCTAGTCGCGCTCTGGAATTGAATCATGCCGAACCCCTCGCTGCGCTGAATATGCGGTTGGCCAGTATGTTGGGCGTCGAGTCTTTGAGTGTGGCCCAGAATCCATTTAGACCTGAAGTCTTTTTGCGTGCACTGAATTCAGCTTGGTGTGATTTTAATCCTGATGCTGCTTCACATGGCTTGTTACTACCTGTCTTAGGGGAGCTGGTTTTCGACCTGGCACCGATTTATCACGCACTGAACGAGTTATTGGTCATTCGTGGTGTTTTGCCTGATCTCCAAGAAACTTATCGTAAGAAGAAAAAGGCTGCGAGCCTCGAAGCGGAGAAGTTGGGTGAAGCCGTCAAGAATGAAGTCACGCGTAAGTTAGAACAATATTTTTCGGGGCAAACAGCAGGCCCCGAAGCCCATGCGGCTCAACATGAGCAAGCGGTGCGCGCGAGCCAAGGTGGTGGTGCGACACCACATAGCTATCAATTTGCAAGTGATGCAGGAAGTTTTAATCCAGCGAGTTCTGAACTATTCCAATACTTGGCCAATGTGCAGAAAGACATGGCCATTCATCAATTGGTCTCGGGCGCACAAAATGCGATGCGTTTGTCGCAACTGCGTCAAGAGATGCCCAATGTATTCCGCAATGGTGTGGAACGTCATACGGTAGATTTGCTATCACATGTCTTTGATGGCGTCTTTAGCAATCGAGATATTCCTGAACCTGCGAAAGATTTAATTGGCTTACTCCAAGTGCCGGTGCTGAAAGCGGCCTTGATCGATAAAGATTTCTTCTTCCAAGATAATCATCCGGCGCGCCGCTTAATTGAGCTGCTCTCGAAATACAGTGTTTCTTTCGATCCTGATAAAGGACGCGAAGATCCATTGTTCCAAGCGATGCAGCGCAATGTGGTGCGTGTGCAGAAAGAGTTTGATCAGCAACTGGGTTTGTTCGACGAAGTTGTCAATGATCTCGAATCTTTCATTCAGAAAGATGAAGCCGCCACGATAGAAGCGCTGCAAGCGCCGATTAATCGGGCGATTCAACGTGAGAAATTCAAGCAGGCGAGTATTGCTGCTAGTCATGAAGTGTCATTGCGGATTGGCACTGGCGAAGTAGAAGCCTTTGTCGAAACCTTCTTGGAAAATCGCTGGACCAAAGTCTTAACCTTGGCATACAGCGTCAAAGATGAAAAGCCACACGCCGTCGAAGATGCACTGAAGACCATGGATGATTTGATCTGGAGTATCAAACCGAAGATCACTTTGGCTCAACGTCAGGAAATGATTAATCGTTTGCCTGGCATTTTGGCGCGTCTGAATAAGTGGCTCAGTTTGATCAAGTGGGAAGATGCTGATCGCGTGCAGTTCTTCGCTGATCTCGCTGAATGTCATGCCTCGATCGTGCGCGCTCCGCTTGAGCTCAGTCCTGAGCGACAAATGGAAATAGCCGTCGAAGCGGCGAAAATCGCGACTGAACGTCGTCTCGAAAAACGTCGTAAAGCGGAAGAAGAAGCCAAGGCCAAAGAAGCTGCTGAGCAAGCGGAGAAAGAACGCTTGTTAGCACTAGCGATTGAGAGAGAAAAAACACGAGCCAAGCAAAAAGCCGAAGCGCGAGCGAAACAGACGATTGTCGCTAAGGTCGCGTCGACTGTGCTGTCAAGCGAAAACGCGCCGATCGCACATGGTGATTTGCCGCCAATTATGGCATCGTTGGTGCCTAGTGCTGATGCTGCCGATGGTGCTGTTGTTGCGACAAATGCAGAGTCCAATGGAGAAACCAGTGGCTCCAACAGTGGGGATCAAAACCTAGTAACAAGCTCTGCATCAGCATCCGAAATTCAAGAAGCAGCCGCCGAAGCGACGATCAATCCTGCGGTCATGATGACCAAGGTTGAGCAAGCGATTCAAGCTGCCGAAGAGGCCGTCGCATCCTTGGAACGTGGTATGTGGGTGGAATTTGAAAAACGCGATGCCAGCATGCAAAAAGTACGCTTGGCTTGGGTCAGTCCGATGCGCAGTTTGTTTATTTTTACTTCGAGTCAAAAAGAGAAATCTTTCTCGGTCGCCGTGGATGAGCTGGAGCGTAATTTCCGTGAAGGACGTGCAAAGATCATCTCAGTCGACAAAGTGGTCGACCGCGCTTTGCTTGATGCTTTGAATAAGCCACAAGCAGAACCTGTGGCGGCTTGATCAATTGATGGTGCGATATCTCCGAAAAGCATGAGTACGCTGGGCACATTGCTGCGTGGCGTACATCACGTCGCCATTATTTGTTCGAACTATTCCAATTCGAAGCGCTTCTATACGGAAGTCTTGGGATTGCCTATCATCGCCGAGCACTACCGTGCAGAACGCGATTCTTACAAGCTTGATTTGGCGCTGCCTGATGGCACGCAAATCGAATTATTTAGTTTTCCGAATGCGCCAGCGCGGCCCTCGTACCCTGAAGCACAAGGTCTGCGCCATCTCGCTCTGCGTGTGAGCGATGTGCAGGCTGCTAAACAGAAACTAGAAGAGGCGGGTATTGCGGTAGAGGAAGTGCGTATCGACGCTGCCACTGGAAAAGCTTTTTGCTTTTTCGCCGACCCAGATCATTTGCCAATCGAGTTCTATCAAGAGTGATCGACGTGCTCTACGTGATTCGATTGCTCGATGTATTCCTCAGATCTTTGATGTAGTGATGAAGCAAAAGTTTGGGGGAAACTTCCACTTCACCACCACATCAAAGAAATCATCAGCGTTCCTGATTGGTCTATTCCTCATCATCAAGGTTCTCGTAGCTCTTCTTACTGTCGGAGCGAACAAGAGCTGCTGACTGTATACAAGCTCAACTCATATAGTCTTAAACGAGCACCATGATTGACGCACGATTATTGACGCACAACGTTCATCGCTTTAATCAAGGTTCCTTGTGCATCATCACCATCGAGCGACCAGCTGAACAAACCTCCTAATCCTTGTGTTTTGACATAGGTCGATTTGGTCGAAATCACACTAGGATCATCGTAACTCCAGAACTCATTACCATCATAAGTCCACAATTGCTTGGTCACAGGATGCACATATTTTGTCGTGCGTTTTTGTACCAAGACTTTGTAGTCATCGACGCCGGCTTCGTAAGTGCCTGCTGCTGGACTCGTTGCTGCTTGATACAGACCATCACCTTTCGGGCCTGCTTTGACGCCTTTCCAACCACGACCATAGAAAGGGATGCCGACCACGATTTTGGATTTGGGCATGCCGCCAGCAATGAAGGCGGTCACTGCGTCATTGATATTATATTTGGCTAAATCGCCAGTGACGGGCGCTGCGCTATCGGCAAACAAAGCCGATTGGAAATTCGTCGGTCCTACGGTTTCCCAACCACCATGGAAATCGTAGCTCATGATGTTGACCCAATCCAAATAGCTGCTATACAAACCAGCTTCGGTATTGCGAATTTTATCGACACCAGAACCAACTGCTGCAGTCAGATAGTAGCGACGTTTGTTGGCCGCGGCTAAAGCGTCGAGTTGAGTGCGGAACTCTTTCATCAACAAGGTGAAGTTTTGTTTATCGCTAGGATCGTAGTTATTGCTTGGCAAACCGCCAGCAACAGGGTATTCCCAATCGATATCAATACCATCGAATACACCTTTCGCTACACCCGCGCCACCGGCGCCTTCCGCGACTGGTAAATTGCCTTTGATGTAGAGATCAATACAAGAACTGACTAAAGCTTTGCGACCTGCATCGGTGCGCGCAAAGGTGCTAAAGTTTTTCGACCAAGTCCAACCACCCAGAGAGATCAACACCTTCAAGTTAGGGTTGCGTAATTTGAGTTTCTTGAGCTGATTGAAATTGCCTTTGAGTTTGGCATCCCAGGTATCGCCGACGCCATCAACTGATTCATTCGCAGCAAAGCCGCGTTGATAATCGGCCCAACCATCGCCACCGTCGCCATTGCCATTTTCAGCGCGGGTCACGATATTGCAGCGACCATCTGCGTAGACATTGCCGAATGCATAGTTTAAGAAGGTGAGATTCTTATCACCACCGGTATCGACCAAATTTCGTAGTTTGTAATTGCGACCGTAAATACTCCATTGTGCGAAGTAAGAGCCCAGATGTTTGCCAACGGTTGGTTTGGGCTCAGGAATGCCACTACCATCGCCACCAGGCGGCACAGTCACCGTGCATTCAGTCGCTGGGCGTTCTTCCCATGGGCCCCATTGATTACTACCGGGGACTTCATTTTGCGTGTACCACTTGGCACGCCAAGTTTTGCCACCATAGGTCGAATACAAACCTTGTGTGTACACCGTACCGCTATTCCAAGGATTGCATTCCGCCGCACTAGCGAGATTGCTCATCATCATACTAGCGCCGACGACGAGTAGTTTGAGGCTCCATTTCCAATGTGTTTTCATATTGTCTCCAATCGTAGTGGACGCATCCTGCCGTGGGTGATGCGTCTTTTCTTTGTGATGTGATTGCGCTGCACGGCACATCTTGAGGAAGCTGTCTTTTCAAATGTTTTTCAAATGAGTGATTGCAGTGTTCTCTGCAAATCAATTTATTTCAGCGTGACCTTGAAGTAGTACTCCACGCATTTGACGTAGTCGCCTGCTTTCAGGGCATTGAAAGGCGTTTGGTAGTTCACCAATTTGCAGGCGTAGCTCTTACCATCAGGGCGGCTGGAGTCGTAACTCCAGTCTTGTTCCCAGTTCAGCAATTGCGCGCCAGCGCCATTCGATGGAAAGGACTTTTGTGTGGCGCAGCTGAGCGCTTCGTTGGCTGGAATTGGCACGGCAAGATAGTTGGCCATGCTCTTGTAATAGCTGATGCGATTCACTGCTTGTGGTTTGTCAGTGCCGGAATTGCATTCGATACCGCCGTTGATGATATTGATGGTCGCACCAAATCCCGCACTGATATTGGCAGCAGCATCAGCAGCATTAGGTTTCCAGGTACCATCGATCACATGCAACATCGATGGTTTAGGTGGCTGCGGATAGACATAGAAGAACACCGCAGAGGCTAAGTTTAACCAGGTGTCGGCCACCAACTCAGGTTTGTCGAGCAAGGTGCGGACCGTGCCGAACATGGCGTCGGAAAAGGGACCATAGTTGTAGTTATAGGAAAGTTGTTTGGCGCCGCGACCGTAGTATTTCTTCCAGGTGCCGTTGGGGTTTTTACCGCAAGCCCAGGTTTGACCTTGCCACGTACTCGGATCGCATTCAGCGTTGTAGCCACAGCTGGTATCGTCATCGCGGCAACCTGCTTCGCGCAAGAAGTACAATCCTTGACGCCATTGTGGAATCGGCGAACCCGGATCATGTGCACCCGTTTCTTGAGCGAAGTGGGCGAACATTGTGGCCAAACCTTTGCGACAAATCGCATCCGCATTGCGCCCATCGCTGTAGTCATCGCAGACCGCTGGGAATTTGGCAATCGCTTGCAGGAAGCGCGTGTAGGTATAACTGGCATCGCGCATCGCAAACAGGGTTTGCCAATCGGTGTTACTGACGATGCGTTCGACACGTTTAACGTTTATCGGATTAGCGGCACGCCCCGGTTGGACAGCTTCAACCGAAGCGGTGTCCAGTGTGCGTATGGAGGCCTTGATCTGTTGGAATAGTGTGCTGGAAGTTTTAGCAGCTTCGTCCGCTTGCGCTTCCTTCAAAGTCGGAATGCCCTTGGGTGTGCCGCCATCAGGGGGCGTGCCGCCGCCATCGTAAGTGCATTCGCCAGTCGGACGCGCTTCCCATACATCACTCTTGCCGGGTTCATTGTTTTGCGTCCACCATTTGGCGCGATAGTTGATTTTATTGGCGACAACATAGTTACCATTGACATAGATTTTACTCGCTTGCCAGTCGCTGCAGGAGGGCGTGGCTGGTGCTGCGTCCGCTTGGCTAGAAATGCCGAGTCCGATCAGCATGGTGAGTAAGGCGGACTTCAATCTAAGTTTTGAGCTAGCCACACTTGTTGATGGCGATTGCGCTGATGCGCTCGATTTTTCTTGCATGATTTTGTCTCCTTGTGATGTTTTAAACTGAACTCGCTCTTCAGCAAATGACGTTCATGCTGAAAGCGTCAGATGCTTGGGTTGGCGAGATCATCCCTCTGCATCGCTGCAGAGGTGTTTTCTGAAAAAATGGATTTATTTGATGTAGGCGAGATAGGGTTGCTCGCTACGTATCGCGTAGCTTTTGCCATTGATCACGACACTGAAATTACTTGGCCCTGAGATCGGCAAGTAATACACCACGGCGAGCGTGGTACTGGCGCCGGGCGCGAGGCTACTCCAGCTCGGTAATTTGACCGAAACACGATGCAGATTGCCTTTTAGGCCACCGATGTTGTTGCCGGTGTGGCCGCTCGTGATGACTTTCATGCCGAAGCCCGATTGATCTGCCATGGTATTCGGCGTCGAAGTCGGAATATCGAATTGAAATTCGGTGCCGCCAGGTAGCGTGTAGCTTGAGCTATTGGTGATTTTTAAATTCGGATTAATGGGATAATTGGCGTCGCCCAGTTTGTAATCCAACAGCTCGAATTTGAGATCGATCGCGCCGGTAGCCGCTGCTTGCGTGCTACGTTTATTTTCGTAGAGTGAAGCAGTTTTGAACGCGGTGTTAAAAGCTCGTGTGAGAGTCGAGCCGATAAAGTATTCACCTTGGCCGTTGTTGCGCGTCGCGTTCCAATCAAAGTCGCCGGCAAGTTCCCAGAACATCACGCCGCCGACACCGCGATCGATAATCCATTGTGCTTTCTTTTGTGCCGAGGTTTCATCTTCGGTCGATAAGAACACCGCTTTTTGTGCGTTCCATAACCAAGGTGCAACCAAGGTGGCGTCGTAGTAACGTACATAGCTGCCAGTGAGGCGGTCGTCGGCGTCGGTCGTTGGTGTTAGACCATAGCTCGCGATGTAGCTGCCGGCGATATTGCGTTCGAGGTTTTTGGCGTGCCACAAAGGATTGCCTCCACCGCCCAGTTCTTTGCCTTGCTCATCGAGATCATGCCAAATATTGTCGATACCCATCGCACCATTGCCGCAATTGGTGAGTCCAGTCGGGCAGTTGCTACCGAGTGATTTACCCCACAAGCCATTGCTACCACCGCTCACATTGCGCCAGCCGCGGGTGTAATAGGGCACACCGATATTGATGCGACCCGCTTGCATGGCGCCGCGATAATAGTGGAAGGCCCAATCGGTATTGAGGTAACCAATACCACCGTACTGCGCCGTACTATACACGTTCCAACGCGCCAACTCCGCATCTTTGCCATCGTCGAATAGTGCTGCGTTCGGACCGACGAATTCATTCCACGCCCCATGCAAGTCGTAGCTCATGATGTTAGCGAAATCGAGATACTGCAAGGCCGCCATATTCTCCATGCCACGTAAGAGATAAGCCGAGGCAGGCGCGGCGATGCTGAGTTGGTAGTAGCGATTGTCGAGCGTCGCTGCTGCATCGAGTTTTTCGCGCAGCGTTTTCAACAGTACGCTATAGCTACGCATCAAACCAGCGCGGCGTGTATTGGCAGTGGTCCAATCGAGTGGATTGCCTGCGTCTTTCATCGAGGTCGGATATTCGTAATCAATATCAACGCCGTCGAAATTGTATTTGCGTAGGAAGCTGACGACAGAATCAGAAAAGCTATTGATGCCCGCTGTATTCACACTACCGTCCGCATTGGTTGTCATACTGTAGAAGCCACCGCTATTGACGCGTTTGCCGGTGGCGTCAAAGTAGCCACCTGTCTCCGCCCAACCACCGACCGAGATCAAGGTTTTGACGTTGGGATATTGCTTCTTGAATTTGTTGAGGAGATTGAAGTGACCCTTGTAGGCATAGCTCGCATCCATCTCCGCACCAGCGACACCTGGCCATTGCATGCCCGTTGCTGAGTTGTTGGGATCGGTTTCATTGCCAATCGAAATCTTATTGTTCTCGACGTGGGCGAAGGCGAAATTGATGTGGGTGATTTTGTCCCAAGGGATTTGATGCGCAAGGTAAGCAGGGCTACCATCTTTACCGGTACGCCAACTGGTGAAATAGCCGATGATGCGACGTTTTACTGTTCCTAATTTTTCGCGACCATTGTTGTCGTAGGCAAGACAGTAAGGTGGATTGGTGCCAGTCGAAATCGTCATGCCATCAGGGCGACATAAAGCGTGGCCGGTAGGCGCTGGTACTGTGGTGAGCACAGGATCACTACCGCCACCGCCGCCGGTTCCACCACCGCAATCACTGACATAGGCCCAAGGGCCATCTGGATTAGTGCTCGGCGTATTCCCCTGCGTCCACCATTTGGCTCGCCATTCTTTGTTATCGTAGGAGGCGGTCATGCCGCCGGTGTAGACAGCCGTCGCATTCCACGCAGCTGAGCTGCAGGCCGCAAGTGTTTTGCTGGTGCTGACGGATTTGAAAGGATTAAGTTTGCCATCAGCCGTGGCGGCTGAGGCTGTAGCGCTAGCACTAAGGCTGAAGGCAAGCACGCTGAGTGCGAACCCTAAAGTTGCTGATGTAGCTGACTGTTTCATTGGTCTTCCCCATTGATGATTCATCCTGAAAGTTGGTCTTCAGGTTCACCTTGGGAATTTCACAGGCGAGCGAGGTCCTGCAAGTGCACGCACTCAGCAAAAAAATCGACTGTGAAATGTCCCCTCCCTCTTTGTCACCCGATGTGTAGGTTGGTGTGATGTGCTGGGTTTCGTGAGAATCTTGCGGGGCGAAACTGTGAGCACACTCAGATGACAAACTGCTTGAACGCACTTGACCTCTCTTGTTAAGGATCACGTTTGGTGATCGAAGGTCTATTATGGTTTTGTAGTGGTATTGATTTGGTGTGCATCCAATGCGAGCCAGTGTAGTAATCTTGAGAAAATAGACAAGTGGTTTTTTATATTTTGTTTTTTTCTTGCTTAAATGAATATTTTTATCTATGAAAAGTTTGAAAAAAATGCGTGGCAAAATTGTGACTGGTATGTCCTCTCGCGATGATTTTTTCTTTACAAAAAACGCTTTGCTTTGTAAGTTGGGATGGTGATGCAAAGTACTGTTGACCGCTTTGCTTTTAGACTAGGTTTACCAAGGCTGCATCGACGATATCCTGATATCCTATTCGTTCACTTTAAGCCCGCCCCGGTAAATGCAAGAAATAGTTGATCTCAATAGGAAGGACTCGAAGTGAGTCGAATGATCAGCGTCATTTCTTGCTCAGGCCCCTGCTGGGAAAAGCGAAATTTGGTCTCTTTGAGAGTCTCAGAAGACAGCACTTGATTTGTGAGTTTGTGAGGTAGAACATTGATGAGTAAGATAAATTTAAGATCATTTAAACCAGCCATCGTTGTGCTGATGCTTGGCAGTCTGTTGGCATGTTCACGCACAGATCAGGGCTCACAAGAGGGGCACCAGTCGAATGGACAGGTCGGTACACAACAAGCGCCTAAGGTGAGTTATTACGCCGCTGCTCGCTTTGCTGAACAGACTAGCTTCGGTGTCACCCCCGAATTAATTACCGAGATACAGAGTCTCGGTTTCGAGGCTTGGATTGATAAACAGTTGGCGATGCCAATTACTTCGACCACCATGCCGCGTGAGTTGCTGAGCTATTCACCTGCGGCGGGCGATGCGCCACTGTGGCTCTTTCGTAACGATGAGTTCTGGGATACTGCATTAGCAGCTCCGGATCAGTTGCGTCAACGAGTCACTTGGGCGGTGTTCCAGTACATACCGGTGAGTGCGGGCCAGGCCAATGGCAGCTTGGAGTATTACAACATGTTGCGTCGAAACGTGTTCGGCAATTACGCTAAATTATTGCGTGATGTAACGCTGAATCCTCACATGGGTTTCTATCTCAATAACGAGCTCAATCGTCCTACTTCGCCTCAATGCCTCGGATGCACGCCGAATGAGAATTATGCGCGAGAGTTGATGCAATTGTTCACGGTCGGCGTTGTACAACTGAATTCTGACGGTAGCGTGATTCGAGATGCGCAAGGGAAGGCGAAAGAAACCTATACGCAGAAGGATGTCGAAGAATTGGCGCGTGCCTTAACCGGCTGGAGAGCACCATCGAATAATACGGGGTTGCCTGACTATAGTTGGCCTCACTATGGGTCTCCGATGGTGCCCGAGTCTGCTTCATTCTTACATGATAGTGGCGCCAAGACAGTCATGGGAACAGCAATCCCAGCGGGGCTGAACGCATCTGATGAGCTTGATGCCGTGGTCGCATTATTGATGAAACACCAGAACGTTGCCCCATTCGTGAGCCTGCGTTTAATTCAACACTTAGTTGGCAGTAATCCGAGCCCACAGTATCTGGCGCGAGTGAGTGCTGTGTTTCGGAATAATGGAAAAGGCGTGACGGGCGACATGGCGGCTGTTGTAAAAGCGGTCTTGTTAGACCCCGAAGCGCGCGCCGGAGATGTGCTGGGAGTGAATGACAAACAAATGGGCTATTTGCGGGAACCGGTTTTATGGATGTCTGCAGTGCACCGTGGACTAGGTTGTAAGCACATGACGCATGGCACTTGGCAAGGCAATCAGTACGTCGATCAACCTGCTAATCAGAACACCATTTCGCCACCAAGTATTTTTTCCTATTATCAAGCGACGGATCGTGCGCCGGGAAGCAACTTGCTTGCACCTGAACAAAAACTTTTGAACACCATGGAGTTTACGTCGCGCTTAGGCAACCTTGATTGGCGCTTCTTTAATGCGGACAATCCTGCGCGTGCCGACAATCTCACAAGAACCGGTTGTAATTGGAATGAATTAACGACGGCATTTGCTAAATCGCCAGATGAGTTCCTTGATCTACTGAGTAAACGTTGGTTCCGAGGCGCAATGCCTGCCACATTAAGAAATAATTTGCTGAATTTGATCAAAGGTGAACGTTGGCAAAATCCTGAGTCGGGGACGGTGACAACCCTGCAGTTTGCTTTAACTAGCCCTAGCTTTGGAGTGATCAAATGAAACGTCGAGATTTCTTGAAGTCGATCGCAATCCCCGCGCTCGCAGGTGTTGGCGTCAATACCTTAGTAAGTCAATTTCAAAATTCAAACGCGGCAGTGAATGATTACCGCGCCTTGGTATGTATCTTCTTGGCAGGTGGGAATGATGGTCATAACACCTTGATCCCAACCGATGCGGCTTATAACGATTACGCCACATCGCGCCCCATCTTGGCACTTCCCAAAGATTCTTTGATTGCATTGAACGGTGTCAGTGCGGGACATAGTTTCGCTTTACATCCTGGTTTAGCTCCCTTGGCCTCGCTTTACAATCGCCAGCGTTTAGCATGGGTGGCAAATGCGGGCCCTTTGATCGTGCCAAGTACGGCAACGCAGGTCATTGAACACTCTGTGCCAATTCCCCCCTATTTGATGTCTCATAGCGATCAAACAGCAATGCAACAAGGGTGGGGTGGAGACTTCGATCAGAGTGGTTGGGCAGGGCGAGCACTCGAGTTACTACCGACTAGTTTGAAGAATCAACTAAATGCAGTCACCACCAGTTCAGACCGCACTTTAGTGTTGGGAAAAGCTTCCAGTGTGTCTTTTATGTCGCCGAATGGGGCAAGGTATTGGGGGCGCTCGGACTTGGCCTATCCACAAAGTTACTGGACGCAGGCTTTGAACAATATGGCGAAGCTGCAGTTCACGAATCAATACGAAGCTGAATATGCACGGACGCTGGATTTGAGTGTGAATGAATCCACGTTATTGACGCAAGTTTTTTTGAAGGCCAGCACGCCCAAAGGTGAATTTTCTGGCGACGAACTAGGAACACGCCTACGGTCTCTGGCAAGTGTCTTACCAGCCTTCAAGAATATGGGTTTTAAGCGCCAAGTATTTTTGATTCAATGGGGAAGTTTCGATACGCATTATGGACAACGCGGTTCCGAAGCGCGTACACAAGATGCACAATTGGCGGTCCTCGGTAAAAATTTAGCCGCCTTCGATGAGTCCTTAGTGGCGGCCGGTTTGGATCTGGATGTGACTACCTTTACCATGAGTGATTTCGGTCGAACTTTGCGTCCCGCATCGGGTGCTGGGTCTGATCACGCCTGGGGCAACCATTGGTTTGCTTTCGGCGGTGCAGTGGCAGGTGGTCAGGTTCTAGGAAAGTTCCCATCACTTGTACTCGGTGGATCAGAGGATAGTGATCCAAACCGCGGTGGTCGACACGTTCCTACCACCAGCACCGATCAGTTTGCTGCAAGTTTGATGCAATGGCTAGGATTGCCGGCATCGCAATTTGCCAGTGTATTCCCCAACTTGAGTAACTTCACGCAGAAAACACTACCGCTTTTCAAAACTTAAGATGACTCGCGATAGGAAATCGACGAGCACCAAAAAATGAATATGAATACGAACATGAACACTGAGGGGGCGGCATGCCAGATCTGTATTTAACCACCGCAAACGACGATTACAGTCAAACGGAAGCACATAAGAATATTGACGTGAATGTCTTTGGTCTTGAGGGTGACGACAAGATTCAAATCTATGGCGGCAATGCGATCGGCGGCAAAGGTAATGACACGCTTCAGATTATTCCAATTGCGACAGAACCTTGGCGTCAAGTGATCGCCGCCTATTGGGACGGGGCGCCCGGTAAAGTGGTGGTTGACCTGCAAGCTGGTTGGGCACTCGACGGATGGGGTACGCGTGATACCTTGATTGGCGTTGAAGCCGCAGCGGGTGGTGGTGGTGAGACTGAGCTCTATGGCAGCGCGAACAGTAATAATTTTTGGGTCGGTGGATACAACAAAAGTATTGTCGATGGACGGGATGGTTTCGATGTTTTGAATCTACCGTGGTTCACGAGCACACCTGCAGCGTGGTCTGATTTTACGGTGAAGGTGAGCATTGATGGAAAGTCTGCTCAAATCACTGCCACGCAGTCTCCTAGTTTTAATATTAGTTTGACCAACGTTGAAGCCTTGTCGATCTGGGATGGCAATGTCAGCTCACAAAAATCACTGAGCGATTTTGTGACGGTACAAAGCCTTGCTGAATCTGGCTTAGTACAAGGCGATGCTAATCGATGGAATGCGAGTAAGGCGCTGGGAACGGCGGTGGAGGTGAGCTTCAGTTTCGTACTGCAAGCGCCGGCAAGCGGTGTTGGTGCGAGTCAGTTCAGAAGTTTTAGCGTCGCCGAAAAAGAAGTCGTCCGAAAAATTTTCACAGACCTCAGCGCCTTGACCGGTTTGAGTTTTAAAGAAGTTGACGAAACCTCCGGCCAAACTGGTTCCATTCGTTTTGGTGTGAGTCAACAAACGGCCAGTAAAGGCACCAGTTACTTTCCCGGTGAAGCGGGTGATGCGGCGGGTGATGTCTGGATGGATATTGAATCGATGCTGGCGCTCACACCGGGCACCGAGGGTTATGCCGCTTTGTTACATGAGATCGGACATGCATTAGGTTTGCGCCATCCGAGTAACATCGATGCGAACGATCATTACGCGCAAGAGATATTACCGGCCTTTAATCAGACCGCCTATACCGTCATGTCACAAAATTATTCGAGTGATGGTTTGTTCCCTTCCACATGGGGAACTATGGACTTGGCAGCGTTGCGGTATTTGTATGGCAGTCGTTCGGTGAACGTGGGCAATACAACGATTAGTTTGGGAGATGGGCAATCGAATTCACAAACAAGTATTGTTGATGATGGTGGTGTCGACTTGCTCGATGCGAGCGCCTCAAAGGTCGGTGTCAGTATCGATTTGCAGCCTGGGCACTTGAGTAGTTTTGGTGTGACTGCCAATGGAATTCCAGCGGTCAATAATTTGTCAATTGCAGTCGGGACTGTGATCGAAGACCTCAAGGGTTCCGCGCTGGATGATTATTTGTTGGGCAATGACGTCAACAATAAAATTACAGGTGGTGACGGTAACGATTGGATCGATGGCGCGGGTGGTGTCGATACGGCGATATTTACGGGACCTCGTAATAACTATTTTATTTCAAGTTCCTTCGGCAAGTTTTATATCGCTGCGCGCGATGGTAGTGCCGGATTCGATACCATACTCAGCATTGAAAAGCTACAGTTTGCTGATAAAGCTTTCGATCTATCGTACGTCGCCCTCGGTTCTGATCTTGAAGTTGCGGTCGATCTCGGGAGCACCGTCAACTCCACTCTCCCTGCTGCTAATGATTTAGCTGATGGCGTTGCGAAGTATGCGCTCGTTGCAGCACCAAAGTATGGAACAGCAACGGTCAATGCGAACGGTGACTTCACTTATTTCGCGGCCCCTGGTGCGGAAGTTGGTGACAGCTTTACTTATTCAATTTCAGATGATGCTGGTCACAGTAATCAATACACGGTGTTTGTCGATGTGGCGGTGGGCACAGAAGTGATTAATGGTACCGCTAATAATGACAATATCAATGGCGGCCTTACCAATGATTTGATTAATGCCATGGCCGGTGATGACACGATCACAGGCGCGGGTGGGAATGATGTCATTGAAGGTGGCGCTGGAATTGATACTGCGATTTATGCGGGAAAACTGGCCGATTATCGACTCAGTTTGAATGCGGGAAATTACACCGTAGTAGCGAAAACTGGTAGCGAAGGTATTGATACTCTGTCGCATGTCGAAAAACTGCAGTTCAGCGACATCAATGTGAATTTGCTAGTGCAAGGCTTAGCGGCATCAGCGCCAACTGCTACTGTGCAAAGACTTATGGAATTGTATGTAGCTTTCTTCAACCGCGTTCCAGATGCCGATGGTATGGCGTATTGGATTAGCGAAAGCAAAGCAGGAAAATCGATTTATCAAATCGCAGACATTTTTTACGGCGCTGGGGTGATGTTTTCGGATTTGACGGGCTTCAGCTCGACTATGACCAATATTGACTTTATTCGCGTCGTTTATCGCAATGTTTTGGGCCGTGCTGATGGCGGTGATGCGGAGGGTGTCAATTATTGGAATAATGAACTCAGCAGCGGTAAAGCCTCGCGTGGTTCTTTAGTTTCAACGATGTTAGACGCTGCCCATAGCTTCAAAGGTGACAAAACTTGGGGCTGGGTGGCAGATCTGTTGGATAATAAAATTGTGGTCGCAAAAACCTTTTCTATCGATTGGGGTTTAGGCTATACCTTGCCAGAAGATGCTATCCGCCATGGCATGGAGATCGCAGCGGCTGTGACACCGACTGATATCAGCAAGGCGATCTCTTTGGTTGGGATTAATGGCGCTGATATGCAGATCTTCTAAGCGGCTCAAGCTTTCGTCATTCGTACCAACGTAAACGCTTGGGAGTACATCGCTCCCAAGCGATTCATTCATAGCCAAATGCACCATTGTTGCCGACGCGCTCTCGTATTTCATACCCGCAGTTTCGTACTTAAGCCCCAAGGCTATCGCTTTCCAATGGAAACTTCTTTATATTCCCATCCGTGAGAAATAGGAGCGATGTCATGAAAGTCTTTACCGGATGGACCGCTGCTCGACAGTGGTATCGAGAGTGGGATGAAGAAATGCTGGCGGTGTTGCAACGGCCGGAGCTGGCGGAAACCACGAAGCTGGGATATCGCCGAAAATTTGCTCGACAAATCGCGCAGTTATCAGAAATCGAAAGAATGCAGCTGCGTGAATTCAGTTTGAAATATCGGGGCGCTTATTTTTGGCGAAGCGTTCTCAAACTGAGCTTATTGTTTTCGCTGATTGGTATCGTGATCGCCTATTTCAAGCCTGCTCACAATCCCTATGTGTTATTAGGAACCACGGTTTTTGTTGGCTGGGCTTTGATCACCTCCTTAATCGGCGTTTGGTTTAATTACCGCAAAATTAATCGATCTTTGTGGCGCACGCTCTTGAAGCTTTTTGCATATACGGGATTAGGTATGCTTAGTGGTGCAGGTGCTGCTGTGTTATTTTCCCGCAATTCTGGGCTCGATCGTATCCGGGAAATTGCACCGGGTCTTTTTTGGGCCGTGTTGGCCTTTGCCGGTACCTATGTGTTTTTGATTGGCGTGGTCGCTACTTGGCGTAACCAAGCTTTTGAAACACGTGCCGCCCAGCTCGCGCTTGATGCAGAAAAAGCGCGTCATGCCGAGCAACAATCCAAAGCAGAGCTGCGTTTGTTGCGGGCACAAATCGAACCACATTTTTTATTTAACACGCTAGGCGCAGTGCAGCAGTTAGCGGAAGGAAAGGCACCTGAAGCGGCGATGCTGACTAAAAATTTGATTGCCTTTCTACGTTCGAGTACGCAAATGATACGTGCCGAGGCAGTGAGTCTGGCACAGGAATTCGAGATGATACGGGCCTATCTGGAAGTGATGAAGGTGAGGATGGGGGCACGACTCCAAATTTCGATCACCCCGGCTCCCGAGTTTGAGAATATGGCAGTACCGAGCATGGCCTTACTCACCTTAGTCGAGAATGCGATTAAGCATGGTTTAGAACCAAGTCTTAGTGGAGGGGGAATTGCGATCTTTACCGAAGTAGTGGGAGATCGCTTGGGTATTTATGTGCGTGATACCGGCATTGGCTTAAGCGAAAAACCAGGACAAGGAGTTGGTCTCGAAAATGTACGTGAGCGACTGCGCTTGATGTATGGCGAAAATTCGACGCTGGATTTGTATGAGCATGCCGACGGAGGCGTGATGGCCGAGGTGAAGATTCCCTTACCGCTTGATTCTTTGGCGCCTTCAGAGAGCAGCTGATGAGGTCTTGGCGAAAGCAGAATTTCGACAAGTTTGCCTACTAAAAACACACGAGTTTAAATTTGAAAGTGAAAGCATGAAGAGTCATAACAAAGTAAAGATCTTGGTTGCGGAAGACGAACCACTGATGCGTGAGCGTCTCTTGGCGCAATTGAGCAAACTCTGGCCGAGTGCCGAGCTGGTCAAGGTCGCTGAGAATGGTAATGATGCCTGGGATGGGTTCTTGGAATTCGAACCCGATGTGGTGTTTCTCGATATCCGTATGCCAGGACTATCCGGTCTCGAAGTGGCACGTAAAATAGGTCGACAAGCACATGTGGTTTTCATTACCGCCTACGACCAATATGCGATTGATGCCTTCAATTCTGGAGCCGTGGATTATGTATTGAAGCCGGTTGAAGAGGATCGCTTGCAATTGGCGATTGAACGTTTGCAAGAGAAATTGCAAACAGTGCCGACCGATTTGACGGCCTTGCTCAAGCAATTGGGACTAGCGACGGAAGTACCTAAGAAAACCGAAAAACTAAAATGGATTAAGGCAAGCGTTGGCAAACAAATTCGTTTGATTAATGTCGACGATATAATTTTCTTGCAGTCTGATACCAAATACACGCGCGTGGTGCTAGCAGACTCGGAAGCATTGTTGCGGACCGCGCTGAAGGACTTGCTCGACAATTTAGATGAAGACAAGTTTTGGCAGATTCATCGATCATCGGTAGTCAACGTCGAATACATCGCGGCGGCAGAGCGAGTCGATGCGGAACGTATGCAAGTTATATTGAAAGGGCACCCTGAAAAACTCATGGTCAGCCGTAATTTCACGCATTTGTTTCGAGAATAAGATTCTTTTGCCTAGAATTTAATGTAATTTTTCACTCATGTTAAATCTGGGGCACCAGTAGAAAGTGAAGTAAAACAGCCTTGATTTACTGCAAAGCTATCGCTACCTGCCCCGCAAAACCCCCGCAAAACATAAGTAAAACAAGACCTTAGCCCAGACTTCGGGTATAATCTCGTGTTCTGTCCAAAATTTCCTCATCAAGTGCCTCTTAGTCTCTTGTTTTGGTTTTCGGCTCGTAGTTAGAGTTCGAAAAGAGGTGTTTGTGGATTCTTTCTCTCTTAGGTTGGTGCAAATTAATTTGGGGGTGGGGATGTCCGATCTGGCTTCTTTGTCTACACTGGCGCGTTCTGACGCGCAACTTCCGGTTCATGTTTACTTTGATCAAAGCTTATTAGAGCGTGAGATCAAACAATTATTTCAAGCGGGTCCTCGTTACGTCGGCCATGAGCTCATGGTGCCGAATAATGGCGACTATGCGACCTTGGCTTCTGAAAACGAGGGCCGTATGCTGGTGCGTAGCGCCAGCGGCATCGAACTTTTGTCGAATGTGTGCCGTCATCGTCAAGCATTGATGTTTGGTGGTCCCGGCACCAATGGTCGCGGCAACGCGAAACAAATTGTCTGCCCATTACATCGCTGGACCTACGACCTCAAAGGTGAATTGATCGGTGCGCCGCATTTCGCTGACACGCCTTGCTTGAATCTATCCCGCACACCATTGCAGAACTGGAATGGTCTGTTGTTCGAGCAAAATGGCTACAACGTCATGGAAAAAATGGCGAAGTTGTCGGTCACCAAGGATCTCGATTTCACTGGTTACATGCTCGACCATGTGGAAGTGCACGAATGCGATTACAACTGGAAAACCTTCATTGAAGTCTATCTCGAAGACTATCACGTCGAACCTTTCCATCCTGGCCTCGGTAGTTTCGTGACCTGCGATGATTTACGTTGGGAGTTCGGTGAAGACTACAGCGTACAAACTGTTGGCGTTCACAAAGGTCTGCAGAAGTCCGGCTCGGCGAAGTACAAAGCTTGGCAAGAACAAGTCTTGAAATATCGCGGCGGCGAACCTCCCAAATACGGCGCGATTTGGTTGACCTTGTATCCAAACATCATGGTTGAATGGTATCCGCACGTGTTGGTGGTTTCCACCTTGTGGCCAACCGCGACAGGTAAAACCAAGAACGTGGTTGAGTTCTACTACCCAGAAGAAATCGTTTTGTTCGAGCGTGAATTCGTTGAAGCCGAACGTGCTGCGTACATGGAAACCTGTATCGAAGACGATGAAATCGGTATGCGTATGGATGCAGGTCGTAAAGCTTTATTCGAACGAGGGCAAAGTGAAGTCGGACCTTATCAATCGCCGATGGAAGATGGCATGCAGCACTTCCATGAATGGTATCGTCGGCAAATGCAGTTTTGAGGACGCCGAGTGAGTTTGGTCGAATCACAGTAAAATAACAGTAACGCCGGAAATTCCAGCTTGGATTTCCGGCGTTCTTTTTTGTACATCGACATAGTTCGATGGATGTTGGTTGGGAGCCTAGATGCATTAGGGCTCCTAAAGGTCGTCAGAAACAGGGATCGTCTTCATGCAAGCTTTATGGATGTTAGCCGCAACGTTTTTGTTCTCAGTGATGGGCGTTTTCGTCAAGCTGGCATCGAGCACCTACACCACATCTGAAATCGTCACGGTCCGTGGTGGTGTCGGCGTCTTTTTTTTATTAGGGCTGGTGTATCTGCACGGCGGTACTTTCAAAACTTCGATGGTAAAGAGCCATATGTGGCGCGGCATCTTCGGCGTGACTTCCTTGTGGCTGTGGTTTTATTCGATCGCGCATCTGCCTTTGTCCTTGTCGATTACGCTCAGCTACATGTCTTCGATTTGGGTTGCTGTGATCCTGTTTGTGACTTCTTGGTGGAAGAATCGCGGCAAGCAAGTCGTGCATTTGCCACCGAGCTTGGCGGCGGCGATTGTGTTAGGTTTCGTCGGCGTGGTGATGCTCTTGCAACCGACCATTACACCTGAACAAGTACCAGATAGTTTAGTCGCCTTGTGTTCTGGGTTTATCGCTGCGCTGGCGTATCTACAAGTACGACAAATGGGTGTGGCGGGTGAGCCTGAATATCGCGTCGTCTTTTATTTTTCGTTTGTGAGTACGGTGATGGGCGTGGTCGGCCAGCTTGCTGCTTTTGATAAGTTCAGTGTTTCGCAAGCCGCGGCGCACCAGTCGCATCATCTTTTCCAGTTGAATGGGGTTCTGCTCTTGCTTGGCGTGGGATTATTTGCCACCATTGCACAGATCTTCATGACGCGCGCCTATCGTTTGGGGAATCCCTTAGTGGCGGCGAATTTGCAATATGTCGGCATCGTGTTCACCACCGCCTTCGATATATGGATTTGGAATCTGAGCCTAAGCTGGATCAGTTGGTGCGGCATTGCGGTGATTCTGGCGAGCGGCATGATTGCATCGAATTTTAATAGTCAATCGAATACCGCTGATGAGAATTCAACCGCGAAAGCGGCATGAGTCTTTTGCAGCGGATTGGGTAGGACAATTTACTTAAAGAATAATTGAGAGCCATTTGAGAGGACAGCATGGGCCATCGTTTGTACAACACCATTATCTACGCCACTGAATTGCAGTCTTTGTTAGGACAGGAAAGTCTGGTCGTGGTTGATTGTCGCCATGATTTGATGGATGCGAATTTTGGCACGAAGGCGTACCAAGAAGGACATATTGCAGGTGCCGTGTTTGCCAATCTCGATCAGGATTTATCGGGTTCAAAAGCGGGCGCGGATGGACAATTTCGCGGCCGCCATCCCTTACCGAACCAAGATGATTTGATTCAAAATTTGCGTCGATGGGGCATCCACAACGACACCCAAGTGATTGTCTACGATGCGCATGGTGGCATGTTTGCCGCACGTTTATGGTGGTTGTTGCGTTCGATCGGGCATGCGAATGTGGCCGTCTTGGACGGTGGTCTCGGTGCTTGGACCGCAGCAGGTTTTGCGATCGATACTGCAATCCCGACACCGGCGCAAGGCAGTATTTCAGTACGTGCCGCATTGACCCGTCAAGTCGATGTCCAGCAAGTTTTAGCCAATCTTTCATCGCCTGCTAGTCAGCGCTTGCAAGTGGTTGATGCACGTGCGGCAGATCGCTTCCGCGGTGAGAATGAAACCATCGATCCTGTCGGCGGCCATATTCCTGGCGCAGTGAATCGGTTTTTTAAAGACAATTTACAAGCCGATGGGCGTTTTAAAAGCGCGACAGAGTTGCGGGCAGAATGGTCACAGAAATTCACAGAACCATCGCAAGCGATTATGCAATGCGGCTCCGGCATCACTGCCTGCCATAATCTCTTGGCTCTGGAAATCGCTGGTTTGTCGGGGGCAGCATTGTATCCAGGCTCTTGGAGTGAGTGGTGTGCTGATCCAACGCGGCCAGTAGCGACCAGTAATTCGGACGCCTAGATTCCAAGACTGATTTTAGTCGTGATGATGTTGGGTGACGAACAACACGAGTAAGACGCCGCAGCAAACCAAAATGATCTGTGGTATGGTTTCTTTCAAGGTCGCCCGACGCTGCATTTGCGGCATTAAATCACTGACCGCAATGTAGATGAAACCTGATGAAGCCAGTACCAAAACATAGGGAATCAGTGAGCTGGCTTTGTCGAGCGTGAAATAACCGAGTACGCCACCGAGCACAGCCATCAAGCTGCACAGGAGGTTGTAGACGTAAGCGCGCAAGCGTGAAAAACCTGCATTGAGTAAGACGATAAAGTCACCGACTTCTTGGGGAATTTCATGGGCGATGATGGCCAAAGCTGTCACCATACCTAAATTGGGATCGGCCAAAAAAGCGGCTGCAATCAAGATCCCATCGGTGAAGTTATGCATACCGTCACCAATCAAAATCATCCACCCGGCTTTGCCCGCTTCGTGGGCGTCATGACCATGCTCATGATGATGGCCGTCGCCCTCGTGATGATGGGAATGGCGCAAAATCGCGAATTTCTCGAGCAAGAAAAAGCCTAGCAAGCCTGCCAGTAAACAAGCAAACAAGGAACGCACATCGGCGCCGGATTCGAAGGCTCGGGGCAGGGCATGCAAGAGGGAAGTCGATAGCATGACGCCTACCGAAAAACTGACCATGCGTTCGACCAGTTTTGACAGCATTGAAAAGGAAAATATCGCAGCAAGACTAATACTCAACACGCCAGCGATTGCGGTGGTGAAGAGTATCGAAATAAGTGTGGAATGAATTTTGAACCTCAGAAGGGCGATTAAATGCAACTGAGGTGCAATTACATCATAAAAGCCCTTTTTCTGCAAACCGTTGGGTTGATCGGTGCCCTTTTATCGATGCATCACGCCGTGGCATCACTCTGCCGGGCACTGTTTGAGTTTTTCGTTGAGCGCCTTAATTTTTTCCTGACGGGTTTGCTCATCCATGAAGGTAGGATTGCCATCGCGATCCTTCCCCGTTTCGTATGGGCCTTCGACTAACAAGCTTTTGAGTTTCTTTCTTTCTTCGTAGCAGGCATCGGCGATTTTTCTTTGTTTGTCACGCTCAATTCCATCAAGTACCGCTTGCTGTTCGACCCGAGTGCGATATTCCGCATCTTTCTCGAGTAATTTTTTCATTGTCTTGGCACGTGCAACGCCAGCATCTTTAGGTTCAGTGGGCGGTTTTAGTATTTCCACTTCGCGTGCTTGCGTGAAGCCCTTGGGGCAAACAGTGGCGAACATTTTTTTTCCATTTTCGTCACGGCATTCGAGAATTTGAGCGCACGTACTTGAACTGAAGAAAATACAGAAAGCGGTCGCGCATGCAACTTTAAAATGTTTCATAAGAGTGCCTCTATTCTGAGTGCTGAAAAGTTTAAGGAGTCACTTCGTTTCAATGGAATTTTTGTGTTCTCAGAGTAGCGTCATGCTTTTATGCGGGTCGAGTTGAGCATTACCGTTGAACTTTTCCAATGTATCGCGCAAATTTTATCGTGCAATTGTATCGTGCAGCGAGCGCTAAATCGATCTCCTAAAACGGCAAAGGAATCACAATTTTGAGGAAAACGAAATTGGCAAATCAGCATATTTTGGAGGACGAGCTGCCTAGCAACATGCTGTTAAAAACGATTTAGTGCCCTGTAAAAAATGATGCGTATTTCAAAAGAATGTGAGCTTACTCTAATTCCTAACCATCGATTGGTTTTGTCAATATGGTACCAATTTTTTTACGCAGTAGGTTTGGCGGGAATAATGGTGCATAACGTAATACTTGGTTTTGTTCAGGTACAAACAAGAACTTAGTGAAATTCCATTTGATCGCATGACTGCCGAGCAAACCTGGGGCCTTTTCTTTTAGAAAACGAAACAGTGGATGTGTTCGCTCACCATTCACATCGGTCTTGGCGAACATAGGAAAACTGACACCAAAATTGCGCTGGCAGAACTGCGCGATTTCCGCATGATCGCCGGGTTCTTGATGACCAAATTGGTCGCAAGGGAAGCCCATGATCACTAAACCTCGCGCAGCAAATTCTTGATGCAATTGTTCAAGTGCTGCGTATTGTTTGGTGAACGCGCAATGACTTGCAGTATTCACGATCAACCATGCTTTGCCCGGAAAATCACTGAGATTGCGCGCTTCTCCGGACAGGGTGCTTAGCTCAAATTCTGGCAGCCTCACACAATCCCCAAATGATGGGTGCCGGCCGACAAATCACGATTGCTGGCGTCCTTGCCTTTCAACTTAATCGCAAGGCGCAATTCATTGACAGAGTCGGCATTACGCAAGGCATCTTCGTAAGAGATGAGATCGGCTTCGTGCAGATCGAACAAAGCTTTGTCAAAGGTCATCATGCCGAGCTCTTCCGATTTCTTCATGATTTCTTTGATCTCATGGACGTCACCTTTGAAAATGAGGTCCGAGATCAATGGGCTGTTGATCATAATTTCGATGGCGGCAACGCGGCCTTTTTGAAGACGCATTGGAACCAAACGCTGAGAAATGACCGCCTTTAAGTTGAGTGATAAATCCATTAATAGCTGTTGACGTCGCTCTTCTGGGAAGAAGTTGATCATACGGTCAAGTGCTTGGTTGGCGCTGTTGGCGTGCAAGGTGGCTAAGCACAAGTGACCAGTTTCAGCGAAGGCAATCGCTAAATCCATGGTTTCGCGTGAGCGAATCTCACCGATTTGAATGACATCTGGGGCTTGACGCAAAGTGTTTTTCAATGCGATTTCCCAATCATCGGTATCGATACCGACTTCACGTTGGGTGATGATGCAATTGCCATGTGGGTGGACATATTCAATTGGATCTTCAATGGTGATGATGTGGCCGTAGCTGTTGGCATTGCGGTGGCCTACCATCGCAGCGAGCGTGGTGGATTTACCAGAACCGGTCGCACCGACCATGATCACCAGACCGCGCTTGGTCATGGCAATATCTTTGAGTTGTGGCGGCAAACGTAGTTCTTCAAAGGTCGGAATCGCAGAAGTAATGGTACGAAGAACCATACCGACTTTACCTTGTTGTAGGAAAGCGGAGACACGGAAACGCCCTAAGCCCGGTGGATTAATCGCAAAGTTACATTCCTTAGTTGATTCAAATTCAGAGGCTTGACGGTCGTTCATGATGGCCCGCGCCAAATCGATGGTGTGGGCTGAGGTTAGTACTTGATTGGATACTGGCGTCACTTTGCCATCGATTTTAAAGGCGGGAGGGAAGTCGGCCGTGATAAAAAGATCGGAACCATTTTTGCTCAACATCAGCTTGAGCAAATCGTTCATAAACTTGGTGGCCTGATCGCGTTCCATGTTAATTCCTTGGTGATACGGTGTACGTTAAATGATGAAAAATTAGCCCGGGAAGTTTTCTGGAATCTTCGCCGCAGCACGTGCTGTTGATGCTGAAATCACATTACGACGAACCAAATCAGAAAGATTTTGATCCAGGGTTTGCATGCCCACATTGCTACCCGTTTGGATCGCAGAATACATTTGCGCAATCTTGGCTTCACGAATCAAGTTACGAATCGCCGGTGTGCCGACCATAATTTCATGAGCTGCTACACGACCAGATCCATCTTTGGTTTTTAATAGCGTCTGCGAAATAACCGCTTGTAAAGATTCAGACAACATCGCACGGACCATCTCTTTTTCTTCGGCTGGGAAGACGTCGATAATACGGTCAATCGTTTTGGCAGCGGATGAGGTATGCAAGGTTCCGAAGACCAAGTGGCCGGTCTCCGCAGCAGTCAACGCCAAACGAATCGTCTCTAAGTCACGCAACTCACCCACCAGAATCACGTCAGGATCTTCACGTAAGGCGGAACGCAAAGCGTTTGAGAAGGAGTGGGTATGTGGCCCGACTTCACGTTGGTTAATCAGACACTTCTTAGAGTCGTGCACGAATTCGATAGGATCTTCGACGGTCAGGATATGGCCGTACTCGTTTTCGTTGACATGGTTCACCATACCCGCCAAGGTGGTCGATTTACCGGAACCGGTTGGACCTGTCACTAACACTAAGCCGCGTGCTTTGAGCGAGAATTCGGCGAAGCACTTTGGCGCATTCAGCTGCTCAAGGCTGAGAATCTTGGATGGAATCGTACGCATAACGGCAGCGGCACCACGCTCTTGGTTGAAAGCGTTAACACGGAAACGGGCCAGACCAGGGATCGCGAAGGAAAAGTCACACTCCAGATTCTCTTCGTATTGCTTGCGCTGGCCGTCATTCATAATGTCGTAAATCAAGGCATGCACATCTTTGTGCTCGAGCGGTGGCAAATTGATACGGCGAACATCACCGTGTACGCGAATCATCGGAGGCAAACCGGAAGAGAGATGAAGATCGGATGCGTTATTCTTTACCGAAAATGCGAGAAGTTCTGAGATGTCCATTTATAATCCAATACTATTTCAAAGCTTTACAAAACATCACAACGCACAAAGAAGTATTTTGCGATGAGCCTGTGAAGCACCAATAATGAAGCACAACTTGACTAGATTGATTGAAGCGAGGAACTCAACCGCTGAGCTTGGTTGGCGACTTCTCTTCGATATCCAAAAAATCATTTGATTCGTTGATTATGTCCTTAATTTCCGAAAACTTGCAAGCCGTACACCAGGCAATCGCACAGGCAGCGCAGCGCTTTGGCAGGAATCCAACTGATATTGCTTTATTGGCAGTTTCTAAGACATTTCCTGCCGAAGATGTGTTAAGCGCTTGGCAAGCTGGGCAAGGTGCATTTGGTGAAAATTACGTGCAAGAGGCCGTCGACAAAATAGCCCGTGTTCAACAACTATCGCAGGCGCAAGAGTTCGGTGCAAACACATCAAGTGCTGCGATTGAATGGCATTTTATCGGTCCGATTCAGAGTAATAAAACACGCCTAATCGCTGAAAACTTCGCTTGGGTACATTCGATTGAACGCGATAAGATTGCACACCGCTTATCAGAGCAGCGACCTGATCATCTCCCGGCATTGAATGTTTGTCTGCAGGTGAATATTAGTGGGGAAGCCAGCAAGAGTGGGGTAGCACCAGAACAGTGTTTGGAGCTGGCACGCTACGTACAAAGCCTGCCGCGATTACGCTTACGCGGCCTAATGGCGGTGCCTGAAGCCAGCGAGGACGAAGCGCAACAACGGCGCGCTTTTGCGGCATTGGCATCCTTGTCGCAGAGATTGGTGGCGGCGGGTATCTCGGTTGATACTTTGTCGATGGGCATGAGTGGCGATCTCGCCGCCGCCGTCGCCGAAGGTAGTACGATGGTCAGAATTGGAAGTGCCATTTTTGGGAAGAGAAATTATGCGGTCTGATGTGAAAATTGGTTTTATCGGCGGCGGCAATATGGCGTCCGCTTTGATTGGTGGACTGTTGAAATTGGTCGATCACGCGCAACAAATTCACGTGGTGGATGTGAACACTGAGGGGTTGCAAAGACTTACTCAGCAGTTTGGCGTTTCCACGGCCGCTCAGATGGATCAACAATTGAGCGAAATGGACGTGGTGGTGTTTGCGGTGAAACCGCAAAACATGCGTGAAGTAGTACAAAGTTTCGCCCCATTTTTGAAGCAACAATTGTTGTTGTCGGTTGCTGCTGGCATTCGTGCCACTGACATCTCACGCTGGTTAGGTGGCTATGCGGTGATCGCGCGTGCGATGCCGAATACACCGGCCATGCTCGGTCTGGGTATGAGTGGCTTGTTTGCCTTGGAAGCTCTCAATGCCGAGCAACGCCAGCACACTGAAACCATTATGCAAGCCGTGGGTAAGACCGTCTGGGTCGAGAATGAAGCGATGATCGATGCAGTCACTGCTGTTTCAGGTAGCGGTCCAGCCTATGTGTTCTACTTCATCGAAGCCATGCAAGAAGCGGCGATGGCCTTAGGCTTTTCTGCGCAAGATGCGAATACCTTGGTTCTACAAACCGTGCGCGGAGCCGCGCAATTGGCGGTGGAATCGAGTGAACCAGTTTCGGTTTTACGCGAACGGGTAACCTCGAAAGGCGGTACGACGTATGCCGCGCTATGTAGTTTTGAAGAGAGCCAAACCAAGGCCATCGTCGCCAAGGCGATCAAAGCTGCTGCCGAGCGCGGGCGTGAATTGGGTGATGAGTTTGGTGAAGACGCCTCATCGACGACCTGATCACTCAGTTAGCCAAGCACAAAATCCAAAGCCACACCAGCAAAAATAGCCGCGCCTACCCAGTTATTGTGACGGAAGGCATAAAAGCAGGCCATGCGTTCGCGTCCTCGGATTAAGAAATAGTGATAGAGCGCGATGCCTGTAGCGACCACGATGCCAGCGAAGTAAGGCCAACTGCGCTGTAGCAAAATGCCGCAGTAGGCGATGATGGCGAAACTGATGGCATAACTTAGCATGACAGCGGCGACATCAAAGCCTCCGAAAGTAATGGCCGAGGTTTTGATGCCGATTTTGAGATCATCATCACGATCGACCATTGCGTATTCGGTATCGTATGCAATCGCCCAAAACACATTGGCGATCAATAAATACCACGCCACCGCTGGCACTTGATTTTGGATAGAGGCATAGGCCATAGGAATCCCAAAACCAAAGGCAATTCCCAAATAGGCCTGTGGGATGGCGAAGAATCGTTTGAAGTAGGGATAACTACCAGCGACGATTACTGCGGCGACTGAGAGCTGTTTGGTCAATGCATTCAGCGGCAGGATCAAAGCAAATGAAATCAAGGCCAATATCACCGCCACCATGACTGCTTCTTTGCCACTGATTTTGCCGCTGGTGATGGGGCGCTCTGCCGTACGTTTGACGTGCTTATCAAAATCGCGGTCGGCGTAGTCGTTAATCGCACAACCGGCCGAACGCATCAAGGCTGTTCCTAGGCAAAAGATCCCTAAAATTTTCCAATCAGGGATTCCCTCACTGGCTAACCATAAGGCGTTCAGAGTAGGCCATAGTAAGAGAAGGATGCCGATCGGTTTGTCGAGCCTGACCAGTTTGACATACCAATGAAGGCGTTGGCGTAGAGCTTGCATAAGCTTGTAAGCGTCAATTCAAAGCGCACATTATAAAACAGGAGCGAGCTAAGGCGCGATGTGGCACAGGGTGCGCGTCAACAAAGGAAGTACGCTTTATTGCGGGCTGGCGGGTTCATCCACCATGTTGACACCGGCAAGTCCACAGGCCAATACGGCTTGTCGAATGGCCTCGATCGCCGCTTGGCGGGTGAAGCTCTTGCGCCATGCAATGACGACGCGTCGATCCGGTGCGCGATCACTGAACGGTATGTAGCGCAGCATGCTGTCTTTGGCGCCGAGATCATGGATGGAGGCACGTGGTAATACGGTGATACCGATCCCCGAGGCCACCATATGGCGGATGGTCTCTAGTGAAGAACCTTCGAAGGTGCGGGCAATGCCATCGTTGGCCGTAGAAAAGCGCGCCATCTCCGGACAGACTTCGAGTACTTGATCGCGGAAACAATGGCCGTTGCCGAGTAACAGCATGGTTTCAGATTTGAGTTCTTGAGCCGAGACCGATTCGCGGTCTGACCAAGGATGCTCTTTCGGTACGGCGACCATGAAAGGCTCATCGTATAGGGCTTGCACCATCATGCCTTGATCCGGCAATGGCAGTGCCATGATGGCTGCATCGAGTTCGCCTTGACGCAGTAATTCCATGAGTTTGACGGTGAAATTTTCCTGCAAAACCAAGGGCATTTGCGGTACGCGATCGATCATCGTTTTGACCAAGGTGGGCAGCAAATAAGGGCCAATCGTGTAGATAATACCGAGGCGGAAAGGGCCGCTCAGCGGATCTTTGTTCTGTTTCGCAATTTCTTTGATGACTGCTGTTTGCTCTAGCACACGTTCGGCCTGCGCGACAATTTGCGCGCCCAGTGGTGTGGTCGAGACTTCAGTGCCGCCACGCTCGAAAATAGTGACGCCTAATTCGTCTTCCAACTTTTTGATGGCAACCGAAAGCGTTGGTTGTGCGACAAAGCATGCTTCGGCCGCATGACCAAAATGTTTTTGGCGCGCCACCGCCACGATGTATTTGAGTTCTGTGAGTGTCATGCTCGAAGTTTCGCATAGTCCGAGCATGTCGTCAGCACCTATACCAAAAATTTTCCCCTTGATTTTTTCGAGAATTCGACTGGTGTGGCGTCAAAGTGCAGCAAAGCTTAGTCTGTGGGTAAGAACGCCAAGGTTTGTTGATAATTAGGTAAATTGATTTTATAAAAAACGGACCAATTTTGCAGGTTCAGCATTACTCACACCGATTTTGGCAAAAGCTCGCCTTCTTCTCCGCGCAGGGCTGCCAATACGTTTTCCATGTAGGCCGAGGCGAATCGATGTCCATGTTTGGAGTCTCGCAATGCCAAATACCATTGCCCCACAACGGCCATTAACTGTGGCGCATCGCTGGCACGCTCGATGCGATGAATTAAGTCGGCTGATAACAGACCGAGATAGGTTTGCGCGGTGCTGGTCATGAAGTATTTGATTTCACGAAGTTTGCTTGGATCGCACAGAAAAGCAGGGCGAGGAAGTGTAGCCGGTTCTGCTGCCTCTGGTTCCACCATGTTGAGTGCACCATGCGCTTCGAGATCGGGAGCTTGTTCTTCCACCGCGGTGACTTCGATCAATTTGTGTTTGGCGAGATGATCCACGATACGTCCGAGTTCGTCTTTCGGCAATGCATGTAAAAGACGATCCAAGCGTTTCATACCATCAAGCATAATCAAAACGCTACGTTCACGGACATTCAGGCCAGCAGCGCGTCGTATGATTTCTTCTCGACCTTTCGCTGTCTTCGCGAAAACGGTAGACCATGTGAACCAAAATGGATGTAAATGAACTGCTTGATTGTGATGCATCTGCTTCTCCTGCGTTAACACTCAGGAGAAGTTTATCGTGCTTACTTGACAAGCTTGTGACTGTACCATGACAAAACGATGACTTATCGTCTTGTCTGACAGAGTGGTTTTTTCAGCGTTGGATCACATACTCTTAAAGCGCCACGCATAGGTCTGGCTGACCTTCAGCTGTTCAGGATGGTCGCGTAATTCAACGAAAATATTTCCCATTTCATCGCGCCTTGCGCGTGCAATCGCATGAGGATTGACCATCACACTGCGATGGATTTGCCAGAATTGATCGGGGTCGAGTCCCTTTTGTAGTTCTTTGATCGAGGTGCGAATATGACCTTCATCTTTGGCGCTAACAACACGGGTATATCGTAGGTCTGATTCGAAGAACAGCACTTCATCAATCGGAAATAATTTGATGGTATTGCCTAAGCTGGCGCTGATCCATTTGATGCGTTCCGCTTCGCTAGGAGCGCGTAGCTTCTGATCTAAGGCCGCCATTACTTGCATCAAATTCTGCGGTAAGGCACCGGTTTCCATTTGCGCTTTGATGCGATCGATCGATTGCTGTAAGCGTTCGTCGGTAATGGGTTTCAAGAGATAGTCGATGGCACCCAACTTAAAGGCCTCGATCGCATGATTATCAAAGGCAGTCGTGAAGACCACGCGGCACTTACCGTCACTGGCGCGCGCCACATCAAGGCCATTGATTTCCGGCATGCGAATGTCGAGAAAAGCGATGTCTGGTTGTAAGTTCGCAATCGCGTCGAGTGCATCACCACCATCTTCGCATTCCGCAACAATATTCAATTCGGGCCAAACAGCCTTCAACATGCGCTTGAGATCCAGCCTTTGTAGATCTTCGTCGTCGGCAATAATAGCGGTTGGATTGGTCATGATGTGCTTTCTCTTTTTGATTCTTGTTTGGCGTATTTCGTGGCGGCTTATTTATAGAGCGGAAATGGCTCGGAAATGGCGCGGTTTAATTTGCCGTCGTACCTTCTTCGTCTAAATCATAACTGAGCGGTAGGACGATGCTCGCTTCAATGCCTCCAGGCTCGCGCATCCCTAATTCGAGACGCGCTTCATCGCCATACAGTTGTTTGAGACGTTCGCGAATATTGCTCAAACCTATGCCAGATCCCGAGGTTGTTCCACCAAAACCAACACCATTATCCGCCACGCTGATACGCAAATAGTCGCGCCCATTTTCTTGCAATTTCTTCGCGCTGACAATGATTTCTACGGGACCTTTTTTGGGTTCGATGCCGTGCTTGACCGCGTTCTCCACCAAGCTAATCAACATCAACGGTGGCACTACGCAGTCGTTCAACGGCGCCTCACTTTCAACACGGAATTGTAAGCGCGGGATGCGGGTATGAATGACACCGAGGTAGGCTTTGATCGATGCGAATTGATTGCTCAGTGTCGCCAATTTGAGATTGCCATCACTACGCATTTGCGGAATCGTGGAACGTAAATAATCCACTAAATGATCGATGATGACGACGCCACGGGCAGGATCGCTGAGCATGGCAGCGCGTACCCCGGACAAAGTGTTGAACAAAAAGTGTGGTTCGACCTGACTAGCAAGAACCGAGAGACGCATTTGCGCCTGATTGCGTTCGCGTTGATAGCGCTCAAGCTTTTCCTGCATGAGCGCTTCTTGAATAACCCGCCCTTGTTTGAGATAAGCAATGAAGTCAAATAAGCCACCCCACCAGACCAACAAAATCAGCCAAATAATGGTGTTGGCCATGTTCTCTTTTTTCTGAGGACTACTCGTTTTCTCATCTTCAACAAAGACACCGACCGCTACTTTCTTGTTTTGTGCGTCGCCGCTCTTCAAGTTTTCTGTCGTCTGACTGGCTGAGGATTCGTGCGCTTCGCTCGCTTTGCTTGCGCTAGCCTCTTGTTTGGTTGGCGTATTTTGAGCATTTTGTTTAACTTGTTTTGCTTCTGGGGTTAGAAAATATTCGGCCGAGCGTGTGATGCCGAAGCCGATAGCAACCCCGATGACGAGTGCGATGGCGATGCCTATGCGTTCTTGTTTGGACGGCAGTTGGCGTTTCCGAACGAGAGTCGCCAACCATCGACCCAGCAATAAGGTGGTAAGTAGTCCGATATACACCACCAAAAACATGGCGTGCGGCTTGACTTCTCCACCTGTGACGCGTGGCTCTAAGGCGATTAATAAGGAAATCCCGCCCATGATGAAAGCCACCACGCCCATCGGCAGAGCAAAGCCTAATGCACGGTATTTAAACCAAGTCTGGCTAAAGCTTGGGTAGTGTTGGGCCTTAACCGACCAACTCGCCAGTTTCGTAATGATGGTGCCGGGCAGAGGTTGGTCGGTGCTAGCTTGTTCATTGTGGTGTGGTGCGTTCATATGATTCTTCTTGGACATGCTGGTATTGGACGTGACTATCTCAGGTTTTCGATTATTCTGGCAAGCCTGAGATGAGCCAGACTTTTGTAATCACAAAACCCTCCATTCTTGTCATGAATTTCTGCTTAAAGACAATGAACGATAGGATAGGCGCGCCGTTCTGTCACAAGTAAATCAAACCAATACCAAGGCTGGTGGTAGCAAATCAGCATTAAATTTTTGTACGCCACACTCAAAAATATGTCGCTGTTGCGCTTTCCTTTCTGCGTGCATGCTGTGCCTACTCATCAAACCTTTTAGAAAAAAAGTGCTGACCGGACTCACTTTGACAATGTATTTGTTAGCAAGGGAGTTTGTCAAAGCACAACGACGGGATGGTGATTTCATTCACTTATGGGAGACACACATGAAGAGGCAAAGTAAGCAGCAAACTAAACAGCAAACTAAACAGAAAACCAAGCAGCAATCTACAAAAAATCTCACAGATCGTTGCGCTGGCACTATCGCCGCGACCGCCTTGTTGAGCTTCATTTGCAGCTCCAACGCGGCAGCACAAGCACGTCCGACCACTAATGATTGCGAAGTGGGTAGCAGCATCAGCGCAGTAACTGCTAATGCCGGAACAGCACGTATCGGTTCGGTATTTTCGACAACACTCTACGATCCAACTAATGAGACCAATAACACGACCCACAACCCGAAGAAACTGCAGGTCCGTGTGACCAAGAATGGTCTGGCGAAAGCGGGATGCTCGGTGATTTGGCAGCCGCAAAATGGGACGGCGAGCGGTTGGGTTTTTCCCGATAGTCCTGTGACCGATGGCAATGGTTATGCCAATGCTTGGTGGGTGGCGGGCACGGCGAAAAACCAGAGCTTGAGCGTCAGCATGCAGCAAACTGATGGCGTGATTAAGAGTGTGCCGATTACCGGTACGGCCTATGCACATAGCACACGCGCCAACTCGATTCATGTGGCATGGACTACACCAACATGGGATCAATTCAAAGTCGATGTGACGCCGCAGACCTGGGAGCCGACCACGTATTACATGGCGATTGGTTTTGATGGTGGATATTCAGGCATTCAAAGTTCACAGACTTTGTTCTCGTTATGGGATGTCAATGGCGTTAGCCCTATCGTGGTGGATAAAGGGATTTCAACTTGCACGAATTTCGGTGACGAAGGGACCGGCATTAAATGTGAAGCGCCTATCGTGCCGAAAGTCGGTGTGGCATATCGTTTTGAATTGCAAACGGCGGTCGTGGTCGCCGGCAAACAAGACTACACCATGTATTTCACCGATCTCTCCACCAATGTGCGAAAAAAATTGGGGACTTTGCGCATCCCAGTGATCAAGCAACAATCAGGCGCGTATGGCTTCGTCGAGGATTGGTACACTGAAGGCACGAATTGCTTAACGAATGCCGTGCGTAGTGCTAAGTACAGCAATGTCAGTTACTTTGACGCTAGCAAGAAGGCGTGGGTAGCCGTGACAGCAGCAAAAGGTGATGCGGTGTACACGCCAAATCATAATGAGATTTGCTCGAACTACAAATTTGATTTCGCGAATGGCGTCTTTAATTTGAGCACAGGTGGTACCAGTGTTGGCTATCCACTCAACCTACCAAACGGCCCTAGCACTTATCCTAACGCGTGGGTCGACAATCCTGTGGCTTTGCCTTTGACCAGTGGTGTCGCGGTGAATAACATCGCTCTCGCCGCAGACACCAGTCGTTTGTATGTAATCAATGTTTCAGCGGGTAAAACCAAATTGACGATCGCGAGTTCGGGAGGAAGTGGTGACGCCGACTTGTATCTCAAGTTAGGAGTCCCACCAACACTGACGTCCTATCAACAAGCCTCCGAGGGCGCGACTACGGTGGAAAACATTACGCTCAATAATCCTGCAGCCGGCACCTATTACATTTTGGTGAATGCATCAGCAGGGGCGATTAGTGGTGTGAGTTTGGTGGCGACGGTGCAGTAGGATTGAGATCAGATCGATGCCTGAACTGACAGGTTGATCGACAGCTCAGTCGATAAAGCAAAAACGCGACTGGACCTTATTTGGTTCAGTCGCGTTACTGTTTGGTGCTTCGAGAATCGTGCTTGGAAATTAATCTGATTCGCGGTGATGAGCCATCGCCGCCATAATTTCTTGATGACCTTGTGTCATACCATTTTCCGGAATCTTCTGTTCCAAAGTGTCTTTGACTTCCTGTAAGCGCGCCAATAATTCTTCGTCGACATTGTCGCCGCGACCGAGGTAAAGTCCTTGCGTCAAACTAATGTGCGCCGCTTCGAAACTGCCGGCGCCAGCGCATAAGATCGTACGATTCGGGGCGTCTTGTGCGGCTAACACCAGCATCGCTGGAACTACATCGCTGGCTTGAATCGCATTCAGCATCGCTTCTGGATACAGACCATTGGTCATGCGCGTTGCCGCGGTAGGGGCTAAGGAATTGACGCGAATATCGTACTTCGCACCTTCAATCGACAGGGTTTGCATCAGTCCGACTAAACCGAGTTTGGCGGCGCTGTAATTTGATTGTCCGAAATTGCCGTACAGGCCTGACGAAGAAGTCGTCATCAAAATGCGACCATAATTCTGCGCCACCATGATCGGCCATACCGCTTTACAGCAATTGACGCTGCCCATCAGATGGACTTCGAGCACCATGCGAAAATCCTCTAATTCCATTTTGGCGAAGGATTTGTCGCGCAAGATGCCCGCATTGTTGATCAAAATATCGATACGACCCCAAGTGTCCATGGTGTTTTGCACCATCGCTTGTACTGCTTCGAAGTCGGTCACCGAGGCGCTATTGGCGATCGCTTCACCGCCAGCTGCGCGGATCTCATCAACCACCGCTTGTGCAGCACTGACAGAACCACCCGTGCCGTCGCGTGCGCCGCCAAAATCATTGACGACAACTTTGGCACCACGTTTGGCCAGTGCCAAGGCGTGTTCACGTCCCAGCCCACCACCAGCGCCAGTGACAATCGCAACGCGACCAGAGAAATCTAAACTCATGAGTACTCCTCATACATGAAAGAAGGGGACGAATAGGATGTATCGACCACTTGATTGGAGATGAACGATAAGAATCGGCAGACCAAGTCAAGTGTCTCAAAAGCAAGCGAGAACTTTACCATAGGCCGCCGCGTGCTGGTTTGTTCGCGCACTTGAGAAAGCGCAATTAAGCGGCATTGACGGTTTGTAGTACGGGCTTTTTCAGCGGTCCCTCGGTGATCACAAGATCGAGCTCATGCGCTTGCCATGCGGGCTCTAATTCCTTGAATAACAGTTGTTTCTCTCTGCAATGGGCGTGAATCGCATGCAGCCCGACCGCACGATTGCGGCCAAGACGTTTGGCGAGATACAGTGTGGCATCCACTAATTTGAAACAATCCTCTAAAGTGTAAGCTGATGCCGTCGCTGTGGCAGAAGCTTGTCCTTGTTCCTGCCCTTGTACTTGTGTTGGCTCTATATTGATCGGCAGCAGCAAATACCCAATCGAAACAGCTAAACTAATTTTGGCGCCATCGTGGACCAAATCTGTGCCGCGAATCGATTGCATGATGCGGGTGCAGAGTGCGGCAATCGATGAGTGGTCACACTGCTCAAGGTAGACTAGAAATTCTTCGCCACCCCAGCGCACGCAAGCATCTGATTCGCGCAGGCAGGCTTTTAGTCGTTGAGCGATTGCTATCAGGGCCGCATCACCGGCCGCGTGTCCGTATTGGTCGTTGATGTGTTTGAAATGGTCAGCGTCAATCAAAAGCAGCGCTGAGTGCGCACCGAATTTGGCACGTTCTAAGGTGGTACGCCAAAGCTCGGCTTGATGCTGCATCAAGTAGCGGCGATTGCCTAAGCCTGTCAGTGCATCATGCGAGCCTTGGTCATCGAGCCGTTTATTGATGTCTTGTAAAGCGGCGTTGCGGCGCTTGGTGAGCCATGTTAATTGCGCCGCCCACGCCAAACCCATGGCCAGCACGATGGCTAACAACCACCAGCGTTGCAAGCGGAGATGGGCTGATTCGACTTCGGCTTGCTGTTTGTTAGTCAGTGCCTTGAGTGCAGTATTTTCTTCTTCGCGTTGTTTGGCCTGATTGGATTCACGTAACTCGGCAGAGCGGAGATTGCGACTTTCTCTGGCCAAATTTTGATTGTAATTGTCTTTCTCTTTGCGCCAATAGTAGGCTTCTTTGTACTTGCCAATACTGGCAAGCGCCTCAGCCATATTTTCGTAGGCATCGCGCACTTCCACTGCGCGTTTCTGTTCTACAAAGGTTTGTATTGCTGGCTTAAAGTGCGTTTCAAGCACGCTGTCATTGCCTTGTCGCACGGTCGCTAAAGCGAAACCCACATCAGCGCCAGCAACAAGGAGGGGGAGGTTCGCTTGTTTCCCAATATTTCGCATCTCCGATGCTAACTTTTTTGCTTGAGGGTAGTCTGCTTCGAGGTAGGCGAGTTCGGCGGCATTCGCGAGTTGAAGCACTTTAATTTCTGGGCTAATCAGTTCTTGCGGGATGTTCTTGGTGACTTCTTTGGCGAAATCTTCTGCTGCTTTGACAGCGCTGCGTGCCTCGAGCAGACGTTTCATCGCGAGGATGACGCTGGCTCGATTGAAGCGATAGTAGATCTCGTTTTGACGATTGGGAATCGTTTGTGAGAGTTCTATCGTTTGGTTGATGTAATCAAGTGCTGCTTCTTTATCGCCGTAATCAAGCTCAATCGCCGCCATGGCGCGCAGAGCAAGTGACTTGCGAAAGCTATCGTCATTGGCATCGGCAATCGCTAAGGCAATTTGTGCGGCAGTCACGGCATCACTGGCCCGACCTTGGGTTGCCGTTAGTTCGATATACATATTGCTGGTAAAAAAACGCAGGCTCGCAGATTGCGCGAAACGCGCAAATTGATAGGCTTTGGACACGTGAAATGCCTGCGCGGAAGAATCTGTCGCCTTGGCGTACGAGCAAAGTTCAAGTGCTGTACGCAAGTCATAGTTCTCTAGGTGCTTAGTGATGCTTTCATTGAGTTCTTGGATAACGCTGTCGATTTCGCTCAATTGCCTGTTGAGGCGAGAAAATTCACATTTATAGGTATTGAGGACAGCTAATTCACTGGGGCTTCGTACCAACTTTCGCAGTTGTTCTAACTTGTCTTGAGTCAGACGCGTGTTAGCGTTCGATAGTTTGGCGATGGTGTCTAGGCTTTGTTCGAATTCAGTAAAACGATCGAGATTCTTGTCTCTAGTTTGAGCAGTACTCAGCGATGGTGCGCACAGACCTAGGCAAATGCTTGCCATAAAGAGTAATGCTTGCAGCAAGTGAAGGGGGCTCGTGCTCGATACCATGATTGTGATCAAGTCGTTTTTGTTCTACTTTGTGATCGGACTGTAAGCAAATGCGTGATCGAATTCGCGTTCGAATCATCTTAAAACAAAGGTGCGTGCTTTGTATAGTCGGCATTTTTGTCTTTCGTTAGACGCGTAAGAACTCTTCGCGCTGCCCCATCCAGCGATGGAGGTGCGCTTCGACTGTGGCCACATCATTCGCGAGTAAATCAACTGCCAAGTTGCGCGCTTGTTCGACGAGGTGCTGGTCTTTCTCCAAGTTGGCGAATCGTAGCAAGGCTTCGCCTGATTGTCGGGCGCCTAAAAATTCACCGGGACCGCGTAGCTCAAGATCTTTACGTGCGATCTCAAAACCATCAGTGCTCTCGCGCATTGTCAGTAGGCGTTGTTTTGCGGTGAAGCCGAGTGGACCTTGATAGAGCAAAAGACAAACGCTGGCGGCAGCTCCACGTCCGACGCGACCGCGTAATTGATGCAACTGGGATAAGCCAAAACGTTCGGCGTGTTCAATCACCATCAGGCTCGCATTCGGCACATCGACGCCAACTTCGATGACGGTGGTGGCCACGAGGATTTGCGTCTCATTGCGACTGAAGGCGTCCATCACTAATTGTTTTTCGGCAGGTTTAAGCTTGCCGTGCACCAGCCCAACCCGACAATCGGGCAGGGCGGCACTGAGCATCTCGTAAGTTTCCGTCGCAGTTTGTAATTGCAGAGCTTCGGACTCTTCAATCAAAGGGCAGACCCAGTACACTTGTTTGCCTTCGAGTGCCGCTGCATGAACGCGTTCGATCACTTCCTCACGTCGATTTTGATCGACCACGCGAGTGACAATTGGAGTGCGACCCGGCGGCAATTCGTCGATCACGCTGACCTCAAGATCGGCGTAATAGGTCATCGCCAAGGTGCGTGGGATCGGCGTCGCCGACATCATCAATTGATGCGGAATTTTGCCAGCTTCGGCTTTGTTGCGCAGGGTGAGGCGTTGTGCCACGCCAAAGCGATGTTGTTCATCGACCAGCACCAAGCCCAGCTTGGCAAACTGCACGCTGTCTTGAATCAATGCGTGGGTACCAATCACGAGATGCGCTTCACCAGAGGCGATCAATTCTTGTGCTTTTTCCTTCTCTTTCTTTTTCAAGCTACCGGTGAGCCAAGCGGTTTTCACGCCAAGGGGCTCTAGCCATGCGGCGATCTTGCGGAAGTGCTGTTCCGCGAGGATCTCGGTCGGTGCCATCAAGGCGGCTTGATAGCCACTGTCAATCGCTTGCGTTGCTGCGAGCGCTGCAACAATGGTTTTGCCACTGCCGACATCGCCCTGCAGCAGGCGTTGCATAGGATAGACTTGCTTGAGGTCGGCACGAATCTCTTCCAAAACACGTTCTTGGGCAGCGGTTAGGCGAAACGGCAAAGTCTGCATGAATGCTGCAGTGAGCGCACCAACGGTGGGTAAGGCGGTGGCGCCTTTGGCACGGCGTGAAGCTTGAGCGCGTTTCAGCGATAACTGCTGTGCCAACAGTTCATCGAATTTCATCCGCTCCCACGCTGGGTGCTCGTGTTCCAACAGAGCGTGCTGATCAATGTCGGGAGGTGGATTGTGCAAGAGTCTGACCGCTGCTTCGAAATCGCATAGTCCGAAGTGTTCGCGAATGGCGGGACTCAGGGTGTCTTGCCAATCGACGCGTGTTAATGCATTGCTGATGGCTTTGCGCAGCATCACTTGAGATACACCTTCGCCAGCGTGGTACACCGGCGTCAAGGCGGTTGGCAGCGGCGCGCCTTCATTCACCATCTTATAGGTCGGATGCACCATCTCAGCACCGAGAAAACCATGGCGCAATTCGCCCCGGGCGCGCACGCGCATGCCGACTTCCATTTGTTTGACTTGGCTGCCGTAAAAGTTCAGGAAGCGTAGCACCACTTGTCCAGTGCCATCGCTAATGGTGACGACTAACTGTCGACGCGGACGATATTGAATATCGTTATCGGTCACTTCACCTTCGACTTGCACCGTGCTGCCACCGCGAAATCCGGCATCCCGCATCGGTAGGACTTCGGTTTCGTCTTCATAGCGCATTGGCAAATGCAGGACAAAATCCATGTCCTTGCGTAAACCAAGCTTGGCGAATTTCTCGTCGAGACGAACCGGTTTGCGTGCGCTAGTCGATTTGCCTTTGCCAGCGGTTTTGTTCGCCGAGCTCAGTTCGCCACCGCGCGGTGGCTCGCTTTTTGTTTTCGGCGCTTTCGTGTCGAGATCCGACATAGGGTAAAATGTTGGGTTATTTTGCGCGATTCTACTGGTTTTTTGTACAGTGTTGTCAAGTTTTATCGCATAAACTGCTCGCTTTGTGTTGGCTCGGTGGCAGCTTGTAGTCGGTTTATCGTTAATTGCAGCGCAGATTTCGTGTTTTGCAGTTTCACGAGTGTGCCAGATTGCTTGGATGAGGTGGGTGAGAAGCTACCTCGATATCACCTGCATCGCTCATTCATTAGTTGTTACTTTGTTTTGTAAAGTCTATGTACTCTTTAAGTGATTTTGATTTTGATTTGCCACCCGAGTTAATCGCTCAAACGGCATTACCCGAACGCACTGCTTCGCGGCTCTTGCACGTGACTGATGCTGGTCCGGTCGACCGTCAATTCGTCGATATCATCGATCAGCTCAATGCGGGTGATTTGCTGGTGTTTAACGATACGCGCGTCTTGAAAGCGCGTTTTTTCGGTGCCAAAGCGACGGGCGGCAAAGTCGAGATGTTGGTCGAACGTGTCGTCAAAAACACCGATGATGAGCATATCGTGCATGTGCAATTGCGTGCTTCGAAATCCCCACTGGCGGGCAGCAAGATTCGTCTCGCCGATGCCTTTGAGGTCACCGTTGGTGAACGGGCCGGCGAGTTCTTTACTTTGCACTTCCCGGGTGATGTATTCGAATTGATCGAAAAATATGGTCGTTTACCTTTGCCACCGTACATCAATCACGAAGCGGATGACTTTGATGAGCAGCGCTACCAAACCGTGTATTCACGCGTTCCTGGCGCCGTGGCGGCACCAACAGCGGGTTTGCATTTTGATCAAGCCTTGTTAGAGCGTTGCAAGGCCAAAGGGATCAACTTGGCTTTCGTTACCTTGCATGTGGGGGCGGGTACTTTCCAACCCGTGCGTACCGAAGATCTCAGCAAACACGATATGCACAGTGAATGGTATACCGTGCCAGAAGAGACCGTGGCCGCAGTGCGAGCCGCCAAAGCCGCAGGTAAAGATGTGATTTGTGTGGGTACGACCAGTATGCGTGCAATTGAATCCGCGTCGCAGACCGGTCAATTGCAGGCGGGCAGTGGTGATACACGTTTGTTCATCACGCCGGGCTATGTGTTTAAAACGGTCGATCGCTTGGTCACGAATTTCCACTTGCCGAAGTCGACCCTGATGATGTTGGTTTCTGCATTCGCAGGCTATGATGCGATACGTGAAGCCTACGCCCATGCGATTGCGCAAAAATATCGTTTCTTTAGTTATGGGGATGCGATGCTGTTGACGAATAAGTCAGGCTGAATATTTCACGCGTTTGTTGGCGAAGATGAAAACCCCTTAATCGCACAACGTGGAGGCGACGAGACGCGGAGTAAAAACTTAAAGGAGAGGTTTTCTCTGTTCTCGTTCTTCTCTGCGCCTCTGCGTCTCGGCGTTGAAGGGTCTTAAGAAGTCTTCCAATATTTTTTATTTTCTTTAGGTCGGTAAATCCTATGCTGCAATTTGAATTAATTAAAAAAGATAAAACTACTGCAGCACGTCGTGGACGTGTGACAGTGAATCATGGTGTGATCGAAACGCCGATTTTTATGCCGGTCGGTACCTATGGTTCGGTCAAAGCCATGTCCCCGCTCGAACTCAAAGAGATTGATGCCCACATCATCTTGGGTAATACCTTCCACTTGTGGTTGCGTCCAGGTTTGGATGTGATTGGCAAGTTCGGTGGCTTGCATGATTTTATGGGCTGGGATAAGCCGATCTTGACCGATTCCGGCGGCTTCCAAGTGTTTTCGCTCGGCGCCATGCGCAAGATTACGGAAGAGGGCGTGAAATTTGCCTCACCCATCAGTGGCGAACGCTTGTTCTTGTCGCCTGAAATTTCCATGCAAATCCAGCGCACTTTGAATTCCGATATCGTGATGCAGTTCGATGAGTGCACACCTTATGAAATCGATGGACGACCAGCGACGAGCGAAGAAGCCGGAAAGTCGATGCGCATGTCTTTGCGTTGGGCACAACGCTCGATGAATGAATTCAAAGGCGGCGAAAATCCCAATGCCTTGTTTGGTATCGTGCAAGGTGGCATGTTTGAAAACCTGCGCGATGAATCCTTAGCAGCTTTGAACGAGATGGGTTTCGACGGGATGGCGATTGGTGGATTGTCAGTCGGCGAACCGAAAGAAGACATGTTGCGCATCTTGTCGCATGTCGGTCCTAAACTGCCCGAAAACAAGCCACATTACTTGATGGGCGTTGGTACACCAGAAGATCTGGTGGCGGGTGTGGCAAACGGCATCGATATGTTCGATTGCGTGATGCCGACCCGGAATGCACGCAATGGCTGGATTTTCACCCGCTTTGGCGATGTCAAAATCAAGAACGCGCGCTACAAAGACGATAAAGCACCTCTCGATGAGACTTGTACTTGCTACGCCTGTAAAAACTTTTCGCGTGCTTACTTGCATCATTTGCATCGCACCGGTGAAATTCTCGGTGCGCGTCTCAATACCATCCACAACTTGCATTATTACCTCGAGTTGATGCGGCAAATTCGCTTGTCGCTGGATGAGGATCGTTTCCCGCAATTTGTGGCGGAATTTAAGGCGGATCGCGCCCGAGGCGTATAAAAGTTTCTTTGGTAACAGTATTTGCACGAGTTTTGATGTGTAAATGACTATATTCCGTGTATTGCGACGGCCAAGTGCTAGAATGTCGCGCTTTGTTGTCGCGTTTTGGTCTTTTGGCCTTTAATTTTGGATTCTGGGCCTCACATGCGCCAAATCCTTGATTTCAAAATAATTTAAATGGAGTTTGATTGTGTTTATTTCTAATGCTTATGCACAAGCCGCTGGCGCCGCACCTGAATCCTCTTTAATGAGCTTTTTGCCATTGTTGTTGATGTTCGTGGTGCTGTACTTCGTCATGATCCGTCCACAAATGAAGCGCCAAAAAGAGCAAAAAGCCATGATCGATGCCTTGGCCAAAGGTGATGAAGTGGTAACTGCTGGCGGTGTCGTTGGTAAGGTCAAGAAAGTCAGTGATGCTTTTGTGACTTTGGAAATTAGTAACGGTAACGAACTGCATGTACAAAAAAGCGCAGTCACGACTTTGCTGCCGAAAGACACGATCAAGTCGATTTAATTTGTAGACCGTAGGGGCGCGTTGCGCCCTTATTTATTCGTTTTTCTTTTTTGATTTCGCTATGAATCGTTATCCTCTCTGGAAGTACATCGTCATTCTAGTCACCTTAGTGTTTGGCGTGCTCTATACACTTCCAAATTTTTTAGGTGAATCGCCAGCCTTACAGATCAACAGTGGCAAAGCTACTGTCAAGGTCGATAGTGATTTGGTTCCTAAAGTGGAAGCCGTATTGAAGCAAGCAGGCATCACTAGTACCGGCACCGCGTTTGACTATAGTGGTACGCAGAGCGTGATTCGTACGCGTTTTGCTGATACGGATACGCAGTTCAAAGCAAAAGCGATTTTGGAACAAGGCTTGAACGTCGATCAAAACGATCCAATTTACACGGTTTCGTTTAGTAAGGTACCGAACACACCAAAATGGATGCAGAGTTTGCATGCCTTGCCTATGGTTTTGGGCTTGGACTTGCAAGGCGGTGCACACTTCTTGTTGAAGGTCGATACTGACACGCTCCTCAAGAATAAACTCGCGGCGACACAAAACTCGATTCGCACGATTCTCAAAGACAAAGAAATCAAGCACGCAGGTATCTCACGTGATTCAACTAACATTACAGTGAAATTCCGTGATGTAGAAACACGCGTTCGCGCGCGTGAATTGTTGATTCGTCAGTTCCCGGAAGCCGCCGTGGTTGAGACACCCGCCACAACAGCAGATGCAGAAATCGCTCTGCAATTATCGATCAAACCAGAAGCGTTATTGAATTTGCAGAACGAAGGCGTGAAGCAAAACATCGAAGCTTTATCCAAGCGTATCGCTGGTATTGGTGTGACAGAACCTTTGATTCAACAGCAAGGCCCAGATCGCATTGTCGTGCAATTGCCAGGTGTACAGGATGTCGCACAGGCGAAATCAATCATTGGCCGCACCGCAACTTTGGAGGTGCGTTTGGTTGATGAAACGGTGATTGGTCCGATCGATGATTCGACTACGATTCCTTTTGGTTCTGAATTGTTTAAAGTTGGTCGAGGTGGACCAGCGGTGCTGTACAAAGATCCGGTCGTGACAGGTGACGCCATCACTGGAGCAGCGGCGACCTTGGACGAAAATCAACAGCCGGCAGTGAGCGTCAGCTTGAACAGTCTTGGCGGCACAAAAATGCGCGAAGGCACACGTTCTAATGTTGGTAAGCGCATGGCCATCGTCTTGTTTGAAAAAGGTAAAGGCGAGTTGTTGACTGTCGCAACGATTCAGCAACAACTGGGTGCGGACTTCCGTATTACCGGCATGGGCACTGGTCAAAATTCTGCCGAGTTGGCACTCTTGCTGCGCTCGGGTGCACTCGCGGCACCAATGGAAGTGATCGAAGAACGTACAATTGGTCCACAATTGGGTAAAGAAAATATCCGCAAAGGGATTCACTCGACGATGTATGGTTTCGCCGCGATTGCGGTGTTCATGATCATCTACTACATGATGTTTGGCTTCTTCAGCGTCACTGCCTTAGCGATGAACTTGCTCTTGTTGGTCGGTATTTTGTCGACCTTGCAAGCGACCTTGACTTTGCCGGGTATGGCCGCGATTGCATTGGCACTCGGTATGGCGATTGACGCCAACGTCTTGATTAATGAACGGATTCGAGAAGAGCTTCGAGCCGGGGCGACGCCGCAGCACGCGATCTTGCAAGGTTTTGATCGCGCATGGGCCACTATTCTTGACTCGAACGTGACGACCTTGATCGTTGGTTTGGCTTTGTGGGCTTTCGGTTCCGGTCCAATTAAAGCTTTCGCGATCGTGCACTGCTTGGGTATTTTGACTTCGATTTTCTCCGCCGTGTTCGTTTCTCGTGGCGTGGTGAATTTGTGGTACGGACGTCAGAAGAAATTGACAACGGTCTCGATTGGTCAAATTTGGAAGCCGAGTGAAGATCCTGCAAAACCTTAATGGCGCTGCAGTAGAACTTTGTACTCGATTCAAATTAATAGAAATTAGGATTCAACATGGAATTATTCCGAATTAAAAAAGACATCCCGTTCATGCGCCATGCGCTGATCTTCAATGTCATATCTGCTCTGACTTTCGTTGCCGCGGTATTTTTCTTATTGACACGTGGATTGCATTTGTCGGTGGAATTTACCGGTGGTACCACTATGGAAGTCAGCTACAGCAAGCCAGCTGATACCGACAAAATTCGTGCGACCGTGTCTGCACTCGGTTTGGAAGGCGTGACTACGCAAACTTTTGGTCGTGCACAAGATGTCGTGATTCGTATGCCATTACCGAAGCAACCAGCGGGCGCACCGAAGCTGACGGAAAAGCAAATGAATGATTTGGTTACCGCGCAAAATGACAAAGTATTTGCGGCATTGCAAGCGGTCGATCCAGACGTTGTAAAACAAAGAACTGCTGCAGTGGGTGCTCAAGTCGGTGACGAATTGGCGCATGATGGTGTGATGGCGCTCTTATTCGTGATCGTCGGTGTAATGGCCTATCTGGCGATTCGCTTTGAGTGGAAATATGCGGTTTCAGCAATTATCGCGAACTTGCATGACGTGGTGATTATTCTGGGTTTCTTCGCCTTCTTTGGTTGGGAATTTGATCTTGCTGTGTTAGCTGCGGTGCTGGCTGTCTTGGGTTACTCGGTCAATGAATCGGTGGTTATTTTTGATCGTATCCGCGAAAACTTCTTGAAACTGCGTAAGGCGTCCGTGACGGAGGTCATCGATAATGCGATTACTAGCACGATCTCTCGTACTGTGATTACCCACGGTTGTACTCAGATGATGGTGTTGTCGATGCTCTTGTTCGGTGGTCCGACCTTGCATGGCTTCGCGATTGCTTTGACGATCGGTATTTTGTTTGGTATCTACTCTTCCGTGTTCGTGGCAGCTGCGATCGCGATGTGGTTGGGCGTTAAGCGTGAAGATTTGATTAAGCCAGTCAAAGAGAAAGATGAAACTGATGGAGCGGTTGTCTAAACTTTATCAATATTTCATGACCAGACTTTGATAGATTGAACGATGCAGGAAAAAGGTGGCGAATAGCTGCCTTTAATGCAGCAGTTTAGTAACAAAAAGTATAAACAAGAGAAGCCAGCCTGAGTGCTGGCTTTTTCTTTGTTAAGATGATGTTTTCTGCAAGGCAAATGTTTTAGCCCAGCGCTTTGATTGGCGTGCTCGAACGCAAGCGAAGCTAACCGTAGATTTGAAAGTGAGTCGCAAGTCTGTCGTAAGTCTATCGCAGGGATTCGCACTGACTCGGTAAATTTTGTACTAGTGCGAACTTTCTTGTGTTCAACTGTCTAAGAAAGAGCTTGCATGATTCAAATTGCAGGTTTGGCTTCTCATCAGCCAATCATTGGCTAATCATTGGCAGTTGCAATGAGTTGCGCCTTGTCTCGCAGAGCCATTAACTATCCTAACAAGACATTTAGTCTGTCCGACCAATGAAAAATAGCAAAATTTCTATTCTTGTGATTTCCACGTTAGTGATTGCCGGCGGCGGCTACTATTTTTGGAAGTCTAAAAAAGGGGAGTCGACCGAATTCGTAGCAGGTCAAACCCTCGGCGCTAAACCCGATGCGAAAAACAAACCCGTGTTCGTGAATACCACGGTCGCCAAGAAACGTAATTACGATGTGAAGTTAACAGCGAACGGTGTGGTGACCTCGCTCAACGTGGTTGATGTACGTTCGCAGGTCAGCAGCATCATCGAAAAAGTACATATCAAAGAAGGCCAATTTGTGCGCGCTGGTGATGTCTTGTTTACGCTCGACAATCGCGCCGATTCGGTCAATTTAGTCAAAGCACAAGCACAACTCGATAAGGAACTCGCGACGCTGGCAGAGAATCAACGTCAATTGCTCCGTGCGAAAGAGCTCTTTGAGAAGAAATTCCAATCACAGAGTGCTGTGGATGCGGCCAATACTTTGGTCCAAGCACAAAAGTCGGTGGTCGATGGCGCCAAAGCAGCCGTTGCAGCAGCGAAGGTCAGTTTAGGTTATACGCGTATTGTCGCGGCAGTTAGCGGCCGTACCGGCATCATTAATGTCTTCCCCGGTAGTTTGGTGCAACCAAGCACGAGTGGTTCAGCTTTGGTGACGATTACGCAAATGGATCCGATCGCAGTTGCCTTCCCATTACCGCAACGAAATCTGAGTGATGCACTCGATAGTTTGAAACGTGGTGACAGTGTGGCGTATGCGAGCTTGCCCGATACGAAGCAACAATACAAAGGCAAATTGCAGTTTATCGATAATGTGGTTGATGCTACCTCCGGTACTGTCAAAGCCAAGGCCGTTTTCGATAACAAAGAGATGAAGTTGTGGCCAGGCGCTTTCGCCAATGTTGAGTTGAGTGTGGTCACCTTGAAGGATGTCATCGTGATTCCGCAAGATGCGATTGTGATTGGCGTCAATTCGAATAGCGTGTTTGTGGTCGACGCAGAAGGTAAAGCGGCGCAGAAGAAAATCGACGTGAAATACACGTTTGGATTGGATGCTGTGGTGAGCGGCATCGACGAAGGCACCAAGATCGTCTTGGAAGGCAAACAGAATTTGAGACCGGGTGTACCGATCAAAGAACGTGCCGATGAACCGGCTGAAGGCAAAAGCAAGAAGGGCGGTAAGAAAGATGGTGCTGAAGGAGCGGGTGCGGCTGCCGCAGCGTCGGCTGCCGCAGCGTCGGCTGCCGCAGCGTCGGCTGCCTCAAGTTCTGAAAGCAAGACTAACGGCGCCAGTGCAGCCGCTTCTGCAGCGAGTGCATCATGAATTTGTCGGAGTTGTTTATTCGTCGTCCTGTGATGACGATTTTATTGAATCTATCGGTGGTGGTAGCTGGTATCTTGGCATATCGGTTTATCCCGATTGCGGCGCTTCCAAGCTATAACACACCAGTCATTAGTGTTGGTGCGAACTTGCCAGGTGCTAGTCCCGAAACCATGGCGACTTCAGTCGCACTGCAACTTGAGAAGCAGTTTTCTACGATCCCAGGTCTCGCCACGATTAGCTCCAGCAGTACCTTAGGCTCAACCAGTTTGACTTTGGAATTTGATGCAAGTCGTAATGTCGATGACGCCGCAGTCGACGTTCAAGCGGCGCTCTTACGTGCGCAGCGCGCATTGCCAATCGAAATGACTTCGCCGCCGTCGTATCGTAAAGTGAATCCTGCCGATTCCGCGGTCTTGGTTTTGGCCTTGACGTCCCCCAGTTTGAGTCTGGCAGAGTTAACCAATTACGCGGAACATTTGATCTCGCCCACACTGTCGACTTTACCGGGAGTTGCGCAGGTCAATATTTTTGGTATTCGTCGTTATGCGGTGCGTATTCGTGTGAATCCTGGTGAGCTGGCAGCGCGCAATATCAGTTTTGAAGAACTGACCACCAGCATACGTTCAGCGAATTCGATTGCCCCTGTCGGTACCATCGATGGCGATAAACAAATGCTGACCATTGTGGCCAATAAGCAGCTACAAAATGCTGCTGAATTTGCCAATATCATTGTCAGCAACAAGGGCGGCCAGCCAGTGCGCTTACGTGATGTGGCGAGCGTGGAAGATAGTTATGAAACCGTGAAGTCGGTTGGTAATTTCAATGGCGAACCGGCGATTATGTTGGCGATTCAACGTCAAACCGATGCGAATACCGTCAAAGTCGTTGATTCAATCAAAGCAGCCGTGCCTGGATTCAAAGCGCAACTGCCGGCGTCGGTGAATATCGCTTTGGCGAATGACCGCTCAGTCTCTGTACGCGATGCTTTGCATGATGTGAACTTGACTTTGATACTGACGATTTTCTTGGTCGTGGTCGTGATCTTCTTGTTCTTGCGCCACATGGTGGCGACGATCATTCCGACTTTGTCACTGCCAGTGTCTTTGGTCGGTGCGGTCAGTTTGCTGTGGGGCTTGGGCTATACGCTCGATAATATTTCCTTGCTCGGGATTACCCTGGCGGTCGGCTTGGTGGTCGATGATGCGATTGTGATGTTGGAAAATATCATGCGTCATGTCGAGATGGGCGAGCCTCCATTTGAAGCAGCCTTGAAAGGTTCGCGTGAAGTTGGGTTTACGATTATTTCGATTTCCTCGTCCCTGATCGCGGTTTTCATTCCTATCTTTTTCATGCCGGGCGTGATCGGCCAATTGTTCCACGAGTTCGCCGTGATCGTCAGTTTAGCGATCGTGGTATCGGCTTTCGTTTCTTTGACTTTGGTGCCGATGTTGGCGAGTCGCTTCTTGAAACCAGAGAGTACCCATCAAAGCGGCGCGAAATGGATGCACGCGATCACGCACAGTTTTGAGCGTATGTTTGATGCTTCTTTGCGCTCCTATACGCGTGGTTTGGATATGGCCTTAAAGCATAGAAAATCAGTGCTGGTGGTAGCGCTACTGACCTTTGTCGCGACGGGTTATATGTTCATGACGATACCTAAAGGCTTCTTTCCAGAAGAGGATATTGGTCAGATCAACGTCTCGTTTGAGGCCGCTGAAGACACATCTTTCCCTGCCATGGTCGTCTTGCAAGAAAGTGCGGCCAAAATCTTGCGTGAAGATCCGAACGTCTTGACCGTATCATCTTTCCACGGTGGTGGTGGCGGTTCGCAAAATACGGGACGTGGTTTCATCAACTTGAAACCACGTGACCAACGCAAGCCGATGAAAGAAGTGGTCGATGGCTTGCGTAACAAATTGAAAGCAGTGCCAGGGATCACTGTTTTCTTGCGCCCAACCCAAAACTTACAACTCGGTGGTCGCCCAAGTAAGAGTCAGTATCAGTACATTATGCAAAGTGTGGATGCGAGCTCACTCAGCGATTGGGCTTTTAAAATGCAAGATAAGTTGCGCGCCGATCCGGGCTTTAAAGATGTCACGACGGATTCGCAACTGCGTGGTCTGCAAGCCTCGATCGAAATCAATCGTGATCGCGCTAATTCACTCGGCGTTGGTATTGATGCGATCCGCTCTAGCTTGTACTCCGCCTTCGGTGAACGTCAGATTGCGACTTTGTTTACCTCGGTCGATAGTTATTCAGTGATTTTGGAAGTGGCACCAGAAAACAAAAACGATGAGACCGATATTGGTGGGATCTATGTTCGTAGTAATACTGGTGGCTTAGTACCGATGTCGAGTTTCGCGACGGTGAAACGCACCGTTGGTCCGACTTCGATTAATCACGTAGGACAATTGCAAGCGGTTACAGTCTCATTCAACTTGGCGCCAGATACGCCGCTCGGTGATGCGACAAATAAAATCGAGAAGTATCGTGAAGAATTGAAAATTCCTTCGACCATCATTACCTCGTATGGCGGTGATGCTGCGGTGTTTAAAGATTCTCAATCGGGGCAAACGATCTTGATCGTGGCGGCACTCTTGGTGATTTATGTACTGCTTGGCGTCTTGTACGAAAGCTTCATCCATCCCTTGACGATCTTGGCCGGTTTGCCATCGGCTGCGGTCGGTGCCTTGATCGCTTTGGAGATGTTTGGCAAAGATCTGACTTTGATCGCGACGATTGGTATTTTGCTGTTGATTGGTATCGTGAAGAAGAATGCGATCATGATGATCGACTTTGCTTTGGATGCGCAGCGCAATAAAGGTATGTCTCCCGCGGAAGCCATTCGTGAAGCGTGTATCGAACGTTATCGTCCAATTATGATGACGACTTTGGCGGCTTTGGTCGGTGCCTTACCGATTGCTTTTGGCCTCGGTGCCGGTGCAGAATTGCGTCAACCTCTGGGCTTGGCGGTGGTCGGTGGACTGGTTTTCTCGCAAGCGATTACCTTGTTCATTACGCCGGTGATTTATCTTGCTCTGGATAAGTACAGCGGCAAGGGACCGATCGTCGGTAACTCGATTTAAGCTTCAAACGAACAGTACCAAAGTAAAAAAGGACTGAGATTCATGAGGAATTTCAGTCCTTTTTGTTTTCCCTGACGGCGAGAGAACTTTAATCAGTCAAACGCTGCGTTAATAATGCCACCACCTAAACAAACGTCGCCATCGTACAGCACAGCCGATTGACCTGGTGTGACGGCCCACTGTGCGTCATTGAAATGTAATTGGAACTGTTCCAGATTACCTTGGAAACCGCAAGCCATATCGGGTTGGCGATAGCGGGTCTTGGCAGATAATTTTTCCAGCTCTGGAGCGCGACCTGCGATCCAACTGACTTGGCCCGCTTCTAATTTCTGCGACAGCAACCATGGGTGATCATGGCCTTGCACCGCATATAGGCGATTATTGACCACATCTTTGCGGGCGACGTACCACGCATCACTGCTGCCATCTTCTTTTTGTTTAGATTTGATACCGCCAATGCCGATGCCCTTGCGTTGTCCGAGCGTGTAAAAACTCAAGCCCACATGTTGACCAATAACTTCTTCGTCTGGCGTACGAATTTCTCCGGGTGCATAAGACAAATAGCGGTTTAGAAATTCACGGAAAGGGCGTTCACCGATAAAGCAAATGCCGGTCGAATCTTTCTTTTTAGCGTTCGGTAAATTGATCTGCTCCGCAATCTTACGGACTTCAGTTTTGTTGATTTCGCCGAGTGGGAACAAAGTATTTTTGAGCTGCGCTTGATTGAGTCGATGCAAGAAGTAACTTTGATCTTTGCTGCTGTCGAGCGCTTTCAACAGCTGATATTCACCGTTCATTTCGCGTACACGTGCGTAGTGACCAGTAGCGATATAGTCAGCCCCCAGATTCATGGCATGATCCAGAAAGGCTTTGAACTTGATTTCAGCATTGCACAAGACGTCGGGGTTGGGGGTGCGTCCAGCTTGATACTCGCGCAAGAATTCGGCGAACACACGGTCTTTGTATTCACTCGCGAAATTGACGGTTTCGATGTCGACCCCAACCACATCGGCGACGCTGACCGCATCGATCAAATCCTCGCGCGTTGAACAGTACTCGGAATTGTCATCATCTTCCCAGTTCTTCATAAAAAGACCGATGACTTCATAGCCTTGTTGTTTGAGTAGCCAAGCTGAAACCGAGGAATCAACCCCGCCTGACATACCAATCACGACCCGTTTTTTACTCATACTCTTTTCCGATCTTGCCTACTTTGGTAGGCGGTCTTATTTATCTACATTTTTTTGAATCAAAGGGGCAAACTATATTGTGCCCCCTTGATGCGATCACAATGCGATCTCAATCAATTGGTTGCCTGCCCAGTCACGCTAGGATGGGTGTACATCAAGTCCAACGGCGCACGTTGTCCCGCTAGATAATCGTCTAAGCAACGCAAGACCAAAGGGCTGCGATGGCGTTCATGGCAGGCGCGAATTTCTTCATAGCTCATCCACATCGCCCGCAAAATGCCGGTGTCGAGAGGACGATCATGTTGTGCGCTCACTGTGCCACAAAAGGCAAAGCGCAAGTAGGTGACTTCCTCGCCAGAGTTCGGCGACACAAATTTCGACATATAGGTGCCAACTAAAGCTTCTGGCACAAAGTCATGCGCGGTTTCTTCCAAAGTTTCACGGATCACTGCCTGGTGCAAACTTTCGTTAGGATCGAGATGACCTGCGGCTTGGTTAATTCTGATGCCGTCTTTGGTCTGCTCTTCGATCATCAAAAACTCTTGGCGCCCTTGATGTTGGCGCGTGATGATCGCGGCGACGGTGACTGAGGGTTTCCAGACATGGGACATGTCGATATTTTTTCCAAAGAGGTTGATGCGAGAGAAAGGCACCGGTTGATCAAACGTTGGCTTGACCGCGCAAGAGTGATGTCCATCGAAACTGAAGGCGACATTTTACTCTTTTGTCTCATTTTTGATGGCTTTCTCTGTTTCGAGCAGGAGTTCTAGGCAAGAAAGAAGGGCACTGCATTTGCTAATAAAGATTCTATCTATACGAATCGCTTTCAAATTTGTTGTTAATTTATTTATGGTATTGAGCTGAATTTTCTTCGCTTTGTTGCTCGTCTTCGCTCGGCTGAGCCTTATTTTATGCGGCTTTTGAGGGTCTACTTGAATGGCCGTCTGAGAACTTGATGTACGGTGAAATCGATTTTCACCAAATAATCTTCGATGTTGCACCGCCAACTACCGTGTCTTTATTTTGTCTTTTTCGTGTAATATCGTTGTCGAATTTAAAAGCTAGAATCGAAGAGTTTTTTGAAATAGATCAAGATCAACTATTTCAAAAAGCCCTTAAAAGTTCAGAATTCCTTGTTGATTTTTAGGCGCCAGAATGAATTGCGTTCTGGCGGGGCGGGTGTTTTATCGAAACCTTGGCTCCCTGTTTCTCAAGGATCAGAGTTATCGCTTTTGAGTAAAGAAAGTTGAAGACGTTGAGGACCGACGTGTTCGACTGTAGTTTTGAACCACGGCGCAAGCTTACGACTTACAGAAAACCACAAAGCAATTAAGCAAACGAGGAGCTACTTATGAGAATCGGCATTCCCGCCGAAACACGGGCGGGCGAAACGCGAGTCGCGGCGACCCCTGAAACAATTAAGAAATACGTCAGCGCCAAACATGAAGTGATCGTCCAAGCAGGAGCAGGTATCGCTTCGTCGATTACCGATGAAGCCTACCAAGCTGCCGGTGCACAGATCGGCAGTGCGGCCGATGCCTTTGGCGCAGAGTTGGTGCTCAAAGTCCGCGCCCCTTCGGCTGAAGAGCGCAGCTTGATGAAGTCGGGTACGGTCGTGGTTGGTATGCTCAATCCTTTTGACGCGGAAAATATTGCGGCGATGGCTGCACATGGCCTGACAGCATTTTCTCTCGAGGCAGCACCGCGTATTACGCGTGCTCAGTCGCTCGACGTTTTATCGTCGCAAGCGAATATTGCAGGCTATAAAGCGGTGATGTTGGCAGCCAACACCTATCAACGTTTTATGCCGATGTTGATGACGGCGGCTGGTACCGTGAAAGCAGCGCGCGTGTTGATCATGGGTGTCGGTGTCGCAGGTTTGCAAGCGATCGCAACCGCCAAACGTCTGGGTGCAGTGATTGAAGCCTCCGACGTACGTCCCCCAGTCAAGGAACAGGTCGAATCGCTTGGTGCAAAATTCATTGACGTGCCCTATGAAACCGATGAAGAGCGCGAGATTGCGAAGGGCGTTGGTGGTTATGCTCGCCCAATGCCGGCAGCGTGGATGGCGCGTCAAGCGGCCTTGGTGCATGAACGTGCCAAGCAAGCTGACATCATCATTACTACAGCGCTGATCCCTGGTCGCAAAGCGCCGACACTGATCTCGGAAGAAACCGTGAAGGCCATGAAGCCGGGCTCGGTGATTGTCGATATGGCGGTCGAGCAAGGTGGTAACTGTCCTTTGTCTGAACTCAATAAAACGGTCACCAAATATGGCGTGCATATTATTGGCGAACCGAATTTGGCGACTTTAGTAGCTGCGGATGCTTCGGCTTTGTACGCTCGCAATATCCTCGATTTCTTGAAACTGATTATCGATAAAGAAGCCAATTTGGCGATCAATAAAGAAGACGAGATTGTGGCTGCAACCATGATGTGCGCTGGCGGCGAAGTGCTGCGCAAATAAGAGCAAAAGCGCATAGTCGAATACAAATCATTAACGAATTCGGGAAAGAGAGATTGAGATGGAAGTGAGTCATACCCTGACCAACCTGATCATTTTTGTGTTGGCAATTTATGTTGGTTACCACGTTGTGTGGACCGTTACCCCGGCATTGCATACGCCTTTGATGGCGGTGACGAATGCGATTTCCGCGATCATTATCGTCGGTGCCATGTTGGCGGCTGGTTTAACGGAAGGTCCTTTGGCGCAGGTCATGGGCACTTTGGCGGTCGCTTTGGCGGCGGTCAATGTTTTCGGTGGTTTCTTGGTCACTCAGCGCATGCTGGAGATGTTCAAGAAAAAAGAGCCGAAGGCGTCCAAAGATGATGCTAAGGAGGCCAAATAATGAGTATGAATTTGGTGACGATGCTGTATTTGATCGCATCGGTATGTTTTATTCAGGCTTTAAAAGGTTTGTCTCATCCGTCCACGGCGCGGCGCGGTAATGCCTTTGGTATTGTGGGGATGGTCATCGCGGCATTCACGACGGTGGCTCTGATTGTTAAGTTGAAAAACGAAGCGATCGGCGGTGCAAACTTGGGTTACGGGCTCGTTGCTGTCGGCGTGTTGGTCGGCGGCGGCATTGGCGCGACTTTGGCCAAACGCGTTGAAATGACCAAGATGCCTGAGCTGGTTGCGGCGATGCACTCTTTGATCGGTTTGGCGGCAGTGTGTATTGCGATCGCAGTTGTTTCTGAACCATGGATTTTTAAAATCGCCGACCGTGATGCAGCGATCCCATTCGGTAACCGTATCGAACTCTTTATTGGTACTTTTGTCGGCGCGATTACCTTCTCTGGTTCGGTGATTGCATTCGGTAAGTTATCGGGCAAGTATAAATTCCGTTTGTTCCAAGGCGCACCAGTGACTTTTGCCGGTCAACACATGTTGAATCTGATCTTGGCGCTCGCCATGGTGGGACTCGGTTTGGTGTTCTGCTTTGATGCCAATACTGCGCCAGCATGGACACCATTCTTGTTGATGACTGCGATTGCCTTCGTGCTCGGCGTGCTCATCATCATTCCGATTGGTGGTGCCGATATGCCTGTGGTGGTGTCGATGCTCAATAGCTATTCGGGTTGGGCGGCGGCTGGTATTGGATTCTCACTCAATAATTCGATGTTGATTATTGCGGGTTCTTTGGTGGGATCTTCCGGCGCAATTCTTTCTTACATCATGTGTAAGGCGATGAATCGTTCCTTCTTCAACGTGATCTTGGGTGGCTTTGGTGGTGCCCCAGCTGATGCCGCTACTGGCGCAGCAGTTCAACGTACAGTGAAGTCAGGCTCGCCAGATGACGTGGCTTTCTTGTTGGGCAATGCAGAGACAGTCATCATCGTTCCAGGCTATGGTTTAGCGGTGGCACGTGCTCAGCATGCTTTGAAAGAATTGACTGAAAAGCTCAGTCACAAAGGCATTACCGTGAAATACGCGATTCACCCAGTGGCTGGCCGTATGCCAGGGCATATGAATGTCTTGTTGGCGGAAGCGGAAGTGCCGTATGACCAAGTATTCGAGATGGAAGATATCAATAGCGAATTTGGTCAGGCCGACGTGGTCTTGGTGCTCGGTGCGAATGACGTGGTGAACCCAGCGGCGAAAGATCCAAAATCACCCATCGCTGGGATGCCGATTTTGGAAGCGTACAAAGCGAAAACGGTCATCGTTAACAAGCGTTCCATGGCCTCCGGTTACGCCGGTTTGGACAATGAATTGTTCTACATGGATAAGACCATGATGGTATTTGGCGACGCTAAGAAAGTCATTGAAGACATGGTGAAGGCAGTCGAAGACTAAGCGACGGTCGAAAAAATCAAAGCCCGCGGGATCGCAAGATGTCGCGGGCTTTTTGTTTTCCTGAGCTTCCTAAATTGCTGGGTCTTTGCTTAGGTTGGGCTTGGTGTTGGTTTAGTGGTGGCTTAATCGCTACTAGAGCTGCTGGAAGAATCACTGCTTGAGGAACAACTATCGGAAGAGCTTGAGCTCCAACTTGATGAACTATCAGAGCTATCGCAGCTGCTTGACGAGTCGCCTCTGCGACTACTGTTATCATCGTTGCTGTTACCGCTGTTGTCGCTACTCAGATAGCTCGTCGAACTGGACCAATCATGATCAGAGGAATCGTTTGTGCTCCATCGCCCCGGCTTCTTGTCACTTTTTGGGTTGTCTCGCAAGGCATAGTAAGCAATTCCCGCTAGTGCAATAGGACCAATAATAAACAAAGGATTCATCGGCGATCTCCAATTCAAGACAAGAAACGGGGCATTGCCTGCGCAGTTGCGCACTACGAAGACAATGACAACACAGTCTAGGTTGATATTGCTAAAAAATCAAATTTCTGGTGAACTTGGGACGACAGAAATCGTATAGATGGAACCCATCCCCAACTTGATCGCTTAGGCGAGAAAACGCGCGACCTTTGCTTTGAGAATCTGGATCAACACCGGATCCATGTAGTCATACTCGTCTGGAATGTCGAGACAGACCACGCGTTTGTTTTTGAGATAGGCAGAAAATTTCTTCGACAGTCTATTGCGATGCGCTTTTTCCATGACGAAAATGATGGTCGACCAAGTAATCTGTTCGGAAGAAAGAGGTACGTTTGCATCGTTCCCCAAACCGGCGGAATCGGTTTCGACGTTGGGCCATGCTGCGAAAACTTGTTCCGCAGTGGGACTTCGTAGTCGGTTTTGAGTGCAAATAAACAGCGCGCGATGCATGGTGTTCTCATTTATGCCAAGTGCAAGTGTTGAACGACCAGCCGCGTTGCAGCCGCAATGACTTCGCTCTTGGGATCGGCTGACCGGCTCTTCTGTGTGAAGTAAATCGCTAAGACGATGGGTTTATCCTGTGGCGTCCAAATCACACCAATGTCATTGGTTGTGCCATATGCGCCACTGCCGGTTTTGTCGGCCACTTTCCAGCCGTTCTGGACCCCAGCGCGTATCCGCGTTGCTCCAGTTTGATTCCCCAACATCCATTGATTTAACAGTGCACGAGTCTCAGCTTTCAGTGCATCGCCGAGGCAAAGTTTTTGTAGTGACTGCGCCATGCCCAGCGGTGTGACGGTATCGCGTGGGTCTCCAGGAATCGCTGAATTTAGGTCGGTTTCCCATCGATCGAGTTGAAAACTGCTGTCGCCAAGTTGATGTGCCCAACGATTGATGGCATCGAGCCCACCCAGACGCTTCATCAAAAGGTTTGCTGCCGCATTATCGCTATGTTGTAGTGTCGCTGCGCATAGATCTGCAATCGCCATGCTGCTATTGACGTTCTTCTCGGCCTGCGAAGAGTAGCTCAATATATCCTCGGGTTTGATCGCAATTCTCTCCTCGAGAAATTTGGGCTCAGACTCGCTCAACTTGAGTGCGGCCGAAGCCACGAGGACTTTGAATGTGCTGCAAAACGGGAAGGCCTCTTGTGCCCTGTAAACGATACTCTGACCGGTGCTTTGGTCTAAGGCAACCAGGCCGAGCCGTCCGTGGTGACGTTTTTCGAGTTCGCGTAACGCTCGTATAGGCCCTGTCGACGATAGCTTAGCGAAAGTCGATGTATGAAATGCACTAACTGTCGCGAGTGCGAGGATTTTTAGATAAGAGCGGCGGTCGATTGGCTTCATGAAATGTAGATGAACTAAATCGAGCAATTCAGTCCCGACTTATTCATCAGAACCTTGCTTGATTTCGATTGCTATGAGGGCATGCACAGTGCAGCGCGATTGCGAAAAAAACGCCGCCAAGGAGTTGATTATGGTGAGCGTTGTAGTGATTCACCGCGTCGTACTCGTTGCGTGATTTTATCGATGCCACCGACTACGCGGCCGTAACTGCAGACAAAATCCCAAGCGAGCACCCCGTGTTGCTGATTACTATCAGAGCTGCTAATGCTCGACCATTCTTTGCGGCGTGATTCGGACCATTCACCATCTTTGCGACCGAAGGCGAATAGGCGCTTCTCGGAAGTTTCGCAACGTAGACCTTCATAGCTGATGCTACGCGCACCGGCGCGGCTCTTGGCGACTAAGGTGTAACGAAAGCTTCCGTCAGCTGCGATGCTCAAGGATTGCGTATCGAGATAAAATTGCTGGCTATCGCTGCTGTGAAATAGCAGGAGATCTTTCTCTTGCGGCGCACTCGGCAGTTTCACTTCACTCTCGACAAAGGCTTTTTTGACTTCTTCATCTTGTTTTGCTTGAGCATGGCTGACCACACCAGAAAAACAGCTCAATACGACGCTAATACTGAAGACGTATCGCATGCTCTGATGCAAGATCAAGATATCGGAAGACAATTTCATAAGCCAGTTTCCTTATTGCCATTTTCGATGGCGCTTGGTGGTGCGATCTCAAGATTCGTGTTCGGGGCGAGAGCGTCCTTGGCAGCGTTGGCCACGGTTTCTTCGCTAGTAGATACCGATGGAGTGTCCGATTTGGCTTCATGACGTTTATCGCGTCCGCGCTGCTGACCGCGGTGATGTGGTTTGCGGTAGTTCGCATCACGATGCAAATAGCGCGACAATTCTTGCAATGCCATTTGATACACGCCGCGCTTGAATTCGATCACGGTATCCAAAGGAACCCAGTAATCGTGCCAACGCCAAGCGTCAAATTCAGGATGGCTGCTGGCGCGTAAGTTGACGTCGCAGTCGCGGCCAACCATGCGTAGCAAAAACCAAATTTGCTTTTGACCACGGTAGTGGCCGCGGATTTCGCGTTTGATGAAATGATCAGGCACCTCATAGCGCAACCAATCGCGCGTGCGACCGATAATCTTGACGTGCTGAGGCAATAAGCCCGTTTCTTCTTCCAATTCGCGGAACATGGCTTGTTCCGGCGATTCGCCGTATTTAATGCCGCCTTGTGGGAATTGCCACGAATGCTCGCGCACCCGCTTACCCCACCAAACCTCATTATTGGCATTCAGCATAATAATGCCGACGTTAGGCCGAAAGCCTTCACGATCCAACATGATTGACCCCAATTTTCTTTGTGGCCAGCGCTTAACTAAGACGCAAGTCGAGCGACGGACGAAGCTTGTTCAAGTTACGGAGTGCGGCCTACGAGCAAATTTCGTTGCGCAAAATAGGCGAAACAGAGTCCAAAAACTTAAAAAAGTGCATTTATGCAGTCGAATCCATCATCAAAAGTGCAAACAGTGAGCGCATGAGCCAGCATATCCTTTAAAATTGAGTTGATTATAACCTAGTACTTCTAAAAAAAAGTTCCAGAGTTGTCGTATCTTTTTTGGCAATGCACAATAGGCATGCCAAAGGAGATATTTGCTCTTCGATTTTTGTAGAAGTTTTATTTTTTTGAAAAGAAACCTAGCTATGCGCGCAACACGGTATTTTATTTCGACCTTGAAAGAAGCTCCTGCGGATGCGGAGATTGTCAGCCACAAATTGATGATGCGAGCCGGCATGATCAAACGTCTCGGTGCTGGTATCTACAACTACATGCCGATGGGTTTGCGGGTGATTCGCAAAGTTGAAAAGATTGTGCGTGAAGAGATGGATCGTGCTGGCGCAATTGAAATGTTGATGCCGGTCGTACAACCCGCTGAGTTATGGCAAGAGACGGGGCGTTGGAACAAAATGGGTCCGGAACTAATGCGCGTGAAAGATCGCCACGGTCGCGACTACGCCATTCAGCCGACATCAGAAGAAGTGATCACAGACGTGGTTCGTTCTGAGTTGAAGTCTTACCGTCAATTGCCGGTCAATTTTTATCATATTCAAACGAAGTTCCGCGACGAGCGTCGTCCACGTTTCGGTTTGATGCGTGGTCGTGAATTTACGATGAAAGATGCGTATTCTTTTGATCGTGATCTCGATGGTTTGAAGAAGTCTTACCAAAACATGTATGACGCATACACCCGCATCTTCAATCGCTTCGGTTTGCAATTCCGTGCGGTGGCAGCAGATAACGGCGCCATCGGTGGTACGGGCTCCCACGAGTTCCATGTGATCGCCGATACTGGTGAAGACGCTTTGGTGTATTGCCCAACATCCGATTACGCAGCCAATATGGAAGCGGCTGAAGCGGTTTCTTTGTTGAGCGCACGCCAAGACGCAAGCCAAGCCTTGACCAAGACGGCGACGCCGAAGAAGTCCAAATGTGAAGATGTCGCAGAGTTGCTCGGCATTCCTTTGCAAAACACAGTGAAGTCGATTGTGTTGACTGTGGAGATCGAAGAAAAAGATGCGATCAAAAAGCAAGTATGGTTATTGCTCTTGCGCGGTGATCATGAGCTCAATGAAATCAAGGCGAGTAAAGTGCCTGGCTTGGCAAATTATCGCTTCGCGACTGAAGACGAAATTGTTGAACACTTCGGCACCAAGCCTGGCTACCTTGGCCCTATCAATACCAAGTTGCCTGTGAAGGTGGTGGCTGATCGTACGGTCGCCATGATGGCGGATTTCGTTTGTGGCGCGAATGAGGAAGATTTCCACTTCACCGGTGCAAACTGGGGCCGCGATGTTGCAGAACCGATGGTGGCCGATTTGCGTAATGTGGTGGCGGGTGATCCATCGCCAGATGGTCAAGGCGTGTTGGCGATTCAACGCGGTATCGAAGTCGGTCACGTATTCCAGCTCGGCACCAGCTATTCTGAAGCGATGAAAGCGACTTATCTCGATGAAAATGGTAAGCCACAAATCTTGCAAATGGGCTGCTATGGTATTGGGATTACGCGTATTCTTGGCGCAGCGATTGAGCAGAATTTTGATGACAAGGGCATCATTTGGCCGACCGCGATTGCACCATTTGAAGTCGTGATTTGCCCAATGGGTATGGAAAAGAGCGCAGCGGTGAAAGAACAGGCTGAAACACTGTACGCGCAATTGTTAGCGGCAGGTGTGGACGTCATGTTGGATGATCGTGATTTGCGTCCAGGCGCGATGTTTGCGGATTGGGAGTTGATTGGCGTACCGCACCGCGTTGTGATCGGTGACCGTGGCTTGAAAGAAGGCATGCTCGAATACAAAGGTCGTCGTGACGCCGAGGCGAGTAATGTGGCGATCGCTGAAATGTTCAGCTTCCTACAAGCGAAATTGGCATCCTAAGATTCAGACATATCCATGTCGTTTTTTGAGTCTCAACAAAAACAAACGCGAAGCATGACACTTCGCGTTTGTTTTTTATTGTCTGCGCTTCTCATCGGCCTTGGATTGCATTGCTCAGCGTCAGCAGGAAACCAGAAGGAAGAAGCGATTGCTGACTCGGTACGTTTAGCCCTATCAAAAGCGATCGCCGATTCGCGCCCACCCAAACCAAGTTTTGAAAAGTTTGAAGATAAACTTAAATATCTGAATTGGCTCGGCGAGATGTCCGACCGTTTAAAGCGACGCATTCCCGATCGCCAAACCCGCATCGAATTGCTTGAAACGATTTGGTACGAATCGAAGCGCGCAGGGCTTGAGCCTGCGATGGTGATGGGTTTAATCCAAGTCGAGTCTGGCTTCAAGAAATATGCGACATCGATTGTTGGGGCGCGCGGTTATATGCAAGTCATGCCATTTTGGTCGCGTGTGATCGGGGACGGTGATCCCAAGAAGCTATTTCATATGCAAACGAATCTGCGCTATGGATGTTCTATTCTGCGTATGTATATCGATATGGAAAATGGCAATCTTTATCTTGCGCTCGGTCGTTATAACGGTAGTCGTGGGCGTCCCGAGTATCCGAATGCCGTTTTGGCGAACTGGAAAAATTGGGAATTCAGTGGATAATTGATGTGGATGGCGCTTGCCCAATGTCTATGGCTTGCGACGTTTGCGTTCTGTTCTTGCTTCTTAATCTCCAATTTACCTTAGCCTTCCATGCAAAAAGATTTGATCATTAATGTGGCACCAACGGGCATGGTTCCGAACAAAGAGATGTCGCCACATGTCCCGCTCACTCCCAAAGAAATTGCAGCTGATGTGATCGCTTGCGTGGATGAGGGCGCTTCGATCGCCCATTTGCATGGTCGCGATGAACAAGGCCAACCCACCTCCGAACCGCGCATTGTGGCTGATATCATCGAGCGTATTCGCCACGAAAAGCCAGAGGTGATCATTACTTTGACGACCAGCGGTCGACGGGCGCAAGAGTTCGAACAGCGTGCTCAGAGTTTGCTTTTAGATGGTGACGTGAAGCCTGATATGGCAAGTCTCACTTTAGGTTCCATGAACTTCGCGACCGAAGCGAGTCTTAATGCGCCATCGATGATCATGCGATTAGCTGAGTTAATGCTAGAAAAAGACATCAAACCAGAACTCGAAGTATTTGATTTGGGAATGGTTCATTTCGCTCATGTTTTAATTGAAAAAGGTTTACTGAAGCCGCCATATTATTTCAATCTTTTACTCGGCAATGTCGCGACCGCCCAAGCCAAGTTACTACATCTCGGCATGATGGTGAATGAGTTACCGGAAGGTGCGGTGTGGGCTGTTGCGGGACTCGGGCGTTTTCAACATCAGGCGAATGCTTTGGGAATCGTTGCGGCCGACGGCGTTAGAGTGGGCTTGGAAGATAATCTTTGGTTCGACGATCAACGCCAACGATTAGCGACCAATCCGGATCTGGTGCGTCGGGTTGCCCAACAAGCGACGGCAATGGGGCGTCAAGCGGCGTCTGCGCAATCAGTTCGAGAGCGGCTTCAATTACGTCAATGCTAAGGGGAAGAGCGGTCGTGAGAAATCTAGTTATTTTTGGTGCGAGCAATATCCTTTCCGATATATTCGATTGCGCTATCGCCAACCAACTCCACATTAAGAGTGTGGTGTTGCATCACGCTGAGGCAGTGGGAGAGCGCGACCGTTCCGTGCAAGAACGCATCGCTGATTTGCAGGTTTTTGGGCAGACCCCACAGCTCCTTTCTTTCGAAGAATTTCAACCTCAAGCAGATGAGCTTTACATTCTCGGTCCGACCACGCCACAACGTTCGGTACTCGCTTCTGAATTAGTGCAACGGTTTGGCTTGAAATTTACGACCTTGATTCACCCAACGGCTTATGTTTCTCCGCTCGCCAAACTAGGTCAAGGTGTCTTTATCGGCGCTAATAGTGTGATTGGGCCTGGAGTGCATTTGGACCAGCATGTTTTTGTGAATCGTGGTGTTACGGTAGGACATGACACGCGTGTTGGCGCCTTTTCAAGGTTGCAGCCTGGCTGCAATCTCGGTGGACTGTCCGTCATTGGCGAAGCCGTTACGGTAGGGATTGGTGCTACCTTGATTGAACGTTTGGTGATTGGCGATCACGCATTCCTCGGTGCAGGTGCAGTTGTTACGGGCGATGTGGCCTATAACTCACTTGTGGTCGGTGTACCAGCCAAGTTCAAGAAATTGGTGAATCAAGACCTTTAGCGTCGGCGCTAGGGCCATCGTCGATATTCTTTGAGAATCGAAGCAGGGCGTTCTGCTTGGCCTGCTGAATGGCTAATTGCAAGCGTGGCGCTGCATTGCTGAGGCTAAGATTCTGATCGAACATTTCTTTTAATTGAGCACCGAACTTGATTCGATCGTCGTGGCTATGAATCAAGTGCGTCAGTAAATCAAAGTAGGCCTGATCCGAGTCGACCGCATGTTCTAGTAGCTTATCGCCGCCATCTGTCTCGCTATAACAGAGTACCGGTAATGAAAATGCCATCGCTTCAGCAACACTAAATCCACCACCGACCCGACGAGGGTTGACGTAAATATCGGCGGTTGCAAGGTGTTCGCCAACATTCGGCGTAAAAGGAATCGCGGTGATTCTCTCATTCGCTGCCGCTAGCACTTCGGGTAGTACACCTTGCCCACCAATCAATTTCCATTCCAGCTGTGGATGTGATTCCATTAGGGCTAGCATTTTTTTCGCCCATTCGTCTCTGATTTCAACAGCTAGGCGTGAACCTACAGTGATGAGTACGACTTTCGATGTGGGGGCTTTCGTCTTGAGGCCCTCGGCTTGAGCTGGCAGCTTAATACGATTGGGATAGTGGAAAGCCGTCGTGTTGGTAAATTGCGCGGTACGTAAATGTTTTTCATTCGCCGCTAACCAGAGGTCTGAATGACCCAATGGCGCATTGGAATTGGTGTTGAGTGCAAGAGTAGGAAAGATCTGAAAAAGAAACTCGATGAGTGGAGAACTATCACCAACGAAGAAAATCAGTGACGGCGAAAATTCAATCATCTTGCTAATAATCTGTTCGTACCGTGTCAACAATGACAGGGATGAGGTAGTGATGGTGACGTCTAGGCTCTGATTGAATTCTGCATCGTGCTGGAGCTTCGAATCGAATGGCCAATTGACCAAATAGCCGCTGTTGCTGAGATAGTGACTGCTCTGAGGGATGTCGAGTTCTTGTGCACTAAATACATGAACTTCGTAGCCGAGTCTTTTTAGAAGATGGGCGTGATCGAATAACAAGGTTGTTGGCGGGTGACGGCCATCATTAATTTGCATGGAATAGACCGCGATGCGCTTTGAGTTGAGATTAAGTTCAACTTTTGTTTTGAGTTTGATGGCGTCTGTCGCGAGTTTGAGCAACTGTGGGAATTGCAATTGTTCGGCTCGTGTATTGAGTCCGTGATTGGCGTTGGCTTCGTAAATCGAGACCGCATTTTCGAAGTTTAGAAAAGCCATGATGCGATCGACGTTGACAGGTCGCAGCCCAAGTAATGCGATGGCAGCATCTCGCTTCCATTTTTCCTGATCTAAGATATGCGCTAAGAAAACACCTCGATAGAAACCAATCAGCCCTGTTTGAGGAATCTGTGTACAAATTTTCTCGACGACTAAAGTTTTGAATGAGAGATCATTCGAATTGATGTATTGCTTGTGTAGCTGATCCCAATGCGGACGTGTGAGCGGATCCAATAGTAATTGCCGAAGCGAGTCGAGGGCGTGAATATTAATGTGTTTCATGTCGGGGCGTGTGGCGCGCCAATTTTTGGAAATGGCAAGCGCTCCTTAGTTGACTCGCCGGCGAGTCTAACGTGTGTTGTGGCTGTTCGCGCCATTGTTTCTTTGCCGAACTTCGATACAAAAACGCCCGCGCGATGCGGGCGTTTTTGTTTGGGATTGAGAATGAATAAATTCAATCTCAAGAATTGCCCAAAGCAATATGTTAGTCGTTCTCGATTAGGAGAGGTGACCAGAAATGAGTTTAGTCATTTCAAACATAGAGACTTGTTTCTTGCCACCGAAGACGGCTTTCAACTTGTCATCTGCGTTGATATTGCGTTTGTTTGCTTCATCTTGCAGCTTGTGCTTTTTGATGTATTCCCACACTTTCTTGGTCACTTCTGTACGTGGCATTGGAGCCGCGCCGATGACTGCTGCCAAGACTGGAGAAATCGTCATTGGTTTCATGAAAGCTGCATTTGGCTTACGAGCTGCCGCTGGCTTTTTCGCTGCTGCTGGTTTTTTTGCTGCTGGCTTAGCTGCTGCCTTCGCTGGCTTCGCTGCAGGTTTTGCTGCTGCTTTAGCTGGCTTTGCTGCTGGCTTCGCTGCTGCTTTTGCTACAGGTTTTTTAGCTGCCGGTTTAGCTGCTGCTTTCGCGGCAGGTTTTTTTGCTGCTGGTTTTGCTGCTGCTTTTTTTGGTGCTGTTGCCATATTGAGGCTCCTTCACAATTGTCTTGAAAATGCGCCATTTCACGCAGTGCTAATAGTGGTGCGGTTTATCGTGGCTTGCAAGTGTTTTTTTTTGGTTTTTGCAAAAAAATTGTGAGAAATCACCGCGAACCCCATTTTCAGAGGGAAAAATGTCGTTTTTCCTCTGCAGAATCGAGAAAAAAAGGTGAAGGCTACGTCGCAAAAATCGGGGAGTCACGCACGAGTAAAAACGAAATTTGTTGAGTCAGCGCTGGTCAAGTGACGCTATGCGATCGAGTCTGTAAACGAAAGATGGTCGCAGCGCCAAGAAATAGGGTGACAACTTGCAGGTAGAAATCCAATTTTTGGGGATGCAGTACGAGTCGGTTCCCATATCAAAACTAGAGTATTGCGAGGACAAACGAAGAAGCAATGCACTCTTCAATAATTTTCGAAAAGCGACTCAGTTTGGATGTGCACTACAGAAAACAGCAAATCGATTTACCGTCAGGAATTCAATGATAGGGACGCGGTGCGCTTTTGAAATGATGATGTGATGAGGCTCTACAAAGAAAACAGCAAATCGATTTACCATCAGAAATTCAATTATAGAGATGCAGTGCGATTCGTTTCCCGCAGCAATACTGGAGTATTGCGAGGATAAACGAAGAAGCAATGCATTCTTAAATGATTTTCGAAAAGCGACTCAGTTTGGATGTGCACTACAGAAAACAGCAAATCGATTTACCATCAGAAATTCAATGATAGGGATGCAGTGCGATTCGTTTCCCGCAGCAATACTAGAGTATTGCGAGGATAAGCGAAGAAGCAATGCGCCCTAGCATTGGATTTATGAGGGTAAATCAACGCATCATGCCTTTCAGGCCCCGCATCATCTTCATCATGCCACCACCTTTGAGTTTCTTCATCATGCTTTGCATTTGTTCGAACTGCGCCAGCATGCGATTCACTTCTTGAATTTGAACGCCAGCACCGGCGGCGATACGACGTTTGCGTGAGGCTTTAATCAGTTCAGGTTTGCTGCGTTCCAATGGTGTCATGGAGTTGATGATGCCTTCCATGCGGCGCATATTTTTTTCTGCATTCTCCATGTTGGCGCCCGATGCTGCTTGTTGGAACTGTGCCGGCAATTTGTCCATCAAGCTCGATAAGCTGCCCATGTTTTTCATCTGCGCCAGTTGCGCTTTGAAATCGTTCATATCGAACTTGCCACCGACTTTGATTTTTTCAGCGAGACCTTTGGCCGCTTCGATATCCATGCCTTTTTGTGCGGATTCGACCAAGGCCAAAATATCGCCCATGCCCAAAATACGATTGGCCATGCGGGTCGGATCGAAGGCTTCCAAGCCATCGAGTTTTTCCGATACACCAGCGAATTTGATCGGCTTACCGGTCACATGCCGCACCGACAATGCGGCACCACCACGCGAATCACCATCGAGCTTGGTCAACACTACACCGGTCAATGGCAAGGCATCATTGAAGGCCTTTGCCGTATTGACCGCATCTTGACCCAACATGGCGTCAACCACGAACAGTGTTTCGATCGGTTTTACCGCAGCGTGAACTTCGGCAATTTCTTTCATCATGGCTTCGTCGATACCGAGTCGACCTGCAGTATCGATGATCAGCACTTCGTGATGATGCTTCTTGGCCCAGTCGAGCGCCGCGAGCGCAATCGCTACTGGCTTGTCGTTGACTGTGGTTGGGAAAAAGTCTGCGCCTGCTTGAGCCGTGACGGTTTCGAGCTGACCGATCGCCGCTGGACGATAAACGTCGGCAGAAACAGTGAGTACTTTTTTCTTCTTATTTTCGCGCAAGAAGCGGGCGAGCTTACCCACTGTCGTCGTTTTACCTGCGCCCTGCAAACCCGCCATCAAGATGATCGCTGGTGGTTGCGTCGCAAAGTTGAGTTCGGCCGCTTGTTCACCAAGATCGGCGCCGATTAGCGATGCCAATTCTTTTTGTACCACACCGACCAAGGCTTGCCCTGGTGTTAGTGAGCCGATGACTTCTTCACCCATGGCTTTTTCTTTGACGCGGGCAATCAGTTCGCGCACAGCTGGCAAAGCCACGTCCGCTTCGAGTAATGCCATACGTACTTCACGTAACATTTCAGCGGTATTGGATTCCGTGAGGCGGGCCTCGCCACGCATGGTCTTGACGACTTTGGCTAAGCGTTGGGTGAGATTGTCGAGCATAGTGAACCTTCAAAATGGTGGTGACTGAGCCACTGCGGAGATGCTTTGGTTTTCCTGCAGGCATCCGATAGTTGGGGCTGAAGTCAGGAATGATCAATCGCATGGCTTTCAAATAAGCCGCTATTTTACTCGAAAAGGCGGGGTGTTTTCCCTCTGCAGCGGGCTTTGCCAGTAGGATTCGGGCTGAATCATCCGAAATCTGCGCCGAATCGACCTGAAGATGGGTTTTCTGCGATGATGCTGAGTAAAATTTTTATAGCAAGAAATAAAAAGGCCACCGCCTTGTGAAAGGCGATGGCCTGCTCAGAAATGACCCGATGGTCGTACTTATTCTGCGTTCATTTCTTTTAACAGATTGTCTGCTTTGTCGACGTGTTTCATCTGCCACAGCATGTAACGCAAATCGACTTGAATCGAGCGGCTTGATGCTTTGTTGTAGTCCCAATCAGCAATGATGGAGTCCAAGGTACCGTCGAATGCTAAACCGATGAATTCGCCTTTGGCGTTCAAAGCGGCAGAGCCGGAGTTACCACCAGTGATGTCCAAAGTCGCTAAGTAATTGACTGGAACTGTTTTCAAAGCTGGATCAACATACTTGCCGAAATCTTTGGCTTTAATCGCTGCCAATTGGTTTGCTGGCGCATTGAATTCGCCTGTTCCAGTCGCTTTAGCTGCAACGCCTTTGACTGTGGTGAAAGCGGTCCAAGTCGTGCCGTCAGCGCCGAATGGGCGGCTAGCAACTTTACCAAAGGTCACACGCAAAGTGCTATTGGCATCAGGGTAGACAGCTTGGCCTTTGCTCTTCATGTAGGCGATTTTTGCCTTCATATAGCTTGCATAGGCTTTTTGCATGCTGCCAGCAGTTTCTTGATCTGCCATTTCGCGTTTCATGCCCTCGTCGTACATTGCAACAGCAGCTTTGATGAAGCTATCATTGCTTGCCTTGAAGTCGTCAACGGATTTGTTGAGCCAAGCTGCGCGGAAAGCCTTGTCACCAAATTGGCTGCCAGCGTACATCGTATCTAACAAGGCTTTCAATTGGTCTTTGCTCATACCGTCTTTGATACCCATGGCGCTATCAAAGTTCGCATTGCGTTCTGCAGCTGGTGCGGCTGCATACTTCACTAAACTATTGAGCACTAAGGCTTTGTCGACTTTCTCGTCATAGCTACGTTCTACGCCATCGATACTGGCTTTGAAGCGTGGCAAATCGCGATCTTGGAAACCAGCGCGACGTTCTGCATTTGGCTTAGTACGTTCTTGTGCCAAACGATACAGAGTGCGTGCCGTCGACAAGAAGCGTGGATAAGAAGAAGCTAAATAAGATTCTTTCTTAGCCGTTGCATCACGCTTGGCGTAGATTTCTTCGATTTTTTCGATGTCCGCAGCAAACTCAGCTTTGGTTTTTGGATTGGAATTTACCCAAGCTTTTAAGTCAGCATGTTCTTTGGACTTGCGTGGCAAGATGTCGCTGTCAGCATAACTATCAAGCATGCCTTGACGATTCTTGTAATAGTTATTGATGTTCGCAACCATGCCTGCGTACTTCAAAGCAGCATCTTTATTGTCTTTGGTTTCGGCGGCAATAATCGCGAGAGTTTCTGCAGAGTTCTTGACGAAATTCGGATACTCAAAGTCAAACGTGTAAGCAATTTCAGAAGGTAAACGATGACGATTCGTACGGCCTGGATAGCCCAATACCATCACAAAATCGCCTTCTTTCAAACCATCTTTAGCTAATTTTAAGAAGTGCTTTGGAACGTATGGCACGTTGTCTTTGCTGAATTCTGCTGGCTTACCATCTTTGCTGACATAGGCGCGGTAGAAACCATAGTCACCTGTGTGACGTGGCCACATCCAGTTATCGGTGTCGCCACCAAATTTACCTACGCCTTCAGCAGGGGCATGCACCAAACGGACATCTTTGATTTCCATTTGTTTGATCAAATAGAATTCCAAGCCACCGTAGAAAGTCGGAATGCTGCAACGGAAACCTGCTTCCTTTTCACATGCGGCGATCATACTTTTTTGATTCTTTTCGATCGCATCCATGCGCGCTTTGCCGGTCAACTTTGCAACATCTGCGCTGATAATTTTGTCACTGACGTTGGTCACATCGGTGGTGACGTAAATGCGCGAGCCTGGCGCAGCTGGTACTTCTTCCGCTAAGGTCTTGGCCAAGAAACCATTAGCCAAGTAGTTATGTTCTGGTGTAGAGGCGCGCGCCACGCTGTCATACACACAGTGGTGGTTGGTAGCGACCAAACCTTGTGGTGAAACGAATGAGGCAGAGCAGCCGCCGAGACTAACGATGGCGCCCATTGGGAATTCGGTGAGTTTTGTCAAACTCGATGGATCGAGTTTGAGGCCAGCCGCTTTCAATTGTTTAGCGATTTGCGGCAATTGTTGTGGCATCCACATACCTTCGTCGGCATGTGCGGTAGCACCAAGGGTCGCCAGTGCTGCCAAAGCGAAAAGTGATTTTTTCATGGTCGTTCCTAAAAGGAAAATGAATCTGTTATTTTTTTCCGAAGCTGGAATGCATCAAGTGCCCACTTGTTTTATAAAAAAGAAAGCTCAGTGATACCGCCATGATTCGGGTGCAGGAAGTATCCCGATCGAAGCCTTGATCGTCAAGTGGCTAGATCAGGTCATCAGCGGAAATATGAAAATATCTTGATCTGGTGTTGTAATTGATCGGCGCCCCAAGCTAATCGCCCTTAAAAAGTTTCCTTGTGGATTTATTCTGTATCAATACCTCATTGAACTTCACTGAACTTATGTCGCGAATCGAACAGAATGTTTCAGCAACATAGTGTAAACTTAGATCATGTTATTTCAGATCTCATTACTTACCGCTGCGCTCTACGTGGGCTGCAGTTTCATTTCTGGCTCGCGCAAGTGGCTAGCGCTCGGCTTGACCTCGATTGCATGGGCGCTGCACGGTTTGGTGTTGGGTGGCAGCTTATATGAAGGCGATGCCTTACGGATTGGCTTCGCCACCATGTGGTCGGCTGCAATTTGGGTGTCCACCTTGGTTTTTTTGGTGGAGAATCGCAATCTTTCATTGGACGGTTTGCGTCTGCTCGTGTTGCCGCAAGCGGCGCTGACCATTGTTTTGCTGCTGGTATTTCCTGGTAGTTTGATTCCTTTGCATGATAAGACCGCGATGTTCCCATGGCACGTGGGAATCGCCTTACTCGCTTACAGTACGCTGAGTATTGCAGCGATTCATGCCTTAGTGATGTATGTGCAAGACAAACATTTACATCGTCTCAGTGCTAACGCAGAGCAAGGGTGGTTGGCGAAAGCCTTAGACCGCTTACCGGCTTTATTAAAGATGGAATCCCTGCTGTTTATTTTGGTAACAGTGGGTTTTATCTTGTTGAGCTTAACGGTTTTGTCGGGCGTGGTTTTCTCTGAGCAGGTGCTGGGTGTGGCGTTTCGCTGGGATCACAAGACGATTTTGTCTTTACTTTCGTGGCTGTTGTTTGCCATCTTGTTGATCGGGCGCCAGTGGCGCGGCTGGCGAGGTAAAGCGGTATTGCGTATGACTTTGTTTGGCTTCCTGTTTTTGCTGCTCGCTTATGTTGGTAGTCGATTTGTCCTTGAGGTTTTATTGCACCGGAGTTTGGCATGAGACTATTGATGTGGCTGGCCTTGGCCGTCTTAGTGTACTTAGCACTGCGAAAGCAAACGCAGCGCCAAGCAAAAGAAACTAAATCGCAAAGCACAGCAGCGCCGAGTGGTGGCGAACAAATGCTACCGTGTGCGGTTTGCCAAGTTTTTATTCCGGAATCCGAAGCGATCATTCGCCACGGTCAAGCTTATTGTTGCAATGACCACGCAGATCGCGCGCAATGATACGTTCGAGTCTCAACTTCGCTTCGCAGGCGCCTATACAAATTAGTGCGAGCTTCTGGCGCTCGCTGCAGACCTTCAATGTATCGCGAGTTCTGATTGCGCTAATTCTGATCACCTATTTAAGCGTGAAATCAAGTCGCGATGTGTGGCAGTTTGATCAGGCATCTTTGCTCGGAATCACCGCAACCTACCTAGTCTTGTCGATCGGCTTTGTGATTCTAAAAGCGCGCTGGACTAAACGCTTTATGCTGCAGCTTGTGATGCAAGTGAGCATCGACCTCATTATTATTTCCACACTGTATGTGGGCGCCGGAGGCAGCAAGAGTGGCCTCGTCATTCTTTATCTTTTTCCTCTGGCGGGTGCAGGGATATTAGGCTCGCTGTTGGTCGCCCTCAGTTTTGTGTCTGCAGTCTCGTTGTTCCTGTTATTTGTGAATGCTTATCAAGTTTTGCAGAGTGAGGATAGCCATCTTATTTCGCAAGCCGGCTTATATGGAGCTTCCTATTTCGCCGTGGTCTATGTTCTCAACCGGTTGGCAAGAAACTTGATTGGGCAGGAAGAACTGGCACGCAAACGCGGTTTTGAATTGTCGTTGCAGCAGTCGATGAATCGCACCATCATTGCTGATATGGATGATGGCGTGTTGGTCTTAGACCAGAATGGGAATGTGTTCGAGGCCAATCCAGCGGCAGAGCGCCTATTGGGATTGGAGCATCACGAGTATGCATCGACGGGACCATTGAGAATTCGCGACATCAGTTATCTGAGCCCGATCGTTGATGAAATGGATAAGTGGAAAGCAGGCCATGATCCTCATACAACGGCTTGGCTACGTAATGAAGGTGCCTCCTTTGTCGTTTTGCGCCACCAAAATCGAATCAATTCAAGTGAAGAATCATACGCAGAGGAGGCGCCTGATACAGGGACTCATTTGAAGTTGCGTTTTGTCTCCATCGACGAAGACGCAATGGAAAATAACGATGGTCTCACGACGCCGCGCACCATTGTTTTTATACAAAATGTTTCTGATATCGAGAACCAGGCGCAGCAGTTGAAATTGGCGTCAATGGGGCGTCTTACAGCGAGTATTGCGCACGAAGTACGTAATCCGCTTTCGTCAATTTCGTACGCAACTTCCTTAATGAGTGAAGATGTTCACAACGAAGCACAATCGCGCCGTCTCTTGAAAATCGTCGAAGATAATGTGACTCGTTTGAATAAACTGATCGAAGATATTCTGAAACTATCACGTAAGGCGCAAGCGAATTTAGAACCAGTTTATCTGGTGAACGCCTTAGAGGAAATCGTACAAGAATTTGTCGAGACTCGTGGCATCGCGCCGGACACGATTCTGTTGCAAGACGATGGCCATTTTTATGTGCGCTTTGATCCAGATCATTTGCACGAAGTGATTACAAACCTCCTGTCGAACGCTGTGCGTTACGCGAGCGGCAAAGCGCACTGTATTCGTTTAGTGATGAAAATTAGTTCAAGTGGTCGTCGTGAACTGCATATCCAAGATGACGGACCGGGTATCTCGGCGACCGTGCGATCTCATTTGTTCGAGCCGTTCTACACTACTTCGAGTAAAGGGACTGGTCTAGGCTTGTATATGGCGCGCGAGTTGTGCTTAAATAATCACGCAGTTTTGGATTATGAATACCGTAACGATGACACGGTCATTCTTGACTTCACGCCCGGTGGGCGCTTCGTGATCAACTTCTCAACCAGTGAAAAAACATGAGTTCAGCTGAAACGCCAAGTTCGCCACGTATCCTTGTGATCGATGACGAGGCTCATTTGCGTGAGCTTTTGGAAATGACGCTGATCAAAATGGGGCTGGATGTAGATAGCGCCGAATCGCTCGAGCAGGCCCGCAATTTTCTAGGCAAGACTAGCTACTCATTAGTTTTGACGGATATGCGATTGCCGGACGGTTCTGGTCTCGAGATGGTTGAGCTAATTAACGCGCAATACAAAAATATCCCAGTGGCTGTGATTACGGCGTTCGGTAGCGCTGATAACGCGGTGATCGCCCTCAAAGCGGGCGCTTTCGATTACGTCTCGAAGCCGGTCGCACTCGATCAACTGCGTAAATTGGTGCGTTCCGCTGTACAGATGAACACGGTGAAAGCGCCTCCAGCAACTGTGGTCGTAGAAAAGCCTGCTAGCCCATCATTTTTGATCGGTAGTTCTCCAGGTATCGAAAATGTACGAGCACAGATTGGGCGCTTGGCACGAAGTATGGCTCCAGTCATTATTACCGGTGAATCTGGTAGCGGTAAGGAGTTAGCAGCGCGGGAGATACATCGTCATAGCGCGCGCAACGACAAACCTTTTATTGCGGTCAACTGCGGCGCTATTCCAGAAGCGTTGATGGAAGCGGAGTTCTTCGGATATCGCAAAGGCGCTTTTACTGGCGCTAATGATGATAGAGATGGTTTCTTTCAGGCGGCGAATGGCGGTACGCTGATGTTGGATGAGGTCGCTGATTTGCCACTTGCTATGCAGGTCAAGCTGTTGCGTGCGATTCAAGAGCGCCGCGTGCGGAAGGTTGGTGCAACCAATGAAGAAGCGGTTGATGTCCGTATCCTCAGCGCGACCCATCAAAATTTAGCAGATTGCGTGACGGCCGGTAAGTTTCGCCAAGACTTGTATTATCGACTTAATGTGATTGAGTTGATCTTGCCACCGTTACGGCAACGCCTAGATGACGTGGAAGAGTTGGCAGGAGCGATTTTGCAAAAGCTGACCAACCCGACTTATCCGATTAGTTTAAGCAAGGATGCTTTGGATGCACTGCGTTGCTATGATTTTCCAGGCAATGTACGTGAGCTCGAAAATATCCTTGAACGTGCCGCAGCATTTGCTGAGCAAGGTGTCATTGACGTGATCGATTTGGGTTTGCGCCCAGGCTCTGCCACATCGCCGCAACTCGTGACGCCAACGCGCTTAATCGAGTCACCTGTGAATATTGATTCTGATGTGTACCTAAAACCAGAGTTCCCGTTTAGTTTGCCTGAGTATCTGGAAAGTGTGGAACGAGATTTGATTCAAGCAGCCCTCAAGCAGACCCATAATAATCGTACGCAAGCCGCCGACCTTCTTGGGGTCAGTTTTCGACAACTGCGCTACACCATCCAGAAGCTGAAAATCTCGGATCAATAATGGCGGCTGAAGACACGCCTTCCTGCGTTTCATAGCTTTCTCAATTCTATTTTTGATAAAAGGCCAAACACTAGATCTAGTGTCTGTGGGCGGCTATTTTGCAAAATTGTCGCTAAATATAGTATCTAATTTACGACATGGGAATTTTCTTTTGAGTGAAATTTTCTCTAGCTGCCTAGTATTTGAGCAGTTCATGTTAGTGCCCACTCACATGCCTATTCGCATGCTTTTGAGGCCTGTTCAAAGTCAAACACTTCATCGCGCTCGTGTGAAAAAAAAGACGGGAGTAAGTGTTAAAAAGCGGTTGCCAGCTAAAGTTCGGGGCACTAGAATTAGTGCAAATAAAAATAATCGCACTAGATATAGTGGTTTGAGAAAGTTTCTCCCGGTTATTTTTTCTGGTATCGACAGCCTCAAAATGGATTCCTAAGCTTTGCTGAGACAAGACTTGGAGCAAGTGACGAGGTGCGACGATCACCAAAATTTCTCGTTGTTGAAGTGATGATTTACCGTGGTCTGGATGCTTAAATTGAGCTGCGAAATTGAGTCGCTGCTTAGTTCGGCATCAAACAAGGCATTCTGTAGTACCGCTTTCATACGTAAGGATAGAGCGATTTCTTTGACGTATGAAGAGTTATATCGCAGCACAAACATCGCAACACCGTCATATTAATAAGACCCTGAACTTGGAGGCGAAATGCACTCTTCTATCGATACAACATCAACTCAAGCATATGATCCAGCCGCAGCGTTTGCGAGTATCTCTGGCCAGGCGCCGACGCCAACCGCAAGCTATAGCGATTACCGCGTGATTCGTCGTAACGGCGCGGTGGTCGGCTTTGAACCATCAAAGATCGCGATCGCGGTCACAAAAGCTTTCTTGGCAGTGAATGGCGGTCAAGGCGCGGCATCCGCACGGATTCGTGAGTTGGTTGAACAATTGACTGGAAGCGTGGTCAACGCTTTGATGCGTCGTCAACCAGCGGGCGGCACTTTCCACATTGAAGATATTCAAGACCAAGTTGAATTGGCATTGATGCGTTCTGGCGAACATGATGTGGCTCGCGCTTATGTTTTGTATCGTGCAAAACGCATGGAAGAGCGTCGCCAACAATTGGAAGCACAAGCGGCTGGTAAACAAGACGCGTCGGTACCACAAATTCACGTGATCGTTGACGGTCACCCACAACTGTTGAATGTGGCGCAAGTGCGCAACATGATTAGTGCAGCTTGCTTGGGTTTGGATAAATTAGTTGACGCAGAAGCGATCTTGGTTGAAACCTTGAAGAATTTGTACGACGGCGTTCCTGTCGAAGAATTGCATAAGTCTGCGATATTGGCAGCACGTGCGTTGATGGAGAAAGAGCCAGCGTACAGCCAAGTGACTGCGCGTTTGTTGTTGCACACGGTTCGTAAAGAAGTGTTTGGTCGTGAAGTGGCTCAGCAAGATGCGGCTGCAGAATATGTCGAATACTTCCCGAAATTCGTGAAGAAGGGTATTGAAGCTGGTTTGCTCGATTCCCGTTTAGCTCAATATGATCTGAAGAAATTGGCGAATGCCTTGGTCAGCGATCGTGACTTGCAGTTCGGCTACCTCGGTTTGCAAACTTTGTATGACCGCTATTTCTTACACGTTCGCGATATTCGTATCGAAATGCCGCAGGCGTTCTACATGCGCGTCGCGATGGGTTTGGCTTTGAATGAAATTGATCGTGAAGCACGTGCAATTGAGTTCTATAACTTGTTGTCGACCTTCGACTTCATGAGCTCGACACCAACCCTCTTTAATAGTGGGACACAACGTTCGCAATTGTCGTCTTGCTATTTGACCACAGTGGCCGATGACCTCGATGGCATTTACGAAGCAATTAAAGAAAATGCTTTACTGGCGAAGTATGCCGGTGGTTTGGGTAATGACTGGACACCAGTGCGCTCACTTGGTGCGCACATCAAAGGTACCAACGGTAAGTCTCAAGGTGTGGTGCCATTCTTAAAAGTTGTGAATGACACAGCGGTGGCGGTTAACCAAGGTGGTAAACGTAAAGGTGCGGTCTGCGCTTACCTCGAAACTTGGCACATGGACGTCGAAGAATTTTTGGAATTGCGTAAGAACACCGGTGATGACCGTCGTCGTACGCATGATATGAATACGTCGAACTGGATTCCAGACTTGTTCATGAAGCGCGTCATGGAAAAAGGCGAATGGACCTTGTTCTCACCATCCGATGTCCCTGATTTGCACGATAAATTCGGTAAGTCCTTCGAAGAAGCCTACACCGCTTACGAAGAAAAAGCGGCGCGTGGTGAAATCAAATTGTTTAAAAAGGTCGCCGCTCTCGACTTGTGGCGCAAGATGTTGTCGATGCTGTTTGAAACTGGTCACCCATGGATCACATTCAAAGATCCATGCAATATCCGTTCTCCACAACAGCACGTTGGTGTCGTTCACAGCTCCAATTTGTGTACAGAAATCACATTGAATACCAACGACAGCGAGATCGCTGTATGTAATTTGGGTTCAGTGAACATGCCTGCGCACATGAAAGATGGCAAGCTCGATCATGAAAAACTCAAGCGTACGATCACCACGGCGATGCGTATGTTGGACAACGTGATCGATATTAACTACTACGCAGTGAAAAAAGCACGCGATTCCAACTTGCGTCATCGTCCAGTTGGTTTGGGCATCATGGGCTTCCAAGATTGCTTACACATTATGCGTGTGCCGTATGCAAGCCAAGAAGCGGTCAACTTCGCTGATACATCGATGGAAGCAGTGTGCTACTACGCCTACTTGGCTTCGACTGAGTTGGCGCAAGAACGTGGTCGTTATAGTTCTTACACAGGTTCTTTGTGGGATCGCGGCATCTTGCCACAGGATTCTGTTCGTTTGTTATTGCAAGAGCGTGGTGGCTATTTGGAAGTTGATAGTTCTGAAACCATGGATTGGTCTATCGTTCGCGAGCGTATCAAACAATACGGTATGCGTAACTCGAACTGCGTAGCGATCGCTCCAACAGCGACCATCTCTAATATTATTGGTGTGTCCGCTTGTATCGAACCAACTTACCAAAACTTGTATGTGAAATCGAATTTGTCTGGCGAATTCACGGAAATTAACGAGTACTTGGTGCGTGACTTGAAAGAGCGCGGCTTGTGGGATGACGTGATGATCTCCGATTTGAAGTACTTCGACGGTAGTTTGGCGAAGATCGACCGCATCCCTGACGACTTGCGTCAACTCTACGCAACGGCATTCGAAGTGAGTCCAACCTGGTTGGTTGAAGCAGCTTCACGTCGTCAAAAGTGGATCGATCAAGCACAGTCTTTGAATATCTACATGGCTGGTGCATCCGGTAAGAAGCTCGATGAGACTTATAAATTGGCGTGGTTGCGTGGCTTGAAAACGACTTACTACTTGCGTACCATCGGTGCGACCCACACTGAAAAGTCGACCACCAAGACGGGTGCGTTGAATGCGGTGGCAGTGGATGGCGGCTCTGGTGGCTATGCGGCGGCAGCCGAAGCGGCAGTGCCAGTCGCAGCAGCACCAGCGATCGTGGAAGGTGCAGCATGCTATTTGCGTCCAGGTGATCCAGGTTTTGAAGAGTGCGAGGCTTGCCAATAAGACCGGTAAGCAGACTAGCAAGTAGACTGACTTCTGAGGGCTCTCGCTAAAGTCAGTCTGCAAATTTAGTCTGCAAACTCAGCGAACGATAAGCTTGGTTGTTTGTGAGGTGGTGGGCTCGGTGTTTGATGTGACGCAAAAGCGCCGAGCTGCAAACCACCGAAAATATCGAGCGATGTGATCTTACGCTGAAGACGAAATCGATTTTGAAGCCGATTTAATAAAAGTTAACAATTACAGTAGTGACGATGGTCGCTATGCTCGAAGTGAAGTCTAGCTGAGGTAATACATCGGCGTTTTGAGACTTCGAGTTAGAAACGAAAAGGAAACAATATGCTATCTTGGGATGATGAAGTCGCTCCAGCAGCACCAGCTCCAGCGCCGCGCGTAACACCAGCAGCAGCGCCGAGCGCATTCGATGCGACTCGTTTGCAAACGCAAGACGTCGCGCTCAATCCAGCTTTGGTGACTAAGCCGACCGTGGTCAGCGAGGCCGATATGGCACGCCGCGTCAACGCAGCGGACAAGCGCATCATTAATGGTCAGACTGACGTGAACCAGCTCGTACCATTTAAATATAAGTGGGCTTGGGACAAATATTTGGCGGGCTGCGCGAATCACTGGATGCCACAAGAGATCAATATGCAACGCGACATCGAGCTTTGGAAAAATCCAAATGGCTTGAGTGAAGATGAACGTCGTTTGGTGAAGCGCAATCTCGGCTTCTTCGTGACGGCAGACTCTCTCGCGGCGAACAATATTGTGCTCGGTACTTATCGTCACATTACAGCACCAGAATGCCGCCAATACTTGTTGCGCCAAGCATTCGAAGAGGCGATTCATACGCATGCTTATCAGTACATCGTTGAATCCTTGGGCTTGGATGAATCTGAAATTTTCAATGCGTATCACGAGATCGAATCGATTCGCGACAAGGATCAGTTCTTGATTCCATTCATTGATGTCTTAACGAACCCAGAGTTCAAAACAGGTACGCTCGAAGCAGATCAAACGCTGTTGCGTTCTTTGATTGTCTTCGCGTGTTTGATGGAAGGCTTGTTCTTCTATGTGGGCTTCACTCAGATCCTCGCACTCGGTCGTCAGAATAAAATGATGGGTGCCGCAGAACAGTATCAATACATCTTGCGTGATGAATCCATGCACTGCAATTTCGGAATTGATTTGATCAACACGATCAAAATGGAGAACCCACATTTGTGGACCGCTGCATTCCGCGAAGAGATTAAATCGTTGTTTTTGCGTGCCGTAGAGTTGGAATATCGTTACGCAGAGGATACAATGCCGCGAGGAGTGCTCGGTTTGAACGCGCCAATGTTCAAAGGCTATTTACGATTCATCGCAAATCGTCGAGCACAACAAATTGGACTTGACGTTTTGTTCCCACAAGAAGAAAATCCGTTCCCGTGGATGAGCGAGATGATCGATCTGAAAAAAGAACGTAATTTCTTTGAGACGCGTGTCATCGAATATCAAACAGGTGGTGCACTCAATTGGGAATAAAAGGTGCTGATGTCAAAAGTGTTCAGGACATCCATCGCCAAGCGATGAAAATGAAATGCGGTGCTTGAACAAGAAAGGCTTCGCGAAATTGAATGAACTTAACTGACTCATTCGAACTGATAAAAAATAAGCGCGAACCCGGCGAGGCTGGGTCTCGCGCATTTGTGTTTTTCAAATCTACGCCTACACTGGTAGAAATGTGATCGAATTCCAGCACGCTCTTTTGTGATTCAAGGATGTCCGAAGAGAGTGTTAATGGTGGCTGTTGTCAAAAATCGTTAAGGTCTGTTCGTTGTAAATAAGAATAAGGGACAAACGACAAAGCCATTTAATAGCGACGAAAGGTAGTGGACGTCGCTTGTGGTGCCGAATTCATTAGCGCAACCAGACTTCATGTTTGTGCCGATGAATAATCCGCTTGCGAAAATTTGAGCGGATTTTAACTTTAATATGATTTTTTTCCGACTAACGTGAAGGAGAAACAAAATGGCAACAGCACCAGAAGCCAAGAAAGTAGCTGCGGCAAAGCCGGCAGCGAAACCAGCGGCTAAGAAAGCAGCAGCTAAGCCTGCGGCAAAAGCGGCAGCTAAACCAGCAGCTAAACCAGCAGCGAAAAAAGCGGCAGCTAAACCAGCAGCGAAGAAAGCAGCAGCTAAACCAGCAGCTAAGCCAGCAGCGAAGAAAGCAGCAGCTAAACCAGCAGCTAAGCCAGCAGCGAAGAAAGCAGCAGCTAAACCAGCAGCTAAACCAGCAGCGAAGAAAGCAGCAGCTAAACCAGCAGCTAAACCAGCAGTGAAGAAAGCAGCAGCAAAGCCAGCAGCTAAACCAGCAGCGAAGAAGGCAGCAGCTAAACCAGCGGCTAAACCAGCAGCGAAGAAAGCAGCAGCTAAACCAGCAGCGAAGAAAGCAGCAGCGAAGCCAGCAGCTAAACCAGCAGCAAAGAAAGCAGCAGCGAAGCCAGCAGCTAAACCAGCAGCAAAAAAAGCAGCAGCTAAACCAGCAGCGAAGAAAGCAGCAGCTAAACCAGCAGCAAAGAAAGCAGCAGCTAAACCAGCAGCTAAGCCAGCCGCTAAAAAAGCAGTAGCTAAGCCAGCAGCGAAAAAGGCCGCAGCTAAACCTGCAGCTAAGCCAGCAGCAAAAAAAGCGGCGGCTAAGCCAGCCGCAAAAAAGGCCGCTCCTGCAGCGAAACCAGCAGCAAAGAAACCAGCAGCTAAAAAAGCAGCAGCTAAGCCAGCAGCAGCTCCTGCCGCAGTAGCTGCGCCAGCGGAAGCCAAGACAGTAGTCAGCCCAACAGCGGCTTGGCCATTCCCAACTGGTACACGTCCAGCATAATTTTCTTGCTTGGACGCCTGGTGTTATTCAGGCACAATACCCACTGTGTGTTTATCACCCAGTGGGTTTTTTTTTGAGGATTGACTATGTTGTTCGAAATACTGTCCCTGATCATAAGCGCAGTAGCGGGAGTATTAGCAGGTTTTCTTTTGCTGAGATTTTGGATGCAGGCCTTACGAGTCAGACCACCAATGAGTTTCGCACATTCGATTTTTCAGCTGACGGACTGGATTGTGAAACCGATTCGCCGCATCGTGCCCGGCTTTCTTGGGTTTGACTGGGCAAGTGTGGTTGCGGCTTGGTTGGTAGCGGTGCTTGCGAGTGTCTTCCTATTATTGTTAGCGAACCAGTTTGCGTGGCCGTGGGTGTTTCTACTGGCTTTTCACAAATTAGTGCAGTGGGCGATTTTTGGATTGATGGGGCTTTTGATTCTTGAGGTGATCTTCAGCTTTGTGAATCCGCACGCGCCATTGGCGCCCTTGGTCAGTGCTCTCAACGCACCGTTCTTGGCACCGATTCGCCGCATTATTCCCGCGATTGGTGGTTTTGATTTTAGCGTCTTGGTTGCCTTCATTATCCTGCAAGTACTGGAACGCGGATTGGCACGTCTGTTAGCTTACCTTTCCATCATATTAATGTAATGTTATTGTAGTCGCATTGTTGATCATCTGCGTTGATCAAGAACGCGGCTTCGTTTTAAGAGCGGCCACATCATTAATCCCATCAGGAGAAGCAAGATGCTAAGAACAGCAAGCGTCGTCATGGCGTGTTTATCTTTGAACGCTTATGCACAAGAGGTCGAGCAACGTACAAGTTTGGCGGAGCAAAAAGAAGTGGCGGTCACCATCTACAATGAGAATCTGGCATTGGTGAAAGATCAGCGTCGCATCCCTCTCAAGAAAGGCAATATCAATTTAGCCTTCCGTGATGTAAGTGCGAACATGCGCGCTGAAACCGCCTTACTACGCAGCGTTAGCGCACCGGGAAGCGTTTCCGTCTTGGAGCAGAACTTCAATTTCGAACTCCTTACGCCCCAGAAAATGTTGGAGAAATTTGTCGGACAAACCGTGAATGTGGTGCGCACTAATCCGAATACTGGCGTTGAAACCACGGAAGTTGCTGAGGTTTTGTCAGCCAATGAAGGCGCGGTGTTGAAGATCGGCAATCGCATTGAAACCGGTTTGCCTGCACGAATCGTGTATAACAGTGTGCCGCAAAATTTGCGTGATCGCCCGACGCTAACCATGGCACTAGACAGTACTCAGAACGCGACGCAGGATATTGAGCTGAGTTACTTGACGGGCGGTTTGAGCTGGAAAGCGGACTATGTTTTGGAGCTCAATCCTGCTGAAGATAAGCTGGATATTTCAGGATGGGTCACACTGACCAACACAAGTGGCGCGACCTATAAGAATGCCAAGCTGCAGCTCGTGGCAGGTGATGTGAATCAAGTGAGCGATCAGTTTGCGCGTTCTGGCGCAGTGCGAGCCATGGCCGCTGCACCGATGGCCAAGGCCCCAGAGATGCAAAGTGAGTCGCTGTTCGAATACCATATGTACACATTAGGTCGGCCAACCACGATCGCTGAGAATCAAACGAAGCAGGTTGCGCTGCTTGGTTCTAACGGAGTTCCAGCGCGTAAGGAATTCCTCTTGCGCGGTGCCGATTATTATTATCAAGGCGCCGCTGGTGATTTGGGACAGAAGCTCAAAGTAGGGACCTTTCTGGAGTTCGATAATAAAGAAAGCAGTCAGTTAGGGATGCCCTTACCGAAAGGTGTCGTCCGAGTTTACAAGAAAGATAGTGCTGGCAATGCGCAGTTTATCGGCGAAGATCGTATTGACCATACCCCAAGAAATGAAAAGATCCGTTTGAAATTGGGCGATGCTTTCGATGTGACTGCAGATAAAAAGCAAACCGACTTCAAGAAAATTGCAGGCAACTCAAAGTACAACTATATTTTTGAAAGCGCCTATGAAGTCGTCTTGAAAAACGCTAAGAAAGAAGCGGTGACCGTGACAGTGCAGGAACCTATGCCGGGTGACTGGCAGATTCAATCGAGTAGTCATCCGTATACGAAAGGTGCGAGTAACACTGCAGTTTGGAAAGTCCAAGTTCCTGCGGATGGCACAACTAAATTGATCTATCGCGCTCAAGTTCGCTATTGAAATGAAGACGCTACGAGCCATCATGAAATGGAAACAGCTGAAGTGATAGCGCGAAGATTCATCCACGCATTTTGAATTTCGATGGACTCAAAGCCGACCAAATGACTTGGTCGGCTTTTTTTGTGCAGCGATTTTCTAGGCGATTCGACGCTCAGGCATTGACCAAACCGGCCGCGATATTGATAGAAAGCCCGAGAATGCTGATGTTAAAAAAGAAGCTCAACACGGATTGCGCCAACACAGTCTTACGCATCGATCGCGAGCGAACGATGACGTCCGAGGTTTGAGCGGCCGTCGCGATGGTGAAAGAAAAATAAAGAAAGTCCCAATAGTTTGGCAGGATCTCTTGGTCGGGAAACACCAAAGGGGAATGTTTTTTGTCGGCAGTGTAATAGAGGCGGGCGTAGTGAAAGGTAAATAGCACCGCCATAAAGCACCAGCCTCCCACGATGGTGATGCAAGTAAGAATGTAGTGGGCAATGCGGATCGCTGGCGTGAGGTCTTTAACGGCGGATAATTCCCAAACGATGGCGGCTAAACTGAAGACTGAGCAGATCGACATCAGTAGCAGCACACTGATGCCACTGCGATCTTCCTGTTGAGCGATTTCACACACTTGATGGTGATTGGCCCGACTCATGAGCCAAGCCATGAGTATCAGATAGGTCCAAATGCCAGCATTCCAAGCAACCAAAGCGCGTGTGATTGTTTCACTTTGAAATGGAATGACGAAGCCGACTAGGCTGCCAATCAGCAAGGCTAAGCTTAAACGAGGGCGATGATAAACGAAGTTTTTAACGGGGGTCATATCCAGTAGTGCTGCGTTCATATGAATGACTGATGGACATGATCATACTCGTACTTACCCAACGACTCAAACCTCAGGTCTGCCTTGCTCTTATTTTGTAAGGCATGGATCGATCACTTTAGGACTTTGTCCCAAGCTAGGATCTGTGGCAATTAAAGCTGAGCGTGCCAATTGCACATCTTTGCCGAACTCGGTCAGGTAGCGTGAACGCTCTTCGCTTTGCCACTCATCATTTGAAAAACCTTTGAGTGGATAGACTTTACTGAGGTACTGCGCACCTTCAAGGCGCGGCATCAGTTGGCGATCAGGATCAACGTTTTCCTTTAGAAGATAAGCATCGATGTCGCGCAGGGTGACTGGGAATTGAACCTCTAAGTCACGGATGAGCTTTCCCGCGACCGTCAATGGAATCTCAGTATCGCTCTGTTTTAAGAGATCGTTGAAACTCAAATAGGCCACCGGTTTTCCTTTGGCGTCGTCAAGTCGGGCGCTTGCGAGATAGCGGCCGGGTGTCTTGATCGTCACAGGTAAGAAGAACTTGAGGTCGCCGTTCTCTGTCGTTTCTCGTATTTTTCCACTCCAAACCGCCGGGGTTTCAGGCGAATAAATGAAATCGAAAAAGACCTGTCCACGTTTGTCGTTCACTTGATAACTGATATCAACTCGAATCGTTCCATCAAAGCGAGCGAAACTTGACGCTGCCGGTGCAACGCTTGTACTGAGAGAGCCGGGTTCGCCACTATTGGCGGAGAAATTAATGTTCAGAATTGGTGGGCTGGCTTTGCTGTCAAACACTAAGCCTCGCGCACTGGCGCTTTCGATACGCAAGTTTTGCGGATTGCCATTTTGATCGACGGCCTTCAAGCTTAGTTGCACCGTTTCATTGGCGGCGAGATAGATCCGCGATTGACTTGTTTGTAGCATGATAGAGCGGTCTGCACCACCATACTGGTTGCGCATAGGATGAGATTCTTTCACCGCTTGGTTTGGATAGATTTGATCAGGGTGCTGCGAAATCGGTCGTGAATTATTAGGATATTTGGTGCTTTCTAAATAAGAGCAATAAGTTTTCGCAACCTGTTCGAACTGGGCTTGCGCACGTCTTTTGTTTTCTTCTGCGACCAAGGGAGCAACACTATTGCTCACTACCGGCATTGAGGACGGGTTGTCGAATTGGTTTCGTGTTGCGGCGGGCTTCGCCTGAGTATCTCCAATCGAATCGTTTTTATTGGGCCATAAATTCCAAGCGGCGATACAGGCGATGACGACCACCAGACCAGAGCCTAAAGTAATCGGCGAGGGGACCTTCTTACGGGGCTCTGCTGTGTGTGCGTTCGAGCGCGATTTCTTTTTACTGTGATTCTGATTCGTCATGGTGGGGCTAAGTAGAAAGCGGACCGTGTCTGGCGACGAATCGGTCCGCTAATGCATTGAAGATGCTCAGATGTTCGTTAGTTCAACGAGACAAGGATCACTAGAGAGCATAACTGACCATCGCCGCTCGCACCACTGAAATGATGCCTTGCCAGTTCCCATTCGCGTAGTGGTTGTAGGCTTCGGCATCATCTCTAAAGACGACCGAATGGTAGGCCCATTTGACCGAACCGCCTTCATTGGCTGCTGTGCCCATGGTTAGGTCATTGCAGAACCAATCACTTGGGTTGCATAAAGAGCTTCCAGACGACCCCGCTACACCGCCGGTCGAGTGATAAGAAACTGCTTCGTCATCCTGACCTGGCAAAATACCTGAATACAATGTGCCTTTGGCGCCGGCATACATGTAGAACCAGACGTTGCGTGTTTCATTGTGGTTATACATGGCGCGTGCGGTACTTGTCTTTAAATCTTTGACCAAGGGCTCAGACGTTGTCCAAGAACCTGCGTCGGACAACTCAGAACCCCCAGCAGCACCGGAGGCGGTACGTACCCATTTAATGTTCCAGCCCACTTGGCTGGTGCCGTCGCTGTTACCGCACTGACCAGTGGAATTGGCGACTGCATTTTTTTTCATGCGAGCCGAGCCGCCATAATTTGCCAAGGTATAACCTAACATTAAGTCGCCGGCACTATGGGTGGCGACATAACACCAATTGGAGCCCGTGCAAAAGCAATCGAGCGCATCACGAATTTTGCTGTTTTGTGATGCGATACTGTTGTAACCGTCCCAGTTGACAGATTTCTTGTTGACGCCTGCAGCGGTCGTCGCCGGTCCCCAATAGGTGAAACTATTATAGTTACCAACCACACCGCCACCAGTACGACCATTGATCCAAAGCGTGTAGTTCTCCGCACTGGCAATATTCGATAAAGCACTGAGGCTCAGTAATACAAATGAGATAAAAACTTTCTTGAAGCTGAGTGTAAATTTCATCATGCGACTCCCTTTGACTCTAATATCTCGTTGCTTCTTGCGGAAGCTTCGATGAGGATTTGCAATTTCTGATGGTCACCGGAATTTGGACAAAGCTTCGCCCCGCCTGATCATGATGGCTTTCAAAAATTGGCAAACGGATGAGTGAAACTAAAACACTGATTAATGTGATGAATGCGGCTCGGACTGTCTCCTCCCGAACGTCATTAGTCAGTGACGTTACAATCAGCTTCGCACGTGTCCTTTAATAGGGATCTTGAGGTGTCCTGCTGATGTGTGTGTCATATTGGAATGCTTGTATGGCACTGTCTATTTGCGATGCAACAAAGAAAACACCTTGAATGAATAGGAGATTGATAGACTATTTGCATTGCTTCCCTCTGAGAACATGCGTTAGAGTCGAGTGTGATCGCGTTTTAGAAAAAGTCCTCTAAAGACGACAGTAGCTTGGAAAGTGTTGGGAATCTCGAACAAATCATCCCGCAATTACTCAAGCATTATTCATAAGGCTTCGACGAGGTGGAGTCTTGTCATTGACCTCAGAGCAAAGGGAAAACGAAACATGTCCTTCATTAACCGAGCGCAGGAAGTCGCTCAAAAGCGTACATCTTTCTATCACGTGAAAAAAGTCTGATGGCGACGGCTGTCGGATTGAGTCTTGCGGTACTTGTTCCATCTGCAATCGCTCAAAACCAAACGGTAACCAATAAAGACTATACCCAAGTTGGACGCGAGATATTGGCCGAGTTAGTGGCTAGTAAGCCAGTGCACGAGCAAGGTTCGACGAAGGCAGCGCAGTTGTTGGCGAGTCGTTTGCGCGCCGCGGGATTTGCAGAGCAAGATTTGCATCTATTGGCCCCCGCTGATCATCCGCACAAAGGGAACTTGGTGGTGCGTTTAAGAGGCAAAACTTCCGACAATGCGACCTTGTTTATCGGTCATCTTGATGTCGTTGAAGCGAAACGTGAGGATTGGAATTTCGATCCTTTTGTACTGACCGAAAAAGATGGTTGGCTCTATGGTCGCGGTGTGATCGATATGTTGGGTCAAGACAGCGCTATGGCCACTAGCTTGATCCGCTTGAAACAAGAGGGCCATGTACCGCAGCGTGACATCATCGTTGCATTCACCGCCGACGAAGAGGCTGGTGGGGAAGCCAATGGCGTTGATTGGTTATTGCGTAATAAGCCAGAACTGGTGAAGGCGGGCTTGGTGATTAATCCTGATGCAGGTGAAGCGGCAATTAAAAATGGTAAGAAACTGTATTTGACGATGCAAACGAGCGAGAAAATGTTCCTCAGTTTTGAATTGGAGGTGACCGATAAAGGCGGGCATAGTTCGCGTCCAACCAAGGACAATCCGATTTATCGTTTGTCGAAGGCCTTGGCGCGCCTTTCGGATCATGCCTTTCCTCTGCATTTGACCGAGACAGTGAAGCTTTATTTCAAAGGGCGCGCAGCGCTCGAGAAGGGACAGGTCAAGCAAGATATGTTGGCAGTCGCCGCCGCACAAGCTGATCTCAGTGCCGCGCGTCGTTTGTCGCAAGAAGTCGAGACCAATATACAGATGCGCACCACTTGTACGGTGACTGAGATTAATGGCGGCCATGCTGAAAATGCTTTACCGCAGCGCGTGAAAGCCACCATGCAATGCCGCGTAGTGCCGGGCGAAACACAGGCGCAAACGGAGGCGCTGTTGAAAAAAGTGGTCAATGATCCAAGTGTAAAGTTCAGTGTTAGAACGCCAGCTCGCCCCAGCCCTGAGTCGCCACCTTCAGCCATGATTCGGCAAACGGTGGAGTCGGTGACGCATTCTATGTGGCCAGAAATTGTGGTGCTCCCGAGTATGACGGCAGGCGCGTCCGATAGCATTTACACCCGCGCCGCTGGCTTGCCGACCTATGGCATCGACGCAATGTTCGATGATCTGGATGATGGTCGCGCTCATGGTCGTGATGAACGTATCCACAAAGAAGTGTTTGCGCAGGAAATCGAGTTTATCTACCGACTTATGAAGAAGTTGGATCAGTCGAATTTTAGCAAATGATAAGGCTTTGAATTTGGTGCTAAAACCGCTGCTGAAATTCGATCGCAGCAAAGACTGAAATTGATATGCAAGGACGGGCCCTCTCGAAGTCGAAACGACTTCGCAGAGGGCGTTTTTTTGGTGATGATTTAGCTGATGAATTAGGCGATGAATTAAGTGATGAACTAAGTGATGAAAATGCGCTTAGAAATACGGCGCTTGTAGACCTTCCTGCGAAAAACTGGTGACGATCGAAGGGCGTTCAAACATGCGCTGCATGAATACGCCTAAATGTGGATAAGCGCGCGCCGGTTTTTGCATGCCACGGGTCCAACGCCCCAGCATAAAGAGATAGAAGTCCGCAATCGACACCGTGTCGCCAAGTAAATACGGTCCCTTTGTTTGTGCAAAATGTTGCTCGATATAGCTGAGCATGGTTGCGACTCGGTTTTCCGCACTCTCTTTCACTTTCTGAGCCAATTCAGCTTCGGCGAGCAAGCGTTCTGGGTAGAAGTAGCTAATCAATTCTGCTTGTAAAGTGTTGGACAGGTAGAGCATCCACTTGTAAAGTTGCGCCCGTTGTGCCGAGCCTATCTCTAAATGGAAAGCAGGCGCGTGGCTTGCAGCGAATCGATCCTGCAGGTGTAAACAAATTGCCGCGCTTTCGGTGAGCGAAAATTCCTCTTCGGTGAGGTCGGTGAGCAAAGGGATTTTGCCAAGCGGATTGAGCTTGAGATAAGCTTCGCGTTGGTGCTCCTGTCGACTGGTATCGACCAACACCAATTCATACGGTAGCTTGAACTCCTCGAGTAAAAAGTGCGGCGCGAGGCACGCGGTTCCTGGTGAATAGTAAAGTTTGATCATGACAATTCTTTCTGCGTCTTTGCTGCTGTGGTGAAAAACCAAATGGTGCTGAAGCTGAATATGATAGTCGGTTTGGAGGCGCGAAAGACCGTGAAGTTCCTAGATTCTCTCAGTATTTCAATCGGCATGGTTTCTGTTCTTGAACTTTTCAGACGCACATTGGTCTGAGAAGCTTCTGGTTTCCTTACAGTGACGATTTCAGCTTGTGTGAAAATACAGGCGTATTCTCTTTTTCCCCTCATTTCTCATGTCCTTAGTTTCTCGTTTGCGTCGTTTGCCTTTCTTCATCTCAATCTGCTTTTTGAGTAGCACATTGACCTCGGTATCCTGTTTCGCCGAGGATTTGGCGATGGAAAATAATCAACAGACTGTGAGCAAGCAAAACAATGAGAGCACAAAAGAGAACACAAAACAGAGCCTGAAGCAAAAGAGCGAAGCGAAGTCGCAAAAAGTGGAAGTCAAAGGTAACCGAGAATATGACTCGCGTCGTTTCGATACGGCGAGCAAGATCGTGGTGACGCAAGAAGAAATTGCGCGATTTGGCGATACCGACGTTGCCGATGTTCTAAAACGTTTGCCGAGTGTGAGCGTGGTTGGCGGTGCGATTCGCATGCGCGGCCTTGGTTCAGGTTATACGCAAATTCTCCTAAACGGTGAACCCAGTCCACCGGGATTCTCGATCGAGAGTCTAGCCCCTGATTTGATCGAAAGGATTGAAATCGTCCGCTCTGCGAGTGCCGAATTTAGCACGCAAGCGGTGGCCGGTACCATCAATATTATTTTGAAGAAGAGTGTGCAAGTCGCGCAATATCTCTTTAAATTTGGTTTTCATCAAAGAGGCGAACAAATTGGCGGCATGTCATCGAGTTTGCAGTTCTCGGATAAGTCTGAACAGTTTTCTTATAGTCTGCCTTTAAATGTGTATGCGGGACATAATGAAAATGCGGGCAATACAAGTCAAACACAAAATTTCGATGCGAATGGACAGCTGTTTCAGTCACGTCGCACCTTCTCCCATGACGATAGTCGAAATCGCTCGGTGTCGAGTGCGCCACGCCTGATTTGGAATCTGGAAAATGAAGATGTCGTGACCTTCAATTCTTTTCTGAGTGCCGGTTCCAATCACAATGAGTCTCGTTTGAACACCTTGAGTGATACGGGGGCGATCTATCCTTTTGTCTATGAGGATTACAACACGCAGAACGAGAATCAGAATCTCAGCAACAACGCCAATTGGGTTCGCAAGTTGGGCGATAGTGCCAAGCTGGAATTACGTTTTGGAACACATTACTGGCATGGAAAATCGAGTGGTCAGACTTTTGGACGCCAACTCGACGAACGGGCTTTGTTTGCGCGCCGTGTGCTGACCGAAAACTATAATCGTGGTTGGAGTACCAGTGGCAAATACAATGTGCCTTTTGTTGAAGATCACGCGATTTCACTAGGATGGGAAGCCGCCTCACGCTGGCAAAGTAGTGACAACTACACGACCGGTACAACGGCGTATAACACCGTGGTGCAGCCGATTGAACAACGTGAGGATGTTGAATTTCGCGTGCGCAGAGCGGCGCTGTTTGTGCAAGATGAATGGACCATTAACCAACAACTCTCGGCCTATTTAGGTGCTCGTTGGGAAGGGATACATTTGTTTGGTCAAGGTTCAGATGTAGACCAGGTGCAGAACAAGTCTTCGGTTTTGAGTCCGATCTTTCAGACACTGTATAAGATTCCCAACCGTCCTCAACAACAAGTCCGCTTCGCGTTTTCGCGGACTTATAAAGCGGTGAATTCATGGGATCTGGTACATCGTCATTACTACTCGACCAATAATAGCCCGACGGCTCCAGACAGTATTGCCAACCCAAATTTGAAACCAGAGTTGGCGACCGGATTTGATATGGGCTATGAGCATTTTGTTGAGGGCGGTGGCGTATTCAGTATTAATTTCTTCCTACGTAAAATTAATGGTATTACACGCAATGTGTTGTCCAATCAAGATGGACTGTGGGTGGTGATGCCCACCAATGTGGGACATGCCACTACCAAGGGCGTTGAACTGGAGGCGAAATTTCCCATGCGTTTATGGTTGGAGGATGCCCCTAATCTCGATCTACGCGCTAATGCCGGGTTCAATCATTCGACGGTAGATACGGTGCCAGGCCCGAATAACCGGCTCGATTCTCAAGTGCCGGTACGCGTGAATGTCGGTTTTGATTACAAACCGCAAAGTTTGCCGCTGACACTAGGCGCTGCCTATGCGTTTCAGAATGCGGGTTTGGTTCGCACTTCAGAGAAGCAATGGAACTATGGAATTCCGGCGCGCAGTCTTGATGCCTATGCATTGTGGAAGTTTGACCAAAATTCGAATCTCCGTCTCAGTGTGAATAATCTCATTCATCAAATCTCGGTGGGGCGAAGCGAATATCGGGATGCCAACGGCAGCATCCTACGCTTCAATGCAAATCCACCTAAATTGAATATACGCCTCAATTACGAGCATCGTTTTTGATGGGGATTTGCAACACGGTTTCTTTTTTCTGAGATTTTTTTCGAGGCTTTTACTTTCCTTATTCAGTCAATCAAAAGGTCAAATGTGCACTGAAAAATGGCAAGCGATTGTCATCAAAGGTGCAGATGGACTGCCTGACGAACAAACCATTAAAAAGAGCAGCGTTACGTGATGCTTTTTGGTGCGATAGGCTCCCATTCTCAGGATTTCCACGTCGGCTGGATGACGATGTGGAATCGCACTAGCACAAATCTAGGCTTGCGCTTTTATTTCTTGTGGGTAATATATTGAGGGGCGACATGCTCTTCGAAGTAGTCGACCTTTTGCCTATGGTAGGAAAGTCGAATCACCCCCCAAGTTAGATTGGAACTTCTATGAAATCTCTTAAGACGCGCCTTGTTATTGTGATCGGCCTGCTGATCACAGTGTGCACGATCATGCTGACCTTCAGTAGTTACATGCGATTGAAGTCGCAGATCGAGACGGATCTCAATAAAGAAATGCGCGGTGTCGCCTCGGGTTATAACGCTTTATTGGGGAATTGGATTCAGACCAATATGGCCATGATGACCAGTATGGCGACCAGTCTTGGCAGCGGTGCCGATTTGCAGACCTCATTGAATATGGTGCAGCGAGCAGGTAACTTCCTCAGCGTTTATCAGGGCAAACCAGATAAGAGTTTTGTCAATGTACCGGATGATCCTCCTCCAGCGGGCTATGATCCGACCGTGCGCCCTTGGTACAAAGAAGCTCAGGATGCGAAGAAAACAATTGTGACACCACCGTATATGGGCGTTGCACCACCGGGCTTAATGATCTCTTTCGCGGCTCCCGTGAATGGTGGTGCAGACGGTGTCGTAGGCTCAGACGTCTTTCTCACCAAGATCGTTGAACAGATTATGACGATCAAATTGGCGGGTGGCGGTTATGCATTTTTACTTGATAAGAGTGGTCAGATCTTGGCCCACCCAGATCAGGTCAAGGTCATGAAATTTTCCAAAGAATTGAGCGCGGATCTCGCGGTGGAACGTTTGTCCGATTTGGCGAAGCAAGCTGACCCAATGATCAGTGAAATCGATGGCAAGGCGCATTTTCTTTTGTTGCAAAAAATTTCTGGCTCTGACATTTATCTTGGTTTGGTGATCGATAAGTCGAAGGCACTTGAGGCCCTTGACCATTTGTTGTGGACTTCCGCGGGCGTCTTGTTGGTTGTGCTCGCCATTTTGTTGCCGCTGACCAGTCTTTTGGTCGGCCGTCTGTTGCAAGGCTTGCAGCACGTTCGTGACGCCATGACGGAAATTGCAGATGGTGGTGGCGGTGATTTGAGTCGACGTATTCATGTCGAAGGTGATGATGAAGTGGCGCAAACGGCGCAGGCTTTCAATCATTTCATTGATCAGATCCAAACTATGGTAGTTGACGTGCGGACTGCAACTGAGTCGATCGAAGTCGGTGCATCGGAGATCGCCAATGGCAACATGGATTTGTCATCACGCACGGAGCAACAAGCTTCGACCTTGGAAGAAACCTCGGCCAGTATGGAAGAGTTGACCAGTGCTGTTGCCCATAACGCTGAGAATGCGAAAGAAGCGAATAAGATGGCGGAGAACGCTTCTGATCTTGCTTTTGAAGGCGGTAAAGTGGTCGATCAAGTGGTGGTGACCATGCAAGGCATCACTGATAGTTCTAAGAAAATTGTCGACATCATTAGTGTGATTGAAGGGATTGCCTTCCAAACTAATATCCTCGCTTTGAATGCAGCGGTTGAAGCGGCGCGCGCCGGTGAACAAGGACGCGGTTTCGCAGTCGTGGCAAGTGAAGTTCGTATTCTGGCGCAACGTAGTGCCGCGGCTGCACAAGAGATTAAAGCACTGATTAATGATTCGGTGAGCAAGGTTAGTGAAGGATCTGTGTTGGTCGATCAAGCCGGTGCTTCCATGACTGGCATTGTCGATGCAATTCGGCAGGTCGCTTCGGTGATTGGGGAAATCACCGTGGCATCGGCTGAACAAAGTGATGGGATTCAACAGGTCAATCACGCGCTCGAGCACATGGATGAGGCTACTCAGCAAAATGCAGCCTTGGTGGAAGAAGCCGCCGCTGCAGCTGGTGCACTCGAAGAACAAGTACGTGTCCTCAAGAATGCGATGGCCTCTTTCTCAGTTGCCTCAACCAGCGCAAAACCAGCCACGCGTCTCGGCGACAAACGTCTGTTGTCGTATTAAGCAGCTCCTGAAATAGCACTACATCTACAAGGTATAATTGGTCGAGCTAGGCTCGCTTCATTGGTGCAATGAAGCGAGTTTTTCTTCATTGGAGCCAGTTTATGTCGAGCCTACCTCAGTCCTACACCAAAGATTGCTACCTTAATGTGCAAGCCATGCGGGCAATTGCCGCTTTGTTGGTGGTTTTGGGACACACTTTAGCATTGGGCGGGATGGAATTGCCGCGTTATCTCGGTGGTGGATTGGTTCATACCTTTGCCTATGCTGGGGTGGATATTTTCTTTGTTATTTCTGGTTTTGTTATTTGCGCGGCTGCCAGTAAGCACCTCGCGTCTACCTCAAACAGCAATGGCCTACAGCGCGCTACGGCTTTCTTATTGCGCCGCGTGTTTCGGATTTATCCTCTGTATTGGGTGTTGCTGCTTGCTGCGTTCTGCTTGGCTTACTTTCACAATCCTGGCCTTCTTGCTTTGCCACGTGAGCTCATAGTCAGTTTATTCCTTCTCACGGAGCGTAATAATCCCGTTTTGTCGCCGGCCTGGAGTCTAGTATTTGAGATGTACTTTTACCTCTGTACTGCCTTCATTTTATTGTTGAGTCGCAGTCGATGGCTGTTGCTGATGGCGGTTTGGTTCGGACTTTCATGTGGTTTGATTTTTTCCGCAAAGAGCTTAGGTTTGGAAGGACGTCTTTACACGGACCCCTTGTTGCTTGAGTTTGGTTTTGGTTGTTTGATCTTCTTTGCCATTTCACGAAACTATGTCCTTGCTCCCATGTTGGCATCCGTGACGCTATTGCTTGGAGCTGTTTTTTTCTTTTGGGGTGCTCAGCAAACGCTCCATCAAGGCTTATTACCACCGATGCCGCGGGTGCAAAGTTTTGGGGTAGGAAGCGCGTTACTGCTATACGCTTTGATTTGTCTCGAACATCAGGCACAGCTTACGATGCCGCGCTTATTGATTGCCTTGGGTACGATTTCTTATTCGATTTATCTGGTTCATCGCCCTTTGATAGATTTGGGTTTGATCCTTGTTGCACGATACCAAATACAAGTGCAAGCATATCCTGTATTACTGAGTAGTTTGATGATGGCCATAGTCATCGCCGCCAGCGCAGTGCTGTATCGTTACCTCGAACGACCTATGATCAGCATAGGTTCACGCCTTGCGCGACGTTGTGAATGAAGTCTAAAGAGTTAGTGGTACATGAATATGGGGCTTGGTGACGGCATATTAGAGCCTCACAATAAAGGCATATCACTCATACAAAAAACCTAAACCATGATGTCTGCCCCATTGGGTGATTTCGGGGACGAGTGTGAATTGATGCATGATCTTCAAAAGGGTAATTTGAGTCGGTCGCTCGTTCGCTCGTTCGTTCGTTCGATTTCCCTTGATGAGCGCCCGACGCTCTCTTTATTTTGTTGCGGGGAAGATGGATAGGATCTATCTTTCGCGCGATGCTTTGAGCTCTAAGCTCTGCTTCAGCTCTTCCATATTGCTGACTCGGCCGTGCACACCGACGATGGCAGTAACACTCCAAGCCCTAGCCTTTATCAAATCGAATAGTTCTTGGTTGACCTCGAAGGCAGTCGCCACAGGACCATGTTCTGCCAGCGTGAGCAGATCGCCTTGAAAGACGATGCCACTTTGCTCGTCGAAGGCAACTAGCATTTCCTCAGCGTGACGACTGTGCACCGAGGCGAGATGAATGCGACGGTTGCCAAGGTCGATAATTTGATCGCCTTTGATTTCAACTAGCTGCTGGTCGAGGCTGCTACCAAATTGGCGTTGTACCGCGACCTGTCCTCCTTTGCCAAGATATACCTTGGCATTTTGTTTTGTATAGCTAAGCAATCCAGCAATGTGATCACGATGTGTATGCGATAAAACGACGTGTTCGATTGCTTTTTGAGGGATTAAATTTTCTAACTTCGTGCGAATCAAGGCCGTTTCGGTGGAACTGACCGGAGCATCGAAGGCAAGCATAGAGTGATCGCCAAGCACGAAGTGGGAATGATAATTGGACGGCGCGCCATTCACCCTGTACACGCCCGGCGCAAGAGTATCGATACGCAAATCACCACGCGCCGCTTTTTCTCGATACGGTGCTGCGAAGTCTAGTGTGATCTCGCGCTGCCGCACTGCTTGACTTTGAATCTGCCAATGAGCACTGGTCGCCCCATTATTGCTGACATGGACATTCCACTGATTCGGTGTGCGAGTCGCAGCTTCATAATCGTACACATATAGAGTGCTGCCGAGGCGAGCTGCCATCACTTTTGAGTCACCACGTCGAATCGTGACGCTGACAGGCCGGCCGATGAAGTCCTCAAAACCTTTAAAGATGTAGTCAGTGTGAGCGTCAGCAGGGCTCTCGATATCGCGAACATTTTGCGCCTGGGACATCAGTAGTTCTGGCACGAGTAAGACTTGATCAGCGTAGGTTTGTTTCGCAACGCTAGCGTCGCTGCGCTCAATTTCGTCGCCATTGCGCCAGAACAGCGTATCGACCGTTGCCATCCCCTCGTGGTTTCCCTTGATATGGAAGTTAAAACGAATACCGCCGGGATACTCAGTGTCAGTGCGGATTTCAAATGCACCCGTCGGTGATAAATAAACAGTCTGATGTGCTGGGACTTCTAGGCTTGCTTGAACAGGCTGTCGCGCTTGATTTGGGGTGATGCGCGAGCCAATCATCTGTAATTCATAGTGTTTTTTTTCAAAACTCGTGTTTTGCGCAAAGCTGTTGCATGTTGCCGAGGAGACGGAAAGTGCGGCTGTGAGCATGATTGCAAATCGCGTGAGGAAACTAGTTTGAGTTGAGCTGGATTTCGCAGAGATGGGACAAGAGAATTTTTTCTGAAAAGTGAGGCGCATATATAGGATTGAGATAAAGGCTGAAAATAAAAGTCGTGTTAGTGACGAATTCGCGTTGTTCGAACTTGCTTGCGTTCTCCTCGTTTGACCACCATCAGGCATGGGAATTTCGCAATTCTCCTAATGCCGATCCCAGTGCGTCGATGATTCATCCCATTTTGCTCAAAAGGCGCCGAAAACTGTTTCCAATACAGGCTGGAGTCACATGTGGCGGAACTGCAAGACCTGTTGGGAAAGGAAATGCGTATGAGAAAATTGGGGATAGGGCGCTTAAGTTGGCTTGCGTCGCGCTGTGTTGCGACTAAGCTGCAAGCAGTAAATGTTGAATTCAGTGATTGTTCGATACATCTGCATCAGATGACGAGCTTCATGTCGCGCATGATCTTGAGTTTGAGTGTTTGTCTTGGCATCGGTATGAGTTTGAGCGCCTGCGGTGGTGGAGGTAGTGGCGGCGGGGCGGTGAACACATCGACGCCTTCGAGTAATTCTTCAACTTCGACCACGGGCAACAATACGGGTTTGCAAGGTTTAGGGCCGAACAGCTTGGGACAAAATCCAAACAGCGATGGATATTACCCGGATGCGAACGGTCGTTATCCAGATAAGAACGGAATTTATCCGGACACCAACGGTAATTATCCAACACCGGCTCAGGTCGGATATTACGAGAACGCGAATGGGGTAGCGCGATCTTATTCGACCGCGGGCCCACTCGATCTGAATAATCCTTTCTTCAAGCCGTTTGGGAATGGTCGTTCCTGCGTCACTTGTCATGATCCGAGCGCTGGTTTCTCACTCACGCCCGAACTCGCACAAAAGAAGTTCTTTGCAAGTAATGGGAGTGATCCACTTTTCACAATGAACGATGCGGCGGTGTCACCGAAGGCACGGGCGAATAGTCTCGCTGAAAAAGAAATTGCTTTCGCGATGTTATTGAATAAGGGATTGTTTCGAATCGGTATGAAGATTCCCGAAAGTGCGGAGTTTGAATTGCAAAGCGTCGATGATCCGTATGACTTTGCGGGGCCGAATGAACTTTCTTTTTTTCGACGCCCCTTGCCGAGTGCGAACCTGAAATTTCTCAGTCATGTGATGTGGGACGGGCGAGATACTTTATTAGATCCCAGTTCGACAAATTGTATTCCGGGCGGGATCTGCTATGCCGCTTTGGATCTGAATCTCGCGCGGCAAGCGAATAATGCGACTTTGGGACATGCGCAAGCTGCACAAGGTTTAAGTGCGGCCGAACAGCGCAGTATTGTCGAGTTCGAAAAAACTTTATTTAGTGCTCAGATTTTTTCGCCTACGGCAGGGTTCCTCGATGTGGCAGGCGCAGCCGGCGGCGCTGAGGCATTAAGTAAGGCCAATTTTACGTTTGGCATGAATGATTTGGAGAAGGGGAATTTCACGACCGGTGCGCCGTTTAATCGTACCGTGATGACGAATTTTTCGACGTGGTTAGCATTTACGGGTACCACTAATCCGAGTATTCATGCTGTTCGGCAGTCAATCGCGCGCGGTGAAGTTTTGTTCAATACACGTGTGTTTCATCGTACACCGCAAGTGGGTGCACCAAATGATTTGAACATACCGCTCACCCGAGTGACATGTTCGAGCTGCCATAACACGCCGCAAGTAGGTGGCGCGAGTGCGCCTTTGGCGGTGAGTATTTTCACCAGTGAAGCTTCATTGAGAACGCCGGATTTACCTTTGTATGTGTTGCGCCATAAAGCCACTGGCGCTACCCAAAAAACGACCGATCCTGGGATCGCGATGCATACCGGTAAGTGGGAAGATATTGGTCGCTTTAAAGTGCCGAGCTTGCGTGGCCTATCGGCACGAGCACCGTATTTTCATAACGGTTCCGCGGAAACGCTGCTCGACGTTGTATTCTATTACGACACCACTTTTCAGATCGGCTTTACAGGCCAAGAAGTGAATGATTTGGTGGCTTTCTTAAGTTCGCTGTAGTGAGCGAGGCGTGCAACGGTGGTATCCGCTGCACGCATTTATTCCGATCTAGCATTCCGATCTAGCTATGGGCCGGCCAGAACTGCCAGAAAATAATGGCAGTCACCACGCCGTAGATGAGCGCGTCGAGTAAATTTTTGAAGCTAGCAGTCCATGGTCGCCCCATCCAAATCGATTCTTGCACGGTTCCCGCACCGTAGACGATGGCTGAAAAGAGCCCAACAAAATGACCAGCGTAATGCGGATTCGCGTGCAATCCCATGGTTTGTAAGGCTAATAATCCGCCCAAGGCTGCAATTGCGAGATTCAACAGAAACCATTGTCCCAGCCATTTTCCCATTGTAGGTAAACCTGGTGCACGTAAAGTGATTAAAGCCACCGGGCCTTCTTGCATTTTCTTTTGCAGCGCCTCACTTTGCATGTCTTTCATGTCAACACAGTGAGGTGTGCTGTAAAGCCCAGGCGTCATTGGCATCGCATTCAATGCCGCACGCACAGCGTCATCGTTGGGCAGCGGTTTGTATTCTGAATTGTGCCATTTGAAAACCATGTGTATGACACTACTGGCGACAAAGACGCCGATTGCCGTTAAGAGTATGGGCAGCCACAGTTGTAAGAGGTTCATACGTTTTCCTTTGGGGTGTTTGTTGATTTTTTCACTGTGCAACCGCATTACGAAAGCGACGGCGGTGCAGGCAATATACGCCGCTCAACTACGATGATCCATCAAAATGAGGTTCTAGTTTGATCTTTGCAACAAACTCTAGGAAGACGAGTTCTTTTATGTTTTGTTTGAATCGAATAATGTCGATATAACTTTATTGATGGTGTTCGGATTGCTTGTAGAAAAGAATTATTCCAACATTGGACTACTCAAAATGAGGTCGCAAATGATGATCTCAGGGTTCGCATTTAAGCGAATTGGGATATTGCCGCATCCGATGCCTCTACTCACTAGCAAGCGACCTTGCTTGGGTATCTCAAAATCACCGTGGAGGTAAAGTCGAGAGTAGTTGCCGTGGGTTTGCGCCCAGGGCCTTCCGCTCGAGTTTGCAACTTGCCCACCATGGGTATGGCCGCAAAACGCGAGGTCGAATTGTTTATTCTTGGCAAAGTGAAGAAAATCTGGGGAATGACTGAGTACTAACTTTATGCCTTTGGCAGCATTAAACGCATGACTAAAATCTGGCGCACCAGTCCAAGGATCGTCAATCCCGTAAATACTGATCGAATCAAACGGAGGTGCGAGTGTGATTTCTCGGTTGATTAGAAGTTCGACCTTGGCATTGCGAAGCTCGGATTCTAAATCACGATGCTTAGACCAAAGATCATGGTTGCCGAAGACGGCAAACTTCCCAAAAGGCGGCCGACAACGGTCAAGTAGTGGCGTCAGAACGTTCATGTACTCTGCTTTAAACGAGATAAAGTCGCCACCGAGTAGCAGTAGTGAAATATCGTAGTACTTTAGGATATTGAAAGTTTCTTCGAAGATCTTTGGGCAGGTGGTAGGTCCTGCATGGAAGTCGCTCAGAAAAGCAATTCGGAGGCAATTAGTCGAAGTAGAATTTCTAATTCTATCGATTTGATTGCTGGAGTGTAGGTCAACATCGTCGCGCGGCGAGGAGTGAACTGATTGGGTATAGTGCGTCACCCCCAGTTTGCCATGTCCGCCCAACTGATAACTTAGTTTCGCAACATAGCCCTTACATAGAACGATATCGAGAACTTGTTCGCCGAGATGTCGCCACCAATGATTGTATTGACCTCTTCCCAACCGCATGAATTTCCGTTCTTTCTATGATTGGTATGTGTTTCGAGGCGAAATTGATCGGCGAATGAGTTTCACGGGACGCAAGCGACTTTTCTCACTGTCGACAACTGATGAAAAAGGTTTCAGCTCAAAGCGCCTCGTTCCTCTTAGCTACGCATAGTTTTTCGAAGATGTTTGTTTGTTCTTCTTGCGTTTGAAGGTTGTGTCAAGAAATTGGCAATCAATCGCCATATAAAACCGAAACCAAAAATCGCTCCTCCAAATAACATCAAGCCAATTCCATCATCGATATTGGCATTTGAAAGGCGCGTTCGGTTGGGATTGGTCGAAAGGTATCTAATTGGTAAGCTGCCCTTTCTTTCAAGCTCTGTTAGCATCGCGTCAGTAATGTCTTTTTTGACGATAACGCGTTCTCCCTCTTGGGTTTTGAACTCAAGTCGGACATCGTTATATTCCTTTTCGATAGTGCCGGCTTTTCCCCCGCGTCTAACTTTGACGTGGTCATAGGTTTGTCCATGAGGGAAGGCATTCGCCATCACGCCATATTTTTTAAATGAGCGAGTGTCATAATTCTGGTATAGGCCTAGCAATATGATACCGATGCCGATAATGATGAAGTAGCTAGATTTGTTCATGTTCGATGATGTGTTTTAGTCGTTTTTGTGGACGGTTTAATGCGCCTCTTCCCAATTAGCACCCATGCCCACTTCGGCCAATAAGGGCACATCTAATTGCGCCACGCTGGCCATCAATGCGGGCAATTTTTGTTTGACGAGCTCGACTTCTTCGGCCACCACTTCCAGCACCAGTTCATCGTGGACTTGCATGATCATTTTGGACTTCAATTGATCCGTTTCTAACCAATTTTGGACCGCGATCATCGCTAGTTTAATGAGATCGGCAGCAGTGCCTTGCATAGGCGCATTAATCGCGGCGCGTTCCGCACCTTGGCGGCGAGGGCCGTTAGGGCTATTGATTTCTGGTAGCCACAAGCGCCGTCCGAAGACGGTTTCGACATAGCCGTGCGCTTTGGCTTGCGTGCGAGTGTCTGCCATGTATTGCGCGACACCGGGGTAGCGTTGGAAATATTTGTCGATGTAACTTTGCGCAGCGCTGCGTTCGATGCCGAGGTTGCCCGCTAAACCAAAAGCGCTCATGCCGTAGATCAAACCAAAGTTAATCACTTTGGCGTAACGACGCTGTTCACTAGTGACTTCATCGAGCCCAATACCAAAAATTTCTGCGGCGGTGGCACGATGCACGTCCTCGCCATCAGCAAAGGCTTTGAGCAGGCTTGCATCACCGGAGATATGCGCCATGATGCGCAATTCGATTTGCGAATAATCGGCCGACATGATCACATTGCCGGGCGCGGCAACAAAGGCTTCACGAATGCGACGACCTTCGGCAGTGCGCACGGGGATGTTTTGTAAGTTGGGATCATTCGATGCCAAGCGACCTGTCACGGCCACGGCTTGCGCGTAATTGGTGTGCACCCGACCTGAATTGGGATTGACCATCTTCGGTAATTTATCGGTGTAGGTCGACTTTAGTTTCGCAAGACCGCGATATTCAAGAATGACTTTCGGTAAAGGATAATCTTCGGCGAGTTTTTGTAAGACTTCTTCATCCGTTGAAGGCGCGCCCGAGGGTGTTTTCTTCACCACCGGCAGTCCGAGTTTGCCAAAGAAAATTTCACCTAATTGTTTTGGTGAATTCAGATTGAAAGGTTGTTCTGCCAGCTCGTACGCTTTTTGTTCAAGTTCAAGTAGGCGATTGCCAATCTCGTTCGATTGCGTTGCCAAGCGCTCACGATCGATCAAGACACCATTGCGTTCAATCTTTTGCAAGACGATTGAAGTTGGCACTTCAATCTTGTCGTAGATGAAGCGGAGTTTGGCATCGTGTTCAACTTGTGGCCACATGGCGTGATGGAGTTGCAAAGTGATGTCGGCGTCTTCCGCTGCATAGGCGGTCGCACGTTCGATATCGACTTGATCAAAGCCGATTTGTGAAGCACCTTTACCGCAAACTTCTTCATAGCTAATGGTTTTGCGTGCCAAGTGGCGTAAAGCCAAGCTATCCATATCGTGCGATTTATGAGATTCGAAGACGTAGGATTGCAGCAGTGTGTCGTGGACGATGCCGGCTAGTCGAACTCCGTGATTGGCGAATACATGCGCATCGTATTTGAGATTTTGTCCGACCTTTGCTTTGCTCTCGTCTTCCAGCCATGCTTTGAGTTTGCCGAGCACGAGTTCACGCGACAATTGCTCTGGTGCGCCGGGATAATGGTGTGCCATTGGAATGTAGGCGGCAATCCCCGCTTCGCAGCACAAGGAGATGCCGACCATCTGCGCCAGCATCGGATCGAGCGAGGTCGTCTCGGTATCGACAGCCGTCAAACTTGCTGCTTGAATTTTGTTGAGCCAAGCGTCGAGTTGCGCTTCGCTGAGAATGGTTTCGTAGTGCGTGACTGCTGGCGCAGCTGGGATTTCGGGTGTATGGCTTTGCGCTGCTTGTGCTGCTGGTGATGCATTGGAACCGCTATCGTCGTCGCCAAATAAGCCGCCTTGCGCTGGTGTGCTGCTTGCTTTGTTGATTGGTGTGGCGCCCGCCGTGGGATCGGCGCTCAGTTCACGTAACCAAGTCTTGAAGCCATAGCGCGAGAAGAAGGCAAGCATGTCCTCTTTGCTTTCGTCTTTGCCGACCAAGGATTCATTGATGGAAATGTGATGGCCGGATAAGTCGCAGTCGGTCTTAACCGTGATCAGCACTCGACCTTGGGGCAGCCAATCGAGGGCAGCGCGCAGATTGTCACCGACCACGCCTTTGATTTTGTCAGCGTTGGCGATAACTCCATCGAGACTATCGTATTCCGTCAACCACTTGACCGCGGTTTTCGGACCACACTTGCTGACGCCAGGTACGTTGTCGACGGTGTCGCCGATCAGAGTCAGATAATCGATAATGCGATTCGGCGGCACACCGAACTTCGCAAGCACACCGGCTTCGTCGAGCTTTTCATTGCTCATGGTGTTGATCAGTGTGACATTGGCATTCACCAGCTGCGCTAAATCTTTATCACCGGTTGAAATGATAGTTTGCATCCCCAACTGCGTGGCTTCGACCGCGAGGGTACCGATCACATCATCAGCTTCGACGCCTTCGACCATGAGAATCGGCCAACCCATGGCTGCGACTGCTTGATGAATAGGCTCAATCTGCAAGCGCAAATCATCTGGCATCGGCGCGCGTTGTGCTTTATATTCGGGGTAGAGATCGTCACGGAAAGTTTTGCCTTTGGCATCGAAGACGCACGCCATATACGCGGCAGGGAAATCGGCGCGCAAACGACGTAGCATATTGATCATGCCATAGATAGCACCCGTCGGTTCGCCGCGCGCATTGCGTAAATCGGGCATAGCGTGGAAAGCACGGTAGAGATAGCTGGAACCGTCGACGAGTAAAAGAGTTTTTTGCATAAGGAATCTGGAAATGAATGACACCGGAAAACGAATTCTGAAATTGCGTCAGATCACCGACAAAGACAAGGCGACTGCCCTCAAAGCGCGTGAATCATGGCATATGTTCACGATTATGGCAGAGTTTATCGAATCCACCGAACGCTTGTCGGCAATTGGCCCCGCGGTGACCATCTTTGGATCAGCACGTTTGAAACCGGAAAATCCGTATTATCAGACTTGCGTCGATGTCGCTAAACGCTTATCTGACGAGGGTTTTGCAGTGATTTCTGGTGGTGGCCCAGGGATTATGGAGGCTGCCAACAAGGGCGCATTTGAAGGCCAATCAGCATCAGTGGGCTTGAATATCGAATTACCACACGAGCAGAAAACCAATCCTTGGCAGAATGTCTCTCTCAATTTTCGTCACTTTTTTGCACGTAAGGTGTCCTTCGTTAAATATGCCGACGCATACATTATTTTCCCCGGCGGCTTCGGCACCTTGGATGAGTTGATGGAAGTCTTAACCTTGATGCAAACTGGGAAAACTAAACGTATTCCGGTGATCTTGGTCGGCAAGAATTTCTGGCAAGGTTTCCTAGATTGGATTAAGCAACAGTTGGCAAATGAGGGCCTGATCGAGGAAAAAGACCTCAATCTCGTGCAACTCATCGACGAACCGGCCAATATCGTTGATGCGATTTTTGCCTACTATGAAGCGCATGATATCGAGCCGTCCGACGAGGAAAGACAGCGGATGTTGTATTTGTAATTGCATGTCAGTTGGGACTTAAGCCGTGCGGTAGGGCGTGTGCCAAATTTATCTAAAGTCGCCTGCACTGAAGTAAGAGACGTCGTTTGGGATGATCAATTGTCTTAGGTGGCGATTCACAGTTTCCACATCCAATTCTTGAATCCTTTGGACGAGCTTGATCTCATAGGCGAAGTCTCGGTTTGCACGCCTATGATCTAGAAGTCTGTTGATTAAGTCGTGTTGTTCTAACTCACGCTTTTTGAACTCAGCCAAAATATTTTTCTTGGCAGCTTCAAGCTCGTCTGCACTGACGCCCTCACGAAGAAAAGTGTCGAGCTCCTCCTTAATGAGTTGTTTGATGAGCCTTCTATTTTGCGGTGCGAAGTTGGCGTAGATTAACCATCGACTTGCCTTATCGATTGCTTTGACATCGAGTATTGAGCCAATTGAGTAGCTTAAGCCCTCATGATGCCTTATTTTTAAAGCGAGGCGATTCTGTAGTCCTTCACCGCCAAAGATCCAGTTGGCGATCAATAGACTGGGAAATTCATTGGCTTCATCATTGATCGACAAGGGTAGATAGCCAAGGATGAAACTGTTGGAACTATTTGGAACAAGAATCTCTTTTTCCGTTGGAGTTACAGACTTTAGTTGATACGGAATTCTTTCAAATCTGTGAGCAGGCTTCCAGTCCTCTAACAACTCTGTTATCTGTTGCTTCATTTTGTCTGCATCGAATTCACCGACGATAACAATGTTGGCATTTTGGGGGCCAAAGAACTTTCGATGGAAAGCTAAAGCGTTGGCGTATGTAGCGTTTTTTAAGCCCTCGATCATCGCCCCAGAGCTACTAACGTGGCGAATACTGGATTTTCCGGTCGGGTCGAAGTACCGTTCTGCCTCATTAACAGCGACCCATTGTGGATTGCTCACATCCTTTACGATTTGATTTTGGCGGGTTCGCTTGTTGAGCTCAATTGCTTGCGAGTCAATCAGTGGAGCCCTCACGTAAGCGGACCATAAATCGAGGAGATGTTGCTGATCTTCCACTTGACCTAAAGTCTCCATGGCGAAATAGAAATGAGTTTCATCGACTGTTTTTGACATTGAATATTCCGGGACTTGTGAATGGTATTTCTTTTTATTGATGATGCTAAAGTTTGGGAAATAGCATCCCGCGCAGGCCGCGTGATTCTGTTGGTTGCGCAGGCTTTCTTCTGTGCCAAAGTTGAGTCGTGTCGCAATTTGGATCCCATGATTCGGCCTAGAAACTGGCAACAAGGAAATGCGGATGCCATTCGATAACTCGAATGACAGAATTTTCTGATTTAATGTTTCCCATGTTTCACTGTCAGCGTGCCTGAACTCCTTTGCAGCTTGATCTTGCAGCTGCTGATATTCGATTTCTAATGCTGGGGCATCGGGTATTTCGATTGTTTTTACGTGCTGGGTTGAGTGCGTTCTCACGATTGTCCGATTCGTACCAGTCAGATAAGTGGTTGCCGCTGTTTGCACTTGTCCCAAGGTAAGGGTACTTATTCTCTTCTTGTTCAGATAGAACAGGCGCCAATCTGAGGTGCCCGTGTAGGTCGCCAATTCGCTGGCGAGTTGTTCTGAAGATGATTCTATTTTTTCAAATTCTTCGATTAAACTCTTTCTGGCGCCATTCAACTCCTGTTCCGTCAAGGGCTTTTTCGAGAAACTTTCGATTGCACTGAGAAGTTTTCGCTCTTGCGCATCGTTCTTTGGTCCTTGAAGCTGGAAGAAATGGAGATGGGGGGCGCTGGTAATCGGTGCTTCAATATGAAAGCTCGAAGTAGATGCTATTTCATTTCTTAAGTCGAATGGGCTGAATCGATTGTTGGCAATGACGTTGTCAATTAATCGAAGCGCCATAAAATCAGAATGCGTCGCGGGCGGAGCATGGTAGCCTACGCCGATTAAGTTCGTTTCGCTGGCGATACCGATATCGGTGGTTCGGGCACCATTTTGTGGCGGTTCCACTTTCTTTTCGATTTTTATCGTGGAAGTGGGATTTGTGAGCTTGTTGAAATATGTGGCAACCCAATTGAGGCACTCAACGGTGTCAAAAGCACCGCTGACAATCAAAACAGCGTTACTCGGGCGGTAGAATTCTTTATACATCGAATCCAGCTGTTTGCTGTCGACATTTTCGATGCTAGCCCGGCTACCGATCGGGAGTTGTCGATATTGGTGATCATCAAAAGCACTCTTATGCAGAGCTCGCCTTACTATGAACGAGGGTTCTGTCTCCTTCATATCCAGTTCGTTAAGCACAATATTTTTTTCGTTTGTGTGTTGAGACCGAATCTCCGATGAGTGTGAATTAAAGTTGATGCTTTGCATACGGAACGCTTCAAGCTTGAGCAGCTTCTCCAGCAAATTGTTGCTGGCCAAAAATTTCGATTGGTAAACCGTATAATCGAAATGAGTGTTCGCTTGGAAGTTAACTCCCTCTTTTGTTAATCGATTGACAGAAAGCGTCTCATCCTTTTCATCTTGGAGTGTCGGAAGTGCACTAAAAAGTTGATGCTCGAGGACATGTGCCAACCCATTGTTGTGTTCGTTCTCATACCGTGAGCCAACTCGATAGACCATGTTGATGGTAGTCGAATGCTGTTTCTTATCAGGGATTAAGAGTAGAGTGAGGCCATTGTCGAGCCTGTATTCACTCACATTGCCTAACGATTGAATCTTTCGAATATTTTCGGCGCCAACCGCTGCCGAATTCTCAGCAGCAAGTGGAGTGATATTTTTAGCCTGCGCTAATGTTGAAGCAATAGCGAGGATCGAACCGCAAAGTGCTGAAGTTTGTAAGCGCATAAGTGCTTGTAAAGCCTATCAGTGAAGTATGAATAAATGTTATTTTAATATTAAAAAATTAATAATGCTATGGGCTAAACGTAGCATGGCGAATGCGCTTTGGGCGAAAGCAAGTGCATTCACTTGGGCATTGATTTAGGGCAGATTTCAAGGTCTTGAAAATAGTTATGCTCTCTAGTGGGGCAATAGGTCTCAGTAATTGCTGCTACGTTTGTTACAATGCCCTAATGCATGTGGCGTTGTTGTGTCGTCTTTTTGCAGAAATGCCAGTTTTTATTTCTTATTTTTGAAGTGATGTCATGAAAAAATCAATCGCCTTTAGTTCTTTTTGCGCTGTTATTCCTGTGGGAGTATTGGTCTTGTTTGCAATGCCGAGCGTCGCTCTGGCGCAATCGAAAAAGGATGTTCCGCCGCCACCTCCGCCACCATTGGAAAAGCTGGAAGAGCCGGGTGAGTCTGAGTTGAAGCTGGCGAAGCCTGAGCCTAAGAATTTGAAAATGATGGAGCGTAAGGAAGAGGGCAAGACGACCGAGGTACGGGTTCGTTCGGGCGGCAGCAATTACACGGTGAAAGAAAACAAAGCGCCTAGGGGAACGCGTGAAGGGGAAGCGAATCGTGCCGCACAATGGACGGTGATGGAATTTGGCGGCGCGAAAACGCCGAAAGAGGTAGAATCGAATGCTGGGCAGCCAAAAGCGCCCGCTTCCAATGCCAATGGGACTTCAAAAACGGGTGCATCCAAACCTGCGACAGAAGCCACAACAACTTCCGCTTCGGCTGCCAAAATGAACGTTGATGCTGCGGCCAGCGCCGCCAGTGCAAGCTCGGCACCGGTTAAAAAATAATTAGATATTGAAAGTATATGGCTGTATTCACCTCGGTAACATTGCAAGATCTCACAGATTGGATGCCTCAATTTCCCCTTGGCAAAGCGCACGCGATTCGGGGCATCGCTTCCGGTATTGAAAATAGTAATTTTTTTATTGATACCGACCAAGGTGAGTACGTCTTAACGATTTTTGAAAATCTCAATTTTGAACAATTACCGTTCTATTTGAAGTTGATGCGACACCTCGCCGATCGAGGCGTTTTAGTGCCAGCGCCGATCGCCAACGATCGTGGCGATTTATGTGTCGCCTTGCATGGTAAGCCTTCTGCCATTGTCAGTAAGCTGCACGGGAGTTCGCAAATGGCACCGCAAGCGGTGCATTGTGCTGAAGTGGGCGCCATGTTGGCCCGTATGCATTTAGCTGGGCTCGATTTCGATATTGTTCAACCCAATCTTCGCAGTCTGCCATGGTGGCAAGAAACCGTACCGAAAGTATTGCAATTTCTCGACGAAGATAAACGTCAATTAATGCAAGAAGAGATCCGCTTTCAAAGCGCGTTTGCCGAAACAGCGGTGTATCGTCAGCTGCAAAATGGACCGGTTCACGCCGATTTGTTTCGCAACAATGTCATGTTTGATGGCGACAAGTTGACGGGATTCTTTGATTTCTATTTTGCCGGTTGCGATACTTGGTTATTTGACGTGGCCGTGACCATCAATGACTGGTGTATTGATCTCGATACTGGGGTGTTGGATCTGGCTCGCGTCGAAGCCATGTTGCAAGCCTATCATTCGGTACGTCCGTTCACTGAGAATGAACAAGAAGCGTGGCAGGCGATGTTGCGGGCAGCAGCTTTCCGCTTCTGGCTGTCGCGCGTGTTCGATTACTACAAACCACGTGATGCAGAAATGCTGACACCGCATGATCCGACTCACTTTGAACGCATTTTGCGACTGCGTATTGCCGAGCCAGCACCAAAATTGCCGCGCTAAGTTCGCCAGTGCAATGAAAGTAAAGAAAAGATTGTAGGGGAGTTTGTCATGAGTCCAAATGCGGGCTGGCATTGGTTGAGTCAAGCGATTGACTTGTTTAAGAAGCGGCCGTTCGAAATTGTGTTCGCCTATTTCGGCATGATGCTTTGTACGTTCGTAGTAGCGGCCTTACCCTTGGTGGGACCTGTGCTAAGTTTTGCGCTGGCACCTTTGTTTGCAATGGGGCTTGCGCAAATTTATCGCGATACGGAGCGGGGTGAGGCCTTTGTTGCGACAGCCTTGTTCAGTGCTTTTAGATCGCCAGCGAAAAAGCCATTGTTCATGCTGGGTTTGTTGCAATTTCTCGCCTTTGCGGCTTCGATGACCTTGGCTTCTTTTTTTGATGACGGATTGCTTCGGGAGCTGATCAGTAATCCGAAGCTATTCGAAGGAGAGGCGGCGCAAAACGTTGAGTATGCGAGACAAATGCTGTGGCGTCTGTTTCAAAGTGTCGCGATCTCCCGTTTGTTTTACCTGCCAGCCTTGATGTGCTTTTGGTATGCGCCAAATTTGATTGCTTGGCATGGAATGGGCGTGATCAAAGCTTGCTTCTATAGTTTCTTTACTGTTTGGCGCTTGCGTTCGGCCTTTATTGTGTATCTGTTGTCGTGCTTGGCTTTCTTGATGGTACCAACCTTTGTCTTGGGCGTGCTTTCGGCCATCCATCCAGCGGTCGCGGCGATCATTAATCTCGTCATCATTCCAGCTTTGTTGGGGTTGATCACGATTGTCAATTGCAGCTTTTATACGAGCTATACCGCAGCATTTGAGCGTGACACAAGTGCTTAATTTCAGTTCGACCCCTGGGTATACTTTCACGTGATATCTGGGACGTATCTCCTACGCCAAAATCAGATATTGAAACGACTCCCATCAAACTGAAGATAAGTTTGCTTGGGAGTCGTTTCGATTTTGTTGCGAGCTTTAGCTTTTAGTCGACCGCAGTAGTTTTTTCGTGTTCCGAAGGGATTGTCGAGTCTTCGATGATCTCGAAGCTATGGCTCATTTCGGCTGTCTTGGCGAGCATGATGGAGGCCGAGCAATACTTTTCATGGGACAATGCAATCGCACGTTCGACCTGTGCAAGTTTCAGGTTACGACCAGTGACGGTGAAATGAAAGTGAATCTTGGTGAACACTTTGGGTTCTGTGCTGGCGCGCTCTGCGCTGAGTTTGACATCACAGCCCCTCACATCTTGCTTACCTTTGCGCAGAATCAATACCACGTCGTAGGCCGTGCAGCCACCAGTGCCGAGTAATACCATTTCCATGGGACGCGGTGCACGGTTATGACCGCCACCTTCAGGGGCGCCATCCATCATCACGGCATGTCCTGAGCCTGTTTCTGCGATAAAGCTCATGCCACCGACACCGGTCCAGCGTACTGTTGTTTCCATTTATTCCTCTTTCTGAATTAAGACGTCAAAGCCACGATGGGGAAGATTTTACCTTGTTGGCGTGATTTGTTTTGAGCGTGTGCGTTTAGATATCCGATCTGCAAGCGACGGCTGCGAGCCTACAGCTACGAAAGTCGCGTTTCTTGTTCTCGTTGACATCGCAAAAAGCTTGCGTCAAATAAGGCTTGGGCAAACTTGCAAGTTGAGACGGTTTTGTAGGATAAAATCTGTTTTGATTTTACTAATTTCCGTCTTTGCGGGCTCACATGAAAGTGACTAGGTGTGGTTAAAAAGTCGCATTTTACGTGTAAATATATGAGATTTATCGATTTTTGTGTCACTTTTCGATACGAAAGGGGGCGAATTTCGATACTTTCCAGATAGCACTAAGTTTCCCTAGCTTAATGAAAGTGTTTGTCCTACTATGCATCGTGGATTTTGTTTTTGGCATCTGTGTTTGCAATCTTCACGCAATCTCCTCCGTCACTCCAAGTGACTTCTCCCCGAAGCCGGACTTCGGGTTTTTTTTGTCCGCAGCAACTATCAATCGATAGTCGTGATACCGGAATCTGCTCAAAATTTAAACAATGCTTGCACTAAGTCATTGAAAATGCTATAGTTTCCGACTCTCTGTTCACCCAAGAGAGAATTTAACAAGGGAGCGTCCGCTGACTTTACTCTGTTTTCAGAGATAAGATGGGCCGGAACCACCGAAAAATCAGGGTGTTTTTTATCTTTTTTTATTAGGATTCAACATGAAAACCTTTTCCGCTAAGGGCCATGAGGTTCAGCGCGACTGGTTCGTGATTGACGCGACAGACAAAGTTCTCGGACGTGTTGCCAGCGAAGTGGCACTCCGTTTACGCGGCAAACATAAACCAGAATTTACACCACACGTAGACACAGGCGATTTTATCGTTGTTGTGAACGCATCCAAATTGCGCGTGACTGGTACTAAAGCTCTGAACAAAGTTTACTACCGTCATTCTGGATACCCAGGTGGCATCTACGAAACGAACTTCCAAAAAATGCAAGCCCGTTTCCCAGGCCGCGCTTTAGAGAAGGCTGTTAAAGGCATGTTGCCAAAAGGCCCACTCGGTTACGCGATGATCAAGAAGTTGAAAGTATATGCTGATGCAACGCATCCACATGCTGCTCAACAACCACAAGTACTCGATATCTAAGGAATAGCCATGATCGGTAATTACAACTACGGAACTGGCCGTCGCAAGAGCGCAGTTGCTCGCGTATTCCTGAAAACAGGTAGCGGCAAAATCGTTGTTAACGGCAAACCAGCAAACGAATACTTTTCTCGTGAAACTGGCTTGATGGTTATTCGTCAACCACTCGAGTTGACTAACCACCTCGAAACATTCGATATCATGGTGAACGTACACGGCGGCGGTGAATCCGGCCAATACGGCGCAGTTCGTCACGGTATCACACGTGCTTTGATCGACTATGACGCAAGTTTGAAATCTGCATTGTCTAACGCAGGTTACGTAACACGTGATGCTCGTGAAGTTGAACGTAAAAAAGTTGGTTTGCGCAAAGCACGTCGCGCAAAACAATTCTCCAAGCGTTAATCTGCAATCCTTTGTTATTGCAGCTTTTTGCTGGAACAAAAAACCGCCACACTGTTGGCGGTTTTTTTTTGCTTTCATGTTTGTTGATTTTTTCAAGAGGCTAGAAGGACAGGGTGAGGCGAATCGCTGCACGTGACTGGTGTTCGTTGAGTTTGTCTTCATCGGGCCTGTGAAACGCGACAGCGTCTGCGTCTACCTGAGTTGAGTCAGGGTTCTATTGGGGATTCAGGCGGCGACTGTTAAAATGCAAGAAAATTTCTGCAAAGTATTGGTTTCAATTTGGGATATCGAAAAATGATCAAGATTGGTATTGTCGGTGGCACAGGATATACAGGAGTTGAGTTATTACGTATTTTGGCGACGCATCCTCACGCGCAGTTGACAGCGATTACGTCGCGTAAGGAAGATGGCGTTCCTGTATCTCAAATGTATCCATCATTACGCGGTCGCGTCGATCTGTGTTTTTCTTCCCCTGATAAAGCCGATTTGAATCAATGTGATGTGGTGTTTTTTGCGACACCGCATGGCGTGGCGATGGCACAAGCGCCAGAGCTCCTTGCAAATGGCGTCAAAGTCATCGATCTTGCAGCAGATTTTCGTATGCAGGACGTCGCCCAGTTTGAGAAATGGTACGGCATGGAGCACAGCTGCAAAGATCTGTTGTCCGAGGCAGTGTACGGCTTACCGGAGCTAAATCGTGAGCAGATCAAGAAAGCACGTTTGATTGGTAATCCAGGCTGTTATCCAACGACGATGCAATTGGGTTTTGCGCCCTTGTTAAAAGCAGGATTGATTGACGCTGATCGTTTGATTGCGGATTGCAAGTCGGGTGTTTCAGGTGCCGGTCGTAAAGCCGAAATAGGCATCTTATTTTCCGAAACGAGTGATAGTTTCAAGGCTTATGGCGTGGCAGGACACCGCCATACACCGGAGACGATCGAACAATTGCAGCGCATCAGTGCTGAAAAAGTAGATCTCTTGTTCACGCCGCATTTGGTACCAATGATTCGTGGCATGCATTCGACGCTCTATGCTCAGTTGAAAGATTCTGCGATGGCTCTTACAAATGAAGAGTTGCAGAAGTTGTTTGAAGATGCCTACCGTGACGAGGCCTTCGTCGACGTGATGCCATTCGGTTCTCATCCAGAGACACGTTCAACACGCGCCTCGAACATATTGCGCATCGCTCTGCATCGCCCAAGTAATGGCCGCACTGTGGTGATCTTGGTGGTGCAAGACAATTTGGTGAAAGGTGCCTCAGGCCAAGCGGTGCAATGTATGAATTTGATGTTTGGGCTTGATGAGACCACCGGTCTGAATCATGTACCGATCAATCCATAATGATTAAAAAATTTTGGAAAAGACGCCTCGTCGCGTCGAAAATGACGATTAATCAGCATGTGCCTTGGCCGATTAAGTTTGCCTTCATCGCCGCCGTGATCGGTGTCGGTGGTGCGATTGCGATGTGGACTTACGAAATGGGGCGCAACTTCGCATTTGGACCCAAATTTTCGCCCGAATTGGTGAGTCGCTTGCAAGAGCAGGTGTCGACTCTCACGGAAGAGCGCGAAAAACTCTTGGCGAGCGCCACTACCATCGAAAGCCAGCAAGCAATGGAAAAGTCAGTGCAAAAGCAATTGACTGACCAGATCAATGGGCTGACGGCTGAGAATAATAAGCTTAAAGAAGATTTGGCATTCTTTGAAAGTTTGATGCCATCAGCGAATCGTCCGCAAGGAATTACTTTGCAAAACGCCAAGATTGAAATGGCTGCACCAGGGCAGCTGCGGTTCCGCGCCTTGGTCATGCAAGGTGGTAAGGCTGTGCGTGAATTTTCTGGCGAGATGCATATCAGCTTGACATTAGTTCACGCGGGTAAACCTGTTATCATGGAATTCCCAGATGCTAAATCTGGTGATGCTAGCAAGCTCAAGTTGAGCTTCAAACACTATCAACGTGTCGAGGGACAGATTACTTTGCCCGAGGGCGCTAGCATAAAAAGCGTACAAATGACAGTTCTGGAGAAGGGCGAGCTGCGTGCGAAACAGGCCGTCAACCTGTGACCACCAGCGCGGCGATGGGATCTGCAAGCCCTTGTTCAGGGTCTTGTATTTCACCCCTCATTTTCGTTTAAACACTGTCACAATTCTAAATAAAAAAGAGGAGTTTGCATGTTTAAGTCTAAGAACAAAAGTACGATTGATAGCTTGATTGGTGCCTCCACGCATATTGAGGGCAATGTCCATTTCAAAGGTGGTTTACGTATTGATGGTCGCGTTAAAGGCAATGTCGTTGCCGAAGCTGGAGAGCCAAGTATTTTGGTAATTTCTGAGCAGGCCGTGATTGATGGCGAAGTGCGCGCAGGCCACGTCGTGGTCAATGGCGTGATCAACGGTCCGGTGTTTTCCAGTGATTTGATCGAGTTGCAAAGCAAAGCGCGGATCTCTGGTGATGTGCACTACAAAGCCTTAGAGATGATGAATGGCGCGCTTGTCTCAGGCAAGTTAGCACATGATCAAGTGGCTGAGCCAGTTCTGAAACTTGCCGCTTCCAACTAAAAAAAGTAATCCGGTCTATAATAGAGGACTGAAACAAATCAACGCAGGAGTCTGTTATGAACGCTGTTACTGAAATGCCAAGCCCAATCATCTTTACTGATAGTGCAGCAGCGAAAGTTGCGCAATTGATCGAAGAAGAAGGAAACCCAGATTTGAAATTGCGCGTGTTCGTGCAGGGTGGCGGATGCTCCGGTTTTCAATATGGTTTCACTTTCGATGAAGTGACCAATGAAGACGACACCATCATGAATAAGAATGGTGTGCAGTTGTTGATTGATGCAATGAGTTATCAATATTTGGTTGGTGCCGAGATTGATTACAAAGACGATCTTGAAGGCGCTCAGTTTGTGATCAAGAATCCAAACGCACAATCAACTTGTGGATGCGGTTCCTCTTTCTCAGTATAAGACCGACATCGCTCTTAAAGAGTTATTTAAAAAATGGACGCTACAGCGTCCTTTTTTTTGCTTGTTTCGACTGGATCAAATCGCGATTTCTGCGATAGCTGGAAGATAGAAACCTACACGACTCCGTGTTTCCTACTCTTGTTGCTGGCGATGTGCTTAAACCAGGCTTACTCAAACTTTGTTTCGCTTTTGTTCAACATTAGTGCTGCATTTGCGCCGCATAGAACTTAACAATCTCCGCTAAGGGCGGTACACTCGATTCAACATTGTTGATCACAGCGAACATGCGCCAACGGCTCACGTTTCTTACCCTAGTTTGGCGAAGTTGATGACGAATCCAATAGCACAAGCTGACTTAATCAAGACCTTTCGTCGAGTTCTGCCTGCGCACAGCATACTTTCCGACGCCGAGCAGACTCGCCCTTACGAATGTGACTCCTTAACGACCTATCGACAATTGCCTCGTCTTGTCGTCTTGCCGGAAAACGAAGAGCAAATTCTCGCGGTGCTGGCGATTTGCAAGCAATATCAAATTCCAATTGTGCCGCGCGGTGCGGGTACAGGGCTGTCAGGTGGTGCGATGCCAGTTCCAGATGGCATTGTGCTCTCCACCGCTAAGCTCAAAAAAATCATACGCATCTACCCGACTGAGCGCGTCGCCGTAGTGCAGCCCGGTGTGCGTAATGTGAGCGTGTCCGAAGCAGCAGCGCATGCTGGACTCTTTTACGCGCCCGATCCTTCTTCACAATTAGCCTGCACCATTGGTGGTAATGTCGCTGAGAATGCGGGCGGCGTGCATTGCTTGAAGTATGGATTAACGGTACACAATGTTTTGGGCGCGCGGGTGTTGACCATTGATGGTGAGATTCTCGAACTCGGTGGAGACGCACTCGATGCCCCTGGGCTTGATCTGTTGTCGTTGATGATAGGTTCTGAAGGAATGCTGGGCATCGTCACGGAAATTACCTTACGTTTGCTGCCGAAGCCGAACGTGGCACAGGTTATTTTGGCCTCGTTTGATAGTGTTGAAGCTGCCGGTCAGGCAGTGGCTAATATCATTGCAGCAGGATTGATCCCAGCAGCTTTAGAGATGATGGACCAGACCTCAGTGCGTATGGTTGAGCCGTTTGTCCAAGCTGGCTACGACCAAGACGCGAAAGCGATTTTGCTATGCGAGGCTGATGGTAGTTCTGTGCAGGTTCAAGAAGAGATCGCCTTGATGAGTGGTGTTCTCAATGATTCTGGGGCTCGTCAGCTGCGCGTTTCATACAGCGAGCAAGAACGCTTGAAATATTGGTCCGGCCGCAAAAATGCATTCCCAGCGGCGGGACGCATATCACCGGACTATTACTGTGTTGATGGCACGATTCCACGCCAACATTTGGCACGTGTTTTGTTGGCGATCACCGAGATGGAAAAGAAATATGAACTCCTGTGCGCGAATGTCTTTCACGCCGGGGATGGAAACTTGCACCCTTTGATTTTGTTCGATGCCAACCAAGCAGGGGCATTTCACAAAGCAGAGATGTTTGGAGCAGAGATTTTGGAGCTTTGCGTTGAACTTGGGGGCAGCATTACGGGAGAGCATGGGGTCGGCGTCGAGAAACTCAATTCCATGTGCGTACAGTTTACTCCTGAGGAAATGCAAACTTTACTCGACTTAAAATCTGCCTTCGATCCCAAACAATTGCTCAACCCCGGCAAGGGCATTCCAAGTCTCAACCGATGTGCTGAGTATGGTCGTATGAATGTGTCTGGTGGAATGTTGAAGTTCCCGCACCTCGAACGATTCTAGAAGATTTGATAGGCGATCTGATATGGCACGTACCAAACGAACGACTGTCAAAAGCACGGTAGAGGCTGAAAGTGCTTCGGCGCAGAGTATCCCTCCATCTGCGTTGCAGAATGGTGCTGTTGAGGTATCTACGCGCTCGTCGGAAACTCAAGCAAGCCCCAAAAGAGTACCTAAATCGACGAAAAGAAATACCAAGCGTGATAATGCACCGTCGGCTCAATCGGATTCAACATTTGCTACTCCAAGAACCGAAGCAGTCACTAGTTCGGTGCAATTAAGTGTCTCGACGCCAGCGATAGTAAGTGATCCAAGTGAGTTACAAGAGCATCCCACTACATCCACTGTCGCACAAGATCACTTGATGCCATGGCGCGAACAAATACGCGAGGCTTTAGCAAAGCAAAGAAAATTACGCATCGTCGGTGGTGCGAGTAAAACTTGGTATGGGCGTAGTGCCTCTTCAATCGATACTGATGGATCAGAGCGTGGTGGTGTGGTGGAAGTGGACGATTTTCATACCCGCGCCTACGCCGGAGTGATGGAATATGAACCGAGTGAACTGTATATCAAAGCGAAAGCGGGAACCTTGCTCAGTGAAGTGAACGTGTTGTTGGATCAGCATCAACAAATGTTGGCGTTTGAGCCTCCTTTATTCGGTCCGAGCGCGACCATCGGCGGTATGCTTGCGTGCGGGATATCGGGGCCGCGCCGCGCTTATACCGCTGCCATCAAAGATCATGTGCTCGGTATTACGCTTTTGAACGGTCGCGCCGAAGTTTTGCGCTTTGGTGCGAAGGTGATCAAGAACGTGGCAGGCTTCGACGTGCCGCGCTTGTGTGTCGGCAGTCTAGGCAAGCTGGGTGCGGTGATGGAAGTGACGTTGAAGGTGGTGCCCAAACCGCAGGTCGAATGTAGTCTGGTCTTCGCGATGTCTGAGCACGACGCGATGCTGGCGCTGCATCGTTGGGCGCAAGAATGTTTGCCGATCTCAGCCAGTTGTTATTATGCGGGGCGTTTGAGTATTCGCTTGTCTGGTTTAGTCGAAGTCATCGAGCAAACCCATCACAAACTCGGGGGCTTACGGATCGATAATGATGCTCAATTTTGGCAGAGCGTGCGTGAACAAGAACACTTTTTCTTTGCCGCCGAACCAGCGATGCCTTTGTGGCGTTTGTCATTGCCAAGTAGTGCGCCAGCGCCTGAATTTCGCTGTAAGAGTTTGATCGAATGGGGTGGTGCGCAACGCTGGTTGTGGACGATGGAAAACGCTGAAGTGGTGCGAAGTTTTGCGCGCCAGATGCGTGGTCATGCGACTATGTTCAGAAATGTGCCAACTGGTGAGTTAGCGTTCAGTGACGTTAGCGCAGCACAGCGCGTGCTCGAGGAGAGAATACGAATGGTGTTTGATCCAGCCGGGGTGTTTGATCTCGGCCGAAACGATCGCTCAAACCACAGGTAATGGTGAAGAATGCAAACGAATTTATTGCCCGAAATAAGAGCCACTATCGAAGGTGCTGAAGCAGAGAGCATACTGCGTAGTTGCGTGCACTGCGGTATGTGCAATGCGACTTGCCCTACGTATCAATTGCTAGGAGATGAATTAGATGGCCCACGCGGGCGCATTTACTTAATCAAACAAATGTTGGAAGGGCAGCAAGTGAGTGCGATCACCCACTCACATTTGGATCGCTGTTTGAGCTGCCGTAGCTGTGAGACGACCTGTCCTTCAGGCGTGCAATATCATCGCTTATTGGATATTGGTCGAACCGAACTGGAGCGGCGTTCACCTCGAAATTTCTGGCAATCTCTGTTACGGGCTGGGCTCAAACATGGACTGACGAATCCTCGTCTGTTCAACATGGCCTTGCACTTGGGACGCGGTATGCGTGCTGTATTGCCAGATTCACTGCAGAAAAAAATTCCTTTGACAGTCGCGCCTGAATTGTTAAAACGTCCCGTTACCCAACACCCACGGCAGGTGCTTCTATTGGCTGGTTGTGTGCAATCTGCTTTGGGGCCGGAAATCAATGCAGCGACGGCGCGCGTGTTGGATGTTTGTGGGGTACAAGCCATTGAAATCGCACAGTCGCAATGTTGTGGAGCGGTTGCTCTACATTTAAGCGATGCTGAGCGAGCTCGCCAACAGGCGCGTCAGACCGTTGATGCATGGTGGCCGCATTTGCAATCAGGAGCGGAAGCGATCGTGATGACGGCTTCCGGTTGTGGCCTGATGGTGCATGATTATCCCGAATTGTTAGCGCAGGATCCTGTGTACGCGGAGAAGTCAAAAGTAATGGCGAGTAAAAGTATGGACGTCGGGCGGTATTTAAGTTCCTTTCGCCATCAGCTGATTGAAAGATTGGGCGGCAAGATCGAGCAAACTCTTGCGTGGCACGCGCCCTGCAGTTTGCGGCATGGTCTGCGTGAAGATCGATTTGTTGAAGATTTGTTGCGTGAGCTCGGCGCAGAAGTACGCACTTGTCGTGATGCGCATCTTTGTTGCGGATCAGCGGGCACGTATTCGATTTTGCAGGGACCCTTATCGCAACAACTACGCGATCAAAAAGTAGAAGCGCTCCAAGAGTGCGAAGGTGAACGTATTGTGTCGGCCAATATGGCTTGCCAACTTCATTTGCAGACAGGCACCAATACACCGGTGGAACATTGGATCATGCTACTCGATCGAGCGATCGACAAAACTTGATTTAGCTAGCGACTCTCGGCAAACAGCTGGATTTTAGTCAGTGCATAAAAAAATCGCCAAACTCAAAGAGAATGGCGATTAATGTGCATCACAGCTGAAACGAGGTTCCATCTGCTTACACCCCAAAACAAGAGGCTAGACTACTCGAAGGGGAGGAGGTCGAATCAAGTAGTCTTTTCGCTTAGGTCAGAAGCGATAGCCGAAACCAACGCCAACCAATACTGGGTCAACTTTTACAGCACTGATTTTCGCGCCGCTCAAGCTGACGTCACTGCGAATCTGTACTTTCTTCACATCGATGTTGAAAGACCAGTTTTTGTCGATCTTGAAGTCAACGCCAGCTTGCAAAGACAAGCCAAAGCTATTGCTTTCCAAACCGCCTTTGCCGCCCAACAAGTTCACAGAAGATATGTTGGTGTAGTTCACGCCAGCGCCGAGGTAAGGATTGACATCGCCAGTTGGAGCAAAGTGGTATTGCAAAGACAAAGTTGGTGGCAAATGTTTGAACGTACCAATGTCCGCACCATCCAAATACACAGTGTGTTTTTGTGGGTAAGTCAAAATCAATTCTGCTGCAATGTTCGGTGTCACGAAATAAGAGACATCGAACTCAGGAATAGTTTTTTTGCTGACAGTGATGCGATCTGCTGCGCCAGTGCCACCGACTGGATCAGAACCATTTGCTGGGCTGATATTGACTGCGCGACCACGCAACAACCAAGTACCTTCTTGAGCCATCGCTTGTGTGCTAACAGCGCCGAGTGCAGCTAAAGAGAGTGCGAGAACGATCTTTTTCATTTTGTATTTCCTTAGTGTTGAACTGAAGTGTTAATCAAAAAATCAAAATTTGATGAAAGCAGTGTAGTTGCGCACTGCACCATTAGATTTGAGCTAGATCAAGCGCTAAGGGAGCTGAGGTGGAAAGCGGGTGTGGGTTTGCGGTAGCGCAAACTTGGGTAATTTTGCCTGCACAGACCTTGAATTTTGTCGTGCCTAATATCGAGTCGTGCCTAGTGCATGAACGATGGCGGTGATTCAAAACAAAAGCGCCACAATCGCTTGTGGCGCATGAGGGTAAAGCAAGTACTCAGCCCTTATTCTTCATCCGAGTTTTACTATCTCGAATGTTGGTGTCTCATCAGAGTTTTTTCACGACCACGCATCCAATCGAATAACCAGCACCAAAAGAGCAGATGACTCCGATCGCATCCTTAGCGAGGTCATCTTGGTGCTTGTGGAAAGCAATGATGGATCCTGCCGAGGAAGTGTTCGCGTAAGTGTCGAGAATCGTTGGTGATTCTTCAGGGCTGGCATCGCGACCAAGGATGAGGCGGGCGATCAACAAATTCATGTTCAGGTTAGCCTGATGCAGCCAGAAGCGTTTGATACTCTCAACGTTCAGACTTGCACTTTGAACCGTGCTCGTGATGGTCTCGGCTGCCATTGGACACACTTCTTTAAATACTTTGCGACCTTGTTGACGGAACAGTTTATCCGGAGCGCCGATGCCACTCTCATCAGCACGATTTAAGAAGCCGAAGTTGTTGCGAATATTGTTTGAGAATTGGGTTTTTAATTTCATCCCTAAAATTGCGAACTGGTGCGCCGAAGTGGCGAGATCAGCGCGTTCCAAAACGATTGCGGTACAAGCGTCTCCGAAAATGAAATGACTATCGCGATCGCGCCAATTCAAATGGCCGCTGGTAATCTCAGGATTGACAACTAATACAGCGCGCGCTTGACCACTTTGGATGGCGCTCATCGCAGCTTGGATACCAAACGTGGCAGAGGAACAAGCAACGTTCATGTCATAGCCATAGCCGTCAATGCCCAGAGCATTTTGAATTTCAACCGCCATTGCTGGGTATGCGCGTTGCATATTCGAAGCCGCACAAATTACCGCATCGATATCAGCCGCTGTTTTCCCTGCGCGTTCCAAAGCTTGTTTGGCTGCTGCGACTGCCATGTCACACATAATCGACGGCTCGTCATCGCTGCGTTCTGGAATACGGGGCACCATACGATTGACATCGAGTACACCATCTTTATTCATCACGTAACGTGATTTGATACCCGAGGCTTTTTCTACAAACGCTTCGCTTGAAGGTTCGAGGGCTTGTAATTCTCCATTGGCGATTGCCGCTGCATTCTCTTGATTGTATTGCTCAACGTAGGCATTAAAGCAGGCGATCAATTCGGCGTTTGAAATGGATTGATCTGGCGTATATAAACCGGTGCCGCTGATGACGACTTGATTCATCTGATTTCCTCGGTGGAGTGGTGTTGTAATGTGATGCAGCTTAGCATCTTTGACTGTCAAACGCGAAGTCTATGCTGCGGCCGTGGCAGACTAAGAACAGGCGTCAGGCCATGCCGACACTGCAGAAAAGCTCATTCTTTGACGAGCTTGACGCGACCTTGATGGCTGCGTTTCAGTGTCGCATTCTACACAAAGCTTCCAATAGACTTGCGCTTCCACAAAAAGTTAGAGGAGTTCTTCAAACTGCTAAGTAGCGCCCTGGACGGTGATTGAGCATGATGGCCAGATTGAGAACCACCGCGCCGAGGACAGAGGCCAGCATGGCAATCGGATGCACAATAAAAAATGATGCGAGAACAATGCCGATGTCTAGGCCCATTTGCAATTTTCCTGCACGAATTCCATGTTTATCTTGCAAGTACAAAGCCAAAATGTTGATACCGCCGAGACTGGCATGATGTCTAAACAAAACAATAAAACCGACTCCCATTAAAGAGCCACCGATGATCGCCACATAAAAAGGTGTGATGGTGCTCAAATGTATCATTTGTGGATGAAGGCTAGAAAAAATCGAAACCAAACCAACAGAACAAAAAGTCTTCAGCGTGAATTGCCATCCCATGCGCTGCCATGCGAACCAGTAAAACGGTAGATTAATTAAGAAGAAAACCAAACCAAAACTCAGGTTGGTGGCGTAATGAATCAAGAAGGCTAAGCCAGCCGTGCCGCCCGTGAAAAGGCCGGCTTGTTTAAACATGGCGACGCCGAGTGATACCAATAGGGTGCCTGTAAAAATGGCAAGAACGTCTTCCAAAAAATGATGGGGGACGGCGGTAGGGACGGCGGGCATGGCGGCGCTCATGATGTGGTAACAAAACAGAGAAATGAATGTCCCACATTGTAGACTTGAACTAGGCCGACTCACATGTCGATTCGGCCTTTGCTTGACGCTGCTCAAATTCTGCCTAGGCTTCAGCAGAATCGAGCAGTTTTTTGCGCGGTGATGGATCAGTCAGTTCGGTTTCGCACTTAGGATTTGAGCGTTTTGAGTTGTTCTTCAGCCTCGCTCTTCGAAGCTTTCGGTAAGCCGGGTTGGCTATTTAAGGCTTTTTCAAAGTTACTGATGGCCTTGGCTTTTTCACCGAGCGACTGCTGTGCTTTGGCGAGACGGAAGTAAGCCGCCGCACTAGCTTCGATCGCGATAGCTTTTTCGAAATAGGCGATCGCTTCCTTCTGTTTCCCTTGTTCTTGCAAACTCTTACCTAAGCCAAAATTCCCGAGTGGGAAGTCGGGGTAACGTAAATTGGCATCGGTGAAAACCTTGTCTGCCTCGCTATACTTTTTATTGTTGATGAAACTGTGTCCGAGACTGGTCAGAACAGATCGATGAATTCGATTTAAACCTTCAATGTTCGCGGTATTGACACTCAGTGCGATACTTTGTGCTTTGGCTAAATTGTCGTTCGCAATATCGAGCTGTGCTTGAAAAAGTGTGGCCGCGACCGGGTTAGTCTTACTGGTGTCTGCAATGAACTCTTCTGCATTTTTCTTCCCTCCACCAACCACTTTCGGTGCTTGGATATAAAACTGCAGCATGGAAAAACGTGCACCGAAATTATTGGGATCCAGCTCCATCGCTTTGCGGATGGAATCTTTAAATTTATTGGCGTAACTCATGGCGGTGAATACGCTGGCCCTTTGTGCTTTCAGACCGTTGATGTTGCCATGCAGTTCATAGCATTCGGAAAACTTGGGATTGGCATTGATACATTGTTCCGCGAGCTTTAAAGCCTCGTCTAAGCGGCTCTCCTTACCTTCGATCAAAATGAGTTCAGTTTTCGCGGCCAGCGCATCGGGATGATTGGGGCTCGCCTGCAGGCGTGCGTTGGCAGCCTTTTCTGCCTCTACATACTTTCTTGCTTTGAGTAAGCTATCAAATTCATGTGCTTCAGCTAGTTGAGAAAAGCTTAATGTAATGATGGTCGCTATCAAAGTTGTCTTTTTGAGCATGATTGAACATCTTTCTTGAATTCTGTGGTTTGAAAACATACATCGTGGAACGAGTATGGATAGTACTTTTTCGCTAACGCGACACAAGCGGGATGCGATGACATGAGAATAACAAATTACGAATTGATGTCTTGACGTCTTGAAACGCAATCATTTCTGCGTCAACGGCATTGTTGATAATCATGTACTTGTTATAAGCATGTCGTATTTATGCGGTAAAGTAGAGCCTTGTACGTTTTTGAGAGAGATGGACGTTGGACAATTTATTACTGGTTATTGCGGCATTTGCTTTGGTTGTGCTGAACGGTTTCTTTGTTGCAGCCGAGTTTGGTTTGGTCAAATTGCGGCAAACAAGAGTAAGAAGTATCGCCAAAGTCAGTGGCTTACGCGGGCGCGTGCTCGCCGTTGTGCATAAAAATCTCGATGCCTATTTATCCGCTTGCCAGCTCGGTATCACCCTTGCTTCATTGGGCTTGGGCTGGATTGGTGAACCTGCTTTCGCACGTCTGTTGGAACCACTGTTGGTCACCGTCGGAGTGGAGTCAGAAAAGTTGATTCACGGGATCTCCTTCTTTTTCGCATTTTTCGTGATCTCCTTTATGCATATCGTCTTGGGTGAATTGGCGCCCAAGTCGATGGCAATCCGCATGCCTGAACGCGTTTCGCTATGGACTGCGCCCGCTTTGTATCTGTTCTACTGGCTGATGTTTCCAGCGATTTGGGTGCTGAATGGTAGCGCCAATAAAGTATTGAAATGGTTGGGTTTGGATGCAAGTCACGGTAGTGATGCCCATTACTCGCCGGAAGAGCTCAAAATGATTTTGCGTGGTAGTCATGCCAGCAAAAAGCTAACACCCGATGAGTGGAGCATCATGGCGCAGATGTTGGATTTTGGTGATCTTGAGATTTCCGATCTGATGCGCCCGTTTAGTGAGGTGGTAGCGATGTATAAAGATGCCAGCCTTGAAGAAAATATGGCAACCGCCGCGCGTAATCGTTTCAGTCGTTACCCCTATATCGACAGTGATGGTGAAACGGTGTTGGGTACTTTGCATCTGAAAGATCTGTTTTTGGCGCAGCAAAGCGGTAAATCCTTGCAGGATTTGAGTAAGCATCTGCGTCATGTCGAAGTGGTGCCACCGAATATGCCAGCTCTGGAACTGTTCCGTCGTTTCCGCAAAGGAGCTCCACACTTTGCGATGGTAGGTTATCGTGATGCTAAACCAGTGGGGTTCTTAACACTGGATAATCTCTTGAGTGCGCTAGTCGGGCAAATACGTGATGAATTCCGTCAGAACGACAATGATTGGACCTTGCTTGATGATGGTACCTTGATCGGTAAAGGCAGCCTACCTTTGTTCACACTCGGTATCGCCTTGGGGATTGATCTCGATAGTGAAGAGGTTGAATCGATCGGTGGTTTGATTATGCACGCGCTCGGCGACTTACCGGAAGAAGGTCAAAAAATTGAATTCCCGCAGTTCGATGCGGTCGTTAAGAAGATGAATGGGCCGCGTATACTCTTGGTCAGAATTCATCCAAAGGGCGATCAAGGAACAACGCGTGATCATTAATTGGTGAGAGTGAGGTGGGGGGGTGTCACAGCATGCTGATATTCTGTTGTAAATCCCCATCTTGACTAGACAGATAGCTTAATTTCGCTCAATGTAAAGACTTTCGGGCGGCATATATTAATCTTATTGACGTTGGCATCAGGGCGCTTTAAGAAATTCCCGAGCCCAGCGTACGTGTCTAGAAGTCTGCAACAAGCATCACTCTTGATCTTCTAATATGTTCACTAGCATTGATTAAGCTGGTCTGATGAATTCGCCGTCCATGGCAAAACCTGCGCTTGTCAGTTTTGGATGACTCTCGATGAATACACCGTATCAGTTTCTCCGGTTCACACGAAGTTTCTGGTTGGCCTTGGGCTTGTTGGTCCTATTCTTCGTCTCGTTCGGACTCTATGTCGAATCTGAAAAAGAGATCGATCGCTTCAACGAGACGCGTCTGAAGTCCCACCTTATCGCGAGCGAATTGCGACAATCCTCTGATGATCTGACACGGATGGCGCGGTCATACATCATGACCGGCGATATCGCCTACAAAGACCATTACAAAGAAATATTGGCCATCCGCGACGGTCTGATCGCGCGTCCAGTTGATTACCACGAAATCTATTGGGATCTCGTATTGAGTGACAACAAACGTCCACGTCCATCAAGTGGGGAAAAAGTGGCGTTTCTTGATTTGATGAGGAATGTTGGAGTCACGACCGACGAGTTCGCTAAGTTGGCTGAGGCCAAAATGAATTCTGACGCGCTTGCCTCGATTGAGCAGGCCGCCTTCGAAGTGTATGAATCGCGAGTTGACAAGCGCGAAGTACAAAGACAAAAAGCGATTGATCTGTTGACGGGCGATGAATACCGCTTGGCAAAGGCGAAGATCATGCAGCCTATCGCCGAATTTCACCACATCATGGAAAAACGCACCGATCAGAGTGTGAAGCGAGCGGTGGATTTGGCGATGCGCATGCGCCTTTTATTTGTGTTGGTAAGTGCCGTTACGGTCTATGTTCTTTGGCGCTCTCATCAGAGCTTACAGTTTACACTGGGTGCCTCAGTTCATGAGTTAAGGAACTACATTGCGAAGTTTGGTCGCGGTGAGTTTACCGATCCGATCCCAGTACGGAAAGGGCTAGAACTCAGTGTTCTGGGTTTACTCAGTGCCGCGCAAGTGGAATTGGCGCGGGTTGATAGCCATCGACGCAATGTTGAAATCCGCAATCAAAGATTGACCCAGTTTTACAATATTTTGAGTCAATGTAACCAAGCCATTGTCCGTAGTCATTCAGAGGATGAATTATTTCAACAAATTTGTCGCGATACGGTGCAGTACGCTGGCATTCAAATGACTTGGATAGGATTGCTGAACGAGGATAGGCACGTGATAAAACCAGTGGCGGTTGATGGACTGGGAAGCGAGCAATTGATGCAAACAGAATTCTCGATGAGCGATTTAAGTAACATGGCAATCGATACCCCCGTACTGGCTGCTAAAGATGGTCGTGCACATTGGTGTCAAGATTATATTGCGAGCTGCAAAGATGAACAGTGGCGGGAACATGCAGAACGTATGAGCTGGCGTTCCGCCGCAGCTTTACCTCTGTTTAAAAATGGCGCAGTACATGGCGTTATTTGCTTGTATTCTGCATCTTTGAATGCATTCGATGAAGAGATTCGCACCCTCTTGATTGAGTTGGCAATGGATTTGAGTTTTGCTTTGAATCGTTTTGAATTGGAAGCCGGCCGTCAACGTTCGCGGCGTATGGAAAGCTTGCGTAGTTTTATGTTGGAGCGCTTGAATGGTTCCGGTGCGCTCGATACTTTCTTCGATGACGTCGTTAAGCAACTCGAGAGCATTATTCCTGGTAGTAAATGTTCAATTTTGCTTCTGGAAAACGATGGAAAACATATCAAGACGGGTGCTACACCAAGCCTTTCTCCGACCTATAGTAAAGCAATCGAAGGTCTTCCTATCGGGCAGGGAATTGGATCTTGTGGCCATGCGATGCATTCCGGCACAAGAGTGATTGTGGAAGATATTGCGAGCCATCCATATTGGGTGAACTTTAAAGAATTGGCACTGGCCGCGGGCCTTGCGTCGTGCTGGTCAGAGCCGATCCGCTCTTCCAACAATCGGATACTTGGTGCTTTCGCGATCTACCACGCCGAGCCAACCGCGCCAGATGCGGGCCACATCATGCTCCTTGAAATGGCAGCGCACTTTTTGGCAATTGCGATTGAGAAAAATAGGACTGAGAGTAATGTGCGAAAGTTGTCGCAGGCGGTCGAGCAAAGCCCGAATATCATTATCATTACAGATACCGAAGCGCGCATAGAATATGTGAACGCGGCCTTTGTGCAGAAAACCGGCAAGACTTTGGAGGAAGTGATCGGCCAGCGACCAAGTATTCTTCAGTCAGGTAAGACACCTTTGTTCACTTATGAAGAGATGTGGGACAGCCTACGTCGAGGAGAGAGCTGGCAAGGAGAGTTGGTGAACCGTTACATCGACGGCAAAGAGTACTTAGAGTTCGCGCATATCTCGCCAGTACGAGATGTCGATGGCAAGATTACTCATTTCTTGTCGGTACAAGAAGACATTACCGATAAAAAACGAACCGAAGAGCGCATCCAATACTTAGCTCATTATGATGTTCTGACAGGATTGCCGAATCGTGTTTTACTCGAAGAGCGCGCGCGGTTTGCTTTGGCCAACGCGAAGCGCACCAATTCACAGTTGAGCTTGGTGTTTTTCGATTTGGATCACTTTAAAAATATTAATGATTCACTCGGCCACAGCACGGGCGATGCTTTGCTGATCGAACTTGCCCAGCGCCTCAAAGATAGTTTAAGAGAAGGGGATACGATTTCACGTCTAGGCGGCGATGAGTTTATTCTTTTGTTGACAGGCGCAGATGAAATCGGCGCTGAGCGCGTCGCAGAAAAATTGCTGACGACAGTGAGCCAATCCTACCAAATCGGTCAATATGATTTGAATATCTCAGCGTCGATTGGCATTGCTGTTTATCCCGAGGATGGTGAAGATCTTGAAACGCTGTTACGGAATGCTGACACTGCAATGTATCGCGCCAAGCAAGATGGTCGCAATAACTTCCGCTTCTTCACGCAAGAAATGCAAGCGCGATCGGGGCGCCATCTCGAGTTGGTGAATGCACTCCGCTATGCACTCGAACGCCATCAGTTCCATGTTGTATATCAGCCGCAGATTGCTTTGGACACAGGAATGGTGATCGGCACTGAAGCATTGCTGCGTTGGTCGCATCCTGACCTTGGCAATGTGTCACCCGCGGAATTTATTCCGGTCGCAGAAGAGACTGGCATGATTATCTCGATCGGTGAATGGGTGTTGCGCACAGCTATTGAGCAAACCAAAGCTTGGCATGAAAAGGGCTGGGCTAAGCTCGGTATCGCTGTCAATTTGTCTGCGATCCAATTCCGTCATAGTGATTTACCAGTGACTGTGACGCAGATGTTACGTGAGGTGAATCTCGCTCCGGAATTCCTAGAATTGGAATTGACCGAAGGGGTGGCGATGATTGATCCGCCAGGTGCCATTGCCATCATGAACGATCTGCATGATCGTGGTGTGCGCATGTCGATTGACGACTTTGGTACGGGATATTCATCGCTCAGTTATTTGAAGAAATTTAAAGTGTACAAACTCAAAATTGATCAATCATTCGTACGCGATATTAGCTCCGATCCTGAAGATAAAGCGATCGTGAGTGCGGTGATTAGTATGGCCCAGAGTTTAGGCTTGCAGACCATTGCGGAAGGGGTGGAAACCGAAGAACAGTTAAACTTCTTGCGTGAACAGAATTGCGATGAAGTCCAAGGATACTTCTTTGCACGGCCTTTGAATGCCACCCAATTTGAGGCCTTTATGAAAGACCGTGAGTGAGCTTGTGATTGGGGTCGCGCGGTACTTTTGAAACTGGCGAAGATGTGTGGTTTGGTATTTGATCTCCGCCTTAGTTTTTTGAATTTGTTTTTTGCCTTAGTTCTTTGCTTCAGTTCTCCGTAATCTTCATTTGGATACGAATTTCCATTCTGGCTCGCCAATTAATCGCCTAAGCAAATCCCAATATCTCGTGCCGTTTGTATGGTATCGCCATCGAGATCAACACCCTTCATACGGCCCGCTACTTCCTCTAGTCTGACGTAGTTCACATTTGGGAAAGCGAGTGCAACCATAATCCCTGAATGTCCTTCGTCAAGCGCTCGCACGGCGGCCGCACCAAACCGCATTGCCGCGAGTCGATCAAAGGAGGTCGGGCTACCACCGCGCAAGAGATGGCCCAAAACCACGGCACGTGCTTCTTTGCCGGTGATTTCTTGAAGTTGGTGAGCCAGTTGTTCACCAATGCCACCAAGGCGCTCGACTTCGCCTAACTTTGCTTTTTCTTCGAGATAGCGTTGGCCACCTTTGGGGAGCGCGCCCTCAGCTGCCACGACGATACTGTAATTGCGTCCGGCTTGTTGGCGCGCTCGAATTTTCGCGGCAATCTTGTCGAGATCGTAGGGAATCTCTGGAATCAGAATGGCGTGAGCCGTGCTAGCCATGCCCGCATGTAATGCGATCCAACCAGCATAGCGTCCCATCACTTCCACCACCATTACTCGTTGGTGACTCTCTGCCGTGCTATGCAAACGATCGATGCAATCGGTCGCAAACGCAACTGCCGTATCGAAGCCGAAGGTGGTGTAAGTCTTATCTAAATCATTGTCGATGGTTTTCGGTACGCCAACGACGCGCAGTCCTTTACTTAGACCTTTTTGGTGGAGCACGTTGGCAATCGTCAGTGTGCCATCACCACCGACGCAGACCAATGCGTCGATATTCATTGCACGTAGGTGGTCAATGATGTCGTCGCTGCGGTCGATTTCGCGCCGAGTGCCGTCAGCATCAGTGACGACAAATCTGAGTGGATTGCCGTGATTGGTCGTGCCAAGTATGGTACCGCCAAGGTGGCTGATGCCGCGCACCATGTCTTTAGTGATGGGGAATACGCCGTTGACAGGGTATCGATCAGGCAGCAGGATGCCATTGAATCCTTCGCGAATACCAAACACCTCCCAACCCCGACGTTGCGCCGCTAGGGTGACGGCGCGAATCACGGCATTGAGCCCTGGAGCATCACCGCCTCCTGTGGAGATGGCGATGCGTTTGATAGGCTGGGTCATAGTTCGTCCTTATTCAGGAATTTCAGAGCGTCGAAGAAGTGTGTCGTTGAGTGCGCAGATCAAATTAAGCACTTAATTAAGGATTAAATCCCATTCAATGGAATCTTGAGATAACTGATGCCATTCGCCTCCGGTGGAGGTGGATTGCCAGCACGAATATTGACTTGCACGGCAGGTAAAATCAGCATCGGCATATCTAAGGTCGCATCGCGCTTTTTACGCATGGCGACAAAGTCTTCCTCGCTAATGCCGTCACGCACATGGATGTTGTGTTGGCGCTGCTCTGCAACAGTCGTGTAGAAACGCACTTCTCGTCCATTCGGCGGATAGTCGTGGCACATGTACAAACGCGTTTCGCCAGGGAAGCCCAGCAGGCGATGGACGGAGCGGTACAACATATGCGCATCGCCGCCAGGAAAATCGCAACGCGCTGTGCCAACATCGGGCATAAACATGGTATCACCAACAAAGATCGCGTCACCGATCTGATAGGCCATATCGGCCGGCGTATGACCCGGTACGTATAAGGCTTTGGCCTGCAGATCACCGATGTGAAATGTTTCATCTTCTTGGAAAAGATGATCAAACTGCGAGCCATTCACTGCAAATTCAGGTTCGAGATGGAACAGCTTTTTGAAGACGTTTTGTACTTGATCGATATGGACTCCGATCGCAATCTTGCCGCCGACCTTATTGCGCAGATAGTGCGCGCCAGATAAATGATCGGCATGCGCATGTGTTTCGATAATCCACTCGAGTCGCAAACCTTTTTCTTCGAGTGCGGTGAGTAGCGAATCGGCTGATTTAGTCTTGGTGCGACCAGATTTGGGATCATAATCAAGCACTGGATCAATTACCGCTGCAGTACCACCTTCGCGATCAAATACGATGTAGCTGGCGGTGCAGGTAACAGGGTCAAAGAAACTGAGAATATTGGGTGTCATATCGATCATCAAAAGAGTCGTGAATTGACTGGCATCATAGCAAACCATACAATGAACGCAAGACTTTGAATGAAGAGATTTGTGCTAGCGCAGGCTTTTTGGACACAGTGTTTTCGCGACAAGTTGAGACCACTGAGTTGGTAGATGATCTTCGCGACGGATCATGATGGAAAACAGTAAATATTTCGGTGATTTCTGAGATTGAAGGATCGCTCTAGCATGCATTTTTAATGCGCGATGACTCGATGTGCCGGCGCGCCCAACCGGTTGGAAAAGTATAGGAATTCGATAATGAAAAGGATGCCTCAATGGCTTTGCTGTTAGCCAGCTTGATCGGTATCGCGGTCGGCTTGATTATGGGCCTGACTGGTGCTGGTGGCGGCATGCTCGCCGTGCCCGCCTTGGTGTACAGCCAAGGATGGACGATGCAAGAGGCGATGCCGGTGGCCTTGCTCGCGGTGAGTTTAGGTGCCTTGATTGGTGCAATTGATGGACTACGTCGGCGCCAAGTGCGCTATAAGGCGGCAACTTTGATGGCCCTAGTGGGGGCGCCGATGACTTCGCTCGGTGTTTGGGTTGCGAAAGATCTCTCGCAAAAGACCTTGATGGCGGCGTTTGCTGTGGTGCTCTTGATCGTCGTAATTCGCTTGGTTCGTCAGGCCTTACGTGCTGCGGATGATGCGATCAATCCATCGGCAATCGCTTTAGTAAATGCGTCGACCGGGCGCTTCGACTGGAATATCAAAACCGCCACAGTCATTAGTGTGATCGGCTCGTGTGCCGGGTTTGCAACCGGCATGCTTGGCGTTGGCGGCGGTTTCATCATTGTGCCCTTGTTGCGGCATTTTACGAATCTATCGATGCAGAGTGCGGCGGCGACTTCATTGATGGTGATCAGTTTGGTTGGTTCAGTTGCGGTTGGTTCTGCGCTCTTACACGGCGCGCAAATCCCTATTTTGTTCTCTGCCTTATTTGCGACGATGTCGGTGGTCGGTGTCTTAGCGGGACGGCGTATCGCCAATTTCTTACCTTCTCGTATCGTTCAAATGATTTTTGCGTCCTTGCTGGCCACGGTCGCCGTGAGTTTTATCTGGAAGGTGTTGAATTGATGCAGTTGCGTGACTTACTGGAGCAAGCTCAGGCGCCTGCGCTCTTAATTGGGAATGGCATCAATCGATATCAAAGCAAAGATCAGCAGAACTCATGGGACGATCTTTTGCGACTGTTGGCCCAGCGCCATTTAAAGGACTTTAGCGGTAGCCTTCCAAGTGGCATTTCGCTGACGGAGTTTTATGATATTTTGGATCTACGCCTAGGGGCCACGCGCGCCAATAGCAAACGACGTAAGCTTCATACTTCAACATCGGCATCAACATCGTCAACAATGTCAGGCTTGAGCCAAGCAAGCAAAGCGAATGTCAATAAACCCAAGGCGCAGTCGCTGGAACGCAGCCTGCAACAGCAGTTTTGTGATTTGATGTCTGCGTGGACGCCGTTGGAACAACATCGCTACATCATGCATTGGGCGCGTGCCAGACAAGTGCCGGTCTTGACCACAAATTTCGAGCATAGCCTCAGTCAAGCCATTGATGCGCGCTTCTTTTTTGCTTGTGCGAATGGTGACGACAGTCAAGGTTTTACTGATTTTTATCCTTGGGAAGCCTATTTTTCGGATCGGGTGTTAGAGCATCCGTGCGCTGGCTTCGGCATTTGGCATGTCAATGGTATGCAGCGTTATCATCGTAGTATTCGACTTGGATTGAGTCATTACATGGGCTCCGTTGAACGTGCTCGAACGCGTCTGCATAAAGGCGCGCAGCGTTTGTCTGCGGGCACCGATCCACAGCAATGGTCAGGTGCGTCGACCTGGTTGCACATTCTGTTTCATAAGCCCTTACTGATTTTTGGTCTGGGACTTGGTGAGAATGAAGTGTTCTTACGCTGGCTGTTGATCGAACGGGCCCGCTATTTTATGAATTTTCCTAAGCGATTTCAGCCGGCTTGGTATGTGCATCCCAAAGGAGAAAAAGATTCAGGAAAACTCTATTTTCTACAAGCAGTTGGCGTCCAGGCGTGCGAATTAGAGTCTTATGATGCGCTCTACGGTGCAGAGGCATGGCGAACATTTTGATCAGTGAGGCAAGGCGTATGTGGTCGACCAAATTTTATCTTTCATTCACACGAACTTTGCGCTGTGTCAGTGTGGTTACCGGACTCAGTTTGACCATGCTGGCGGGACAAGAAGCGCTCGCCCAAGGGCTTTCAAAGAAAGCGCCATTATTCAATGCGAAGGCACAGCCCGCTAATCTGTCAGCGCTCAAAGCGGAAGTCGAAAAAATCGAATACGAGTTCGCGAACACACTGGCACAAAGAGACTTTAAAGCTTTTTCTCATTACATTGCGGACGACGCAGTATTTATCACGGGGCCGAAAGTATTAGAGGGCAAAGCAGCCATTCTCGATAGCTGGGAACACTTTTTTGAAGATCCTCAGGCACCATTTTCATGGAAGCCCGATGAAATATTGATTTTGTTGTCGGGGAAGTTGGCGAGCAGTAGTGGCCCCGTGTTTGATGCCAAGGGCGTACAGATCGCTCGCTATATTTCTATTTGGCGTAAGGACGGCAAGCAATGGAAGATTGTAATGGATCGTGGCGTTGATATTCGCCGCTGCAAAAAGGACTAAGGGCCTGTTCGTCTAGGTCGCTTAAGTATTGCAGCAATCGACAAGCGATTAGTTGATTGCATTGATGTCTGAGAATAGTAGAACAATCAACAACAAGTTGCCAGCAAGTAGAGGCTGAAAAATCTCAGGCCTTGCGCGGTTTCTTAGCATTCACATTGCCGAGAAGATTGGCTTGTTCCGACAAGCGTTTGGCGAGATTGCCGCACACCAAATCGCACAGAGCATAAATCGATTCATCGGCGATGCGGTAGAAAACGGTGGTGCCGCGCGCTTCTCTCACCACCATTCCGTGTTTCGCCAAAGTGGAGAGATGACGTGAAATATTTGCCTGTGAACAGGCGCACATCTCCGCTAGCTCACCGACATTGCGTTCACCATCGCGCAAAATGTTCAACACTCGTAGGCGACTCGGTTCAGAAAGGGCCGAGAAATATTGAGCTACGTGGTCTAACGCCAATTCCGATAAGCCTTCCATTCGGGTACATGTGTGAGTTATTGAAGTCATCATTGTAAACGCTCGCTCTGGTTTTCCGCATCAAAAATCGAGAAGTTGAAAGAAGGAGGCGCAAGCTTGAGGACGCCAGTCGCTCTTTTTCCTCTCTCTGGGAGCGCTGAATTGCAGCGCCCGTCTTGTTTCTTATGGTTCTGAAACGCTTCTTCTTTGATCAACGGCTCTATTTAACCTCGCTCTGAGCGCGATTCGAATTTTTTGGTAGTCAAAAGAAGTATTTTTCAAAAAATAACATTCTTGCCACTTGCAAATGTGAAAACAAAAAAATTTTTATTTCGTATTTGCGTAAATGCGCAAATAAGTATATGATGTGTGGCATGGAATAGCAAGTCAATAGAAAAAACAAATAGAAAGCGATGTCTCGCCACTCCAGATTTAAACCTAGTGCCGCTTGCGCTACCAATCATTGGCGAGGCAAGCTGCAAAACAGGAATAGCACTCCTGACTGGAAACTTGATCCTAAAACCGTACTTTCAAAAGATGATGGGAACGAAAATGAAGCTCGATAAAGTGATGACGCAGACTCAAAGTCAAACTTCAGGCCAAATTCAAAGCCAGACACGAACCTCGACTGGCGCGGGATTGGCATCGAACTTGATGTTGAACTCGGATTCAAGTTCAAAGCCAAACTCGAAATTGAAAGTCATGGTGACTCTACTGAGTCTTGGTTTTGCTGGCGCGGCGTTGGGACTCAGTTTTGAAAATACCGGGAAGGCTGCTGGTGCTTCGCCTAGTGTCGCGACACAAAATAAACCATCTACTGCGGCGACTGCAGTGACTGAATCGAAACGCTGGGCGACAGTGCCGGTGCGCGGTAGCAACGATAGTGCACGTTTGACGGTCGATGGTGTGGTGGAAGCGGTTAAGACCGCAGAGATTGCGCCGCAAGTGGCAGGCGTGGTGCAACAGATTATGGTGCAAGCTGGCGATCCAATTAAGCAAGGTCAGGTACTTGCGCATATTGATGCTCGCGCCGCCCAGCAAGAACTTTCTGCTAGTCGCGCCAACATCGAAGCCTTGAAAGCCAATGTTGTATTGGCCGAAAAAGATTTCGAACGACAAAAAGCCTTGTTTGAAAAAAATTACATCAGTCAAGCGCAGCTCGATCGCGCCGCGGCCGTTCTGAAATCAAGCACCGCCCAAGCGCAAGCGCAAATTGCTCAGGCCTCTGCGGTACAAACCCAATCGAGTTTTTATACGCTGAAAGCGCCGTTTGATGGCTTTGTTGCGGCGATGCCATCGGCTCCAGGGCAAATGGCTATGCCAGGTAAGCCTGTGATGACGGTGTATGACCCTCGCTATTTGCGCGTCATGGTTAACGTACCCCAAGCACGCTTGGCGATGCTCAACAAAGAGAGTGAAATGAAAATCGAATTTCCCTCTTTGCCAGCAAGTGAACGCTTTGTGAAGCCGAAGGCTATGACGATTTTGCCGGTGTCCGATGCGACAACGCACACCGTGCAAGTGCGATTTGATTTGGCCAATGCACCGAAGTCGATTGTTCCAGGTCTCTTTGCCCGGGTGAACTTGGAATTCTCTGCAGGACCGGGTGCTGCTGGAAATACGGATACATCCAAAGATGCGTTGAATCAGAGTAGCGCTCAACGTCTCTATGTGCCGCGCAGTGCGGTTGTGCGCCGCGCCGAAGTGTATGCCGTGTATGTGGTGAACGCACAAGGAAAACCATTGATGCGACAAGTTAAACCAGGTCCAGTATCGGGTGCGGAGCAAGAAATTCTCAGTGGGTTGGCGGCTGGCGAAGTGGTCGTTAGGGATGCCATGCAAGTATTTTCTGCCAAATAAAGTACAAAAAAAGCACAAGACAAAATCCCAAAACGAAAAGAGAAGAGTTCATCATGAAGCCTACTCAGCAGATCAATTCCAAAGCCCAGCTCGGCATTTCTGGTCGTATCGCTGGATTTTTTCAGATGGCGCAGATTACCCCGCTACTCGCCTTAGTCGCCTTGTTGTTGGGTATTTTTGCGGTGCTTGTGACGCCGCGCGAGGAAGAACCTCAGATCAACGTCACTATGGCAAATGTGCTGATCCCTTTCCCCGGCGCTTCTGTAAAAGATGTCGAGCAAATGGTGACGGTGCCTGCTGAACAAGTCTTAAGTCAGATTGCCAATGTCGAGCACGTCATGTCGGTATCGCGCCCAGGGCTTGCCATTATTACAGTTCAATTCGAAGTGGGTGTTCCACGCACGGAAGCATTAGTGCGTTTGTATGACACCGTGCATAGTCATCGTGATTGGTTGCCAGCCAACTTAGGTACCTTAGAACCGCTGATTAAACCAAAAGGGATTGATGATGTGCCTATCGTTTCCTTTACTTTATGGAGCCAAGCACAGGGCCAAGGGGCACTGGCCCTTGAACAAGTGGCGCATAGTGTTGAAGCTGAACTGAAACGAGTGAAGGGTACGCGCGAAATTACCACGATAGGTGGACCTGGACGCGCGATACAAATTGCTTTGGATCCCGCCAAACTAGCGGCCCACCAATTGACAGTACTCGATCTGCAAGCAGCTTTGCAAGCCGCTAATCTGGGTTTGCCTACCGGTGAATTGACCGCTGGTAATCGCACCGTGGCGATCGAAGCGGGCCCCTTCTTGCAAGATGCTCAGAGTGTCGCTGAACTCGTGGTGGCGGTACGCAATAATCGTCCGGTCTATTTGCAAGACGTCGCCCAGATTGAGGATGGAGCGCTGCCAATCACACAATACGTATGGCATGGCGAGGTGCAACATGGCCAAACTAGCAAAGCAGAATCCAAGCCTGCATCTGCGACAACACCTGGGGCAGCATCTGGGACAACAACTGAGACCACATCCCAAACCGGTGCGCATGAATATCCGGCAGTCACGATCGCGGTGACAAAAAAGCCCGGACAAAATGCAGTGCAAGTGGCCGACGCTGTGATTTCTCGCATGGAGAGTTTGAAAGGCACGGTGATTCCTGCGGATGTCGAAGTGAAGGTTTCCCGAAACTACGGTCAGACCGCTGATGACAAGGCAAAAAAATTAATTCAGAAATTGTTGTTCGCGACCTTGTCGGTGGTGGCTTTGGTCTTCATCGCTTTGGGGCGTCGCGAGGCCGCGATTGTCGGCACTGCGGTGATACTGACTTTAACAGTGACCTTGTTCGCTTCGTGGGCGTGGGGTTTCACGCTGAATCGGGTCTCATTGTTTGCCTTGATTTTTTCGATTGGCATCTTGGTCGATGATGCGATCGTTGTGGTCGAGAACATTCATCGTCATCAAGCATTGTTCCCCGATAAACGTTTGGTCGAAATTATTCCGGGTGCGGTGGATGAGGTTGGCGGTCCCACGATTTTGGCGACTTTAACGGTGATCGCCGCCTTATTGCCGATGGCATTTGTCAGTGGTTTGATGGGCCCTTACATGAGCCCGATTCCGATCAATGCCAGCATGGGGATGTTATTGTCTTTAGCGATCGCATTTATTGTCACACCATGGTTGGCACGTTTGTGGATGAAGGAAGATCATCACAGCGAAGGTGGAATAATCTCAATATTCCGCGCCAAATTGGCACCAGCATTTCAGGCAGTCTTCCGTCCTTTCCTTGACCAAACACGGGGTGCAAAGAACCGCGCCAAATTAGGTCTGGGCGTACTGGCTTTAATCGGTTTGTCGGTCTTGTTACCGGTGCTCGGCTGGGTTCAGCTAAAAATGCTGCCGTTCGATAATAAGTCTGAGTTTCAGGTGATCGTCGACATGCCAGCAGGCACCCCTGTAGAAAAGACCGCAGCCGTCCTGCGCGAATTGGGTAATTATCTGCAAACCGTCCCCGAGGTCAGCGATTATCAAGCCTATGCAGGTACTGCAGCACCGATCAATTTTAATGGCTTGGTGCGCCAATACTATTTGCGTGCAGATTCAGAAATGGGCGATTTGCAAGTCAACTTGGTTGATAAGCACCATCGTAGTGACAAGAGCCACGCGATTGCGATGCGGGTCCGCCCACAATTGCAAGCACTGGCAAGAAAGATCGACCCGAACGCTAATGTGAAAGTGGTTGAAGTACCGCCAGGTCCACCCGTATTAGCACCTATCGTTGCTGAAATTTACGGACCGGGCGATGTTGAACGTCGTCAGCTGGCGAAGCAAGTGCGCGCGGTCTTTGAAAAATCGGAAGGTATTGTCGATGTCGATGATAGTAGTGGTTTCGCATCGCCACGTAAGCTCTTGATTGTCGATCGCAAAAAGGCCGCGCAGCTCGGTATCTCACAAGTGCAAATTGTTACGAGCTTGCGGATGGGCTTGCATGGCGAAGCAGCCGCCTATTTACATGATCAAAGTAAGTATCCAGCCTCCGCTTATTTGCAATTGCCAAACTACGAACAGGGTAATTTAGATACGCTGTTAGCACTTACGGTGCGTAGTGCCCAAGGTAAGTTGGTACCCATCCGTGAACTGGTGACGGTCACTGATACAGAGCGCGAACAAGCTTTGTATCACAAAGACGGTTTAGCAGTGAATTACGTGGTGGCAGATATGGCTGGGAAATTGGATAGTCCTTTGTACGGCATGTTCAAGATGCGTAACGACTTGCACAAGATCGTCGCGCCTAGCCAGTTGGCCTTTGACGAATTCTTCATCCAACAACCGAACGATGTGGTGCGCCAGTACAGCTTGAAGTGGGATGGCGAATGGCAAGTCACCTACGAAACTTTCCGCGACATGGGCGCTGCCTATGCCGTCGGTTTGGTTCTGATTTATCTGTTGGTCGTTGCGCAGTTTGGATCCTACTTGACGCCATTAATCATCATGGCGCCGATTCCACTGACCATCATTGGTGTGATGCCTGGTCACGCTTTGTTGGGAGCGCAATACACCGCCACCAGTATGATCGGCATGATCGCTTTGGCCGGCATTATTGTGCGTAATTCGATTCTATTGGTTGATTTTATCCACGTTCAAGTGGCGCAGGGAATTGCTTTCAAAGAAGCGGTAGTACAGTCGGCGATTACACGTGCACAGCCGATTGCATTGACCGGATTGGCCGCCATGATGGGTGCATTCTTCATTCTCGATGACCCCATCTTCAATGGTTTGGCAATCTCTTTGATCTTCGGTATTTTCGTTTCGACTTTGTTGACCTTGGTGGTGATTCCTTTGCTGTATTTCGTTGCTTATCGTGGTCAGTATGAAGTGCAGGAAGAAGTCTAAGGTCGATTAAAAAATCGATCAAAAAATCGATCCGAACATTGATCCAGACGTCGATGATATGGATGGTGAGTTAAGTGAAGTTTTTTTAATGTTTTTTGAGGAGAAATAGAATGAGCTCTTGGCAAATGGTACGCGTTATTGCAGGCATTTTTATCTTGTTGAGTTTGGCACTCGGTGTTCCATCGAGTCCTGTATTTGTGAGTTCTTGGTTCTTAGCTTTCACTGCGTTTGTCGGTGCGAATATCTTACAAAGTGGCATTACCAAATGGTGCTTGATGGAGACCATCATGCGCAAACTTGGCCTGCGCGCAGGCGAGTAATTGGGGTGATACGAAGACCATACGGCGATAACAATTCGCTCATTCCAAATATAAGATTCAGGAGATTCGAATGAAACATATCGTGTGCGCGTCGTGCGGTGCCACCAATCGTGTGGAGCAAGCGCGTTTGTTGGAGGCGCCCGTATGCGGTAAGTGCGGTGAGGAAATTATGGCAGCGAAGCCGATGCCAATTTCTGAAGCCGCGTTTGCTAAGTTCGTGGCAAAGACTGAGGTGCCGGTCTTGGTGGACTTTTGGGCTGCATGGTGTGGTCCGTGTCGCATGATGGCACCTCAGTTTGAACAAGCGGCCAAGCTATTGCCAGAGTTGCGCCTGATCAAAGTCGATAGCGATGCCGCGCCACAATTGAGTCAGCAACTGGCGATTCGAAGTATTCCGAGTTTGGTGTTGTTTAAAGATGGTCGAGAAATTGCGCGTCAAGCCGGTGTGATGCCGGCCGCTGAATTGGCGACCTGGGTACGCTCGCAACTGGGGCGGTAGAAATAGCTAGGACTGGCTTATCGGATTTCGTTTGTGTATCAAGTGTAGAAATTGGTGTTGCTCTAAGAAGTCGTAGAACTTTTGTGATTGAAGTACGGGTAGGGCCATTTGAGCTGAGGATGTCTCAGAACGAGAGTGTGCTCACATTCAGATAATTTTCATCAAGATTGGAGAAGACATGGCACATATCGTCGTGATGGGCGCAGGTACGGGCGGAATGCCCGCGGCTTATGAGTTGCGCGAAAAGCTCGGCAAAGAACACCGCATTACCGTCATTAATGCGGTCGACTATTTTCAATTCGTTCCCTCAAATCCTTGGGTTGCGGTTGGGTGGCGTCAGCGCGAGGCGATCACCTTTGAAATTCGCCCCTATCTAGAGAAAAAAGGAATCGCGTTTATAGCGCAAGCAGTGAGCCGACTGCTGCCGGAAGAAAATGCGCTTGAACTGGCTGACGGAAGTCGTATCGATTACGATTTTCTGGTCATTACCACGGGACCTAAATTGGCTTTTGATGAGGTTCCCGGCGCTGGACCGCATGCTGGCTTTACGCAATCAATTTGCTCGATCGATCATGCTGAGCGTGCCTATCAGGCATATCAACAGTTCTTAGAAAATCCGGGGCCAGCGATTATTGGCGCGATGCCAGGCGCATCGTGTTTTGGCCCCGCATACGAATTTGCTTTCATTTTCAATACCGATTTGCGTAAGCGTAAATTGCGTCACAAGGTACCGATGACCTATGTCACCAGCGAACCGTATATCGGACACCTCGGGCTCGGTGGGGTGGGGGATTCGAAATCGATGTTGGAGAGCGAATTCCGCAACAATGATATTAAATGGATTTGCAATGCCAAAACCACCAAAGTTGAAGATGGAAAAATGTATGTCAGCGAGATGGACGAACTGGGTAATTTGAAGAAGGAGCATGTGCTTCCATTCAGTTACAGCATGATGCTGCCCGCCTTCAAAGGCGTTGATCCAGTCGCTGCAGTGGAAGGCTTGTGTAATCCACGTGGTTTTGTATTGGTCGACGAATATCAAAGAAGTAAAAAGTTCAAAAACATTTATTCTGCCGGTGTGTGTATCGCAATTCCGCCGGTGGAACCGACCCCAGTTCCGACTGGTGCCCCGAAGACAGGCTATATGATCGAGACCATGGTCACGGCGATTGTGCACAATATCGAATCCGATCTCGCCGGACAAGCTGCCACCGCCAAAGGTAGTTGGAATGCCATCTGTTTGGCGGACATGGGAGATACTGGCGCGGCCTTTGTCGCTTTGCCGCAAATTCCACCGCGTAATGTCAATTGGTTCAAAAAGGGTAAATGGGTACATTTAGCGAAGATCGCCTTTGAGAAGTACTTCTTACGCAAAATGAAGACAGGAAATTCTGAACCGGTTTATGAAAAATATGTCCTGAAATTGATGGGCATTGAAAGATTGGATAAATAAACTGACACCGTTATTTTGATCTTCTCATCCCGCTTGGCCAATCGCTCCAATGAGCAATGATACGACAGCCCATTCAGCCTCATGAATGGGCTGTTTGTTTTGGGGCGTTCGTAGGAGGCTCGGATTTTGAACTTTCTTGCTATGATGGACTCCAATTCCGCTTTGTATGAAGCCGAGGGCCCGAGTGCCCGATTGCATCACGCTCTGATCGTTTCGTCAATGAAGATCGGCCACAGGACTCATACATCTATTCGACCTGTTTAATTGGAGAGACAAACCGATGGCCATGAAGAAATTGGTACAGGCTTTGAGCCTAGCATTTTGCCTTTCAGTGAGTGGAGGCATTGCCCTCGCTGCCAACCCGACTGGTGTATTGCCTGCCCATGCACGTTTGCAAACGATTACCAAACCAGCGGCTAGTTTAGGCTTCGAGCTCGGTGAATGGCATGCACGACCAGAGCAGCTGACGGCTTATTACCAATTGCTGGCAAGCCAGTCTGATCGTGTGCAATTGCGTGTGGTGGGATATACCCACGAAAAACGCCCGATTTTAAATCTCATTATTACCAGTCCTAAGAATCAAGCTCGCTTGAAAGATATCGAAGCGGCCCGCGCTCGTGGTGACAGTGATACCCCAGTGGTGGTGTATTTGGGCTACAGCGTGCACGGCAACGAATCGAGTGGTGCGAACGCGGCGCCTGCTGTGGCTTGGCATTTGGCGAGTTCGACCGATCCCAGTGTGACAGAAATGTTAGAACGTATGGTGGTTGTGATTGACCCTATGCTCAACCCAGATGGATTGGCGCGTTTTGCGTCGTGGGCCAATTCTTATCGCGGCGCGACCTTGGTGTCCGATCCCAATACCTTGGAACACAACCAGAGTTGGCCGAGTGGACGTGGTAATCATTACTGGTTCGATTTGAACCGTGATTGGTTGTGGTTGCAACATCCAGAATCACAGGCGCATGTCGCTACCTTCCAACAATGGCGCCCCCATATCTTTAGTGACTTCCATGAACAAGGAACCAACGCCACCTACTTCTTTCAACCAGGTGTGCCGAGTCGCACCCATCCACTCACGCCACAGACTAATCAAGACTTAACGGTCGCCATCGCAAAATTCCACGCCAAAGCTTTGGATGCCCGTGGCGAGTTCTATTTTAGTCGCGAAGACTTCGATGACTTTTATTACGGTAAGGGCTCAACCTACCCAGATATTCAAGGCAGTATCGGCATTCTGTTCGAACAAGCGAGTTCGCGTGGGCACATACAAGATTCACGCAATGGGGTGTTGAGTTTCGAACATACCATCGCCAATCAAGTGACGACCTCTTTGACGACCTTGCAAGCGGCAGATGCTTTGCGCGATCAATTAATTGCCCACCAAAAGCAGTTTTTTGAAGATGCTAAACGCACCGCAGCGGCCAATCCCAACAAGGCCATGTTGTTTGCCGCTGATGGCAATCCGGCTCGTTTGCGCGCCTTTGCTCAATTGCTTCAGCAACATGGCATTGAAGTACACCACATGAAAGGCAGTGTCACGATTCAGGGGCAAGAATACACGGCCGCTAATGCGATCGCCGTGCCGTTGCAGCAGCGCCAGCAGCGTTTGCTTGAGGCGATTACCGAGCTTCGTACTCAATTTAAAGATAACACTTTCTATGACGTGTCTGCTTTCAGTGTGACCAAAGCGTATGACTTAGCGAGTGCTAAAACGGCCGTCGACGTGATCGGTGATGCCTATCATGCGCCTGCAAAACAAGGCTTGAAAGCAGAATCGAATATCGCCTACGCCTTTAGTTGGAATAATGATGATGCGGCACCCTTGTTGGCGACATTGAGCCAAAGCGGACTGCGTCTGCGATCCGTCAGCAAACCGATGCGTGTGCAAACGACCGATGGCCCCAAAGACTTGGGGATTGGTAGCGTGATCGTCCCGGTCGCGATGCAATCTGTGTCGGCGGCGAAGGTAGCCGAGATCGTCAAGCAAGCGAGTGCTTCGACCACAGTGGAAGTCATGGCATTGAACTCGGGTGCCGGATTGGGTGGCATTGATTTGGGTAGTGCCAGCCTGAAAACGGTGGAGCGGCCACGCGTTGCGCTGTTAGCTGGCAACGGCCTTGATCAAACCTCGGTCGGTGAATTGTGGCATTGGTTGGATACGTATTTGCGTTTACCAACCACGCAATTGAGTCTGGATCGCGTTGCTTCCACTCCGCTAGAAAAGTACACGCACATCATCATGCCCGATGGAAGTTATCGTTTGTCCGAAGAAGCAAACAAAAATCTTGAGCGCTTTGTGAAACAAGGCGGTGTTGTGATCGGGATTGAAGGTGCTTTGAAATGGGCCAATAGCCAATCGTATTTGCATACCAAACTCGTCAAGGCAGAATCGGCGAAAAAAGCCGACGGGGATGATAAGGTCGAGAAGAAGGGTAAAGAACAACGTTTGCCGTACAAGGATCAAGATAGTAATGCCGCTAAAGCTCTCGTGGCTGGCGTTATTTTTGAAACTGAGGTCGATCGCAGCCATCCTTTGGCCGCTGGTATTCCACGTGATCGTTTACCAGTGTTCCGTTCGCAAGCCGACGTTTATCGCTTGGAAGGTGATCCATATGGCACGGTGGCTGCCTACACCAGCGCACCTGTGATCAGTGGTTACGTCTCTGACGAGAATGCAAAACGCATCGCCGGTAGCGCCGCCATGACGGCCGAGCGGGTTGGTAGCGGTAGTGTGATCATGGCCAGCGCTGCACTGGGATTCCGTAGCGGATGGGTTGGTAGCCGTCGCCTCTTGGAAAATGCTTTGTTCTTCGGGAAGGCGTTTGAAAAAGCACGTACCGAGGCTGAAGAGGAATAAAGAAACGAGTCTATTCCTACTGGACACCGGCCTAATCCATCTAGGTCGGTGTCCGTATGACCGATCTTGATGAATAGGTAGTTTGGTTCGATGTCGTTGAAACTCCACGACGACAATGTGTGCAGTAACGAAAGTCTGTCGACCTGACCGTGTTCGGCGTTATCATGTCAATTCTTGAGAAGGCGCTGTGCGCCTTCGTTTCTATTTGACGCTGATAGCAGAACATCATGTCCCGCGAAAATTTCAAACCTATTGCAATTGAAGCTCCTTCCAAGAATCCTGGGTTGTTTCGGATTCGTTGTTGGGTCGATTTGCAATTAGCCAGCGTAGCGAAACCATTGCGTAGTGCTTTGCAGGATCTGCGTGGCAGGGTTTTAGATATTGGCGCTGGGCAGTCTCCTTGGCGTGATTGGTTGGGGCCCGAAGCGACTTATCATGGCTTGGATGTGCAAAGCGCGTCTGAGTATGGCATGCAGCAACAGGCAGACATTACCTACTATGATGGGACCGTGATGCCGTTTGATCATGCCAGCTTTGATGCGGCATTTTGTATCGAAGTCCTAGAGCATGTACCGAACCCTGAGTTCTTTGTGGCTGAAATTGCGCGCATTTTAAAACCCGATGCAAAGCTGGTTTTGAGTGTGCCTTGGTCAGCACGGCGGCACCATATTCCCTACGACTTTCATCGCTTTACCCGTGAGCGCTTGGAATCACTTTTTGCTTCGCATGGATTTGTCGAGATTGATATTCAGGAACGAGGGAACGATATCGCGACCATTGCGAGTAAATGCGTCGTCGTGGCGATGCGTCTTGTAAAACCTGCCCAGATGCGTTCGTATATTTGGACTTTGCCGATGGCTTTGCTATGGGCACCGATCGCGTGCATTTTACTTGGTTTAGCTCATCTCTCTTTCATTGTGCCGATCGGCGCTAAAGAAGATCCGCTCGGCTATTTTGTGACAGCCCGGCGCGCTGCTTAAGTTTTACTACAATTAAGTTTTACTACAATTAAGATTTACTACAAGCCAGCGCGCTCACCGATTAGGCTTCTTTGCGTGGTCGCGCCCGATTCAACTTCCCGACGATACCGCTCGGGAAGAAATAGACCGACAGTACAAATAAAATTCCCAGCCAAAACAGCCAGCGATCAGGATGGAAGATTTGCGCCAAGAGCGGCAGGTCGACGAGGCTTTCATTTGCCTGCGCCATTAAGTTCTTGAGGTAGTTTTGGAGAATTAAGAAGAGCGTAGCGCCAATCACTGATCCGTATAAACTTCCCATGCCACCGATGACCACAATCAACAAAATATCTGTCATGACTTCAAAACTTAACATGGTCTTGGGGCCGACATATTTGAGCCATAAGGCCATTAAAGCGCCAGCCAAACAGGCGATCACTGCAGCGATGCAGTTGGCAGCGATGCGGTAATAGACCGTTTTATAGCCTATGGCTTCAGCACGAAAGTCGTTCTCACGCAAGGCTTGCAAGGTTCTGCCGAAGGGGGAGTGGACGATGCGCAGCATCAACAAGAACAGCAACAAGGCGCAAATAAAAACGAGGTAGTAGCAAATCACTTTACCATCCACATGGCGCCCTAAGATGGGTTCTGCGAATAATTCAAAACTGGACGATAAAAGTTCTGGAACACTAAAGGTTTTACCATCTTCACCACCTGTCCAATCTGACAGCTGAGAAGCTAACACACTAAAGGAACTCGCGACCGCTAAGGTGATCATCGAATAGAAGATGGCGCGCACCCGCAAAGCAAAGAGGCCGATGATAAAGGCCAATGCGAACGCCAGCAGAATCGCTAAGAAAAGCCCGACTAATAAGCCACTCCAAGTGGCTTGTTCGCCTTGTAAGCCGAAGGCGACGCCGTAGGCGCCAATGCCAAAGAACATTGTGTGAGCGAATGAAACGATACCCGTGTAGCCCAGTAATAAGTCGTAGGAACCGACCAAAATGATATACACGCAAATGGTTGCCGCCGTATTTAAAGGGCGCGCCCCGCTCGTAATGAAAGGCGCGCTTGCCAAGCCAAGGAAGATGGCGAGTAAGACCAACTTTAGCGTTTTGCTGTGCGGCGCCGAGTTTGAAAGAAGTCGCTTGAAAACGTGTGTCAACATGCTAAATCCGATGCAGGTATCAATACTTAAAGGTCGATGAAGATGGGCGACGAAGCTGGCTACTCTTCGTCGTCTTACAGCGTGAGTGATTAGCTGGTTTTTTCATGTGAATTTCTGATCAAGACGACTAACGACGCCCCAAAGCGAATAGGCCAGCGGGACGCCACAAAAGCACCATGATCATGACAAGGATGTGAGAAATGAGGGCAAACTTAGGCGCTAGAAAACCAGCATAATTGGCAGTGAGCGCGAGTAACAAGGAAGCGATAAAACAGCCGCCAACGGAGCCCATGCCACCAATGATGACCACGATAAAGACGGTCACCATTAATTCCGCGCTCATGCTGGTGGATACCGTCTCCTTGTACAAGCCCCACATGACCCCACCAAGTCCTGCACAAGCAGAACCGGCCGCGAACACCAGTATGAAGAGGCGCTTGATGCGGTAGCCTAAGGATTCCACCATTTCTGGATTTTCAACCCCAGCACGTATCAACAGTCCCAGCTTGGTGCGATTGAGAACAAACAGCATGCTGAGAAGGATCACCAAACCGATCACGACCGCGAACAGACGGTATTTTTCGATCAAGGCATCGCCAAAGATCAGTGAGCCGCGTAGAACATTGGGGAGTGGGAAAGGAATTTGCTCCGCGCCCCAAATCATAGTGAGCAACTGTTCGGCAACGATCATGCCACCCATGGTGATGAGGATTTGCTTTAAATGTTGACCATACACAGGCCGAATAATGAGACGTTCAAATAAGACGCCCAAGAGGCCCGTCACCGCCATCGCTCCCAGAATGGCAATTGCTAACACCGCAAAATTGAGCCACACCGAATCACTTTCGGACCATGCTAGCAGTGGCGCGACGAACATGCTGGCAATGAAGGCCCCGTTGGCAATGAAAGCACCATGCGCGAAATTCATCACGTCCATCAAACCGAAAATTAGGGTGAGTCCACTGGCAATGATGAAAATAACCATGCCCATGGCGAGACCAGCGAGGCTCAAGGTCAGCCAAGTCGAAACATCACCAACCAAGGGTAAGGCAAGCAAAGTCAGGATCGGCACCAACAGCAATGGTGCGAAGTCACGGCGCGGGCGCACGATGCCCGGGGTGGATTCGTCGATCGTGGGGAGACTGTTTGATGCAGTAGATGAGCTCATGATGCCTTGCTTGGTTGATTAGTTTGTCTTCTGTTGGGTTTGTATGAAGTATCTGGTGCGATGGCAATTACCTTCGATCTGAGAATCTCGTTACGCCTTATTGATGACTCGCCATGGATAAGCCAAGCAGTCTCGTTTGCAATGCTTCGTCTTCGGCAAGCTCTTTCATGCTGCCACGGTGGACGATACGGCCGTCGTCCATGACTGCCACTTGGTCGCCTAAGCCGCGCACAAATTCAAAATTTTGTTCAACCAAAATAATGCTGGTATGGGCAGCCTTTAGTTCGGCGAAGGCATCGATCAGGTTTTGTACCATCGCCGGCGATAAACCTTTGCTCGGTTCGTCGACTAAGATCAATTGCCGAGGCTCGATGATGGCGCGAGCGATGGCGACCATTTGTTTTTGACCGCCAGAGAGATTACCCGCCGGATAATTCCAAAATTTCTTGAGCGCAGGGAAGAAGCCGAAGATCCATTCCAAACGTGCTTGGTCAATAGGTCCTTGGATAGCGGCGAGCCTCAAATTTTCTTGCACCGTGAGCGCCGAGAAGATCCCCATATTTTCCGGAACATAAGCGATCCCTTGCTGCGCAATGTCTGGTGTGGTGCAAGTATGAATCGGGCGACCTTGATACAGGATCTGACCGGCACTTGCTTTCCATAAGCCCATAATGGTGCGGAGACAGGTCGATTTTCCCGCGCCATTGCGTCCGAGCAGGACAAACAATTCGCCGCGCGGGACAGCAAAGTCCACACCTTGCAGAATATGGTACTCGCCGATATGGGTATGCACCTGCTCCAGACACAGAATATTGTCGGCCGCAGTCTGGGCTGTGGCTGAGCTGACTGAATCTGACTGCTTGGGCTTAGACATCATCGAAATAGGCATGCACTTGTTCCTACGATTTTTTCTACAACTCTGAAGTTACTTAAGTTTATTTTCTCGGGAATTCAATTCTGGACTTACGATGGTGAGACCGTTTTCTTGCGACCAAGATATGCCGTTTGTACTGCGTCAGAAGCCATCACCGCACCCGGTTCGCCATCGGCGACGAGGCGACCATCTTGCAGCACGATGATGCGGTCTGCAAGTGAGCGCACCACATCCATTTTGTGTTCGACCAACAGTACGGTTTTGCTTGGATCCGCCTTGATTTGATGGATGAGCTCAATGATGACCGGAACTTCATCAACACTCATGCCCGCCGTTGGTTCGTCAAACATAAAGACTGTGGGTTCCAAGGCCAACATCATTGCGACCTCTAACTTGCGCTTGTCGCCATGCGAGAGGATTGCGGTTTGTTCGTGGCGACGCTCGAATAAAGAGACTTGCGCTAGGCAGGCTTCGGCGCGCTCGACTAGCTCAGCGTGATCCGACCAAATCGATAACATTCGAAAGCCTTTGTGTGCCTTACTTTGCACAGCAAGTCGTACATTTTCGAGCACAGAAAGATGCGGGAAGAGGTGGGTCAGTTGAAACCCGCGGCCCAGCCCCATCTGTGTCCGACTTGCAGCGCTTGCCTTGGTAATATCGCGCCCCTCGAAAATAACCTGTCCGGCGCTTGCACTCAGTTGGCCAGATAATAGATTGAAATACGTCGTTTTACCCGCACCGTTGGGACCAACGATCACCGTCAATTCACCCGCATGAAACTCAGCGCTGACATCATCCACCGCTTTGTGTCCACCAAATTGAATACCCAAATGGCGTGAGGCTAAGCTCACTGGTTTGGCGGCAGGACTCGGGTGCGGGTGTTGCGTTGGGCTCATGGTGGCGAATTGTGGTGCGATCATATTGACTAGCTTAACGTTTGTTTTTGACAGGAACTGGAATTTCGCTAGCAGGAATTTCTTTGACCATTTCTAGCAAATCCCATTCATTCTTCTGATCTTTTTTGATCTTGAAGTGATACATGGCTTGGAGTGCCTGGTGGTCTTCTTTGCGGAAGTTCATCTTGCCTTTCGGCGTATCAAACTCCATGCCTTCCATGGCGGTAATCAGTTTTTCGGTGTCGCTGGACTTGGCTTTGCTGAGGGCACTGATGACGGCACTCGCCGCAGTGAAACCGCCGGCCGTGAACATATCAGGTGGTGCTTTGAAACGTTTGGTATGTTCACTGACCAACCAGTCGTTCATTTTATTTTTCGGGAAATCGTAGTAATAGAAAATTGTCCCTTGCGTGCCAGCATAATTTTTCCACGTTTTCATGACCGGAAGAATATTGCCACCCGGTGCCAGCGCGATGCCAAAGCGTTCGGGTTTCATGTCGGCCAATTTGTTCATTGGATTGGGTCCCGCCCAAACGATTTGGAGGATGCGCGGTTCAGGTTTGTTTTTGAGAGCGTCGAAAATACGTTGTGCCGCGGCCGTAAAATCGGTGGTGTTTTGTGGCGCATATTCCTCGTGCACGACATTAGCTTTACTACCCACCATCGCCAGCGATTCTTTGGCGGCTTTCACAGCATCACGTCCAAAAGCATAATCTTGCGCGAGGAAGGCAATACTGCCGCCGCCCTTGATGGTGCTGGCTGCTGCCAAACCATCTTGCATGGAATTGCGACTGGTGCGGAAAATGTAGCGATTCCATTTGTCCCCAGTAATGGCATCAGCAACGGCGGGTTCAACGATTAAGATTTTTTTGTATTCGGCAGCGACAGGCAGCATGGCCAGAGCAGCGCCCGAAGACGTGGTGCCAACTGCCAAATCGACTCTATCATCGCCATAGGCTTCTGCGAGCAGAGTGCGCGCCATGTCGGGCTTGCTTTGATCATCTTTGAGGATGACTTTGATCTTGCGACCATTGATTTCCATTTTACCGCCGGTCAAATATTCCAAGCCCATCATGAAACCTGTTTCAGTTTCTTTCGCATAAGACTCGAGCGCGCCGGTTTTGCCGGTGATTAAGGCAATCTTGATGTCTTGCGCTGAAGCGATGGCTGGAAAGATCAGACTGCTGGCGATGGTGCTCATGAGGAGCACGGCACTCTGCATAAAGCGACGACGTTGCGTGGGCGCTGTAGCACTAGTGTGGATGCGGTTTGATGGTGAGGTGGGAATCATAGTGTGTCTCCTTGGACGCGTCGGCTGCTGAGCTTGGTGTTCCGGCAGCTTGCGTGAAAATGTTCAGTTCGGTTCAGTTGAATTGACTTGACTTGATTTGAATTGAGTATATGTTGAGCGTTGATGTCGATGTAAGTCAAATGCTTCGTTGCGGCCTCAGAAAAAATCATCGCTAGCTTAGGATACATATTTGACGGGGCGTTTTTAGTCTAGTGTCGATATCAACAATTTTATTTAATCGCATTGTGTCAGAAAGTGTTGTAGCGCTGTTTTTGCGGCCGGTTCATTCAACATCGGCGCATGGCCGACTCCAGGCACTTCAGCATACTGTAAGCGTGGCGCTAATTTTTGCATTTCCTGTAATTGTTCTGCTTCGATCAAATCTGAAATGCCCCCGCGAATTAAGAGGCAAGTACGATTTTTGGTCAAACGTTTGAATGCCAATTTTGACCAAAATGATCTGGCCTTGAGGCGACCATTTTGCAGTGGCAGGGCAATATTGGGATCATAGCGCGCAACCACCGATCCTTCGTGATTGACGCTAAACGCTCGTTGTGCCCACTTTGCCCATTCTTGCTCGGAATTGTGTGGAAACGCGTAGTGGTTAATCTCTTTGATGTACTCGCGTGCTTCATCCATATTGTTGAGGGATTTACCTTTACCTGCATAGCCAGCGATACGCGCTAAACCCGTGTGAGAGAGGCTGGGTCCTACGTCATTCAATACGGCGGCGACGATCAGTTTAAGATTCTGCAAGGCCAAGGTCATGGTGGTGATGCCGCCCATCGACGTACCGATGAAAACAGCACGAGCAATCCCAAGCTGGTACATGAGATTGGCGATGTCTTTGGCATAGCGCATGGGATTGTAGTTGTCGGTGTTGACATCGTAATCGGACTTGCCGCGTCCTCGTACATCGACCGCAATGACGCGGCGACTTTGTTGGGCCAGCCAAGGAGCGATATCTTCGAAATCCGAAGAATTACGGGTCAGGCCGTGTACACAAATGATAGGGCACTTCGCTTGCGTTCCCACGGCTGCGTAGTCACGCGCATACAGGGTAAGTCCATCATCGCTTTTGAAATACAGTTCACTGAACGCTGTCACGGCGAAAATCCTTGAAAAAGTCTGCTGCTGAAGTGCTTACTAAAATGACTTGAAAATGACTTGAAATAGTGTGCCGTTGTATCGAACTCGATTCGGATGAGGTCGATAGAGGATAAAAAAGTGCGAGGGTCTTTACTCAGATCTCCCCAGGAACTGAGTAAAGACGAGCATGCTAAGCTCGTGTATAGACCAACCAAACACCCTCGCCATTAGCTCGAACAAGAACATCTTGCGATCGCCTACCTACATTAGTTGAGATAGGCGTGCTCAAAGCATTCACCTATTAAGCTGCAGTAGTGGCGATACTGGATCAGGCATGCATCAGAAACGGTATTCCAAAGTTGCTGTGACAGTGCGTGGTGCGCCGTAAAAAGCAGTTACGCTACCTTCACCCAAAGTTGGGAAGAAGTAGCCTGCGACTTTGTAACGTGTATCGTTGAGGTTTTTACCATGTAAGCCGACTCGCACATTGTTATCGCGGCTGGTCCAGACGATGCTGGCATCCACTAAACGATAGGCTTCTTGATCGAGTACCGGATTCGGTGTTTCGAATTGATACGTTTTGCTGCGATGGGTCAAACTTGCGATCAAGCTCAGCTTGCCATTGTGGCCCATCACTGGCATGTCCCAATCATAGGTGGCCCGGATGTTTCCAGAATTGCGTGGCGTATTTTGGAACACGCGCTGTGCACTGACATCGGCTCCTGTTGCACCGATGAATTGGGTGTACTTCGCATCGATATAGCTATACATCGCAGAGAGACGGAAGTTGTCGCTGAGTTTCGCAATTGCTTCTAATTCGAGACCATCGATCTTCGCTTTACCGGCATTCGTCACAACACCTGCAAAGCTATCGTCTTTGCCGTCACCGTTGGTATCGATCGCCACGGAGCCAGGAATTTGTACGTCACGATAGTCACTATGGAACAAGGCAGCGTTGGTGAAAATGCGACCATGATCAAATTCAGATTTCAAACCCAATTCAAAAGTCTTGATGGTTTCAGGTTCAAAACCTTTTTTCGCTTTGTCGAGCGACAATTTGGTGCCGACAATATTTAAACGCGGATCAAAACCACCACCTTTGAAACCTTCCGACCATGATGCGTACACGCTTTGTTCCGGCGTTGCTTTCCAGCTCAATGAAACACGAGGTGTGAATTTTTTGTCGGTACGATCGAGATCACTCTTACTCAAATTGGTATCCGTGCGGAACAGTGTTGCACCAGGATTGCCTAAAGCTGGTGAGCCTGCTGTGCCTAAATAGATTTGACGCAAGATTGCCGCTTGACGTTGGTCGACGGTATAACGACCACCGGCTGACAAGCTAACGGTATCGCTCAAATCCATACTGGCGTCAGCAAATGCTGCCCATGCTTTGGTATCGACATCACCCTCAGTGAAAGTGGAGGTGCCGAGCAAACGTACGTCAAATTTATTGTAAGCGTTCGCGTCAATATAGTAGATGCCCGCTAAACCTTGCACCGCTTTGGTGTTGAAAGCGAGTTGGAATTCTTGGCTGGTTTGGCGATTTTTGTAGATGGCAGGAACGTCGAAATCCACTTTATTCAAGGAGTCGAAGTCGATCGGTGCATATGAGGTGTCGTGACGCGAAGCGGTGATCGATTTGAAGGTGAATTCGTTGTTGAGGCGCCACTCGAGCAAAGCAGATGCACCGGTTTGCGTGACTTGTTGTTTGTGACCCATGACGCTATTGAGGTTGGCGTAGGAATCATAAACATTGTCTAGGATCGGTGCATTGCTGATTTTGCCGACCGTCAATCGATGACCATGTTTTGCATTGGAATCATCTTGCGTGGTATCTGCTGCGATACGAATAAAGACGTCGCTATTCGGTGTGAATTCTGCACTCAGGCGCGCTGCTGTGATGTCTTTGTTGTAGTTGTCTTCGCCGGTTGCCAGATCTTTACCGAAGCCGTTGCGCGTGAATTTCGCCAAGGCCGCACCAACGCGAACCGTGTCTGAAACAGGGATGCCCGCCGTGATCATGCCATCGGCTTGACCGTAACTACCCACACTGGTTTTCAAACGGACGTCAGTGTTTGGGCCTAGCTTGCGCGTGATGTACTTGACCGCACCGCCAATGGTGTTACGACCATACAAGGTACCCTGTGGGCCGCGCAAGACTTCGACGCGATCGACATCATAAATATCGGCCACAGCGCCCTGTGGACGTGCCAAGTAAATATCGTCGAGGTAGATGCCAACACCAGATTCGAAACCAGCAACTGGATCTTGTTGACCAACACCGCGCATGAAGGCGGTTAAGGTGCTATTGGTGCCGCGAGAGGCAGACAGCGTCGTGCTCGGTAAAGTTTGGGCGATGCTAGTGATGTCTGGGATGCCATTTTTAGATAATTGATCAGCGCCGATCTCAGTGACTGAAACGGGTACATCTTTCAAGGTTTCTTCGCGACGACGGGCTGTCACTGTGACGACTTTTGGTTCGTCATTGTTGGCGCTGGCTTTGGCTTGATCTGCGCTTTGGGCGAGCGCAAGATCAACGTTCAGGCCACTGGCGGCAACTAAAGCAATGGCGGTCCGACGGAATAAGAACTTGGTTTGGGAATGTGAACGCATGGTGGGGTCTCCGTTATAGTTTGAAATCTATACGCTTGGAATTGCTGCCAAACTTCGTCGAGGAAAATTTCTCTTAGGTTTCTAGTGGCAATTCGAACGCTTTAAGTCGTATATGGGTTCGCAGTGTGGCGATTTTTTCTGTCGACCGTAAGATGAGAAATTGCGCAGTCTCTGTGCAAAAATGCACAATTGAGGTCTAAGTGTCTGAAAATGAAAGAGTTTGTTGGTGGTGATAGGTTTTCTTGTTTGTCGTTTTTAGGCCAATTTAGGCCTAAAACGTGGTAAATTTCTTGCCTGAAATGAAGTGGCGGATTTTTCACGCACAGGGGATTACATGAGTAACTTACCGGAATGGACAGATTTACGTTTTTTTCTCGAACTAGCACGTTCTGGCACGCTCTCGGGTACCTCGCGTCGTCTCTCAGTCGAGCACACAACGGTGGCGCGGCGCATTGACCGTCTTGAACAACAGTTGGGGACAACCTTATTTGATCGTAGTCGGGAGGGGTATCAACTCACGGAAATGGGACTGAGCTTATTGCCGCATGCAGAGGCGATGGAGAGTGCGGCCTTGGCTGCCACGGAACAATTGGCGGGCATTCAAGTGTCGGCGCGAGGTTTGGTACGTCTCGGTGCGCCTGAGATCTTTGGCACGCAAGTGATTGCTCCGATGTTGGTCGGCTTACTCAATGAACATCCAGATTTAAATATTGATTTGTTATTGTTGCCGCGTTTTGCCAACCTCGCCAATCGTGAAGCCGACATTGGAGTCATGCTTGATCCGCCGAGTACTGGGCGTTATATGGTCACCAAAATGGCGACTTTCCGCATGTATTTGTATGGATCAAAAGAATACTTGGCACGCCATCCGCCGATCCGCGAACATGCGGATATTGCGCGTCATGAATTTGTCGATTACGTGCAAGATCGCTTGGCCAGTAGTGAGCTCAATTTTTTTGATGAGCTCGGCTTCACGCCACGTCGCCGACTGTGCTGCACGGGCATGATGGCGCAATGTGAGGCTGCGGCGATGGGCTTGGGCTTGGTCTTGGCGCCGCCGTATGCAGTCCGGAATCACCATAACTTGGTGCCAGTGCTAGAGGATCAATTCCACGCTGAACGTTCGTTCTGGTTGGTGGCTCCGGTTGATTTGTATCGTTTGCAAAGGGTGAGGGTGGTGTGGAATCTCTTGCGTGAGTATGCCGACAAAAACCTGCCGCTTTTCAAGAATGATGAGACGGAAATTGAGTTTTCGCGTACTCGTAAGAGTTTCGAATAGGAAGAAAGCCTGATCGTAGTTTCGCCACCTCGCCAGCAGAGGGTGGAGTCTTAAAGGCTCTTCACTCGGCTACTTGAAAACCAACAGTCTTGAGCATCTCAACGACCTTGACCCGCGTTATTGGTTTTTCAAAAGTCGCTCTGACTTTGATACCCTGAATGCGAGCGAGCTTCTCGGCTAAGTTCAGCACTGGGCCGTCATAGTTGGCGAGATTCCAATGTTGATCTTTCGGTGGAGTCAGATTATGGCCCGACATGATCAGCACTTCCGCCTGACAGCCTTCACGCGCTAAATGTCCGAGCAATTCCATGCCGCCAAGTTGTGGCATGCATAGATCGCAAATAATCAGATTCGGTTTGGCGTTAGCTTGCTTAAAAAGCTTCAAACCTTCGATGCCGTTCTTGGCTAAAACGACCGAAGTTGCTCCAAGGTCGAGCAAAGTCTCTTTCATGAGATCGAGCAAAAATTCGTCATCGTCCACAAGTAAGATGTGGAGCGCTTCGGTGCGCAGAGGGGATACTTGTGAATGCGGCATAGAGATCACTAAAACTGCAACGTCGCGTCAATGAGTGTCAGGGAGTATAGCGAAAAAACTATGACATAAGTGTTGCAGGGACGAAATAAAATGCTTTATTCGCGGCAATGCTACACTTCGCAGATCAGGTTAGAAGGTAGTTTTAAGTTTTTCATTTCGCAAGTTCTCAAATTCTCCATTTACAGAAACAGAAGCAATGAGCAATCATCTAGAAACCTTCGCTGCGGCAAAATACATTAAACAAATTGGCAGAGGTAAAGAGGGAGCGAGGAGTCTCACTCGCGATGAGGCGCAAGAATTGTACGGTGCCATGCTCGACCAGCGCGTCTCCGAGCTTGAACTGGGCGGAATTTTGTTGGCGATGCGTATTAAGGGCGAGAGTATCGATGAAATCGATGGTTTTCTCGCAGCGGCTAAGCAGCGTATGACATTGCTGCAAAAACCAATCTCAGCGAAATATGCGCCCGTGATCATTCCAACTTATAACGGCGCGCGTAAACGTCCCAACCTCACACCGTTGCTGGCTTTTTTGCTGGCACGCGAGGGCGTGCCAGTGCTGCTACATGGTGTGCGTACTGACCCAGGTCGTACCGCGAGTGCAGAGATTTGGCAGGCTCTAGGCTGCAGTTTGGCAACAAGTGTCGCTCAAGCCAATCAGCAACTCGCGCAAGATTTGGTCAGCTTTTTACCGCTCGATGTGCTGATGCCTGGTATGCACGCTTTATTAGAAAAGCGTCGTATCTTAGGCTTACGTAGTTCGACCCATACTCTGGTCAAGGTGATGCAGGTGTTTGACTGCGCGGCACTTCGCCTCACGTCTTATACGCACCCCGAATATCAAGTCCTTCTGCACGACTACTATTCTCAGCGTTTGAGTGGCGCACAGGGTGCTGCGCTACTCATGCGTGGCACGGAAGGAGAGACCGTGGCAAGTACCGGACGTGCGCAACAAATCAGTTTGTATCGTGCAGATGGAACCACGGTATTGCAGGAGCAACAAGCGAGCTTGGAACAAGAGCATCCCGATTTACCGAGTGCGATCGATGCGCCAACAACTGCACTGTGGATCGCCGATGTGATACGAGGAGAACGACCGGTTCCCGTCAACATCGCGCAGCAAGTGGCTTATTGCAAGCAGGTTGCCGCGAGTTTGCTCTGATTTTGCATTACAATGCGCGGGCTGTTCCCCATGAAAGTCATCTATGTCCTCTAGTTCTTCTAGTTCATCGAGTAACGCTGCACCCTCGACGCCAAGTCAAACCTCTCCGAGTACTCACAAAAGCGCAAAGAATCATTTTGATGTCGTAGTGATTGGTGCTGGCGCGGCAGGAATGATGTGCGCGGCCGTTGCTGGGCAACGCGGGCGACGTGTTTTGATGATCGATCATGCTAGCAAATTGGCGGAGAAAATCCGCATTTCAGGTGGGGGACGCTGTAACTTTACCAACCTGCATGTAGGCCCTGCGAACTTCATTTCAGAGAATCCTCACTTTTGCAAAAGTGCTCTGTCACGATATACACCGCAAGATTTTCTGAGTTTGATTAAACGCTACAACATTGCTTATCACGAGAAACATAAGGGGCAATTGTTTTGCGATCATAGCGCTGAAGATATTATTCAGATGCTCAAAACGGAATGTGACCGTGGACATGTGCAATGGCGTATGCCATGTAATGTTGATGAGGTCAGCAAAACGGAAGCAGGGTTTTTGTTGAATACCTCGCATGGTCAATTGAGCTGTGAAAGTTTGGTGGTGGCGACAGGTGGCTTATCGATTCCCAAAATTGGGGCAAGTGATTTTTCTTATCGCATCGCTAAACAATTTGGTCTAAAAGTGGTCGAGCCACGTCCCGCCTTGGTGCCATTGACCTTTGATGCAGCGAGTTGGGAGGCCTTTGTACCGCTCGCTGGAATTTCACTCGAAGTTGACATAGAAACAGGCGCCAAAAAAGAGCGAATGGTATTCCGCGAAGATTTGCTTTTTACGCACAGAGGATTGTCGGGCCCTGCCGTTTTGCAAATTTCGAGTTATTGGCAGAGCGGTCAAGCAATACGCGTGAATTTGTTGCCAGAGATCGATGTGGCTGAGGAGTTGATCGCCGCTAAATCGACCAGTAAAAAGAATTTATCGAATTATTTAGCAGCCTACTTACCATCCCGTTTAGTTGATGGCCTATTGCAGGCACATGGTTTTGATGGCGACCTCAAAATCGTCGATATGCAAGACAAACGATTGCGTTTGCTTGGTGAAAAGTTGAATCGTTGGGAGCTGTTCCCGAATGGGTCTGAAGGCTATCGCAAGGCGGAAGTAACTCGTGGCGGCGTTGATACTCGCGCCGTCATGCAACAGAGCATGATGGTAAAAGATGTGCCCGGACTGTATTTTGTCGGCGAAGCCTTGGATGTGACGGGTTGGCTCGGTGGCTTCAACTTTCAATGGGCTTGGGCCTCGGGTAATGCGGCTGGCTCGGCGGTTTAAACGAGTACCGCAGCATTGTTTGTTACTGCAATGAAGTAGTTATATTGGTTCGATGTTGGAATATTTGCAGCAATATCATTGATGCTCAGGCAATCAATTGCTGTGGTGATAATTGATCTGGCATGCCGTATATATAGTCGACTAGCGAGACTGTCTTTTTTGCGTAAGATTTCATCAGTTAACTTCCAAAATCAAAAAAATCCTGCTATGATCTCGGTCTTCCTATAAATTTTTACTTGGTTCCGAACTTAAATGACCACAATTCGCCTTAAAGAAAACGAGCCGTTCGAAGTCGCCATGCGTCGCTTCAAGCGCACCATCGAAAAGACCGGTCTGTTGACCGAATTGCGCGCTCGCGAGTTTTATGAAAAACCAACTGCAGAACGCAAGCGTCGTTTAGCAGCAGCTGTTAAACGTCACTACAAACGTATTCGTAGTCAGCAATTGCCTAAGAAAATGTATTAATCTTTTTGGGCATTGAGTGAGCAATTACTTGGTGTCAAAAGAATTAAACTGATTCAGGTTTGCATGCCCGCTCCGGTAGTCCGCAGCGGGCTTTGTTATTTCTTGTTTTGATTTATTTATCCCAGCAGGAGTTGGTATGAGCTTAAAAGAGCAAATTACGGAAGACATGAAAGCCGCCATGCGCGCAAAAGATACGGCAAAGCTCAGTGCTATCCGTTTGATCACTGCCGCCATGAAGCAAAAAGAAGTTGATGAACGTGTTGAACTCGATGACACCATGGTGTTGGCAATCATCGAAAAAATGATCAAGCAACGTAAAGACTCGATTACGCAATTCGAGGCGGGTGGCCGTCAAGATTTGGCGGATATCGAAAAAGGAGAATTGGCGATCTTGTCTGCGTACATGCCAGCGGGTCTCAGTGATGCGGAAATTCAAGCCGCAGTGGCTGAAGCAGTGGCGCAGACTGGCGCAACAGGTCCACAAGACATGGGTAAATTGATGGGTGTTTTGAAGCCAAAGTTAGCTGGTCGCGCGGATATGACAGTCGTTTCGGCAATGGTCAAAGCAGCTCTCGCGAAATAAGAAAGTGAACAGCATGATCTCTCCGTTTGTTGGGTTTCAACTTACGAGATAGGTTGGTAACAGGAAGCTTAGTGGTCGCTAGTAGTTCGATCGCGAGAATGACTTCCTCGTATCAAGTATTTATTTCTGTTGAGTAGACTCGACGCGGAGATTGAAGTAGGTTTCAAGCCTTGCGCTATGTGTGAGGTCGATGGTTTCTATTGATTCAGGCTGCCACTGTGATACCACAAAGTTTTATTCAAGATCTGCTTGCCCGCGTTGACATCGTTGATGTCGTGGGTAAGTACGTCCAGCTTAAAAAAGGTGGCGCAAACTATATGGGTTTGTGTCCCTTCCATAATGAAAAGTCCCCGAGTTTTACGGTGAGCCCGACCAAACAGTTTTATCACTGTTTTGGGTGTGGCGCACATGGCACTTCGATCGGCTTCCTGATGGAATATTCCGGCATGAGTTTTGTTGATGCCGTTAAAGACTTGGCTCTCAACAATGGCATGGTTGTGCCAGATGACGATCGCATGTTGCCAGCGCAAAGGGCGGAACATACAGCGAAAACGCTCGCTTTGAGCGAAGTCATGACCAAGGCTTGCGAATATTACCGTGGGCAATTGCGCGGTTCCGAACGTGCCATCCAGTATCTGAAAGGCCGTGGCCTGACTGGGGAAATCGCAGCGAGATTTGGTTTGGGTTATGCGCCCGATGCTTGGGATAGTCTGCGTTCGGTTTTTCAAGACTATCAAGACCCTGCGTTAGCAGAGTCTGGCATGGTGATCGACAAGAGTGATGATGCAGGTGCACATCGAAAACGCTATGACCGATTCCGTGATCGTGTGATGTTCCCGATTCGCAATACCAAAGGACAGGTGATTGGTTTTGGTGGACGCATTCTCGACCAGGGCGAGCCAAAATATTTGAACTCACCCGAAACGCCGTTGTATCAAAAAGGCTTGGAGTTGTATGGTCTATTTGAGGCGCGGCAGGCAATTCGCGATGCGGGCTATGTGTTGGTGACGGAAGGTTACATGGATGTGGTGGCCTTAGCGCAGTTGGGCTTTCCACAAGCGGTGGCGACGCTCGGAACCGCCTGCACCCCAACGCATGTGCAGAAACTTTTGCGTCAAACCGATCAAGTGATTTTTAGTTTTGATGGCGATGCTGCAGGTAGAAGAGCGGCTCGGCGCGCCTTAGATGCCTGTCTGTCCCAGGTCAATGATAGTAAGGTCATAAAGTTTTTGTTCTTACCAGTTGAGCATGACCCTGACAGCTATGTGCGCGCTTATGGCGCCGAGGCTTTTGAGCAGGAGGTGCGCGACGCTATGCCACTTTCGCAATTTTTTATTCGCGAAGTGACGGGTGAGAATGATTTGGGGACGGCCGAGGGGCGCGCGAAAACGCAGTTCGAGGCCAAGCCATTATTGCAACAAATGACGCCTTCGGCTTTGCGTTTGCAATTGGTGCGAAGTTTGGCCAGCATCACGCAGTCAACTCCGGGAGAAATTGAGTCCTTATTTGAGTTGTCGCAGCCGGTCGCACGCGTCAAAATTGCTCCGCCCAAGGCAAAACGGAGTGCACCCGTTGGTTTGGAGCGACAAGTTTTGCGAATTTTGGTCGCACATCCCGCGCTAGCTGTCATGATAAGCGATAAGGTACTTGCCGATGCGGCAAGATTATCGCCCGACGGCGCTGATATGCTAAAACAGCTTGTTTCTATTGCAAAACCAATGGGAGAACAGGCAAATTTTGCGGTGTTGGCAGAAAGTTTGCGCGCCACAGGTTCTGATTTTGATCCTCTTATTGCGGAAATTGCTGAGCAGGTTGAGTCGGGAGTTGAGGTTGTTTCGCTGGAGTTGGCGGGTGCTTTGCGACAGATGCGAACACAAGTGCTGAAATTGGAATTGGATGAGCTGGTAGCGCGCGGTTTGAAGTCGAACGAAGATGTGGCGCGTTATCGAGAGATCATGCAATTGCAAGAAGTGATTAGAAAAGAGGCGTTGGCGGAAGCTGCGATACGTACGCCGGATGCTTAAAAAGTAATTAAAGTTTCTTTAAGGAATGCATATTTCTTAAATTGCATTTCTGCGCAGAAATTAAGCAGGTTGACTTGTAAAAAAGAGCATTAAAAGCAGAGATTTTTATTGAAAAAAAGCTTACAAATTATGGCGTTTACACAGCGTTTTCATTGAGTAAAAGAGTGGCAGGTGCTATAATTAAAAGCTTTCGATTCAAGGTCTTAGGTTGTTTTCATTCTTCGTTGAGTCGATTCTGATAACGACGAGAATGTGTTGTTTAGGTGAGCGTAGGCTCCTCCGAGTAACCCAAAACACCGACTCAGAATTTTGGTGGGTTTGATCCGTTAAAAAATGCGCTGCCTGGCAGATTTGCACTGATGGCAGTGCTTTATTTTTTAGTGATTCAACATCGATTTTTTGTTTCGGCTGGTTTGATTCAATGGCTAGTGCAATGAAGAAACCCGCGAAAAAATCAACATCCGTAGTGACGAAAAGTTCCACTAAAACGGCCGCCGCAAAAAAAGCCGCACCTGCAGCTAAGCCAGCTTCAAAGACAACCACAAAGCTAGCTAGTAAAGTAGCTTCGGTAGCCCCGAAAGGCGCCTCGAAGGCAGTAGCTAAGCCTGCTGCGAAAGCCATCGCTAAGGCTAGCACAAAGTCTAATACTAAGGCTCCTGCCAAGGCCGCACCAAAGACAACAAACAAAGCACCGACCAAAGTCGCGGCGAGAACATCTGCGAAGGCTACTAAGCCTGTAACGAAGGCTACAACTAAAGCTGTATCTAAGACGGCAACTAAGCCAGTCGCTAAGACTGCGACCAAAACATCGGCCAAGGTAAGTGCAAAATCAGTAGCGAAACAGCCAGTCAAGGCGAACACGAAATCCGCCAGTAAGCCATCGGCAAAGACAAGTGCCAAGAGTGTTGCGAAAGCGCCCGCAAAGGCTGTCACTAAAGTAGCGACGAAGGCAGCCGCGGGTAAAGTTGCAGCGAAGGTTCCATCTAAAGATGTCATCAAAACGAGCAGCAAGGCAGCGAGCAAAACGGCGGTAGCTGCTACTAAGGTAAGTACAAAAACAAGTACAGCGAGCAAAAGTGTTGCAAGTAAAGTGACCGAGAAAAAAGTCCTTGCGAAAGATGTTAAACCGCCTAAAGTGGAACAGAAGACTGTAAAATTGGTTCAGAGCAAGATTTCGAGTGAAGATGTAAAATCGTCGGTGAGTAAAAAGGAAGTTGAAGTGTCAAAAACGCGCGCAACAAAAAACGAATCACAAGCAGAGCCGAAGTTGAGTAAAGAAGCAGCAGAAGCAGCGAAGACCTCAAGCAAGAAAACTAAAGTTGTAGAGGAAGTTGTGGAAGTAGCGGGTGCGAAGAAAGCTAGCACCAGCAAAGCCTCAAAAGCAAACAAAGCAAGCACCGAAAACACCGTTGTTGAAACCAAGCAAGTGGAAACTGTGAATAACGAAGTGCCTGCCGCCGACGACAAAACAACAAAAAAATCGGCGCGCGCTGCGGCCAAAACGGAAAAGGCGCCTGAAGTGCAAGAGATCAAAACGGGATCAGCACCTACTGTCAGTCAGACTACCGATGCGACTTTATTGGCTAGCATCGACACCTCTGGCTATGTACTGCCGGGCGTAAAAGTGCCTGGTCGTCGTGGCCGTAAGCCAAAAGATTTCCAACCAGAGAATGAAGAAATGGCTGCGCTCAACGCGGTCGAACGCGCTGAAATGAAAGCGCTCGACAAAGCCAAAGCGAAAGACCGCAAAGCTAAAGAAAAGGCTTTGTTGAAAGACGCATTCTCTGCCGACCCAGAAGCTACCGAAGAAGAACTTGAGCGTCGTCGTCAGCGTTTGAAAACGCTGATCAAGATGGGGAAAGATCGTGGCTATCTGACCTTCGCTGAAATTAACGACCACTTACCAGAAAACGTGGTTGATCCAGAAGCGATTGAAGGCATTATCAGCACCTTTAACGATATGGGTGTGGCGGTCTATGAACAAGCACCAGATGCTGAAGCCTTATTGTTGTCTGATAACGTCGTTACAGTAGCGACAGATGATGATGAAGTTGAGGCTGCCGCTGAAGCTGCTTTGTCTACCGTCGATTCTGATTTCGGCCGCACGACTGACCCAGTCCGTATGTATATGCGTGAAATGGGAACGGTCGAATTGCTGACACGTGAAGGTGAAATCGTTATTGCGAAGAAGATTGAAGAAGGTCTGAAAGACATGATTCAAGCAATCTCCGCCTGTCCAACAACCATCTCAGAGATTTTGGCGCAAGCAGATCGTATCGCTAGTGAAGAAATCAAAGTTGACGACGTGGTCGATGGTTTAGTCGATCCAAACGCTGAAGCCGAAGAAGAAAAAGCGGTTACTTTGGCTGCTGACGGCGACGATGAAGATGACGAAGAGGAAGAGGAAGACGAAGAGGAAGAAGACGAAGATGAAGGTGGCGGTTCAGTCGCAACCGGAATCTCCGCTGAGCAACTCGAGCAACTCAAACGTGACTCCTTGGCCAAGTTCGCCATCATTCGCGAAAACTTCGACAAGATGCGTAAAGCCTTTGAGAAAGAAGGCTACAACTCGAAGACCTACGTGAAAGCACAAGAAGCGATTTCCAATGAACTCTTGGGTATTCGCTTCACCGCGAAGGTCGTAGAAAAACTGTGCGACACCTTGCGCGGTCAAGTCGACGAAGTTCGTCACGTAGAAAAACAAATTTTGGATGTGGTGGTGAACCGTTGCGGTATGCCACGTTCTCACTTCATCAAAGTATTCCCAGGCAATGAAACGAATTTGGCGTGGGTCGAAGGTGAAGTGAATGCGGGACATTCCTACAGCGCAGTGTTGGGTCGTAACGTTCCTGCAGTTCAGCAATTGCAGCAAAAACTGATCGACCTACAAGCACGCGTTGTGTTGCCATTGCCAGATCTGCGCAACATCAATAAAAAGATGTCTGCCGGCGAAATGAAGGCTCGTAAAGCAAAACGCGAAATGACTGAAGCCAACTTGCGTTTGGTGATTTCGATTGCGAAGAAGTACACCAACCGTGGTTTGCAATTCTTGGACTTAATTCAAGAAGGTAATATCGGTTTGATGAAGGCGGTGGACAAGTTCGAATATCGTCGTGGTTATAAGTTCTCGACTTACGCAACATGGTGGATTCGTCAGGCGATTACGCGTTCGATCGCGGATCAAGCGCGTACGATTCGTATCCCTGTGCATATGATCGAAACCATCAACAAGATGAATCGTATCTCACGTCAAATTTTGCAAGAAACGGGTGCGGAGCCAGACCCAGCAACGTTGGCGATCAAGATGGAAATGCCTGAAGATAAGATTCGTAAGATCATGAAAATCGCTAAAGAACCGATTTCCATGGAAACACCGATCGGTGACGATGATGATTCTCACTTGGGCGACTTCATCGAAGACAATCACACCTTGGCACCATCTGATGCAGCTTTGCATGCATCGATGCGTAACGTGGTGAAAGATGTCTTGGATTCTTTAACACCACGCGAAGCAAAAGTATTGCGTATGCGGTTCGGTGTTGAGATGTCGACCGATCACACTTTGGAAGAAGTCGGTAAGCAGTTCGACGTGACGCGTGAACGTATTCGTCAAATAGAAGCGAAAGCGCTACGTAAGTTGCGCCATCCTTCACGTTCCGACAAGTTGAAGAGTTTCCTCGAAGGGAACTAATTTGTTTTCGTGGAGGGCAGTGTAGCCGCCACAGAGCATTGAGGTGATCTTTACTGATCTGAGTCAGTTTGGTTATAAAAGAACCGCAAGTTTTATCGCTTGCGGTTTTTTATTTTGCGTCAGTGAAAAGTGGTCGAAAGCCGCATTAAACCTTGTCTCTAGCGCCTCTCATGTAATACAATGAGCCCTCTTTTTTGCAGCGCAATTTCGTTCTCGGATTTGTTCTACAAATAGGGCCTCTAGCTCATGCTTGGTTAGAGCAGCGGACTCATAATCCGTTGGTGCCCGGTTCGACTCCGGGGAGGCCCACCAAGATTGAGCTGAAAAGGACTTGTGCGAACAAGTCCTTTTTTGTTTGTAGTGCGTGTTTTGGCGCGAGCTCTCAAAACCTTAATCAATCATCGCCTTGGCCACCAATAAAGTATCGGTGAATTGCTCGAATGCGATGATTTTTTGTTTCTCAACTTTCCATACGTGCGCCACTCTGGCATTGAGGGCTTTGCCGCTTTGACGATGTTGTGCGAGGTAATTGCCGATGCCGATCACAGTGTCGCCGGCATCAATCAATTGTTCAAGTTCGAAGCGATAATTGATCCAGTCTTTGGCCAGCACTTTAAACACATTGTCGATCACTTGTTGCGGCCCAATCCATGTGCCTGCGCATGGAAAACCTTGCATCTCGGTCCAACGCACATCGGCAGCGACGTCGCGCATCATGCCTTCGATATCTGCTTTTGCTGAGGCAGCGTAGTGTGCTTTGATGATCGCGTAGGCACTTTGGCTCAGGTGGTGTTCTTCATTTTGATGCATGTTCATGCTCTTTCCTTTGCTCCTTCATATGCTCGTGTGCTTCATGATTTTTTAAAGCTTGCTGCCAAGTTGGTGATCTTCAGCGCTCGATTTCACAAGCATCCACGGAGCACAAAACAGCTCGCTCTCCAGTGAGCGCAGGCTTCGCCTCAAAGCGCGATTCTTGCGCGGAAATTTCTGCCAGTATCAGTTGCACATGGGCGCTAAATGCTTCGGGTTTGCCGATATACGATCCAACATCAAGTTTGCGAAATACGCCATTGTGTTCGATCGCCATACTCGGAAATCCTTGAACTCCAAGTTGTTGCATCAATCGGTGGGTTTGCTTGAAATGCGCTTCGCACGTACTCTCGCCGAGCTCTTTGGACATCAATAACTTCATACGTTCTCTGACGCTGCTTGGCTCGTAACCTAAGTTCGCGGCGATTTCGCAGACTGTATCGATATCTGCGATGCGTTGACCTTCGACATAGTGTGCTTGCTGTAAAGCGCTGAGCATGGCGAGCCCCGCGTCAGGCTGCGTACTTAATTGCTCGACGGCGATGATGGCTGCGCTTGGCACCTCGGAATCAAACAATGCTTGTGTGTTTTCGAGTAGCCCATAGGTGTAGCCGCTGCCGAAAGTTTGGCCACTGAGCTTAGCGATGTGCGAGTCATGACGTCGTACAAAATCGCGTAATTGCGCGGTGACGAATTGACGACGAGCGCCAGTCATCATGCCGCCGGCATGAAGTTGTATCGAGATCAGTGCTTGCGCTGCCCGTACTAAGGGTGCAGCGCCATAGCACCATCCACATAGGGGATCGTAAATGTAATGGAGTCGAGCGGCGTTCATTGTTTTCTCTTGGAGTGAATAAATTGGATTGATACTGTTTGCTTAATCTGTGCTCGCGCTCAGCAAGTTCATTCGTTCGAACTCGCCGAGCGCATGTTGATATCGATTAGATTGGTAGTGCAGTCTTACCACTGCATTTCGCCTTTGTTGACTTTTGCACCGATGTCCAAAGCAATACCTAAACCTGCGTTTGGATAAGCGGTTTGCATCGCCTTGATCAAGCTGGCACCGTCTTTAGCTTTCGCTGCTTCGACGTCGAAACGTTGCAAATATTCGCGTGTATAGCGAATCGTGCTGCTATCGAGTTTGGTGCCTGCTGCCATATGGCCTGGTACCACCGTTGTTGCTTGCAAAGCGTCGAGTTCATCAAGTTGTTTGAACCATGCTTGGCGTTCGCTCGGTTTTTGCGTATCGGCTGTCCACACATGCAAATTGCCGAAGATCGCGATATTGCCAACGATGGCTTTGATCGATGGAATCCACGTGTAAGGACGATGCGCCAATTCACCGGTCGTGCCACGCACTTCAATGACTTCGCCATCAACGCTTAAGGTGTTCCCGTTTAACACTTCTGGCAGTACTGGATGCCGTGGTGCATTCGCGCCCATCTTCGGTCCCCAGAACGCCACTTTGCCTGCCATCTTCGCTTCGATCTTTTCACGTACCGCTTTCGTTGTGACGACTTGCGCTTGTGGGAACATGTTCTTCAACACTTCTGCACCGAAGTAAAAATCAGGATCGGCATTGCTAATAAAAATCGTCTTCAAGGTTTTGCCGCTGTCGAGCACATTGGCTGCCACACGCAAAGCATCAGCGCGAGTAAATCCGCTGTCGATCACGACAGCTTCAGTTTTACCTGAGACGACCACGGCATTGACGTGGAAGCTATTGCCGTCCGCGTTAACCACTTTCAAGCTCAGTGGTGCAGGATTGGCGTTGGTCTGTGCACCGGCACCAGCAGCAACGACGCCCAAGGCGAGGGCTGGGAAAGCGAAACGGATGAGGTTTTTGATTGAGAACATAATGGTTTCCTTTAATCTGAATTTTGGGTGGTTTCGAATTTGCTTTAAATTTGCTTTAAATTTGCTTTGGGTTTGCTTTGGGTTTGCTTTGGGTTTGCTTTGGGTTTGCTTTGGGTTTGCTTTGGGTTTGTTCTTTGCTACGAGTCGGTATTTCTTCATTTCTTGATTTCCTGAGCTTGGCTGTGGTCTGTTGTTCGTATTCCCTGCAGTCCATGGCTGCGCTACGGATAGAACTTTAATTCTTTCGATTTGTTTGATAAAGTTCAGTTTGATTGAATATTTATTGCATAAACCGTCGAAATGGATAGATTAACTGCCGCACAAGTCTTCGTTGAAGTGGTCGACTCGGGGAGTATGACCATGGCCGCTGAGCGCCTCGAAATGTCGACCGCCATGGTGAGCCGCTATCTGGCGACCATGGAAGAATGGTTTGATGCGCGGCTCTTACATCGCACCACACGGAAGTTGAGCCTGACCGATGCCGGTATGGCGGCTTTGCCAGCTTGTCGGCAATTGTTGGAGTTGGCAGAAGATGCGCGACATTTGGCCGCAGATCGGAGTCGAGAGCCAGCAGGCGTATTTCGTGTGACAGCCGCCGGCTCGTTTGCTGATGCGCAATTGACGGCGGCTTTGGTGGAATTTCAGCGCCAATATCCGCAAGTCGAGTTTATTTTGTCGACGGGTGATAAAGCCGCGGACTTGGTTGGTGAACGGGTCGATTTAGCAGTGCGGATCACCAACAATTTAGATCCGACTTTGATCGCGCGCCCCTTGGCGGTTTGCCGTTCTCGCTTATGCGCTTCGCCTGCCTACTTAAAAAAATATGGCAGCCCGCAAGCGCCAGAAGACCTCTTGCAACATCAATGTATTGCGCACGCGTTTGGGATTGGCAAAGTGTATCGTTTTACCAAGCAGGGGCAGAGTGTAGAAGTGCCGGTCCAATGGAGTTTTCAGACCAATGAGACTGCGGTCTTGCGGCGGGCGGTGCTAGAGGGAGCGGGCTTGGCGATGTTACCGACTTATTATGTGGGGGAAGATTTTCGCAATGGTCGTTTGGTCGGTTTGCTGCCTGATTATGAACCTGAGATGCTAGGCATTCACGCGATTTACTTATCGCGCCAACATCAACCCTTGGCCTTGCGCCTTTTGGTGGATTTCTTGACCCAGCGATTCGCCGGTGTCGTGCCGCCTTGGGATCTGGTGTTGACTTAAGTTTGAAGCTCAATCGAAACAAATGCAAAGCGTAGCTTTTTGCAATCGAAATCGCTTAAAAATGAGGCAGACAGGGGCTTAGTGCTATAATGCGCCCCTCTATAGATTTTCCCCGCACGTAAACATCAAGGTGGGCCTCGTCGAACGAGTCGCCGCCGCTTTAGCGTTAACCATGACCGATACCGTAATTCCTCCAAGTACTACCCCTGTTTCAGCTGATGCTCCTGCCCGTTTTGATTCATTCGGTTTAGCACCTGAAATTCTGCGCGCGTTGCAAGAGCAAGGCTATGAACACCCAACGCCAATTCAGGAGCAGGCGATCCCAGTGGTATTGCAAGGGCGTGATGTGATGGGCGCGGCACAGACGGGGACTGGTAAAACGGCGGGATTCTCGTTACCGATTATTCAGAACTTGTTGGTTCACGCTAATACGAGCGCATCACCAGCACGTCATCCAGTGCGTGCATTGATTTTGACACCAACCCGTGAATTGGCGGATCAAGTTGCCGACAACGTCAAAGCGTATTCGCGCTTCACCGGTTTGCGTTCCGCAGTGGTATTTGGTGGCGTTGATATCGGCCCGCAGACAGCTATTTTACGTGGTGGTGTCGAGATCGTGATCGCCACGCCAGGCCGCTTGCTGGATCACGTGGCACAGAAGTCCATCAATCTGTCGCAGACACAAATTTTGATCATGGATGAAGCCGATCGCATGTTGGATATGGGCTTCCTGCCAGACTTGCAACGCATCATTAATCTGTTGCCGAAGAAGCGCCAAAATTTGATGTTCTCGGCCACTTTCTCGCCAGAAATTAAAAAATTAGCTGCCAGTTTTTTGAGTGATCCCGTCACCATTGAAGTGGCACGTAGCAATGCGACTTCTGAGAACGTGACGCAGGTCCTATACAAAGTGGCAGAGGAAGAAAAACGTGACGCCGTTTCTTTCATCATTCGCGAACGTGGCTTGAAACAAGTCATCGTCTTCTCCAATACCAAGATGGGCGCTTCACGCCTCGCAGTGCATTTGGTCAAGCAAGGTGTGAAGGCAGCCGCGATTCATGGTGACAAATCGCAACAAGAACGGATGGCGGCACTCGAAGCATTCAAACAAGGTGAAGTAGAAATCTTGGTGGCTACCGACGTCGCCGCGCGTGGTCTTGATATTTCTGAAATGCCGTGCGTGATTAACTTTGATTTGCCGTATAACGCTGAAGATTATGTGCATCGGATTGGTCGTACTGGTCGTGCCGGTTCTAAGGGCGATGCAATCTCGCTGCATACTGATAAAGATGATCGATTATTGGCCGACATCGAGAAGCTCACCAAACAAAAAATCGTACGTTTGCAATTGGCAGGTTTTGTCGCAACGTCGGTACATACCGAGCGTCGTGAGAATTCTGGCCGTGGTGAGCGCGAAGCTCGTGGATCCGATCGCCATGATCGTGGTGAACGCGGTGATCGTGCTGAGCGTAGTGAACGTAGTGCTCGCACTTACCAAGCGCCGCGTGAAAAAGTCGATCCATGGTTCTTGAAGCCGTATGAGCCAAGCACGGCGAGTGCGGTTGCTGCGAAGCCGGAAGTCGCCACGAAAGTGGATGCGAGCAAGACGCCGAAGCGCGCCGCTCTACTTGGTGGCGGTAGCTTGTTGGGTAAAAAGAACTAAGTAATATTTTTCTGCGTTAGTCATAGGTTTCTACATCGACTAGCTCAACTCGCTCAAAGATAGCGTCGTGCCCATGCTGGCACGGCCGACTTCCAAAACTGTTCAATCGTTTCGATCTCACCCTCGAGATGAAGTTGTAGGAATTGCGCGGCAGGCAGTAATGCATCGCGCAAGAGATCATTGTCGCCGCGATCGAAGGCGACCGCTCCAGTTTGCTTGGACAGTTTCTCGCCAACTTCATTGACGACCACCGGCACGTGCAAATAGCGTGGATGTGGCAAACTCAAGAGATCTTGTAAAAAAAGTTGGCGCGCCGTGGAGTCCAATAGGTCCTCACCGCGAACGATATCTGTGATACCTTGCGCGGCGTCATCGATCACCACCGTCAGTTGATATGCCCAAAAACCATCGGCACGTTTGAGCACAAAGTCGCCGACTTCAGTGCTTAAATCTTGCTGCTGCATGCCGAGCAAACGATCGTGAAATTGTATGCATGCGGCTGCTCCCTCAGGTACGCGTAAGCGAAATGATCGGGCCAGTCGTCCATCGCTAATGCCATGACGACAGTTACCAGGATAAATCTGACTATCCTGCAGACCAGCGCGTACTCGTGAATCGGCAATTTCTTTACGTGAACAGGCGCAAGGAAAAACCATTTCACCTAGCTGCTTGAGTGCTGCTTCATACAAATGCTGACGCTGACTTTGCCAAACGATGGCTTCATCAGATTGCATGCCGCAGCGGCTCAAAGAAGCGATGATCTCTTGATCGGCGCCTGCGACATTACGATCAAAGTCGAGATCTTCGATGCGCACCAACCAGCGACCATGATGCGCTTTGGCGTCGAGATAACTTGCCATCGCAGCAACCAACGAACCCATGTGCAAAGGTCCAGTCGGGGAAGGGGCGAAACGACCACGGTATTCAGACATGCTCAAACTAAAGTACTTAGGGCAAAAACGTTCAGAAAAAAATGAAACTTCAATTGGCGGCTATACTAACAAATCTACTCAATTTGCGGGAGTTGGCGAATGATTGTGCTGCGTAAATCAAATGAACGAGGTCAGGCAAATCATGGCTGGTTACAGTCACGTTTTAGTTTCTCATTTGCGGAATATTATGATCCACGCCATATGGGCTTCGGACCTTTGCGCGTCATCAATGATGATTGGATTGCGGAAGGCATGGGCTTTGGTATGCATCCACATAAAGATATGGAGATCATTACCTATGTCTTAGAGGGCGAAATCGCGCACAAAGACAGTATGGGAAATGGTAGTACGATTCGCCCTGGCGATGTACAAAGAATGAGCGCGGGGACCGGCGTGCGCCATTCGGAGTTCAATCCTTCAAGCCAAAACAAAACCCATTTGCTGCAAATTTGGATCATGCCTGATCGCCTCAATTTGACGCCGAGCTACGAAGAAAAGCGTTTTACTGCGGAAGAAAAACGTGGACGTTTGCGTTTGGTGGCGTCGCCCGATGCACGTGAAGGATCGGTGCGCATTCATCAACAAGCCTCATTGTATGTTGGCCTATTTGATGAGCAAGAAGAAGCGCGTTATGAACTCGCACGTGATCGTTTGTGTTATGTCCATGTGGCGCGCGGTCAGCTTACAGTCAATCAGCATCAACTCGAAGCGGGTGATGCTCTACTGATGCAAGCTGAAAACGCCGTGCAGTTATCGGCAGGTCAGCAAGCTGAAGTTTTGCTATTTGATCTGCCGTATTGATTTGCTGTTTTGTTCTTGACCATTCGATCTCAAGCACCGCTATAGCCTAAGGATATTTCACCACCACGCGCTGCAAAGAAGGATCACGAGCACCGAGGAAGCGGTCGATCGAATCCACCGTCACCGTGTCAATATGGCCTGCCATGCGTCGATCGAAAGGTTGATCATCGAAGGCAATATTGGCGCGGAACATGCGACCACCGAGACGCGTGAACATGGAAATCTCCAACGTGCTGGCGCGATAGTTGGCGAACTTTAACCAGCTTTGCGCTTGCTCGCGATTTTGAATTTGCACATCTTTTGCCAGCGCGGCGGCGATGGTTTCCAAGGCCCATTGATTTGAGTTTTGGTATTTGGTCGAAAACGGATGCGCCACCATGTTGTAGCGTGTTTCGTGTAGCGCCTTAGCGGTCGGGGAATTAATGGCGCGTCCGATTTGCGTTTGTATTTCTGCGCTCGGTATCATCAGCAAAGCTTCGTAGCGGTAGGGATCATCCATAAAGAAGTTTGCTAAACCTTCATTAAAGAGATCGGATTTTGCCGTGCCACAGTGATTGAGTTCGTGCATCACCATCCAACGACCATCTTCCATTTTGCGAATAATGCCTAGGTGGGAATATTGCAAATGGTATTTGGAAAGATCTTGACCAGCACGAGCGATCACCGCAAGTTCAGCACCAGAGCGATCGAGCTCATTTTTCACGCGTTGCGCTAACTCAAAGCCTTGCATGACACGATTGGGATCGGCTGGTTTCTCCTCGCAGCTGCGGCCTGCCATAGCCGCTGAAGCATGCAGAGTGAGTCCCGCAAAACTGAGGCACAATAAAAACGGCCGCATCATGATATTTTCTCGTGATGGATGAGTGCTTTACCGAGCGCATTCGGAATAAATGCGATGACCTTGCCAGCCGAAATTAAGAGATGTCCTGTCGCGACCGCTGAAACTTGGACTACTGCGCCGCTTGCTAAACCGATGCCTTGTAAAGCTTGCCCAGACAATTGTATGGTCACACTGACGCCCTCCGAAACCCCTGTGATGACCACCACAGAACCCTGTGCAAGTACTTCGACGCCGGTGATTAAAACCATTCCTGATGCACCGACCGTATTGAGGGAGCCCTCGACCACCACGCCAACCGCTTGCGACATCGCAGTCGAGGCGCGGGACAAAGCGCAGGATGGACAATCGGGATCTGGCAAAGGTGCACTGGCTGCACTGGCTGTAGTGGAGGGGCCATCATCATGTGCGACGGGGTGTGCAAGATGGCTGGCAGAACTCATGAGTGGGATGCTGCAGCTGAGTGCCAGCGAGAGTTTTGCTACCGTTGAAATAAGTAATCGCGTATTCATCATGACCTCACTGTGTTGTGAAGTCCGCATTATTACGAAGCTCTGATTTGATGCGCAACTTCGACATGCAAAGTCGCATATCGTGTTCTTTAGAGTTGCATCTTCTGATACTTTGGAGGGGCATCCATACCCAGAGTTAAGCTATTAAGGCTTAAAAGAGCGCTCAATATTGGATCGTAATGCGGTGCGTTGGATGCGTCGGCACAGCAAAACGGGGCCGATATTCGGGTGAATTCGGCCCCGCCATGAGGTATCGCTCAATGTGTTTCTTGGTGCGTCGCTTGCTTTTGACTCTGAGAGTTGTCTCGTTGATCGCGCTAGCTCTTCGGCATCTTAGACGGGAATTTGACCCAAACCGTCGGTTCGCTCCATCTTTTTACAATGTGGACAGGATTTGCCTGGAACATACCAAGATGAAAGCTGCTCGCGAGGTGTGACGACCGCGCGGCAAGCAAAGCATTGTTTGGTGTCGGTGGCTTCGAGTTTCGGATTGAGTGCGGTGCGATAGTCGAACACAAAACAATCGCCATGATAGTGATCGCCGCCAACTTCTTCGAAGTATTTGAGGATGCCGCCTTCGAGTTGATACACGCTCTTGAAGCCCACGTTCTGCATATGAATCGCGGCTTTTTCGCAGCGAATCCCGCCGGTGCAGAACGTCACCACGGTTTTGTCATTCAATACATCGCGATTGGCTTCAATCACTGCTGGGAATTCGGTGAATTTGGTAATGCGATAGTCGATCGTATGGTCAAAGCTGCCAACGTCGACCTCGAAATCATTGCGCGTATCAACCATCACCACGGGTTTGCCGTCGTCATCATGTCCCTGATCCAACCAACGCTTCAAAGTTTTGGCTTCGACCGCTGGAGCGCGTCCATCTTCTGGGCGAATCAAAGGCATGCGCATGGTGATGATTTCAGGTTTGATCTTGACCAAAAGTTTTGTGAACGGTTGATGATCGGACAAACTCTCTTTTGCGACGATGTCGGCAAAACGTGAATCGCTATGCAGCCAATCCATATACGCATCAATTTCATGACGAAGGCCTGCCAAAAACATATTGATCCCCTCAGGCGACAAGATCACCGTGCCTTTGAGATTGAGTGACGCGCACTTTTCTAAAAAGAGTGGGCGTTGGGCCTCGGTGTCGTCAAAAGTGACGAATTTATAGGCGGAGATATTGATATAGGAATTGCTGGCCATGGTCGTAAGTCGTGCTGAGAAAAATTCGCGAGATGCGCATTATAGGACGAAAGCAGAATGCTGTTTCGTTTGGAATCGAGGGCGATCCGACTTAACCTGCGAGGTCCACATTCAAGCGAGTAAAAAAGTCAGTAGGCTGATTGTTCGCTAGAGAGTAAGTGCACCACGTTTAATTAGTTTTTTAACATGTTAAAAAATAGCAAATAACGCGTAAAAAAATCACGTAACGCGTAAAAAAATGAAGATGATGTTCGTGGCAGCAATGCTTTAATGTTAAAGTCCTAAAGTTGTCCAATTTGAATGTGAACCCTCACTGTCCAAAGCGACAAAATCACGACGCGAAATAGTTCGACTCCGAAGTTATAAGAAGAAAACTGATGAAACAAGGTTTCAATGAACAAGCGGAAAATCCTGATTTCATATTGCCAGAAGTTCTGCAGCAATATGAGCTGAAGTCCGTCCATTCGCAAGATCCATCAGACCTCGTTTTTGAAGCCTGGGATACCCAATTACAGCGCTCGGTCTCGATTCGCCGCATCGATTGTCATGAGGCCGATGCGGAACAAATTTTCAAACAAGCACGCTTAGTGGCGAGTCTGAAGCACGCGGCCTTTGCCAAGATTCACGCGCTCGAAACGCTTGGACAACACCTCTATATCGTCAGCGAGGCGGTCGTTGGTGTCCCTCTGACGGAATGGATTAGCCTCAACCGAGGATATGAAAAAGCGAGTGTCGAATTCACGCTTCAGATTGCATCCGCATTGGCAGAGGCGCACGAATTCGGCTTGGTACATGGTGATATTCAAGCGAAACATTTCATGATCGATGCGAGCCGCCAAATTCGGATCAAGAATGGGGGCTTCATCAAAGGGGGCTTCAACAATGGTGTTTCGCCTTATAGTTTGCGCGCGCTCGATCAAGCAGAAATGAGTGAGGGAATCGCTTATTTTGCGCCCGAACGTTTTGCGAATGCGATCGCGACACCCGCTTCAGACGTCTACGCAGTCGGCACCTTGTTTTACCTGATGCTCAATGGCAGCATGCCTTATGCGCATTTACAAGGTTTAGCGTTGGTGGCGGCGCTAGTGCAAGCAGATGCAGCGCAATGGACTTTCCATACAAATATTTCCGATGCACTGCGTCAGTGGCTGATGGACATGCTTAAACGTGATCCCGAGCTACGCCCAAGCTTTGCACAGCTGGTCGAGCGAGGCCGCGCCATACGCGAAGCAGAGGGCTTCTCAAGCAATCTCAGTACCGTGAATCTACAGAGCCTACAAGGGCAATTGGCGAGCGCAGCACGACGCAAAAAAAGATATGGATGGACGGCCATTGCTGTCTGCTTATTGTTGGGCGCGGGTGTTGTGTGGCAAGCGCAAGATTATTGGCCGCAGATTGTGAAAGCGATTACCCCCTATTCTGAGACGCGTGAAATCGAACAAGGTATCGCTGCTCTTGAACGGCATACACAAGTGCCAGATTCCCAGTTAGTCGAACAAGCGCGTGAACATTTTCAAAAAGTCTTGGAACATACTCCCAACAATGCCAAAGCTGTCGGGTACATGAGCCTGGTGTACATGAGTTTATATGGCAACGAGAAACGCGACGAAATTTGGATGCAAAAAGCCAAAGCAAGTGCGCAACAGGCGATGAGTCTTGATCCGAATTTGGCAGTGAGCTTGCTGGCGCACTCCAAGGTCGTCCAGTGGCATCATCAAATGGATGAGGCTCTGCAGATAGCGGAAAAGGCATTGCAGTTAGAGCCGAATAATCTGATGATGTGGGTGCAAAAGGCGCGCTTGCTCCTAGAGAGAGGTGATATTCAAGCACTGATGAAATTTGCCTCTGAGGGCGTCGAAGCGTTTCCGCAGGATCGTGTTTTACCTGAACTAAAAGGGGTCGCCTTAGCTACCTTGGGTGACGTGAAGGGGGCGGAACGGGCTTATCGCTTGAGTATGCAGCGCCAACCTGATTCCGTGAATGCCTATGCTTTGCTCGGCAACCTGTTGGACCGCCAGCAGCGCACCAATGAAGCGTTGCAGATTTTTCAGCGTGGTTTGCAGGTACGACCGAATGCGCAACTATACGGCTCCATGGGACAAGTGATGTTCCGCAAGGGCGAGTTTAAGCAAGCGGCAGAAGCATTCGAGAAGGCGGTGTCCCCTCAAAAAGGAGTCGCAGGTAGCTATTTTCGTTGGTACCAATATGCAGAAGCCTTGATGTGGGTGCCAGGTCGAGAAGCTGAGGGAATTGCGGCATTTAAACGGGCCAAGGAATTGTTGGAAGTGCGTATGGCACGTTCACCGGACGATTCCTTTATCATGTCCCATATGGCATTCATTCAAGCGCGATTAGGTGAGTTTGATCAGGCCAAGAGTCTAATCGTTCAATCTATGGCATCTTCGATTCAGGATGAACCGAATAATTTGGCACTTGCAGCCTCGATTTTTGAATTGATTCATGAACGGGATAAGGCTTTTGAATTACTCGCTCAGTTAAAGCAGCTTGAGCCGGAAATGTATGATGTGGTGACGAACCCGATTTTTGACGAACTGAGAAAAGATTCACGTTATAAGAAGTTCAGCAGTGGGTAGGAACCGAAGCCGGTGTCGTGCGGTCAAAGCACGTCGTTTGAAAGCGTACGGTCGCTATAAAAGAATGAGATAAGTAGAAAATGATTGATCAAAAACTTCAACATGAGACCGCGAATGCGAGCAGCATTGAGCTGCCCGCAGAGTTGTCTCATCTCGAGATTCGACAATCATTTCAATGCCAACAGCTCGACTCAAATGTGAAGTTGTTAGAAGCGCGTGACAACCTATTGCAGCGTGATGTCTTAGTTAAAATCGTGCAACACACTCAAGATCAGGCTGAAGCGCTCGTAGATGAGGCGCGTCGTGTGGCGGCATTGAAGCATTTTTCATTCCTCAAGATTCATAGCCTAGTACAACAAGAGCACCAGCTGTGCATCGTGATGGAGTCAGTGAAAGGGCAGCTCTTAGTCGATTGGATCAAAGAAAGGGCAACGAAAGAAAGCACCCAAGAGAGAAGCGAGGGCTCCAAAGAACGCCAGATCGTTCGACACCTGTTGGATCTTGCGCAAGCCTTCGAGGAGGCGCGCCAGCTTGGTCTCGTGCATGGCAACTTGGGAAGTGATCAGTTGTGGGTGGACCAAGCTGGGCGTATTCGCATTTTGAACTTTGGCTTACAGGCGCATCGCGATCAATCTGATTTCGGCCTCGCTCAACCAATGCAGGGCGGCGCACAAGAGCTTGATCGTCGAATTCATTATCTAGCTCCAGAACGGTTCAGCGATACCCGTCCGACATCGGCAGGTGACGTATTCGCACTCGGCGTGATTGCTTACGAGATGCTGACCGGTGGGCTACCTTACGCAGAGATCCACGGCTTAGCATTGCTCGCTGCACAGGTGCAGTGTCGTAGTGAGCAATGGACTTGGCCAGAGACGGTTTCCCTTGCCTTGCGCAATTTGATACTGCACATGACCCAGCGCGAGCTCGATGCACGCGCAAACTATGCGGCTATTGTACAAGCCTGCGAGACCATTCGTGCGGACGATTCAGGTTCTTCTAGTTTAAGCTCATCTCAATTAGACGCCCTGCAAGCGCAATTTGAGGCTACTGCGAAAGCCAAGCGCCGACGTCAATATGCTGTGTTTGCCTTGTTGCTTGCTCTGTCAGGAATCGGTGCATGGCAAGCGAAACCTTACTGGCCGCAAATCGTTAAGGCGCTCACCCCCTATTCTGAATCTCGGGAGTTAGAGTTGGGAATGGGTTTTTTGGAGCAATATGCACAGCTTCCTTCACCAGCATATCTCGACGGTGCAAGTCAGCACTTCACTACGGTATTAGCTCGCTCGCCAGAAAATGCAGAGGCTGTCGCTGCGATGGCTTATGTGTATTTTCAAAGATATCAGTCTTCCCAACGCGACGAAATTTGGATGCAAAAAGCGAAGGCTAGTACCCAGCAGGCACTTATTCTCAATCCCAAACTGGCGATGTCGCAGGTTGCAAATGCCCGATTATTGCAGTGGCAGCATGAATTGCAGGCCGCGCTAACTGCAGCAGACTTGAGTATTCAATTGGCGCCAAAGAGAATCCTAGGTTGGCATACGAAAATGAGTATCCTCTTAGAGATGGGGAAGCAAGACGATGCGATCCAATTTGCGCAGGAAGGTGAAAAACACTTTCCAAATGATAGATATATGCTCGATCTTTCAGCTGGCATCCTTCTTGCTCGTGGAAAGTTTGCAGAAGTCGAGCTGGCATTAAAGAAAAGTCTAGCTCGTCAACCAGAAGGCCGCCTTGCTTATCCATTATTGGCCGTCGCTTTGATGCGGCAAGGACGAGACAGTGAAGCTATGCAGTATGTACAACGCGGTTTGGAGGTGTACCCCAGCCCCAATTTATATGGAACTTTGGGTGACATACGGCTGTACCAAGGCAACTATGAAGATGCTGCGGATGCCTACGAGAAAGCCGTCTCAACAAAAAATGGTGTCGCGGGAAGTTATCTACGTTGGCTGAGTTATGCGGAAGCATTGTATTGGACAGAAGATCGCGACGTCGAAACAAGAGAGGCGTTCGAGAAGGCGAGAAATTTACTGGAGATTCGATTAAGGCGCTCACCAGATGACGCCTTTCTTCTGGTGAATATGGGACATATCTTGTATCGCCTTGGAGATCGAAATGCGGCCTTAGATATTTTGGGCCGCTTAAAGAAGCAAGATTTGATGAATGAGAGCGGTTTATTGAAATTGGCGCAGGTCTATGAACTGTTAGGCAAGCGTGATTCGACAATCGAATACCTGATGACAATAAAGAAAATGGGAATACCGATTGATGATCGCCATCCTATTTTTGAAGATGTGCGCAGAGATCCCAAATATCAAGCGCGCGCAAAAGTGGAATAAACCAATTCTTAGACAGAAGGTGAATAAATGATGGATGGAGCAGGGAGTGACATGAAGCATGAGCCTATTACAGCCGTAAGATTCATTGGTTATGCGATTTCGACTTTCCCTGCACATTTGCGAGATGGCTTAGGAGGCGGCACTTATCTTGGTAATGCATCAGTCGAGCGAGATCTTGAGATGCGAGTATGTATCCTTAAGAACGCCATCGATACTGCCAAAGCGCAATTACCAGCGGATGAAGTTGGTGCGACGGTCAATAACATATTTTTGGTTCCCGAATTTTTCTTTCATGGGGCGCAAGGGCCCTATCTCTATGCTGATGGAGAGGAAGATCCGATATTGCGACTCCAGCGAATTTTGGTGCGAACTTTTCCCGCGAAGGATTATTCAAATTGGACGTTTGTCCTAGGAACGGCGATTACTGCGCGGGTATCGGACCCCAAACGATTGTTCGAGTCCAATAGCGTGCAAGTGCGCAATGAAACAGTGAAGTTCTTGGTTTCACAGGAACGAAAGGCACGCAGTGCGTTGTCAGAAATTGTGACAAATACTTTGAAGAGTTTTATTCAGGATTGTCAGGGCATTCCTGATGTTGCTGTGCGTGGTCGTACACCAGTATTTAGTCATATTCCATTGGTTGTTTTGCCAAATGGTATTGAGTCAAATTGGATGACGACAGAAAAATATTTTATGTCCGGTGAGGATTTTGTACTGTACAGCACTTCGGGACATAAGGATGTGATCACCGAACAGATGGTGGCATATCCTCACATTGATCTTAGCGCGGGGGATGTTAAGTTGCATTCGGAAGATTCAAGAGCGATATTTGGACAAAAAATCGATCATGATGAATCATCGAATTTCATAAGAATTGGCGTTGAAATTTGTCTTGATCACGAAGACGCACGACTTAGGAGCAACCTCGATATCGAATCTAATCCGGAAATGGGCAGTTGCGTTCATATTCACCTCGTGCCTTCATGTGGGATGGCTATTCGGCCCGGGAGTGTGGTCGCGGACGCGGATGGGTTTGTCTTCAACTGTGATGGGCAATATCCTTTAGACGCAACGAACGCAAGCGTCGAATGTGGGGCAATCGATGGCGTTCCTAGTATTTACATCAACCATAATCCCAGCCCGATTGATGCCTATAATTTCCATTGTGCTCATACGCAGTTCGCGCGTGTGAAGGTTGCGGCGAAAGGTAATAACCCCAACCTTAATTCAGCCGAATTTCAGGAACTCGATTCGACTGATGTGCTTTGTGTAGCAGTGCTAGAACCACAGCTCGAACATGGTGTACTGTCTGATTATTTTGCAGGCGGTCCAGGTGCTGTGCATATCTACGGTGTTAAACAAGGTTTTAGTTTGAAATCCAATTTGGATGAAGTGTAGTTCCACCAATCGTTTGTCTTGCATTGATTATGTAAGCCAGATTTTTTTGATTAACTTTAAGATGGAGAAAACGTATGTCGAGTCATGTTCCTGTAAGTCCGCCACAAAGCGAAAATGCTACCACCCCGACAAATGACACTACACCACAATGCTGTCAGGCAGGACAAGTAGCAGCACCACCACCGACCCATGACACGACACCACAATGCTGTCAGGCAGGACAAGTAGTTGCGCCACCACCGACTCATGACACGACACCACAATGCTGTCAGGCAGGACAAGTAGCAGCGCCACCACCGACCCATGACACGACTCCACAATGCTGTCAGGCAGGACAGGTAGTAGCGCCACCACCAACCCATGACACGACTCCGCAATGTTGTCAGGCAACGCAGGCAGCAGTACCACCACCGACTCATGATACGACTCCACAATGCTGCCAATAACAGTCTGAATTTCAGTCGAAGTTTGTAAATTGAGATAATCGCCTGTTTTCTTAATTGACCCCTCGAAGATTAGAAATACTTCGGTTATCGTAGGCAAGAGCGCGGCTGAGACTGCGCTCTGTTTTTTTGAGCACTAGGATCAGATTGCTTATGTTTTTGACTGCAACAAATCTCACTTACTACATGCTTGAGATGAATTACGTCACGCCAAGCGATGTCGTATTGGGGCAAGTAAAGATTATCGAAGCCGGGCGCCGCAATCGAAATTTCAAAGTATTGGTTCGTGATACTGGCGTGTTTCTCAAACAAGTTAAAGCAATCGATCCGGTGGAAAACTCCACGCTGCAGCGAGAAGCTGAGTGTTATTCATTAGCGCGAAATCATCCTGAATGGAGCGAGAGCATACCTCGTTTTCTTGGCTATGATCAAAGACGCAAATGTCTTGCACTTGAGCTGTTGCCAGAAGCGGAAAGTTTCGTAGATCATCAATTTTATCGAAGGGAGTTGGATAGCCAGGTTGCTGTATTGATCGCTAAGATGCTTGCATCATTTCATAAGCTTCATCCCTTACAACACGAGGTGGAATTGTCTAGTGTTTCCCTGCCGAAGCGCGTGCCTTGGATTTTATTCTTCCACCGCGACAACAATCGAGTCAGCCAAGGTGTCATTGAACTTGGTGATCGCATTCGTGCAGATTTGGATATGAGTGCTGTGATAGATAAGCTATTTCATGGTTGGTCCAGAACGACTTGGATTCATGGTGATATGAAGTGGGACAACGTCCTTTTGATGAGTGATACGAATAGAGACTATCGCGTCAAATTAATTGATTGGGAGCTGTTCGATCTCGGCGATCCGCTCTGGGATGTGGCAGGCTTTATTCACTCGTTTATGGTTTCCGTTGTTGGGGTAAAGTTGCGAACAGTTTCATCAACAGAGCGTTGCGATATCGAGAACCTTATTGATCACATGAAACCGTTTGGTGAATTTCTCACCGTTCTCTGGAATCAATATGCGCTTGAAAGACAATTTGAATGCGAAGACGCACGCCAGCAATTACTGAAAACGATGGAATTTTCCGCTGCACGAATGTTGCAATCAGCCTTTGAAGGTTTGTATTACAAAAACCTATTTTCGCAAGAGGCAGAGTACTTGTTAGCGCTGTCGAAGTTTATATTGAAGAACCCAGCTCGATTCATTGAAGAGATTGGCTTGATTAGTGGTGAGGATACATGATCGACTTATCCAACAATGAATTTATAGCTATCGCACGCGATTTTGTGATCGATGGCGAGACAGGTTTCCGCTATCAAAATTCTTGCTACGCTGTTCCTTCAGGCGGCGTCAATCAGATAACGCCAGATGAATTTTTGGTTCGAGAAATCACTGAGGTTTTGTACGCGAAAATTTATACACGGCAAGTAGATATCTTGCAGCGTTATCCCTCTTCGGTTTGGCCTGGTAGTGATCAAGAATTTATTGCGCAATTGAACAAGGCAAATCATAGCCAACAGTCAATCGACCGATCTTGGAGGGTTTATCATGTGGGCACCGATGGTCGCGTTTCTGTACAAAAAGGTAATCGAAGTCGAGTCGCTTTGCCCGGTGAATTTATCCGTAACAAAATGACTGGCGAACTCCCGAAAGCTGGCGATATGGTGGATTTGATTGCCTATCCATGCTCTTTGGAATTGTCTCCAGGATTTTATTTTGCATTTGGGCAGTGCCTTACCGATCAGTTTGACGAATATGCTTTAGTTCGCTTTTTTTTTCATGTTCATGCTGCTGGTGCAATTCAGTTGATGCAGCTTTTGAGTCGTCAGTTGAATCACTATCATGTCCCGTATCGCTTTAAATGCTTAAGTTCTCCCAACGCCTACACCCGCGCTGATGCTGCGGTGTTGTATGTCTCGAAGCGTTATTTCGCGATGGTTTCGCAAGTGTTGAATCGATTGTATCCAGAGTTGGTTGGGTGCCTTCGCCCAGAAATTCCATTGTTTTGTTTCCTATTTGAACCGGGCATTGGGATTGCCGATGATTCTGGGACAAATGAAAGTTTTGGTAAGTCACGCTGCAGACTGGTTGCAACCGCTCTGGTTGAGATCTGGAGAAATCAAATCAAGGATACGGATCAACAACTTAAAGTTTTGGAACAGAAATTTATGGACTCAAACTTGGATTGTCATGTTCCCTATTTGAAAAAACCTATGACGGATAATTGGTTCAGAGACGCGTTGATGATTGGTGATCGACATGATTGAACTCAGAGAAAAATATCTTGAGGTAGCTCAGGCGATTGCAATCGATATTTGCCGCGATGCTTTTTGGGCTGGTAATGCTTGCACTTGGTTGGGGTGGGCGATCAATAAGGTTCAACGCAGTTGGCCAAAGGTTTTTCGATCATTAGAGGCTGAATTGTATGGCGGTAGCAGCGGCATCCTATTGTTCCTTGCCGAAGTTAATCGGATCTGCCCCGATCCATTACTAATGCATACGATCGAAGGCGCCTTGAATCAGGTTCTTGCAAGTTGTCGACAGCCTGAATTATCACAACGATATGGCTTCTACGTTGGGCGCGCCGGAAATGCTTATGTGATGTGGCGAGTTGGCTGTTTGCTCGGACGTTCTGATTGGGTTGAACATGGAATGCGTGAGTTTCGTTCGCTGAGAGAATTGCCACCAGATTCCCATAATCTTGATGTGATCAGCGGTAGTGCTGGAACAATCCTAGCGCTATTGCAGTGTGCACGTGTTTCAGGTGACGAATCACTCGTTGATATCGCTGTGATGCATGCAATGTCTTTAGCGAATCATGCTGAACGACAAGGAGACACCGTCTCTTGGAAAACCATAGAAGTCGATGGGCAACAAAATCTCACCGGTTATTCGCATGGTGCGGCTGGTATAGCGGTAGCCTTACAAGAAATTCACACAGTAACTCAGGACAAAAGTTGGCTTGAATTGATTGATGGTGCGCTCAATTATGAGCGCGCAAACTTCGATCACAATAATGGCAACTGGTTTGATTTACGACTCATGCCTGGTGAGTCCGCAGAAACCAAAAAGCCATCCTGTTTCATGGCGTGGTGCCATGGAGCGCCGGGTATCGGTTTAGCTCGCCTGCGACAGTTACAGCTTTTTCCAAATAAAAGTGAGGTTCATGAAGACCTTCGCTTAGCAATTGAAGCAACTCAGGTCGCGCTTCGCAAGGGATGGCAAGAAGGGCAGGATAATTTCTCGCTATGTCATGGATACGCAGGCAATGCCGATTTTCTGCTTCAGGCAGGCATTGTGCTGCAGCGTGAGGATCTTGTGCATATCGCCCAGAGCGTTGGTGATACGGGGATTCGCGAGATACTCAAGCAAGGCCTGCCTTGGCCATGCGGCAATGGTGGCGCTGGTGAAACGCCCAACCTGATGTTAGGCACTGCGGGCATCGGTTACTTTTATCTTCGTTTGTATTCGCCTGAAACGGTGCCGTCGGTGTTGTTGATTTCGAGTTAGTCCTTACTTCAAAGGTGCTTTGCTGGCGTATTCCGTTTAGAATAGCCGCTGCTTTGAAAAACAGGATTGCAACAGCTCCTATGAATGCTTTACCCGAGGACAAATCACAAGATCAGTTTTTACACTATCAGCTAGGCGTACGCTTGGGAGAAGGTGGTTTCGGTCAAGTGTACCAAGCATGGGATACCAAGCTGCATCGTCATGTGGCCATTAAGTATCTCAAAAATGTTATGGCCGGGGTGGATCTGACCCGCGAGGCGCGCTTGGCGGCCTCTTTGCAACACGTTGCTTTTGTCAAAATTCACGCTTTAGAACAAACGCCAGACGGTCAAGCAATCGTCATGGAGTTGGTGCCGGGCCGCACTTTGCGGCAGATCCTCGACTTAGAAGCACCGGGAATTTCTGCGGTGCTGGAGATCGTGCGGCAAATCGCGCAGGCGATGCAAGAAGCCCATGGTGCTGGGCTGATCCATGGCGATCTCAAACCGTCCAATTTGATGCAAGAACCGAGCGGCGCAATTCGTATTTTGGACTTTGGTTTGGCCACGCAGGCCGATCGCGATGCGACCACGTCGATGGTGCAAGCCGACCCTCAAGGAACCATCGCTTATATGGCGCCCGAGATTTTGACTGGCGCTGCTTTGAGCGCCGCCTCGGATATCTATGCCCTTGGTGTGATCTTGTATGAATTACTGATGGGTAAGCGACCATTTGCTCAATTGTCGGGCTTGGCCTTGGCGGCTGCAGTGATCCAGTCGAATTCCGAACAATGGCCATGGCGTGACGATCTGCCTTTGATTCTGCGACAATTGATCCGCGCCATGACAGAGCGCCAACCGGAAAATCGCATCGCTTCTATGCAAGTGGTCGTGGATCGTATCAACGAGTTGTTGGCGGTGGACCCTGTCTCGATGCAGTCGGCTTCATTAAAAATAGAACTGCAGAAACTCAGTCATCTGCATGTCGTCGAAGAGGCTCCTTTAATCAATTGGCGCCGCTTGAGCAAACATTGGAAAGTCGGTTTGGTGGTGGCGTCCGTGGCCGGAATCACATTTGGGACTTGGGCGAGTTGGCCGTATTTGGTACGCACGGAATTACCTATTAGCAGTTATTCCGCAGCCAATGAGATGCAAAATGGATTGCTCTTACTTGAGCAATTTAAACAAAGTGCTCAACTCGAAAAAGCGGAGCAGCACTTTCAGCGCATCTTAGAAAATGATGCCAAGCATTCTGGTGCAAGGGCAGGGCTGGCGCTGGCACAAGGCTTCCAGTTTATGCTGGAGAGTGATCATCAAGAACTCCTCGTCAACGCGGAAAAAAATGCACAAATTGCGACGGAGGAAAATGCTTTTGTCGCTTTGTCTCACGTGGCGGAAGCCCTCGTATTGAGTCTGAAAGGGCAAGATGATGCTGCAGCTAAAGAGGTCGAGCGGGCTTTTTCTTTAGATCCAAAGAATGTGTTGGCATGGCAAATGCGTATTCGGTTTTTACAAAAGCAGCAGCAATGGGATCAAGGATTGACAGCAGCGAAAGAAGCGGTTCGTTTGTTCCCAGAAAACGTAGTGTTGTTGAACCAGTTGGCGGAATTGCATCTGAAGTTGAATCAAAACGAGGCAGCCTTGGAGGTCTATCAAGCGGCATTGGCAAAGAATCCAAAACTGAGCGGGCTCTCGATCGGTTTGGCTCAAACTTACGTGCAGCTGAAACAAGTCGATCAAGCGCAAGCGACAATACAGAAAGCCTTGCAATTACAAGCTGATTCCGCTCTGTATGTGGAGTTAGGTGATCTCAGTTTTGCACGAGGCGACTACGTCGGTGCGGCTGCTGCGTTTGAAAATGCAGTGGGCCGTGGATTTAGCAACAACGAGGATTTTCGATTGTGGGCGAAGTATGCCGATACACTGCAATGGATACCAGGACGTACCGATGCTGCTCGTAGTGCCTACACCAAGGCGCGTGACCTGATTCTGAACAAACTCGAAAAGCAAACGGACCATCTTGAACTGATGTCGCGAGCCGCTTTGTATTCGGCAAAAATCGGCGATGCGAAACAGGCGCAAGAACTGATCGTAAAGCTTGGCGACAGAATTCAGGGCAAGCCAACGGCGCTGTTCCGAGTTGGTGTCACTCAAGAAATTTTGGGGAATCGTTCGGCTGCGGTGGAGGCGATTTTGAAAGCGAAAAATTTGGGATTCTCGTCCAAATTGATCGATGCTGATCCTGAGCTGGTCGCCTTGCGCCGTGACCCTACGTATCTCGGCAAACCTGCACGATAACTGAGTTTAAGTTTGACTCGTGTCTCTGCGATTGCGCTTTTAGAATGCTGCGAAGGCCGCTTAGAGCAGTAGAGGCTTGACCATCTCGAAAAAACTTTCCTTCGAAACGGGTTTATGTAAGCTGCCAACCAGCTTGAGAAATTTGAGTTGGGCGACTAATTCAGCGCTGTGTATGACTTCGCTGGTTTGTGCGGACATGATAATGACGGGGATCTCCGATTGGCGATAGGCGAGTTGCCATAGAAAGTCGAAGCCGTCCATGGTCGGCATCATGAGATCCGAAATAATCAAATCGAGTGGGAGATCTGCTTGATCCAAAATCTCGATCGCGGCAGTGCCATTATCGGCAGTATGCACGTTCGTAATGGCGAGCGCTTTGAGTAAGGCGGCCACGTATGCTAACTGTAATGGATCATCATCCACGACCAAGACCCGCATTTCAGCAGGTGCTTTTTGTGGGAGTGATGTCTCTTGCATCCTTGATTCCATCGTGCCTAATCAATCAATTGAGATGAGATTTGTGCATTTCGGCGGAACAGAACCTCGCATTTCTTTGAGGTTCCATTAACACTTGCTTTACGGTATCACTATTATTGGCATTTCGCTCTGGAAAGAAAATGCCTACCATTCAAAAAACCACAGTATTTCTCTGATTTTTTGTAAGGTCCTTGATCTGATCAGGCAATCCAACCCAATCCTTTGAGATGGCGCCGCAGAGCCTCACTCGGGGTTTTCAGTAATGATGCACATTTTTCAACTTCGCCAGCGGCATTGTCGAATTGTGAGCGGAGCTCGTCTGCAGGGATTTGTTCGACTCGGCGAATTTGTTTATTGGACTCGATCAACTTGTACATCGAAGGACGGGAAATCCCGAGATCTTCGGCCGCGTATTGGATGGTCCAAGCGTGCTTTTCCATCGCGCTAATGACATCTTCTTCGCTGAGGTCGCGCAGTTTCTTGCGTTCGATTGGCGTCGCACTTGCGCTCGTAATTTTACTGGCTGCTGCGAGCACGTCTTCAATGTTCTGCGGGGCTTGGATTTTGCGCAACTGGCTGGCGTTTTCTACCGATTGCAAACGAGGTGTTTCGATCATGTTGGCCAAGACAGGAACTTCGCCCATTTGCAAAGACAATGCAGCGCGCTTCAACACATTGCCCAATTGGCGAATATTACCGGGCCAATCGTAGTTCAGCGCAGCGTCGATGAAATTGGCGGGCAGATGACTTGCATCCACGGTGCCGCTACCATGCTGGTTGAGGATATGCACCATTAATAAGCCGATGTCTTCTCGACGCGCTCGCAGCGGTGGAATCCGAATAATGAAGCTTTCCAGGCGACGCACTAAGGCGTGGTTAAACGAAGAGTGATAGAGATCTTGGTCGGTCGCAGTAATCAGGCGCGCATTCGATTTATTGTCACGGGTGGCGCCGAGTGGACGATATTCACCAGTCTCCAAGACGCGCAGTAACATCGGTTGTATGCTGCTTGGCGTATTACCGATTTCATCGAGAAAGAGGGTGGAGCCTTCGGCTTCAGCAAAGAAGCCAGTCCGCGCCGTTTGGGCACCGGTGTACGCACCTTTGCTGGCACCGAATAAGTCGGCCGCAGCCAATGACTCGTTGAGTGCTGCCATATTGACCGACACCATTCTTTGCCCAGCGCGCTTACTGAGTTGATGTATGCCGCGCGCTGCTACTTCTTTACCTGTGCCGGTTTCGCCAAGCAGCAGAACACTGGAGTCACTGGCGGCTGCCAAGCGAATCAAGTCGCGCGCCATAATCGCCGAGCTACCTACGCCGATAAAACCGTCAATGCCATTATCTTTCGGTAAACAACGCATCCAATGAATACAGAGATAAACCGCGCGTCCCAAAGCGATAATCGCACCAGTTTCAATCTGTTCCGCGCTTAAACAAATTGGATCAGTGATGATCTGACCATTGAGTTCAACCACCATGCGGCTCTTGGGTGGGCAAATGGTGACGCCATCACTGGTATCACGTACGACGCGCATTGCTTCGCGTGACACGCCGCCATGTCCGATAGGGAGTGATTCGCCCTGAGTTTTTCTGAACATCGGAATAAAGCGACTGATTTCGATGACGCCTTCTTCTGTACTTCCTATGAATTGCTCCCCGATCCGGGAAACGTCTGGATGCCAAGCGATGGTGACAGCTAAAAGCGGTCGACTTTCTTTGGCAACCACGGCGAGTGGCGAAGTGATGGTGTAGTCAATTGTATTCATCGATACTTCTATTCGTTAATGTTAAGTAAGCACACAAGTCTCAATGCGCGTGTAAATAAGCGTGTAAAAAAGTGTGTAAACAAACCTTAATTTACACGTTAAATTTTATTTGCGTAAATGCTTACGTGTAAATCGCAAAAAATTTACATGCTAAAAAAGGCTTTTTACGCGTTCGCAGTTTCACGCAGCAATTTTCATACCTTGTTTTAGAAAAGGCATCGCGGCGATTAGTTTTTTCGGAATTTGTCAGCGTGATTGAGACTCTAAGTAGGACAAAAGATGGGTGCCTAATGTGCGGTCTTACATCAGTCTAAGTATTTTGCCATTTTTTGATAGATTTCCTAGTGGAAAAGTAATCGTGTTCCTCATTTGATAGCTTATGGTTCGCGTTAGAACCATTTTCATAGAGCACGGGTGCTCGGCAAAATCGTCGTGTTCACAGCGTATTTGCTGGTCTTTTTGAGCTGGCACGTGAATTGCTATTCATACGTTGAAGCGCATTTTTTTGCGCAAAAATTTCTCATTAGATGTAACACCCAAAATCTCTGGTCATAACGAGGTTGCGGTGATAAAGAGGTCAACATGAATAGCCAAAGTGACTCGAAAGTGAAAGAAGTTGATGTTCTCGTTCTGGGAGGTGGGATTTCAGGTTGTACCGCTGGAATCGCCTTGCTCAAGCGTGAAGATTTGCGTGTAACGATTATCGAACGTGGCGATTATTCAGAACATCGCTATGGTGAGTCTTTGTCGTCCAGCGTCCGTTCCACACTCGAATACCTAGGCGTTTGGCAAAAATTTTGCTCCACGCAAAAACAGCAGGCGTTTTTTAGCCAAGTGAGTTGGGGTAGTGCTGAGGCACGTCGTCTCGGTTATATGTTCACCGAAAATGGTAGCGGCTGGGCGCTTGATCGACTGGCTTTCGAAACGATGCTCGCCGAAACCTTCATCGAGCGCGGCGGTAGTTTGCTCACCAAGAATCAAGTGGTCACTTGCGAGGCACGACCACAAGGCGGCTGGCGTGTGTTGGTGAAAGATGAGCACGGTGAAACCTATGTGATTTATTGCCGTTTCGTGATCGACGCATCAGGTCGACGCGGAGTCATGCGGACCAACCTGAATCTGGCTTTGACCGTACATGACCGTTTGGTTGGGGTCGGTTGTATCGGTACTTACGAGCATTCTGGTGCTGCAGCGTTGGAAAACCACGTCGAAGCGGCAGAGTATGGATGGTGGCATGTCACACCGATGGCCGATGGCAAAGTGTCGATTGTCTTGATGAGTGATCCCGATATTCTGAATAAGTGGCATGCCAGTCAGCCCGCTGTATGGCGCGCCTTATTGTCAAAAACGACGATCGGCAAGCAACTGGGTGAGGTGGAGTTGATTGAGACGCCACGCGCTTTTCCATGCTATTCATCCTACTTGCGGTGCGCAGGCGGCAAAGATTGGGTTGCTGTTGGTGACGCCGTCGCTTCTTTTGATCCTATTTCTGCCTCGGGCATTCCTCGCGCTTTAGCAACGGGTGTACACGGCGCCTTCATCGCTGTTGATCGTTTGTTCTCCGATGGCAGTCTTTTGGAAACCTATGCTCAAGCGGTTGAGCAGGATTTTCGCCAATATTTGCAAACGCAGTGGCAGTATTATCAGCGTGAGAATCGTTGGCCTGATGCGGTATTTTGGGCGCGCCGTCGTGCAGTCATCGCTTTGTCGAAAGACGCCATGATTCAACATGTGAACTTCTACGAAAGCAAGATTACCGTGCAGCCTTTGCATTTGAAGTGCAATGAGATGCATGATCTGTGGAATCTTTGCCAAGAAGGTAAGATTTTGAAGCAAGTTTTGCAAGAGTTCCAAGAGAAGCACGCGCATATTCCAGAACAAAAGGTGTTGCTCGGTTTGCAGGAATTGATCGAGGAAGGCTATCTCGAGATTAAACCGGAGGAAGAAGAGGACTGCGTCTTTTTTAACACCGAGCGCCTTTATTTTGACTAAATTTCTGATTTGCTCGAATTCATTTTGGATGAATCAAGACAAATCAAAGTAATTAGTCTTTTTTGAGTGTGTTTTGTCGCCAATTTGGCAAGCGATTTTTGTCTCTGTTGCTCAGTGCACGCTGTGATAAACACAACGCAGTCTTCATCTGAATTGTGGGTCTCCTCATGTAAAATAGCGGGATGAATACAGAACTTCTTTCCGCCCCAGATTCCCTTGCCATCCCAAAGCCTGAGTTGGTCCCGCTCGGGCCCGATGCAGTCTCCCAACTTCCTTACCCGCAGTTTGTGCATCTTCGCATGCACTCCGAGTATTCGATTGTCGACGGCTTGGTACGCATTGATGATGTGGTGAAAGCCGCCCTCAAGGATAAGCAGCCAGCTTTGGCCTTGACCGATCTCGGCAACCTTTTTGGTCTTGTGAAGTTTTACAAAACGGCGCGTGGTAAAGCCATTAAACCCATCGCTGGTTGTGATGTGTGGATTACCAATGACGATGATCGTGATAAGCCTTCACGTTTGTTATTGCTAGTGAAGTCGCGTCATGGTTATTTGCGTCTGTGTGAGTTGCTCGCGCGCGCCTGGCTTGAAAATCAACATCGCGGTCGGGCCGAGCTACGCTTTGAGTGGCTGAAAGATTTGTTTGAGAACGATAGTGAACAAGGTTTGATTGCCCTTTCTGGCGCACATACCGGTGATATCGGTATGGCCATCGATAACGGTAATCTTGAATTGGCAGAGCGCTGCGCCCGACGTTGGGCGAGTATTTTCCCAGACCATTTCTACATCGAAATTCAGCGCGCTGGTCAAGCCAACATGGAAAACCATGTGAAGCAAGCGGTCAAGTTGGCCAACGCTGTGGGTTTGCCAGTGGTAGCGACCCATCCGATTCAATTCATTAGTAAAGATGATTTCACAGCGCATGAGGCGAGAACCTGTATCGCCGAAGGTGAAATGTTGGCCAATGCGCGGCGGGTGAAACGCTTCAATGATCAGCAATGCTTTAAAACGCGCGAGGATATGGTGGCGCTGTTTAAAGATCTTCCTGGTGCGCTTGAAAACTCGGTCGAAATTGCTAAACGTTGTAACTTAAAACTGGAATTGGGTAAGCCAAAGCTGCCAGATTTTCCAACTCCAGACGGCATGAGTTTGAATGACTTCTTGGTGTTTGAAGCGAAGAAGGGTTTGGAGTTCCGCCTGGAGAACCTGTTTCCCGATCCCGAAAAACGCGAAAAGAATCGCGAACGCTACGAAGCGCGTTTGAAGTTTGAGACCGATACCATCATCAAGATGGGATTCCCCGGTTACTTCCTCATCGTGGCGGACTTCATTCAGTGGGCCAAAAATAATGGCGTGCCGGTAGGGCCGGGGCGTGGTTCAGGTGCGGGCTCTTTGGTCGCGTACAGCCTCTTGATTACCGATCTCGATCCCTTGCAATACAACTTGCTGTTCGAACGTTTCTTGAATCCAGAACGTGTCTCCATGCCCGACTTCGATATTGACTTCTGTCAGGAAGGTCGTGACCGCGTGATTCAATACGTGAAAGATCGCTATGGCAAAGATGCGGTGTCGCAGATTGCGACCTTCGGTACCATGGCCGCGAAAGGTGCGATTCGTGACGTGGGCCGTGTGCTCGACTTCGGTTACAACTTCTGTGACGGTGTGTCGAAACTAATTCCATTTAAACCCGGCAAACAAGTCACGATTGCTGAAGCGATTGTGGAAGAACCCTTATTGGCAGAACGTCTTGAAAACGAAGAAGAAGTGAAGACGCTGCTCGACTTAGCGCAGCAAGTCGAAGGTATCACCCGTAACATCGGTATGCATGCTGGTGGTGTGTTAATTGCGCCTGGTAAGCTCACCGATTTCTGTCCGCTGTATACGCAAGGTGGCGATTCCGGTGTGGTCTCGCAGTACGATAAAGATGACGTTGAAGCAGTCGGTCTGGTGAAGTTCGACTTCTTGGGCTTGACTACCTTGACGATTCTCGACCGCGCGGTGCGTTACATCAAGATGCTCGATCCCGCGATGAAAGATTTCGATCTGGCGAAATTGCCGCTCGATGATCGCGCTTCCTACGAATTGCTCACCAAAGCCAAGACCGTGGCCGTGTTCCAGCTTGAAAGCCGCGGTATGCAAGGCATGTTGAAAGATGCGCGCCCTGATCGCTTTGAAGACATTATTGCGCTAGTGGCTTTGTATCGCCCAGGTCCTATGGATTTGATTCCGGACTTCTGTAAGCGTAAGCATGGTGAGAAGTTTGATTATCCTGATCCCCGTACCGAAGGTATTTTGTCTGAAACCTACGGCATCATGGTGTATCAGGAACAGGTTATGCAGATGGCGCAGGTCGTTGGTGGCTACTCTCTCGGTGGCGCTGACTTATTACGTCGCGCGATGGGTAAGAAAAAAGCGGAAGAGATGGCAGAGCATCGTAAGATCTTCCGTGAAGGTGCTGGAAAAGGTGGTTTGTCTGAAGAGAAGGCCGACGAAATTTTCGACTTGATGGAAAAATTCGCGGGCTACGGTTTTAATAAATCGCATGCGGCAGCTTACGCTTTATTGTCCTATCACACCGCATATCTGAAAGCCCATCATCCCGCCGCGTTTATGGCAGCCAATATGTCGCTGGCCATGGATGATACGGACAAGATCAAAATCTTGGTCGAAGATGCGATCGATGTGTGCAAGCTCAAAATGCTGCCACCCGATATCAATCAATCTGATTATCGCTTCGTGCCAGTGGGCGAACCTGGGAAAAAAGCGACGCAAATTCGTTACGGCATGGGCGCGGTCAAAGGCTCAGGGCAAAACGCGATTGAGAATATCGTCAATGCACGCAAAGAAGGCGGCCCCTTCACGGATCTTTTCGATTTCTGCAAACGCGTGGATAAGCGCCAAGTCAATCGCCGTACGATTGAATCCTTGATTCGCGCTGGCGCCATGGATTGTCTCGGTCAAGACCGTGCGGTCTTGTTGGCGAGTGTGGATTTCGCGATGGAAGTGGCCGAGCAGGCTGAAGCATCAGCCAATCAAGTGAGCTTGTTTGGTGATGACGACGACATGATCCCGCCACCAGAATATGTGAAAGCAGAGCATTGGTCAGATCGCCAGCGTTTGCTCGAAGAAAAACAGGCACTCGGTTTCTATTTGTCTGGCCACCTGTTTGATGCCTATGCACCCGAGGTGCGTCAATTTATCAAGACCACCTTAGCGAAACTGGAGCCATCGCGCGATCTGCGTTTGATCGGTGGGGTGATTTCTGGCTTGCGTTCGCAAATGACACAACGTGGTCGCTTGTTGATTGTCACGCTTGATGATGGAACTGCCGTCGTGGAAGTCACGGTGTACGGTGAGCTCGCAGAAGAATACAAGAGCGTCTTTAAAGAAGATGAATTCCTCGCTGTCTTGGGGAAAGTGTCGGAAGATCGATTCAATGGTGGCTTGCGGATTACGGCTGAAAAAGTGATGGACATCGGTCGTGCGCGTGTACAGTTTTCTCAGGGCTTGCGCGTGAAATTAGATGCGCGAGCCGACACCAAGAGATTGGCTGAAATCTTACGTGAACATTTGAACCAAGAAGGTTGCCCAGTGTTGATCGACTACAGTAACACGGTTGCATCGGCCGAGCTCTATCTTTCTGATGCATGGCGCGTGAATCCAGACGATCAACTGCGCAAAAAGTTGGGAGATTGGTTGCAGCCGTCTAGTGTTCGGATCGACTACGCCTAAGCGCCGCCAGAGTTGTCTGACAGCGATCCTTCGCCCCTCTTAGCCACTATTAGCCACCTTTAGCCATCCATCAAACTCTATGGAATCCAGCATGCCACTTAATCCATCGTCGACTTTCAGACGTGATTTGCCCGGCCATATTCTCAGTATTCTGCCGGTGAGTTTGGTTTTTCCAGTGGCGTGGATGTATGTGGGATTCTTATTGTTCTTGCTGGCTTTTGTCGTATCTGGCGAGTGGACTCAAAAATGGCAGCGAGTGCGTCAACACCCTATGCTGTTGCCTACGCTGCTGATGCTCGGGATCAGTTCGATGGCGATGCTGTTGCACGGTACATTAAATACCGAGGGACTGAATGGCTTTCTGCATTACCAGATTTATTTTTTCTTATTGGTGATGCTGGCGGTCAGTCCAGGTGATTGGCAGCAACGTGCTGTACATAGTTTTTTCCTTGGCGCATTGATTGCAGCCAGTTTGTTTTTTTTAGCCAGCTTAAAACTGCTTCCTGAAACAACTCTGTTCCGAAGCTATGTCATTTATCAAGGCAATAAGTCGATTTTATTAGGCCTGTTGTTGGCAATCGCAGCGGTCTGGATGCTGCATGAGTGGAAGGTTCAGCACAATCATACATGGTGGCGTTTGGCTGCATTTCTCTATGTTGTATTGGGTCTATTCATAGGTAGTAAATCACGTACAGCAGGCTTATTGTTTTTTGTACTGGTGCTGATGTTAGGGTTTGCCGGAGCGCGTATGCGTCGATGGTATTTGTTAGCTTTAGCCTGTTTGGCCGGTCTTGGTGCTGTGACGGTTTACCAAGCCGCGCAGCAAGCAGCCCCAGTTACTTGCTTAGCGAAGGAAATGCATGATCGCTATCAAATGAGCGGTGTCGAGATCCTCGAAAATCGTGCGATTTGTACCGTGCAACAAGTCAGGGATTTTGGTAAATCGGGGAATGTGAGTGAAGACGGTATGCGCTTGCAGATCTATCACAACACTTGGGAGTTAGTGCAACAATCTCCTTGGACGGGACATGGGGTTAGCCAATGGCTGCCGCTGTATCAAGAAAAAGCCAAAGGCAGCATGAGCGAAAAAATGACCACACCGCATAACGATTATCTCTTGTATTGGTGTGAGCTTGGTATCGCTGGTGTGGTCGGTTTGCTGCTGACTTTTGTGTGGCAGTTCCGCGTCGGAGTTCAGCTCGCGAAGCAACGGAGTGCGGATGCGATACCCGTGTATTTACTGAGTCTGAGTATGATGTTCGCGGGTGCTTTCAATGCGATCTTGCGTGATGCTTTGTTTGGCCTTGCCATGTTGATTTTGTTGGCGATTCCGATGGCCTCTTTTCGCGCTGGTCAGCGACCATGAGCAGAATAAATAAAAACAAAGAAAAATAAAGAAACCTCAAATAATTAAACTATGGCAAAAATTAATTCATCCATTGTCCGTCGTTTGTGGACGTCGGTTTCCAAATACAAGGTCTACTTGTTTTGGACCTTCGCCACCATGACGGGCACCGCTTTGACTGAGGTTGCTTTGCCGTGGGGCTTAGGAAAACTACTTGATAATGGATTTCAAGGCGCACGCATGCAATTTCCACTGTGGTATGTGCCCGCAGGTCTACTCAGCATTTTTGTTTTCCGTGGTCTGTGTACTTTCACAACCAGTTATTTGATTAGCCGCGTCACAGTGAATTTGCTGAACGAACAGCGCGCACAAATCTTTTCGAAGTTAATGCATGTGCCAGTTGGCTTCTATCATTCAGAATCGAGTGGACGCATCATCAACACGATTATGTTCGAGGCGCAGCAAATCGTTGAAATGATCAGGGTGTCGATCACAACTTTGTTCCGCGACTCGCTGACGGTCGTGGCTTTAATGGGCTATCTGATTTGGCTCAATTGGAAGCTGACTTTGGTGACCATCATCCTGATTCCAGGAATGACACTCTTGGTCCGCGGTGTAAGTAAGCGCCTGCGCAAATTAAATCAACAATCCTTGGAAGTGAATGGTGAGTTGACACAGGTAATCGAAGAATCGACGCGCGCCCATCAGGTAATTCGCATCTTTGGCGGTCAAGAGTATGAGCAAAAGCGTTTTGATGAAAAGAATCGCAAGCTCGGCAGTTATACTTTAAAGAGTACCGTGGCAGTCTCGTTCACGACACCGTTGACGCAGATTTTAGCGTCGGTTGCGGTCGCCATTGTCATCATGTTGGCTTTGGCGCAAGCGCGTAAAGATGCGACTACGGTGGGGGACTTTGTTACCTTCATCACTGCAATGATGATGTTGCTGACACCACTCAAACGCTTAGCGGATTTGAATGGACCTATGCAGCGAGGCATGGCCGCTGCGGAGTCCGTGTTTGCAATGGTTGATACGGATACCGAGCTGACCACCGGTCAACAATTGGAACAACGCGCACAGGGACGGCTCAGTTTCCGCAACGTGCACTTCACTTATCCCGAACAAGAACACTCCGCTTTAAGCGATATCAACCTCGAGATTGCCGCAGGCGAAACGATCGCCCTAGTTGGTATGTCGGGCGGCGGTAAGACTTCTCTTGTGAACTTGGTGCCTCGTTTTTATGAGCCCAATCAAGGTGAAATTCGCTTAGACGATTACGTCTTATCGGATCTGGCGTTGAAGAGTCTACGTCAACAGATTGCGATGGTGAGCCAAAACGTGGTTCTGTTTGATGATACGATCGCTGCCAATATTTCTTACGGCGATGCCGAGCCAGACTCAGCACGTATCGCCTATGCGGTTGAAGCCGCTCACTTGCAAGAAGTCGTCAAAGAATTGCCGGAAGGCTTGAATACGATGATCGGCGATAATGGGATGCGTTTATCGGGCGGTCAACGTCAACGACTTGCCATTGCCCGAGCTATCTACAAAAACGCGCCTATTCTGATTTTGGATGAGGCCACTTCGGCACTCGATAGCGAGTCGGAGCGTGCAGTGCAAGCAGCCTTGGATCAATTGATGCAAGGGCGCACAACCTTAGTGATTGCGCACCGCTTATCGACTATTGAAGGCGCTAGTCGGATTGTGGTGCTGGCGGAAGGGAAGATCGTCGAGGTTGGCACCCACGCCGAACTGCTCGCCAAAAATGGCGCCTACGCCAATTTACATCGTTTGCAATTTTCGATGTGATTGATATCGACAGCGCGAAGCCAAAATTCGTTCGACCGAACTTTATCATCCCTTCCGAAGCTGGATCGACCGCACACTGGCGGCGCTAGGAAATACGCTATTGGTGAGATACACATCGATACTGTTGGCTGCATTGGGCTTGAGGTACTTGGTAAGATCGATGCTGTAGTTGCTTTGGCCTTCTTGAAACAGCCACTGGGTGCCATTGATGCACAAGATGATGTTGGCACTGTTGGTGAGCGTGATCTCAAAGTTGTACTGTTTGGCACTTGGTAAGGCATTTTCACTATAGCGTAGCAATTCAAACTGCGCCCCGTTGGTGTAGCTGAGGCTCACCGGGGGCTTGCTGGTGTCGTTCATGGTGCGACTGAGATCGGTGCCAAGTCCAACATAATTCCACGGTCGAGTAGTCACGTCATTCTCATAGCGACGCAAGGCATCACGTACCACCGCGGCGGCGGGTTTTTCTGTGCCGTCTAAGCGAATTAAACCAAAATAGCGATCTTCATCCGTGGCGGCTTTGGCGGGATTATCCAGAATGCTCCACATATTGAATGACTTCAATTGATTGTGAAAAATGCCGTCTTTACGATTGGCGTCTGCCAACTTGGCGAATAGGAGATTGTAGTAGGTGGCTTGATCGGCTTCCGTCCCCGTGGTTTTCCAATCTCGATCTGCACGAGTGATAGAGGGGATTACTTCGGTCACGCTATTGAAGCCGTTCTCTGTCACGATCACATCTTTACCTGCCGAGAATTGATCGATCCAAAATTGGATGATGTCAAAGGTGCGTTGTGGGTCGGTATTTGGTAAGTTAGGATCGCTATGGTAAGTATCGAGAGCAAGTGCATCTGAGGCAGCGACCACGCGGACTAACCAGTTATTGTAGTCGCGACCTTTGCTAATCGGACTGCTAGGATCGAGAGGATTACTATTAACGATAGGTTGTAGCTTGAGACGATCGGCCATGCCGATGTCAGCGGCGGCCTTGCGGGCGACTGCCGCCGCCTCGACATACCAATCGGCCCACTCATTCGCACGCGGCTCGCTGCCTGCTGCAGATAAGCGATAGTTGCTCATAATTTCGTAATCGATGGTCAGGCTCAAACTGCCCAGTGCTTTGAGCATGTGTTGAACATACGCGGCGAGGAAATTTTTGGCGGCTTGGCGAGTTTCTGGATCTGTAATCCTACCGTTGTAAAAGGCGGGTATGGTTTGTTTACTGGGAGTGATTTGGGCGGAGAAACTGATGTTGATGGCAGCGTAAATTGATTCGCCGTAGTTGTGCACGCGTCGGTAGTTCGCCATGCTACTACTGGCATCAAACCCAGCAAAGTCGTAAACACCTTTGCTCGTCTCGATGGCTGCCCAACTGTCAAAGCCGACGCGACTGGTCGGTCGTTTTCCCATGCTGAGTAAGGTCACGTCCTGTTTGGAAAATGTTTCCCAGAAACCGAATTTGATGCCGCTAGGATTGGGTAATGTGGTCAGCTTGATGATGCGGATTTGGTTCGGTGCCGCATCGAATAAATTGAAGCTGTCGTGCAAGCCAATCAACTGCATCGCAGCACTAGTGTCTGTCGGAGTAACGGCGGCCGCAATACTCATGCCTTTGCTAATAGAGTCTTCCGGACTCAAATAATTGATGCCGTTTTGTAAGGCGAAGTAGTTGCCAACCACGATCTTGTTGTTAAGCAGCTGTGGAACCCAGCCGAATTCAACGTCGCCTTCAAACAGATGTGCTGAGGTCAGCATACTGATCGCCATTCTGCCTCTGGACATACTGCCTTGATTCAACTGTGTCGTCCAGTAGTTGACTTCTGTGTCAGTGGGCGCAGTCGGGCCGGTGCGTGCTAACACATTTTTATAAATGATTCGCACAAAATCAGCATTGCTCATCGTTGCACTGTAACCCGTTTGCGCGCTATAGAGGACTGCCGCGCCATAGAAGTAATTGGCGATGGTTTCTATACTTTGTCCGCGTGCTCTTTCGTTGACCCAATAGCTGAGCCCATCAGCCTCAGGCACGCGATTAAAAAAAGCAATATAAAGTTCGGTGACTTGATTGAGATCATTCATGCTCAATTGCTGTGACTGATTTGCCGCAAGCAAGTTGAGGCGCATATCTTTGAAGCGTACGCTGGTCACGGAAGAGGGGAGGCTCGTCGTTTGCGCACTTGCTTTATCGCTGACCTTGATGCCACTGGTACTGGCAGTCAAGCTGTACTCATCGCGGGTCTTATCGAAACTGACTTCGATTGAGGCCGCTGTGCTTGGTGCGGCGGTCATGATCGTGGCGTTGACAGGGATTTGCGTTTGGGATTGGCCACCGCACGCGATTAAACCCGAAAGCATAGCGACGATGCTGATCTGCCGATAAGGGAAAAAATTGGGCATTGTAAAATTCCGCAAAGTGGAAGTGCTGCTGGTCGTAGAAATGGATATGTGAGTAGATCCAGATGCTACAACGGGTCTCCTATTTGGCACCTTTCAAGGTCGTTACAAATTGTAATGTCGCGAGAGACGAAACATCGTATAGTGTCGCTTTCGTATTACATTTGCTTGCAATTAAGGACCGTTTAAATCGTCAATCGGGCCGAGGATGAAGGAATTTTTTATGAAGCTGAAGCGTTTTTCGATACTGTTTGGCGTACTTGGTGCGTGTGTAAATCTCGTCTGGTGTAGTGTGGCTGTGGCGAAGCAGCAAGACCCGCAACTATTCAACGCTCAGAAGATAGATCAAGCGATGCGACGCTTTGTCAAAGCGCCACATCCTATGGCGAGTGCGGAACAGAAGAAATACACCCAAGAATTGAAAGCCAATCTCACTAAAGAAGGGTGGGAAGTTCAGGTTCAAAAATTCAAGACCAAGATCCCTAATGTGTCGGCGGAAAAGTTAGGTGGCAAGGATAAGAAAGCCAATCCTGTGAAAGAAGTGGAAGGTGAAAATCTCATCGCTTTCTTGAAAGGGAGCGAGCGTTGTTTGGTGATGGTAGGCGGACACTACGATACGAAACCGTACAGCAATATGAAATTCCTTGGTGCCAATGACGGTGGCTCATCGACTGCAGCCATGTTGGAGTTAGCCCGTGTGACTAAGCAGATACGCAAAGACGAAGCAACGAAATCTGATGCCGGTCGCTATATGGATTGCACTCTTGGGCTGGCTTTTTTTGATGGCGAGGAAGCGACTCTGGCCGAGTGGAATGACGGTGAACGTTTAGTCGGTGTGCAGGACAATATTCATGGTTCACGCGCTTTTGCTGAGAAACTTGAGAAGCAGTTTGATGGGATCGCCTACAACGGATTACCCATTAAAGCGATGCTGATCATCGATATGATAGGGCATAAGAATCAGAACCTCTTCATCACCCGTGGTTCACATCCACAGTTAGCGCAGAAATTTTTGTCGCAGCGTACGACGACTAAGATAAGCGCCGTCAATTTGATGATCGAGGACGATCACGTGCCGTTTGTGCAAATGGGTGTTCCGGTTTTGCATATTATTGACTGGACCAATTTGAACGAATGGCATACCGACAAAGACACGCTCGATATTATCAGTAACCAGCATATTGCCGATTTTGGCAATATGCTGGTGCGATTCTTGAAGCAAAAGCGTTGAAGCAAAACCGTTGAAGCAAAAGAGGTAGGACGATGTTACTGAAATAATCGGAGATCAATCCCGTTTGCCATCACGCGATACCCTGCGGCATTCGGGTGTGTATGGTCGCCGCTGTCATAGATCGGATTCAAACGATCGACCTGCGCTGGATCACGCAACATCAAATCGAAATCGATGACACCATCAAATGCGGAAGCGCTGCGTATCCATTGATTGATACGGATCCGTAAGCGTTCTGCTTCCGGCGTGTGCGGTAAGCGCCCTTGGGCGCCACCGCGTGGCTTGATGGTGGTCCCGATGATCTTGATGCTTCTTTCATGTGCACGTGTAATCAATTGCTGATAACCGTCAACGAGGTCTTCGTAAGTGATCTGTTCGCTCGGATCAGAGAAAGCATGGTTAGCTGAAATATCATTGGTGCCGATGCTCACAATAATGAATTGCACGCCAGCCCGCTGCAACACATCTTCATCAAATCTCAGTAGGCCCGCGTTTCCGATGAATGGCGCGCTTGCTCCGCGTAATAATCGATTGCCCGCGATCCCCGCATTGAGGACGGCATATTGCCGATGCTTTGGCGATACCTGCAAACGTTCAGCGAGAAAATCAGTCCAACGATGGTAACGGTCATTCTCGATACCTACACCATCAGTCAGTGAATCACCAAAAGCGACGATAGCACCTGTTTTGCCGGAGGTTTGTATCTCGAGTTCCTTGAGAAAGTAGCGCGTGTCGTCTTGTTTTGCTTCACCCCAAGTTTTACTTCGTGTCTTGTCGACCAATGGGTAGAGTTGGGCATTTTGCATTGATGTATTGTGTAGTGTCGCCGTTTCTGTGCCTTCCGGTAAAAAGAAACTAATCGCCAGTTCTTCTAAGGCTTTGACTGGTAAATCGATGCTATCGCTGACGATTTCCTGTCCAGGAGGAATGACGACATTGTTTGAACCAGCGAACAAGACAGGCCGCTGTGATTTCAAATCAATCGCACCAAGACCATCACTACGTGCGATCATTACCGATGTCATCTTTAAAGCGCTGGTGCCAAATTTGTTCGAGAATTGTAGACGCACTTTTTTGCCATCGATGCTGCTACGAATTCTTTGGCGAAGTGACTGCGGCTCAAGTGCTCCGCCTTTCGAATCAATTGGCGAATACCAAGCGCTACTCCAAAGTAAGGTAGCAGCGTTCTGTTGATGCCCCTCTTGCTTATGGCTGTGCGTGGGGTTGTGGGTGCCAGAAGGATTGTTAGGACTGGCGCTGACGTTGCTGTTCCAGAGTAAGCTGCAAATGATACTAACGACGACTTTTCCAAGCATAGTGATGACTCCGGGTTCAGCGCATCACAATTGAACAAGTAGAGTTTTTTATTCGTCTCTTTTCTCATGATGCGAAATCGAAAGCACAAAAAAAATCGTCATCGCGACCAATAGTCGGGATGACGAAAAAGGGAGGTTGAAACAATGTGTACTGTCAGCTAAAGACTTTCACGTACAATTGATTCACGGTTAGTGTGATACGCCAAGGTTTTTCAGGCAATTACTTTGGGACAAACGGTGGGAAATATGGGTTGAACAGTGCCTGAACTGGCACCAATCAATGATACTTAGGATTTGCGAGTATAAAAAAACTAGCCAATTTGACTAGTCTAATTCACGGCTAAAGCGCTGAAAAGTGAGGCTTGCTGCCATTTAAAATACCGCGCTTGGAGGAGGGGGTATGACTTTGAATTTGTCGACGAAACTGCAGCTTATTCTATCTCGGGCGGTTCTTTGGCTTGGTGTTTCTTTATTCACTTGCGTTTCCGCACGCGCCGCCGATTTAGAACGCTATCGGATTGACCCTGACCATACCTTCACTTTTTTCGAATACAAACATTGGGGCCTGTCTTTACAAAGAGGTCGCTTCGATCGCAGTACCGGTAGCGTAGAAATCGATTTTGAGGCGAGAACCGGGAAGGTCGTCTTGGAAATCGAGACGGGGTCGATCAGTACGGGCGTCGGATTATTTGACAATCGACTGAAGTCCTCGCAATTTTTTGATAGTGAGCGTTTTCCTAAAATCGTGTTCACTTCCAACCGATTAATTTTCGACGAGCAGAATAATTTGCAGGCGCTTGAAGGATTGCTTCGCATAAAAGATGTGAGCAAGGTGGTGCGTTTTGATTTGCACCATTTTCATTGTCGTTTTATGCCCTTGTATTTTGCCCGTGCCTGCGGTGCGAACGGCAGCGCAAAAATTCTACGCAGTGAATTCGACCTTGGTAGTTATGCGCCATTTGTGAGCGATGAAGTCACGCTGTGGTTCAATCTTGAAGCGATCAAGGAATAAAAATATTCGAAGAAAAACGACCAGCCGAGAGTCGGTCGTTTTGCATGGGGCATCACTTCTTCGTTTGTCGAGGTGCTCAGTCGGCAAATAGACTTCTTACGCGCCAACCCATGGCAAGGCCGCACTGCACCAACCACCAATTGTTTTGCGATGGCCATGATGATCTTTGTCGCCTTCGAAACCTTGGAGAATGTCGAAGCAATTTTGGTAGCCGTTCTCGCAGGCAAGCTTTGCCGCGTGTTTAGAACGGACACCTGATCGACACAAAAATACAATGATGCTGTCCTTGTTAGGGACAGCCGCTGCAAGTTCTTGCAGGAAGTGAGGGTTGGCAACGCCGCCGGGGTAAGTCGACCATTGCACCGCTTTGTGCTGGGCCTCTGGGATCTGAACGCGACCGACCCAATCTCGTTCTGCATTCGTTCGTACGTCGACGAGCATAACGTTACTGTCTTGTTCCAGCAATGCATAGGCCTCTTCAGGAGTCACTGCACCTGAGTAAGGCAGAGTTTGATCCTGTCCGCGTTTGCGGGCGGTGTCTAAAATGGAAGTGCTCATGGGATTATCTTTCTTAGGAAAACAAATCGAGTATTCGTACTTATGATGGTTAGACGTTTAGCTAGTTGGTTCAGTTTGTTTAAAGAAATCAAAACAAAATGCTAAAGCCAACCTAATTTCCTAGTAAGTTAGCTAGTTCAGTGTATTTGGTCAACATCGTAAACAAAAGCATATTGGATTGATTGATGCCAACGCCTGCATCGCATCAACATTAAATTTCTTTCACCAACTCAAAGTTCAAACTTACTTTTCCTGTGCACTTGTTTAGAGATGCTGATCGCACTATTATGGTGCGTTACATGATTTTTGCATCAATTTAGTGCAGCTAATTTCGTGGTGTAAAAATAAAGTTTTCCGATCTTTCCGATTTTAGCTTAAAAATCAGTTGCTTATGTTAATGAAATCTGCGCTGAAATTGTGCAAAAAGATGGCATGATTTCTGCTTATAGTGCACGGAACAAAAAATTTCAGAGAAATGCATTGATTTAGTGCGTTGCCGTGCTAATGTGGTTCCTTGCATTTGGGAAATGGCTTGTGGCTTTTTTGGCCATCGTAATCTAGGTAAATTATCTTTTTGATCGAATTGAGGAGCTTCAAATGGCAATGACAGCAGCAGATGTCTTGAAAATGGCGAAAGATAACGAAGTTAAGTTCGTTGATTTCCGTTTTGCTGATACACGTGGTAAAGAACAGCACGTAACCGTACCGATTTCCCAATTCAGTATGGATAAGTTCGAATCTGGTCATGCATTTGACGGTTCCTCCATCGCAGGTTGGAAAGGTATTGAAGCGTCTGATATGTTGTTGATGCCAGACCCAAACACAGCAAACATCGACCCATTCATGGAAGAAACGACATTGTTCATGCAATGTGACGTTATCGAGCCAGCTGACGGCAAAGGTTACGATCGTGACCCACGCTCCATCGCTAAACGCGCTGAAGCGTATTTGAAATCTTCGGGTATCGGTGACACAGCTTACTTCGGCCCAGAACCAGAATTCTTCATTTTTGACAGTGTTCGCTGGAAAATCGATATGTCTGGTTGCTTCGTGAAGATTGATTCTGACGAAGCTTCTTGGACAACAGGTAAAGATTTGGAAGGTGGCAACACTGGTCACCGTCCAACAGTCAAAGGTGGTTACTTCCCAGTGCCACCAGTCGATAGCTTCCAAGATATGCGTTCTGAAATGTGCTTGATTTTGGAATCCTTGGGCATTCCAGTTGAAGTGCATCACCATGAAGTTGCTGGCGCAGGTCAAAACGAAATCGGCACTAAGTTCTCCACTTTGGTCGAGCGTGCTGACTGGACTCAGAATTTGAAATATGTCGTGTGGAATGTTGCTCACACTTACGGCAAAACAGCGACTTTCATGCCAAAACCTATCGTTGGCGATAACGGTTCTGGTATGCACGTTCACCAATCGATCTGGAAAGACGGCAAAAACTTGTTCGCAGGCGACGGCTATGCAGGTTTGTCTGATTTCGCTTTGTACTACATCGGCGGTATCATCAAGCATGCACGTGCATTGAACGCGATCACGAATCCAGGTACTAACTCTTACAAGCGCTTGGTTCCAGGTTACGAAGCTCCAGTGAAATTGGCTTACTCTGCGAAAAATCGTTCTGCTTCTATCCGCATTCCATACGTAGCGAATCCAAAGGCACGTCGCGTTGAAGCACGCTTCCCAGATCCATTGGCGAACCCATACTTGTGCTTCGCTGCATTGATGATGGCAGGTTTGGACGGTGTACAGAACAAGATCCATCCAGGTGAAGCAGCGTCTAAAGACTTGTACCATTTGCCACCAGAAGAAGATGCATTGATCCCAACCGTTTGCCACTCTTTAGAGCAAGCTTTGGAAGCATTAGATAAAGATCGAGAATTCTTGACACGCGGTGGCGTGTTCAGCGACAGCATGATCGACGCTTACATCGAATTGAAGATGCAAGACGTACAGCGTATGCGTATGACGACGCACCCAGCTGAGTTCGACATGTACTACTCTCTGTAATTGAGATCGAAAAGAGCGGGGTTCGCCCCGCTTTTTCATTTCTGCATAAACAGTAAAAATTGTGCAAAATAGCGGCTTGACTTACACTTGACTTGTTATCGTTAAAGATTGCCAGCTATGAAGTATATTTTGACAGTATTCGGTTTTACTTTCTTGGTCGCGCAGCACGCCGTCGCGCAATCTGACGTCTATCTTTGTATTGATGCAAACGGTAAGAAGGAATACAGAAACGTCGGTAATGTGAAAGGCTGCAAGCGGGTCGAGCTTCCATATATGAATGTGGTACCTGCACCGGCAAGTGTGAAAAAGCCGGCGGCTCCTAAGGCCAGTGCGGCGAGTGCGCCAGCAAGTTTCCCGAAAGTGGACGATGCAACTCAAAAAGCACGCGACTCTGATCGTAAGCAAATATTGAATGAAGAGTTGAAGGCCGAAGAGCAAAAATTGGCAGGGCTGAAAAAAGAATATAACGGCGGCGATGTGGAACGACGCCCAGAAGAACGTCTACCGGCGCAGTACATGGAACGCGTGAATAATCTGAAGAACGACATTGCACGTTCGGAAAAGAATATTGAGGCGTTAAAGCGCGAGATTGGTAACTTGAAATAGTCGATTGCAAACGCGTTCAGCAAAGAGGCCGCCAACGCGGCCTTTTTTTGTGTCGCTAGGATTCTTGTTTCTTGAGATGCTGTTGATAGGGGTGATGTGTCAAACGATTTGAATCAATTTGCAGGCTTGGATTTGCTGGCGTCTTCAGTGATCGTACTCGATCCTGAAGCAAGAATTGTGTATGCCAATCCAGCTGCGGAGAATTTATTGGAGCGACCAAGCAAACTCTTGCAAAACCTCGCCTTGAACGAATTATTTTTGAATAGCGAGGAATTGTTCGAGGGTTTTCATCAAGCCTTAGCTCACCAGTTTGCGGAAAAGCGCCAAGATTTGATTCTTGAACGTAGTGGTCGTGAGCCTTTGCACGTGCATACCATCGTTACAGCATTGGACACACTTGAGACGCCAGTCTTGATTGAGTTGCGTGAGAACGTGCAACAAGTCAAGCTTGATCGTGAAGAGCGTATGCATGATCAAAATAAAGAGAACAAAGAGCTTATTCGCAATTTGGCACACGAAATCAAGAATCCCTTGGGCGGCATTCGTGGTGCGGCGCAATTGTTGGAACTGGAACTGCCCGAACAAGATATTTCAGAGCGGCGCGCTAAAGAGCTACGTGAATACACGCAGGTCATCATCAAAGAAGCAGATCGCTTGCAAGTCTTAGTTGATCGTTTATTGGCGCCGAATCGTTTGCCGCAGGTGATTGCAGACGTCAACATTCATGAGGTTTGCGAACGCGTCCGCAGTTTGATTATGGCCGAGTTCCCGAAAGGTCTGAGTATCAAACGCGACTATGATTTGTCGATCCCAGAGTTTCGTGGCGATCAACAGCAGCTCATTCAAGTGGTTTTGAATATCGCTCACAATGCTGCGCAAGCTCTGATTATGCGGATGGCGGAAGGTGATGCTGAAATCATTTTTAAGACGCGCGTGGTGCGTCAAGTCACGCTCGCCAAAATTCGTTACAGGCTGGCATTAGATTTGCATATCATCGACAATGGTCCGGGCATACCAGCTGAAATTCGCGATCGAATTTTCTATCCGCTGGTCTCGGGTCGTGATGGCGGCAGTGGCCTTGGTTTGACCTTAGCGCAAGCATTTATTACGCAGCATGCGGGCGTAATCGATTGCGAAAGTCGACCAGGTTGCACTGATTTTAGGATTCTCATACCACTACCGTGAGCGAACTTGGTGCGCGCGTGAATTTTTGGTGCACGATCACAGTGATCCGAAACAAGGAATGCAAGAAGAATGAAAAAAACAATTTGGATTGTAGATGATGATGATTCAATTCGTTGGGTGCTAGAGAAGGCCTTGGCCCGCGAAGGTTTGAATACGCGTAGCTTTCGTCAACCGGATGAAGTGCTTCAAGCCTTGGATGATGAAAGTGAAGTGCCGCAAGTTTTGGTTTCAGATATTCGCATGAATGGCGCTTCAGGTTTAGATCTTTTGCAAACGGTAAAACTACGTTTGCCAAGTCTGCCAGTGATTATCATGACCGCGTTTTCGGACCTCGATTCAGCGGTAGCCGCATTCAAAGGTGGTGCGTTCGAGTACCTAGCGAAGCCTTTTGATTTGGCGAAGGCCGTCGAGTTGATTCGCCGAGCCCTTGAAGAGAGCGAGCGCGAGACGACTGTCGAACAAATGCAAGATGTTGAAACCGAGATTCTTGGTCAAGCACCGGCAATGCAAGAAGTGTTTCGTGCGATTGGTCGCTTATCGCAGTCGAGCGTGACGGTCTTAATTACTGGTGAATCCGGTAGTGGCAAAGAGCTCGTTGCACGGGCCTTGCATAAACATAGTCCACGTGTGAACCAACCCTTTATCGCGATTAATACGGCCGCGATTCCTAAGGATCTGTTGGAATCCGAGCTGTTTGGTCATGAGCGTGGTGCATTTACCGGAGCGCAGTCTGCGCGCCGCGGTCGCTTTGAGCAAGCGGAAGGCGGCACACTCTTTCTCGATGAGATCGGTGATATGCCTTTCGATTTGCAAACACGTTTGTTGCGCGTTTTGTCGGACGGGCACTTCTACCGAGTCGGCGGACATCAGCCAATGAAAGCGAACGTGCGCTTGATCGCAGCGACGCATCAAAACTTAGAGGAGCGTGTCAAAGATGGTGTGTTCCGTGAGGACTTATTTCATCGATTGAATGTGATTCGTTTACGAGTTCCAAGTTTGCGCGAACGTCGTGAGGATATACCTTTGTTGGCGAAGCATTTCTTAGTGCAGAGCGCGAAACAGCTGGGTGTAGATGCGAAACGTTTATCTGATCAGGCACTTAGTTTTATTTCCCATCTTGATTTTCCGGGGAATGTCCGCCAGCTCGAAAATCTATGTAATTGGATCACGGTCATGGCACCTGGACAGGTCGTGGAAGTCGTCGATCTACCCTCCGAATTAGTGCATGCCACGCCACTTGAGTCGCTTACTTCATATGGGGTCGCGCAGACAGAAAGTTTGGCTCGGGTGGCGCATGATGGACTCTCGTGGAGTGATCTGCTGGAAGCGAAGGCGGGAGAACTTCTACAAAATGATGTGCCAGAAATCATGAATGGCTTGAGTCGAGATTTTGAGTCTGTCCTCATACGAGCTGCGTTGAAGCATACCCATGGTCGCAAGAACGATGCAGCAATTCGTTTGGGTATTGGTCGAAATACGATTAGTCGAAAGATTCAAGAGCTCGGAATTGAGGGCGTCAAAGACGACTAAGAATGCTTGAGCAACAACGCAAGACGCTGAATTTAAAGTGATTTTACAGTCTGTCGTTTTTTTGTTTTCATACTGCCAATGAAAATGTTCCCCTAAAGCAAACTACGTAGTATGATTTCCTCACGAACATGAATTTTGAAACAGTTCGCTTCATTATCGTTCGATGGGATCAGCCGCTGGCTGATGCTACGTGTGACCGCTCAGGTCCTACGCGATGCTGTAATAACAGGGGGATTTTTTCATGAATTTCGATACACTATTTCAGCAGCAAAACGCATTACCTACCATTCCTAAAGTGGTGCAAGAGGTAATCGATAGCTTTAACAACGATAATGTTTCTATTGACGAAATCGCGCGCAAATTAGCTGCGGATCAGGTACTCAGTGCTAAGCTTTTGCGTCTCGCCAATTCTTCCTATTATCATTCTTCTCGAAGCGTGGGGACGGTCGATGATGCTGTTCTCATGCTCGGCTTTATGACTGTTCGCACTCTGGTAATTAGTAGTGGTTTGACAGGCGGATTCAAAGCCATGCCAGGCGTCGACTTAAAGCAATTCTGGCGCTACAGCTTACATACGGCGGTCATTTCAAAGTGGATTGCTAAGAAAATTGGTGGCAATTCTGATTTTGCATTTACCGTTGGTCTGATGCATGCGATTGGTCAATTGGTGATGCATGCAGCAATGCCGGAACAAACTCTGCAAGTCGACAAAATCGCTGGTCCATTGGACTCGCGTCGCTTAAGTGTTGAGCAAACATCTTTTGGCTACAATTTCTCTGATGTCGGTGCTGAACTGGCACGACGTTGGCGCTTCCCAGATAACTTTGGTACGGTGATTAAGGGTTTTCCTGATCCTCTCGAAAAAGAAAATTTTGATGTGATGTCTGGTGTGGTGCACCTTGCTGTGTGGCGTGCACGTGCAGAGGAAAACAAATATTCAAAAGAGGAAATGGAAGCAACACTGCCGACTGATGTGGTAGCCAAGATTGGCCTCAGTAGTGCTGCAATTTTGGATGAGATGCCGCCGGTTCTTGAATTGGCTGCTGGACTTGAGGATTTGATTAGCTAGGTTAAGGTTAGTTGGTGGTTGCAAACTGATGCAAAACAAAGGCCGCATTATGCGGTCTTTGTTTTTTCAGATTCAGGTTGAAAACCTATTTGTATTTGTGTTCGAGGCTGAGTGCTAATGCCTCTGCGACTTTGATCCCATCGATTGCTGCTGACAAAATTCCTCCGGCATATCCAGCACCTTCGCCAGCAGGGAATAAGCCGCGCGTATTCAAGCTCTGCATATCTTTGTCATTGCGTTTGATACGAATCGGTGAGGAAGTTCGTGTTTCAACGCCAGTTAGGAGGCCATCCTTCAACGCGAATCCTTTAATTTGCTTATCGAACTCAGGAATCGCTTCGCGGATCGCCTTGATCGCAAACTCTGGTAGGGCGTCTGCCAGATTGCAAAGGGTGATGCCTGGTTTGTATGATGGCACCACTTCACCGAAGGCGGTGGAAGCGCGGTTCTCTAAGAAATCGCCGATCAATTGTCCTGGTGCGTTATAAGTCCCACCGCCCAATTCGAACGCTCGACTTTCTAACTTTCGCTGAAAGTCGATGCCTGCAAGGGGATGTCCGGGATAGTCAATTTCTGGATTGATGCCGACTACAATCGCGCTATTAGCATTGCGCTCGTTGCGAGAGTATTGGCTCATACCGTTTGTTACTACGCGTCCTGGTTCTGAAGTTGCCGCGACCACCGTTCCGCCCGGACACATACAGAAGCTATAAACAGATCGATCATTGCTAGCATGGTGCACTAACTTGTAATCAGCCGCACCAAGAATCTTGTTGCCTGCATTGGGGCCAAAGCGGGCTTTGTCGATAATTGATTGTGGGTGTTCAATGCGGAAGCCAACCGAGAATGGTTTTGCCTCAACATAGATGCCTTTGTCGTAGATGAGCTGGAAGGTATCGCGGGCGCTGTGTCCAACTGCGAGTACAACGTGGTCAGACTCGATGTATTCCTTATCGTTGACAGTGACGCCGACAATTTTGCCATCGCGAATGTCGAAGTCAGTGACTTTTTGTTGAAAACGAATTTCTCCACCCAGCTCAATAATATTGGCGCGCATCTCTTCGATCATTTTGACGAGACGGAAGGTGCCAATGTGCGGCTTGCTGACATAAAGAATCTCTTCTGGAGCTCCAGCCTTCACGAATTCGGTCAGCACTTTGCGACCATAGTGTTTTGGATCCTTGATCTGGCTATAGAGTTTGCCATCTGAAAAAGTACCGGCGCCACCTTCACCAAACTGCACATTGGATTCAGGTTGTAATTCGCGTTTTCGCCACAAGCCCCAGGTATCTTTGGTGCGTTCGCGTACCGCTTTGCCGCGTTCAAGTACGATAGGTTTGAAACCCATTTGTGCCAAAATCAGTGCAGCAAAGAGACCGCAGGGGCCGAAGCCAATGACGACGGGTCTTGGGAAATTTTGATTTTTTGCATGAGTGACGAACTTGTAGCTTGTGTCAGGTGCGATACCGATCTTTGCTTGACCTTGAATATCTTTGGTGCGATGGAGAACCTCGGCCTCGTTGCTGAGTTCAACGTCAATCGTATAAATTAAAATGATGGCAGTTTTCTTACGCGCATCGTAGCTGCGCTTAAAGATCAGGAAGCTTTTGAGTTCTTCGTCCTTAATCTTAAGACGCTTTAAGATGGCGTCTTTGAGATCGCTTTCGCTATGACTCAGTGGTAGTTGTAGATCGGTGATGCGTATCATGGTCGAAACCTGTAAATGATTAAGTCGCCATTTTAACAGAGCACATATCGCAAACCTAAGTCGTCAGCCTAAGGGGCTTGCGTATGAAGTCGACTCTTTGCTATAGTTCGCGTCCCGCAGAAATGCGGAGCAAGAAGAAAGAGTGGTAAGCCAGTCAATTTTCCAAAGTATTTCGATTGCTGTAAATGAAAGAAATCGAAATCAAGTTTGAAAGAAGTTCAGAAAGTTCAAACGAGGGGGTTGACGAGAAGTTGGAAAGGCTGCATAATCTCGTTTCTCTGCTGCTGACGAACAAAACGATTCGAAGCAAAACGCAAAAACTGAAGTCGAAAGATTAAATAGTGAGCGTAGCAGGCCAGATCTTTAACAATTAACAGTCAATAAATGTGGGCACTTGATAGTGATGGCGACTAGCTACTTCGGTAGTTAGGAAACTTAAAATATATCAAATGTTCACAAGAAATAACAAAGCAAGACGGTTTCTAGAAATAGAAATCGAACTGTCAGTATTTTGAGTGAGCGACACCGTCTAACGACGGAAGCAGAAATGCTAAAAACAGAGATTGAACTGAAGAGTTTGATCCTGGCTCAGATTGAACGCTGGCGGCATGCCTTACACATGCAAGTCGAACGGCAGCACGGGTGCTTGCACCTGGTGGCGAGTGGCGAACGGGTGAGTAATATATCGGAACATACCTTGTAGTGGGGGATAACTATCCGAAAGGATAGCTAATACCGCATACGCTCTGAGGAGGAAAGCGGGGGATCTTAGGACCTCGTGCTATAAGAGTGGCCGATATCTGATTAGCTAGTTGGTGAGGTAAGAGCTCACCAAGGCGACGATCAGTAGCTGGTCTGAGAGGACGACCAGCCACACTGGAACTGAGACACGGTCCAGACTCCTACGGGAGGCAGCAGTGGGGAATTTTGGACAATGGGGGCAACCCTGATCCAGCAATGCCGCGTGAGTGAAGAAGGCCTTCGGGTTGTAAAGCTCTTTTGTCAGGGAAGAAACGGTGAATCCTAATATGATTTGCTAATGACGGTACCTGAAGAATAAGCACCGGCTAACTACGTGCCAGCAGCCGCGGTAATACGTAGGGTGCAAGCGTTAATCGGAATTACTGGGCGTAAAGCGTGCGCAGGCGGTTTTATAAGACAGAGGTGAAATCCCCGGGCTCAACCTGGGAACTGCCTTTGTGACTGTAAGGCTAGAGTGTGTCAGAGGGGGGTAGAATTCCACGTGTAGCAGTGAAATGCGTAGAGATGTGGAGGAATACCGATGGCGAAGGCAGCCCCCTGGGATAACACTGACGCTCATGCACGAAAGCGTGGGGAGCAAACAGGATTAGATACCCTGGTAGTCCACGCCCTAAACGATGTCTACTAGTTGTCGGGACTTAATTGTCTTGGTAACGCAGCTAACGCGTGAAGTAGACCGCCTGGGGAGTACGGTCGCAAGATTAAAACTCAAAGGAATTGACGGGGACCCGCACAAGCGGTGGATGATGTGGATTAATTCGATGCAACGCGAAAAACCTTACCTACCCTTGACATGGCAGGAATCCTGAAGAGATTTGGGAGTGCTCGCAAGAGAACCTGCACACAGGTGCTGCATGGCTGTCGTCAGCTCGTGTCGTGAGATGTTGGGTTAAGTCCCGCAACGAGCGCAACCCTTGTCATTAGTTGCTACATTCAGTTGAGCACTCTAATGAGACTGCCGGTGACAAACCGGAGGAAGGTGGGGATGACGTCAAGTCCTCATGGCCCTTATGGGTAGGGCTTCACACGTCATACAATGGTACATACAGAGGGCTGCCAAACCGCGAGGTGGAGCTAATCCCAGAAAGTGTATCGTAGTCCGGATTGTAGTCTGCAACTCGACTACATGAAGTTGGAATCGCTAGTAATCGCGGATCAGCATGTCGCGGTGAATACGTTCCCGGGTCTTGTACACACCGCCCGTCACACCATGGGAGCGGGTTTCGCCAGAAGTAGGTAGCTTAACCGTAAGGAGGGCGCTTACCACGGCGGGGTTCGTGACTGGGGTGAAGTCGTAACAAGGTAGCCGTATCGGAAGGTGCGGCTGGATCACCTCCTTTCTAGAGTGCGCTTGAATGTTAAGTGTCCACACTTATTGACTGTTAATGAAGAAGAACGCAGACAGTACTGAGAAGTGCTGTGAAGTAATGACCCGAACAAATGGGGGTTTAGCTCATCTGGTAGAGCACCTGCTTTGCAAGCAGGGGGTGATCGGTTCGAGCCCGGTAACCTCCACCAATGACTGGGGCTGTAGCTCAGCTGGTTAGAGCACCGTGTTGATAACGCGGGGGTCGTTGGTTCGAGCCCAACCAGCCCTACCAAGTGTAGATAGGGGATGTGAGATGGGTCGAAATAACAAATGTGAGTGGCGCGAGCGCTATTGAGATTTGTTCTTTCAAAGCGAAAGCAAAGTAATGAAGTAGTACCGTTCTTTAACAATTGAGAAGAAGTAAAGTAAGAAATAATCAAAATTTATTTCGTAGAGGAGTTCATGAGACATCGTGAACAAATTTATGGAAGGGTTGTGATTGTATCGAACAAACAAAGTAGTAAAAGTGATCCAAGTCGTCGTCAAGCAATTGACGAAGAATAAAACTCACTTGAGCTACGGCAACGCTAAAGTAATACTCATATAGTAGTAAAGAACTATAACGGCTCTAGGAATAGAGATCAAAGTTATAGGGACAAGTGACTAAGTGCACATGGTGGATGCCTTGGCGATATCAGGCGATGAAGGACGTAGTAGCTTGCGATAAGCTGCGGGGAGTGAGCAAACACACCGTGATCCGCAGATTTCCGAATGGGGAAACCCGGCCGTAAGGTCATCGTACTCTGAATACATAGGAGTACGAAGCGAACGTGGCGAACTGAAACATCTAAGTAGCTACAGGAAAAGAAATCAACCGAGATTCCCAAAGTAGTGGCGAGCGAAATGGGAAGAGCCGCAAATGATAACTACTTTCATACTAGAACAGCTTGGAAACGCTGACCATAGAGGGTGATAGTCCCGTATAGGAAATGATCGTAGTGGTACTAGGTTTGCAAGAAGTAGGGCGGGACACGTGAAATCCTGTCTGAATATGGGGGGACCATCCTCCAAGGCTAAATACTCGATATCGACCGATAGTGAACCAGTACCGTGAGGGAAAGGCGAAAAGAACCCCGGGAGGGGAGTGAAATAGAACCTGAAACCGTGTGCATACAAACAGTCGGAGCCTCGAAAGGGGTGACGGCGTACCTTTTGTATAATGGGTCAGCGACTTACATTCAGTGGCGAGCTTAACCGCATAGGGAAGGCGCAGAGAAATCGAGTCCGAATAGGGCGACAGTCGCTGGGTGTAGACCCGAAACCAGATGATCTACCCATGGCCAGGTTGAAGGTGCGGTAACACGCACTGGAGGACCGAACCCACTAATGTTGAAAAATTAGGGGATGAGCTGTGGGTAGGGGTGAAAGGCTAAACAAATCTGGAAATAGCTGGTTCTCTCCGAAAACTATTTAGGTAGTGCCTCAAGTATCACCAACGGGGGTAGAGCACTGTTATGGCTAGGGGGTCATCGCGACTTACCAAACCATTGCAAACTCCGAATACCGTTGAGTGCGAGCTTGGGAGACAGACATCGGGTGCTAACGTCCGGTGTCAAGAGGGAAACAACCCAGACCGCCAGCTAAGGTCCCAAAGTACAGCTAAGTGGAAAACGAAGTGGGAAGGCTAAAACAGTCAGGAGGTTGGCTTAGAAGCAGCCACCCTTTAAAGAAAGCGTAATAGCTCACTGATCGAGTCGTCCTGCGCGGAAGATGTAACGGGGCTAAGCTGTACACCGAAGCTGCGGATATCCGTAAGGATATGGTAGGAGAGCGTTCTGTAAGCCTGCGAAGGTGTCTGGTAACGGATGCTGGAGGTATCAGAAGTGCGAATGCTGACATGAGTAGCGATAAAGGAGGTGAAAAGCCTCCTCGCCGTAAGCCCAAGGTTTCCTGTTCAACGTTCATCGGAGCAGGGTGAGTCGGCCCCTAAGGCGAGGCAGAGATGCGTAGCTGATGGGAAGCAGGTTAATATTCCTGCACCGTCGTATGATGCGATGGGGGGACGGATCGCGGAAGGTTGTCAGGCGGTTGGAAGAGCCTGTTCTTGACTTGTAGAAGGTGCTTAGGCAAATCCGGGCACATAATTCAAGGGGTTGAGACGAGACACTTAGGTGTCGAAGCAATCGGAAGTGGTTCCAAGAAAAGCCTCTAAGCTTCAGTCATACGAGACCGTACCGCAAACCGACACAGGTGGGCGAGATGAGTATTCTAAGGCGCTTGAGAGAACTCGGGAGAAGGAACTCGGCAAATTGGTACCGTAACTTCGGGATAAGGTACGCCCTTGTAGCTTGACCAGCCTGCGCTGGAAGGGTGAAAGGGTTGCAATAAACTGGTGGCTGCAACTGTTTAATAAAAACACAGCACTCTGCAAACACGAAAGTGGACGTATAGGGTGTGACGCCTGCCCGGTGCTGGAAGATTAAATGATGGGGTGCAAGCTCTTGATTGAAGTCCCAGTAAACGGCGGCCGTAACTATAACGGTCCTAAGGTAGCGAAATTCCTTGTCGGGTAAGTTCCGACCTGCACGAATGGCGTAATGATGGCCACACTGTCTCCTCCCGAGACTCAGCGAAGTTGAAGTGTTTGTGATGATGCAATCTACCCGCGGCTAGACGGAAAGACCCCATGAACCTTTACTGTAGCTTTGCATTGGACTTTGAACCAATCTGTGTAGGATAGGTGGGAGGCTTTGAAGCGGGGACGCCAGTTCTCGTGGAGCCATCCTTGAAATACCACCCTGGTTTGTTTGAGGTTCTAACCTTGTCCCGTTATCCGGGTCGGGGACAGTGCATGGTAGGCAGTTTGACTGGGGCGGTCTCCTCCCAAAGTGTAACGGAGGAGTTCGAAGGTACGCTAGGTACGGTCGGACATCGTGCTAATAGTGCAATGGCATAAGCGTGCTTAACTGCGAGACTGACAAGTCGAGCAGGTACGAAAGTAGGACATAGTGATCCGGTGGTTCTGTATGGAAGGGCCATCGCTCAACGGATAAAAGGTACTCTGGGGATAACAGGCTGATTCCTCCCAAGAGTTCATATCGACGGGGGAGTTTGGCACCTCGATGTCGGCTCATCACATCCTGGGGCTGTAGCCGGTCCCAAGGGTATGGCTGTTCGCCATTTAAAGTGGTACGTGAGCTGGGTTTAAAACGTCGTGAGACAGTTTGGTCCCTATCTGCCGTGGGCGTTGGATATTTGAAGGGGGCTGCTCCTAGTACGAGAGGACCGGAGTGGACGAACCTCTGGTGTACCGGTTGTCATGCCAATGGCATTGCCGGGTAGCTATGTTCGGAAGAGATAACCGCTGAAAGCATCTAAGCGGGAAACTCGCCTTAAGATGAGATATCCCGGAGCTTTAAGCTCCTTGAAGGGTCGTTCGAGACCAGGACGTTGATAGGCTGGGTGTGGAAGTGCAGTAATGCATTAAGCTAACCAGTACTAATTGCCCGTACGGCTTGTCCCTATAACTTTGGTAAAGTTTAGGATAACTACGACAAGTATTACAAAGTGTTTGCCAAATAGTTTGGTCAATCACAACCGATTATGAATTACTGTCAGACCAAAACCTGACATACTTCTTCCCAATTGGATTTGTTGCGATTCACAAGTCAACGTGAACCACAGCAAATCAACAAGTTATGCCTGATGACTATAGCAAGTTGGTCCCACACCTTCCCATCCCGAACAGGACCGTGAAACGACTTTGCGCCGATGATAGTGCTGCAACCAGTGTGAAAGTAGGTCATCGTCAGGCTCTTATCCTGAAAAGCCTCAAGTTCCTTCGAACTTGAGGCTTTTTGCTTTGGGGGCGCTGATCTTATTGAACAGTTGCCCATCTACAAGTACTTGTTGATTTCTACTTCGATTTAGCCAAATCTGTTCTTCTCGTCATATTCACTTCCAAATGAGGAAGTTTTCTGCACAATAAAATATTCAAAGCAGAGATATATCGGCTGGTGTTGTTGCTTTTTTAGTACGCAAACTTAAATTGTGCCTCGAAAAGTACCTATCTCCTAAAAGCAGCCTGCCTTTTATGTTATGGTAAAGCCTAGCTTTTTAAATAACATAAATAATTAGTCTGAATGTTTTGATGATCGAGAATGGTTGGGTGGCCTATGTTTTCTCACAATCGACGTAATCAAGGATTCACGCTCGCTGAATCCCTAATGGTTTTACTCATACTCAGCATACTTTTGGCCCTTGCTATTCCGGCGTACGGGAGTTTTGTGATCAAAACCCGAATTACGACGGCTACGTCGGAGCTACATGGCACCATTCTGTATGCTCGATCTGAGGCAATTAAAAGAGGTGGTGCTGTAATCATTTGCCGAAGTTCTTCTACTCGTAGCGAGAATCCGCAATGTGACAAAGGGCCTGACGCTCTCGGGCTGGGATGGGGGAGCGGTTGGATTGTCTTTCACGATAAAGATCGTAATCGGCGCTTAAATGCAGGAGACGAGATCCTAATGATGCGGGCTTCATTTTTTAGCTCAAATAAAGACGGGGCAATATTGACACGTCCAACGCATAATCAACTCGACTTTAATGCTACGGGACAGACCTTTGGGAACTACATGAGTTTTATTATCAAGCGGCCTTTAAGCGACGAAGATACAAAGCATGATAAGTATATTTGCTTGGCATCAGGCGGTCGCGCCCGAGTTTCCTCAGAGCCCTGTTCCTGAAAGTAAGACACAGCATGAATGCCAAAGATCTTAACTTTTTTACCGTTTATCTGAATTACTTTTGAGAATTTTTTTGATTGCATTATTCTCCTATGCGTAAATGGGGGAGTTATGAAATCAAGATCCGCACATCACAGACTACAAAGCGGTGTAACTTTAGTTGAACTGCTAATTGTTATCGTCATCACCAGCGTCCTTGCTGCAATTGCCATACCGAGCTACCGTCGTATGGTTGTGTCAAGTAAGGTTTCAACAATGGTGTCTGATTTGCATAGTTCGCTCTTACTAGCTAGATCCGAAGCACTAAAGCGAAGTGTCTCGATTGGTATTTGCAAGACAACTAATCCTTCAGACACTACTCCTACTTGTAACTCAGCTGAAGATACCCTCGGATGGGCGACTGGTTGGATGATTTACGTTGATACTAACGGCAATAAATCTCGTGATACGAATGATGCCATTGTCCAAGTGTTTGGACCTTACCTGAACAGTGCTTCCGAGGGGAGCATCACCTCAGACGCTGCAAATGAAACCGTGACATTTGGTATTACAGGACAAACATTTGTGAAGACGCAGTTTGTGATTAACGCTCCGAGCGCTTATTCAAGTGAAACACGAGCTGTGTGTTTATCCATTGGCGGTCGCGCGAAAGTTGAGCAAGCGAATGCTTGTCCTTGATTCCTCGAGAGGTGAATAAATGAAGGCAAGAATTAAACAGCAAGGGGCAACCTTAATGGAAATCATGGTTTCCATTGTGGTGATGGCGATCGGTTTGCTTGGTTTGGCGAGTTTGCAGATGAACGCCCTCAAATATCAAAAAACCGCGAGTCAGCGGTCGGAAGCGCTGCAAGCAGCATATGACCTTGGTGAACGTATGCGTGCCAACTGGGTCTTTTCAACGCAAGATAAATATGCGGCGGAGCGTGCTGCGAATGAGGCGAACTATACCTACAAGACTGACTATGCAACGTCCATTGCAGCGAATCACAAAGTCCTGCCTTACAGCTGTCAAACCGTGATGAGTAATCCTGCAGGTTGCACGGCTGCTCAAATTGCGCAGAACGATATCACTCAATGGCTGCGTTCCGTTGAGGTCCGTTTGGCGGGCGGAGCTGGATATATTGCCCCTGTCGCCGGCGCGGCAAGTAGCACTTTTGACGTAACGGTAATGTGGAAGGAACAAGGGTTGACTACGACCGATCCCGCTTGCCCTGGCGCTGCTGCGGCACCAGTTGGCGTACGTTGTTTTACGATTAGGTACACAGTATGAAAAAGCTTATGAGATCTCGGGCACAGGGTGGTCGCTCCATCGTTGAGTTGATGATCGCTCTGACGATTGGTATGGTGATTTTGATTTCGATTTCGTCTTTGTTTTACGCGAATAAGAAAACTTTCCGTGCCACCGATGATAAAAGTCGCCTCGATGAAGAAGGTCGCTTGGCTCTCAGTCTGTTGAGTTTTCACATTCGTATGGCTGGTTACGGGACCCTTTTGAGTTCCATTGAGAAAAGTGAAGATGACACAGTGGCGCCAGTAAAGGTGCAGCCTGCGGTATATACCAGTTTTGCGGACAACAAGGGAGCAAGCACTGATGCTATCCGCGGATGCTCGGGAGGCTTCACGGATACTTCAGCCGCTCTCGCAAGTTTAGCTTGCAACTCCACGACGACGGATCCGGATGCTTTTTTGGTGCGATATGTGGTAGACAACTATTCGGATAACACCACGTCGACTGGTGTACCAACGGACTGTCTTGGTGCTGCAGTGCTTCCGACAACGATTCCAGCGGATGATGCAAAAAAGAAGGGCGGCGTACAAACAGAGTACATCGTTGAAAACCGTTTTTACATCAAAACAACCAACGGTACTCCTGAACTCTATTGTCAAGGCAATGGGGGGCTTACAAGTACGACTGACAGTCTCAAACCTGGTCAGCCGATCGCCGAGAATGTTGAGAAGATGAAGCTTACCTATGGGGTTTCGTATAACGGAACACAAACGATTGATCGCTATTTGACCGCCGATCAATTGACAAGTGCCGACTGGCAGAAAGTCATCGCGGTGCAGGTCTGTTTGGTAGTAAGGTCTGCATCAGATAACCTCGCCACGGCAAAACAAACGTATATGGATTGTGATGGCACCACGAGCGTGACCGCTACCGACAAGCGCTTGCGAAGCGTGTTCAAGACGACAGTCACCATTCGCAGCCGCGCAGTAGGAGCAACGTAATGAGAATCTTGAATCGTCAAAAAGGCTTTGTGCTGCCAGTGAGCATGATATTTCTGATTGTGATGACGATGTTGGCGATCACCGCAATTCGGAAATCGACACTTGATGAAAAGGTGGTTGGCAATTTGCGCGCACAAGAAAGTGCGTTCCAGGCGGCCGAGAAGGGACTCCGTTTTTGTGAGCGCCAATTGGATTTGGCTGCTGGCTCGACCAATATGTGTCGATTGAGGTCTGGTAGTACGGTTCAGATACCCTTGAACGAGCAGGATTTTAATCCCAATAATGTTTCGGGGAATTTTCCCAATAAATGGAAAGATAAAACTGTTTGGAGTTCTGCTTACGCACTTACTGCGACGGGCATCGATCAAATTTCAGGAGTTGCTTCGCAACCCCAATGCATTATCGAACGTTGGCCTTTGCCCGGTCGCGATCAATACAGTTGGCCATACGTGATCACATCACGCGGGGTCGGCACTGTTGATACGGCTGTGGTTATGCTTCAGGAAATTATTCGTTGTGGAAATTACTAATTGAGGTTGAAAATGGATAGCAAAGTTTCAGTGAGCAAGCGCGTACTAGCCGCTGCGCTCGTACTTGCGCAGATTATCTTGCCACTACATGCGAATGCAACAGTCTCGAAGTTGCCACCTTTGGTCAAACCTAAAGTGCCACCCAATATTATGTTCACATTGGATGATTCAGGTTCAATGTTGTTTGAGTATTTGCCAGACAATTTGGTGCCAGGTTTTAACTACGTCGCGGGATTTCCTCAGCCCGCAAGCGTTTATAAGAATGGCGATAGCTTCTTCCAAAGTGTGATGGGTTTTGGCGATAACAATGGGACTGACAATGCGTTATCGTTAAAAATCATTCGTTTTAGAAATTGGGAAGTCAATGAAATTTATTACAACCCAAACATCCGTTACGAACCTTGGAAAAATGCCGATGGTAGTTCCATGGCCGCCGCGAATGAAACGGCAGCTTACTTCAATCCTGTGGCTCCAACGGGCGGTAGCTTGGTGGCGACGATTAATTTGACCACCGACCAACAATTCAATTTGTGGGGCACTCCGACTTGGGTAAAGTCATCCACGAACGCGAGTGTTGCTGAGAAAAGAAATTTTTACCCAGCGACCTATTTTAAATACATCGGCGGAACTGGCTGTGTATCGGCCGATGACGCGACAAGCACCGCGTGTTTTCAGAAAGTAGAAATCAAGTCAACGACCTCGACTTATCCGAAGATGTCCTCTGATCGCACAGATTGTGTCGCAGCAGCGAATACGTGTAGCTATCAAGAAGAAATCAAAAATTTCGCAAACTGGTTTCAATACTGGCGTTCTCGTATGTTGATGGCGCGTGGTGGTGTCGGTACCGCGTTTGCGAAACAAGAGTCTAATTTGCGGGTTGGTTTTTCGGCGATCAATGCGGGCTCTAGGACAATCAATGGTGTCTCAAGTGATATCGTTGTGGCAGGCGTTACTCCTGACTTTTCTGGTACAAATCGTCAAAGTTTTTATGATGAATTGTATAAATATCCAACAACAAGTAATGGTACACCGTTGCGTTATGCGATGGACAAGGTGGGTCGTTATTTCCTGCGCACTGATTCAGGTGGGCCATGGCAAAATACGATTAATGACTCAGCTAGTGGACAAGCAAGCTGCCGTCAGAATTATCATATTATGATGACGGACGGTACTTGGAACGGTAACAGTGCGTCCGCACCTGCGAACGGCAATGTTGATGGTACAAACGGCTCCGTTATGACAGCCGCGGATGGTAGAACTTTCCAGTACAAAACCACAGGTTCGGTTTCGAAGGACGTAAAAGGAGTTACCACTACCGCGTCTGAAAAGCAGTACGCTGATAGTAACTCTAGTACTTTGGCGGATGTGGCAATGTACTATTGGGTCACCGATTTGCGGACGGATTGGAACACAACTAAGAAAAATGTACCAACCAATAATTCAGATCCAGCTTTCTGGCAGCATTTAGTGACATACACGGTTGGTTTGGGCGTAGTAGGCACGCTTGATCCAAAAACAGATTTGCCCGCGTTGACAAATGGAACAAAATCTTGGAGCACACCGGCATCTGATTCTGTTAACAATGTCGACGATTTGTGGCACGCGGCAGTCAATGGTCACGGCCAGTACTTCAGCGCAAAAAATCCAAAGCAGTTCGGTGACTCCTTGGCTTCCGCGCTCGCTGACATTTCAAGTCGCGTGGGTAGTGCGGCAGCGGTGGCAACGTCGAACAATACCTTGGGTTCCAATACTAAGCTCTACACTTCTTCTTACCGTACTGATAACTGGTCTGGGAAGTTGGAGCAGAAATCTGTGAACGCTACGACAGGTGCTGTGGCGGTTACGAATGACTGGGATACGGACAATTGGACCGTAGTCCCCTCAACGCGCAAAATCTATTCGACCGCTGCTACTGGCACAGGGGGAATTGAGTTCAAATTCCCAAGTTTGGCGAGTACCGATCAGACCATCATGAACAATGCAGCAGCGTATTATTTGCCAACGGTGGTGACTGGTACGAACATCGTTGATTACATTCGTGGCGACAAAACATTGGAAAATAATCCGTTTCGGATTCGTAAGTTTGTTCTCGGCGACTTGGTTAATTCCGACCCTCAGTATGTGAAAGAAGGCAAGGATTGGGGTTATATGTTTTTACCGAGTGGGTCGGTAGGTAAAGGTTCATATCAAGCATTCTTGAAGTGGAAGGCCGATTCTAGCCGACCAGCAACGGTGTATGTCGGTTCCAACGATGGCATGCTACATGCGTTTGATGCGGCTGCAAACGATACTATCGCGATCGAACGGTTCGCCTATGTTCCGAAGTCGATTATCCCTAAGCTGCCAGAACTGGCGAAGAAGGAATATAGCCATCAATTCTACGTGGATGGAACGACGAACATTGGTGATGCGGCGATCGGTGCTGATACCAGCGCTCCATGGCGCATGGTGTTGTTAGGCGGAACTGGCGCAGGTGGCAAAGCCGTGTTTGCACTGGACGTGACTGATCCAGTAAATTTTAGTCAATCAAATGTCATGTGGGAATATAGTTCGACATTGCCAGCGGTTGACAATGACATGGGCTATACCATCGGCGTACCGCAAATGGGGCGACTCAAGGATGGTACTTGGGTGGCTGTATTCGGCAATGGTTATGAAAGCGCAAGTGGCAAAGCGGTGTTGTATGTCGTGAATTTGAAGACGGGTGCCGTGCTCTTTAAGAAAGATACAGGTACGACATCCAATGGCTTGTCGACACCGAAGTTACTGATCGGCGCTGACTCTACGATTCAAGCCGCTTACGCTGGTGACCTCCAGGGAAATTTGTGGAAGTTTGATTTTGTGACGGCGAGTGCAGGCGATCCTACCGTGGTGAACGTCGCATTCAGTGGATTACCCTTATTCACTGCAACGAATAGTTTCACTGGTTCTGCAGTGAGACAGGCGATCACCACACAACCGCAGCTTTACCCGCATCCTAATAATGGTGTTTTGGTGGTATTCGGCACCGGCAAAATTTACGAGGATGCAGACGTCTACACGACGGCTCGTCAGACCTTGTACGGTATTTGGGATAAAGGTTCAGCATCTTCCGTGGTCGCGAAGACGAGTTTGGTTGAACAAACGCTTTCGAAAGATACATCGGGAACTTACTACAAGATCGATAACCCTCAGGTGGTTGATTGGGCTACAAAACGTGGATGGTTCATGGACTTAAAAGTCACTTCTGGGGAACGCTTGGTCACAGATCCAATTATTTTTGAAGATCAAGTTATCTTTACTACTCTGGTACCGGGCACAAGTAGTGACCCATGTATCACGGACGGATTCTCGACGACGCTACAATTGAGTCCTTTGAATGGTGGACCCTTGAGTTATAAAACGATCGACACCAATGGTGATGGTAAAGTGACTGCGGATGATACGATGTACAGTGGTCGTCAAAGTACGGCGACGATGGGTACGACCATTATTCGTACGGGTAATCGTAATCTGAAGGTCTTTCAAGCTGCGTCGCGAGATGGTACGATGATCGGCGGTTCGGATGGTGTGAATAGTCGCGCTTCTGATCCGATTCCAACTGTCCGCCTATGGCGTCAAATTAATGTAAAAGAATAGTGACTAGGGAGAGCAAAAATGAGCGTATGTGGTCGTAGTAAGATGCAAGGCTTCACCTTGATAGAAATGATGATTACAATTTTGGTGATTTCTATCATCACGGCGATCGCATATCCAAGTTATCGCGATAACGTTCGGCGCGGCGATCGCGCCGAAGCCCGCGCAGCCTTGATGGAGAACGCTCAATTCATGGAGCGCGTATTTACGGAAAATAATGCCTACGACAAAGCTAGCAGTGCGTCTCTGCCTCGCACAGTATCGCCGGCGAATTCAACAGGAACTTCGGTGAAGTACCAATTTACATTATCGAACGTCACCTCGACATCTTTTACTTTGCAAGCCGAGCCTAAGAATTCTCAATCCAGTGATGCATGCGGTAAGCTCACGGTGAATAATTTGGGACAAAAGTCTGTCAATGGCACGCCGACGGGTGGTATGACTGCAGATACTTGCTGGCAGAAATAATCGATAGATCTGAATACTGTGTTTTCATAAGGGCCTTGCGTATGCAGGCCCTTATTTTTTCTTAACCTCTTGAATCGCCTCGACAAATTCAGATACATCTTCGAAGCTTTTATAGACTGAGGCAAAACGAATATAGGCGACTTTATCGAGACGTTTGAGCTCGCGCATGACTAACTCTCCGAGATGACCAGAAACGACTTCGCGCTGACCACTATTCAGTAATTTCTCTTCAATGCGTTGAATTGCCGTGTCGACGGCCTCGGCTGAAACTGGCCGCTTACGTAATGCCAGCATTAAGCTCGCGCGAAGTTTGCCTGACTCATACTCCGACCGACTACCATTTTTCTTTACGATCACTGGCATGCTTAATTCAATACGCTCGTAGGTCGTGAATCGTTTGTCGCAATGGGCGCAGCGACGACGACGTCGTATCGTATCGCCTTCTTCGGAAATACGGGTGTCAATGACTTGTGTATCGTCGTTATGGCAGAAGGGGCATTTCATTTTCTTGCGAACCTTGCATAGTCAGGAATCTCTTTGATTTGGTTTTATTCTATCGTTTCTCAAGGCAAGCGAGTTGAGGAAGTGTAAAAAAGGCAGTGAATTATTGTAAAAAGAGAAAAATGCGACATTACTGTCGAACTCGCGTCATTTCTAAATGCTCATGGATGCAATGTAAAGCTTGAATAGTATGAGGAGCGCTTGAATCGCGCAAAGCTTCGAATGGGCACGGATTAAAAAAAGCCACTTAGATTTTGCTCTAAGTGGCTTTTTGTTTTGAAACGCATCGACTGCAGAATCACGGGTTTAAGTCGGATCCTGAAGAGCGGGGCGCTGATTAGTTGCCGTACACGGGGAATGCGTCGGTCAATTTCTTCACTTCCGCCTTCACGCGCTCAATTGTCGCTGCATCGTTTGGATTGTCCAACACATCAGCAACAAGGTGACCGATCTTAATCGCTTCTGCTTCTTTAAAGCCACGTGTAGTCAATGCAGGGCTGCCCAAACGGATACCGGAAGTCACGAATGGTTTTTCTGGATCGTTTGGAATCGAGTTCTTATTGCAAGTGATGTGAGCAGAACCCAATACTGCTTCCGCTGCTTTACCTGTGATGTTTTTAGAGCGCAGATCAACCAACATCACGTGCGATTCTGTGCGACCAGAGATGATGCGCAAGCCACGTTCGATCAAAGTTTTTGCCAAAGCATCAGCGTTCTTCACGACTTGTTCTTGGTACGCTTTGAAGCCTGGTTCCAAAGCTTCTTTAAAGGCGACCGCTTTACCAGCGATCACGTGCATCAATGGACCACCTTGCAAGCCTGGGAAAATCGCGGAGTTGATGATTTTTTCGTGTTCGGCTTTCATCAAAATGATACCGCCACGTGGGCCACGCAAAGACTTGTGCGTTGTCGAGGTGACGAAGTCAGCGTGTGGTACTGGGTTAGGATAAACGCCTGCAGCGATCAAGCCAGCATAGTGCGCCATATCGACCATGAAATAGGCGCCGACTTCTTTCGCGATTTTGGCGAAACGTTCGAAGTCGATGCGCAAGGAGTATGCGGATGCACCAGCGATAATCAACTTAGGCTTCGATTCACGTGCCAAACGTTCCATGGCTTCGTAGTCGATCTCTTCTTTGTCGTTCAAACCGTAAGAAACCACGTTGAACCATTTGCCAGACATATTCAATGGCATACCATGGGTCAAGTGACCACCTTCGGCCAACGACATCCCCATAATGGTGTCGCCTGGTTTCAACACTGCGAAGAAGACGCCTTGGTTGGCTTGTGAGCCAGAGTTAGGCTGAACGTTCGCAGCTTCTGCGCCGAAGATCTTTTTCAAACGATCAATCGCCAATTGCTCAACCACGTCGACGTGTTCGCAGCCACCGTAGTAGCGTTTGCCTGGATAGCCTTCAGCATACTTATTGGTCAATTGAGAACCTTGCGCTTCCATGACGGCTGGCGAAGTATAGTTTTCAGACGCGATCAACTCGATGTGCTCTTGTTGACGAACGTTTTCGGCTTGAATCGCGGCGAGCAATTCTGGATCGATATTAGCGAGAGTATGATTCTTGGAGAACATGGGTTTCCTGTTGAAAAAAGCGTGAAAAATGAAAAATGCGAGATTGGGACTGATACGTAAAAATGCGAATGCTTGCTGATACAAGTCTCAATCACTTTTACCATCGAGATACCCAGGCGTACGGCCAGAATCAAAACACGACTCTGCAAATCTCACGCTTCACGATGGAACTCCATCTTCTGCGGCAACTTTTGGATAAAAAGTCCACCGCATTTTCGCCAGTTGCGTGAGACAAAAATGGTGTGCGAATTTTACTTGAGCTGCCCACTTAGAGCAAGTTTGTGCGCTGCAAAAAACGCTTCATAAAAGCATGTGAAATCTTGCCTTTTGCACCACCTCTGGTTTGTGTTTTTACTGGTTCGCGTTTTGTAACTACCTGAATTTAAATGAGAAAATGTGGTTGGTCGGCGCGGGGAGAAGTATTTGTCGGGATCTCAATGCTGGACAACATGGTGCAGGTCAAAACTGTAGTGACAATAAAATGGTGAATTTGCTAAGCGTTTGTGAAGCGGTGTTGGTCAGTTCATCCAATATGTAGGCATGGCGAACGATGCGTTTGATTTGGGTGGTCATGATGTGTCTCTGTTTGCCTCAAAGGCATCGCCACATGATCGCATTCGTCCTGCGCGGCGCTACCTTAGGATTCACTATCTCGGCGCATTGGAATGCGCATTCGGTTCAGCGACTTTATAGACAAAAAGCTTTAAAATGACGCCTTTTCATGCGCATCGAGGGTAAATTGATGATGGTGGTATTGGTGACGGGAGCAAGTTCTGGTTTTGGCGAGGCGATGGTCCGTAAATTTGCTCAACAAGGGCATCGTGTCATCGCTGCGGCGCGGCGTCTTGATCGCTTGCTGGATTTGCAAAAAGAACTAGGCGAACAAGTTTTACCGGTCGAGTTGGATGTGACGGATAAGGCATCGATTCAAACGATGTTGTCGGGTTTAAGCGCGGAATGGCGCGATATCGACGTGTTGATTAATAACGCAGGCTTGGCTTTGGGGATTGCTCCCGCTCAAGAAGCTGATCTCGATGATTGGGAAGTCATGATCGAGACCAATAACAAGGGCTTGGTGCGCATGACTCGTGCTCTGTTACCGCATTTCGTGCAGCGTAAGAACGGCGTGATTATCAACATCGGTTCGATCGCCGGATCGACTGCCTACCCAGGAGGCAATGTCTACGGCGCGACTAAGGCGTTTGTTGATCAGTTTACTTTGAATTTGCGTGCCGATTTAATTGGTACAGGCGTGCGTGCTTGTAATATTGCCCCTGGCCTGTGCGGTGGAACAGAGTTTTCCAATGTGCGTTTCAAAGGTGATGACGCGAAAGCGGCTGCGGTTTATCAAGGCACGCAACCATTGACGGCAGTTGATATCGCCGAAACCGCTTATTGGATGGCAAGTTTGCCAGCGCACATCAACATCAATTACATCGAAATGATGCCGATGTGCCAAGGCTTCGGTCCCTTGGCTGTGCAACGTGATCCTGCATAAGAGTGAAGGCGAAAGCATGACAGCAAATAGCTTTTCTTGGCCAGTTCGGGTGTATTACGAAGACACGGATGCAGGTGGTGTCGTTTTCTATGCAAACTATCTCAAATTTTTCGAGCGTGCTCGGACCGAATGGCTGCGCACCATTGGTTTGGAATCTTCTGTTTTGCTCGATCGTTATGGAGCTTTGTTTGTGATTAAAGCGACCAATGTCGAGTATCATGCGTCTGCTCGTCTCGACGATGAACTTCATGTGACGGCAGCGGTCGAAAAAGTAGGACGAGCTTCATTGGTGTTTTATCAGGAAGTATATTGTGGTGAGCGATTGCTGACCTCGGCCCGATTGACTGCATGTTGGGTGGATAAAGCTGCGTGGCGTCCAGTACCAATACCCGATGAGATGGTGGCTTTATTACGTGGTGTTGAAGCGAACTAATGCAGGAGTGCTTTGCTCTCTTAATTTGGTGAACATGGTCTTTGATCGACGCCACACTTAACGGTTTTATTTTGATTTTTGTAGTCTTGTTTTTGAAGAATTTACTATGACAGTTACTCAAGATCTTTCGATTGTGACCCTAGTGACGAATGCATCGCCACTGGTACAAATTGTGATGGCGATTTTGCTCGGTGTATCCATCATGAGTTGGAACTATATCTTTAGCAAAATGTTTGCGATCAAGAAGGCACGGGCGCAGACTGAACAATTTGAACGCAGTTTTTGGGCGGGCGGCAATCTTGTCGAACTGTATCAACAAGCAGTCGCGAATCATCGCGGTGCGCGTGATAAAACCGGTGCTTTGGAACGTATTTTCGAAGCCGGTATGAACGAATATCACAAAGTAAAAGCTGCCAATAAAGCGGGTCTCGATGCTGGTGCGATGTTGGATGGTGCACGTCGTGCAATGCGCGCTTCCTTCCAACGCGAGATGGATCATTTGGAATCACACTTGTCGTTCTTGGCCTCGGTTGGTTCGGTCTCGCCTTACATTGGTTTGTTCGGTACGGTATGGGGCATTATGAATGCCTTCCGTGGTTTGGCGAATGTACAGCAAGCGACCTTGGCGGCGGTCGCGCCTGGTATTGCTGAAGCTTTGGTCGCGACCGCGATCGGCCTGTTCGCGGCGATTCCAGCGGTGTTGGCATATAACCGGTACTCGCACGATATCGATCGTCTCTCGATTCGTTTTGAAACTTTCATTGAAGAGTTCTCGAATATTTTGCAACGTCAGTCTCGTTAATTTCAGGGTGAATCAAAATGAGTTCACTTCGTGGCGAACGCAAACGCAAATTTAAAGCCGAGATTAACGTCGTTCCTTACATTGACGTGATGTTGGTGTTGCTCGTGATTTTTATGGTGGCTGCGCCGATGACGAATCCTAGTGTCATCAATTTGCCCACCGCAGGGCAATCAACCAAGCCACCCGCCGATTACATCGAAATAGCCTTGGCTCCCAATGCGTCGGCGACGATCAGTATCGTCAGCAAGGGCGAATCGAATGGTAATAGTCGACAAGAGGCCAAAGAATCGGTCGCTGATCGCAAACAATTGATGCAGAAATTGAAGGAGTACCATCAAGCCAAACCCGAAATTTCGGTGATGGTCTCTGCTGATAAAGAAATCAAATACGATGAAGTCATTCAAGTAATTTCTGAAGCAAAGAAATTAGGTATCTCTCGTGTCGGGCTTGCGACGAAATAATGATGAAGCCAACGCAGTATTCTGGTAGCAAAAGGAATCCACGTTCACTATTGGGACGTGAATTTCTCTTGTGCGGTTTGACTACATTTGCCTTGGTAGGGCAGGCGCAAGAAACTAAGCAGGTACAAACAGACACTAGCAAGAATGATGCTGCCAAGCTTTCCATGTCACCTCAAGCCAATGATGCTACGCAAGAGTTTATTTCCCCCGGGCAGAGCCGACTGCGTTTGAGCAGGCTGGGTGGCAAACTGGGTGATTTGCTGCAAGAACACATTCCAGTTTTATCTTCGTCCGCAGAAACCCAATTTGTCACACCGAGTTTATTGCGTAAGCTACAGACCGATATCGCTTCGATCTTAGCGACGGAGGGATATTTTTCACCGCAAGTGCGATTCCAAAAATCTAGTGATGGCAATTTGATTGACGTCGAAGTCCTCGCGGGTACCCAAACGCTCATCAAAGAAGTGCAAATTCGTTTTACCGGTGCGCTCGCGGATGCTGTGGCTGCAGGTGAAAGCGCGGCGATTCAAAAACGTGACGCGCTTGTGCAAGCTTGGTTGCTTCCCAAGGATGCGCCGTTTAAGCAAAGTGATTGGAGCGAAGCAAAGACGCAAATTCTTGAAGCACTCCACGCGAATCTCTATGCAGGTGCGACCTTAACCGACAGTAAAGCGAGTATTGACGCTGAAACTTTCTCCGCAGTGTTGGAAGTAGAAATCGATAGCGGCGCCGCGTTTTATTTCGGCGATCTGCAAGTCCTAGGCTTGGATCGTTACCCCTATTGGTTGTTGGAGCGATTCAATCCACCCAAGAAAGGCGAGCCGTATTCCAGTCCTCGCCTTCTTGAATTTCAGCGTAGCCTCCAAAATTCTCCTTATTTCTCAACGGTGAGTTTTAACGTTGAGCCCGACGCTAGTAAGGCAAGCGCATTGCCGATTGAGGTGGTGCTGAGTGAGCGACAAACGCGCGATTTGGGCTTAAGCGCTGGTTATAGTTCCAATACGGGTTTTCGCACCGAGGTGACCTACCGCGACAGAAATGTGTTCGATCGTTTGTGGGATCTGCGCGGTGCTGTGCGACTCGAACAGAAACAGCAATTGAGCTATGCCGATTTTTATTTGCCTCCAACTGATCAGCGCCGCCTTGATTCATTTGGCGTGCTGTTTGATCGCAGTAATATCGAAGGTTTACTACAAACTCGCTCTGCGATTGCAGTGAAACGCAGTACAACTTCGGGCTCGGTCGAACAAACCTTGGGCGCAAAGTATTCTGAAGAAAAGGCGATTTATACCGACGCTGCCGGTCTGCGCAATGATAATAAGAGTCAAGCCCTGGTGGCCAGTATCGCTTGGATTTGGCGTGGTGTGGATGATGTGTTTGCACCACGTGTTGGACACCGTGCGCAATTCGAAACTTTGATCTCTAATCAAGCCTTGGTGTCGGACCAATCGTTTATTCGGGCCTATGGGAAGTATCAATATTGGTTGCCGGTGGGGAAGCGAGACACGGTTTTGTTGCGTGCTGAGTTAGGTAAAGTCTTTAGTAGCAGTGCGAATAATATTCCGAATGGTTACTTATTCCGTACGGGTGGTAGCACCAGCGTCCGTGGTTACGCGTATCAAAGTTTGGGTGTGAAGTCGGGTGAAGCAGTACTCGGTGGACGCATTGTTGGGGTCGCGAGTGTTGAGTACATTCACTGGCTGGATAATACGGTGGGCATAGCGGGTTTCTTTGACAGTGGTGACGCTGCCGTTGATTGGAAGAGCTTTCAAGCAAAACAAGGTCTTGGTGTGGGCGCACGCGTTAAGACTTTGGCTGGTCCAATTGCTCTCGATCTTGCTTATGGCAATAAGACGCGCAAGTTACGCCTCGATTTTTCCATCGCGATTGCCTTCTAAAATGGAACAGAAATTGACGCAAGAATGCAGGCTTATGACCGCTAAGATTTGGATGATGAATCATGCAGACTGAGTCTCAAGAATCCACACAAGCGACGAATCAGCAGCCGCAGCCGAGCTCCGCGGAAGCTGTGATCAAGGTACCCAGAAGAAGCTTGGGCTGGGCCTGCGTGAAGTTTATTCTCGCTATCTTAGTGATGCTCGTGCTTGGGCTCACATGGATTTTTCAGACCACAAGTGGGACGCGTTTTGCTTTGGGATTGGTTGAACGTCTGAGTCCGGTTTCCCTGCAGTTTCAACAAGTGGGTGGTCGACTTGCGGATCGCATACAGATTGCTGAAGTACAATTTAAGAATCAGACAGAAATCGTTGTGATCTCAGGTTTGGAGCTCGAATGGCGACCATGGTCCCTACTGAGCGGCGTGCTTGATATCTCGAAGGCGCAGGCCTCGCAAGTGAAAGTGTCCTCCAAGCCGAGTTCGACGCCAACGCATGCTCCCGCAGATCTGCATCTTCCCTTTGATGTCAAGATTGAGCAAGCAGCCTTGGGGCAACTTCATTTTTCTGACTGGTTACCCGATGGAAGTGAGCATCGTTATTTCGGCCTACGTGCGATGACAGCGAGTGGTAAAGCCGAAAACGCGCGTTACCAGGTGCAAGCAAGTGCTGTAAGTGATTGGGGGCAATTTCAAGCGCAGGGCAACTTGTCGATGCAAAGTCCTTTCGCGATTGACCTGATCGGGCAATACAAAGGCCAAGCTCATCCAGATATTCCAGAAGTGAAAGCCGATTTGCAATTTGACGGCAATCTATTGGATCTGAATGCGCGCGCTCAATTAGTGCAAACTTTTAAAGATGCGACGGCGGTAGCGTCGAGTCCCGCTGCTAAAAGTAAAGGTGATGAGAAACTTGGTGCGCGTGGCCACGTTGAATTCAAACTTAAACCATTCGCCGAACATAGCTTACGTTTGGCAAAAGTCAGTGTTCAGGGCCTCGACCTGACACATTTAAATCCGCATGCTCCGGCCGCATTGTTGAATGTCCAAGCGGATTTGCAATCCCTATCGAGCAATTTGGCTGAACCTGTGCCAATGCCAAATAAGAACAAGGATGCGCCAGCTCAGTTGAAGCAAGCGTTTCAGAGCACAGCCAAGTTGTCTGCAAGTGAGGTGGCGAAAAAGTCAAACAACCATCCCGATAAAAATTCGAACGCGAATGGAAGCCCTACGGCGAGCGCCGAACCCTATTTCCTAAAAGGGCAGGTGGTCGTCGAGAATGCGAAGCCGCAAAGTTTTGATAAGCATGGCATACCGTTTAAGGCGGCTAAGGCCTTGGTCGAGTGGCGGCATGATGCAATCAGTATGCAAGATCTCAGCTTGCAAATGCAGAGCGGTGAATTCAATGGGAAGGCAAGCCTTGAGATACGTGCGCACGCCCAACCGGCCCTTGATGCGCAGTTGCGTGCTGAGAATATCGATCTACTGCAATTTGATAGCCGCTTGCGTAAGACGCAAATCAAAGGTGATTTGCAGATCCAAACCAAACGCGCTCGTTTTATCGATTTCCAGCTTCAGGCGAGTGATGCCCGTAATCGTCTCGACGGCCGCGCTAGTTTTGAATTCAATGCAGCTGGCAATAATGGCAGCTTGCATATTGAGAAAATTGACTTGCAAGCGGATCAATCTCGTTTCGCCGGGCAAGGAGACATCAGTTTTGAAGGCGCCAAAAAGTTTGAGCTGCAAGGCAATTTATTTCAATTTGATCCATCACTGTGGGGCAAACTTCCAGCCGGTCGTATCGATACTGAACTTAAAATATCCGGCACGCTGACACCGAAAACGGTTCTGCAGGCACAGCTTAATCAGTTGAATGGCGAATGGAATGGGCATCGATTGATGGGACTCGCGAAGTTCGCTTGGGTTGAAGATCAAAGTCTCTCAATCGATCAAGCTGAATTGAGTTGGGGTAAAAATAATCTGACTGCGGCGGGTGCACTCGGTAAAGCTGGGGATGAATTACGTTGGCAAACGAGAGCGCATGATTTGCAATTGTTCTCGGTGTTTCTCGGTATTCCTATTGCGGGCAAGCTCGAGGCAGAAGGTAAATTCAGCGGTGGATTTGACGCACTTAGTATGCAAACTGATGCGAAACTTGAAAACGCCTCGGTCCGTCAATGGCGCCTAGGTAGTAGTGAATTACATTTGCGTTCTGAGCCTGGACGTCAGGGGGCTGTGCAACTCGATTTGCAAGCGAAAGATCTCTATAGCGCGAGCATCGATTTGAATGCATCGAGTCCAGATGGTCAGGTCGTTGAGAAGAAGCGAAGCTTGGTCGAAGAATTGCGCTTTCAAGTCAACGGGCAACGACAAAATCATCAATTTCAGTTGCAGACGCGATTCGATCGGAGTCATAAAACCGAATTGCGCGGTGAGGGGGACCTTGAACTAAGTAGCTGGCACGATGCCAAGTGGAAGGGCCGTTTCGCACAATTCAAATTGGTAGGCTTTGCTGGCAACGGCAGTCGTCAAGAAACCAATGATCTTCAACTCGATGCGCCGATGGGTGTTGAATTGTCGCGCGAACGTATTGCCTTGGATGGCGGACGTTTTAGCGGCGTGATTGGTAAGCTTAAATTGGATCAGTTTGAGTGGACTCCAAGTTCTATGCAGACCCGCGGCAGTTTAGACGAATTACGAGTGATGGAGATTGCCAATCTGTGGAAGCCGCAGCATTTCATCGCGGGAGATCTTCGTTTAGGTGCAAGTTGGGATGTTCAACTAAAAGGGAGTGCCAAGGGCAAGTTTGAGTTGCAACGCCAAGCGGGTGATTTGTATTTGAATGATGCTGATGGTACTGGTCAGCCGATGTATATGGGCTTAAACGACCTTCGATTTGCCGTCGTTGCAGGAGGCCTAATCGCTGGTACGGACGCAGAAAAAGTCAGTATGCAGTTCAACGCGAATGGCAAGCGCCTCGGTCAGTGGCAAGCGAAATTGGAGACCGAATTACGTCAACGCGACGAGAAATGGATACTTGATTCAGAGGCGCCAGTGAGTGGAGCCTTGAGTGCGAGTCTGCCTGAGTTGCAATGGCTGGCGGCGCAACTGAGTGCAGAATTTGGTTTGAAAGGTTCTTTAAACGTTGACGCGCGCATCGCCGGCAAGATGGGCAAACCAACTTATCGCGCTAGCGTTGAAGGAAACGGTTTGGAATTGGCGGTCGCTTCGGAAGGCCTCTTATTCCCGAATGGGGTGTTACGCGCTGAACTCACGGAGAAAAACATTAAGCTGCAGCAGCTGCGTTTCAGTAACAAGATCAGTTTTATTCCTAAGCTGGAGCAAACTCGAGACTTAAATTGGATGGGGCAGGAAGGTGAATTTACTGCCTCCGGCGAAATCAATTGGCTCGATAATAGTGGCGCGATTGGAATGCAATGGAAAAAATTTCCAGTGTTGCAGCGCAAAGATCGATGGTTGGTGATGAGTGGTGATGCCAAGATTACTCAAACTGATAGGTTATGGTCTTTGATTGGTAAGTTAGGGGCGGACGGCGCCTATTTTCGATTGCCGAAACTGCCACCGCCAAGTCTGTCGAGTGATGTGGTACTCAACCAAAACTTAAAGCTGGATCCGGAAACGAGCGAACTCGATGAGCGGAAAAATTTTAGGACGCGGGTCGACTTACAGATTGATATGGGGCCTCGATTTGTTTTCGTCGGGCGCGGATTAAATACCGCACTGACCGGCACCATGCGTTTGCGTATGAACGACAATAGTACGTGGCAGGCCAGTGGATCGATCGCGACCAATGGCGGGCAATATGAAGGCTATGGTCAACAACTTGAAATTGAACGTGGCATCCTTAAATTCCAAGGGCCGCCCAATAATCCGAGTTTGAATGTGCGCGCTCTGCGAAAAGGCTTGTTGGTCGAGGCTGGCGTGGAGGTCACAGGTAATGTGGCCAACCCACAGGTACGTTTGGTGTCTGAGCCCAATGTGCCAGACAACGACAAGATTTCATGGTTGATTTTGGGACGTGAAGCGGATCAACTTGGCGTGAACGATGCATCGCTCCTGTTGACTGCGGCTGGCGCTTTATTTGGAACTGACGGTTCAGGAAATATCCCCAAGGAGTTGGCGAAAGGTTTGGGCTTTGATGAATTTTCGATCGGTCCCGCCGAAAATGGAGGCTCGTCCAAACTTCCGAGTCAGACTATCGCCGGCGAAACCACTGTTGGCGCAGTCAATAACGATAGTGTTTTGAATATCGGATGGCGTTTGAAACCAGGCTTAGTGGTGTCGATTGAACGAGGTATGGCAGACGCGAGCAGCGCCCTGAAGGCAAGTTGGCAATTGGGACGGCGAGTGCGCTTGGTGGCGCGCTCTGGAACGGATGTCAGTCTCGATGTGAAGTATAGTTTTTCCTTTAACTAGGGTGAATACCAGCTAATGTCTATGTCGGTCAGCCGAAATTTGTTTAGCAGCGTTACAGATAGATCGTTCTATTGAAAGCCAAGGTTTTGCATTACCTCAGACTATAATGCAGCCTAAATCCGATCTTGATAGCGTATGCGCTTGAGTAAGAAGTCAAAGAATGAGTGAATTTACCTTTAATGCAATGAACAGCAATGGTGTAGGCGGGCGAGTCTATCAAGAGACATCGTGGGGTTCGCTCGGACTGGCCGCCTTGATGCACGTCGCCTTGTTTGCATTTCTCTGGTTTGGTGTGCAGTGGCAGAGTAAGCAAACCAACTACGAAGAAGTCGAAGTCTGGGACCTGACCTCGCGCCAAGCAGCACCTTTGCCGACGCCAGAGGTTCCGCAAGTTGAACCGGAAAAAGTAGAGCCTCCTAAACCGGTTGAGCCTGAAGTTCAAAAAGAAGATCCAGAGATTGCTTTGGAGTTAGAGCGCAAGCGCTTGGCCGCAGAGAAAAAACGTATCGCGGATGAAGAGTTAGAACGCAAGAAAGAAAAAGAAAAAATCGCTGCTGAAAAGCTGAAAAAAGAGAAGCAAGAGAAGCAAGAGAAAGAAGACGAAAAGAAACGTCTGGCGAAAGAAAAAGCTTTGCGCGATAAGATGTTTGAAGATGATAAAAAACGTCTCGAAGCGCAGGCGACTAAAGTGGGTAGTGGCGGTGTGGGTGACGCTTTGAAATCGACGGGTAATAACCGTGGCGATCCTAGTTATCTGGCCAAAATTGGCGCTAAAGTCAAGTCGAATACGATTTTCTCTGTGACGGATACCTCGTCGAATAATCCAACCGTGGAGTTCATCATCAACTTATTCCCGGATGGTTCTTTGCGCGGGCCGCTGAAGAAGACCAAATCATCGGGTAACCCGGCGTTTGATGATGCGGTCGAAAAAGCCATTGAAAAATCAGTACCTTTCCCACGTGATAAGTCCGGCGAGGTACCAGCAAGTCTTGTTTATGTTCATAAAATGAAAGAATAGGAATTTATGAAAATCCCTTCATTATTTCGTCGTTTCCTCGTACTCGGTGGTGCCTTTGCTTGGCTCACTGCTGGCACTGCGCAGGCTCAATTGCGGGTTGAAGTGTCCGGTGTCGGCTCGACTCAAGTTCCGGTCGCAGTGGCGGCTTTCGCCAACGAAGAATTGTCGCCGCAATTGGTGAGCACGATTATTCGCGATGACTTGAATCGCAGTGGTTACTTTCGTGTGATCGAAACTGGCGTCGCGATTTCTGAAACTGCGACAGTGAGTTTTGATCAATGGAAAAATAAAGGCGCTGAAGCTTTGGTGGTTGGTAGTGTCACCAAAAATGCGGAAGGTCGTTTTGATGTGCGCTATAAGCTCTATGATGTGCTTAAAGCCAGCATGCTGTCTGGATTTCAAATGGATGCGCAAAGCCATAAGTTGCGTTTGACGGGCCACAAAATCGCAGATGATGTCTATGAAAAATTATTAGGCTTGCCAGGCATCTTCTCCACACGCATTTCCTATGTAACGAAAATTGGTAATGAATACCATCTCGAAGTTGCTGATGCTGATGGTGAAAATGTGCAAGTGGCTTTAGTTTCGAAGGAGCCGATCTTCTCGCCAACATGGTCTCCAGACGGCACTAAAATCGCTTACGTTTCCTTGGAACTCAAGAAGCCAGTCATTTACATTCAACATTTGATGACAGGTCAACGCACAACCTTGGCTAGCTTCAAGGGAAATAACTCCGCACCATCGTGGTCGCCCGATGGTTCCAAATTGCTGATCTCCTTGTCGAAGGATGCCATCTCGCAAATTTACACCATCAATGCAGACGGAACAGGCTTGCAGCGCTTAACCACGAGCGGCAGCATCGACACGGAAGCCCGTTATTCTCCCGATGGTAAGAGCATTTATTTTGTGAGCGACCGCAGTGGTGGTTTTCAGATTTATCGTATGAATGCGAGTGGTGGTGAGGTGAAGCGTTTAACCTTTAAGGGGGGCGTTAATATTTCTCCACGTATCTCGCCAGATGGAAATACATTGGTCTATATTTCGCGTCGCGAAGGCGGCGATCAAGTCTATGCACTTGATTTGGTGAATGGACAGGAACTACGTTTGTCAGATACGGCACGCGATGAATTTCCGAGTTTTGCGCCAAATGGCCGCTACGTGCTGTATGCAACGCAGATTGGTCGCAAGGGGAGTCTTGGTATTGTGTCAATTGATGGCAAGGTCAAACAAAAACTTTCTTTGCAGGCAGCCGATATTCGGGAACCCACTTGGGGTCCTTTTGTGAAATAATAGCGTGTTTTTAGTTTTACGATATATTTGCAAGAAATTGGATTTGAAGTTTGTAATTTATTAACAGGAGAAATTTATGCGTTTCACTACTGTATCGAAGACATTGGCTATGATGATTGCAAGCGTAGCTTTGCTTTCTGCGTGCAGCACACCAATCAAAGAAGAACCAAAACCAGTACCAGTTGTTGAAAAACCGATGGTCAAGGAAGAACCGAAGCCAGAAGTAAAAACAGTTAAAGCTGACGTAGTTGATACAACAAATGGTCCACAAGGTGTGAAAACAGAAGTGTTCTTCGACTATGACAAGTACGATATCAAAGATGAGTACAAGCCAGTCATCGAAGGCCACGCAAAATTCTTGGTTGCAAACCCAAATCGTTCTATCTTGGTTCAAGGTAATACTGACGAACGCGGTGGCCGTGAGTACAACATCGCTTTGGGTCAAAAACGTGCAGAAGCAGTGCGTAAGGCATTGGCTTTGTTGGGCGTGAAAGAAGCGCAAGTTGAAGCGGTGTCTTTGGGTAAAGACAAACCACGTGCAACTGGCAGCGATGAAGCTTCTTGGGCTCAAAATCGTCGTTCTGACATCATCTACAAAAAATAATCGATCCACTTTGGATGATTAAGTAGAATTGTCGTAAGACAGACTTATCAAACGGACTTTGCGGTGTCATACTGCAAAGTCCGTTTTGTTTTGGGATCATGTACTTTTGTGTACTGAGATGCTTTCTGTTTGGTTTGACTGAAAATGAGGGTGGAAAATGAATTTGTTGAAGCTTCGTAAGCACGTACTAGTCGGTTTATTTACATGCTTGAGTTTGCCTGCGTTGGCGGGGCCTGGCTTGTTCGATGACGAGGAAGCACGTAAAGCCATTTTGGATTTGCGCGCCAAGATCACTGCATTGAACACTAAACTTGATGCGAAGTTGGATGAAAAGGCTGATAAGACGAGTTTGCTCGATTTGAATAATCAGAACGAACAATTGCGCTCTGAAATCGCAGCTCTGCGCGGCCAAATTGAAGTGTTGATGAACGAGCTCGCCAATGCGCAGAAGCGTCAGCAAGACTTCTACAACGATTTGGACAAACGTTTGCGGGCACTTGAACCGAAAAAATTAAGTGTCGATGGTCGTGAGGTGACGATTGAGCAAAGCGAACAAAGAGCTTTTGATGCGGCGATGAATTTGTATAAGGCAGGTCAATACGCGAACGCAGCGGCCGCCTTCACGAGTTTTAACGTCAGTTACGCCAATTCGATTTTCTCGAGCCAAGCGCAGTATTGGTTGGGTAACTCCTATTATGCACAACGTGATTGCAAGAACACGATTTCGGCATTGCAAACCTTGTTGAAAAACTATCCTGACAGCCCTAAAACTTCCGATGCCATGTTGAATATTGCAGCATGTCAGATTGATTTGAAGGATAAGAAGGAAGCGCGTAAGACATTGGAAGCGGTCATGGCCAAATTCCCAGGTACGGATGCCGCGCAAGCAGCGAAGAGTCGCTTGCCTCTGACAAAATAATCTGGCTATGGAATTGACAGTATCATAGAATCATTCTATAATTTCGTTCTTTCGGGTCGTTAGCTCAGCTGGTAGAGCAGCGGACTTTTAATCCGTTGGTCGCAGGTTCGAATCCCGCACGGCCTACCACGAATTCAGTGGAAAAGACTTAGGTGAAAATCTAAGTCTTTTTTATTTGTCACGAAATCTTAGTATTTTGCTTTGAAATGACGTGATAAATTAATGTAATAAGTAATGCAGTAAGTAATGCAATAAACTGAAAAAGTTTTGGGTCGTTAGCTCAGCTGGTAGAGCAGCGGACTTTTAATCCGTTGGTCGCAGGTTCGAATCCCGCACGGCCTACCAAAATAAAAAAGACTTGGCTTGCCAAGTCTTTTTTTTTCGTCCGAAACATTTGAATCGCAAATTCCCTCTTAGTCTTTTTTGTTTGCACCAGCCTTTGCTTGCTTTGGCTTGCTGATGTTATGGCGCTGATTTGGTGTCGTAGGTTTGAGGTGCTTAAAAGCTGTAACGATGATTCGCACTTACACTATAATCGAGCGTCATTGAACATGTGTGCTCGTGTTCAAAATTGTGCCCACCGTTTCGAAATTTCATGACTAAGAAAGCTTCTTCCGAATCCAAAGATCAGCGCCGCCTACAAATGGCTGATATCGCGCGCCTGGCGGGTGTTTCAACATCGACGGTGTCGCGTGCATTGAGTAAGAGCCCCTTGATTGGCGAGGAAACGCGTCAACGCATCGAAGCCTTAGCGAAGTCATTAAACTACTCGATCAATGTCGGCGCGCAGAATTTAAGGCTGAAGCAAAATAAAACGGTTGCGGTGGTGGTGCCGTTTGATACGGCGAGTCATCAGCACCTCTCTGATCCATTTTTCTTGGGAATTATCGGTAGCATCGCCGATGCATTGACTGAGCGTGGCTACGATATGTTGTTGACGCGCGTGAGTGCGGAAGAGCTCGATGCGGCAGCGCAAATTTACGATACAGGCCGTGCGATTGGCGTGATTCTGATCGGCCAGTGGCGCCATCATGATCAACTCAATCAAATGGCGGCGCGCAAAGTGCCTATCGTGGTCTGGGGTGCGCAAATACCGCAGCAGCTTTACGTGACGGTTGGTAGTGACAACGTGGCTGGTGGTCGCTTGGCCTGTCAGCATCTGATCGATGCGGGCAAAAAACGCATTGCTTTTTTTGGTGATACGCAACTGCCGGAAGTAGCGCACCGTTATCAGGGCTATTGCCAAGCTTTGCAAGCGGCTGGCATGGCGGTCGATCCTAATCTCGTATTGTCTGCCGCTTTTACTGAAGAGGGTGGTCGCTGGGCTGTTGAAACTTTACTGTCGCGTGGCGTCACTTTCGACGCCGTCTTCGCTTGCAGTGATTTGTTGGCGATGACCGCCATTAACTTATTTCGCGCAAGTGGCTTGGCGGTGCCGCAGGACGTGGCAGTGGTTGGTTACGACGACATCGCTTTGGCGCGTTATTTTCATCCTCCCTTAAGCACCATACGGCAGCCAATTGCGGCGGCTGGTGAGGCGCTCGTTAGCGCAGTCTTAGCCTTGTCAGAACAAAACACGACTGGTCCACAATTGCTCGAAACGACCTTGGTTGCGCGGCAATCGAGTTAAGTCTTTTTTAGATCCCTCCAAAATGCCCATGTTGAGCGTGCTTGCTTGCTAGATGCGAGCTCGCAAGTCATGCTCATTTCTTATTTTATGCAACCGTTTGCAATGCGGTTTGCAGGCAATTGCATGATTGCCACAGTCGAAAATCGTGCAAATTGGTGCGATGCAATAATTCATACTTGTCTTCACCCTTTTTGGGGCTTGCATCATCATCCTAGTTTTATCGTAAGCTATTGTTTAATAATGATTTTGTCCTTATCTTGTAAGGAATTCTGAGTAAGATCGGGAGCTGATCGAGGATACTCCTTTTCGCGCTGAATGCGAGCTTTTTTCTAAGGCTTATATGCGGCGCACTATAGAAAGTTTATGCAATCGATTGCATAAAGCCGAAAAAGCACACATAATGGCTTCCATCGGTAATCGGCAAAGCTATGTTTGTTAAGTTCTGAATGCGGATTGATGGGCCGCATGTTTGAGGAATGAAGCGTCAGCAGTGTGCCAAAAGTGCTCGCTTGTCAGTGTTACTGAACCGAATCTAAAACTAGGTGTGATTAATTCGAAAAAATTCTAAGGAGACACAGATGAGTATGCCAAATCAACCCCGCAAATTGAGTGTAGCCGTCGCCCTGGCGATGTTGTCGATGGCCGTACAGGCTCAAGATAATGGTGCCGCAGCGCAAAGCACAGCAGATAAGAATGGGCTGAACCTCGATACGGTGGTGATCACGGGTTCACCAATCGGCAAGTCAAAAATGAAGGCGAGTGTCGCTATCAGTACACTCGAAGCTGATCAAATCATGCAAGCATCGCCGACTAATGCGGCGGAAATCTTGCGTTCGATTCCAGGTGTTCGTGCAGAATCTTCCGGGGGGGAGGGGAACGCGAACTTGACTGTACGTGGCGTGCCGATTTCAGCGGGTGGCGCACGCTACGTACAGTTCCAGGAAGATGGCTTACCGATTATCTTGTTTGGTGACGTGGCCTTCGTGACGCCAGATATGTACGTCCGTGCCGATGGTGGTTTGAGTCATTTAGAGGTAGTGCGTGGAGGTTCTGCTTCTACTTTAGCGACTAATGCACCGGGCGGTATCATCAACTTCATTACGCGGAGCGGTAAAGAAAAGGGTGGCAGCATCGGTATCAGCAAAGGTTTGGATTTTAATCAAACGCGCTATGACTTCGATTACGGCGCTGCGATCTCCGATAAAACACGGATGTTTATTGGAGGCTTCTATCGTGTGGGTGATAGCTCACGACCAGCTGGTATGACTGGCGAAGATGGCGGTCAATTGCGCGCCAATATCACGCGTGAACTCGACAATGGTTATGTGCGTTTGAGCTTCAAACACCTCGATGATAAAACGCCGATGAATATGCCGGTGCCCGTCAAAACGGTTAATGGCAATATCAGCGAAATCGTCGGCATCGATCCACGCAAAGCGAGCTTCTACTCTCCGTATTGGGTCAAAGATATCGTGCTCGATAAAAACAATAATCGCATTGCTACTAACATCAATGATGGACTCCATGTAACGACCAATGCGATTGGTGGTGAAGCCTCTTTGAATCTCGGTGGTGGTTGGACCTTGGATGAGAAATTCCGTAAATCGACCAACACAGGCCGCTTCATTTCGATCTTCCCAGCGGATAATGGCAATGCGCAAAAGAATATGACCTATGCGACCGGCCCGAACGCAGGCAAGGCCTATACCGGTGCAGCGTTCACTGCCGCAGTGTTTAATACGTCGATTGATGATCTCGGCAGTACGGTGAATGATCTACGGGCTAGCAATAGCATCACCACCGCGGATGGGAAGTTAACTTTCACGGCAGGCTTATTCACTTCATTGCAAAACGTTGCATTGACATGGAACTTTAACCACTACTTATTGCAGGCGACTGGTGACAAACCTGCGCTCTTGAATTCGTCCGTAACAGTTGCAGGATCACCTGGCTTGTTAGCACAAGGTACCGATGTGTGGGGCGGATGCTGTAACCGTGCGATTGATGCGCAATACAAAACCACATCGCCTTATGCAGCGATCGGCTTTGAATCCGGTCCATTGAATATTGATGCGAGCGTGCGTCGTGATCAACAAGATGCCAGTGGCACTTATAACCAAGCGGTACGTCAAGCCTACAGTCAAGCCAATGTGAAGACGATTGATTACTCCGTCAGCCACACATCTTACTCAGTGGGCGCAAACTATTCGATCGAAAAAAATCTTGCTGTGTTCGCCCGTATTAGTGACGGTATTGCCTTCAATGCCGACCGCGTCATGTTTGGTAATCCGCTCGATGGCACGACACCGATCAGTACGAATATCGTGAAGCAAACGGAAGCTGGCGTGAAATGGAAGAGTGGTGACTTGAGTAGTTTCGTGACTTTGTTCCACGCCAAAACGGATGAGTCGAATTTCGAAGCAACGACGCAAAAATTCACCGCCAATTCTTACGATGCAAAAGGTGTGGAAGTGGAAGCCAGTTATCGTCTTGGTGATTTCCGATTGAATGGTGGTCTGACCTTGACCAATGCTGAAATCGTTGGTGCGAATGATAAGTCGGTGATCGGTAAAACGCCACGTCGTCAAGCGCGCACAGTTTATCAACTGACGCCGACTTACAACCTCGGTGATATCACTTTGGGTGCAAGTTGGATAGGAACCAGCAAGTCTTGGGGTGACGATGCTAATACCTTGACTTTGCCAGGTTTCAGTGTGGTCAATGCCTTCGTGAATTACCAAGTGAATGATCGCGTTAAGCTGTCTTTGAATGCCAATAATCTGTTCAATAAGATTGGCTATACCGAAGTGGAAGGCGATGGCCATGCAGCACGCTCGATCAATGGCCGCAGCGTTCGCGCGAGTTTGACGTATTCCTTCTAATAAGTCGGTTTCCGAGTGCAGGAACTGTTGCTGATAGCGACGGTTCTACTCGCGCTCAGAGCAAAAATATTTTTTGAAGTTTTCGCTTTTCCAGCCTTGAGGCGAAGTCATCATGCCTGTATTTCAATCAAGTTGTAGATGATGACTTCCCCTTTCTTTGCTGCACCCCGATCCATGCCTATTATGATTGCCGCTCATTCAAACGTCGATTCATCCAACTTCGCTTTAGATCGCACAGCACTGTTCGATCAGCGTTGGTCGGCGCATGGGGCGACGCTCGAACAGTGTTTGCAGCGCATTTATGGTGAATCGCAGTCGTCAACACTGCTCGCCAATATGAAAGGCGCCCTGCAGCAGGCGCTACTCGAACGTGCTGACGAATTGATCGAACTCGATCGCCAGCGTGCCGCCAATGGCAATTGGTTTTGTCAGCAAGATATGCTGGCTTACTGTGCCTATGTGGATCGCTTTGCTGGCAACTTGAATGGAGTGCGTGATCGGATTCCGCACTTACAAGAGCTGGGCGTACGCTATCTGCATTTGCTGCCATTTTTGCGTGCCCGTGCCGGTGAGAATGATGGTGGATTCGCCGTTTCAAGTTTTGAGGAAGTGCAAACGGAACTCGGCACAGTGGACGATTTACGGCAACTGTGTGTTGATTTGCGCGCTGCCGGCATCTCCCTGTGTTCAGATCTGGTTTTGAACCATGTTGCGGATGATCATGCTTGGGCTTTGGCTGCGCAACAAGGTGACCCTGATTACCAAGCGTTCTTCCATATTTTTGAAAACAGAGAAATACCCGATCGCTATGAGCAAAGCTTGGGGCAAATTTTCCCTCAAGCCGCGCCTGGTAATTTTACTTGGGTGCCCGGTCTTCAGCGTTGGGTTTGGACGACTTTTTATCCCTTTCAATGGGACTTAAATTATGCCAATCCACAAGTCTTGCTGCAGATGGTGAAAGCCATGTTGCAATTGGCGAACTGGGGCATTGAAGCTTTTCGTTTGGACTCGACGGCCTTTCTCTGGAAGCGGCTCGGCACCAATTGCATGAATCAAGAGGAGGCGCACTGGATCCTGCAAGCCATGCGCGCGGTGGTGCAGATGGTGTGTCCAGCTGTTTTGTTGAAGGCAGAAGCGATTGTGCCGACAGCAGACTTACCCCCTTATCTCGGCGATAGTGCAAAACAGATCAAGGAATGCCATATTGCGTATCACAGTAGTTTAATGGCAGCGTCGTGGGTCGCCTTGGCGGAACAGCGAAATGATGCGCTCCTTGCCGTCTTTGAAAACACGCCATCACTACCTGAACAAACGACCTGGCTCAATTATGTGCGCTGTCACGATGATATCGGTTGGAATGTATTGCGTGCTGAGTTGAATCGAAATGTAGATCGAAATGCAGATGAGACGAAGGCCGATCAATTAGGTGTAAAAACCAGTGCGCTGCAACGCTTGCAAGCGGCGTCGAATTTTTATTCAGAAGAGGAGAATTCCTTTGCCGATGGTCGTCGTTTTCAAGCCAGTGATCCGACTGCGGTGCATGGTACGGTCGGCATGGCTGCCTCTTTATGTGGTGTGCACGGTTTAGAATTGCGTGGTAATGAAATGGCCGTGCGACGCCTCTTGATGTTGTATAGCTTAGCGTTTAGCTTCGGCGGTATGCCTTTGTTGTACATGGGTGATGAACTTGGGCAAACCAATGAGCTCGACTACCAAAATGATCCTCAACGTCGTCACGATGCGCGTTGGTTGCAGCGCCCCTTTTTTGATGTGCAGGCTGTACGGCGTGCAAGGCATGATGATGGTCAGAGCGCGGATGCGAACATCACGGTAAGTGAGGAAATTTTCCAGAATTTGCGACGCCTGATACAGCAACGTCGAGCTCTTCCTGCCTTGGCTGCGCACGCCTCACGCCACGTGGTGAATTTGAACAATCCCGCGGTGTTGGGTTTTGTTCGCCGTCGTTCGGAGGCTGACCACCACCAGGATGTATTTTGCTTGTTTAATTTTTCAGAGAACGAGCAGATCATCGCTGCTGAGCTTGCGCAGCAAGGTATGCGTTCCGCAGGCCTTGTAAACTCATCGAGTGAGTACGATTTGCAGCAAAGGCGTCATCATAGCCTCGACCCAGATTCGGCATGGTATGACGCGGAGCGTCAGATCAAAATTGCACCGTATAGTGCGATTTGGTTTTATGCTTGATAGTCTGTACGCTGATGCGGTATCACAAAGGATAGGTTGATGAAGAATTGTTTGATATTTGGTGAAGCGCTGGTCGATGATTTTCCCGACCAAAGTGTGATTGGTGGCGCACCCTTCAATGTGGCGCGCAGCTTGGCATTACTGGGAGTAGAAAATCTGATGATCACGCGGATTGCAGACGATGCGCATGGTCGCCAGATTTTGCAGGAATGTGAGCGATATGGCGTGGCGACTGAGGGTGTACAAATCGATCCGCACTATCCGACTGGTCGCGTGGTCGTGCATATGGGTAGTGGCGACGGTGATGCACATGATGGACCTACGCATCGTTTCGAGATTATGCAGCAACAGGCGTATGACTATATTGATGGCGACCAAGTGATGACCGTGGTGGCGCAGCAGTTTCCTGAATATCCGCCCGATCTTGTCTATTTCGGTAGTTTGATTCAAAGGCAGGAAGGATCGCGCGCCAGCCTATTGGCATTGCTTGAGTCTGATTTATGTGAAGGCAGTACGAAATTTCTTGATCTGAATTTGCGCGAGGCGCAGTTCACTCTCGAGACGGTGCAGCTGTCGCTGAGTTACGCGGACATCGTCAAACTCAATGAGGACGAGTTGGTTTATGTCCTGGCACACGCTTTGCCAGTGGCCTATCCGGAGTCGATTGAGCTTGAAGCGGGCAGTCTCACCAAGGCTTGTCGCGCGGTGATGGCGGAGTACATGATGCAAGCGATGATTGTGACGCTGGGGGAGGCCGGTTATTTTTATCTTGACGCATCAGGCTCAGTTTTTACCAACCTTGGTCACGCTGGTTCGTCATTGCAGATGCCAGCCAATTGGACTTTGTGCGATACCGTTGGCGCTGGTGACGCCTTTAGCGCTTGCTTTATTCGTGGTTGGTTGGCCAATCGCGAGCTCGATCGAGTCTTGAGTCAAGCGCATCAATTCGCTACGGCGATTTGTGGTGTACGCGGCGCAATTGCCCCTGATCGTCAGTTCTATCAAGCTTGGCCTTGAATCCACTTTCATCTACGCAAAAGTACGCAGGAGCGAGACCATGAATTCGAAAAAAGCACATCTGAGTTTCTGGCAGATATTGAATATGAATTTCGGCTTTTTTGGAATTCAATTTAGCTTCGGACTACAGCAAAGCAGCATGAGTCCGATCTATAGTTATCTCGGTGCTGACGAGGCAAGCTTGCCCTATTTGTGGTTGGCCGGTCCGGTGACGGGCTTGATCGTGCAGCCTATCGTTGGCGCCATGAGCGACAAGACGGTCAGCAGATGGGGACGCCGGACTCCCTATTTTTTGATCGGTGCGATTTTATGTAGCCTCGGATTATTGGCGATGCCCTACAGTCCGACTTTATGGATGGCGGCGAGTTTGCTGTGGATTTTAGATGCGGCCAATAACATCACGATGGAGCCATATCGCGCCTACGTTAGTGACCGTCTCGATAGTCATCAACATTCTTTAGGCTTCCTGACGCAGAGTGCCTTTACCGGATTGGGGCAAACACTGGCCTATCTGACGCCTTCCTTACTCGTATTTTTAGGCATGAATAAAGATGCGGTGGGAAGCAACCATATCCCGCAAATCGTGATGGCGGCTTTTCTGATCGGTGCGGTGTTTTCGCTGGGTTCGGTGTTGTGGTCTTTGAAAACCACGCCTGAAATTCCGCTGACAGCCGAGGAAGTGGCCGCGATTCAAGCCCAACCACGAGATGCTAGCGCGACCTTAAAAGAAATTTGGCTTGCCATCAAAGAGATGCCTTTGACCATGAAACAGCTGGCTTTGATGAAGCTATTTCAATGGTATGCCTTGTTCTGCTATTGGCAATACATTGTGCTGTGTTTGGCAAAGACGGTGTATGACACCAGTGATCCGAGCTCCGCTGGATTCCGCGATGCGGGTTTGCTCAATGGCCAGTTGGGCGCCTTCTATAACTTTATCGCCTTTTTATCCGCCTTCGCCTTGGTACCGTTTGCACAAAAATGGGGGCCGCAGCGCGTGCATGCAGTGTGTTTGAGTGCAGCGGGGCTGGGTTTGTTGGCGATACCGTCCATCCATCATAGCGCTTACTTCTACATCGCGATGTTGGGTATGGGACTGGCTTGGGCCAGTATCATGGGAAATCCCTACATCATGCTGGCGGGTTCGATTCCGCCAGAGCGCACCGGTGTCTACATGGGGATTTTCAATATGTTCATTGTGATTCCTATGATCATACAAATCTTCACCTTGCCATTGTTGTACCGAAGTGTGCTCGGTGCAAGCCCTGAGAATGTCATCCGACTTGCAGGTGCTTTGCTATTGTGTGCGGCCTTGAGTGTCTTGTTTGTTAAATATCAGACGAACAAACAAGTGGGTGCGGAATCCACTTAGTCTGCAGATAATTCGAGCTAAGTCCCTTATCCTGCATGATGCGGCGGAGGGCGGTGCTTTTGTGTTGCCTTGGTACTTCGAGTAAAATGGCGCTTTACTTCCTGTGACGCCAAGCCTGTTGTTTGACATGTTGAACTTGGCGATCGTCCATCATCCAGAAGCAGCGCCATGAAATCCAACGCCCAAGAAAAGCATGAGATCCGTCCCGGTCAATCCTTAGAACTACTGAAGGAGCTGCATATCTTGACGCGCGATGGCAAGATGAACCAAGACAGCCGCCGTAAGCTCAAGCAGGTCTATCACTTATATCAATTCATTGAACCGCTGATGCAAGAGGTCATGAACGCGCAATCGCGCGTTTCTTTGGTTGATCACGGAGCGGGTAAGTCTTACTTGGGATTTATTTTGTATGATCTGTTTTTCAAACCCATGCTTGCAAGTGCGGAAGCGGACAGCCCAGCGCGCGCGTCAAAGATTTATGGGATTGAAACACGCGATGAGTTGGTAGAGCGTTCACGTGAGTTAGCACAGCGTCTTGCGTTCCCAGGGATGGAGTTTTTGAACTTGTCCGTGGCCGAGTCGACGAGTTCGCAAGCTTTGCCTGAACAAATCGATATCGTCACCGCACTTCACGCGTGCAATACGGCGACCGACGACGCGATTGAATTCGCGTTGAAGAAGAAAGCCCGTTACATGGTGCTGGTACCATGTTGCCAAGCCGAAGTTGCAGCAGAATTGCGTAAGACAAAAGGCGATGCGGTACGCAATAATCCTCTATCGGAATTGTGGCGTCATCCTATCCATACGCGTGAGTTCGGTAGCCAGATCACCAATGTGCTGCGCTGTTTGCAGTTGGAATCGCACGGCTACCAAGTGCGTGTCACCGAATTGGTCGGCTGGGAGCATTCGATGAAGAACGAACTCATCATCGCTGAATATAAAGGCCAAAAGAGCGGTAAGGCGGCGCGACGCTTAGCGGAAATTCTCGATACGACTGGCTTACAGTCACTGGAGAAGCGGTTCTTTACGCAACTCGCTTAGTCGCCAGCTCGCTTACGTCGCCAACTTCCTTAAGTCACCAAATCCCGTTTCTCTGCGTGCTCGCACGAGACTATCGTCGTCATCGACTTGTCATCGAAATTGATTAATATCGTTTATATCAATATCGGGCCCTACGTTGAGTGGCTCATTCAAATTTGAAGCGTGCACAAGTGCCCGCTGCTGCGTGATATTCTCAGCATGCTGAGTCACAGCGTCGTCCATTGCAACGGAAAAAAGACGTTCGCCACAGTTTGTTTGTGAACTGGTTCTTGCATCAGCTATGATGTTTGGACGAGCTTGTCGACTGCGGGAGAAGTGCGGTCAAGTCAATTAACCAGAACCGTTTGAGGAGTTTTATGTTTGCTGCGGTTGATTTGGGTTCAAATAGTTTTCGATTGCATATTGGTAGCCATGATGGGCAGACCATGCGGGTGCTCAAAAGCGCTCGCGAACCGATTCGCCTTGGTGCGGGTCTTGATAACAAAGGATGCCTGACGCCAGAGGCGATGGACCGTGCAGTGTCTTGCTTGCAGCGTTTTAAAGAACTATTGGCGAGCTATGACGACATCGAAGTGCGCTGCGTGGCTACCAACACGGTGCGTATTGCCAAGAACGCTGCCGAATTCTTGCCGATGGCTGAAGCAGCGCTCGGTCATCCGATTGAAGTCATCTCCGGCGAGGAGGAAGGACGCTTAATTTACTTAGGCGTGTCGCACACCTTGGCTATTCCGACCGAACGTCGCCTGGTGATTGATATTGGTGGTGGTTCGACGGAAATCATTCTTGGTCGCGGTCATGAAATCGCCAAAGTAGAGTCGTTTGGCATGGGGACTGTGAAGCATAGCTCCGTGTATTTCCCCGACGGTGTCATTACGGCTGCGGGTTTTGATAGCGCAGTCTTATCCGTGCGCTCGATTCTCGAGGATGCGAAGTCAGGCTTCCAGCCTGAATTTTGGCGTAATGCCTATGGCTCGTCCGGTACGGTGCGCGCCATCTCGGACGCCTTGTTAAAGAATGGTTTTGGCGATGCGGAGGTCAGTTTGCCTAAACTATTGGCCTTGCGTGACTATTGTATTCAAAAAGGGCGTATTGATGCACTCAATCTTGCTGGAATTAAGCCCGAACGCGTCGCCATGGTGATCGGTGGTTTATCAATACTGATCGGTCTGTTTCAAGAGCTAAACATTCAAGTAATGCAGCCCATCGAAGCGGGTTTGCGTATGGGCGTGATGTGGGATTTGCAATTACGTTCGAGTAAGCGCGATCGTCGTGATCAAGCGGTCCATGATTTTCTTGATTTATTCCGAGCCGATATGGCGCGTGCTAAATCCGCTGCTGAACTCGCGCAGCTGATTTTTACTCAACTCAAACCGACTAACGAGCAGTTGCAGCGTTATGTGTATTGGAGCGGCCTAATGCATGAGGTCGGTCTCGCGGTCTCGCATACAGGATTTCATAAACACAGTAGTTATTTGGTGGAGCATGCCGATATCGTCGGTTTTACGACGCGTGAACAGAAGCTGATGAGTCGTTTAGTGTTGAGCCAAAAGGGGAATTTGCGAAAATTAGGCGATGCTTTGGGCGATCCTGATTTTACGAAAGCGGTGCTGGCACTCCGGTTAGCGGTAACCTTTATGCACACAAAAATCGTGTTAGATGTGAGTGATATTCGGATCAAGATGAAGCGGGGGATTGAACTCGAGTTGACGCAGTCATGGGTCGACTTGCATCCAACCGTCGCCTATTGGTTGCAAAAGGAGATTGAAGTCTGGCGTGAGGTGGGGGTGGATTTTGTGGTACGCGCTAATCCTTCTTAGTATTGGTGGAATTGGTGGATGCGATGTCATATTTCTCGAGAAAATTTATGGTATAAATCATTTATACGATTTTTAAGAGGAGAGTAGATATGGTGATTTCAAAAAAAATGGCTAACGTAACAGCGAAGGGCGCTGCAAGCTCCAAAGCGAAGGCGAGCTTAAACCCAAGAGCAAAGTCAACTTCAAGCGCTAAAACGACGGCAGCGCCTGTTTCTGTTAGCGCGGCGGGGAAAACTAAGAAAGCGACGAATGTAGTAAAGCCGACGGTCATCTCCGAGAAGAAAATCCTCAGTACAGCGAAGTTGGCCGTGGAAAAAGTCATTGACGCGAAGAAGTCGCCAGCGAAGCAGGGCGCGAAGAAATCAAATGCGTTACAAGTGGAACTGAAGAAGTCAACAATGAAGAGATCTGCCACGAAGGCCGATCTCAAGAAGCATGCTGCGGCAAAAGAAACTGGGTCAACGAAAACCTTGAAACAGAAAAAGGAAAAGCTCGTGCGCGATAGCTTTACGATGCCAGAGTCTGAATATGCGGTTCTTGGTGAAGTGAAAAAGGAGTGTTTGAGTAAGGGTGTAGAAGTGAAGAAGAGTCAACTTCTACGAATTGGTTTGGCGCTTTTGAAAACCTTGGACGTCAATCAAGTTCAAGCGCAACTGGAAAACCTACCGGAGCTCAAGGCGGGACGCCCGAAATTGAATAAGTAATTTGAATCAGGCATTTGAAGAATTAATTTGAAGAAGTATTCGGATAGCCCCTGAGTGACTTCTTGGCGGCATAACACAGATAGCCACGGCTCAGCAGAGTCGTGGTTTTTTTTCGCCCTTGCGGATGAGTGGAGTCTTCGTAGCGAGTCGAGGTAATTGAATCGACCTCCACAATACCCTTAATTAGTGCTTAAAAAGCAACTGGTATTGTTGTGTTGCTCTATTTTCTGTAAATCTTTTACCCCATTGTCTGGGGCAATATTGCGACTATCTTGATCTATCGAGGGCTGGTATTAGGATTTTTAAAGCGATTTCGCCTCAATATTTAAAGCGCTTTGAGAAAAATGCCGAAAAAGCTTTGCAAGCGCTTTGAGAAAAATCAGGGAAAATTTACAAAGCGCTTTGAATTTTTTAGTGAAATGTTGTTAAGGATTTTTGTTTTATGTAGTTTGACTACATTTAAAAAGTTGTTGTTTTTGTGGTTTTCCTGCCACGCCATTCAATATTCCTCTAGAGAGAGAAGGGTTTTTTATGCAGTTATTCGCTTTTTTTATGGTTGACATGCGATTTAGTTTTGATACAAACTAGACCCAAGAATTTAGTTGGCTGTATTTTTTGCACCAAATCGAATTCGGTAGCAAGATGAAACGAAAGTAGTTGTTAACACCTCCCCCCCCAATTTGGATTTTGAGCCTCACAAAAATATTTGGAGATTTGTATGGACCAGAAAAGCCGTCAGCAGCAACAGGTATTCAACCTGAACCGTGCTGTGTTGAAATTAACCCCAATCGCAGCGGGTTGTGCTGTGATGTTTGCCTTGAGCTCTGGCACTGCTTACGCACAACAAGCAGAAGCAAAACCAGCCGCGCAAGAACAAGCACCTGACACGGTTGTTGTGACCGGTATTCGTCGTGGTATCGAAGCGGCGATCTCCTTGAAGAAAAATTCTACTTCCATCGTTGAAGCGATTTCTGCTGAAGACATTGGTAAGTTGCCAGATTCCAGCGTGGCTGAATCTATCGCGCGTTTGCCAGGTGTCACTGCGCAACGTAGCCGTTCTTCTGGTAAGTCTGCTGATATCAGCATTCGCGGTTTGGCACCATCTTTCAACGGTTCCTTGTTGAACGGTCGTGAACAAGCTTCGACTGGTAATGCACGTGCGCCAGAATTCGATTTGTTCCCAGCGGAATTGATGGGTTCAGCTTTGATCTACAAAACACCAGACGCATCTCTGGTGAGCCAAGGTTTGGCAGCAACGATCGATCTGAATACAGTGAAGCCATTGGATTTCGGTAAGCAAGTGATCTCTGCCGCGTACCGTAAGCAACGTACTGGCGTGAAGACAGCTTCCGAAGGTACTGGTGATCGTTACTCCTTCTCTTATGTTGATCAATTTGCTGACCGCACGATCGGTTTGGCAATTGGTTTCACCAAGTTCAAAGAAGATGGTGGCGCGCAACAACGCTTTAATACATGGGGCGGTTGGAGTCCAGAAGTTGATTACCAAGGCAAGAAAGTAAAAACCATTGGTGGTTTCGGTGCGGATACTGAAACAAGCCAAAGTGATCGCGATGGTGCCTCCGTTACTTTGCAATACCGTCCAAGTAAAGAATTCAAATCGACCATCGACATGTTCTACTCGGCAGGCAGCAACAGCTTGAAGAAGACAGGTTTGGAAGGTGCGGTTGCTGGTTCTGCTGGTGGATATGATCCAGACGGCGTTTTGACTAACGCAACGATCGACTCCAATGGTGTCGCGACTTCAGGTACGTTCAGTAACTACAAAGGCGTAGTACGTAACCACAAAGAATCTGCGAAAGATAAATTCCAATCGATCGGCTGGAATACCGATATGAAGATCGATGATTGGAAGTTGAACACAGATCTGTCCTACTCCAAAGCAAGAAAAGATGCATCTCGTTATGAGACAACAGCTGGTCAACCAGGCAATGCAGCGAGCTTGGGTTCGATCAGCTACACAGGCTTCAATGGCGGTAACTTCAACGACGTTAAGTACACAACTTCTTTGAACTATGGCGACCGCAGCGTTGCTTTGTTGACAGACGTTGACGGTTGGGGTGGTGGTCCTAACTCTCCGCAAGCTGGTTATGTTGCACTGCCAACGGTGGACGATAAAGTGACAAGTTTCCGCGCAGTGGCAAGCCGCGACGTTCAATGGGGTCCAATCGTTGAGGCGCATTTCGGCGTGAACTACACAGATCGTGAAAAAATCCGCTCTGGTCAAGAAGGTCGTTTGGTTGTGAAAGGTACTGGCGGTTATGCATCAGCAACTGTGCCTGGTTCAGCAGTGGGTGTAGCAGGTACAACAGGTTTGCCTATCGTCTCGTTTGATCCTGAAGGTTCTTTGGGTTCCATCTACAACTTGGCACAATGGGTTGACGCATCTGTGTTGGCAAAAGACTGGGGTGTGCATGAAAAGGTCACGACTGCCTATGCAATGGGTGACTTGGACGGCGATATCAGCGGTATTCCTTACCGTGGTAACGTAGGTTTGCAATTCGTTCACACTAACCAATTCTCTACAGGTAACCAAGTTGACTTGGCTTTCTGTACCGGTATCACAGCAGCGACTTGCCCATCTCATGTAGTGGGTGCGGGTACGAGCTACTCAAACGTATTGCCAAGCTCGAACGTATCGTTTGACTTTGGTGGCGAAAACTTTGTTCGTGTTGGTTTGGCTAAGCAAATGTCCCGTGCCAATATGGACGACATGCGTGCAAGTCAGCAGTTCGGCGTAACCACGCAAGGCAACAATCCGATCTTGACAGGTAGCGGTGGTAATCCAAACTTGAAACCGTTCTTGGCGAAAGCTTTGGACGTATCGTATGAAAAATACTTTGGTAACAAAGGTTATTTCAGTATCGCTGGTTTCTACAAATCTTTGGATACTTACATCTACCGTTCACCAACAACGTTTGATTACAAACCATTCGTGAGTGCGAATACACCATTGCCATTGACTGGTGCATACAAAGGTTCGACGATCGGTTTGTTGACTGCACCACGTAACGGCGAAGGCGGTAAGATCTCTGGTTTCGAAATGTCCTTGAACATCCCATTGAACATGGTGACGAGCTACTTGGACGGTTTCGGTGTGATGTTGAATCACTCTGATACAAACAGTCAGATCACATTGCCAGGCTTCGGTTTCAGTAACGTAGCGGTTTCCTCTGCGAACATCCCATTGCCAGGTTTGTCGAAGAAAGTGTCGAACTTGCGTTTGTACTATGAAAAAGATGGTTTCCAATTTGCATGGGCAGCTCGTAAGCGCTCTGACTTCTTGGGTCAAGTAAGCGATTACCAAGACAACATGCAGTTGACTATGGTGAAGGGTGAGACGCTGGTTGATTTGCAAGCATCTTACGAGTTCAAGACTGGTTATTTGAAAGGCTTGTCCTTGTTGATCCAAGCAAACAACTGGAACAACACACCGTTCCAAGAGTACAACACAGATCCTAACGTCATCACAAATAAAGTTACTTACGGTAGAACTTATTTGTTTGGCGCGAACTACAAGTTCTAATGTGAGACCGTTAAAAACCCCTGCGCAGCATGGCAGGGGTTTTTTTTTACCTGTGCATCTAGTTTCATACTGTGATGTGCTGGAAAAGAGAATTCACGGAAAAGCGTAATCGCGGTAGAGTAATGATGTGGTTTTCCGTCAATTCTTTTTAGAAATGAGAAGTGAAATGAATACTGAAACACCTAGTACAGAACAAATTCAAGATGTTGTCATCGTTGGCGGCGGAACCTCCGGATGGATGACGGCGGCTGCTTTGGCCACCGTCTTAAAAGGGAAGTATAGGATTCGCCTAGTGGAGTCTGATGAGATCGGTATTGTCGGCGTCGGTGAAGCAACCATTCCGATGATTCAACGGTACAACCAAATTCTGGGTATCGACGAGAACGAGTTTATGCGTGAGACCCAGGGTACCTTTAAACTCGGTATTGAATTTGTGAACTGGGGCAAACTGGGTGATCGCTATATGCATGGTTTTGGAACCATCGGTCAAGAGATGTGGACCGTACGCTTCGATCAGTACTGGCAGAAATACAATATGCAGGGCAAGGTCGGTAAGCTCGAAGAGTATTCGATCACACGCATGGCTTCGAAGAAGAATAAATTCATGCCTGCTGATTTGAGTGTTCCCAATTCTCCTTTGAATCAAATCACTTACGCTTATCATTTCGACGCCAGCCTGTATGCAAAGTATTTGCGCAAATTTTCCGAGGCGCGCGGTGTGGTTCGAACCGAAGGAAAAATTACTCAGGTGGTGCAGCGTGAACGCGATGGTTTCATTGAGGCCGTGGTGCTAGAAAACGGCACTCGTGTCGCCGGCGATCTGTTCATTGACTGTTCTGGCTTCCGTGGCCTTTTGATTGAGCAAACCTTGAAAACGGGTTACGAAGATTGGACGCATTGGTTACCTTGTGACCGCGCCCTCGCGGTACCTTGTGAGTCGGCTCCAGTGCTGACTCCGTACACACGCTCAATCGCACACAAAGCGGGCTGGCAATGGCGTATTCCTCTGCAACATCGGATCGGAAATGGCCATGTGTTTTGCAGCCAGTTCACCAGTGAAGATGAAGCGGCAGCGACCTTACTTGCCAATCTTGATGGCAAGGCCCTAGCCGACCCACGCTTGATTAAATTTACGACCGGTACGCGCAAACAGGCTTGGAATAAAAATGTGGTGGCAATCGGTTTGGCCAGTGGCTTCTTGGAGCCGCTTGAGTCGACCAGTATCCACCTCATTCAAACGGCGATTGCGCGTTTGATTAACTTTTTTCCGTCCAAAGCTTTCAATCCTATCGATATTCAAGAATATAACCGTCAAAGCCGCTTCGAATTCGAGCGTATTCGTGACTTCATTATCTTGCACTACAAACTGAATCAACGTGAAGACTCTGCATTCTGGAAAAACTGTGCAGAGATGGCGATCCCCGATACGCTCACACACAAGATGGAAATGTACCGTGCCAGTGGTCGCTTATTGCGTGTTGATGATGAGTTGTTCGCTGAGATCGGTTGGCTACAAGTTCTTGAAGGACAGAATATGCCGATCGAAGGCTATCATCCTCTCGTCGATCTGCAGAGCGAAGAGGGGACTTTGGAATATTTAGAAAGCGTGCGTCAAGTGATCGCAAAGTGTGTCGATGTGATGCCTGATCATGCCGCTTATATCGCGAAACACTGTGCTGCGCCACGCATGTAGAATGCTATTACTCATTTCTTAAAGGGGAGATTTAGTGAGTAATACGGAGATTTTTTTACTAGCGATGTTAGTGATTTTCACGTTGCCCTATTTGATTTGGCGCGTGGGACGTACCGACTATTATGCGCCCCTAGTAGTAGTGCAAATTATTGCGGGAATTTTGTTAGGCCCAGGCGTTTTGGGAAACGCCTTTCCTGAAGTCTATAAGTTTGTCTTTGCACCGACCATAGTGCAGTCACTCAACGGCATTGCCTGGTGGGCAGTGATGTTGTTTGTCATGATTGCAGGGGTTGAACTGGATCTGCGTAAGGCTTGGGAATATAAGCGCGAAAGCGGAATCACAGCGGGTTTAGCCTTGACCGTTCCCTTGGTTTTTGGTTCGCTAGTGGCCTTGGCTTTAGTGCCAATGCAGGGTTGGATGGGAGTGAACGCGATGTCGTGGCAGTTTGTGTTGGGCATCGGCATGTCTTGTGCAGTGACTGCGCTCCCCATCTTAATTCTGCTGATGGAAAAGCTCAATATTTTGCGCGAACCGATGGGGCAACGCATCTTACGCTATGCCAGCTTAGATGACATTGCCATCTGGGGTGTGCTGGCCTTGATTATGTTAGATTGGACTCGCGTAGGACGACAAGCGATTTTCCTGCTTTCGTTTGGCGTGGTTGCTTACGCTTTCCGCCTATTGATGCAAAAACTTGAAGAGCGTGACCGTTGGTTCGTGGCCTTGATCTGGTTGGGCATCTGTGCCTTCACTGCAGATTGGGCAGGTTTGCATTTTATGGTGGGTGCCTTCTTGGCTGGTGCGGTCATGGATGCCGAATGGTTTGACCAAGAGAAAATGGACTTGTTGCGTCACCATGTTTTGTTGGTGATGATGCCCGTTTTCTTCTTGAGTACAGGCCTCAAGACCAACTGGACTTTGGGTGGTGCAACAGTATTTGTCGTTGCGGCAGCACTCTTGGTTGCCGCCGTTAGTGGTAAATGGGTCGGTGTTCAAGTGGCTGGAAAAATCTTGAAGTGGCAAAAAGGTGAAGCCAGCATCATCGCGTGGTTATTACAAACCAAAGCTTTGATCATGATCATCTTTGCCAATATTTTGCTCGATAAAGCGGTGATTACGGATGCAACTTTTACGGCACTTTTGTTAATGGCAATCGCGAGCACCATGCTCACCGTTCCCATCGTGCAACCGAAATTAGCCCGCTTGCGTGAGCTCATTGGACGCAGCACCTAAAACCTTAATTTGTATTTGATCTCTGTTTAACTCCCCCCCGGAAAAAAGAAGGAAAGACTATGCAAGCAACCAGTACAAAAGCCCGCCTCAGTTTTTGGCAGATATGGAATATGAGTGTGGGTTTCTTTGGTATTCAATTTGGTTTTGCTTTGCAAAACACGAATACCAGCCGTATCTTCGCGACACTTGGCGCGGATATCGATAAACTTGCTTTCCTCTGGTTGGCAGCGCCGATTACTGGCCTTTTAGTGCAGCCAGTGATTGGCTATCTCAGCGATAACACTTGGCATCCGAAATGGGGCCGTCGTCGTCCGTTCTTTTTTATTGGCTCCTTGTTAGCTTCCATCGCCATGTTCATGATGCCCAACTCTTCGGCATTATGGATGGCGGTCATTGCTCTGTGGTTGATGGATGCTTCGATCAATGTATCGATGGAACCATTCCGTGCTTTCGTTGGTGATAAGCTCGAGGCCAGCCAACAGACCACTGGCTTTGCGATGCAGACTTTCTTTATCGGTTGCGGCGGCGTCATCGCCTCCTTGTTGCCGACTATCTTTACCGACTATCTCGGAGTCAGCAACCAATCGATTGGTGGCGCGATTCCAGATACAGTCAAATTCTCATTCTACGTTGGCGGTACGGTCTACTTCTTCGCGGTTTTGTGGACGGTATTGACTAGCACTGAAGATGCACCGTCCGATATGCAAGCCTTCGAAGCTGAGCGCGCAGCAAACAAAGGCTTAGTCAACGCCATGAAAGAAATCTTGGGCGGGTTCTTCAAGATGCCGAAAACCATGGTGCAGTTGGCGGTGGTTCAATTCTTTACTTGGGTTGCCTTGTTCTCGATGTGGGTCTACACCACTCCATCGATTGCAGAAGGTGTATTCCACGCCACCGACGCACAGTCGGCCGCATACCAAGAAGCAGGTAATTATGTTGGCATTATGTTTGCGATGTACGGTGGCGTTTCCGCAATAGCAGCGTTCATTTTGCCTTGGTTAGCCAAGTTCACTAGCCGTAAATTGGTGCATTTGATCTGCTTGGTGATTGGCGGTATTAGCTTGATCAGCATCTTCTTCATTTCGAGCAAACAAATGCTGTTGTTGTCGATGGTCGGTGTCGGTATTGCATGGGCGAGTGTATTGACGATGCCTTATGCCATTTTGGCAGGATCTTTACCTGCCAATAAGATGGGTTACTACATGGGCTTGTTCAACTTCTTCGTCGTCATCCCGCAAATTATTGCGGGTGTGGTGCTCGGTCAGATTTTGAAACTGTATTTCGCTAATCAGTCTGGCAAAGTATTGGTACTTGGTGGTGCATGCATGGTTTTGGCGGGCTTGTTGACCCTCATCGTACGCGATGATGCTGAGCCAGTCGCTTCTTGATTGCCGTTGGCTGATTTGGCTGATTTGGCTGATTTAGCTGGTGAGGCTTCTGAACCGAGACGCGTAAGCACCTAGGGCTGCTTGCGCGTCACACCTCACGCCTGTTTTTTGTGTTGGCTGATGGCCGAACCCTGTTCATTTTTTAAAGCGGTATTCCCATGTCTTCGTCTACCCAACTATCGATTAAACCTCGCCTCACTGTGTTGGCATCTTTGTTGATCTTGCTAGCGAATGGTGGCACATCGAATGCAGTCGCTGCGCCAAAATTCGCAACGACATCTGAAAAGCATCAAACGGCAGGTAAAGCACTAGATAAAACACAAGCTAAAACGTCTGCCAAGAACTCTGCGCCGTTTCATTGGAAGAATGCGACAGTGTATTTCTTGCTGACCGACCGTTTCAATAACGCCGATAAGAAGAATGACCTAGCCTACGGACGTCGTGCAGATGCTGCACCACTGCGCGGATACATGGGTGGCGATCTGAAAGGTGTGACTGAAAAGATCAAAGAGGGATATTTCGATGCACTCGGTGTCAATGCCTTATGGATTACGCCTCCAGTCGAGCAGATTCACGCTGGTACCGATGAGGGCACCGGTAAATCGTATGGTTTCCATGGTTATTGGGCACGTGATTTCACGAAAGTCGATGCCAACCTTGGTAGCGAAGCTGACTTTAAGACTTTGGTCGAGACCGCACACCGCCACGGAATACGCGTCTTACTCGATGTGGTGATGAACCACACGGGGCCGGTCACTGAGACTGATGCAGTATGGCCCAATGATTGGGTGAGAACGACACCACAGTGCGACTACAAAAATGCCGATGGCGCGATCAAATGTACCTTGGTCAAAAATCTCCCTGACTTCCTCACGGAAAGTGATCAAGCAGTAGAGCTACCGTCCTTCTTAATTGAAAAATGGAAGAACGAAGGACGCCTGCAGAAAGAGCAAGCAGAGCTTGATGACTTTTTCAAGCGTACCGGATATCCGCGTGCACCCCGCTATTACCTGATGAAGTGGCACACAGATTGGGTGCGTAAATACGGGATTGATGGTTTCCGAGTCGACACCGTCAAGCACGTGGAAGCGAAAGTATGGAAAGAGCTCAAAGACAATGCGAGCGCGGCGTTCGAAGATTGGAAGCGTCAACATCCGCAGAAAGTCCTGAGTAAGGATGCCTTTTTCATGACGGCCGAAGCTTATAACTACGATATTGAGCATGGCTTGCAGTTTCATATGGATGGCGGTGATCGCATCAATTACTACGCTAACGGCTTCGATAGCATGATCAACTTTGGTCTGAAGTTTGCGGCCCAGCGTGACTATGAAACGGTTTTCGCGCGTTACGATCAATTGTTGCAAGGTGAGTTGAAACCCTATTCGGTCCTCAATTACATCAGCTCCCATGATGATGATAAGCCCTATGATCCTGCGCGCAAGCATGCGTTCGAAGCGGCCAATAAGTTGCTGCTAGCACCCGGCGCTGCGCAAATTTATTACGGTGATGAGACTGCCCGTTCACTGATTCAAGCACAAGCGCAAGGTGATGCGGTCTTGCGTTCTTTCATGAATTGGGATCAATTGCACAGCAACGCACCGCTGCCTGAACAAGCGGGGATCAGCTATCGAGACGTCTTACATCATTGGCAGTTATTGGGCCGTTTTCGACAAGCCCATCCAGCCATTGGGATGGGGCGGCATCGCATGTTGTCGCAACAGCCTTACGTGTTTGAGCGTGATTGGCAGTCTGATTCAGGACAAGACTATGTCATCGTAGCCTTAGACTTGATCAAGCCGAGTGCAGGCGCGAAGCACCAGATTCCTGCGGGACAGTTTAAGGATGGTCAAGTCGTACGCGATGCGTATAGCGGCGCACGCTCTGTGGTGCGCCAAGGAAAAATAGAGTTTGATGGTCGATTGAGTGTTTTGTTACTCAGCGCAGAGTAGATGCCACAACAATGTGTGTGTGAAGTGTGTGTGGAGTGGGTATGGTGTTGCAATCAATAGAGTCGTCGAGCGTGATGGAGATGAAAGTGCAAATGAAGTTGAATAATCTAATGAGTCAGAGTGATGTGAATTCAGGCCTCAAGCGAAACGAACATCGTGAAATGGTTCTTGCCATTGGTCGATCACGGAAGTCCAATGCGGCAGTGAGTTTCAGTGTCATGGCCCTCAGTCTCAGTGTGCTTTTCAGCGAACATAGTCACGCGCAAAATGTGGAACGTCGTTTTGAATCAGTGCAGCAACACAAAGATCGACTAGAAATCAAGACCAATGATGGTGTCATCCGTATCACGCCGTATTCGAATGAAGTGTTCGAGACCAGTTTCTTCCCACGTGCAGAGCTCGCAGCGGATGGATCGATTCCAGTTTCATCAGCGCTCACAGCACAGTCGTTTGCAGTGGTAAAGAAGCCGCAGAAGACCAAACTAAAGTTTAAACAGAGTGGCACGCAGATTGAATATGCAAGCGAGGGTTTGCGCGTCGAAGTACGTAAGAATCCTTTTCAAATTCGTTACTACTACCGCGATAAAGCGCTGACTTCAGAAAAGTTGGGCTATCAAACAATTCGTGAGAAGCAAGACTTTGCTGATCCTAATTTGACGCGAAATCGCGAACGCTTGAGTTTTAATCTGGATGCGCAAGAGGCACTGTATGGTGGAGGTGCGCGCGCGCTCGGTATGGATAGACGTGGCAATCGCTTGCCACTCTACAATAAGGCGCATTACGGTTACGAAGAACGTTCACAGCAGATGAATTACAGCATCCCTTTGGTATTTTCATCCAAACTGTATGCTCTGCATTTTGATAATGCCGCGATCGGACATCTTGATCTTGATAGCCAACACGATAATAGTTTGAATTACGATACGATCGGTGGGCGCAAAACCTATCACATCATCGCTGGTAAGACTTGGTCGGACTTGGTTCAAAATTATGTGGGGCTGACCGGCAAACAACCATTGCCGCCGCGTTGGGCCTTTGGTAACTTCGCCAGCCGTTTCGGCTATCACACCGAAGATGAAGCACGTAAGGTGGTGGATCAATTCCGTGCCGAAAAAATCCCAGTCGATGCGATTATTTTTGATCTATATTGGTTCGGCAAAGACATTAAGGGAACGATGGGCAATCTTGCTTTTGATCCCGATAATTTCAAAAATCCGCGCGGCATGATGGCGGACTTCGCTCAGCAGGGTGTGAAAACCGTGCTGATTACTGAACCCTTTATTCTCACTACTTCACAACGCTGGCAAGAAGCGGTGCAAAAAGGCATCCTCGCAACCGATGCTCAGGCGAAACCGTTCACCTACGATTTTTACTTCGGTAACACCGGATTAATTGATGTCTTCAAACCTGAAGCCCGTACATGGTTTTGGAATATCTACAAAGATCTGGCCAATCAAGGCGCCGCTGGGGTGTGGGGTGACTTAGGTGAACCCGAAGTGCATCCAAGCGCGCTACAACATCAAGGCGCATCGGCTGATCAGGTGCACAACGTATATGGACATGAATGGGCGCGCTTGGTTGCGGAAGGCTATGCGAAAGATTTTCCGCAGACCCGGCCATTCATTTTGATGCGATCCGGTGCCGCTGGTTCGCAGCGCTTCGGTTTGATTCCGTGGTCTGGTGACGTCAATCGCACTTGGGGCGGATTACGCAGCCAAATGGAAATTGCCTTGCAAATGGGTATGCAAGGTTTGGCTTACATGCATTCTGATTTGGGCGGCTTTGCCGGTGCCAATTTAGATGATGAGCTGTATGCGCGGTGGTTGCAGTACGGAGTGTTCCAACCGGTCTTCCGTCCACATGCACAAGAAGAAGTTCCTTCAGAGCCGATTTTCCGTTCGTCAAACGCGAAGGGTTTGGCGCGCCAAGCGATTGAGCTGCGCTATCGTATGCTGCCGTACAACTATAGCTTGGCCTTTGAAAATAGCCAGACTGGCATGCCATTGATGCGCCCACTGATGTTTAACGAGCCCTACAATCCTCAATTGCAAAAGCATGCGAGTAGTTATTTGTGGGGTCAAGATTTCTTAGTCCAGCCAGTGACGAATCCAGGTCAAAAAACAGCACAAATTCAGTTCCCGAAAGATACGAATTGGTTCGACTTTTACACCGATCAGATTTACTTGGGCGGGAGTTCGACCGACCTTCAATTAGTGCCGGAGCATATTCCAACCTTTGTCAGAGCTGGAGCTTTGATTCCTTTGTTGCCCGCTGATTTGCATCTGCAAAGCACGCAATGGGATGATGGTAGTCGCTTGGAGCTGCATTACTATCATGATCAGAGTGTGAAGAGTAGTCAGGCCAGCCTATACGAAGATGATGGCTTGACGCGTCAGGCGTGGGAACGAGGACAATATCGCCTGAGTCAATTTAAAGCGCAGTTCGATGCGAAAGCAAAAGAGCTTCATATCGAAATCAAACCGAGCTTAGGTAAAGCAGTGCCCGAAAAATTAAGACAAACGCGGCAGACAACGCTGGTGTTGCACCATATTGAAAACGCGCCCCGTGCAGTGAAGCTGAATGGCCAAAGCCAAACTTTCCAGTGGGATGCGCAAACGAAAGTCATGCAATTGCATGTGCTCGAACAAGCTGGTAAACCTAGCCGCATGACACTGGCCTGGTAGCGAATTTGGATGTGAGCAACGTATGACTTAAGCGCTCGTTGAGAGGGCTTGATCAAGAAGGGGATCAGTGTTTGGTCCGAATAAGCAGGTCTGAAAGATGTCGCAAGTTGTGAGCAGGGTGGGGCGCCTCGATCGGCACCTGAACCGTCAAATCTTGTCATAGGTGGCGTCAGGCTTTACACTGCACGCTTTGTGTTTGTCATTCTGATAGATTGCATCAATTAAGCTCAAATGAACCTGAAAAGCCTCGCGCAACAATTGGGAATCTCGGAAACGACCGTCAGCCGTGCCTTGAATGGTTATCCGGAAGTCAGCGAACGCACTCGCCAACGAGTATTGGCCGCCGCTGAAGAGTTCGGTTATCGACCAAATCCTATGGCGCGAAGTTTAGCCTCGGGACGTACCAACGTGGTCGGTATTATTCACCCTCTCAGCCCGAACGATTTAGCTGATCCTATGTTCATGCAAATCGTCGGTGGCATGGTCGAGGCATTGGAAGAACGCCAGATGGACTTGATTATGGCTCCAGTTTCTCCGGTGAACGAACTGCGCGCCTACGAACATATTGTCAAAGAACGTCGTGTCGATGGCCTGATCGTGGGCCGCACTCATTTGTACGATGAGCGTATTGCTTATTTGGCCAAGCAGGGTTTGCCGTTTATTGCGCATGGCCGCACCAGCGTGAATGAACCGCATGCGTGGTTTGATTACGATAATGAAGCCGGCATGCGCATCGCGGTTGAGCATTTGCTGGCGCACGGACATCAACGCATCGGTCTGATTAGCGCACCACTGGATATGAACTTCGCACGTCAACGTTTTGCTAGCTTTGGCAAAGCGACCCAAGCTGCAGGCTTAAACCCCAATCCTCGCCATTTAATCGAAAATACGAATGATAGACGCAGTGGCTATCTCGCGATGCAAAAAATCCTCGCTAGCGAGACACCACCGAGTGCAGTCATCGTCGATAACCACATGTCTGGTGTGGGCGCCATGCGAGCTTTGCTTGATGCGGGCGTCAAAATCGGTGAACAAATGTCCATTATCGTGTGGGGCAAAATGGAGGATTCTTTGGCGGGTTACAACGTGACCACAATCGATCAACCGCATCCCGATCGTGCCGGCGCCAAAATGATCGAAATGCTACTGGCACTCCAAGCAGGGACGCCACCCGAACAACTGCAAGTATTGTGGCAACCCGTCCTCATTCCTGGAGAAACGGTAGGGCAGGTCAAACCATCTTAATTGAAGCACGCCACATCTAGTTGTGGCGCTTTGTCAGAGTAGGGGGTCAAAAATTTTGACACTTCGTTTGGTGATATGAGAGTTTGTTGATCGACAAAGAAAATGGCGCCTTGTTAGGCGCCATTTGTTTTTTGTTGTGATAAGTTGCTTTTAAGATTCGCTAGCGACGTCGATCACAGACTGCATCACTCGTGATTTCGCGATGGGATAGCAGGGTTTTACTTGTTCACATTGACCAGCGGTGTGCTATGTCCCATGAGAACGGTGTTGCCGGGTTTGTTGGCGATGGCGAGTGCAGTGTCGCGTTGGATTTCAGCTAAGCGGATTTCTTTGAGTGCTGGTGTTAAAGACTCGCTAATGATCCGATTCGCTTTCGCTTCACCTTCGGCTTGAACGATCAGTCTTTCTGCTTCAGCACGAGCCAGTTCGACTTCTTTCAGTTTCTTTTGAATTGCTTGATCAGTTTCGGCACGTTGACGAATCGCTGCTTCAATTGCCGGATCAGTCAGCAGATTGCGAACGTTGACTGCGGTGATCAAGAATGCCCCTTTGTCGTTGGCATCAAGTTCAGCTTGTAAAGTTGCGCGAACCATTTCTGCCAGCTCGGCACGTTTTGTATGCATCGTCGTAGCATCAAGCAATGCCACTGACTTATATACGGATTCACGTGCTTCACGCGAAACGCGATTGTAAGCCATCACTAAGTCCGAAGTGCCATCTTTGACGACCTGTTTGTGCTTGACGACATCACCTTGGTACTTGGTATACAAGCCCGGAACTGAGGCAGGCATGACTTTGAAATAAATATCGATATCGACATCTTTCATGGTTAAGTTGTCGCGGCTCTTGGGAGTCATGTCTTGTAATTGGAAACTGACTTCTTTAGCGGTGAATTCATCGACTGTTTTAAATAACGTGAAGTAGACGCCCGGTGGCAACGCGTCTTTGCCGACATTGCCGAGGGTGCGCTCGACGCCCACATTACCGGTATCAATTTGGGTGCAAGCACTAAACATGGCTGCAAGCGTAATAATGCCAAGTGAACGAAGATATTTGATGTTGTTGTTCATATTTTTCCTCTATTAAATTAAACGTAGGGCAGGTACAAAATAGGCAAATACCAAAAGACCGACTAAAACTGCAATGACTGCGAGAATTCTGAGACCGTGTCGATGCAAGGCATGAGTTGCTTCTCGACGTATCAGCGGCGACGTGAGGTGCCATAGACCGTAAGAGGCAAGGATCAGAATCAAAAGAATCACAAAATGTTTCATGATTGTTTCCTAAATTAACTGGCGTGATGGTTGACACAAAATGCATTTCGAAGCGGAGAGTGTAGAGGGATTTGATAGACCTGAATAGCGAAATAGATAGGTAAAATTTACCAAGAACCACCGTTTGCTAAATTCCAGAGTATCGATGAGGTCATGATGCGCATCTGCGGTGTTGATGATTCGTACTCAAAATCTTCGGTTAATCAGCTAGTCAGCTAATCGCCCAATCAAGAGAAAACACACCAGTAACTCGATTTTGAAGCTTTGCATGCCATAATTTGCATCTATGCCCCAGTTTTCAGAAAGTCTTTGTATGCCTCGAATCGCTCACCTTCAGCTTTCACTTGTATTGGCCGCTTTGTTTTGCGTGGTTGCAGCTTGCTTACATTTTGCTTGCCTCATTTGGGGGGCACCGTTGTTTCGATTGCTTGGTGCAGGAGAACAGGTGGCGCAACTGGCGGAAAGTGGACATCCACAGCCCATGGTGATGGCGGTGCTTGTTGGATGCGTTCTGTGTTTTTTTGCTTATCTGTGCGCCGCCTTATCGGGCTTGGCAAAAGATTCAATGTGGATGCGTTACGTAGTGCTGGTTTTCGCACTCGTCCTATTGATGAGAGCATTGTGCTTTCCGTTCTTAAGGCCGTTTTTTAAAGGCAATTCAGACTTATTTTGGTGGAGTAGTTCAGCCATTTGCTTGCTATTGGCGAACACGATTTTGTTTGGTTTGTGGCAGGTTTGGAATAAAAAGTAAGGAGCAATCATGTTCAATTCGATGACACCCATTTTTCGTAGTTTTGATGAAGCGTTGGCACGCGCCTTTTATATCGATTTTCTTGAATTTGAGATTGTGTTTGAACATCGTTTCGAAGCGAACACGCCGCTCTACCTGGGACTTATGAAGGGAAACTGTACTTTGCATTTATCTGAGCATTTCGGCGATGCAGCGCCGGGCGCGCATATCCGAATCGCGGTCGATGACGTTGACGCCTTGTGTTTGAGTTTGAACGAAAAGAAATATCGGAATGCGCGGCCGGCTTGCCAGGATATGCCGTGGGGCTCGCGTGAAATGACTATCAATGATCCATTTGGTAATCGCGTGACGTTCTATACGACCAACGATTAGATGATGATCAAGATATTGTCTTGAATTGTATCGTGCCGCCTTTTGCAAATATCGATACGACTATGGTGTCAGCACTCAAATAAAAACGCCTCGCAATCTGAACGAGTCCCGGAAGTTGAATTTTCACATTACGGTCGGTTCAGATGTCGAGGCGATTTTTTTTTTGATTCGCTAGTTTGTGGAAGACTTACTCCTTAATGCCCCATTGCGAGAACATCCAAGCGTAGATGAAGGCATTCTCTTTCAATGCATCGTAACGTCCAGAAGCGCCACCATGACCTGCAGCCATATTCACTTTCAAAAGCAGGGGATTATTATCCGTTTTGAAGGTACGCAACTTGGCCACATATTTCGCTGGCTCCCAATACATCACCTGACTGTCATTCAGGCCAGTGGTCACGAGCATCGATGGGTAGGCTTTCTTTTCGATATTGTCGTAGGGTGAATAGCTGCGCATGTAGTCATAGGCAGGCTTTTCATTCGGATTACCCCACTCGAGGTATTCACCTGTGGTGAGCGGTAAGCTGGCATCCATCATGGTATTCATCACATCGACAAATGGCACCGCTGCATGAACTGCCTTGAAAAGATCTGGGCGCATATTGACCACGGCACCCATTAACAAACCACCAGCACTGCCACCTTGGATGATCAGGCGATCTTTGCTCGTCCATTTCTCTTGAATCAAAAATTCTGCCGCTGCGATGAAGTCGGTGAAGGTGTTTTTCTTCTTCATTAGCATGCCATCTTCGTGCCATTGTTCGCCAAGGTCATTGCCACCGCGAATATGGGCTTGCACGTATATCACGCCGCGATCGAGCAAACTCAGGCGGCTCAAAGAGAAGCCCGCTTCGGTTGGAATTCCGTAACTACCGTAGGAGTACAGCAATGTAGGTGCAGTGCCGTCGAATTTGACACCTTTTTTGTATACGGCCCACAGCGGAACTTTGACACCATCTTTTGCAGTTGCCCACAAGCGTTTCGCTTCGTATTTGCTAGCATCGTAGCCGCCAACGACCTCGTTTTGCTTCAACACAGTGCGTTGACCCGTCGCCATATCAACGTCCATGATCATCGATGGCGTGGTTGGTGATTGGTAGGACATACGGAGTTTTTGTGAAGTAAATTCTGGCGTGCCAGCACTACCCGCCAAATACACTTCGTCGTTGAATTCAACCGATTTCCATTGCTTGGTTTTGAAATTGAAGATGCGAGTGCGGCTCAGTGCATTGGTTTTCTCGGTGACCGCCAGATAGTCGCGGAAAACTTCGACATTGTTCAACAATACTTTTGAATCGTGTTTAACGATTTCTTTCCAGTGTTTGCTGTCAGGCTTCGCGACTGGCGCTACGACTAGTTTGAAGTTCTTTGCATCTTTGTTGGTGCGGATGTAGAGCATGCCGTCACGATGATCCACACTATAGCGGTGGCCTTTCGTGCGACCCAGAACGGACTTAAATTCGGCCTGTGGTTTGTCGGCGGGAATGATCCATTGTTCGCTGGTGTCAGTCGCGTAAGCCACCAAGGTGATGAATTTACGATCGTGCGTGGTGCCGACGCCGATGCCGAATTGCTCGACCTTCTCTTGATAAATTTCTTTGGCCGCAGTGCCTAACTGTAAACGGAACAATCGATCGGAGCGCTTTGTCGTCGGGTCTTCCTGAACGAAGAACATAGTCTTATTATCCGAAGCCCAAGCCATGCTGGTCACACGTTCTGCTGTATCACTCAAGAGTTCGCCGGTTTTCAGGTCTTTGATTTGCAGTTTAAATTGGCGGAAACCCGTGGTGTCGGTCAGGTAGGCCAAATAACGATCATCTGGGCTCACAGATGTGCCAGCCACCATAAAGAATTTGTGTGGCTTAGCCAATTCATTTTGATCTAACAAAATTTCTTCAGGCGCTTTTTCATCGTAGTTCATATTGGCGTCAGCCAAGCGACGGCAACTAATGCCGTACTGCTTACCTGCAACGGTACGAGTGTAGTAAAAATATTTGCCACGGCGAACTGGAACTGACAGATCGGTTTCTTTCATGCGACCTTTGGTTTCATTAAATAACTTGTCCGCCAAAGTTTTGATGTCGGCAGTCATGGCCTCGGTGTAGGCATTCTCAGCGTTCAGGTAGTCAATGACCTTTGGATCTTCTTTCTTGTGTAGCCAGCGATAGTCGTCGGTCACTGTTTCGCCATGGCGTACTTCAGACCATTGCGCTTTGGCGGCGATCGGTGGAGTAGGGATGCTGGTTTGCATAGTCGAGGAAGTCGATGTTTGCGCTTGTGCGCTAAGAATAAAAACGCTGTTGATAACAGCGGCAATTCCAATCAGAGGTAGTTTCTTGAGCATGGTGGTTTCCAAAAAATACTGAGCATGTTTGACCGCGAGTACGGCAACTTGTTCCCTTCAAATCATGGACGTCTTGCGTTTAATCCCGTGCTAAAGACATCCATTTTTGCCAAATAATTGCCAGCCACATCATATAGGAATAACAAGCTTTTGATCGTTCCTTTTTGTTGATTTTCTGATGACCAGTGGCGTAGTGAATGCGTTTTAGGTACTTCGATGGCATCTACCCGACAGTTTTGCGTCGCAGCAATTGTTGATCTGCTATGAAGGTGCATGGCAGTCTGTGCCAAGTCTCTGATTTTGTGGCACAAAACAACAAAACTCAGAGAGATTTGTTTTACTTTTACTTTACTTTTCAAAGCGCTTTGAATTAAACTTTGAATTATTCCAAAGCGCTTTGATTTTCTTATTAATCCTCCTGCCAATTCTCGGTCAATTAAGTTGTCATTCTGTTTGCGATTGGATTAGACAGGATAGGGATCAAAGCGCAATTGCGAGGCGTCTTTCTCGCAAGATGTTTGAACCGTTTTTCTTATAGTGAGCAAAGCCTGCATGAAAACAGCCTGCATTTTCGATCTCGATGGCGTCATCGTCGATACCGCGAAATATCATTACCTCGCGTGGAAGCGCTTGGCGAACAGTCTCGGCTTTGATTTTACTGAGCATGACAATGAGAAGCTCAAAGGTGTCAGCCGCATTGAATCTTTGAAATTGATTTTGCAACTTGGCGGTCAGCAATTAAGCGAAGCGGATTTCGAAGCGGCGCTGACGCGCAAGAACAATTGGTATTTGGAGTATATCAACACCATTGGACCAGAAGAGATTTTGCCGGGTGCCTTTGCCTTTTTGCAGTCGGCGAAACAACTTGGAATGAAGGTTGCGCTTGGGTCCGCCAGTAAGAATGCCGTATTGATTTTGCAGCGTATTGGCCTGTTAGAGCAATTCGATGCCATCGTCGATGGAAACAAAGTCAGTAAAGCGAAACCAGACCCTGAAGTGTTCACCAAAGCAGCGCAAGAGTTGGGTGTTGACGCGCGTCAGTGCATCGTGTTTGAAGACGCGGTGGCAGGTGTCCAAGCGGCGCTCAACGCCGATATGCATGTGGTTGGCATCGGCGAGGCCAAGGTGCTGCATCAAGCTCATGTGGTGCTGCCGAATTTTTCAGGCACGAATATCGAACAAGTCGTGCAATCCTTGCCGGAGTCAGCTTGAGAGCTGAGCGCCCTAGCGCGGGAGCAGGATGAGATTAAGAAATAAAGAGATGAGAAAGCTTTAGTTTTAGCAGCAGCAACACACAAAAGAAGTAACGAGATTCACGCAGTATTGAGTAACAGAAAAAACCTTCTCCCCCCCCAGAGGTTGTATCGACGGTGCAGGCTGATTTGCACTGAAATTTGGATAAGCAAAAGATGAGAGACTACATAAAGAAAGACCCGTGGAATATTATCGAAGAAGGGTTCGATCCCGCTTTGAATCGTATCTCCGAAAGTATTTTTTCCATCGGTAACGGCAAGATGGGTCAGCGCGCTAATTTCGAAGAGAAATATAGCGGTAGCAGTCTGCGTGGCAGCTATGTCGCTGGTGTTTACTACCCAGATAAAACGCGTGTTGGTTGGTGGAAAAACGGTTATCCCGAGTATTTCGCAAAAGTCCTCAATGCAGTGAACTGGATCGGTATCGATGTTCATGTCGATGGCGAAGAATTGGATTTGGCGACCGCGAAAGTCGAGTCATTCACGCGTGTTTTGAATATGCGTGAAGGACTTTTGCAGCGCCAGTTCATTGCCACACTTCCTTCCGGTAAAAAAATTCAAGTGCGATCGACGCGTTTCACGAGCATCGTCGATGCTGACAATGGTGTGATTCGCTATGAAGTGACGCCACTCAACTTTTCCGGTAGCGTCCGCTTTACCCCTTTGCTGGATCTGAACGTATTCAACCAAGATTCCAATTACGATGAGCAGTTCTGGATCGAAGTGTCGCGCGCTGTATCGAATGGCAAGGCCGCTTTAACGGGCGAAACGAAGAAAACACAATTTCACGTCGCCGCCGCATTCGACTTGGCATTGAGTTTGGACGGTGCAGAACAAGCCTTGCAAGCGGAAACCATGAGCCAAGAGAAGAAAGTGGCGAACGTGGTGGAGATCCAAGTTGCACAAGATAAAACGGTGAGCTTGTTTAAGTTCGCTGCGATTGTGTCGTCCTTGTACTCTGATAAAACGCAGATTCAAAGCGACGCCGAGAAAAGTGCTGCCGCAGCGCGTGCGAAGGGCTTTGACACGATGCTCAAAGAGCACAGCGAGGCGTGGGTACAAAAGTGGGCCGAATGTGATATCACCATCGAAGGCGACGTTGCTGCGCAACAGGCGATTCGCTTCAATATTTTGCAGATGAATCAAACCTACACCGGTGAGGATGAACGTCTCAACATCGGACCCAAAGGTTTCACCGGTGAGAAATACGGCGGCGTGACCTATTGGGATACCGAGGCCTATTGCCTGCCTTTCTATCTCAAAACGACCGATCCAAAGGTGGCGCGTCAGCTCTTGGTATATCGCTATAAGCATCTACAAAAAGCGATTGAAAACGCGGCTAAGTTGGGCTTCAAGAATGGCGCTGCTCTTTATCCGATGGTGACCATTAATGGCGAAGAATGCCATAACGAATGGGAAATCACGTTTGAAGAAATTCATCGTAATGGCGCGATGAGCTTTGCGATTTACAACTACATCAACCACACCGGCGATTCTGCTTATCTTGCCGAGTACGGCCTTGAGGTATTGATTGCGATTTCTCGCTTTTGGCGTCAACGTGTGCAGTGGTCGGAACGCCGCAATGCCTATTTAATGTTGGGCGTCACAGGACCGAACGAATACGAGAACAACGTCAACAATAATTGGTACACCAATTTGATGGCGCAATGGACATTGAATTACACGCGTGAGTCGCTTGCTTATGTGCAGCAACAGCATCCCGAGCGTTATGCAGCGATTATGGCCGCCACCAAATTTGGTGAACACGAAGATGAGTTGAGTATTTGGGCTGATATCGCTGAAAAAATTGCGTTGCCACGCGACGAACAAACCGGCGTCTTCATCCAACACGACGGCTACATGGAGAAAGACTTGCAGCCGATGTCGGCGATTCCAAAAGGCGAATATCCGATTCATAAGCATTGGTCATGGGATCGCATTCTGCGCTCTTGCTACATTAAACAAGCTGACGTTTTGCAAGGTATCTATACCTTCGAGGGCAACTACGACAAAGAAACGATTCGTAAAAACTTCGATTTTTACGAACCTTTGACCGTGCATGAGTCTTCTTTGTCTCCTTGCATACACTCGATTCTTGCGTCCTCATTAGGCTACGAAGATTTAGCGTACAAATTTTATTTGCGTACAGCGCGTCTTGATCTCGATGATTACAACCATGATACGGATGATGGTTTGCACATCACATCGATGGCGGGAACTTGGATGTCAGTTGTGGAAGGCTTTGGTGGCGCGCGCGTCAAACAAGGTCAGCTGCATTTAGCACCTGCTTTGCCTAAGCAATGGCAATCTTATTCTTTCCGTATTTGTTTCCGCGGTGCTTTGATCAAAGTGGCGGTCACAGAGCAGGCCATCATTCTCGAAAACGAATCCGATGTGGGTTTGAATTTGAGTGTGTACGGTAGCGAGAAATCATTGCCAGCGCGTCAGATTTTGACAGTTGCTCGAGATTGATTAGAGCGAGTAGCACAGCATCGATTTGAATTGAATTCTTGCTTGCATCGGTAGGGTAGATGGTTCCGATGTGGGTTTGGTCCCTGGGGTTGGGTGTGTCTCAACCACAGGGCATTTTTTTAATTCAAACCGATGAAATGGGCGATCCGCGTTGTTGCTTGTCCTCGCAATACTTTTGTATTGCTGTAGATCGGTAAAAAGCGGCGCCTAGCGTCTCATCCCATTACATCGGTTTTGTGATGAGTTGGGGAATGGGCGATCCGCGTTGTTGCTTGTCCTCGCAATACTTTTGTATTGCTGCAGATCGGTAAAAAGCAGCGCCTAGCGTCTCATCCCATTACATCGGTTTTGTGGTGGGTTGGGGAATGGGAGAGCCGCGTTGTTGTTTGTCCTCGCAATACTTTTGTATTGCTGTAGATCGGTAAAAAGCGGCGCCTAGCGTCTCATCCCATTACATCGGTTTTGTGATGAGTTGGGGAATGGGCGATCCGCGTTGTTGCTTGTCCTCGCAATACTTTTGTATTGCTGCTGATGGATAAAAAATCGGCGCATAGCGTCTCATCCCGTTGCATCGGTTTTGCGCTTGATTGGGAGACGGGCGATCTGTCTTGTTTCAAATATCCCGAACCTGCGGCAATCGTTGAACTGTACAAATTTTTTTTAGTTTGATCGTGTAATTTCTTATCCATGAGTGATGTGGCGACCATGAATACGCAGAGTGTGAATCAGGATTGGTGGCGTGAGGCCGTGATTTATCAGGTGTACCCGCGCAGCTTCATGGATAGCAATGGTGATGGCATCGGTGATCTACCTGGGATTACGAGCCGACTCGATTACATTGCGAGTTTAGGGGTTGATATCGTTTGGATTTCCCCTTTCTTCAAATCGCCAATGAAAGACTTTGGCTATGACGTGTCTGATTATTGCGATGTCGATCCCTTATTTGGAAAACTCGCTGATTTTGACGCACTGGTGAAGCGAGCCCACGAGCTTGGTTTGAAGATTATGATAGACCAAGTTTTATCTCACACCGCAGAGACGCATCCCTGGTTTGCCGAAAGTCGTTCGAGTCGCACTAATCCCAAGGCGGATTGGTATGTCTGGGCTGATCCGCAAGCCGATGGTACGCCGCCCAATAATTGGTTATCGATTTTTGGTGGTTCGGCATGGCAATGGGATACCCGTCGTTGTCAGTATTATTTGCACAATTTTCTGGTCAGCCAGCCAGATATGAATTTTCATCATCCAGAAGTGCAAGACGCGCATCTGCGTAATATGCGGTTTTGGTTGGAGCGCGGCGTCGATGGATTCCGTATGGACGCCTGCATTTATCATTTTCATGATCTTTTGCTACGTAACAATCCCGTTGCAGCGAAACAAAATACAGTGAATGTGGCGGCCTCGAATCCTTATGGGATGCAGGCGCACATTTACGACAACTCTCGCCCTGAAAACTTAGGCTTCTTGGAGCGAGTGCGGACCTTACTCGATGAGTTCCAAGCGATTTCTATTGGTGAAATTGGCGCTGATGATGCGCTCGAGGTAATGGCTCAGTACACCGAGGGAAATAAGCGTCTGCATATGGCTTACAGCTTCAATTTGCTCACGGCAGAGTTCAGTGCGGCGCATATACGACGTCAGGTCGAAGCCTTCGAACAACGTGTGAAAGATGGTGGCGCCTCTTGGTCGGTCGGTAACCATGATGTACCACGTGTGATGTCGCGTTGGGGCGGAGAGGGGAGCTCGATCGACTTTGCGAAGATGATACTCACGATGCAACTGGCACTCAAAGGAACGCCATGCTTGTATCAAGGCGATGAGCTTGCTCTGAGCGAAGCGCAATTGGCTTACGAAGATCTGCAAGACCCAGTGGGTTTGACCTTTTGGCCCGAGTCCAAAGGACGAGATGGTTGTCGGACCCCGATTCCGTGGGAAAGCAGCCAAGAATTTGCAGGCTTTTCTTCACATAAACCATGGCTCCCTATTCCTCACGAGCACCGTGCCCTAGGCGTGTCTAAGCAAGAGCAGCAAAGTGATTCCATGTTGCAGTTTGCTCGGCGTGTGATTCGTTGGCGTAAGAGTATTCCCCAGCTATTACGTGGCGCAATCGTTTTTATCGATACACCAGAACCTGTCTTAGCCTTCCGCCGAGTCTTGCAGGGGGCTCCTGAAGTGGTGGTGGCCTTTAATTTAAGTGCTACCCCTGTTCAGATTCAACATCCTGAACTTCAACACGCATTGAGCTTGAATGGTCACGGCTTGGGTGGCGTGGTTGAGGGTGATGCTCTGAGCCTTCCTGCATGGGGGGCATGGTTCGGCTTACGGCATTGAATTCGGCTTTTTTCCGGAAAAGTCTTTTTGCGTTTATACTTTTGGGCAAAAAACAAAAGCTATCACCAATCGTTTCACACAAAAAGAGGAAAAGCATGCGCTTATTGAAAAATGTCTTGGCAAGTTTGGGCTTGAGCTTGGCGATTCTAAGCTTGAATTCGGCAACCGCTGCCGTTGGTAATCCTGAACTCGGTAAAGAGTACCGCAATCTTCGCCAAGCCCAACCAACCGATTCGGGTAAGAAGATCGAAGTAATCGAGTTCTTTGCGTATTATTGTCCGCACTGTCATGCCCTTGAGCCATTGTTGGCCGACTGGGTGAAGAAAAATAGCGACAAAATTGTTTTCAAACGTGTTCACGTATTGAACCCCGGCGTTGAAGCACAGTTGAAGTTGTACTACGCACTCGAAGGTTTGGGTAAGGTCGAGCAATACCACAGCAAAGTGTTCCAAGCCTTCCACGTCGAACACAATCGTTTGATGACCAACGAACAAGTGGCACAATTTGTGACCAAAGTTGGCCTCGATAAAACCAGCTTTTTCAATGCCTATAACTCATTTGGTGTGACGATGAAGTTGAACCGTATGGAACGCACCATGGCGGATTATGAGATCGGTTCTTGGCCAACGCTGATTGTTGATGGTCGCCTGATGACATCACCATCCATGGCAGTTTCGACTTTCCGTTCACGCCCTAGCGAAGATGAGCAAAATCGCGCAGTGTTGCCCGTGTTAGATTGGCTCATCGCTAAAGTGCAAAAGGAACGTGGCGGCAAGTAATCGGTCGTTTAACGCGATTTAAGGTCTCACTCGCGAAGAAATCTGCGAACTGAGCGAAAAGCGCAAGTCGTTTTTTTGACCTCGCTTAGACGCAGTTTAGAAAGTACCTGAATTAGGACCTGCACCTTATTCTTGTAATAAGCGAGGAAGCGGTTCAGAAGGTGCCTAGATAACGCTCAGTACCTTTGATAAACAACAAAGCCGAGAATGCGAAATGCATCTCGGCTTTTTTGTTGGTCTTTTGGTTTTTTGGTGAGCCTTATTTTGCGTAGACCTTATATTCCCAAGCCTTCAACTCCATCTTGACCTGCGCACCTTGCGGAGCCACTTGACCCGTCAAAATATCTTTCAAGCCCGCGCTCTTGAGAGCGGCGTTGATGCTGACACTTTGTGGTTTGTCGGATAGGTTGAATACAGCCACAACTTTGTTACCAGCTTTCTCACGACTGAAGGCAAATACATGCTCATCAGCACCCGTGTTCAAGCGTTGCATGACGCCGCCATCAACGCCATTCCACAGTGCTTTATTGCTGGCTTTGAGTTGGAACAGTGTTGTGTAAAGTTGTTTGAAAGGATGTGGTTTCCATTCGATAGGGTCGCGCTCGAAGAAGTTCAGCGCTTTATTGTTGCCCGCCTCTTGACCGCTGTAGAGCAAAGGCATCCCTGGCATGATATTCGATAAGACCAAGAATGCTTCGACGCCAGCGCCTAAGCGTTCGAATTCCGTGCCTTCCCAGCTGTTCAAATCATGGTTCGTGATATGCAACATGCGATAAGAATTAGGGTGGTAATTCTTTTCTTCGCCGTTCAAATAGGCATCAAGATCTTTGACGGATTTCTTACCCTTGGCGATATCGTTCCACAAATCTTTATATTGCCAGCCATAGGTCATGTCGAAGGCTTTTTCTTGCAGATCCCACTCCATCGCTTCAGCTAACATAAAGACTTTCTTCGTCTTATCGAGCTCTTTGCGCGCATCATTCCAGAAATCGGTCGGCACCATGGCGGCCACGTCGCAACGGAAACCATCAATGTCGTACTCCTTCAACCAGAAGCGCATGCTTTCAATCATTTCTTTACGAAGTTGTTGATTGTTATAGTCGAGCGCGATGACGTCAGCCCAATCAGGAACTGGTGGTACAAATTTGCCGTCTTTGTCTTTCTTATAGAACTCCGGATGCTTCTCAGACCATGGGTGATCCCACGCCGTGTGATTCGCGACCCAGTCGATGATCAGTTTCATGCCATGGGCATGCGCCGCTTTGACCAAGCGTTTAAAGTCGGCCGGTGTGCCAAATTCAGGATTGACGCCGCGATAGTCACGGACCGCGTAGTAGCTACCTAAAGTGCCTTTACGATTCTTTTCGCCGATCGGATTAATGGGCATGACCCAGATAATCTTGACGCCCATCTTCTTTAATTCAGGCAGATATTCCTCGAACTTTTGGAAGCTGCCTTCTTTGGAGTGTTGACGGATGTTAGCTTCATAAATCGTCGCATTTTTTGACCATGCTGGATGAACCACTGCACTCGTCTTTTGTGCTAATGCAGGTGTGGCCATCAGCGCGCCGACACTGAGTAGCAAACTCAATAGGAGTTGGTTCATTGGTTTGTATGTCTTCATCATTTGCCTCGTCTTTTTTTTGGGGGGGATTTTTTCTAATTACTGCCTACTAAATTGAGTTCCGATGTTGCTGAGATCGTATCCTACGCCGTTTCAATTTTGGTCCAAGACAATTTCGAAAATGGAGGCGGACTTGCCTGCCACGTTCAAAGATGGGCCAAAGTGGATGTCCTTCGCTTGTAGGATATCGCGGCCTTGCTGCGCTTTTCCGATCAATTCTGAGTATCGCTTCATCGCTAGCTTTACGCTGCTTTCATTGCGGTTTAAGACGACCATAATGATTTTCTTTTGGCCGTTTGCGGAGTTCTTTGCGCCGACGCGAAAGTAGACGTAGCAATTATTTTCAGGAATAAAATGAATGAACTGACCGTGTTGGACAGCGGCCTCATTTTTACGCCAGTTAAACAGCTTTTTGACAAACTCTTGCGCTTGGTGTGTTTGTGCGCTCAAACCTTGTCCTGTGAAAGCATTGACCGTATCGCCGTGCCAACCACCGGGAAAATCGCTGCGCACTTTGCCATCATCACGTTTTTGCGGACTACTCATCTGTAGTTCGGTACCGTAGAACATTTGAGGAATGCCACGCATGGTCGCCAAATAAACCATGGCCATTCGCCATAAAGCAGGATCTTTGCCGAGCGAGGAAAAAATACGCGGCGTGTCGTGATTGCCTTCAAAGATGGTGAGATTGTCCGGATGGGCATATTGGAAATCATTGGTCGCAGCAAGATACAGATGTTGCATGTCCGCTTTGTGCTGCGTAGTCTTTGCTTCATCAGCATGTTTGCCGCTCAGCGCGAGATGGAGGCTGTCATACACGCTGAAATCCATCATGCTGGGTAGATAGGAGCGGTAGCCGTCTTGATTGACTTTGTCTTTCTGCCAGTACGCCACAATCGCTGGATTCATACTCCATTCCTCACCAACTAAATTCAAGTTGGGATATTCGTCCATGAGGCGCTTGGACCATTGCGCGAGGAAGTGTTTGTTGGAATACGAGTAGGTATCGACTCGCAAACCAGCGAGATCGGCAAATTCAATCCACCAAATGGCGTTTTGAATTAGATAGGTGGCCAAGTAAGGGTTGCTTTGATTCAGATCGGGCATGGTTCGTACAAACCAGCCTTGTTCAAAGAGAACTTGATCGTGTTTACTGGCGTGGGGGTCTTGTACCGTGGCGCGCACGTGATTCGTTTCGACATAAGCTTCGCGCTGGTTGATCCAATCTTTGCTCGGTAAGTCGCGCATCCACCAGTGGTAGGAGCCAATGTGATTGAGAACAACATCATGGATGACGCCGATCCCACGCTGTTTCGCTTCTTTGACTAAAAGTTGATAGTCGTGATTGCTGCCAAAGCGTGGATCGACGCGATAAAAGTCGGTGGCCGCGTAACCATGATAAGAATTGATGGCTTGATCATTCTCGACTAGAGGGGTGGGCCACAGCATCGTGAATCCTAAGCTGGCGATGTAATCCAAATGTTGACGCAGCCCAGCAATATCACCACCATGACGACCGCCCGGATCGCTGCGCTTAGCAGCCTCTCGCATGCCTGGCACTGAATCATTGGCGCTGGAGCCATTTGCGAAGCGATCAGGTACGACCAGATAGATCGCATCGGCGCTGGTGAAGCCTTGTCTTTGCGCCGACTGTGGGCGTCGCTCCATCAAATCGATTTCACTTTCAGCTACCGATGCGGAGGTGCTGGCTTGAGCGGCCGAGTACCACTCAATCTTGAGCTTGCCAGCGGGTGTTTGGGGGCTGATTTCGAGGTCGAGAAATACGTAGTTGGGATTATCGAGACTGCTCTGTTTCAGCAGCCGAACCCCAGCGTAATTCAGTCTTGCCCGCAGTTCAGCGATCTTTTCGCCATACACCATGATTTGTAGTTGAGGCGACTGCATTCCAATCCACCAACTACTTGGTTCGATGCGTTGAATGCGTGATGAATTTTGTGGCGGGCTAGCCGATGAGGACGTGGTGGAAGGCGAAGCAGCACTAGACAAAGAGAGTGCTAAAAAAAAAGCAGCGCCGAGAATCGCAAGGATATTGCGTGTGGGGAATCGGCGCTGCGTGGGGTTAGCCTTCATATTGTTCAATAGCGAGAGCGGCACCGCTGAGTGCGGCAAGAGTGTCTGTGATCAGTGCAGTCGGAATCTGCGAAACATAAGGATGCAAGCGTCCTTTGGCTTCGAATTTCTCACGAAAACGAGATTGAAAAAAGAAGTCGCCAAGACGTGGCACGATACCGCCGCCAATATAGACACCGCTACGCGCACCAACGATCAAGGCGACACTACCTGAAAAACTCCCGAGAAACGCACAAAACGCATCTAGGGTTTTACGGCAGACAACACAGGAATTTTGCAAACCACGTTCGACAATCTGTTCTGTACTCAAAGTTTCGGCTGTGGCGTCAGAGCATTTGGCGACCGCACGGTAGAGTGTGGGCAGGCCTATCCCTGAGAGTAGTCGTTCAGCTGAAACATGGAGTAATTCTTCGCGCACCGCATCTAAAATGCGCGCTTCGAACTCATCCGTCGCGGCCAAAGTGGCATGGCCGCCTTCGCCCGGAATCGCGATCCAACCATGTTTGCTCTGGATCACAGACCCCACACCCAAGCCGGTTCCAGGACCAATTACGGCTAAAGTGCCATTGTGCTGCGGCTGGCTCGCATGTGGCTTGATTTGATGTGATTTGAGGCGCGGCAGTGATAAAGCCAGCGCTTCAAAATCATTGAGCGTGAGGAAGGTGTCTAAGTTTAAGGCTTGCTTAACCTGCGCTTGAGAATAGCTCCAATGGCTATTGGTAAAGTTGATTTGATCTTGACCGACCGCAGTCGCGACTGCAAATGCCGCACAGCGTGGCGCCTGGTAAGTATCTCCCAGTTCTGTAGCCAAATCTTGCAAATAGCGACGACTTGCCTCGACTGGCGTTGGATAGTCTGCGACCGGTAAGGTTTTGACGAACTTAATTTCACCGCCTTGATCGGTCACCCAACCAAAGCGTGCATTACTACCGCCGATATCGGCCACCAGCCATGGAAACTGCGAGTTGTTAGCGGTGGAAGAGGCATTCATTGTGCTCATGCGCTTTCATTCTTGTATAAATTCTTAGATGCATTCAAGACTACCGACCACGGTCAGTCTTCGTGATTCGTTTATGGCTTGTCGCAAAAATGACGATAGATCAGGCTTCAATATTTTCCGTTGAAGCGGTTTTCATCGTGAAACTGCAGACCAGCTAATTGCTTTGATGATTGAATGTAGCAAAACTACAGAATCAATTCAAGTGTTTTTTGTTTTGTTTCAGCCTCTTTGATTCCTTGAAATATGGTTATTGGAGCTGGATTTCCAAGGTGTCTTAGGCTTTTCTTGTCTTTTATCTAGGAAAAACAGTGTAGTTGTTGAGTAAACTGCTCGATTTTGTGGAGGAGGGGGTATGTAGCTTAAGTAAGATAATTGTTGTAGTACAGTTACAGGTTGATATTGCTTTGCGGTAAAATTTCAATTGGAGATGAAATTTCCGATAAATGCTCGGCGGTGGTTTGCTCCGTGATCTAGTCAGACTACAATGCACTTTTGCCATGCATAATTTGTGCGAGCTTTGTGCGTGAGCTCTTGAAAGGAACTCAGTGAATACCAAAACGATCGTGATTCAGGAATTCGATAGCCCACGTTTGCTGGCTGATATTGGCGGTACCTATGCTCGTTTTGTGATCGAGGTTGCCAAAGGAGAGTTTCGACACAGCGCGACTTTGCGCTGCCAAGATTACCCGGACTTTTATGCGGCAATTCGCGCGTATCTCGATAGCTTAAAGAGTGTGACGATTGCGCATGCAGCGGTCGCGATCGCCAATCCTGTCGACGGTGATCTGGTGAGTATGACCAACTATCACTGGCAATTTTCGATTGAAGAGATGCGTCAAAGGCTGGGCTTTGACACGCTGCTGATTGTGAATGACTTCACCGCGCTGGCGATGGCCTTACCGCGTTTGGGTCCGAATCAAGTGCATCAGGTCGGTGGTGGTGAGGCACGCAAACAAAGTGTGATTGGCTTGTTGGGGCCCGGCAGTGGTCTCGGCGTGTCCGGCTTGATTCCTGCGGGCGACGGTTGGATTTCTCTTGGATCGGAAGGCGGTCACACGAGTTTTGCGCCACGTAATGAGCGCGAAATCGCGATCCTGCGCTATGTCTGGAAGCATTTTGAGCACGTGTCCTTTGAACGCCTCGTGTCTGGTCCTGGTTTGGAACTGATTTATCGCGCCTTATGTGATACGGATGCCGTGCCGTCAAATGATTTGCAAGCGCCTGAAATTACTCAACGCGCGCTCGATCAGCAAGATCGACACTGCCAAGAAGCATTGGATGTGTTCTGCGCTTTGTTAGGCACCGCGGCTGCGAATTTGGCGGTGACCCTGGGCGCAATGGGCGGCATTTATATTGGTGGTGGTATCGTGCCGCGTTTGGGGGAATATTTTGCCCGATCTCCATTTCGTCAGCGTTTCGAAGAGAAGGGGCGTTTTAGTCGCTATGTGACCGCCATTCCAACCTTCGTGATTACCGCAGAACAAGCGACCTTCATCGGTGCCTCATCAATTCTTGATGCTCAATTGCGTAGCTTAAATCAAGATCCCGGTTCAGCTATCCTGAGTCAGATTCGTCGCGTGCGACCAGATTTGTCGCCTGCAGAATTACGGGTCGCAGAACATGTGTTAGCGCATCCGCGCGCTGTTGTGAATGATCCGATTGCCGAGATCGCACGTGCCGCCGATGTAAGTCAACCCACTGTGATTCGTTTCTGTCGCTCCCTCGGTTGCGAAGGTTTGTCTGACTTTAAATTGCGATTGGCTTCTGGTTTGACGGGTACGGTACCAGTGACACACATTCAGGTGACGAATGACGATTCAGCACTGGAACTCGGTGCCAAGGTTCTGGGTAATACCGCTTCATCGATTTTACAGGTTCGCAATCAACTCAATCGTGACATGATAGAGCGCGCGATTGACCTGATCAATCACGCTAACAAACTCGAGTTTTATGCGATTGGTCACTACGGCGTGGTGGCACAAGATGCGCAGTTTAAATTTCTACGCCTAGGGATCTCGAGTACGGCACACACCGATTCTCGATTGCAGTTGTTGTCGGCAAGTGTTTTGAAACCAGACGATGTGGTGGTTATCAGCAGCAGTAGCGGGCGTTTGCCCGAATTGCTTGAAGTGGCGGAGAAAGCGCGTGAACGTGGTGCTAAAGTGATTGCGATTGCCGCAAGCCATTCTCCCTTGGTGCGTAAAGCCGATGTCGCATTGATTGTTGATCATGTTGAGGATGTCACGACACACTTGCCTATGGTGAGCCGTATCCTCCATTTGTTGGTGATTGATATGTTAGCGGTTGGCGTCGCTATGCGTCGTCATCCGCAGGCCAATGGGGTCATGCCGGGTGAGGTCGACGAGCGATTAGATGAAGCTCGTGTGGTGCCACGTAAGGCGGCTGCCAGCAATCAAGCACCTGGTGTGAGTTTGGCGTCGCCTTTGGCCAAATTGACCTCACACAGCCGATAAAGGAAAGAACGCCATCGGATGAGGCGGGGGCGAGTGAACTTTCTCCTGCTTTGCTTGACTGAAGTTGTCTTTAAAATGGATTGGATGTTCCAACGGCGACCTCAAAATGAGGTCGCCGTTTTTCTCCTTGAAGTGCGTTTTTATTCAACGCCTTTTACTTGCCGAATGGATTGCTTGTAATACTGGTCGCGGGTGTTGGTGTCGCGGCGACGCTTGGGGTGGCGCTCGTCGTATAGCCATCGCTCAAGGTTCGTAAGAAGGCGACCAGATCATCACCCTCGGCGGCGGTGAACGCAGGACCTGCGCTGGCAGGGCGATTGAATGGCGCACGATCGCTCACAATGTTTTTTCGATAGGCGACAGGCAGATCATTGGCAATGCCGCTAGGGCCATACCAACGACGTGGATCGGCGTTCCGTGTAGCGTAGAAGGCCACCACATCATTCAGATTTTTGAAGAAGCCGTTGTGCATATAGGCTTCACGTAGCGCGACATTGCGCAGGCTTGGCATACGGAATTTGCCACAAAAATCTTCGATACTCATGGTGGCGGGAACGACCGAGGTGAGCGCGGGTTTGGTGCGGGCGGGACCACAAATGCCGAGGTCAAAGAAACTGGGATTCACATTTTGCGGAATCGCTGTATTGCGTGGAACTCCCAGTGCGAAAAAAGCAAAATTGGTGAACAGATTATCTTTCGGATCTTTCGAACTAGGTTTCATGCTGTGGCAGGAAACGCAGTTGGCGCGGCGCGTATCCATGAATAAATTCATGCCACGTAATTCGTTGGCGGCAAGTGTCGTTTTACCTTGTACAAAGGCGTCATACTTCGAGGTAAAGGAGCGAAAGCCTGGGTTGTTTTCATACGCAGCAATCGCTTCGCCAATTTTTTGGAAGGCTAAGTTCGGGTTCGAGAAGATGGTATTCCCAAACTCCGCGCGCATGAGTGAAGCATACGGTGCTGCGGCGACTTTCTGTACGACCGCGGCCGCATCCGGATTATTCATCTCAGCTGCGGCGAGGAAAGGACCTAGAGCTTGTTGGGCGAGTGTGTCGGCGCGGCCATCCCAAAAGTGCCCGCCGACAGCCACCACGCCGAGTGGACGACTTTGAAATGAGAAGCTAGGGACGAAGCTGTTGTAGGCATTGCTCATCGCATTGCGTAGACCTAAGCGACCTGCGATACTGCCTTGAGGAACGCCGTTGCGTGAGCCATGGTTGCTCGCGAATCCTGTACCGGCGGTATGGCAGCTAACACAAGCAGTACCCGCTGGCACAGAGAGGTTGCGATCGGTAAACAGCATTTGTCCTATTGTTTCTAAGCGTGTCTGTGCGACCGGCGTTTGTGGAATAGGATTGCTCGCAACGGGAGACGGTATAGGCGTCGGAATAGGCGTCGGCGTTGAAGTAACAGGAGGTCTAGGCGCTTGCGCTTGGGCGATGCAACTTGCTAAGAAAAAAACGCCACCCATTGCAGCGCGCAGCAGTTGCGGAGGTAAGGCTGTTTGCGATGGTGATTGAGGGGAATGCATAGGACCTCCAGCGTGATGGAATCAGTTGTCAAGAATGGACGAAGTTGCTTGAAAAACGCTCTGGTATGTCTTTAATAAGATGAGGTTTTCTTCGCCTTGGATGAAAGCCTAGGGGAACAATGTGAAGAAAAAATGAAGATGTGAAGAGAAATTGGTACGCAGAAAAAAATCTTGAATAGCCGTTGTGACGATTCGATTTTGTTTGCCAGCTTCATGATTTCTTCATACTCTTTGTCTACAATGCTGCGACCCTCTCGCTGACATATCAAAAAGGAAAATTGTGGTGCGACTGAGTATTGCGAAAAAGATTTCACTATCGGTCATTCTCATTCTGGTGATGAGTGTGAGTGGTCTTGCATGGCTGAGTAGTCGTAGTTTGCAATCAGGTTTTAATACCTATCTCAAAGAAAAACAGCAGCAAGAATTGGTGAAAGTGGCGAAGGCTTTCGCTGGATATTACCGAGCGCATGGTAGCTTCGCCGACCTCTGGCATAACCCACAAGTGGTACGTCCGATTTTGAATCGAGCGCTTGATCGCGGAATGCAGAGCGAGGCTGAACTAGGTGACGCGCCGCCTCCGGAACGTGCGCGACCCGAAGGTCGACCACCACCACGCGACCGGCGCGCTGCATCGCGGCCAGAGGGCCCTCCGTTAGGGATGGAGTTTGGTCCTCGTCTCAGCCTGCTCGATGCACATGGTGAGCCGGTATTTGGACCTTTGCGCAATCCCAATACAAGTTTGCAGTCCCCAGTTGAAGTCGACGGCCAACGTGTTGGTACCATGCTTGCACCGATCCCAGAATTCCAATTAGAAAAAACCACGGCCGATTTTGTTGGAACTCAAATTCGGCACATACTTACTTTTGCGATTGTCTTATTGGCTTTGGCCACACTTGCCAGTATTTGGTTAGGCCAGCATTTGGTGAAGCCGATCGCGAGTTTGCGACGGGTGACGCAAGAAATTGCACGGGGTCGTTTGCACACGCGGGTTGAAGTTGAGAGGCAAGACGAACTCGGTAGCTTAGCTGAACACATTAATCGTATGGCCAGTGCTTTGGAGGCGAATGAAACGAAGCGGCGCAAAATCATGGCTGATATGTCGCATGAATTACGTACACCGCTGACCGTGATGCGAGCCGAAGTGGAAGCCTTGATCGATGGTGTTCGGCCATTGAATCAAGAGGCGATTCGTTCGATTGAGGCAGAGATTCAACATCTGAATAAGCTCGTGGAGGATTTGCACCAGCTCGCTTTGGCTGATAGCGGTGGTTTGCGTTTCCAATTTTCCCAGTTCGATTTGATTGATCTGCTGAAGCGGGTCAGCGAACGGATGCAAGCGCGCTTGCGTGAGGTTGATTTGCGCTTGATACTCGATCTTCCCGAGCATCCTGTAATGCTTGAGGCCGATGCGTCACGCTTAACTCAGGTACTCGAGAATCTGTTTGAAAATAGTATGCGTTACACCAATGCTGGCGGCAGCTTACGCCTTTGTGTGCGTCAACAGGCGGGCTTGGTTACAGTGACCGTAGAAGACAGTGAGCCAGGACTTGGTGATGGCAATTATGAGGCGCTGTTCGAGCGTTTATATCGTGAAGATCAAGCCCGTTCGCGGGCCAAAGGTGGAAGTGGGCTTGGCTTGGCGATCTGTAAAACGATCATTCAGGCACATTACGGTGAAATTAAAGCGTGTGCATCAGCATTAGGCGGCTTGAAAATTGAATTCTTGCTGCCTTCGCAGCAGCGTAAGCAAGGTCAATAAAAGAACAAGAGAGAGCAAAAAAAGGGCGTGCACGCTGCTCGATTATTAGGGACTGTGAAGATACGATGAATCAACAAGCACATATTTGTATCGTAGAAGACGACGAAAAGATCGCCAAGGTCTTGCTTGATTATCTGCATGCAGATCATTATCAAACGACCCATTTCATTGACGGTGCGTCGGCCTTTCAAGCCTTGCGTACACAAAAGTTTGACCTTGTCTTACTGGATCGTATGTTGCCGGGAATGGATGGCATTTGTTTGTGTCAGGCACTGCGCAACTTCAGCGCTGTTCCCGTCATCATGTTGACAGCCATGATCGCTGAGGACGATAAATTAGATGGCTTAGAAGCGGGTGCCGATGATTATGTTTGTAAGCCATTTAGCCCACGCGAAGTTTTAGCGCGAGTCAAAGCACAATTGCGTCGCATGCAGCTGGCAAGTCATGCGGATGCGTTAGAAGTTTGGCCTTACGTCGTCAATCAGGAACATCGAAGTATTACAGTGCAGGGACAGCTCCTCAATTTGACCCCAGTCGAATATCGCATTTTGGCGGAACTCTTCTTGCATCCAGGACGTGTGTACACGCGTCAGCAACTATTGGATCTGGCGCTCGACGATAATCGCGAGAGTAGCGATAGAACAATTGATGTACATATCAAAAATGTACGTAAAAAACTCGACGCCGTAAGTTCCTTGGCAGAGCGTCTGCAATCCGTCTATGGGGTTGGTTATCGCTTTGCCTTAGCGCAAGATTGAAGCTCTTTTTTGCAGCGCTTTTTGCAGCTCTATTAAGCCTTCGGTTTTAGACCGTTTCTAAGCTGTTCCTCGTACAAATTGGCTTGTGTCCCGCAGTGGGGCCATCCGTTCAATCCGTCTTTTCCGTCATTTGATCCAGACTTTTGGCAGTTCGTCGCATAGGCCTAGTACTTGACTTGGGGCTTATATACAGTACAGCCATCGAAACACAATTTCGATAAAAAAACGAACCGAAAACGGTACGTAAATTGAAGAAACAAATTGACGAAATTTTAGATAGATCTTAAGGAGAACATCATGAAAACCATTACCGCAACTGCTATCGTATCTGCTGCTTCTGCATGCTTGAGCTCTTTGCTCTTCGTTGGTGTCGTCGCAGTCACTGCAAGTACCGAAGTCAGCGCAAATGCCAACACAGTACAAACAGTCACAGTAAAAGCAAATCGCATGACAGACGCTGAAAAACAAGCTTACGATTTGGAAATGACACAATCTGCACCAGTGCAAGTTGTTGAAATTCACGCTAAACGTTTGACTGCTGCTGAAAAAGCTCGCTTGGCTGCTGAGTAAGTTTTTAGACTGAGTGTCTTCGTCGAGTGAATCAGCGACGAGTCAACACGTGGGATGCGAGGCTAAAATGGCCGCCCAAATTTGAGTTGGAAATCACTTGAGTTGATGCTGGCGTAAGTAAGAAGCAGTTTGCAATAGGTAGTCAGCAATACGTAGTAAGTAATATGTAGTAAGTAAAACCAAGTGAACTAAACGAAGTTAGCAACAAGCAGTTCGCAACAAGTAGTTGGTAATACAGAGTAAGCAGTAATGCGCAGCACGAGAGACATGGTGCATTGATAGATCTGGAAGACTAGGTCTTTGCGTCGAGTACCATCAGATCATGAGAAGGCAGGTTTTCAATGATCTGTGCGCGTATCGATGATCGATACGGGAAGTGCTCAGTGTAAAGTGCATTGAAATGCATTAAATTGAATTGGTGTACCCACGCAGCACGTCGCATCAGTAAATTTGCATCTGATCACGTGTTATGGCGCCGGTACACCGGGGCCGGAAATTTCTAGTTCCCCATTTCTAAAGCCCTTTGCGGCAGACCACCTCAGCCTTTCTTCAACTGCAGGTCGTACAGACCAGTGCAGATTCATTTTATTATTCCATCGAAAATCAAGCCGCATCAATTGGGCGCGAATTTTAGATGCGTATTTTCTCAGAACCCATTACGCCATTCGCGATCGAGCCAGTCGTACATCATTAAGGAATATGAGGCGGCGAAAAGAATTTTTTTGGTATTGGGGCTATTCGATTTTTCTAGCCAGACTTTAGGAGTTTGCCCCTCGAAGGACATCGCCGCCATGTGTGCCTGGTCTTTGAAGAAATGCAGTCCAGAAGTTTTGGCAATCTGAAAAGGCATGTCTCGCCATTGACCATTCACCAAGAATTGATTTCCCTTTTCGTGTTCGACCGTGTAGTAGTCCGTTGCACTTTCAGAGATGGGACGGCCCAGCTGTATGGTCGGTAATTGTGTGCCTTCGGCATCGAGACTGAGCTGCCAAACTTGGTTTTCCAGCATTAACTCGCAGCGAAGAAAACCATAGAGGCGATCTGTGGAGGTAGACGTCGAACTTCTGTCGTTCCCTTTGCGATCACGTTCTTGACGTTCGATAAATGTGACATCGCTGAGTTGATACAACTGACATTGAACATCGACGGGTTCGGGCGTGAGATTTGATGTGACGTTTGGAACTACTTGGAAACGGTATTCGCGCTCGCTACTCAGTTTATATTGCTGCCGAATGCTTGGACGCATGCCCAGCACTTCATTCCACAAGAAGCGGGTAAAACGATCTGCACCATTTAACTGAATGCCACTGACACCGCTGCTCGAAAAGAATTGCTCACTGCGTTGTGAACGTGAGCGAGAAATATTCATCGAATGCACGAGAAACTGCGGCGTGTTCTGCTCAAAATGTTGATCTTTGTATTGTGCGATGGGTTTGCGTACTGCGATGACTTCTGCGTTTTGCTCGAAACCATTCGGAAGCGGAATGCGTTGATCTTGAACAGTTTGACATGCACTGAGTCCCAAGCAAGCGAGTGTTATGCTCAAGACGCTGGCGGTAGGTTTGAAATAACGGGAAAAGTAGTGCATAGCATCCTCGAAAAAGATCGGACTGAATGTGAAAGTGAGAATCATAGTGAGGTAGCGTAAAACTACAAACATCTAGATTCAAGTATCATTTGACGATGCTTTGTGGCTTACTCTTTGCCAGATCTCATGGTGTATTAGCTTATTGCACTTACTTTAAGCTGACTTTGCGCTGACTTTGTGTTCGACAGCGTAGAAGTGCAAGAACATGTCAGCACAGACTTGGATCAATTGCTTTTGCTGTGTTTCATCGAGCACGCTTTGGCCCATCGCGACCTGAGGCCAAAACGCTAGGGACTTGAGTTGCCCTTGTAGCATTTCACCCATCAAGTGCGAATCGCCCGCTTTGAGGCGACCGTCTTCTTGCGCCGCTTTGATCCACGCCACAATGCCATCCTCTTGATTCTTGAGTCGCTCAACCATATCGCGGGCACGATCAGGGGTATGAATGGTTGCGGCGACCGCGACACGCACAAGGTCAATGAAATCCGGCTTGCAGATCATTTGCATTTTCTTGTTTAAGAAATCAAACAACTGCGGTTTCAAAGCGCGTTTGGCTTCGTACTTGAATTCATTTTCTGCGGTCGCCGTTTCCCATAGATGAAGCAGGATGGCAGCAAAGAGCTCTTCTTTGCTGGGGAAATGGTTATATACGGTGCGCTTCGAGACTTCCGCAGTCGCGGCGATCTTGTCCATGCTAGTCGCTTCAAAACCAGAGTTTCGAAACTCCAAAATAGCTGCTTGCAAAATGGCAAGGCGTTTGCGGTCGGTTTGGCGAAGTGGCGCGTTCATAGTTCGCTGCTTTTTTTGCATCTGTTTTTGTTTGATAGGGCAATTCGATTGAATTTTACACTAAGTAGTTTACTTTATTTTGATTTAAAACTACACTGTGTAGTGTACTTATTTCCTCGGCCTCAAAAAATCACGGCGATGTGGAAGGTACTTGTAATGATTTGCAGGTGAACCAATATGCAGACCATTGTGCTCATTAGCTGAAAAGATGAGGGAGCGGGAACTCCGACAGGTGGTCGCGGTAAAACGAGAACTGAGAGAAGGTGAATCGATGGACAAGGTAAAACATGAGTTGGAGCAGAAACAATCCGCATCAGGCAAATTTGATAATCAACGCGCTTTGCGTGAGCCTGGTTTCGGCAAAGGTTTGAAGATTATATGGGACTTCTTTTTTAATAAGCCAAAGAACACCGTTCCAAGTGGCAGCATTCCCGTGATGGACTTGTCTCGTGAAGACTTACTCACTGCACCGGATAACACGCTGTATCGTTTGGGGCATTCGAGTTTGCTGCTGAAACTTCATGGTGCATTTTTCTTGCTGGACCCAGTCTTTTCAGAGCGCGCTTCACCTTTCCAATGGATGGGCCCGCGTCGTTTCCATGCGCCGCCGATCAGTATTGAACAACTGCCCCCGATCAAAGCGGTGATTCTCTCGCACGATCATTACGATCATTTGGATTACGCCGCAGTGCTTGCATTAGATACGAAAGTAGAGCACTTCATCACACCGAGTGGTGTCGGTGATCGACTCATTAAGTGGGGCATTTCCGCCAATAAGATTCAACAATTGACGTGGTGGCAGAGTACACAAGTGGCTGGTGTAGAACTGATAGCGACACCGGCACAGCATTTCTCGGGGCGTGGCTTGAATGATCGCAATAAGACCTTGTGGGCCTCATGGACCATCTTAGCGCAAGACTTACGCGTCTTCTTCAGCGGAGACTCCGGCTACTTCGCTGGCTTTAAAGAAATTGGCAAACGCTTCGGCCCCTTTGATTTAACGCTGATAGAAACCGGTGCCTATAACGAACAATGGCCCGATGTCCACATGCAGCCAGAAGAAAGCCTACAAGCCCATCTCGATCTGCAAGGGAAGACCATGCTACCCATCCACAATGGCACCTTTGATTTAGCTATGCATGCTTGGTACGAACCGTTTGAGCGCATCATCGCCTTGGCCGACACCGCCAAAGTCCGCATCAGTACACCGATGATGGGCGAGCCGGTTGATCTATCGGAAGCACAACGCGGCCAAGCATGGTGGCGGACACCACTCGCCGCACCAGTCAAGCGGGGTTATTGTCCAACTCGTGCGAAAGTGTTGGCAGGTTGAGATGAGGTGGGATAGATTCGGTTGGAGTGCGAGGTTGGCTAATGCCCCAATCTCGCACACCAAATGATCAAAAACAAAAAAGCCCTGTTATCGCTAACAGGGCTTTGTTTTGTCTGGTGGGGGCATTATTTATGACGCATTATTTCGATGTTTTCAGATGGCCTTATTTGACCTGCAACATATTTTTACCAACGAAAGCACCAGAACAAGGTCGCAGCGCCTTCGACGTTCTTCAATTAATGAATGTGATTGCTTGCGTTAATTAATTCAGTCTGTGAATTTGACACCGGAATCCAAGGTATGGCAAATTGCCATTTATGAAATTATCATATTTTTGACTCCGATTATGCGAGTTAAGAAGCTTAAGTCGGTTTAAGCAAGCTCGTATACCTCACGCTATCTAGGCGATCGTTATGTTAAGTAGATTCACTCGTCAAAGTTGCGGCCTATTTTTGGTAGGTTTATGTCTATGCTTTCAGCAGGCCAAAGCACAATCAGTATCAGGAGACTCAGCGTCAGAATCGAAGCCGATTGTAACGGTTATAGGTCGCCTATCAATTCAAACCGAGGCAATCAATCCGCAGCAAAGTTACGAAGGATTATCTGCGAAAGATCGAGCAGTATTGCATAGTCAATGGGAACAAATCGCACAAGGTGATGAACCACCGTATCCTATCGATGGGTTGCAACCTTTCAGTGAACTGATGCGGCTATGTCTAATATCTGTGTTGCTTGCAAAGAAGGAATTGATCAGCGGTGAATTAATTTTTTTCGTAACGGTCGATTCTTCGGGGAGTGTTGTCGAAACAAGTTTGTTGGCGACTCCGAACGAACACATTTCTAACCTTGCACTGCGATTTGCGCAAGATATCAAATTTAAATCGGCCGTTTGTGGTGGAAAACCTTGCAAGATGGAGTATCCATTTCGGTTTAGATTCGACTCCCGTTAACTTGATGTCGTCCGATTCTTTCGCACCTTGGTAATACTTCCCGCACAGCTCCAACCCGAAAACAAAAAAGCCCTGTTATCGCTAACAGGGCTTTGTGTTCTGGTGGTGATAGGTGGACTTGAACCACCGACCCCAGCATTATGAGTGCTGTGCTCTAACCAACTGAGCTATATCACCAAGAAGCCCAAGATTATGCCAGCGAACTTTAAAAGCGTCAAGCGTTGATCTGTTCTGGGAATGGAAAAACTGGTCTGTGTGCTTAAGTTCGCTTAACTTCGCTTAGTTTGATTCGGTTTGGCCGGGCGGAATTTACGCTTGCGTGCTTTTTAGTGCTAATTCGACCACCTCTTGTGTGGCACGACTCGAATTGCAATCGATGACTTTGCGTTCGGGGATAGAGCGCAACCAAGTCAGTTGACGTTTGGCCAGTTGTCGCGTGGCGATGATGCCGCGTTCGCGCATTTCTTCGTAGTTGATGCTGCCGTCGAGATAATCCCAAGCTTGGCGATAGCCTACGCAACGGATTGAGGGGAGTTCTGCATGCAGTTCCGGGCGTTGCTTCAATTGAGTGACTTCATCGAGGAAGCCTTGTTCGAGCATGAGATCGAAACGACGCGCGATGCGTTCATGTAACACGGCGCGATCGCTTGGTTCTAGCGACAGCGAGAGCATCTCGAACGGCATCGCGCTGCGTGGCTGTTGGGCGATCAAGCTTGACATGGGTTTGCCGGTCAACATAAAAACTTCAAGCGCGCGTTGGATGCGTTGACTATCGTTAGGTTGAAGCCGAGCCGCGGTCTCAGGATCGACTTCGGCAAGGCGTGCATGCAAGCCTGGTGCGCCGATCTGTGCCATGTCGGCATCGAGTTGTGCACGAATCGCAGCGTCGGCAGGCGGCAGGTCGTCGATGCCGTTCATTAAAGCTTTGTAGTACATCATGGTGCCGCCCACCATAATCGGTAAGCGACCACGCGCACGAATTTCTTTGACTAGTCGAGCACTATCATTCAGAAACTGTGCGACCGAATACGATTCACTCGGATCAATGATATCGATCAGATGGTGCGGCGCTGCTGCTAACTCTTCTGCATTCGGTTTGGCCGTACCGATATTCATGTCGCGATACACCAAGGCGGAGTCGACAGAAATGATTTCAGCCGGGACCTCGCGTGCTATCGCCAGTGCCGCTGCGGTTTTACCCGAGGCGGTCGGGCCCATGATGGCGATGACGGGTGACGGATTCTGCATGATTACTGACCACGCATGAATAATTTGTCGAGATCATTTAAACCAAGCTGCACCCAAGTTGGCCGGCCGTGATTGCATTGATCAGAACGTTCCGTGCTTTCCATTTGTCTCAGCAAAGCATTCATCTCGACGATGGTTAAACTGCGATTGGCGCGTACCGCCGTATGGCAAGCCAAAGTGCCGAGCAATTCATTGCGTCGATCAATCAAGACCCGTGAGCCGCCAAATTCGCGGACGTCGCGGATCACATCGCGGGCCAAGGATTGCGCATCAGCGTTTCTCAATAAAGCTGGTACGGAACGTACGGCCAGAGTCGTGGGGGAGATCGCGCTAATATCAAAACCCAAGGAAGTAAAGATGTCTTGGTTCTCTTCGACCGTGCCAACTTCGACTGCATCGGCATGGAAGGTGACAGGGATCAATAAGGCTTGCACCGGCATATTGTTTTCGTCGAGCGCATTTTTTAATTGCTCGTACAGAATCCGTTCATGTGCAGCGTGCATGTCGACCAACACCAAGCCTTTACTGTTCTGCGCTAACACATAGATGCCATGCAGCTGTGCCAAGGCGAAGCCGAGCGGGTGATCGTCAGTCGGGAGTTCGCTGGCGCGAACGCCTGCAGTTTGATTTGCTCCAGCAATGTTGTTGTCACCGCCACCGAAGAAAGCACCATAGGCTTCAGTTGATTGACCAACACCCGCCGCTTGGGCATGTTGCTGCATGAAGCTGTAATCAATACCGTTGTTGGCGCGATAATCGAGGCTGGTGCCAGTGACTGGTGTGGCGAACTGCGATGAGAAACTGGTTTGCTCGCCGCCTATCCATGGCAGACGTCCACGATTACCGGTATTCAGACCACCACCATTGGCGTTGAGATCGCTATCGGCAATCAAGGCTGTCGCAGGGCCGGGCACGGTACCAAAAGAGGTGGCGGAAGTTTGCGCTAAGGCGCGATTGATCGCATGGAACACAAATTGATGCACCGAGCGACTATCACGGAATCGTACTTCGATTTTGGATGGATGGACGTTGACGTCAACCAAAGCAGGATCGAGATCGAGTGCGATCACATACGAGGGATAGCGGTCACCATGCAAGACATCTTGATAAGCGGCACGTACCGCATGGGTCAATAATTTGTCGCGCACGAAGCGGCCATTGACGTAGAAATACTGTGCGTCGGCTCGTCCTTTGGACGCCGTCGGCAAACCGATGAAACCGTGCAAACGTAAGGGACCCGCACTTTCGTCAATCGGCAAGCGGGCACTCGAAAACGAATCACCCAGAATGCTGGCACTGCGTTTGTCGAAGCCGCTGACATTCCAATGGTCGACCATCTTGCCATTGTGTGACAGCGAAAAACTGACATCAGGACGCGCCAAAGCGATGCGGCGCACAACCTCGGCGCAATGGCCAAATTCAGTCTGTTCCGATTTCAAGAATTTACGGCGGGCAGGCGTGTTGTAGTACAAATCCTGCACATCGACCGTGGTTCCTTGTCCGCCAGAAGCCGGCGTGATTTTGCCATTCTCGATTTGCCATGCATGTGGTGCATCCGCTGTCTTGGTCGTCAGCGTCAAAATCGCGACCGAAGCAATCGAAGCCAGCGCTTCACCGCGGAAACCCAAAGTTGCGACGTTTTCTAATTCTTCTAAGGAGGCAATCTTCGATGTCGCATGGCGTTGTACTGCGAGTGGTAACTGATCAGCCGGAATGCCTCGACCATTGTCAATAATTGCAATGCGCTTGACGCCGCCTTCATCGAGCTTAATCGTCACCGAACTGGCGCCTGCATCTAATGCATTTTCGAGTAGTTCTTTTACTACGGCCGACGGGCGTTCAACCACTTCACCTGCTGCGATTTGCGAGATCAAATGATCGGGAAGTGCTTGGATAGGGCGCACGGGAGTGAGATTTTCAGTATTTGCGTTCATGCTGGGATTATACCTGTGAAGTCTTGGTGTATGATGTCGCGCACTTTCGAAAAACAGACGCCAGCGTTGTTGTTGGCAGCTCGCCGTACAGTTGTACTGTCTTCGTTGCCACGCCTAGCTGGCGCAATTTTTCGAAAGCGCGCGAATGTATGCATTCCAAAAACAGACGCTAACGTTGTTGAAGCTAAGTTCGGTGCATGTCGGCAGTACCCAAAAAGAACCAAGGGCACGACCACTTGGTCTCACAGGACAAACAAAGGAGATTTATGGATTTTATGCAGTTGCTCGACATGGTATTGCATGTCGATAAGTCGCTCGGGATTTGGATTGCGCAGTACGGAACTTTGGTCTATGCCGTCTTGTTTGCCATTGTGTTTTGCGAGACCGCGTTTGTGATTTTTCCGTTTTTACCTGGCGATTCTCTGCTCTTTATCGCTGGCACCTTCTGCGCAACAGGAGCCATGAATCCTTGGTTCTTAGTCATCTTGTTGATTATCGCTTCGGTCACCGGCAATACTGTCAATTATTGGATTGGTCGCATGATCGGACATAAAGTAATGGAACGCGATTATCGATGGATCGATCGCGCAGCTTTGCAGAAGACGCATGATTTCTACGAGAAGCACGGTGGTAAAACGGTAGTCTTAGCACGTTTTATTCCATTGGTGCGCACCTTTGCACCATTCGTTGCCGGTGTCTCGGAAATGAGTTTCCGTAGCTTCCAGTTTTACAATGTTCTCGGTGCTTTGATTTGGATTATTTCCTTGGTGGCGAGTGGCTATTTCTTCGGTAATATCCCATTTATCAAGAACAACTTGAACGTGATCGTGTTAGTGGGTGTGGGTGCTGCAGTGATTCCAGTGGTCGCTGGCCTCGCCTGGAAATTTGGTCGCTCCATGTTCAGTAAATCAAAATAAATTCATCCCCAAGGGCGCCCATGCACACCGACAAACCCGCTCAGGTGATTTGGTTGCAAGCAGCGGCGCCCGTTAAGCCAGCCCTTGGCGAAACCTGTAATGGTTGCGGAGTGTGTTGCGCGACCGAAACCTGTCCAGTCGCACGGGTCTTTCTGTGGCAGTGGCGTGGTCCTTGCCGAGCACTCGAATGGCATAGTGATGGAGCGCATTACCGATGTGGAATGCTGCTTCATGCCAAGCAATATTTGAAGTTATTACCTCAAGCGTTTGAACCGCGTTTTCAAGGATGGATACGACGTTGGATCGCTGCTGGAACAGCGTGCGATTCGTCGGCGGAGATCCACGTTCAAGAGTGATCTTGTTGAATACAGATCCTAAACCTCAGCCAACATTTAGCCTCAGCTTCATGCCATCTTATTGCGCGCTAAGGGAGGATTCTTGGCGAGGTATTTTTTGATGCCACGTACGATCGCATCCGCCAGCTCTTCTTGATACGCTTCATCAGTCAGTTTGGCTTCTTCCTCAGGGTTTGAAATAAACGCCGTTTCAATCAAGATGCTTGGAATATCGGGTGCTTTGAGAACAGCAAAACCGGCTTGCTCGACCGAACCTTTGTGCAAGCGATTAATACCGCCGATCTCTTTCAAGACGACTTTCCCTAATTTCAAACTGTCATTGATCTGTGCGGTCGTAGACAAGTCGAGCAACACGCCGGCAAGATGTTTGTCTTGCGTATTGATATTCACGCCGCCAATCAAATCGGCATCGTTTTCCTTGTCGGCGAGCCAGCGCGCAGCGGTTGAACTTGCGCCGCGTTCAGAAAGCACAAACACCGAGGAGCCGCGTGCGTTTGCATTGACGAAGGCATCTGCGTGGATGGAAACAAAAAGATCAGCTTGAACGCCGCGTGCTTTGGCAACACGGGTTTGCAAGGGCACGAAAAAATCACCATCTCGCGTCAACATAACACGCATGTTCGGCAATTCGTCGAGTTTTTTCTTGAGCCGTTTGGCAATCGCCAATACGACGTCTTTTTCGCGACTACCGCGACGGCCAGAAGCGCCCGGGTCTTCGCCGCCATGACCAGGGTCCAGCGCGATGGTAATCATACGCACCACGGCGTCAGATTTTTCCTTGCTTTCCTCAGTATGGGTTGCGACTTTGCCAGTCGATTTCTCAATCGGAATTTCTTTGCCAGCCACGTCTGTTTTTGCAGTGACCTTATCGTCTAATTTCAAAACGGGTTTGGCCTCGTCTGGCTTGGAGGCGAGCTTGGCATTGGTTTTGTCGCTCGAATTTTCGGTTTTAGCGTCGGCTTTATTGTCCGTCTTTTTCTCGACTTTCTTTTCATCTTTCTTATCGATGGAAAGTTCAGCGACCTTCTCCGCGATTTTATCTGCTACCTTATCTGCGACTTTGTCGGCCGTCGTCGTGTCCTTGGCCCATTCGCCTTTTTCAATCAGCGCGGCAATCGGGTCAATTTCGACTGCGGGATAGAGATCAAACACCAAACGATGCTTATAGTTGGCGACCGGCTTAAGACTAAATACTTGCGGATTCACTTCGGCCTTCAAATCGAAAACCAAGCGCACCACGTTCGGACGATTTTGACCGACCCGTACTTGTTTGATGTAGGGGTCATTGGTTTGAATCTTAGCGACTAATTCTTTGAGCGTGGCGTTTAATGTCAGCCCTTCAATGTCGACCACCAGACGATGTGGATCTTTCACCAAGAAATGCGTCGCTTTGAGTTCCGCATCGTTTTCCAGAGTGACGCGTGTGTAATCAGCCGCTGGCCATACCCGAACCGCGAGAATTTGCATCGCCTGCGCGCTATGGGGCGCCATGACGGATAGCAAAAGCGCGCCTCCTGCTTTGAGGACGGTCCGGCGGTTAACGGGTGCAGAACGTTTCATTGGTTTTGGTCATCGAAGGTAACATCGCGTAAGCAAATGGCCGTGTGCAAGGCCAACGGCGGTGCCCGCATTATAAGCGTAAGTGCTATTTTTGGGGGGCGCACCGAGCGCGCGGCGTGGCTTACAGCCTAGGCGCAAAATGCAATTTGGACAAGCAAGTTTGCCCAGCGTCGGAATGTGCTTGGATCTCTACATCTCGGCCATCAGTGGGGATGCTGAGATAAATATCGAGATCTGGTTGCGGAAGTAAACCTTCCGCTTTTTCAGGCCATTCAATAATACAAATCGTATTGGCATTAAATTCATCACGAAAACCAGCTTCGATGAATTCCTCAGGGCTGCTCATACGATACAAATCGAAGTGCATGACTTTGCAGGCTTTGTCGTGGAGCGTGATCTGATAGGGCTCTGCCAGTGTGTAAGTGGGGCTTTTCACCTTGCCTTGATGGCCAGCGCCATGCAATAGGGCACGCGTAAGCGCGGTTTTTCCCGCACCAAGATCGCCGTGCAGGTAAATCGTCAAGCCCGCTTGTAAGCATCGCGCTAAACTTTTCCCTAAGGCTTGGGTTGCCTCTTCATCGATCAGGCTTGTTTTATAATGCTGCATATTCTGAATGAGTAAGAAAATATCCGTGCGGTCGAGGCTTAGTTTTGCTTGACCGCCGCAACCAAACATATCACAAGATGAGCGACCTCGTCCAATTAGCGCAGCAGATCAAAGAGCTCGGCCAGCAGGCTGGGTTTGCTGACGTGCGTATTAGTGATGTGGATTTAAGCGCGGTTGAGCCGCGTTACCATCAATGGATACAAGCGGGCTATCACGGCGAAATGGCCTACATGGAAAGCCATGGCAGCAAGCGTTACCGCCCCGATGAATTGGTGCCGGGAACAGTGAGGGTGATCAGCGCGCGCATGAATTATTTGCCGCAATCCACCAACGATGATTGGCGCCAGCGAGAAAAACAGCATGGGCCTGATACAGCCGTGATCTCGATGTATGCGCGAGGTCGCGACTATCATAAGGTGCTGCGACAGCGATTACAGCAATGGGCTGAACGAATCGCCAGCTTGGTTGGGACTTATTCCTATCGCGTGTTCACCGATTCGGCTCCCGTCATGGAAGTCGCCTTGGCAGAGAAAGCAGGTCTCGGTTGGCGTGGTAAGCATAGTTTGTTATTGACGCGGGAATCGGGGTCCTTGTTTTTTCTTGGTGAGATCTTGGTCGATATTCCTTTGCCCGTTGATCCCCCGACCAGCGATCATTGTGGTCAATGTCGCAGTTGCATGGATGTGTGTCCAACGCAAGCAATTGTGGCACCGTACCAAGTCGATGCACGGCGTTGCATTTCCTATTTGACGATCGAGCTACATGGCAGTATCCCTGTCGAATTTCGTCAAGCGATAGGGAATCGTGTATATGGTTGCGATGATTGTCAGTTGTACTGCCCGTGGAATAAGTTCGCACAAAAAGCCGTGGTAGATGACTTCGAAGTACGTCATCAACTCGATGCGAGTCGCATGCTGCATTTGTTTTCCTGGGATGAGCCAACTTTCTTGCGCATGATGGAGGGAAGTGCTATTCGTAGAATTGGACATGGGCGTTGGCTGCGTAATTTGGCGGTCGGCCTAGGCAATGCTTTGACGCACTTAGAAAAGATGCGCGATGATGCGCTCTTGGCAGAGCAAAAAACGAGCTTAGAGAGTCGTATTCTCGAAGTAAAAGAAAGTCTACGGCAGCGCTTGGATGATCCCTCAGAAGTAGTGCGCGAGCACGTACGGTGGGCTTTGTCTCAGGCGAGCTGATCACAAACAATGTTGCGATTTGTCGGGATTGCGATTCATCGGGAAGTAGCTCGATCGCTTTATAACGCTGGCACGCACATTACTTTAAAAGACCCGCCAATTCCACGGCTGACTTGATCTGCATCTTCTCGAAGATATTAGAACGATGAACTTCGACGGTGCGCATGCTAATGCCGAGGTCGTCCGCAATCTGTTTGTTCATGCGACCAAGTAAAATCAAATCTAACACCTCGCGTTCACGCTGCGACAAACTTTGTAAGCGTTTTTGAACATCAAAAGCGGCGCTGGCTTTGAGTGAAGCTGTCATCGCTTGCTGTACGCGGTCCATTAAATTGTTGTCGTTGAATGGCTTTTCAACGAAATCGAAAGCCCCGCGTTTGAGCGCATCCACTGCCATCGGTACGTCGCCGTGCCCTGTTAAGAAAATAACGGGTAGCCGTTGCGTCAACTGCTGTGCACTTAATATGTCGAATAATGCGATCCCATTCATTTCAGGCATACGCACATCGAGCAAAAGGCAATCACCTTCCTCGCTAAAGGGAATGCCACCATGCACCAATTCGAGAAAGGCCGCGGCGCTTGCAAAACTTTGATTTTTGATTTGGCGTGACTGAGCAAGCCAACCGAGGGCATCACGTAATACTTCTTCGTCGTCAACGATGTAAAGCATATCTCTTCCCTTACTTTTCCTGTGAGTCGTTGCCTTGTAGGTCTTTTGCTTCTCCAGTGATCGCGGCGAGGCTAAATTCGAAAATGGTGCCGCCCTGTGGATGTGGACGATGCTGTAGCTGACCACCATGAAACTCGACCGCGGTTCTGCAAATATTAAGTCCCATTCCCATACCGCTACTTTTGGTAGAAAAGAAGGGCGAGAACAGTTGCTGTGCGACTTCGTCGTTGATACCGTGGCCGCGATCTTGCACACTGATTTGCACTCGACTTTGAGTGCTGAATTTGTCGCTCTCGTTGGAATGTATCTGACTCACGACAATCTTGAGATGACGTAGCTCAGGTGGGTTTTGCGCCATTGCTTCAATCGCATTGCGACTCAAGTTTAAGATCACTTGTTCGAGAAGGACGCGGTCGCCGGCGACCATGGGTAGATGTGCTTGTACTTCGACCTGCACCTTCACCTGAGCGCTGTGTGCTTGTAGCTCTACCAATGGTAAAAGGTTGGAAATTAGTTCATCGAGTGCCAAAGGCGCACGCGCTGTTTCGCGTTTGCGCACGAATTCATGCACACTCTTAATCACTTGCCCCGCGCGTTGAGCTTGATCGCGCGCCTTCTCTAAGGCAAGCCGCAGATGCATGGGTTCTAAGTTCGGCTGCTCCAAGATATTCAGTGCGCCAGTGGTGTAACTCGAAATCGCAGCGAGTGGCTGGTTGAGTTCATGGGCTAGCATGGATGCCATTTCACCCATAGTGGCTAAGCGCGCATTTGCATGCATTTTTTCTTCGTGTTGACGACTTAATTCTTCCGCCCGTTTCAGTTCTGAAACATCAAGAATGGAGCTCATCCAACCAGTTTGTTTACCATGCTCATCGACCAACGCTGATTCGTGAATGAGGACAGGAAAGCGCTCGCCATTGGCGCGTTGATAAATGGTTTCGTAAGCTTCTGGCTGCACTGTTCCAGTTAAGATTTGGGCGAAACGTTCTTGATAAGTTTCAGTCGCTTCAGGAGCCCAATAAGGCATAGGCGGCAGCCGACCAACGAGCTCGTCAGCCGGTACGCCTATCATCTTACAAAACGAGGGATTGACATAGGTAAGACGTCCCTCCATGTCGCGCGCTCTGAGTCCTGTCACTAAAGAGTTTTCCATGGCAGCACGAAACGCAGCTTCTTTGCGCAGCGCACCTTCAGCGCGCAGACGGCGATTGATGTCACGCCAGAGAGCAATCAAACTCCACACCAAACCCAAAGAGAGAATCACGACCGAGACCACCAGCAAATTAGAGAGTAGCTTGGGCTCAGTCTTGATGCTATTGGTGTGTAGCGTGAAATTCAATTGAGGAAATTCGAGGGCGCGATTGTGCGTATACACATTGCGCCCGAAACCACCGGCAGCGCGTTTCGCAACGACTTTCTCGTCAAAGTTGAGTAAGCGTAGTTCGTTTTCCTGCGCGAACCACCATGGCACGGTCTCATCCAGTAGGACTTGCAATCTGTAATTCACGAACACATTGCCAGCCACTTCACCATCTTGCACGACAGGAAAGCGACAAATCATGCCATCAATCTGCTTAGGATCGGGATGCGGCAGGCATTGTGGTTTGGGCGATAAGAACTGTAGTTTGTTTAGTTGCAGATAGGTTTGGCGCAGCACTTCAATCTGTGCTGGCTGATCGAGCTTGAGAAGACTACTTCCCAAAATTTGTTGTCGGCGATCAAAAATCAACGCTTGCGCGATTTCGTGATTGCTACTAACAAAAAGCCTTAGGCGTTCGAGTAGTTGAGTATTTTGGGTTTGATCATTGGCAATATGGATGAAATCGTGCGCGATCAAACTCAAACTCTCCTGATTTCGCGTGAATTGAAATTGCAAGGCTTGTTCGACCCACAAGGTGTCGGCGATCAATTGTTCTTGCCTTTCGTTCGCCTCTAATTTTTTGGCTTGCCAAGGTAGCCACAGCAAAACGGCGACAAACAACAGCACCAGCACGATAGGCAGCAGCCAAGGCCAGCTGACAAGGCCGAAACGCGTCAGCGGGTAGCGTTTGCTAGGACTGGGAATCTGATCCGGGATGGGCATGCTAGTGGTGTCGTTAGCTTGGAAAGTATCGTGTTCGTCTGTCGGTAAGGGGCTTTGCTCATTAAAGGCATGACAAAGTCGTTGGAGGCGTTCAACCGGTTATTTATCTTGAGCAGTACCTTCATCACTACCCTGAGCATAAATCAAAAAAGAGGCCGCTTTTCAAGCAACATGCCAATTTGTCTAAATCGCGCGACATTGTGGAAATCCACAGTTGCGCGCGCGCACGCCCACGCGCAAGATCGAAAGGCATTGTCCGTTGTTGTAGCTTTTGTTGCGACTTATGTTGTGGCTTATGTTGCGGCTTATTTATTAATTTATAACTAAATAATGGTTTTATTATCACCATGGAGACAAACATGAAACAGCAAAAAACATCTCTCTTTTCCAAGCGCCAAAGTCTGATTGCGATTGCGACTTTATTTTCGGCAGCAACACTCGGTTTTAGTGCGACCGCGTTTGCACAAAATCCCATCGTGATTAAGTTCAGCCATGTGGTCGCTGCCGACACACCAAAAGGTAAGGCCGCAGAACGATTCAAAGAGCTCGCTGAAAAAAATACCAAAGGGCGCGTGAAGGTCGAGCTTTATCCGAACAGCACGCTGTATAAAGACAAAGAAGAACTCGAAGCCTTACAGTTGGGCGCGGTGCAAATGTTGGCACCATCCCTCGCGAAATTTGGCCCACTCGGCGTTAAAGAATTTGAAGTGTTCGATCTGCCTTACATTTTCCCGAATCGTGATGTATTGCACCGTGTGACAGAAGGACCGGTTGGTGCGGGATTGATGGCGAAACTTGAGTCCAAGGGCATCACAGGTTTAGCATTTTGGGATAATGGCTTTAAGGTAATGTCCTCGAATGTGGCAATGAAAGTGCCGAGTGATTTGAAAGCCAAGAAACTGCGTATTCAATCTTCCAAAGTCTTAGATGCGCAAATGCGTGCCTTAGGTGCCAATCCACAGGTCATGGCGTTCTCTGAAGTCTATCAAGCTCTGCAAACCGGCGTGGTCGATGGTACAGAAAATCCACCATCGAATCTCTACACGCAAAAAATGCACGAGGTGCAAAAACATGTGACCGTCACCAATCACGGCTATTTGGGTTATGCGGTGATCGTGAACAAAAAATTCTGGGATGGTTTGCCAGCCGATATCCGCACTGAGCTGACTAACGCCATGAAGCAAGCGACTCAATACGCCAATGCCATTGCGCAAATCGAAAACGACAACGCGCTTGATGCTGTGAAAAAATCCGGCAAGACCACGGTTTACTATCCAACCGATAAGGAACGCGCGGAGTGGGTGAAAACTTTGGTACCAGTGCAGAAAGAAATGGAAGGTCGTATTGGTAAAGAGCTGATTCAAAGCGTTAATAAAGAAGCGGCGGCTCTCGGCTTTAAGTAATCGCTAACCGACTATTTCAATTAAAAAGTGGTGAGAAAACGCGGCGCTGACGTGCTCTTTCAGTACAAGGCGCCGCTTTTTTAACATCACATAAGGAGAGGAGGGCGAGCATGAAAGTGCTAGACCATTTAGAAGAATATCTGATCGCATTGCTGATGGCAGCGGCGACCTTGATTACGTTCACTGCAGTTGTGCATCGATATATGTCAGGCGTGGACATTCCAGCCATTCAAGACACCTTAATTAAAATTAATATGAGTTGGGCGCAAGAGCTCACGATTTATTTATTTGTGTGGATGGCGAAGTTCGGTGCAGCTTATGGTGTCCGCTCAGGTATTCACGTCGGCGTCGACGTATTGGTGAATCGTTTGGAACCTAAAAACCAAAAGATTTTTGTCATGATTAGTTTGCTCTCAGGAGCTTTGTTCACTGGCATTGTTGGGACTTTGGGCGCTAATTTTGTGTGGGGCATGTCGCAGACCGATCAAACTTCTTCTGATTTGGAAGTGCCGATGTGGATCGTGTATATGGCTATTCCGCTCGGTAGCTATTTGATGTCTTTCCGCTTTTTACAAGTGGCATGGCATTTCTTGAAATCAGGCGAACTGCCTAAACACGATCATGCCCATGTTGAGGGGCTCGACGTTGAAGAAGCGGTTGATGCAGCTTCAGATCACGACGCCAACCAAAAAGTGACGGAGAAACTATGAACGCGACCATCATCTTCGTTCTATTGATTCTACTCATGCTGACCGGCATGCCGATTTCCATCGCGCTCGGTATGACAGTGTTGACCTTCTTATTCACGATGACCACAGTGCCAATTGAATCGGTCGCGTTGAAATTATTCACCGGCATTGAAAAGTTCGAAATCATGGCGATTCCGTTCTTTATTTTAGCGGGGAATTTCTTGACGCACGGCGGGGTGGCTAGACGTATGATTAACTTCGCCGCATCCATGGTTGGTCATTGGCATGGTGGACTTGCATTGGCGGGCGTTTTGGCTTGTGCCTTGTTTGCTGCGGTATCGGGATCATCGCCAGCAACCGTGGTTGCGATTGGCTCGATCATTTTGCCAGCCATGGTTAAGCAAGGTTATCCGAATCGTTTTGGTGCTGGTGTGATCACCACTTCAGGCGCTTTAGGTATTTTGATTCCGCCATCGATTGTCATGGTGATGTATTCGGTGTCGACCAATACCTCGGTCGGGAAGTTGTTTATGGCTGGTGTAATTCCTGGCATTTTGCTGGCATTTTTCCTCGGTCTTACCACTTGGTTCTTGGCCAAGAAGAAAAACTATCCACGTCTTCCAAAAGCAAGTTGGAAAGAACGCTATGTCGCTTTCCGCAAAAGTGCATGGGGCTTATTCTTGATCGTGATTGTGATGGGCGGTATTTACTCAGGTAAGTTCACGCCGACGGAAGCTGCCGCTGTGGCTGCGGTATATGCTTTTATCATCGCGGTGTTCGTCTATAAAGACATGAGCTTAAAGATGGTACCGAAAGTCTTGATCGATTCCGCAGCGATGTCTGCCATGCTGTTGTACATCATTACGAACGCGGTTTTGTTCTCATTCTTGATGACTAGTGAAAACATCCCGCAAGCAATGGCTGGCTGGATTTTAGATAGTGGTTTCGGTGTTGTTAGTTTCCTGCTTGTCGTCAATGTCCTGTTGCTGTTAGCTGGTAACGTGATGGAACCCTCATCGATCGTGTTGATCATGGCACCGATTCTTTTCCCAGTGGCGATGAAACTCGGTATTGATCCGGTTCACTTCGGTATCATCATGGTAGTGAATATGGAAGTCGGCATGTGTCATCCACCAGTGGGTTTGAATTTGTACGTTGCTTCCGGCATTACCAAAATGGGGATCAGTGAGTTGACCGTAGCGGTCTTGCCATGGTTGATGACCATGATAGGATTCCTGCTTCTGATCACTTACGTGCCGTTCTTATCGACTTGGTTACCGAACGTGATGTATCAGTGAGACATAAAAACCACATTCGAAAATAATCATTCGATGGGCTAAATTCTGCGACTTTTCTTTAGGGAAATTGGCGTAGTGAAACTAACGAGCGCAAATGAAATAGAAACTTTCATTTGCGCTTTTTTTCGTCTGTAATTTGTGTGTTTTTCCTTCGTAAATTTCCACTCGGAAATGAAATGTGCTGAATTCTGATTTCAATTTTTCGTAACACAAACAATCGAAGTTTTCAGATCTTTCTCTGCTGCAGAAGCACAAACACAACACGTCGATTCATTCAGAAAAATCTCTGTGTGTTTTGCGTAAAAGACATGATATATTTTGCACACCTCAGCGATTCAAGCCACAACGAATCCAATAAAAAATAAAATCGATGCTCACTTAGATCGCACACTGAGGATAGAATTTGGAAGTGCAATAATAGCGCTTAAGGCGCAGGTAAAAAGGGGGGGAGATTCGCGATTCACGATAAGCTGAGCCCACTTGAGGCTAAACAGCACGGACGCGAAAATATTTGGAAGGCGCATCGGAGGATGCGCCTTTTTTCTTGTTAAACTGTTTCCTATGCAGTTTGACGGTTTTGCTGAAATCCTTGCTCAATTTCGTGCTCAATTTCGTACTCAATTTTGTGCGGAATTTGGAGCGAAATTTTGTGCGGAACTTCATACTGAATTCGTTCTGTCTCCTGAACTTTACTCGCCACTTCTCGCTCTATGTCGCTAGCTGAATCCGCCTTATTTTCCGCGATCGTTCCCGCACCATTCGGCTACATGGGTGTACGTACCGAAGATGGCTTGTTGGCCGAGTTAGTCTACCTGCCCAATCGTTTTCAAGAAAAAGCACCAAGCGACGCTTGCGCAGAAAAAACCGCACAGCAAATCCTCGCCTATTTTGACGACCCTGATTTTCGTTTCGATTTACCGCTGAAACAATGTGGCACTGATTTTCAGCATCGTGTGTGGCGAGCGATTTCAGCGATCCCACGTGGACAAGTCAAAACCTATGGTGAGGTCGCCAAACACATCGCATCGGCACCACGCGCCGTGGGCCAAGCCTGCGGTGCTAATTGGTTCCCCTTGGTGATCCCATGCCACCGTGTGACGGCAACAGGCGGCCTAGGCGGCTTCGCGCACCACGACGATGAATCTGGCTTCCATCTCGGCGTTAAACGCTTTTTGTTACGCTTTGAAGGTGTGGCAGGGTATCTAGGCGAGAGTGACGCCATACGCCAAGAAAGTCTGTGGTAGAAGTCGATTCGATCATGGTCAGCAAAGCCCCACCCAAAGCAAAACTCTCCGCGGCAAAAAAAACCAACGCCACTAGCGTCGCTGCGGAGGCGTCAAACGCGCCCATCAAGCGGCGTGGTCGACCACCCACAACAGCACCGATTGAATTGCCTGCTCATGTGCACGGACAAATCGACGAGTTCTGTGACAATCTGTGGTTAGAAGACGGGCTCGCCAAAAATTCCCTCGAAGCCTACCGACGCGACTTACGCTTATTCGCAGAATGGTTGCAACAACATGGCGGCAAAGATTTATTGCAAGTGAACGAGGCCGATATTTTTTCTTATGTGGCGGCAAAGCATAGCGTTTCCAAAGCCACCTCGGCGAACCGCCGCATGACAGTGCTGAAGCGCTATTACCAACAAGCGTTTCGGCAAAATCGTATCAGCGTCAATCCGTGCACCAAACTACGCTCGGCCAAGCAGCCTTCGCGCTTACCGAAAACCCTCAGCGAGAAACAAGTCGAAGCCTTGCTACAAGCGCCCGATGACAACACGCCTCTGGGTTTGCGGGATCGCACCATGCTTGAACTTTTATACGCTTGCGGCTTGCGCGTCAGCGAACTGGTGTCGCTTAAATCATTTGAAGTGAGTTTGAATGATGGCGTCTTGCGCGTGACAGGCAAGGGCAGCAAAACGCGCCTAGTACCGTTCGGCGAAGTCGCCCGACTCTGGTTGCAACGCTATCTCGCCGAAGGCCGCCCAGCCATCCTCAACGGCCAAATCGACGACGCTTTATTCGTCACCGCCAGAGGCGGCGCCATGACGCGGCAAATGTTCTGGGTCGTCATCAAAAAATGCGCCCAACAAGCCGGCATCACCGCACCGCTATCACCACATACCTTGCGCCACGCCTTCGCCACGCACTTACTCAACCACGGTGCAGACTTGCGCGTGGTTCAGCTATTATTAGGCCACGCGGATATTTCCACCACGCAGATTTATACGCATGTGGCGAGAGAGAGGTTGAAGCAGCTGCATGCTTTGCATCATCCTAGGGGGTGATTCATTCGCATAAAAAGCCAGGGGTAGTTGTTGCTTATTTTAGAGACATTTCGGTGACGCTAGATTTAGCTTTCAAACTGAAGATACTAATTTTACTGTCCTTTACGTGAATAAATGAGGCTACAGCTCGTGCAGCCCGAAACAGCAATTCCGCGCTGCATACAGTGTCTCAAGCGAGAGAATATAAAACAAAAATTGCAAAAAAATTGTTTAAAGCGTGCGGGAGAATGATTCTACATAAAGCGCTGACCATAGATGTGAAGCGAATACTAAAAGTGAAAACGTACGCATAAACTAGAAAATCAGGTAGTACCTTTATCGCGTAGTTTTGACTATTTACAGTGTGAAGTGCAGCCATTAGGCCAGCAGAAACTAGCACCACTAATGTAGTTTGAGAAGTGAACCTAATTAATTTGAGAATTACAGAAGCTAAGATGATTGACTCAACGAATGGGGCACAAATAATAGGATAATAAATCGCCCAAAATTCATTTTTTGGAGACAATCGGTATTCAAGAATTTCAGGGGATGTCGTTAAATGCACGGATGTGAGTGCTTGTATCCCTATTCGAGTGAGGAACAAGCACGTTATAAATAGAAAAACACAAGAAGATGCAATGAATGTGTTTTTGTGAAGCATAGCAGTATTCAAGGTGATTTTTGTGTTTGGCATGCCAATCCGAGAAAAGTTTAATTGGTGCGTTAATGTGGCATGAGCCAACGATCTCTTTCGTGGCTCATGCTAATTGTGAATTTTCGTGCTTGCCGCTTATTCTCGACCGGAACGTTGACCTGGATTTACAGGCGGTTGTTTTGATGCTATGTCTAGCATCTCTTTACCGAAGTCCGCTAGAGCTTCAAGGCCTTTTCCGAGCCATTCGCTGCCCTTGTCAACGATTAATTCACTGAGCCGATCTGCCGCTTCCTCTTTTATTTTATCGAGGATTGGGTTACTGGCGTCACCACCTTTCTGTGGGGAGCCGCCACCTCTTGGAATTTTTTTTCGTTTGCTTCCATCGGGGCTGTCAAACCAACCATAGTAAGAGTCTTCAACATCACTCCCGAATTCATCGAATTCATCGAATTCTTCGCCATCACCTCCAGAAATCAACAACAACTCTTCATTTGAAATAATACGCATTTTATGTTACTCCTATACATGGTTAAGTAATCCATATCGATCCTATACCGATATGGGGTGCTGCCAGCGCTGCAGATGGCTAGATCTGTGGGCGCCGTTTCCGTGGATGGGCTCCGAGCCCATCCACGTGAAATTGTTCAATGTCTTTTATTGATTTGAGTTTGTGAAACTTAAATCTTTGTTCAACGAGACAGACCGTAATTTTCTATATTTCTATTTTTCCGACCTTTCGAAACGGAATTGATTGTTGCATCAGGCTACGAGTTCTTCTTTGACCTCATCATTGTGCGATGAAATTTCGGTTGTTTTTCCATTTTCTATTTTTACGACCCGCTCGGCTGCCTCTATCGTTTCCGGCCTATGTGCTACCATGATGCGAGTGATTTGCAATGAACTTAATGCCTCGTTCACTCTGCGTTCGTTAGCGATATCGAGATGGCTCGTTGCTTCGTCTAGTGCCAAAATTTTTGGTTGTTTGTAGAGCGCTCGAGCAAGCAAAACCCTCTGTTTTTGGCCACCAGAGAGGCTACTGCCCATGTCACCGACGAGCGTTTGGTATCCCATTGGCATCGCACAAATTTCGTCATGAATCGCGGCCAGCTTCGCGCATTGTTCGGCTAAATCTTGTGAGGTATTGGCGTCGAAAAAACTGATATTGTCGAGAATCGAGCCGGCAAGTAAGGAATCGTCTTGCATCACGGTGCCCACTAGAGAACGATAGGCGTTCAGTCCAATTTGTTTGATCGGAATCGAATCGATTTGCACTTCTCCTTCCGTTGGTTTGAGAAGACCTAGAATGATTTTGCACAGAGTCGTTTTACCGCATCCTGATGGCCCCACTAAAGCGAGACTCTGGCCGGCCGGGATATGAAGATCGATACCATTGAGCACCCACGGTTCACCTTCGGCATATCGAAACTTGATGCCTTTGAGAGTGATTGAACTTTGCAGGCGTGTCAGATCAGTTTCGATGGTCGGGTCAGTTTCGATTTCCTCGCAAACGATGTCGGCCAAGCGCTCACTGTGAAGGCTGAGCATTTTCACGCTCACGAAAAGATCGATCAGGCTAAAGATACGGCCAGAGAAGGTTCCCGCGTAACTCGAAAAAGCCATCAGCATGCCGACAGTCATCTGATTTTGCATAACCAGCAGTGCGCCGATATAGAACATAGCAAGTCCTTGTGCACCAAAGATCGCAGTGTTACTGACCTTGAACATGATCGACATTTTCTGGGTCTTGATGTCGCGGTTTTGTACGTCCATTTGCATGTTCTGCCACCGAGCACGGCGTTCTTCCTCGCGACCATACAGTTTCAGAGGTGTAATAGCGCGCAGAGACTCCATGAAGTGGCTGCTTGACTTTGCTGCGAGGACCAAACGTTCTTGTGATGCCTCGCGAAATGGTTGGTAAAACGCCCAACGTAAGCCTGCGTACAGCGCAACCCCAACGAGAACTAAGACACTCAGCTTTGGGCTGTACAAGAACATCATTGCGAGCGCAAGAATTGCCATGAGCCCGTCGAGCAGGCTTTCGACGAATAGACTAGTAAGTGTTGATTGAATGGCGCCAATACTACCGAAGCGCGAAACGATATCTCCGAGGTGCCTTTTCTCAAAATATGAAGTGGGGAGTCGAATGAGGTGCGCAAAGAGTCGACCGCTCCATTGAAAGCCGATATCCATACTCCAACGCATTAAGAACCAAGAACGTGCCAATCCTATTGCGGTTTGAGTAATCATTAAAATTGCGAATCCAAACACCAAGATGATAAGCAAATCACGATCGCCGCTGACGATTACTTCATCAATCACGAACTGATTGAATAGCGGCGAAGTAATAGCGAAAATCTCTAGAGCGAGCGCGAGAACGATTACCTGTACCATGGCTCGACGCAAGCCAATGACTCTTCCCGTGAGGTCGCGAATCGCAATTTTTTTACGTTCGTCTTTTGTTTCGAATTTTGCAGTCGGTGTGAGTTCTAAAGCGACTCCCGTGAAGTGCTTGGAGGCCTCAAGCAGAGTGACTTGTCTTTCGCCAACTGCGGGATCAAGGATCACAAGAATGGGCTCGTTACGCCAGTTTCGTTTTACCTTCTTCAAAACTACAAAATGGTTTAAATTCCAATGCAAAATGCTTGGCAATTTTAATTGATCAATTTCATCGAGGTCCAAACGCAGTGGTCGCGACGAGAGTTCAATTGTGGATGCGTGTCGCATTAACTGTGCGAGAGTGGCGCCCTTTAAACTGATCGAAAACTTGCGCCGTAGATCGCTTAGATCAGCGCGGTAACCGAAGTAGCTGGCAATCATGGCAAGACAGGCTAAACCGCATTCGCTGGATTCTGTTTGAAGGATGGTTTTCATTGGGATCGATGTTGAGAAGGATAAATCATCGGCTCCCTCCGAGGATGAAATCTCGAAGTCGCCTCAAAGGAGTGCGCTCGTCTGAGGTACAGACTTTGCTGAGGCCGCTAGCGTTGCCAATATATAGGGAATCTGAATTTTTGAAACCATTGTCAATCGCGGCTAATTTCATTTCGTCTGAGTTTTTGGGATACCAGAACTCTTCAATTCCAGTAGCTCCAATTTCCTCAAGTTGTTTTTTGTGCAGAATCCAAAAATCAAAAGATGGACAAGTTTTTGTGGAATTCTCAGACTTGATATCCTCGTTCAAGAAAGATTTTTTTCTGTTCGATATATAGGTGTTGAAGGCGCGAAAAAGGGACTGATTGACATTGTTTTCGACGTAGAACTGTTCGATAGTTTTTCTAAGAGCGTTGTTTTCTGAGAGAGAGCCTTGGTTTGAAACACTTCCTAGTTCTTTTTGTGCTTCGTTACCTGTCACCCATCTTGTGCCTCGACCTGTCTCTAGCGGGAAAGAAAATTCATGAATTCCAATTAAGGAGTTCTTAAGTACTCGTTTTTTCGGTGCAGCCATAAACAGAAAGTTTGCACACGAGGATAAACATCTGCCATCCACTGTGAGCGTCAAATTATGTTTCTTTAGGAGGTTTGCAATCTTTATTGAACTCGCAATTTCGCCGCCAGGTGTATCAATAAGTATTTCATTTACTCTGGGATCTGATCCAATGATTCTTTCGAGCTCTTTGGCAGTGGAGGCGTTAATGTATCCGTAGATCGATACTTTCGAATGTTCACCTCGCATGTGATGGATGAGTGGTGAGTTTAATGAAAATCCAGCTGACTTACGAACGTCGCTTGGCAGAGGAAATGTTTGCTCTGATAGGGAGAACATCACAGTCATGGCTAGGTAAATAAATTGCATCATTAATCTCACCGTTCAATATGGTTTTATCCACAAGGCTGGTCCACAAGCCTACTTTAGATTTATCCCCTAGTTAATGTGTTGGGGGACATCTTGTACCTGTTGCTGGCAGCTGTGATGTCACACTACCCGTCCCGCTGACGCTTGGAGTTCCGCTCGCAGTGCCTGTAGCGCTCTTAGTCTGAGAATCTCCGACTGTGTTGACGGTGTTCTCACAGTTTGGTAGTAGCTTTCGCAATTCTTCCATGTAAATCAGCGTTAATTTTGCAACTGCTGCTGCTTGTTCTCGGGCTGCTTCAGCCTCAACATCGAACACTTCAACGTACTCAACGTTTGAATACGCAACGTTCCCTAGTGCGTCATAAACAGGAACTTGAACAGCAACTATTTTTGTTGGTCGGCCGTTAGGATTAAAAATCGCACCGCCAGAAATTGACTTGATCTCATCATTCGAAATAATTCGCATTTCTCTACTCCTATACAAAGTTAAAGTACTACGTCGACCCTATGTCGATGCAGTTTGTAGCGAGCGTGAAAAATGGCTAGATCCGTCACGCTTTTCTTTCGAACAGAGAAAAACGATTTTCTGCATTTTCTCTGCCCGATAAATCGAATTTCATCTCTTTGCGACTGCCAAAATTGGTTCCGCGAGCCATTCCCAAATTTTTCGATTGTCTTGAACGATATCAGCCTCGAGTGTCATTCCCGATTTGAGTGGGTGGACTTTTCCGTAGGTTTCGATCGTCTGTTTTTCTAGTTTTACTTTGATGCGATAAAGTGCTTCACTACTGTTGAATCCTGAAATACTTTGCTGTGCATTACTCAGTATTGTCGACGCGAGATGTGAGGGGAGTTCGGTGGGCGCGATCGGTGTGGTACTGATCGATTCAATGACGCCTTTTTGTAGCCCAAATTTTTGGTAAGGGAATGCGGTGTAGCGGATCAAAACTTCCTGTCCCACTGATACGAAACCAGAGGTGCGACTTGGTGCAAAGAGTTGAACTTCCATTGCACTGGGAGTCGACGGATTCGTCTTGTCAGTAGCTGTAGTCGATGGGATCAAAGTCGCTATGGTTTGCCCTGGCACGACTTGTTGCCCCAATTGTCCCGTGATGATGGTGACTGTCCCATCTTGCTGGGCTTTGATAATCGTATTTTTACGACTATCATTTTCAACCGTTTCTTGATCGAGCATAGCAATTGCGCGATGAAGTTGCGATTGTTCCGATGCAAGGTTGATCTTAATGTTTTTCAAGTCAGCTTCAATTGCTAATCGATTAGAATTGATTTGAAGTTGATTGCGTTTGAGAGCGCTCAGACGAGAACTTATCTCGATGATTTCCTCATGCTTTTGTTGAACCTGTGCGGCTGATACGTAGCCATTGCTTTGGAGAGACTGAAATCGATGGAGGTTATCTTGGGCCAGCCGTTGACGTCGCTCCATGAGGTCAATTTCTTGGTCGAGTTGCAATCCCTCTTGAGTATTGTTTTTCAGCCGTAGCGCGAATGCTTCTGTTTTTTCCTGTGCCTGATGACTGCTTAAGCGCAATTCGGAATCGAGTGTTTGACGGCGGAGGGACAGTTGCTGCTTGATCAGATCCGAAATTTCACCTTGCTTGTTTTGGCGTTCGTTTGATATTTCAAAGAGTGCTTGTCCCGCCTTGACAGTATCTCCTTCTTTTATCAAGAGTTGGCTCAATATGCCCGGTGTATTTGAGCTGAGACTGACACTGCCCGTGCTGGGAACAATGACGCCAGTGACACGCGCTTTACGGTCAAAACTCGCAAGCCAAATAAACAAAATCAGTATGGTTGCGATAATTGCCGCGACAAGGGCGATGAGCCAGCTTGAGATTGGCTGCGCAAGACGTATGCTGCCTAGGCTTTGTTGACTTAGTGCTTGCGTTACTTCGGTGCGAAAAAGAGGGGATCTGGCGTCACTCATAAAATATTTAAATGTTATAAATAAAAAATGATTTTTAATTAATTTATTTTTTATGCAATCAGATGTCAATCGGTTTGTGGTTTTTTAGTAAATGGCTTGAGCGCTGCCAGCGAGGAAACTGACGAGCTTGATTGAGTCACTACGAGCGAAGATTGGTTAGCGACAAGCGGCTTTGTTTATAATGGGACCCTCGACGGAAGAGCGCCCCTGAAGCACAAATTCAAACAAGAAAAAACGATTAGGAATTTTCAATTGGCCAAAAAAGAGCACGTATCAGAAACGCCCGCAACACAGTTATTGCGCAAGAAGGGCGCGGTTTTTACTGAACATCCTTATGCCTACGAAGAACACGGTGGTACGGCAGTGTCTTCGCGTGAGTTGGGAGTGGAAGAGCATGTGGTGGTGAAAACCTTGATCATGCAAGATGAGCACGCCAAGCCTTTGGTGGTCTTGATGCATGGTGATAAGACAGTGTCGACCAAGAACTTGGCGCGGCAGATTGGTTGTAAGTCAGTGGAGCCGTGTAAGCCCGAAGTGGCGCAGCGACATTCGGGTTATATGATCGGTGGCACCTCACCATTTGGCACGAAGAAAGCGATGCCGGTGTATGTGGAACAGAGCGTACTCGAACTCGACAAGATTTATTTGAATGGTGGTCGTCGGGGTTATTTGATTGGGATAGCGCCGCAGTTACTGACGGAGCTTTTAGGTGCGAAGGCTGTTAATTGCGCGCTTTAACTCACCGCTACAAATGCTCGAACTTTTTGGTGCTTGGTAGATGACCAGCGCTAATCTCGATGCCGAGTTTAAAAATCCTTTTCATTTAGAAATGTGTTGGTCAAACTTGCGCTCGTGTATCCGCACGTTTTACCTTATCGGAGGGGCTAGTTTGAGCGCGGCCCTTTCGAACGAGAAGTGAGAAACATCCGTATTTCTTCTATGCTTGAGAAGTGCGAATTTTTCCCAACCGCAGGTATGGATTCCAATACGTTGGATAAGCAGGGAAGGGTGTCTGACTCCGCCGCAACCAGTCGATAATTACCAGAGGCTACCCTAGTCAACACACCGAAAATTTGTCGCCTTGTGTTTGGCTTCACAAATTCGCCCTTTAGTGGAGCCCCTGTCTCATCAAAAAATTTAAAGATACCTTCTTCAACGTCTACTCCCTCAAATGCGCCTTGCGACTCTGATTCAGAGTCGAGCACATGGAGTACGTTGTCCTCTGCTAGTACGAAGATCATCTTAATTTGTAACGTAGAGCGCATTGACGCAATGTGCTGGCGTCCCAACAAGCCATTCATGGCTTGCGAATACGGTTCTTGTGAGAGCTTTACGGCAAATCAGCATATATCTCCCAATTTGGATCAGACACCATTTCTAATCCTAAGTCAAAACTTTGTATTCGTGAGTTGTTTCTATTTACAACCTGAATGAAAGCGTCTGGGTCAGTGACATAAAAGAGCAAATCTTTTATTCCGTTTTTTAATACGCTTGCAACATGAATAGAATTTGAACCCGTTTCAATGTTAGGGACATCTATTTCTTCGAAGTCACTAATTAATTTGTAATCTTCCTTGGATGGGAATCCTTGAGGATCAAATGGAACATAGCTGATGGTCAAATAAGCTAAGTATTGAAGGGCTGGATGACCAGCAATGTCTGCAACGCCGAGATTCTTACGAAAAAAAGCGATCAGTTCTGAGTCTTCAAAGGCTATCTCTTTACTACTCCAACTATCTTCGATTTTAATATTTTCTATATCAAATGATGGCATATTTTATTTGTTACTGTGAATACGTCTTTCGCCAAGCAGAAAGCTACATCAGTTGACTGATCATGCCAAGCCCAAGTCGAAAGCTCAGCGGACGCCGAGGTTAGGGCGTTCAAACAGCACTCGAAGCATCCGTTACGTCAATGATGGAACCTATCGGGCAAAGCTCCGAGCAGAGTTCAGCATCGTATTCGGTGTTTTCCCTGCAAACCAGTGAAATTAGGGACTCGCCGACCGAAACACGATCAAGAAATTCAATGGATCGTACCGGCAGATCCCAGTACAAGCCACCATCAAGCCAGACATAGGCCGACATCCCTACTTGCACGGTACCCTCTGTAATCTTTCCGGCGATCACGAGTTCGCCACGCTGGGGCAGGCGGAATACTTCGCGGACTTCAAACTTTGCCATAGCTTTATAATTTTTCAGATTTGCGGGGCCGCAAGGCGCCCGCTGGATTGTTCGGAATTGCAGTCAGATAGCCACAACATTTCTCAATAACATTTGCTAGTTGTACCTGAGGTTCGCTTTAGCCCAATTACTTGAATGTCCTTATAAAGTTTAAGCTTGTCGCCACCCTTGAACGTGAGTGGTAACTGACCCCGCCGTATGATGAGCATGACCTCGTTGCCGTTCGTAGTCCGCCCAGCGATGCCCCGCGGTACCGCCGAAGGCTCGTCGATCACATGGTATTTCTCAGTATTGAGGGAAAGCAAACGCATTGCCTCGGGAACAGTGAGACCGATGATCTTCGCATCATCGGCGACGCCTCTCGCGGAAATTGGGGTGTGGGCGATCATCGCGAAAACGCCGAACGCAATCAGTGATTAAAATGACTTCATGTAAGCCGAATTCTTATTTGATTTGCAAAAATAAAGTTTAACGCGAGATGCTCAAAAAGACAATTTTCTTCAAATGCATCGAGTTCCGCTTGGCACCTTATGCATTTGGTTATGTTGGTAAGTATGGACTGCCACGAAACCGACAAAAATACCGCTTCACAGACCGTGCCCGAACGACTGTTATCAGACCAAGTTCTATTATGCCTAGCCCAGTTCTAACCAAGCCCCATCCTTAGCCTTTCTACGGTTGAAGGACATACCATGTCGCTCGATTTAGATCAGTCCCGTCTAGAAATTTACCCCCGTCTATGCAAGAATGAGCAGCTTGGCAAGTTCGTTCGTTTTGTTTGCGTCCACATGTTGGCGCGGGCTTGCATCGATATCTACAACGATAAAAATAAGTGGAGTAATTAATGAATTCAATGATTGCAATAGTGGCTGCGTATTTGATCGGTTCGGTCTCGTTTGCGGTGGTGGTCAGTCGTTTGTTTGGTTTGTCTGACCCACGTACTTATGGTTCGAAAAATCCGGGCGCAACCAATGTTCTGCGTACCGGTAATAAAGCGGCGGCGGCTTTGACTTTGTTGGGGGATGGTTTTAAAGGCTGGTTAGCAGTCTGGTTGGCGCAAACTTTTCAGAACCAATATGACTTGAGTGATAGCGTTGTGGCGATGGTGGGTTTGGCGGCGTTTATCGGTCACTTGTGGCCTGTGTTCTTCAAGTTTGAAGGTGGTAAAGGTGTGGCGACGGCCTTGGGTGTATTGATCGGCTTGAACGTGTGGTTGGGGCTCGGTACCTTTGTGACTTGGTTAGTGGTGGCTTATGCTTTCCGTTATTCCTCTTTGGCGGCTTTGATTGCCTCTTTGTTCGCGCCGTTCTATTACGGTTTGTTGTTCGGTGCGCGTGTCGAGTTGTTGGCGGTTGTGATCATGAGTGCTTTGCTGATTTATCGTCATCGTCAAAACATTGCGAATTTGATGGCGGGTAAAGAGAGCCGTATTGGCAGCAAGGCGAAGAAGCCTGCTGAAGATAAGGATGATCATGCGCATAACCACGCTCATGGCAAGAAGGCGCATAAGAAACATTAAGCGCAATTGACCTTGATCTTGAGCTTGAGCTTGAGCTTGATCTTGTTGAGTGCCAATCAGGCTCGATAAGAATAGATTTAAAAAAAACGGCTGTGACGAAATGATCGTCACAGCCGTTTTTACTTTTGGTTCGCAGCAATCTGGACCTACTTCAACGCAGCCCAAACGCCCAGCGAATCAAGCAGGTTCAATTTGATCTAAGGGCCAACGTGGTCTGACATTGAAACTGTAGTTGCGTGTGGCAAGTCGTGGATTGATTTTTAAACGCATCGCTCCGGCGAAGGCGATCATGGCGCCGTTGTCGGTGCAGAATTCGAGTTCGGGGTAAAACACTTCGAAGCGTTTCTTGGGATTGTTGTGATTCGCTGCTGCATTCAAGGCAGCGCGTAACTGCTGATTCGCACCGACACCGCCGGCAATGACGAGACGTTTTAATCCAGTTTGCTTCATCGCTGTTTGGCATTTCGCAACCAAGACGTCGACAATCGCATCGACGAAGCCACGCGCTACATTGGCTTTGTCAGCGTATTCGAGTTGGCTCGGATATTTTTTGACAGCCGTGAGCACGGCGGTTTTTAAACCTGAAAAGCTAAAATTCAAGTCCTTCGAATGCAGCATAGGGCGTGGAAATTGATGAATCTCGGGATTGCCTTCTAGTGCTAGTTTGGAGATTGCAGGTCCACCGGGGTAGTCGAGCCCTAAAAGTTTCGCGGATTTGTCAAAGGCTTCACCGGCAGCATCGTCTAGGGTTTCACCTAACAGCTCATAGCGGCCGACGCCATCGACACGCATCAGTTGCGTGTGTCCGCCAGAAACGAGCAGTGCGACAAAGGGAAATTCAGGTGGACGGGTCGCCAGCAAAGGTGAGAGCAGATGCCCTTCAAGATGATGAATGCCGATGACGGGTTTATCGAGCGCAAAGGCCAAGCCGCACGCGACCGAAGAGCCGACCAAGAGGGCGCCCGCTAAACCAGGGCCTTCGGTGAAGGCGATCGCATCAATCTCGCGCTTGTCTATGTTGGCTTTTGTGAGCGTTTCTTTGAGCAAGGGCAGCGCACGTCGTACATGGTCACGTGAAGCAAGTTCTGGTACGACTCCGCCGTACTCGCGATGCATGGCGATTTGCGAGTGGAGGGCATGGGCTAACAAACCGCGATCTGTATCGTATAAAGCGAGACCGGTTTCGTCGCACGAGGATTCAATACCGAGAACTATCATGAAATGGTGAATATGCTAAGAAGGTGGCGAAACGCCAGAAGTGCGTCATTATAAACTACGGCGTCGTGAACCGAACGCAGGCACGGGCTGATCCGGCTTGCATTCGTCAATAAGGCTTCGTTTCAAGTCTGGCGGGCGTTGAGAAGAATTTGATCTAGCCATTTTTGCAAAGATTCGCCATGCAAAGGTTTGCTGGCGAAATAGCCTTGCATGGAATCGCACCCAAGTTCACGCAAGGTGTCGCGCTCGGCAGCGGTTTCGATACCTTCGGCAATCACGCTGAGTTGCAGACCATGACCCATTTCAACAATGGTTTTAACGAGACGCTGCGTGGAAGGTAGTTGGTCGATATTGATCACAAAACTGCGATCGATTTTGAGTTCGGTGACCGGCAATTTTTGTAAGTAGGCGAGCGAAGAGTGGCCAGTGCCGAAGTCGTCGATCGATAAACCTATTCCTAGTTCTCGCAGTTTTTGCAGCAATGGAATCGCGCTGCTGGGGTCTTCCATAATGCCGCTTTCTGTCAGTTCCAAACGTAAGTTGGCGGGGCTGACATCGTAACGCTGCATCAGAGCACGGACGCGGTCTGGGAAACTCTCATCGCGTAAATCATTGGTGCTTACGTTCACCGCAATACTGAGATTGAGTCCCTGTGCTTGCCATAGTTGGAGTGATTGCAGTGCGCGTTCTATCATCCACATCGTCACCGTGCTGATGTAGCCAGTGCGCTCAGCGAAAGGCACAAATTCTGCCGGTGAAATAAAGCCGCGCTGCGGATGCTGCCAACGCACCAAGGCTTCGAAGCCATACGTCTGCATGTCGGCTAGTTTGACCTTCGGTTGCAGCCACATTTGCAGTTCTGAATTTTGAACAGCGGAACGCAGATCAGACAATAGACTGAGGTGACTTAAACGCGAGGCTTCTTGTGCATCGGAGTACCAGACTACGGTTTGGGTTTGCGCTTTCGCGGCGTAGAGTGCCACTTCACCATTGCGTATCAGCGTATTGAGGCTGCGCTCGGCTTGGTTCATTGTGGCCGCAGATTTGGCATTGCATAGAGCGATGCCGTATACCAAGTTCACATCCACGGTATAGCCACTGCAACGCACCGGATCCGTCAAATGGTGGTCGATTAAGCCAAGCAGTTCTTTAATCTGTGCGCTCTGTAACTCATAGACATCTTCGCTATCAGAATGGGCGATTCCGCCATCGCTGCTCGCTTTGCGAATTGCTGGGAGCACAATAGCGAAAGTGCCGCCGTTAAATTTCGCGAGGGCGGTTCCCTCTTGATTGAATTCGAGCAGTGCCGTTTGAATCCGTCTTGCGGTTTCGAGGATCAGGGTATCGCCGGTGACAAAGCCTAAGGTCTCATTGACGGTTTTTAGTCGCGCAATATCCATCAGCACCAAACCGCAACCGTTGAGGTTCATGTTATCAAATTGCTTCAGTAGTAGCGTGCGATTCGGTAGATGAGTGAGGTTATCGTAGTACGCTAATTGTTCGATTTCGCGTTCGCGTTGAGCAATGGCTTCTGACATGCTATTGAGTGCTTGCCCGACTCGTGCCACTTCGATGGTCTCGGTGCTGGGCACTTTGCTTTCATAGTCGCCTTCAGCAATTTTTTGCGCACTGGTTTCCAGTACCACTAATGGTCGTACTACACCACGTCGTGTAAGTAGAGCTAAGGACGCGCCAATTAAGATGGCGATGGCCGCCAACAGAAACACGCGCTCTTGCATTTCTTTGAGCTTGAACTCTTCTTCACGCTGGCGTGCTTCGAAACTGAGCTTCTCTTGGTCGAGGAAATTTTGTGCTTCTTTTAGGAGGGTGTTGCGCGAAGCTTCTACTTGTTCGGTGTAGATTTTCTTTGCACCAGCTAAATCGTCGAGTGCATATTGATCCAAGACTTCGTAATAGTGGCTACGAAATAAATCATTGCATTCGATCAGCGTATTAAGCGCCTGTTGCTGTTCTGCGTTCAGTTGATATTGTTTGAGGCGTTCGAATTGCTGCTTGATCTTGGCGGCACGTGCATCAATCAGCACGTAGAGATCATTCTTGCTTTCGTAATTTTTCGTGAAGACGTCGAGTAACTGAATACCGATCCCTTCGAACTCTGAGCGTAATTCTTGGACATCGCGCAGACGTTGCATGTCGGTTTGTTGGAAGCGACTATTGCTTTGCGCGATTTGTCGTACTTGTTCGACGGTGGTGAGACCGATGCCGACGAATAGCATCAAGAGAAAGGCAAAGCTCAACGTGAGCCTTGTAGCGATGCTGTTGAGGCCAAGAACTTGAAGGAGGGAACGAAGCTGAGGGTTCATGGCGCAGCCGAATAGTTTTCAGTAAGTACTGATCGCGTATAAACCACGTACGTGTCAGCGCATTTCTTGTATCAATCCGACGCTCGCGCGCCATGTGCTGCTGAGCTGAATCTCAGTTGATTCTGAGTTGATCCCGAATTCAGCCTTATTTTTAGATCTATTGCTTGTTTTTCGCGAATGTCATTGTGCGATAGTCATTGCGTGTTTGTCATAGGACTGCATTGACGCATTTCGCAACGCGCCATATAGACCTTACCATCGTTGCAGTCGACTCGGTATACTTCGATAGGGCCGTTGCGAGCCAATAAGCCAGCACCGGTTTTTGATTCACATTGATTTTGTTTCGCCAAACGCTCTACGGTCACTGAGGAACCGCCTAAACGGAAAGGCACTTTTTCAATTTTGGCCGGTACGCTTGGCGTCGCACTTGCTTGCGCTAATTGCGGCACTTCTTTAGGCAACGCAATCGAGATACCTGGACTTGCAACTTCAGCGGTTGGTGCAGCTGCAACCATCGGTGCTGGAGCTACTTGTGAGGCAGGCGTACTGACTTCGAGCGGTTTGTTGGTTTTGGTTGGGGTGTCTTGCACCGCGTAAGTCGTTGCCACTGGACTATTTGACTCCATTGCGTTTGCAGTGTTGGTCGCCGCCGGTTTCGCGATTGCAGCCTTGGCATCGCTAGGGTTGTATTCGCCACCAGAAATGACGCCTGGTGCTTTACACGCACTCAACAAAAATAAAGCACAAAGAGCCAGAGAGGATTGTCGTTTCATTGGAATGGTTTTTCTGCAATATTCTGCGAGGGTGGTCAAATAATAATCATCTGCTATTTAACCAAATTCCATGGGGTATGAGAAGCGAAAAGTGGCTTTGTGTTGGTGGAACGTTGTCATAGTGAATGTTTTTTAGTGCGGAGATGTGGGAAAAGCACTTTTACGATCTGATTGGGCTACAATCAATTCAGCACTTCAAGCCTACTTTTCAGGGGGAATCCTATGTTTTTAGATCATGCCAAGATTTCAGCGACCCATAGTGAAACCGAGCCAGACCGTATCGAACGTTTGAATCGTGTTTATGGTTACGCCATTGGTTTGGCTGACGCAGACGGCAATACCAATTGCATTACAAAATTGGCTAAACTGCATGACCACAAAGGTACTTTGATGGTGATCTGGCATTCGGCGCCGACCGAGCTAGAGCGGATTTATTTTATGAAAGCGTGGAAGAGTAAGGTCGGTGATGAGTCTACCCATGTTGAGCATGCCTTGATGTTGCATGATGCCGCAGAAGAAACGTCACAGGAAGCCGAGTAACGATAATAACGAGAACACCCACGCGTTTATTTGTCGCTAAATGGATGTGAACGAACTCGAAGCATAGAAACAGAAAATACCCCAGAACCATGTTGGTTGTGGGGTATTTTTTTAGGTTTGAGATTCGGAAAATGTGTTACGACACCATCATATCATTGAGACATCACGCAAACGCCTTTGCAGCTGACTTCAATCACAATTCCTCAATCAAAGCTGAGACACCTGTCCAGCCGATCTCAATCCCAATGCACAGCAAGATGAAGGCGGATAAACGCATCAGCACGGTCGAGCCAACATCGCCGAGGAAATTTTCAAGATTTCGTGCAAAGCGGTACGACAAATAGATGGCAACGGTGGTGATAAAAACGCCGATGGTGGCGGCGAGTCCAGTGATGAGCCAATCGACTGGTTTAGCAGGCAATTGCGCGCCAAGCGTGATTGAAGTGGCGATCGCGCCAGGTCCCACCGTGAGTGGAAAACTGAAAGGGAAGAAGCTGTGGCGTCGCAACTCTTCTTTGGTCCAGTTGCTGGCCGAGGCGGCGACGGAAGTACGCAGTTTGTCTTGCCCTTGATCATTCAATAGTTTCCAACCCGCCATACCCACCACAATACCGCCTGCGACTCGCACAATCGGTAGAGAAATGCCGAAGAAATCCAATACATAGGAGCCGACGAAGACCGCTCCCATCAATAAAAAGAAACAGTTAAAGGCGATTCGCTTCGCTAAGCGATTCGCCATGACTTGATCCATCGGTCCTGTCATCGACAGGAAAATCGGGGCGACGGCGATGGGATTCAAAATCGGCAGCAAAGTGACTGGTACGACGATCAGTGCTTTGACGAACACTGAGAGGGCAATACTCATGGGGGCTCCTTTGTCTTGTTATTAGAAATGTGGATATGCACGATTCGGGCATTATGCAGGAAAATTTCCTGCTGGGAAAATAATCGCCGCGATTGTGGCGAGTAAGGCACGGTCGTCGTCTTTTATGTGACTGTGGCCATGTCATGAAACCGACATCAAACTGTCATCGCGGTGTCGCATTCACTCTTTATTCTGAGCGCCAATCTAGGTGTTGAAGGTCTTTGTAACTCGGAGATGTCCGAATGTTCAAGGGCGTCAACACTACTCAAATCGTTTCAAAGATGATTGATCTGTCAGGCAATAAGGAGCCCTAAGCATGCGAGTGCTGACCATCCCGAGTGACGCGAGTCCTAGTTTTTCTAAACTGAGTTTGAGTCTTGCGAGCACAAAAAAAGAAGTCAAGGAAGTGCAGAAACTGCGTTACAAAGTCTTCATCGAAGCGATGGGCTTGACGGCCTTAGCTAATTCCGAAGGCTTGGACAAAGACGAGTTTGATGATTATTGCGACCACTTAATTGTGCGCGATACCAAGACCTTAAAAGTGGTCGGAACGTATCGTATCTTGGGGCCCAATGCGGCGCGTCAACTCGGTAAATATTACTCAGAGAGCGAATTTGATTTATCACGTCTTGAGCCGCTCCGTTCCGGCCTGGCGGAAGCAGGACGCGCCTGCATTCATCCCGATTATCGCAGTGGCGCCGTGATCATGATGTTATGGGCTGGCTTGGCGGCGTACATGCGCCGTGAACGTTGCAGTCATTTGATCGGCTGCGCGAGTATTAGTTTGGCGGATGGCGGCCATAATGCCGCAGCAATTTATCGCGGTTTTCAAGACCATGAATTGTCACCGCTCGAATATCGCGTGACACCGCATTTGCCATTCCCGATTGAGAATCTCGATGAAGGCCATGCCGCGCGCATTCCTCCTTTGTTGAAAGGCTATTTGCGAGCGGGTGCTTGGATCTGTGGCGAACCAGCCTGGGACCCTGATTTTCATAGCGCTGATTTGTTTGTGATGCTACCGATTGCCAATCTCGATAATCGCTACGCTAAACACTACGGCACCGAGGACTTAGCATCATGAAACCAGCCGATCAGTTCCTGAGTTTGGGAAGTAAAAAACATATGAAATCGAACAAGAAAGATGTCATACGCTTCCGGACGATTTGGATTTCTGATCTGCATTTGGGTACCAGTGGTTGCCAAGCGCAAAGACTTCTGGAGTTTTTGAAAGCGACTGAGTCAGATACCTTGTACTTGGTGGGCGATATTGTCGATGGTTGGCAATTGAAACGACGTTGGTTTTGGGATCAAACCCATAACAATATCGTCCAAGCGCTGTTGAAGAAGGCCAAGAAAGGCACCAATGTCATCTTCGTGCCGGGCAACCATGACGAGGCGGCAAGGCAATTCATTGCTTTAGATTTTGGCGGCATCAAAGTTCGTGATGAATTAGTGCACACCACGGCGGATGGTAAGCGCTTATTGGTGTTGCACGGTGATCGATTCGATGGTGTGATCGCTTGCGCGAAATGGTTGGCGTATCTGGGTGATAGTTTGTACAGCGTGATCCTCAAGTTGAATCAGGTTTTCAATCACTGGCGTGTCAAACTTGGCCTACCGTATTGGTCACTCTCGCAGTACATTAAAGCCAAGGTGAAGAACGCCGTTTCGTACATCACGCAATTTGAAGAGGCATTGGCGGCGGAGGCACGTAAGCAAGGACTCGATGGCGTGATTTGTGGGCACATCCACAAGCCAGAAATTCGCGACATCAACGGCATCTTGTATTGTAACGATGGCGACTGGGTTGAAAGTTTGTCTGCTCTAGTAGAGGAAGCGACCGGTGAATTGCGCATCGTTACTTGGCATGACATCGTGCCTCAGTTTGACAAGGCACGCGTCAAGCAAGAAATGGTGTTTAATTGGGTGGTGTGAAAAAGGAGAAAGCCTCGACTTCCATCCGCATCAGTCGAGGCCATATCACTAGGTCTTTGGAGCGCAACGATCGCAGGCGATGATGCCGACCAGCATCGCGCCGACGAACGCAAAACCCTTCGCGCTGCCATAGCCGAGCAAAACCAAAGCAGGCCCAGGGCAAATACCAGCGAGCCCCCAACCGAGGCCAAACAACAAACTGCCGAGTATCAAGCGGCGATCGATCATTTTCAAGAGTGGCCATTGCATGGGCTCGCCGCTCCAGCTAGTCGCGCGTCGACGTAATACATAAAACGGGATGCAAGCGATACCAATGGCACCCATCATCACAAAAGCCAACGATGGATCCCATTGGCCGGCGAGGTCCAAGAAGTTTACAACCTTGCTCGGGTTTGCCATGTCGGCGACGATTAAGCCAAATCCAAATAGTAGACCGAGCAAAAAAGAAAAAATCAGTTTCATGACGGTCCTTTAGCTCAAGTGGAGAAGATGACGCAGCACGAAGACCGTGATGAAAGCGCTCGTCATAAACAGCACCGTGGCGACGATGGAACGGAGCGAGCCCCGTGAAATGCCGCACACGCCATGGCCAGACGTGCAGCCACTACCCAAGCGCGAACCAAAGCCAACGATGAGGCCAGCGATGATGCATTGAGTCCAAGAAATATCCAGACTCACATTCTCGAGTGGCAAAAATGGCAGTGCTGGTAGGAACCAAGCGTAAATCGGGGCTGCCAGTGCAAGCCCCAGCATAAATGCGTAGCGCCAGGTCGATGCGCGATAAGGGGCTTTGCAGGCTTCCGCGATGATGCCAGTGATGCCAGCAATGCGGCCTAAATACGCCATCAGTAAGATGCTGGCTAAGCCTATGCAAAGACCTCCAATGAGGGCGCTGACAGGCGTAAAGTGTGTCCAATCGATCTGCAACATGTAATGGTCAAGGTGTGAGCAGTTGAAATAGGTGCGACATGCTTGATTGTGGCATTGCCTAGCACATTTAATAATTCTTCCCTGCGGCGAGCAGGGAAAGATTGCTGCATTTTACCTCAGTTAAGGATGCACGCCGCACACTGCGCGCTGCTCACATCTGTGGCATCAACCGGACCAGAACTGATGAGATGTAATCGGTTTTAGCTGGCAAGCCAAGCGTCGACGTGTGTTGCGGTTTGTACTTTGCTGGATGGGTCAAGGACGGGCTCGCCTTTGCTAAGCTGCAAGGGAAGAACTCCGGCCCATACTGGGAGATCCATATCTTCGTCATCGTCATTGGGGCCGCCACTGCGGGTCTTACACATCGTCTCATCTAATGCGATGCGTAATACCGTGGTGCCCGCGAGTTCTGCGAAGTTACCCGCTCTCACTTGTGCTTGTCGACCAGGTACTAAAGATTCGAGAAAGTGCGCCAACGAGGCGGCTTTTTGTTCACTTGGAACCACCTCAAAACTGCCGTAAATCATGGCGGAGCGGTAATTCATCGAATGATTGAATGCGGCGCGTGCCAGCACTATGCCGTCAATGTGAGTAATCGTGACGCAAGCCTGAATTCCTTTTTGAAGTTGCTTCATCATGCGACTAGCGTTCGCCCCGTGGATGTACAGATGGTTATGTTCGCGCCAACATGCAGTGGGGATGCAATGAGTGCCGTGTTCGTCTTGGAAAGCAACATGGCATACATAAGCGCTGTCGATCACCTGGTAGAGAAATTCTTTTTCAGTACGTGCATTTTTGGGGATACGTCGAATTTGCGTCCGACTCTGAGCCTGATTTTGTGTTGACTCCTTCGTAGTCGAGTTTTCCTGGTCTTGATTGACTGGTTCTACATCTGTGCTCATCGTACGGTCTTTCTACAGAAAAATTAATGGTGGTTAATCTTGGCTAGTCGTGGCAATTCATCCCAATTCATGGGGTGAAGCTTCTATTGCAGTAGCGCTCACTGTAATGTTATGCTGGTTCTAAAACAAGATCCAAAATGGATATATTTTTTAGGACTACGAAATGGATTTTCAAGTTGCGTGGCATCGATATCTGCAAGAAGGTAAGCGTCGAAAAGGCGAGGGCGAGAAATGGAGTACACAACGCCAGTTACATGCTTTCCTACGCCAATCAATACAAACCGGCTTATTGCCCGCCGGGAGTAAGCTGGCTTCCTCCAGAAACTTAGCCTTGGAGCTTGGCATAGCACGCAATACTGTGGTGTACGCCTATGAACAATTGCTCAGTGAAGGTTTTGTCAACGCGAATCGCCAAGGTAGTGTGGTGAATGATATTGGCGTCATGCTCGATAAAAATCTAGTGAGCCATGATCCAGATAAGGCGGTGGGATCTTTATCAAAACGCGCTGAAAGTTTGATCGACTTGCCGGTGCCTGCCGAACTGAGCGGCGCATTCGCGCCTGGCATACCAGCGGTGGATACCTTTTCTACGCTACGGTGGCGACGTCTTTTGGAGCAAGAATGGCGTCGCTGCACACCGCGTGATTTAGCGTATGGAGAAGCGTGCGGTGAAACGACTTTAAGAATCGCCATTGCTGACTACCTACGCGCTTCTCGTGGTGTGATCTGTGACGCGGAGCAGGTTTTTATCACTGACGGAACGCAAAGCAGTTTGGATCTGTGTGCCCGCGTATTTGCGGACGCTGGCGACAAAGTTTGGATAGAAAATCCTGGCTACGTTGGTGCGCAATTGGCGCTGAAAGCGGCGCAGTTGAAGATGATAGGCATTGAGGTGGATGATGAGGGTATGGCGCCACGGGCGCAGGACTGGAGTCAACATCAGCCGAAACTGATTTACGTCACGCCTTCGCATCAATATCCGACCGGGAAAGTGATGAGCGTCGCGCGGCGGCTGGACCTATTGCGGCAAGCAAAGCAACATCAAAGCTTGATCATTGAAGATGATTACGACAGCGAATTTCGTCACGAAGGCCCGCCACTGCCTGCCATGCAAGGCCTGATTTCAGATGCGCCCGTCTTGTATCTGGGGACCTTTAGTAAGACGCTCTTTCCGGCGATACGAGTGGCGTATATGATCGTTCCGCAAAATCTGACCTCCGCTTTGCGCTTGCATTTTCAACGTGCTTTTTTGCGAGGCCGCGCGATTGAGCAAAAAGCCTTGGCGCGTTTCGTTTCAGAAGGCCATTTCGCTCAGCATGTGCGACGCATGCGCCGTCTTTATCGAGAGCGCCGTGATGCCTTGGTACAGGCATTGGAAGACTATTTGCCAGAGGATATCGAAGTGCATGGCGATACTGCGGGCATGCATTTGGCATTACGTTTTGTCGAAGGGCAGCATGGCATGCGTAGTGACCTTGATATCAGTGAGCGTGCTTTGCGAGCGGGCCTTGTGGTGCCCGCACTCAGCAAGCTCGCTGTGGGGCGCCGTCACAGTGCGTGGCGGGGATTGATGCTTGGTTATGCGCAAATACCCGCTGATCAAATGCGAGCGAAAGTGAGAGCGTTGGTGGACTTGTTTTAATGAGATCCTTTTTTAGGTATCACCATGAATTACGGCTGATCCTCGTGCGCTGAGGTATTGAGATCGACTAACGAGACGACTTCAAAAAATCAGGATTGTCCTGTAAGGCGCGATCAATCGAAGCCACCATCAAACACATCAAGCATAAAGCGGCACTGTATTCGCAGCCGCCAGTTCCCCATTCCCCGACGAACCAGCCTAAGGGAATGTGAATAATGATGATGCCGCCGAGGCTGATGCCGAAGAAACAGAGGGCGACCCATTTCGCACATTTATTCCATATCAGAAGTGGTCCGCCAATCATTTCAATTGCGGTGGCGAGATACGGGACGAAGTAGGCGAAAGGCACATTTCTTTGCGCGAGGAAGGTGCCGAAGTCGTGGAAGTAATTGGCTTCGAAAAATCGCATGCTGGCATGCGCCATGAAAAGTCCTGCTAAACCTACACGAAATAGAAAGTAACTTTGGCGTACGCTGAGGTAGGGGAAGTTCGCGACTAAGTTAGATAAGGCCTGCATGTTGATGCTCCATCAAAAGGATGCGCTGCATTATGAAATGAATTGTCGGAGGAGTTCGGCAAGAAGGGATGGAACACCGACACCTAGTGACGGCGCTCAACCAGCGGCAAATGCATGGATCGAGCTAAAGCTGTTGGAAGCCTTTAGATCTTCACGTTCGATAAAATATGTAGTCAAACTACTTAATTGATGGCAACTTTTGGCTGTTTGTTTTCAATTCATTGTTGGAATCTGAAAACTTTTTAAGTTGTTGAATATATTTAAGAAATCAGATCTTTATTTTGTTTTCTTTGCGCCACAGAATTCTCGACTTATGAATCAAAGCGCTTTGGTTTGTAGCGAAGCTACTCTAGTATACAAATCAACCTAGGCTTAATACTACCGTCTTAGTGTCTAGGTGCAAATGCAGTGAGCCCATCGTGCAAGGCTGTATTTGAGTTGGGGTGAACGCGATCTCAAGAATCGCACATCGAGGTAGAACGAGTACGGTACGAACAAGATAGTTCGACCGCAAAAAGAGTGCGCCGATCCCGGTAAGCACGACCAAACTTTACTGGAAGAGACAAAATGAAATTGACGACAAAAAAATGGCTGTCGCGGGTGATGTTGGGCGCGGCCTGCGTAATGCTGCTAGTCCCCATGCTGAGTGTGAGCTCAGCGCAAGCAGCGGTACTGAATCCACGTGGCACTTCGGTGCAAATGTTCCATTGGAAATGGAAAGATATCGCGAAGGAATGTACCAATTGGCTTGGACCTCAAGGTTTCGGAGCTGTTCAAATATCGCCACCAACCGCAGCTATGAATGGCGTGAATTGGTATGACATTTATCAGCCCGTCGATTACACCAGCTTCACCAGCAAAATGGGAAATCTCACTGAGTTTCAAAGCATGATTACGGCTTGCCATAATGCGGGTGTGCGAGTGTACGTTGACGTGGTTGTCAATCATCTCTCAGCTGCGACGGGCACGGCGACTAACGGCGCGAGCTTTAGTGCTTCGAGTTTGACCTATCCACGTTTTAGCGCATCTGATTTTCATGCCAATTGCGCGATACAAGATGCCGACTATGGCAGCCCAGGGAATCGCAACAGCATTACGAACTGTCGCTTGGTTGGCTTGCCTGATCTGAACACAGGCAGTGCCTACGTACAAACTCAGATCAAGAACTATTTGACGAGCTTGATCAATATGGGTGTGGATGGTTTCCGTTTCGATGCCGCAAAACATATCGCGCAAGCCGATTTACAAGCAATTTACAACGGCATTGGACACACCAGTTTAGCGGGCGAGTCGCTGTGGGTGACGCAAGAAATTATCCCCGACGGTAATGTCGATCGTAATTCTTACTTGAGCATTGGTACGGTGAATGAGTTTAAGTATGCGTATGCCATGAAAGCCATGTTCCGCAACGAAAATGGCAATAGTATTTCGCAGATCCGCGCCATTATGGGGACGCCAGGAAATTGGGGCGGCACATGGGGCTTTTTGAGTTCCGCCAGCGCGACGGCCTTTGTCAATAACTGGGATACAGAACGTAGTGGCGATTCCATGAATGTCGCCAACAAGACGGGTGCGGTACCGAATGATACGGTCGGAAGTAAGCGCTACGATTTGGCGAATATCTTGATGTTGGCATGGCCATACGGTGATGTGCAGTTGCATTCCGGCTTTAACTTTAGCAACAAAGATGCTGATGCACCGACCGCCAGCCCTTTCGATGCGAGTGGTAACCCGAAAATCAATCAAGATTGGGACTTTGTGCATCGTTGGTCCGACATCTCCAATATGGTGGCGTTCCGTAATGTGAGTAATGGACAGGGCGTCGATAATTTCACCACTGGCACGGCGAACCAGATCGCTTTCAATCGTGGTGCGAAAGGCTTCGTCGCGCTCAACAATGAGTTCAGTGCATGGAACGCAACGTTACAAACATTGTTACCCGCCGGCGTTTATTGCAATGTGGTGCGGGGTGTTTTGAATGCAGCGAAAACCGATTGTACTGGTGAGAAAATTACGGTGGCTGCGAATGGTACCGTTAGCCTGAGTATCCCAGCGAACGGTGGTAGTTTGGTGCCTGCGGTGGCCTTGCATATCAACCAAAAAGTACAGGGTGGTACCAACACTTGTACATCGGTTCCAGTCACTTTCCGTGTCAGCAATGCCAATACAGTGTTTGGCCAGAATGTATATGTTGCCGGCAATCGTGCTGAGCTTGGTAACTGGGCTCCTAGTAGCGTGAATTTGTTGACGATCCAGGGTAGCGGTGCCAACGTACCGTGGTCACGCACGATACAGTTGCCGCCTTCGACAGCGATTCAATTTAAGTTCATGAAGAGTGGCGCGGTTGCCAATGTATGGGAGCGTAATCAAGCCACTGCGAGCGGCAATCGTGAAGCTGTCACACCAGCTTGCGGCAGTAGTTTGGTGCTCGATGTTGGTTCGTTCCAGTTTTGATAGCTTTGGGGTCCAAAGTTGGATCCCATACCCGTGAATGGATCGAAAGATAAGCTGAGATTCATTTAAATTGATTTCATCAATCCGGAATGCAAAAGAAGCCGTTCGTGTCACCACGAGCGGCTTTTTTATTTTGAGAAATGGGCCTAGCTGATGCTGTCGGTCTTCGCTTGTTGCGCAGCAATGGCGCGTAGCTTGTCTTTCTTGCTAGGGCGTTTGCCTTTGATGCCACCGTTAGGATCAGAGACATTGGCACGCTTGGCTGACTCGAGGCTGCTTGTCGAGGGCTCAAAACCTTTGATCTGTTGCCGTTCAAGTTTGAGGCCGTGACGTTTTTCGATCAAGCGAAAATGAGCTTCGTTGGCCGCATCGGCGCAGACAAAGCTAATCGCAAGGCCAGATTCGCCGGCGCGACCCGTACGGCCAATTCGATGTAAGTAATCGTCTGCCGAACGAGGTAAGTCATAGTTGAGGACAACTGGCAATTGGCTGATATCAAGCCCACGTGCTCCGACGTCGGTTGCCACCAAAATTTTTACGCGGGCCGCCTTAAAGTCTTGAATCACTTGTTCGCGTTTGCCTTGAGTCTGTTCACCGTGAAAAGCTTCTGCACTGATATGCAAGCGACGCAGTTTGGTCGCAAGTAGATCAGCCGTGTATTTGCTGGCGACAAACACCATCACGCGCGACCATTTTTTCTCTTGGAATAAATGTTTCAAGAGTTGTGTGCGGCGCGGCGCTTCTACGTGAATCGCAATTTGTTCAATCGCGGGTGCGGTCACCTCGCTCGTTTCAATGTTGACTTTCAAAGGGTCATGCAACATTCGCTCCGCCAAGGCGGCGATGCTGTTAGTGTAAGTCGCCGAGAAGAAAGCATTTTGGCGTTGTGCTGGAAGCAGTTTGAGCACTTGCGCGAGCTCGTCAGCAAAACCAAGAGCCAACATACGATCGGCCTCGTCCAGAATGAGATGTTGGATGGCATCGAGCTTGAGCGCATTTTTGCTGATGAGATCCAGCAAACGTCCCGGGGTTGCAACGACAATGTCGGCACCACCGCGCAAATACAACATCTGCGGATTAATGGAAATACCACCGTATAAGACCGCTAATTTCGGTGCACTTTGAGCCATGAGTGGCCCAGCACTGAAACGGCGCAATTGCTCACCCACTTGGATCGCGAGTTCGCGGGTCGGTACCAAAATGAGCGCGTAAGCTTTGCGCGCGCCAGTTTGCTCACGGCGAGGTGTCATCAGAAAGTGATGCAGTAAGGGCAGCACAAATGCCGCGGTTTTTCCTGAGCCAGTTTGGGCGCACGCCAACACATCTCTGTTTTCGATCAAGGCAGGAATGACTGCAGCTTGTATCGGCGTCGGTTCTTGGAAGCCAAGACTTGCGAGATTGGTGACGAGGGGTGATGCGAGGCCAAGGTCTGGAAAATTCATGCTGGATAAAGTGCGATGTGCTTGAGTTTGATGCCCAGCGCAGGCTGTAATGCGCTTGCGATATTTTTCTGGGTAATCAATGAGAGGCTGCATTGTAAACCATCGCTGATCCGGCGCACGCTTTTGCATCCGCGTTTTTCGCTAAGATCGCTTAAATTTCATCAAAAGCTTATCAAAAATAGGAAAAGAGACATGTTTTCTGAAAGATTCGAGTGTATGCCTAGCATCGCGAGGATGTTCGATCAGGTTCTCTTGTTTGCCATAATGATCTTGATGGCGCAGTCGAGCACGGTAATGAGCCAAGCGTTGAAGGCTCGATTGGGCAAGAAGACAGATGATTGGAAACGCTTGCGTTTTGACGACAGGAGCGTTGAGAATAGCAGGACGCAAGATCAAATCAGCTAAGAACCAAAAACACATGCAAGACGTGCAAACAAAACTGGATTCCGCTTTCCTGCGCGATGTGGGCTTGAATCTTCAAGCGGCGATACCGCTTGAGCAATTGCCGGAAACGCTGCGTCAACAGTTGCATCAAGCCTGCCCACAAGCCGCTGATTTCCGTCAGCTACTCTTGTTTGGCAATGGAGGACCGCGCTTCTGGCAAGCAGCCCAAACCCACATGGAGGCGAACGCGAATCTTACCAATGCACAAGAGGCGCATCCTTTGGATCAATTCTCGATCACAATGGTAGAGCAGTTTATCCGTGATGAATTGGGTGCTGAGGCGAGCTACCTGTTTCTATATCCTGGTTCTTTTACCTTGAATTTGCAGAGTTTGGGGAGTCTCTTGGCCTGGCATCAAAACTCGCCCTTGATGATTGGCATTCATCCAGAATTCGGTTTATGGTCGGCCTATCGCGTGCTTGTGCTCTGCAATTCAAACTTTGCCAGCTCGCTGCCATTGCAACAGCGAAGTGCAGAGCAGAAATCTGTTTCGATCTGCGTTGCATGCCAGACGCGTGCTTGTGTCCAAGCATGCCCAGCCAACGCGATGGATCATGCAGGATTCCATCTCGATCGATGTTGGCAGTATCGAAGTCAGGAGGAGTCAATGTGCCGAGTGCGTTGTGTGGCTCGCCTGGCCTGCCCAGTTGGAACTGAGCACCGTTACAGCGACGAGCAGATTCATTACCACTACGCGCAGTCTTTGGTCTTCATGCGCAAATAGAAGCGCGGCTTATTCTGTTTTGCTAGTTCAAGAATTTTCGACTCTATGAACTTATGACCCTATGAACTTATGAAATCACCATTTTAAGAAAGCATGGAGTCTGATGCTGCAAACAGATTCACGCATCTATCGGGCGCGCGATAAGACGCGGACCGGTGTTTCACAGTCGTCGCGAAAACCCATTCTTAGATACAGTTCATGAGCGTGATGATTGTGGCTCATCACATGCAAAAACGGCGTTTCACCGCGCGCCAATTGGCGACTAATGATGATGTTCATTAAACGGCGTGCTAAGCCTTTTCCTTGGAAATCAGGATGCGTGCAGACGCCACTCACTTCGTGAAATTGCCCCGCATGCATACGCTCGCCACTCATGGCGACCAATTTTTGATCTTGAAAATAAGCGAGATAGTCGCCCAGTTCTATGGTTCTCAAACCAAATGGACCCGGATTGGTCAGCCGCGCTAATGCCACGGCTTGTTCGGCATGCTCGGCTAACACCGGGGCCAAGACCAAGTCGGGATAACGACTACGATGAGTGTCCTCATCGGCCTCTAAATCAATTGAAGATGCATCGCCTTGCCATATCATGCGATACATTTTAGCGTCGGCATGAAGGGTCCAACCATCCGGTACAGTGCCTGTCCAACCACCACAGTAAAATTGCTCACCGATCTCGAAAAGCTCCGTCAAGGCGTGAAAATCGGCTTGATCTTCTTGAGGAAAACCAACAATGGGAGAGAAGCCTGTGCTGTAACGGCGTGCTCTCGTGTCGCCCGTCGAAAAATGACGATGATGGCCGTTGAGGCTTTGCCAAAACACATTGTGTAAAGGAGATTCGGTGGAGGAAGAGAGGGAAGGCTTGCTTAACATTTTTCGTACTTCCAATTGCGGCGTTTGCCCTCTGCCAACCATTCTAATGTTTGTGCAAGGCGTTTGGTGCGAGTCGCGTCAGTCTTTGCCTCCACGTACCATTCGACATAATCCTTTTTGGCTGAATAGGAAAAGCCTTCGAAGGTCGCCAGTGCGGCAGCGTTTGTTTGAAGTGCCGCGCTGAACTCCGGTGGTATGAGCAGTTCGCGTGGCTGGGTGGCTTTGTCGCTGGCGTTCTTGGCCGCATTTCTTTCGTTACGGGTTTGGATTGGGCCTTTGGTGCCCGCATCTTGCAATTTTTTAGCCTGTTTGATGAGTTTCGCAAATTCTTTGTCGGATGGTAAATCCGCGAGCGTCGTGATGCGACCGAATTGTCCCATTGCTTCGCTACTCTTGCTGTCGATCTTGTGGTCGATCGTCATCGCTTCGGCGAGCCAAAAACCAAAGCTGCAGTGCTGTTTGAACGCGGCAAAACGGCAAAAAATACTGCCGCCATACTCAAAGTGCGGCATGCTCCATTTAATCGTTTCATTCGCCTCAGGGCAGTGTTGATGCACGAGTTCGCGCAGATGCCGCAAAATATCATGGGCAAATGGCGCTGCTTTCTCTATGTATTGATCAATCCGAATATCTCGCGTTCCCACTATGTATTCTCCTTAAGCGATCACACTGCGTAGTTCTTCTTCGATGTTGGCGATGACAGGTTCCCAATCGTAGATTTTTCTTTGTCGGAATAGGCGAGCGGAGGGATACCACGGTGTGTCCTGTCTTTCTAACATCCAACGCCAGTCTGGATTGAACGGCAACATGATGAAAGTCGGCTTGCCAAGAGATCCTGCGAGATGGGCGATCGAAGTGTCGACCGTAATCACGAGATCCATCTGTGAGATTAAGGCAGCGGTTTCCAGTAAGTCGTCGAGTTCATTGCCGTGAAAGGGAATGCCATACTTTTGTAGGCTGTGTAGATCCGCGTCGCTGATTTCTTTTTGCAGGCAGTGAAATTGCGCATCCACCTGCAAGAGTTTTTCAAACACAGCAAACGGAACGGAGCGTTTCTTATCATGCACAAAGTCGCGACTACCTGCCCAGACCACGCCAATTTTTTTGCGGGTTGATGGCTGGATCTGGTTGGCCCAATCATGCAGAGCTGAAGAGCCGATTTGTTGATGCTCATAATAGCTCGCGCGCGAGGGTACCGAGTTGAGATCGGTGCCACAGAGTTTAGGCAGGCTCATTAAGGGCGCATGCAGATCAAAGGCAGGCAGCGGATCGCCTTGTGCGATGACATGCTGTATGCCAGGTAGTTGCTTGAATAGTGTGACCAAGGGCGGCTGTACTTCGAGTATGGGAATCGCGCCTCGCTCCAGGAGCTCTATCGCATAGCGAGCAAATTGTATGCTATCCCCCAAGCCTTGCTCCGCGAATACAAGAATACGTTTGCCCATAATGGGCAAGATACCATCCCATGCTGGTTGCAAGAATGGTCGAATCTTGGTTTTGAAAGGATCGCAGCGCCAACGCCATTCATATTGTTGAAAGCCGCGTGCCAACTGTCCTTTGGCGAGTAAAGCAAAAGCGATTTCGAAATTCGCTTCGGGAAAATTCGGCGTGAGTTGGATGCTATGTTCGAGATCGACCAAAGCAGTATCGTAGCGTTCCAAGCGTAAGGAAGTTTTGCCGCGATCGAAATAGGCAAATGGATGTTGTGGGTTCAGCGCGATGGCACGATCGTACTGCTGTATCGCTTCTTGATAACGTTCGAGGCCGGTTAGCGCGAGGCCATAGTGATGGACCATGTTAGGATCATTCGGCTGCAGTTGAAGCGCCTGTTCCAAGGCGATGCGAGCGCCTTCAAAATCTTTTCTATCATAGGCGATGCGGCCTTTGTTATGCCAGACAATGGCGATATGCGGGGCGATCTTGAGTACCGTTTCATAGCGTAGCAATGCTTCATCGTAGCGACCCAGTTGCTGTAGCATTGACCCACCGTTAGCTAAGGCTTCGATTGATTGCGGATCGAGTTCGCGCGCTTGTTCGAAATAGGATAATGCAACTTCGAGATGCTCGCTTTGCATATGAAGCCGACCCAGCAATAAGACCGCGGGTAGCAGGCGCGGATTTTGCTGCAGAAAGGTTTCTGCGTGCGGAATGGCTTGGTCGATTCGATTGATTTCTGCAAGGAGTTCCGCGAGGCGAAAATGCGCCAAGCTCAGTGACGCTTGTTGTTGCAGCACGGCCTGGTAAGCGTGAATTGCTTCTTTGATTCTTCCGCTGCGCTGCAAGGCTTCACCAGCCAGCATATCAAAGTCAACCAGATGTAAATTCGATTGTCTCGCTTGATTGAGCAAGTGAAGCGCCTGTTCGAGCTGGCCAAGATCGATTGCTAAACGAATCGCGTTGAGATAGGCAGGGGCGAAGCGAGAATCCAGTTGGAGACAGTCTTGATAGCTTGTGAAAGCGGCTTGATGCTGTCCTTGAGCGGTGAGCAATCCTGCCAACATAAAATGAGTATCAAGATGCTTGGCGTCGATCTGCAATGCGGCTTGTAGGGCGGCTTCTGCCTCGCCGATGCGACCTAATTGAATCAGTGTATAGGCATGATTGGTGCGGAGACTGAGATTGTGTGGTTCTTGATGTATCGCTTCCGACAACATCGGCTCAGCACCAGAAAAGTTCTGTTGTTCTAAGGCGTGGTTGATCTGGTCTTTGAGAGAAGCGCTAGGGCCATGGGGCTGCGTTGGGGCTGCAGGTGCGGTCGAATGTTCTGCAGCGGTTTCCGTCTTTGGTTTTTGATCGGTGTTGGAAGAAGCACCAAATAGTTTAGTGAGTAATTTGCGCATAGGGATTTGCGTTGGTACGACGAGCCATATCGAAGTCAATTCGACGATGGCTCAATCTACGGCAATCGATATGGGCTGTCAATCTATGGTAGAGGTAGAGATCGATGTTGGGCTGATCAAACTGTCCTGAATGGCGAGCTTACTTCGAGGGGATTTCAATTGTTTTTGGAGGTCCTAAGAATGTTGCCTGCCTTTTGTTTTGTAAAAAAATGCCAGTCCGTTCTTCGATTACCTTCTTCCAAGTGGCGGCTTGGAAGTTGGCATTAAAAGTTTGTTCCTGAAAAATCGTCTTCAGTTGCGGCATGATTTTTTCTTTATCTTCGAATTTGATCTCTTTTTCAAAACGCACTATGAAATCGATGGTTTCGCCTTTGTTGGGAGAAAAGTGAAGGGTCGATTCTAGCTTGAATGGGCTAATTTTTGTGAGCTCTGCGCGTCGTTGTGGATCGAGGTCGTGCCTGAGCTGATTGGCATTCGCTGGATTCACAGGTTCCGACCATGAAATGCTTAATCGTGCGGGGATGTTTTCCGTGGTTTCGACAGGCTTATTGCAGGCATGCAGGCCAGCGATTGAAAGTACGATGAGTAGTGGTAGTAAGTAACGCATGGCCAGGATCGTAGTGCTAAGAAATATGAATAGGTAGCTTGGGTGATTGCGTGATTAAGTGAACGCTTGATTAAGTGATGCGGGCCATCAACTGCTCATCAATAAAACGCCCCTCACTTTTGAGGTGGGTGTAGTTCTTCAAGATTCCTTCAACTTGAAAGCCCACTTTTTCATACAGGCGAATCGCGCGGTGGTTGTGGGTTGCTACACTGAGTTCAATGCGGCGAATCTGCTTGCTGGCGGCAAGCTCGAAAATGGCATCAAACATGCTCAAGGCCAAGCCCTTACCTGCGAATTCTGGGGCGATGGCAAGCCCGCCCAAATACGCGATGTGATCGGTTCGATGTTGTAAGGGGATGAATTTGAACATGCCTGCGCTTTGTCCCTGATCTTCAAATACATACAAGACGCCGCTGCGCAGCAGTTCCTCATAAATTGGCGCAAAGCTTGCTTCATCCATCAACTCATACAGCAAGTAGGGATTGATTTCCGGATGCATATAGAGTCGATAGAAGAAGGAGAAATCTTGGCTGGTGGCGTTTCTGATCATAGATGGAACCTAATTACAAATAAAGTTGGACGACCAACTCACGTGTACCAGAGACGGCATCGCGCGACCCAGTGCGAGTCAACGTCAGTATGCATTCTCAAACTGAAGACTTTGCTGTTGACTTCACTATGCCCGCTCATTTCTGGCAAAGTCGAAAAACTGCACATTAACTCATTTAGTGCATATTTTGCAAGTTTATCTAAGGGCCTTTGCTCACTAGCATTCGTTTGTATGGATCTTGCGTTTGCGTATCCCGTGGGTTGCCCTTTGAAAAACTCACTGAATCGATAAATTGACGCCGTTTACGCGCCTTGTTATGGCAAATGAAATCAAGCTCAGCAACATACACTCTTGTTAGCTTTAATTTTTAGTTTGTTAATGATGGCGGACTGGGCGTGACGCACATGAATTTTTGCCTTCTTGCACTGTAGTAGGGCGCGTTCGTTCATAGGTCGGGAGGACTTTGTCATGGACGAGATGATTACCCTGGGTGCAGAAGAAGAACTGCAAATTGTCGATCAAGTGAGTTTGGAACTCGCGGCGCATGATTTCGATCGCGGTGTGCGTGATTTTCCTGATCAGAACGGCAGCTCATCGTGCGAGCTACATAAAGCCGTGGTGGAACTTCAGACACCGATTTGCTATACCCCAGATCAGGTGGTCGCTAGTGTTGCTAGCATGCGCGAGGTGATTCGCAAGCGAGCACAGGCGCAGGGCCAAAGAATTTTGTCGGCTGGGGTCCATCCTTTTTCCAATTGGAAAAACCAAGAGATCAATGGCGAGCAAGATAAGCATCAGCACTATATTCGTTTAGTCGATGAATACGCCGACATCATGCGTAGTCTGATGTCTTACGGTTTTCATGTGCATCTTGGTGTGCCGCAGGGCATTCCGGTGATGCCGATCTTTAATTCTTTGCGGAATCGGCTGGCACCGGTGTTTGCTATTTCACTGAGTTCGCCGTTCTTTGAAGGGCGTGACACGGGCGTACAAAGTTGGCGTCATTCTATTCTTGATCGCTTGCCACGCATGGGGACGCCCGATATTTGGGCTTCCGAAGAAGAGTATTTCAAACACATCGAAGTGCTACGTAAGGTCGGCACGCTCGAGGCGCAACATGGTATGTGGGAAGATCTTCGCTTACATCATCGCTATCACACCTTAGAAGTTCGAATCTGTGATGCGACCCCTTCCTTAGAGCATATTTGGTTGATCACGGCTTTGCTCCAATGTGAAGTGGCAAGCTTGGTGCGCGACTATCGACAAGGAAGCCTGCCGCGTCCGCAATCGCGCGCCTGTCTTGAGGAAAACAAATGGCGGGTACGCCGTCGTGGATTGGCCGCCGAAATTATCGACTGGGAAAGTGAAACTCCGATCGCCTTACATGATTATTTCGACCAGTGGTTGGCGCGACTGGCTCCGGTGGCGCATGAACTTGGACTGTATCGTGCGATGGATGAAAAGTTGCGCGCCTTGTTTTTACATGGCGCTTCATCCGATATTCAACGTGGCATTTTCCAACGCTCGGCGAATTATCAATCGGTCGTTCAACATTTGATTCGTGAAACCGAAGACGCGCACTTCGCGCCAGCTTACTATGTTCAATAATCTCACATCTTCATCTGCACCTTCATCTGCATCTCTCTCGCAGCAGCTTCAAGGGTTTCATGCTGCGCCGAGCTTTAGCAAGAGTTCGACACCGTTTGATCCTTTGGGCATGGAGCTGTTAGCCGAACGCCCTTGCAGCAAACAGGCGATGCAAGACAGCTGGAGTAACTATGCGCATACCAGCTATTTGCCGCAACAGCCGAATCTGTTTTCCGAATGGCCGTTGATTGCCACACACGATTTGCAGCATCGTTTGCAACAGCGCCTCAATGGTTTGGTGCAAGCCTTACAAGGCAAACTCGGCGCGCATTGCATGCAGGGGAGTGGCTGGCAGAAGCATCATGCGGCTGATGTCTTAACGGTCGATTTTGCGATTGTGAAATCCGGTGCGAGTTGGGATATTCGTTTGGTTGAGTGCCAGACTTTTACGTCGCTGCTGGTCACTGGCTTCCATATTCATCAAGTACATCAAGAACGCTGGCCCAGTCTGGCATCGACCACGGCTTGGGATCCCCGGATTGGCAGTTCCTATTGGCTCGATTGGTGTCGCCGTTGGGTCGCTGGGGATGGCACCGCAGCGATTCTCGAGCATCAGCCGTGGCAACGCGGCACGCTGTTTGATTTGCATGCGACTTCATCGCAATGGGGTTTGCCTTTGATCGAACCGCACGAACTCAAAGTCGATCAGCACGGACAACTGTACACAGAAAGAGACGGCGTTCGTGGCGAGTGGCAGCAAATTTTGAATCGGCTGATTTTGAATGAGCTCGATGATCGTGCGCAATTTGTTGATAGCATTGCGTCCAATAACGCCAAATGGCATAGCCATCCAGCTTGGTACGATCTGGTGCAAAAAGGCGTCATGGCTGAATTAGAAATTGAAGGGGAGCCGCGCTCGATCGCTCTAGAAAACTGGCGGGAACTCAATCTAGCCGCCAAAGATGTGGTCGCGAAGCATAAGTATTCATGCTCAGGTAAGCAGATTTATATTGGCCCTTCAGAAGCAGATTTACTGCGTATTGAGGATCCACAGAATTGGATCGTGCAACCACGTTTTGAATCGCTGCCGATCTTCACGAATGCGCAAGGCCAGTCTGCTTTTGCTGAGATTCGCTTAGTCGTTCGCTTGGAGGCCTTACAAGATCCTATGATCGCGATGCAATTGGTGCGAGTCCATTATGATCAACAAGCGTCTGCCAGTTTCTTCAAAGGGCGCGAAGGTGAGGGCGTCACAGTCTTGCACCGACCACTGTGAGTTCTGCCATTGTGCTTGGCAGAACTCTTGATGGCAGCAACGCTTAGTGCAACTTAATGCGCGGATTTCTGACGCGATCAATGGTTTCCGCCCACGTCGATAACCACGTGTGGAACCAACCGTTGACCGCGACCTGGTGATGTTTGTGCAGCGACCAATACATCCATTTCGCCAGGGTCCCTTCAATGAAGACAGAACCGCTGGCAATCGCTCCCATCAAGCTACCCACGGTACTGTAATTACCGAGTGACACCAAAGAGCCATGATCCTTGTAGTGGAAATCTTTGAGTGATTTGCCGTCGATGGCACGACACAAAGAATCAGCTAAACAGGCCGCTTGTTGATGAGCTGATTGGGCGCGCGGCGGTACATTGGCGAGACCTTCTCCTTGTGGACAAGCACAGCAATCACCGAGCGCAAAAATCGCAGGATCACGCGTTGATTGTAGATTCTGATGCACCACTAGTTGGTTGAGACGATTGGTTTCAAGGCCATCGAGATCGCGCAAAAAGTCTGGGGCTTTGATGCCTGCAGCCCACACCACTAAACCACTCGGAATAAACTTGCCGCTGGCCATGGCCACGCCTTCCTTGCTCACTTCCACCACGCGTTCATTGGTGTGAATTTCAATCGCGATGCTACGCAATTCTTTCGCAACGGAATCCGACAAACGTTCAGGTAACATTTGCAATAAGCGTGGCGAGGCATCGACGATAACGATTTTGAGATCTTTTTCAGGATGGAAATTGACCAGGCCATAGCTCGATAAGATCTTGGTCGTCATATGCAATTCTGCGGCGAGTTCGACCCCCGTAGCGCCGCCACCGATGATGGTCACGGTGAATCGACCATCGCCAGCTTGTTGCTCAACTGTCTGCGCGCGCAGGCAGCAATTGACGAGTTTTTGATGGAATTTTTCGGCGGCAGGAAGGGAGTCCAACATGATGCAGTTTTCCTTGGCACCTTTGGTTCCAAAGTCGTTGGTTTGGCTGCCGAGCGCAATCACCAGTTGATCGTAGTGAATCGCTTGTTGCGGGAGTAGTTCATTGCCTTCTTCGTCGAAGGTAGGGGCGAGATAGATTTCTTTCTTGTCGCGTGATAGGCCTTGCATGCGGCCCAAACGGAACTCGAAATGTTTACTGCGCGCGAGTGCAAAATACTCGCGTTCGTCGGCGTGGCTATCTAGGGTCCCAGCTGCGACCTGATGCAAAAGCGGTTTCCATAAATGGGTACGGCTCGCATCCACTAAAATGATGCGGGCTTTGCGCTTTTTACCGAGGCGTTTTCCGAGCCTGACTGCGAGCTCGAGACCGCCTGCTCCACCACCGACAATGACTATTTGATGCAGTGCTCCTTCATGTTGCGTGACCATGGGCTTCTCCGTATGTAAAAATCTAGACCGAATGGAGCAAGGGGAGAGTGCCCAAGTACGAAAGTACACCATTCGGTCTAGATTCTCTGGATGCCGCTACGGATCAGCTGGGGGAGTTTGAAGTCTCCGAGATCGAGCTGATTCGCCGAGAATTTGTTGCATTGCAAAATGCATTCTACTCCCATTTCTTGATTTATGTCAGGTCGTACTTCCGTCGGAGAAATGCGTTCCGTGTGGCAAGTATTGCGTCGTAGAAGCTATCTTAGTAATCGTCACTAAACCAAGACAGCCCTGAAAGAGCCAAGCACTCAGCGGACATCGGGTATGATGGCGTTCCGCGATTCTGCACGGTCCTCGAGTGAGGTTCTCCAAATTGATAAGGAAAAGTATGTTGAAGAAGTTTGTAGTCCCAAGTATCTTGGTTTCGACGTTGATAGGTTTGGGTCTGAGTGCCTGTGCTGAGGCTGGTGTAGTCATGCCCAAGGCGCGTGTTTTGAGCGAGCAGGAACGTGCTTGTAAGTCGTATGACGATTGGAATGAGCCGACACCAGCGCGTCATGTCTATGGCAATACGTGGTACGTGGGAACTTGCGGCATTTCCACGATTTTGATCGCCAGTCCGCAAGGCCACGTGGTCATCGATAGTGGCACTAACGAATCGTTTGAAACGCTCAAACGCAATCTCGAAAATTTGGGCATTCGCCTGCGCGATATCCGCGCCATTTTGACAACCCACGAACATCATGATCACGTCGGTGGTGTATCTCGCTTGCAGGAAGTTAGCGGCGCTGTGGTGTATGTGCGCGAAAAAGCAATGAAGGCGATGGCAACCGGGAAGATTGATCGCACAGATCCGCAATTTGAAATTCTGAAACCAATGCGTCCAGTGAAAAATCTTCGTGTCGTGAAAGATGGGCAGACTTTGAAATTGGCGGGCACCCAATTCCACAATATACCTATGCCAGGCCACACGCCGGCTGGATCAGGATGGCGTTGGAAGCAGTGTGAAAACTCGGTCTGCCATGAGATCGTTTTCTCCGACAGCTTGGGCTCGATCTCCGATGATCACTATTTGTATTCCGCCCCGGATGGCCTAGGCATTAGCTTGCGCCAAAGTGCAGAACGCTTAGCTGCACAGCCTTGTGATATCTTGATTACAGGTCACACCGGCGGTAGCAACATCTTGCCGCGTTTGGATGGGAAAGATAAATTGGTCGACACAGGGGCTTGCAAAGATTTGGCCAAAGTGGGCATTGAAAATCTTGATAAGCGTCTAGCTGAAGAAGCCGAAAAGAAAAAGTAGCTTAGCGAGCTGGTTCGCAAAATGACAAATAGTCCTAGAGCGGTATCTTTAAACTCTGTTCTAGGACTTCCATCACAACCGTCGTTTGGTAGCGTTCCACCATGTCATTATTTTGGAAAAAATCACGACCGATACGTTCATAGTCAGACATATTTTTCACTAACAGCATCAGAACGTAGTCGAATTCCCCCGCCACGGCATAGCTTTGCTGTATTTCCTTGATTTCACTTAAACTCTGTTGGAACTTGGCGTTAATCTCGCGTCCACCGCGTTGTAGACGTAGCATCACAATTAATCGAAGGTAGCTGCCAAACTTCTCGGCATCCAGTACAGCCTGTTCGGCTTTGATTACACCATCTGCTCGAAGACGTTTGATGCGTCTTTGTATCGCGGTCGGCGAGAGAGCGATTTTTTGCGCTAGTGCTTGCGAGCTCTGCTGACAGTCTTCTTGTAAAGACTTCAAGATCGAAAGATCGAAGGCATCTATCTCTGGTTGGCCCGTGTTATTTGCTGGCAATGATTTTGGGTGATTGTTCATGCCAGCAGTATAGCGGCGAAACTTGGAATTAAAAAGCCGCGAAACTGCGTAGACTGAACGCATAATGCAGCGCCGCGACAGTGCCGTAAGCTTACAATTTCTCGGTTGCTACGAAGCCTGGCTTGGATAGCTATCTACGACGAAATTGGGAGAAGCAAGTGAATTGTGTTTTGTATTCTGGGACTAAAAATGCGTCCAGTTGGGCAATGCGTGCGTGGCTCGCTTTGCGTGAGGCAGGAATTGAATTTGAGGAGCGAGTGGTCGACATACGGCGCCCTCAAAGGTTTAAGAATTTAGAGAAAGTCGCGCGATTTTCTCCACCCGGTGCGGTACCTGTTCTAGTGGTCGACCACCAAGTTATTTTCGATTCACTGGCGATTATGGAATTTGCAAATGAGTGCGCAGATGGCGCTCTGCTGCCAAGGGAGATGATGCTGCGGGCCCGAGCTCGTTCCCTAATGGCATGGCAACATAGTGGTTTATCAAATATATGTCCTCGTATTTCTTTCGAAAGCGCCTTCTATCCGGATAAGCGAGAGCTCAGTGAGGCAGAACAAACCCAGGTCAGTTTCTTATTTGGTGTCTGGGAAAATCAGCTACAACAAAGCCAAGGATCTTTTTTGTGTGGAGCGTTGAGTCTCGCTGATTTGAATTTCGTGCCGAGCCTTATTCGCATCCTGCGCCACCATGACAATGTTGAGATGTTTCCGCTGGTGGCAGCTTGGAGTGATCGTCTATTGAGGCGCGAATCTGTGCAGGAATGGATGCGAGAAGCAGAGCGATTACCCCATGTATGGTATGACGATTATCTTTTGCTTTAGCCTAACTGATAAATTAAGGCTGCTGAACGAATGAGGGGTGGATTGGGCATTAAATATAGAGACAGCCAACATTTAAAAAATTGATATGCTTGAGTGAATGCTGATTTCCGCCACCGAGCATTTGCACGGCGACGGAGTTCCTTACCTATCGACTACGCGGACGAATCAGCAAAAGGCGCGTTCTCTTCGAGCCAAATTGTCGGACCTATTACTAAGGTCTAAAAGCCGCTTCGAAACCACTGGTGCCGCCAACCACAGGGAGACTCAGTTGCGATTGACTTAGGTCGATACTGAGTTCGGTGCCCGCCTTAGGCCAGAGGGTGAACTCTCGATCACTTGACATGATCATCAGCGCAAGTCGTTTTCCGGCAGGGATAATGCGATCGTGGGCTTGTAAATCGAAAGTCAATTCCACAAAAGTGCCTGGCGTTAATGGCGTACCTGCTTGCATGGAGTTGTAATTGCCACCTGAACTTCCAACTGTTTTGAGTGCAGCATGATTCTGTGGATCTGCCCATCCGCGCGACACCACACCTTGCATCCCCTCCGAGCCGACTTTTGTTTTGTCGAACGGTAATGTGACTAACCAAACAGATAGATTGGCGGCCGCTTTACTGGAGGCGAGGCGCAATTTGATTTGTGGTGCGCCGGAAAGGTGGAGCGGCTTTTTCAATTCAGCGCTCGCATACAGAAGTCGATGTGGTGAACTGATGCTCTCCGCGAGTTGTCCACCCGTGAAGGCGACATTGTCGGTGAATTTCTCTACGCTGCCTATGCTGTTGGCATTGCTTTGCAGATTTCCTATAGTATTGCCGCCACCACCAAAGTAGAGCGTGATAGGCGCTGCTTCTGGATTAGGAAAATCAGCATAGGCAGTCGGTAATAATCGATCCACCCCTTCGCGTGCGATCAGGGCGCGTTGATCTTTCTCGACACCGTTGTCGACCCCATATAGATAATGCGAAAACCATCGATTTCTTAATTCCAATGGAGCGGCACCGCCGTGTCCACCATGGTGTAGATAGAGTTGGGTCATCACGCCTTTTTTCTTGAGCGCGTAGTACATCCGCAATGAGTGATCTGGGAGTACATTCCAATCGTGTTGGCCGTGGGAGAATAAGGTCGGTGCTTTGTAGCGTGCCATTTTATTGAGCAAGTCACGATCGGCCCAGAATGCATTGTAATCACCGTTGATTCGATCGAAGTTAGCCATGAACAGACCATCACGGTAAGTTGCATTGCAATAGGGACGCAAGGCGGGATCACCACTAAAAATGTAGTCGTAGATTTGATCAATGTCTTCACCGAGGTAACCACCGGGGTGACGCACTAAACCATTGCTTCGGTAGTAGTGATACTCGGAAGAAGTTGGTGCAATGGGAATGACAACTTCCAGTCCATCAACTCCCGTCGTCGCTGCGGAAAGTGGGATAGTGCCGTTATAGGAGGTGCCCGTCATGCCCACCTTGCCAGTGCTCCAATTTGCCTTAACCTCCTCGACACTGGTGCGGCTGGTGTAGCCTTTGGCGCGACCGTTGAGCCAGTCGATGACGGCTTTGGGGGCGTATTCCTCTGGCATGCCACCGGCTGTCGGGCAGCCTTGCGACAATCCCGTGCCGGGCGCTTCCGAGTGCACTACGGCAAATCCACGCGGGACCCAAGTGTCCACTTCATCATTTGAAATGACAGGCCGAACCGGTTGGAAAACGGCGGGTGTATTGAACACCCGCGGTGGTAACGGACCGCCAAGTTCTTGATTGACGTCCCACATGATTTGATTGCTCATGCCGCCACCGTAGTAAGGTGAACTAGCATAGATGACTGCTACTTTGAGGTTTTCGGTATCGGTTTGGCGAGGCCGTGTAACATCAACGTGCATACGATCTTTTTTACCATCGCCGTCGCTGTCGAATTCGGTTTCTACCCATAGTTCTTGTTTAATCCACTGTGTTTTATCCTGAAATCCAGCAACTAGTTGTGCTTGTCCGTCGACAAACACGGGCAGTGTTTTAGGTGGTGTGACCACTACCGGAGTACTGGTGCTGGGGGCACTTGAACCACCGCCGCAAGCCTGTAGCAATACGAGGCTGGTTGCGAGAGTAAAGAGTTTGATGCTTTGGTGCTGAGGCTCACTGTGTTTTCGCATTATTTTGTCTTTCCTGTTTTGAAATTTTTATTGGAAACGCGAGTGTAAGACGAGGCACTGAATATTTGGTGAGGAAATTTGTGCTTAAAAGCGAATAAAAGTTTTTGAGTTGTTTCAGATTTTCTTCGCGGCAAATTTGAGCCAGTTTTCTAAAGAGATTGAAACATCTTCAGCGCTGCAACTTGTTCATCAATTGGGACTGCCAGAACATAATGTGGGCAGCTGTTGAGCTCATGGTCAGTATGCGTAGTTTCTTTAGTCGGCCGGACCGGCAATTTGCATGCTTGGTAAACTGAATCTCAAAATAAGCATCGATCCTGAGTTCGCAAACTCAGCATGGGATCGCTCAGTGCGAGGTGCTCATATCAAAGAGACCTGCAAGCAGATGGAGTTTTTAACGCGATGCATTCGCAATGTCTGCTTCCGAGATCCACAATTCAGGTCGATCTAAGGGCAACATGCTTTGTGGCAGTAGAGGATTTTTGAGCTCAAGGATGCGGCGGCGATGTAATTTGGCCTTTTGCAAAAACGGTCGACAATAGGTTTTGAAAAGCGTATCAAAGCTCCCATCTTGGATTGCTCTTTCCAAACCTCGCTCGATCACCGCGGCGAGTTCACGATTATCAGGTGCTACGAAAAAATACATCGCTGCGGGATAACGTAATACGAAACTTTGTTCGACGGCGATTTTATAATTGGCAAAATTGCTTTGCTCATTCCAAATTTCGATGATGGAGCGAGGGAAATAATCAAAACGCGTTTGTTCTAACATGCTTGGCAGCGCAGAAGCCGTGCCGGTCACGACTTGAAGGCCGTTGTTTTGAAGGATATTGGTATCCGGCCAAAAATAGCCTTGGCCACCGCGCAGTTTGCTCAAGTCTGTCAGCGAAGATAGTTTGTCGAAACTGGCTTGTTCTCCATCACGGATGAAACTAATGCGCCAGCCCATGAGACCCTTGTCGATGGGAATCCGAATTGGTAGCAATTGCTGTTCGCGTTCTTTGCTGGTGATGGTCCACATTACATCGACTTCACCTTGCCCATGCGAGAGCTCTTCGATGACCCGCACTTGTGGTGGTCGATTTTTACTTTGTTTCTGTAGTTGGTAGTTCGATCCACTTTTCTTTAAGGCTAAACGCAGTACATCAGTGGCATATTTGGCGATGGGATCATCAGTGCTTTCGAGGTCGAGCACGCGCACAGCGCGTTGTTGTGTCTCGGCGCCAGAGCTCAGAGCACTGAGTGGCAGCAGACAAGCAAGGAGAACGATCTGTAAAAGCCTCTTCATTTTGTGAATCTGATCTGTTAGTGTGATGTTTTTTGCATCTTGATGCATGTGGTGTTGCCATAATAACGGCAAGCTACGCAAGATCTCAACTGTTTGTCCACTTTTGGAACGGTGAATTGAGACATCTTGTGTGTTCGGTAGTCCCTGAAATTCACTTGCTTACACAATAAAGAGAATAACTATGTTTGAATCCAATGCTTCTCATTCAGTTTCTAGCGCTGCTCAAGCGTCGTTGGAGTCATCACTTCCTGCCTTGCGTTTGACGAATTTATGCAAGACCTTCGATAGGCCGGCGGTTGATCATCTCGATTTACACATCAAACGCGGCGAATTTTATGCACTGCTTGGGCCGAACGGTGCTGGCAAGTCAACCACCTTACGCATGATCGCAGGTTTGCTATTACCGGACCAAGGCACTGTAGAAATACTCGGCGTCGATTTGGCGAAGGATCCAGCCGGTGCGAAGAGCAAGTTAGCGTATTTACCCGACGACCCAATGCTGTACAACAAACTAAAGCCCTTCGAATATTTGGAATTTGTTGCGGGCTTGTGGGGCATAGAGCCGCACCTGGCCCAACAGCGGGCGCTTCATTTGTTGGAATGGCTTGACCTTCTAAAGCACGCGCATGAATTGACCGAGGGCTTCTCGCGGGGGATGAAGCAAAAGCTGGCCTTAGCGGGCGCCTTGATTCATGAACCTGATTTGATTATTTTGGACGAGCCTTTAACGGGCCTCGATGTGGCTGCAGGTCGGCAGGTCAAAGATCTCTTGCTCGAACATGTGAAGCGTGGCGGCACGGTGATTCTAACCACGCATATTTTGGACGTAGCAGAACGTCTTGCAGAGCGTATCGGCATTATTCAAAACGGCAAATTACTGGTTGAGGGTAGCTTGGCGGAGTTGCGCGAACAAAGCCAACATGGCTCTAAAACTTTGGAAGATCTTTTCCTAGAGTTGACCGGGAGTGCAGTATGAAGCTTGAAGTTGCTGAAAGCAATGACGCTACTGAGATCCACTACGGGAAAACGTTGAAGGCTTCGTCCATCTTCAAGGTCGGAAGTTTTTTGTGGCTCTTGCGTCATGAACTGCGTCTCTATTTCTATGAAAAGAGCACAAAAGATGATGGTAAAAAGAAGCACAATAGACGAGGACTTGGGGCCGCTTCTATTATCGGAATTATTCTAATTCAGATACTTCTTCACCTCGCAGCATGGGGCTTGCTGCGTTTGATTCCCGCCGATACAGGCAAATTTTCACCCAAAGTGACGATCATTTTGGGACTCATCTTGTATGGCGTATTTACCTTGCTGCTGTCGACATCTCTCAGTAAAAGTGTGGCCGCGTTGTTTGAGCGTGGGGATCTAGATCTGCTGTTATCCTCACCGATTCCTTCCAAGACCATCTTCCAAGTGCGCGTTGCAGGGATCGCTGCAGGCGTTTCCTTAGTATTTCTTTTTTTCTTCGCACCCTTCGCCCACCTCGGACTGATTCTCGGGCAGTTTCACTGGTTCGCGATTTATCCGACGCTCATTTCCTTGGCTGTGATCAGTGCGTCATTAGCGATGACGATGACTTTGAATTTGGTGCGCTGGCTTGGGGTTCGAAAAACACGCGTTGTGGCACAGTTGCTGAGTGCATTTGTTGGAGCGGTCTTTTTCTTGCTTTCACAGATGTGGGGCAATCTTGGGAAATCGGTACGCGACGGCGTTGCTAGTAAGCTTTTGCCTTTGTTCGAAGATGGTCAGATGTTAGCGGCAGATAGTTTGTTGTGGGTGCCAGGTCAAGCGCTCTTGGGCTCTACAGCCGCCTTGCTCATACTGTGCGGACTTGCTGTGATGAGTTTTATGTTGGTATCGCAACGTTTGCATCGATTCTTTGTCATCGGCGTCCAACAAAGTACGGCTGCAGCGCGTCCGAAAGTCAGCGTACAAGTACAAACAGCGATCACGCGAAAACCATTCGCACGCGGTTTGACATGGAATGTCGTACTCAAAGAATGGCGCTTAATCGCACGTGATCCGCAATTGATTTCGCAAATTGGTTTGCAGATTTTGTATATGCTGCCGCTATTTTTTGTGATCTTCCGTAAAGGCATGTTGGCACCTAGTGCGGCGGCCGGTATGACTGTGCTGTCAGCCTTGTTGGCTTCATCATTAATCTGGGTCATGATTTCTGGCGAGCAAGCGACTGATCTGTTGCGCATTTCGCCAGCGCCACAAAGCCATATTCGGCGCGCCAAAGTCCTTGCCGCGAGCAGTCCTGCTTTGTTGTTGATCCTCGGGCCTTTGCTGTATTTGGCAACAACAGATTGGCTGGTCGCACTGTTGACCTTACTAGGCAGTATCGCTGCCATGCACAATATCGCGCTGATTAACTTGTGGATGGCTCGCCCAGCCGACCGTAGTGATTTTCAACGTCGCGCCAATGGCAGTGTTGGCTTAACTTTGCTGGAAAAGATCAATAGCTTTGCTTGGGCTGGTTCGGTCTATTTGGCGGCTACGCTCGGATGGTGGGCCTTGGTTTCGGTGGCAGTCGCTCTACTGAGTTTACTGCTTGCTTGGGTATTCAAAATCGAACACTAGTTTTATTTTGAACTGAAAGCAGAAACGCCTGTGATTCAAACACAGGCGTTTTTTTTCATTCTACGGTGCAAATTGCGCAGTTTGTCTCAATTTCAATCCGCCCATCTTATGCTTGTTTTATTCTTGCGCCATGTTCGATACAGAACTGAACCCGTCATTCAATAAAAGGAGGAGAGATCATGAAACACACATTGATACGCACAGCACTTGTCGCCTTGATGGTTCCTGTAGCTTTGAGCATCGCTTGTAGTGCAGTGGCGCAGACGAAGTTTGAGCCTAACAAATTAAAAGGTCCGAAGCAGGGACCAATGAATCAAGTTTTTGTGCTGGGAACACCGCATCTCTCAGAATTTTCGAAAGATTTCTCCGCCAGTCATTTGCGCTTAGTCGTGGAGAAAATGGAGGCGTGGAAACCTGAAATCATCGCCATCGAAAAAATCTCTGGTGTGCAGTGTGACCATATGAAACGCTATCAGTTCCGTTATGCCGATACCGTTAAATCATATTGCCCAGATACCAGCGATGCGCAGCGTGCAACAGGCTTGGATGTGCCCGCTGCGACCGCTGAAATCGAGAAACAATTACCCAATTTATCCAAGGAGGCTAGCGCAGCACAACGACGTCATCTCGCTGCCTTGTTCTTAGCGGCAGGCGAAGGACCTTCCGCACTGGTGCAATGGCTGAAGTTAGCTGAGAGTGAGCGACGCGTCGGCGATGGCATCGATGACGCACTGATGCAGCGATTGGAAAAAATGAAGACCTCCATGAACGAGAATATTCAAATCGCCGTTCCACTTGCAGTACGTCTTGGCCTCGAAAGAATCTATTCGGTCGATGATCATACCGCTGATTCAGGACCCAGTAGCGCCGAAGACGAGAAGGGTGCAAACGAAGCGATTTCCAAGGCCTGGAATAATACTGTGGGCGCCAAGCGTCGCATCGTGCAGGACAAGCTAGAGAAACTCACGCATAGCCCTGAGGAAGTGCTGCAGATGTACAGAGGTTATAACAGCACGTCTTTGTATCCTTTGATTTTTGGTTCTGATTTTGGTGCAGCGATGAATGAAGGCTCATCCAAACACTATGGTCGCCAATATCTCGGTTATTGGGAAACACGTAATTTGCGTATGGTGTCGAATATTCGCGATGTGATGGGGATGGCCCCAGGCAAACGTACTCTAGCGATCGTCGGTGTTTCGCATAAGCCTTACTATGAAGCTTATTTGGATATGATGCACGACGTCAAAGTCCATGTGGGTGATACTTTGTTGAAATAGATAGCGGCGCTCTACAGAGGGGCTGATTAATTTATAAGCAACATAAGCGGTCAGCGATTTCCATCGGTGGCCGCTTTTATATTTTGATTCGATTTATGTCTAGGCGACTCTGGCAAAAAGCTTAGTTATAAATCTAAAATGGCTGTTGCCGCACCAATTGCGTGAATTGCTCAATACACAGTTTCTGAATTTCGTGACGAGTTTTTCCCGTTTCGTACGTTTAGCGCTTTCTTCGAACACTGAAAGACGTAGACTGTTGCCATGTTAGAGCTTTGCACAGGGGGCCGAACGGGATGCCAACAAAGCGGTTTTTCGAATCAAATGAACCCGAATGGTGGAGTGAAAAATGAAATTGACAAAAGTATTACTGGCATCGAGCTTGGTCTTGTTGAGTGGCTCGGCCTTGGCCGAACAGCCTTATGGTGACTGGTTGGGGACCTTGATGGGGTCTCTGCGCATTCGTGTGCAAATCAATAAAGCGGACGATGGTAAGTCACAAGTGAAATTGATCAGTATCGATCAAGGTAATGCAGTCTTGATGGCGGACAGCATGACGCTGGAAGATAACAAGATGGAGTTTGCGATCAGTGGTCTTGGTGCGAGTTACAAGGCGAGCTGGGATCAAGCAGCGCAGCAATGGCGTGGAGAATGGTCTCAAGCAGGGCAAACGATGAAGCTTGACTTGGCAGCACAAAAAGGCGAAGCACCCGTGCCTATGAAAAAGAATCGTCCACAAGTCGAAGCCATCAAAAATGCGAAGCCGACCTATAGTGAAACGGAGATTCAATTCTTGGGGTTGGATAACAGTACCAGCTTCGCTGGCACCATGTGCGTTCCGACTGGCAAAGGCCCATTTCCAGGTGCGGTTTTAGTGCATGGTTCTGGACCGAATAACCGCAAGGAAGAATTGTTTGGTCACGAAATTTTTACGGTGATCGCCGATCATCTGTGCAAAAAAGGTGTGGCAGTCTTACGTTATGACAAACGCGGTGTGGGTGCTTCGAAAGGTGCTTACAAAACGGCGACGACTTATGACTTCGCCGATGATGCACAGGCAGCGCTGCAATACATGAGTAAATTGCCGCAGGTTGACGGTAAACGAGTTGGCCTGATTGGACACTCAGAGGGTGGTTTGATCGCTCCTATCGTTGCGAGCCGCGACAAACAAACTGCTTTCATTGTGCTGCTGGGCGGCCCAGGTATTGCGATCGATCAGTTGATGGTGGAACAGGTGCGCGATGGCGAAAAGTTAGAAGGCAAGGCCGCACAAGCAGAACAGGCAGCGGCAAAATCTAGAAAATTGTATGACCTCATGTTGGCTGAAAAAGATGTCGATGCCTTGCGCACGAAAATGCGAGACCTGTTGACCAGTGGTGGCAACATGAAAGAGAACGAAATTCAAGCGGAAATCAAAATGATGACTTCGCCATGGTTCTTGACTTTCATTCGTATGCAGCCGCAAGATAATTTGGCGAAAGTGACACAACCAACTTTAGCTTTGAACGGTGAACTCGATTTCCAAGTTAACGCGAAGAGCAATTTGGTTGGGATTCGTCACGCAATGAAGGCGAATAAAAATCTCACTGCGATCGAATTACCGAAACTGAATCACTTATTCCAAACCAGTACCACAGGCGCGTTTTCTGAATACGATAAGATCGAAGAAAGCGTGTCACCTTTGGCTCTGAATACGATGTCTGATTGGTTGGTGAAACAATTGAAGATCAGTAAAAAATAATCGCTCTTCATCTCAATCAAGAAAGCGCAGCTTACGAATATTGTGAGCTGCGCTTTTTGTTTGTCTTTTTTTGCTGCATCGCAACCATAAAAGCATGCAGCTGCCTGAATTTTTTTGTTCGCGAGGCAGCTTTATTCGACGACAATGGAACTTCTTTCATTACTCTTGTTCCAATCGCTGCACGACGACATCCTAAATCTCTGAAGCCACTTTCTTGGGATGTCTCACCAAATCATGCATGAACACCTGCATCACACTATTTCACTCACATTGATCGTGGAGATCTATATGCAAAAGAAGTTTCCTTTAGCGGGCTTGAGTTTCTTTTTAGCCAGTGCTGGACTGTTATCGAGTTCCTTGAATGTTGCTGCCGCTACCGATGATCTTATCGGGCAAGCAAAAACTGAGACCACTGCGGTTGCGTTAAAAGACCCTAAGGCGGGCAAGGATAACAGCGCACCGGCCAAGGCAGTCGACATTATCGATATGGCGGCGTGGCAATCTGTCACCACCGTAGCGATATCTCCCAATGGTAAGTGGGTCGCTTGGCGTTTGGCGGCAGCCGATGGCGACTCTAGCGTGGTGGTCAAATCGGTGGAAGGGAAAGAAGAATACAAATTCGCGGACGGGCAGGGTAATGGCGCGATTGAATTCTCGGCCGATGGGCAATGGATGGCCTTCACCAGTTTCATGACCAAAAAGGATCAAGACGCAGCCAAGAAAGCCAAGAAACCAACGCCGACCAAACTGAGCTTGGTGGATCTCAAAACAGGTAAGGCGACCGTACTCGATAAAGTGAAGAAATTCGCTTTCCCGAAAGAGGGCGGCCAATGGATCGCGATGCATAAGGACGCTGCTGAAGGTGCCGCATCTGCAGCGCCAGCAACACCGGCGCCAACTGGAGGCGCGGCGGGGGCGAGTGCTACACCAAGCCGTCCGAAAGGCAGCGATTTGATTTTGCGGAACTTAGCTTCTGGCAGCTCTCAAAATATCGGTAACGTGGCGGAATTTGGTTTCGACAAACAAGGCCGATTCCTTGCCTACACCATCGATGCCAACGATAAGTCCGGTAACGGTCTGATGTTGATGACCCTCAGCACCGGCGTGTCGAAAGTACTCGATGACGGCGAAGCCAATTACGAAAAATTGATGTGGACCGACAAGGGTGATGGCATCACGGTGCTCAAAGGTGTTGAAGACAAAGCCTACCAAGATAAATTGTGGAGTGCACTGGGCTTCCGCTGGGAATCCAATGAATTCCAAAAAACAGTGATTGAACCGAGCAAGTTAAAAGACTTCCCGACCGATATGACGATCTCAAGCGACGCACTGCCACGTTGGAGTCGTGACTTCGCGTGGATTTCTTTTGGCATCAAGGACGTCAAGAAGAAGCCAAAAGACGAGAAGAAAGATCCTGAGGCAGACGACAAAGCGAATTTAGTCCTGTGGCATCATCAAGATAAACGCTTGCCGACCCAGCAAAAAGTACAGCAAGAGATCGACAAAAAACGTTCTTCTGCAGCGATCTATCGTGTCACTGAAAATAAATTCATTCGTCTCGGTGACGACAATCTTACCCAAGTTTCACTGCCTTTGGCGGGCGAGTGGGCGCTTGGACAAGACGATAGCCAATACCAACGTCAGGCGAGCATGGATGGCCGTCGTTATGCCGATGTTTATGCCTTGAATTTGAAGACCGGCGAACGTCGTCTGTTGCAAAAGCAAGCGCGTTGGAGTTTTGGCATGTCGCAAGATGGTCGTTACTATCTGCACTATAACGATGGACATTTCTTTAGCACTGAATTGAGCAGCGGTAAGACACATAATCTGACGGCGGCTCTGTCGACCAGTTTCATCGACACCGAAGATGACCACAACGTCGACAAACCACCAGTGCAACCGTTTGGCTGGAGCAGCGATAGCAAATCCGTTTTGTTGAGCGATGGATGGGACATCTGGAAAGTGCCGGCTGACGGTAGCAAAGCGGTGATGCTAACGCAGGACGGAAAACGCGAGCAAGTACGTTATCAGCGTCGCTACACGCTTGACCCAAATGAGCGCGGTATCGATTTGAGTAAGCCTCAGTATTTCAGTGCGTATGGAGAATGGAATAAGAAGGCTGGCTTCTTGCGCGTGGATCCGAACGGTAACGCGAAGCGCTTGGCCTTTGAGGACGTTAACTATCGCCGTTTGCTGAAAGCGGAAAAAGCGGACGTCTTTGTATGGTCAAAAGAAACGGCGACCATAGCACCTGATGTGTATGTCGGCGACAATCAAATCGCCTCGGGGCGCAAGTTAACCGACCTCACAGAACAAGAGAAAAAATTTACGCTGGGTTCTGGTGCGCGTTTGATTGATTACGTCGGTACCGATGGTAAGAAGTTGCAAGCAGCCTTGTTCTTGCCGGCGAACTATCAAGCTGGTAAGGCCTACCCAACGGTGGTGTACATCTATGAGAAATTGAGCCAAACCTTGCATTCTTATGTGGCTCCTGGTCTGTCGGGTAATGGTTTCAACCGCAGCCTGTACACCAGCAATGGGTATGCGGTTTTGATGCCGGATATTACATACCGTTTGAATGATCCTGGCATGAGTGCCAAAGAGAGTGTACTGCCCGCTCTACAAGCCGCGATCAATACCGGCATCGTCGATGGAAAACGAGTGGGCCTGCAGGGGCATAGCTGGGGTGGCTATCAAACCTCTTTCTTGATTACGCAAACCAATGCTTTCAAAGCTGCGGCAGCCGGCGCAGCCTTGACCAATATGATCAGTATGTACAGCTTGGTTTACAAAAACTCTGGTGGAACGAATCAAGCTATTTTTGAAAGCAGCCAAGGTCGTTTCCTCGGTGCGTATAACGATAACTGGGAAGCCTATGTCAGAAATAGCCCAGTGTTCTTCGCTAAAAACGTCAGCACACCGTTATTGATGCTGCAAAACGATGCAGATGGGGCGGTCGACTATACGCAAGGCGTTGAGTACTTCAATACGCTGCGTCGTGCTGGTAAAGACGTCATCATGCTGGAGTATCCTGGTGAGAATCATGGTCTGGCGAAGAAGCCAAATCAGAAGGACTACATGCAAAGGATGAAGGAGTTTTTTGATTTCCATTTGAAGGATACGGTTGCGCCTGAATGGATGCGTAACGGCGTTTCATGGTTGAAGATGGATGAGCATCTGAAAGAACGTGCTGCGATGTTGGCGCCGGTGGCGAAGTCTCAGAAAGACGATAAAGACGAAAAAACAGATAAATCTTCAGCGGCTGAAAAGGCCGATAAATCTGACAAAGCACAAAAGACGGAGACGAAGTAAGGATGGATCTATTTGCTACTTGTTTCTGAGTTGAGGCTATGAAGCTTAGGCTTCTCAACTGAAATACAAGAGGTAGATTGATGTAGTCCGCACGCCGCGCGATGGTATCGACGACGCACCTCAAATGAGGTGCGTTTTTTTTTGCTCAGAAATCAGTGTAATCAATGCGAAAGGAAGGTTTGAGAAAGTTTTGAGAAAGTTTTGAGAAAGTTTTGAGAAAGGATTGAGAAAGTTTTGAGAAAGGATTGAGAAAGTTTTGAGAAAGGATTGAGAAAGTTTTGAGAAAGGATTGAGAAAGGATTGAGAAAGATAAGGTAAGGTCACGAAACAATCGATCGGAAAATTTTAGTCGGTAGCGATCCTTGATATGAGTGTCGAACAGCCCATCATGGCATAGCTTTTGCTCGTTTTTGAGATCAGCTGCACGACAGAGAATGACTCAGCGAGTATGAGCGTAAAAATCGTTGACTTGCTTAAAATTTACATGTTTTTGACATGTATCTGCCCCGAGCTTGACATGTCATTTCTCTCGCTGCAATTGAGGACGAAACAAAAATTACAGAAGCGAATGCGCTATATATGGGTGGTGTATGAGTTCATAGTATGAGTTCATAACATGAGTATTGACGCAAAGTTGTGAAGAGGATAAGCGAATGGGGATATTCGATGGTAGTTGGGCTAATCGATTTGGTGCAGTGTTGCGGTTGAAGTCACACGGCAACTTTATTTTTGGTAGTTATCAAAGCGCTGGCGATCAGCCCCAAAAATATCACATATGCGGTTATGGCGAGCCATCCGCGAGCGAAGAGGGCATCGGCTTGGGCATTGTCCTCAGTATGTTATGGCGTCCGATTGAACGTCAGAAAAAAGATGAGTCCTCGCATTGGGTCTCAGGTTTTGCGGGACAACTATTCTTGGATGAGGAGACGCTGTCGCAGCTTGTTTTGAATCACGCCGTGTATGTCACCGAAGCGAGTGCAGAGGTGATTTGCACTGGTTCGTATGTCGATAAAGATTGTTATATCCGATCCGACATCGGCGGTGCCACGCTTGCCACGATTGGTAGCTTCCGTGTTTCAGATCATGCTAGCCCCATCAATGGCGTGTGGTATTGCCAAATGCCACAATATGATTTGACACTGGAACTGCAATTAAAAGACGGCATATCAGGTTGGCTAGATGGCTACCTGTCTCATAAGGGCGTCAAGTATGTCATGCAGGGTTTTACCGATAATCAAACCGACGATGAAATTGAGCGACCGCTCAAGCAAGGCTTAAGTGTCTGTGCATCCATCAATGACGGGAGTTTGATTGTGCTCAATGGCTATTTCGATAGTGAAACGGATCAATTAGTCTTGTTTGAACAGGTCACTCAGGCGACCTCACTTTCCATGAATGCCATGCAAGCTCGATCTCAAACCTGCTACTTTGGGCGCTCGCGTCGCGAGCAAGATTGAAGCAAAGGTGGGCGAGATGCAAAGCATGCTTTCATTCCGACGCCTCTCTAATCGCAATTTCAACATAAAGAGAAGTTTGGCGTAAACTGACCGGATAATGTCATTTCTGCCGCTGTTAGTGTTGGCCGATTAAACTCATACTGTGCATGTTTTTACTAACTGAGGAGTTCAACATGCACGCTGAAATTAACCCTGTGACGATTTTTCCTGCTGCGTCCAGTCAACAAGCCATTGCACACTTTGAAGCAAGTCTCGCATTCGAAACTGATTGCTGGGATGTGAATTTTGCTCTTGGCTTGCCGCAATCTGATTTTGTCTTGCTTGATGTGCGTAGTGCAGAAGCCTATGACAAGGGTCATGTCCCTGGCGCGATTCATCTACCGCGCGGCAAGATCATCGCCTCCAAATTAGCGGCCTATCCAGCTAACACTTTGTTTGTCACGTATTGCGCCGGTCCGCATTGCAATGGCGCGACCAAGGCTGCGATTGCCTTGGCGAAATTGGGGCGTCCTGTGAAAATCATGATTGGCGGCGTCACAGGCTGGTTGGATGAAGGTTTTAGTTTGAGTACCGAGCCCCAAACTCTGGCGAGCCTTGCGTCGTGAATTTCTATGATCAGCGCTTTATCGTTAGACGAGCGGAAACCAGCGATGCGACAGAATTACTCGGTTTAATGCACGAGCTCGCCGACTTCGAAAAATATCGTGAGCACTTTCTTGTCACCGAAACGGACTTAGTGCGAATGGGGCTAGGTGATGGCGCCAGTGATTTTGTCGCCTATCTGTGTTGCACCGAGGAGGGAAAAATCGAGGCGTATGCGGTCATCGTTGAGATCAAGTTCACCTTCGACTTACGGCCCAATTGGTATTTGAAGGAATTCTTTGTGCGTCCAGAGGCGCGTCGACAGGGTGTTGGTGCGCACTTATTCGAAGCATTAAAAGCGCAGGCGCGGGCGAGTGGTGTGGGACGTTTGAAGTGGGATGTTTTGCCAGACACCCGTTCGGCGCAGGCGTTTTATCGTCATCATCAAGGCGAGCTTGAAACGGCATGGCAAGCGTGGATTTTACGCTTCTGAAATCAAACTTGTGCGCGCTTGTAAACCAAGAGCAGATGAAGCGTGTGAAACAAAAAGTGGAAATGGATTTGAGCCATTTCCCCTTTTTCTGTTTTGATCCAAGTGCTCGATAACTATTGGATAGCTGTTGGGTCTTACTTCATCTCATCTTGTTTGATCTCTGTGATGACTTTCATGCTGCGGTAATCGGAGATACGCGGATCAAAGATATCTTTGTTTTCGAACTTAAAGCCAAACGACTTACCGACGTAGGATTGGTAGGTGGCGGAGATGTCGAGACTGGAAGTGACACGGGTAATCCATGCTAGACGATGCAATACATTGCTGCTGTCTTTGACAACAAAGGTCACAAACGGTGAATTTTCGATTTTGGTGACCGTGCCGACGACTGCCGATTCGCGTGCTTCAGAATTTTCTTTTTGCGCTTCTTTGCTGAGACGAATCAGTTGATCCGGACAGACGCTCGCCATTCTGGTGCCGAGACGAACGCCGATGTCGCGACCATCGCGAATCGGATTGTTCACATCCAGATTAAATTCTTTCTTGAACTTGGCTTTGTCATCCTCGCTGAAGGATTTCAACAAGCAGAGACCCAGTTGCATATTTTTGACTTCACGGGTTTCGCTATCAGGGACTTTTTGGATGCACTCGCAGCTCCGTGAAGTCACTCCATCCATGTAGTTTTGGGCAAATGCACCTGCACTAGCAAACAAAATCGACAAACCGAACAAACATTGCTTAATCATGAGCGAATCCTTAGAAGTAATGAAGGCTTAGCAGTATCGCACGATTGGTATAAAAATTGGCGATTTAAGGCGGGTTCTGGGTGCCAATCAAGACAGCAACACCGTGCTAATAGAGGTGAGGCAGAAAGAATGACGAAGAGAAAAACGAAGGGAAATACGAGGAGAAAAACCTCGCTCGTCAGTTTGGAAGATAACCAGCCAGTATGAGTGTGCCGCAAGTGAAGGCGCCGACGAGGCCCCAACGAGTGAAAGATGCACCTTTCCATTTCGCCAGGGCCCCAAATAAGAGGGCCGCGGCACCAATTTTGAGCCACATGCGCCGCTCGCGCTGATTCTGCTCGGCTTCCTGACTTGGGCTAAGACTTGGTGCTTCTTGGGTGCGGTCTTTCTTTTGACTTCTGCTGCGTCCTGCTTCAAGTAGTTTCTGTTGGGCTGCGATTTTTTTCATAGCCTGCATATGTGACTTGCTTTCGGAAACGTCGGCCATGTCGAGCATTTCCTGACTATCTTTTTCACACTCTTTACCCGCTTGGGAATCCCTGGCTTTGATTTCTTGGCAGCTGGCTTCCTTTGGAAAATTGCGAAGGTCTTCTTTGATTTCTTCATCGCTTTGCGCAAAGCCAGCAATGCTTGAACATAGGCAAACGAGTAATAAGAAAATTTGTGTGAGGGTCTTGTGTGTCATTGGTAGTGTGGCGTCATTGCTTGCCAAGCTTGGCTGAGGCTAACTTTTTACTCTTAATTTTATGCCAGTTGTTGTGGTGGTTAGATTATCTCCGAACCTAGTGCTTGTGGATTGCATTCATCGAATTAGCGTGACCGTTCGTCAGTTGTGCTTTGTTTCTTATGTGCACTTATCCCATACTCGCCTTCACTTTTTCTGGATTCATCGTGCATTTTTTTCTGCGCTTTTTCCCTTTGCGAAGGAGATAAGTTATGGTTTTTTGGTCAAGAACAATGCGAGGACTGTTAGCTTTCCTCTTTGTATTTTCCGAGTGTGTATTTGCTTCAACGCTGATCATTGATGGCAAGCCAACCAATGCCGTTCCGCTTGGCTCAACGGTATGGTTTGTCGGCAATTTGGATGGAAAAAACGTAGGGATGGATTTTTCTGTCAATGGTATCAAGGGCGGTAATGCGCAGTTGGGGGCGATCAATTCTCAAAATGGCCAGTATGTTGCGCCGATTGCCATGCCCCTTGGCGGCAAAGTGACGATCACGGGCGTGACGCGCACCACGCCCAGCATGAGTGCGGAACGTGTGGTGCAGTTTATTTCCAAGAAGGCGGCGACGATTTATCGCGTGACGCCGAGTCGTCCGAGCTGTGGTGTGACGACCTTTAGTATTGAAGGGATTGATTTTCTGAGTGGCGCGGTCACCCAGATTAACGGCGTGACAGTACCAAGCGTCGTCAATTCTGCGACCAGCATGTCGGCTACGACCACGATCAAAAACACAGGTAATTTGGCCTTTACCGTCTTTAATGCGAGTGATGCGAAATCGAATGTATTTGATCAAGTTGTGGTGAGCTCTTGCAGTAGCACTGGTAGCACCGGCACAGGAAGCACAGGCAGCACAGGCAGCGGTAGCACAGGTACAGGAAGTACTGGCGGGAGCGGTAGTACCGGTAGCGGCACGGGCACAACGATACCATTGCCAGCGACAGATGCAGCCAGTGTCAGTGCAGCGCGCTTTTTGGAACAAGCTTCATTTGGTCCCACACCAGCGCAACTGAGTTTAGTTAAACAGATAGGCGTCCCAAATTGGATTTCCCAACAAATGGTGATGCCAGCATCTGTGATCCCCAATACGACCGATCTCAGTGTTTTGCAGCGCGGTGTTTTCAATAACATGGCCAGTGGCCAAGATCAATTACGACAACGCGTTATCTTCGCTCTCTCACAAATTTTTGTTGTATCGCAAGAGAAGAATCCCTATGCCAATGAAATGCGGCCATGGTTGATGAGCTTATCCAACAATGCCTTTGGTAACTTTAGGACCTTGTTGCGCGAGATGTCGCTTAATCCAAGCATGGGTAAATATCTCGATATGGGCAACAGTGTGATCCCAGCACCTAACGAAAACTACGCGCGTGAAGTGATGCAGTTATTCACCATCGGTACGGTGATGCTGAATCAGGATGGCAGCGTGCAATTGGACGCTGCTGGTAAGCCGATTCCTACTTATGATCAAACCAGAATCGCTGAGTTTGCTCGCGCACTCTCTGGTTGGACTTATGGCGGCAACAGCGCGACGGGATTAAATTGGGAAAGCTTCACGACGCCTTTGCAGCCTCGTGATAACTATCACGACAAAAAAGCCAAGACGCTACTATTAGGAAAAGTGTTACCAGCGGGCCAAACCACGCAACAAGACTTCGATGCGGTGATGGACAATTTATTTAATCATCCCAATGTGCCACCTTTTATCGCCACCCGTTTAATTCGTTCTTTGACCACCAGCAACCCAAGCCCTGCATACATTCAACGCGTCGCTAATGTATTTGCGAATAATGCGGGTGTTCGCGGTGATTTAGCGGCGACCATCCGCGCTATTTTGTTGGACCCAGAGGCACGTCAAGATTCGCCGAACAATACTCAGGGCTTCCTCAAAGATCCAGTTCTCCACTCACTTGGTTTGATCCGTGCTCTGAATGGCACCGTGGTCGATCCTACCAACATGTTCTGGGACTACTACCTGATGGGTGAAAAGATATTGAGCGCACCTAGTGTCTTTAGCTTTTATTCGCCACTGACACGCTTGCCGGGGTCTAGCCAATACTACGGACCATCGTTTCAAATTTATGCCCCGAGTATGGCCGTGGCGCGCGCCAACTTTTTGTATCAGCTCATCTCCGGGAATTACGGCACCATGGTCAAAATCGACCTTACTCCGTTTATCGCCGCGGCTCCTAACCCGACAAACTTGATCAATTTGGTCGATGCCACTTTATTGCATGGGCGGATGTCGACCTCAACCCGACAAGCCTTGAGTGCGGCCTTAGCGACGTCGAGCGATAACAAAGAGCGTGCCATTATTGCTTTGCATTTCACGGCAATTAGCGCGGATTTCGCGGTTCATAAGTGAATCAGTTTCGAAACCGAACATTGATCTTGAAGACATACAATAGGACTTCATCATGACGAATAAAATATTTTCGCGCCGTGATTTTATGGCCAGCTCTGCCAAGTTAGGCATGTTGGGTAGTGTCGCTTCTATGGGTTTGCTATCGAATGTGAAAGATGCACACGCTGCGACCGACTTTAAAGCTTTGGTGTGCGTGTATTTGTTTGGTGGTAACGATGGCAATAATTTGATCGTACCGCTCGATACGACCCGATATACGCAGTATCAAAAAATACGCGGGCCGGTGGGTTTGGCTTTATCCACTTCGGCCAAGACGCTGTTGGCGCCGCGTACCTCCACTTTGCAGGCTGTCACATCCCCAAGCAATCAAGCTTTCGCATTTCATTATGGGATGCCAGAGATTGATGCTTTGTATGGGCAAGGGAAAGTGGCGGTCGTCTTGAACATGGGAAGTCTGCGTCAACCCTTAAGCAAGGCACAATATAGCGCAGGTGTCGGCGTTCCTCCGCAGCTGTTTTCTCACCCAGATCAAACCTTACAAAACCAAGCAGGCACGCCAGCCGTCGCTGCGACAGGTTGGGGTGGACGCCTTGTTGATTTATTGGGAACGGGCGGCCATTTGGATGCAGTGGCCTTGAATTCGGGCGGCTTGTTCGTGGAGGGTGCGACCGTGCATGGCAATTTAATTCCGGCGAATGGCAGCTTGAATTTATCGGGTCTCAATGCGTGGCCACAAAGCGCCAGTGACGCGCGCAAAGCGGCTTTGCTGCAGATGCTCAATGCCAGCAATGCTAGCAATACCAACGTGATGGCCGCTGCGGCGAATAAATCACTGGCGAATGGGGTTGATTTGGTGACTGATTTACAAGCCATGACAAGCACTGCGACGATTAACACCATCTTCCCAGGAACTCCCTTAGCGCAGCAGTTAAAGACCGTTGCCCGCTTGATTAAAATGCGCGCTGCCAAAGGGCCAGGACGGCAAGTGTATTTTGTCGGCATGGGTGGTTTTGACACACACAGCCAGCAAGCATGGACGCAATGGGATAACTTAGTCAAAGTGTCGCAGGCGATGAGTGCCTTCTATCAAGCGATGGGCGAAATTGGTTGTGCCAATCAAGTTACCAGTTTCACCATGTCTGACTTTGGACGTAGTTTCGAACCGACCAGTAATGGCTCCGATCACGCGTGGGGTAGTCATCATATTGTCCTTGGTGGTGCGGTACAAGGTGGACTGTATGGACAATTCCCAGACTTTACCTTGGGTGGCCCTGATGATGCTACTGGCCGCGGGGCGTGGATTCCGCAAATCTCCAATCAACAATTCGGAGCGAGTTTGGGACGTTGGTTTGGTGCCAGCGCCACCATGTTGGAAACGCAGGTTTTTAAAGATGAGTTAAGCAACTTTAGTCGTCGTGATTTGGGATTCATGGGTCCTTAGGCACAACTACTTCTGATTGATCGATAGCGTCTGGCGCCCAGCTTTGCGAAGTAAAGCGAGAAAGCTGGGACATTCAAAATGATTGCTAGCAGGGCACACCGCAGCGTGATCAAGTCCTTTTTTGATTGCCTGCAGGCGACGAATCTGGATGGCTATGTCTTGTGATTTCTGCTGTAAGAGTTCGCGTTTGAGGCTGGCTTTTCCTTGCGGTAGCGGTAGCGTGAGCTCCTTAATTTCTGCGAGCGAGAAGCCGGCGCTTTGGGCGAGTAGAATGAACCTCAGCGTTTCAACCACCGCACTTGGGTATTGCCGCCGCAATCCTTTGCGTGCATGCGAAGAAATGAGTCCGAGTTCTTCGTAATAACGCAGGCTCGAGGCGGGTATGCCGGTTTCCTGAACGACTTCTCCGATATCCATCTAAAATCCCTTCACCGCTTTGACCTTAGTGCTCACGATTTCTTAAAAAAATACTTGACTTCAAGTGCGCTTGAACTTGTATCCTATGCTTCTTAGTTCAAGCAATCAAGGAGAATGAGATGGATGCACAGTTTTGGCATGACCGGTGGCAACGTCGAGAATTGGGATTTCATCGCGAGCATGTGAATCCTTTGTTACGCGACCATTTATCGCAATTGCCTCTTACGGCGGGGCAGACGGTCTTAGTGCCACTCTGTGGAAAGACGCGTGACATTGCCTATCTTTTGTCGCAAGGCTTGCAGGTGGTCGGGGTCGAATTGAGTGAGACAGCGGTACGCGAATTGTTTGCTGAATTATTTGCCGACTCGGATATCGAACCTCAGATCCAACAATATTCGAATTACATTCATTATCGGGTCGACCATTTGAGCGTCTTTGTCGGCGACTTTTTTGCGATTCAGACGGAACAGGTGGGATCGATTGATGCAGTCTATGATCGCGCGGCATTGGTTGCTTTGCCTGAGTCTATGCGCCGTGACTATACCGCTCACTTGAGAAAATTAACTGATGCGGCACCGCAGTTATTGATCACCTATGAATATGATCAAACGGTGATTGTTGGGCCGCCATTTTCCATCAGCCATGAGGAAGTTCGACAGCATTACGCTTCGCATTTTGACATCGCAAAGCTATTTGAAGCGGAAGTGGAAGGGGGAATGAAGGGTAAAACCGCATCGACCGAATCGGTTTATCTGCTGCGCAGAAGACCATAGGCGCTTGAGCTCGGGGTGCGATTGGTCTGCTAAGTATTGTCTATTGTTGTCCATCGCCACCACGCAGCTTTCCCAGCAGCGCGTCAACTTCGCGTGAGAGAGGAATGCCGTGTTGGCGCAGTAGCTGAACGTGCAAAACAAGATTTTCCAAAACGAGTTTGGCAGCGACCGCCATCAAGGTCACTTGCCGATCTTCGACGCTGAAATTTTCGAGGCGTTCGGCGATTTCGCATAAGTGGTCGGCGACGATTGCGCGCAGCGCATCTTCTTCAAACGGCAGATCGGCAAAGTCGATCGGATCTTCACTCTCGACTTCTTTCATCAACAATTGCAGGGTCTCTGGGGTGATCATGTTGAGCTCCCATACGCTAGAGGAAAGTGCGGCAATATTGCATTGCTGCATGACTCAGTATAGATCGTCGAACTGCATCGTAAAGGCTTTTCGCTCGAATTATTTTCCTCCTCGAATTCACTTTGTGCATGATGCAAAGCATCTGTCAGAAACTTGCATCATCGTGCGATGCTGCAGTTTGTGATTCGATGCCGTCATGCGAAAATCAAGTTTTGTTCGATTTGTAAGGAAAATTCGTGCACCTACTTCTTATTCTTTGCGGTATCGCCGTCGCCATCTTTTTGATCTCTCAATTGATGAAGCAATCTGCGGCACAAAGTGCTAACGAAAATCAGCACGGAAATGCCAACGGCGCGCATCCTTGGCAAGCCGATAATCGTTATCCGCTAGCCTATATCGCGGGTGGAAAATTGTATTATCAGCAGGCGCATGGCGTGGAGCAATTGCAGAGCCCTTATGTGCAAGAAATGATTGATAAAATCGAGCGTCAACAAGAGCGCCATGCATGGAAAGAAAATACGAGTTTTAGCGTATCAGCCAATGGGGGATTACGCCATTTCAAGAAGGATGGTGCGAATATCGAAGCAACCGCCATGCAATTTTTTGACCGCGACCATATCATGTATTTTTTGCGCGATGAGGTCATGGGCGGTTTGTTCTCGATGAACCTCAAAACTGGCGAAGAGAAAAGGATACTGCATAAGCAAAATTTGTCCTTAAGCGATCTTAATTTAGAGCCAAGCCAAGCGCGTTTCTTATGTACGTCTGCCAGTCGTGATGGGGCTAGTAATATCGCCATGATTCATGCCGATGGTTCACAGTTTCAAGCGCTGACGGGTGGTGATACGCTTGATTGTGCACCAACTTGGATTCCAGAAGCAGACGGCAAAATTTTGTATCAATCAGCGGGCTTAGCGCGTGTGAACGGCGGATACATCGCGGCGGTTGGAAACGCCAGCATACAAATGTTGGACATGAAATCGGGACGCGTTACGGAAGTCTTGAGCGACCCCCAATTTGATTATCTGCATCCCCGTGTTTGCCCAAGTGGTAATTTGCATTTTATCCGTCGTCCCTATGAAGCGGTGAAGAATGATACCTTGAGTGTTTTGCTCGATAGCTTGTTGTTTCCTTTCCGGTTATTGCGCGCCGTTTTCCACTATCTCAATTTCTTTTCGATGATGTATTCGCAGAAGCCATTGACGAGCGCCAATGGCCCCGCAGTGCAGGCAGACCTCAAGGAAATGATTTTAAAAGGTCGTCGTATCGACACTGAGAAAGCGTTGCGAAGCGGGAACGCAGTCCAGGGTGTGCCGTCTTTAGTGCCGCGCTCGTGGCAATTGATCTCGCGTGATCGTCAAGGGAATGAGCTCGTCCTCGCGACTAGTGTGTTGGCTTACGATATTCATGCCGATGGCAGCATTGTGTACACCAATGGCAAAGGTGCTTTTGTAATTGATAGCACGGGAAATGCTCGCTTGCTGATGAAAGCGGATTTGATGGAAGAGTTGGTAACGGGTGCTTGAAGACCAAGCTCTCTTATGATTGTTGATTGTTTTTTTGCGGAGCCGTTCGACACGGCTCCGAGTAGTCTGATGAGTGCTTCCGAGCGCCTTTATTGTTTGGGTTTTGCTTCGCTGTCACTTGAAAGTTTAGGATCGAGCTTGAAGAGAGCTCGAGTCCAATCCGACCGAAGGGCCTCAAATTGCGCGGCGGTTTTTGTCCACACGCCTTCGTATTTGAAGTCATTGCATTGAATGAGAATGTCACGCAAAGTTCCATTTGCCATCAGCGTGGCTCGATGCAGGATGACTGTATATTTGGAACTGTCTTTGATATTCTTCATAGCACCAATCGAAACCGCATCTTCATTCGCGCTCTTCTCTGGATTCGCTGTGATCTCGAAAGGAATGACAGTGAGTGCCGGCACCATTACCATGCGGTCGACAGATAAAACACCTTGAACGGTCGAACCAGTCTTCTGTGTTACTTGAACACTACAAGCGTGGCGGCTCGGACTTTCGGCGGCATACATTTGACGAATTGAGGTAGTGCCAAAACTAGTCTCTTTGCTTGCGCTTTGGAAAACAAAAGTCGAATCATCGAAGTTGATATCCGGGTTCTGTGCGGCACTAATATTGCACAAGCCGGAGAGGAATAAAGCGGGGATGAAGTAAATTGAACGCAATTTTATTTCCTTGAATTTTAGTTCCGCATTGAACTCGGGTGCTGTGTGAGTTCTCATGCAGCTTGTTTTTTGAGAAGCAGAACTGTGCCACAGATGAAGTTCGCCTTGCAAGGATTTTCACCTTCAATATTCATGACTGAAGAAAACGAGAAGTCATGAAGGAAGGACTTGGGGATTGGTCGATGCCGAGTTTGTCGTCAGCTGCACAATCTCTAACACTCTGATACCTGTGCTTTGAATGTTCTTCACAGTTTTAAAAAAGACGCCGAAAGAAGTGCGTTGATTAGCCTTCAGGCTCACCACCGCATTCGGGCTATATCGGGCAACTCTCTCCAAACGTTGGCGCAGTTCATTCTGACTCAATTGTCGTCCGTTCCATGAGATCGTTTCGTCAAAATCGACTTCGAGATGTATGCGTTCGTGCTCATTCGTCAAAGATGTATTGGACTGGGGCAGCGTGAACGATACTTGATTTGGTCTTGCACTTTGCAAGTCACGTTTCTGAAAATAGGCGACCGCGACGAAACTAAGAATGAAGACGGCCAACATGAGTCCCAATAAAGGATGGAGTTGACCCTGTTGGTCGTGCTGGTGGATCGAATAAACACTCATTGACATCACTTCTCTTTAGCTTTGTATTTTCCACTCTATGCGACAAAGAGCTGCTTGTAAAGCGGTTGGCAGGGGGGCAACGCTTTGTCCATGAAGTAGCTTGCTAAGCAATCGGAAGCGGTTCCAAGGCTTTACACATCTGATCATGGATGGCGCGTACTTGCTCCGCAACGGGGTCTACATAGCCACTACCTTTCTCCATCAAAAAACGGCAGGCTGCATAGCCTTGCGCAGTGCGCTCATAGTGCGCAACCCACTGTTGACGATCTGGCAGACGATTGGGATCAATTGGCCACACACCAGGGCGCGGCTTGAGGTGCGCTTGAATTCCAATGCGCCAAGGTTTAGGACTAACTCGCGCTCTAAAACAGTGTTGGTTGCTGCACATTTGAACGTAGATTTTATCGGTGCGGAATGCGACAAAACTCTCCGCAACTTCGGCATCGTCGGCGCCAAAAGTTTGGTGCATCGCCAGCAAGCGCAAGCCAGCAGGTGTGCGATAAATGCGAACATGCCAGAGCGGTCGGCTGACGAGAAATTGATCAACCCGTGCCAAGGCTTGCTCTTCTGCGGAAGGGTGACGATTCTGCTGCCACGACCACCATAAGTTTCCGATTCGATAGCTGATAAACCAAGTCGCCATGGCAATCGCAAATGCTGTCGGAAAACTGAATAGATTTTTACCGACCACAAAACTGAAGATGACGAGAAAAAATATCGTCCAAGAATAAGCAGCAGGTTTGCGCGGGATCTCAAAGTCGATGTCAGCGAAGAGCACTTCAGCCGTGTTCAAACACTGTGCACCATAAGCATTGCGTGTAATGACGCAGTGGGGGTGGCGTTCTAGCACCTCTTCTCGAATGGGGACGCCGTCGGAACCGTTGTAAGGTATTTTCAGTTCACGTCTAGCGAGATTTTCCCCAGCCAGCGTCGCCTGTATCGCTTCTTGAACTCGCTGCTCCGCATGGTTTTGAGCTTCCGCTTGGCTGGTATTGGACCAACCAAAACGCCGTATCGTGATGGGCTTGTTGTGACGTGTCGTCTTCCCCGAGGCTTCCGCCCAGTATTCTGGAATCAGCATGTTTTATTCCTTTTATATTTGCAGTAAGGGGTGAGCTCAGTCTTGGATTTCTTATTCTTACTTACTGTTTTTTAGAAACGAATGAGTTTTGTGCCAGAGTTGCATTGAACAGGATTGTGGCGAACTTGGCAAGGAAGGGAGCGTCACAAAACCACTTTCATTCTTTGTTTCAGTTGGTCTATATCAAATTCAAAACTCTGCAATACAGAAAATCAACACGCCACCTTGACACAGCAAGGACCAGATCATTGCCGATTCAGGAAGGTTGATCTGAGAGATGAAGGGTGAAATCTCCGCAACAGTTCGTCAACTAAATGTATGAACACGTCAATAAAGACTTAGTTGTGCTTGGAGACACCAAGTGCAGCTATTGTAAGGAGGGGATTCAACTGCTGAAAGGGAGAGGTACGAGCTTCCGTATCTTTTACATTGATCAAGACCCTTCGGTACGAAAAGCATTTGATACTTTAAAAGTTGACGGCGTCCCGGTCCTGATCTCTCGCAAATAAATGGTAGTCGGTTTTAGGAAAAGTGTGTGGGACGACTTTTTGAAGAGTGATAATTTACAGACTCAGAAGCTAATCGAGTCTGCTCGGAGAGATTCTAAAAGATGGAACCTCATCCCAGGCGAAATCAAAAAGACTTCGTTTAATCAAAATCAAAAAGTTCAGAGAGGAATCCTTCTTTCTTCTTTTTGTAATGAGCACTGGGTAGCGGATAGTGTTGCTGATGCTTCTGCGGTGCTGTTTGGGGTGCTACGTTCGGTGTCGAGCTGAAAATGCCTGGCTGAGCTTGGCGTTGCACTTCCTGCGCCGATGCCGCCTGAGTACTTCCGCTACGCTCAATGATTTTGTCGAGCTCGCCACGGTCTAGCCAAATACCGCGACATTGCGGGCAATAGTCGATTTCGATGCCTTGGCGTTCTGACATCAATAAATTCACGTTATCACATACGGGACATTTCATGTTTGATCTCTCCTATTTTGTGTAGATTGTCTGGATATGGTGGCGAATAATGGTGGCGATTCTTTTGCCCAATTCGATTTCGATGTGGGCGGCTGCCGCGAGGAATTTCCTCAGCGCGTGCCGGCAGTATTGTAGAGATTTTGCTTGATGTTGGAAGTGGATTCTGGTGGTAAAAATAGTCGATATTTACCACCTGAGAGGCGCTTATGATTGAGCTTAATTACGCTCTTTGGGTGACGCGAACTCCAAATGGGTCTATTCAAACTTCTTGACAAAGCCTACATAAATTCGACGGGCCACAAAGTGATCGAATCCCGTCTGTGAGAAGTTATACGAGCGGACTTGGTAGGTCTTTTTGCTGCCATCGAAAATATCGTTCGCATTGAGCGTCAAACTCAGTGTCTTGCTAAGCTGTCGCTTCCAAGCTAGGTTTACGCTACGCGTTGCTCCAAAACTTCCTAAAGGCGTGATACTGCCCGATTGCCAATGGGCGTCAAGTGAGAGGTTGTCGGTCTCGTGTTTGTAAGTTCCTCGAAGATTGACAAAACTGGTGATCTTTTTTTGTTGAATAGCGATGCCATTTTCTGGTGTGCTCAGCTCGACTTGAAAGAAGCCTGTGTCGAATCCAAGTTGAATCGATTTCGTAGGCTTCCAATCGAGGCTGGAATTTAGGCCGAGTGCCTGCGCATGTCCACCATTCTGGCGTGAACTCGTAATCAACTTATCGGAGATGCTGCGCGTCTCGACCACCGTATCCGCGGTTTGCCGTAGAACCGCCGTCAGATTCCCGCTCAAGTTGTCGCTTGTAAAATCGGGGCCAATCTCCCACACGTCCACGGTTTGCGGTTTGAGCGAGGGATTACCACGTGTGACATTCTGCGCATCGATATAGGTCGTAAAAGGATTAAGGTCGCGCGCATCTGGCATTTGCAAGCTGCGTCGATAACTGAGTGACAGGTTGCTGCTGTCGTCAATCACATACTGTGCATTGAGGCTGGGATTCAATGATGTCCAACGGTGTTGGCCATTGCGGTTTGGATTTGGATACAGATTGTGCTCGTAGATTTCAAGTCGACCACCTAGTAAGATTTCCCAATGCTCTGTATTCCATTTTCTGGTCAGATAGGCGGCGCCCAGTCGAGTGGTGACAGCATAACTGTTGCTCGTATTTCGATCGATGATCTCTACCGGCGCCTGAGGATTCGTGAAGTCGACGACGGCTTGATGGTTGTAGAGTTCATCCGTTTTTTCTTGTAGATCGAGTCCCGCTCCCCATTGTGCGCTTGGGGTTCGTTCGCTCCAATCCAGATTCGCTTGTGAAATCATGCGGGCATTTTGAGTGGTGCCGCGCGAGTATTCCGTGGCGCGAACAGGTTCAAGAAATACATCGCGATAGGATTTGTCGATTAAGCCCAGTGTGCTGCTTCGTTGCAAGCTTGCCTTGAACACGGAGTCTGCCGATTGGCGATCATAACTCCAGTTTAGATTGGTATCGGATTGCTGATTGGGACCGACTGAGATGCGATGAAAGATTTGTGGCTCCAGCACGCTCAGATTTTGGTTGAGGACATCAAAAAGTGGAATGGAACGACGTGCGTTGTAGCGTCCGGATAAACTCATACTGCTTTGTGCATCAATCAAATAATCGAGCCCCAAGCTTGCGCTCTCCACATGCCGTCGGACGAATACTTCGGAATTCTGAATGCTGCGGTAATGGTTACCGTCGACAGGATTTTGCCAGTCTATGATTGACTCACGAATTTTGAGATTGCCATCGCGTCTATCCCCAAGACTACCATGCAATGCGAAAGTGGCTTGACCATAGTCCACGTTCAGATTGGCGTTTCTTAATCCTTGGTCAGTCATGCTGCCGCGTAGTTGACTACGCATCCCCAGTTTGCGATCCCGTTTCAAAACGAGGTTGATGATGGCGCCGCCATTCGTGCTGTAGGCAGCCGATGGGTTGGTAATGACTTCGACGCTGGCAATATCAGCACCACTCATGGTTTGCAAGCCAATGGCACGCTCGTCACCGGACAAGATGGCACTCGGTTTTCCATCGACTAAGACTGTCACCTGTGAGTTGCCATTGACCGCGATTTTTCCATCGGCACTGACCGATACTTGTGGAATCGCTTGCAGTAAATCTTGTGCAGTCCCATTTGCGGCTTTGCTTGAGTTGGTGAGGTCGTGTACGGTTTTGTCGAGTTTCTTGACGGACTCTGGCTTGTTTGCGTTGATGGTGACGGTCTGTTTCTCTTGCGTCTCTTGCGCCTGTGAAATTGAGGACAACGCGAGTGAACATATCAGGGCGCGTTTCAAATAGGGTGTCAGCAAAACTTTTCCTTTTTTATGCGCATGATATGTATGGTGTGCATTTGGTGCCTTCGGTGTTTGCCTACACTTCTTGTTGAAAATGAGACAAACACCGGACATTTGTTTGTTGTTTATTGGGTGAACTTCGCATCCACCGATGTGTTTTCATCAGAGATGTGAATTTGTTGTCGCGTGATTGTATGCTTTTATCTTGCTCTTGTGCGCCTACTTAAAAACGCCAGCGATTCATGAGCATTCAGCTCAGAGTACAGATTCCAGCACAAACTCACTAATTAACTTGTCACTCAATTGGTGCGGATTGCGCACGCCATAATTGGTGGTGGTCACGACGATCACGAGATTGAGTTCGGGTACAACCACGACTTTGTTGCCACCTGTGCCCGCCATTTGATATGACTTGTAGGACTTAGCTTTGGCGGTGTAGGAATAGAGCCAGAGCAGGTAGCCGTATTCGCGCTGGTCGTCGACTTGCGCTTGAGGACTGATACTGGCTTTGACCCACGCTAGCGGAAGAATCTGCTTGCCTTGCCAAGTGCCTCCGTTGGCTAATAATTGCCCTAGGCTAAGCAAATCACGACTGCGTAAGGATAAGCCGCCACCACCTTGGGCGAGGCCTAGCGGTGAGAATTGCCACTCTAACTTTTTGATGCCGAGCGGATCAAACAGGACTTGTTGTGCAAACTCTGGCAGCGGTTTCTTGGTCGCTTTTTGAATCACTGCGCCCAAGGTCGTGGTGCCGGCTGTGCAATAGCTGAAAGCCCGGCCATAAGGAGAATCGGCTGGCTTTGTGGTCCATGCAGGAAAGCCTTTGATGGGTAGATCCAAATAAAACTTTACCCAATCTTCGATCAGGTACATACGCTCTTCATTCCCGCGTGAGAATTGATTTTGATCATCGCATTCGAGCATGGAACTCATCGTCAACAAGTCACCAACGGTAATGCGAGATTTACGTGGATCAGGATTTTCTAGGCGATCTTTGCGTTGAAGAATGGGCAGTATCGGCGACTGGATAGAACCGATATAGCCTCGATCAATTGCGGCACCCGCTAACATGCCGGTGATGGTTTTGGTGGCTGAGCGGGTATTGCGGAGAGCGTCGACACCACCATTTTGAGCATCTTTGTCGTAATAGGCTTCATGCACGAGTTGGCCTTTGCGGGCCACTAAGACACTGGTAATTTGCTGGAAACGATTTTGGCGGATGGCCTCGTCCATTTGCTGAAGTTTGTTAGCGTCCATACCTAAGGTTTCTGCCGAAGCGATGCGCCAATCCGAGGATTCGTTGGCTTGATTTTCTACGGCATGCGCAAGCGGTGCCATCAAAGTGACAGAACTAATCAAGCCCATCGCGCTGATAAAACCAATCGAGTGGAACAAGCCAAACGCGGTTTTTGCGAGGGGACGAAGAGAGGTTTGTGAGGAAAATTCGAACATGATGTGCTCCAGTGAAGTAGGGGGAAGAGCGATCTTAAGATTTCATTCAATGAAGATCTTGGATTTTTGTAACCAAGTCGTTCTCATCTAAGGCTGGCTTGTGCGAACAGAGCTGTCGGAAGGATTTGGGTGAAATGCCGAAGTGCTGCATAAAAGCACGATGTAAATGGCTTTGATCGCAATATCCACAACGCTGCGCGATATCAACCAGGGACTCGCCGGTCGTCATCAAGAAATGAGCGGCGCGTTCGATCCTACGGCGTCGTAAATCGTCACCCGGAGAGCACGCAAAATGATATTGATATTGTCGGCTTAAATAAGCACGATGGACGCCGACTTCTTGCGCGAGCTGGTTGATCGTCAAATCATCTTCTGAACGGTCGGCGATCATCTCTTTCACTTGTTGTAACCAAGGTGGCGCAGCGTTGCTTAAGGTTTTTTGCGAGGCAAATTGGGTGAGGAGTGTGATGCTGGCACATTCCAAATCGAGTGTCGTGGTATCAGGGCAGGCTGCCATCCGCATCAAAGAATAGGCGAGGCGCATATCGTCTTTACGATGTGAGCGTAACGCGAAGTTTGGTAAATGAAGTCGGTCACCGAATTCAATGGAAAGCTCTTGAGAGAAGCTCACGGCAAAGAAGCGCCCGTCACACGCTTTAAAGCGGTCACGGTGTATCACCTCGGCTGGATTAAATACCAAAACTGGCCCTTCGCGATGCTCGCCATAAGCCGAACTGAGATAGGTGCCGCGTGTCGCTAAGACGAGGTGGATACCATCATGACGATGTTCTGCGACTTCATGTTCGGGAACTGTTGCTTCGAGATGTTTGAGCTGAAGGCCATGAAGATTGCGTTCGAAGTTTTTGGTGCCATAGTACTGACCAGCGGCAAAGGTATTGTTCATGAGCAGGATGTCCTATTGCGAGACTCGATTTGTGCATGGAGATCGCTGATTCTAAAAACATCTTGGCTCAACACCAAGTGATAAACGACTAAAGCCAAGAATGGAGGGGTGAGCTGCAGGATGAAGGAATGAAGGGACATTCGAGGTTTCTCATGTCTCTGCGACTCGATCCAATTTGCTTTGTCGTGAGAAATGTCTCGAGCTAGGGCTTGATTCACTGTTCAGTCACAGCTGTCAGAGGCAGGCGCTGAAGGTTTCAATCAGAAAAATCCACGAATATTATTAATGTGACATACAATGTTAAATTATTTTCATTTTATTTTTAGTACTTTTCATTACCCTCACATTGCTCGTAAATATGATCTCCCAAAAATCTAATCGTGGTTCAGCCAAAGTCGTTTCCAAAGGATCGCGCTACATCCTGAGCATGTCTTTGTGTGCTTCGTTGTTTGCTTGTGGCGGCGGGGATTCGTCTGCGCCATTGACGCCTCCACCTGAAATCAAGCTTGCCACGGCGAACACAGTGATTGAAGCTGGTGCTACAAATTTACCAATTACCGCCACCGCGACGGGTAGTACGAGTGCGATCAATTGGAGTATCGAGGGGAATCTAGGAAGTCTGAGCACGACCACAGGAAATGTGGTGGAGTATGTTCCACCGCCAACTGGAACGGTTGATTTGGAAACCAGCGTGAAGATCACCGCCAGCAGTGGTAGCCTTAACAAGACGATTACTTTGACACTGCGTCCCAGCGCGAGCGGAGTATATGCGTTTGCGGGCGGTTTTAGTGCTAGAGGTTATATAGACGCTTCGGGAAATGACGCCCGATTCTCATTGCCGACTGACATCGTGGCAGATGCTGAGGATAATTTGTATGTGTGGGACTTGGGTAATCGACGCATCCGCCGCATGACCAAAGATGGTGCTGTCACTACTTTTACGTTGGCGGACCTTACGACACAATCCGGAGGCTTGTGGTACAAGTTGCGTAATCTCTCCGGACGATTTGTGTACGTCAATAAGACTCCAGAACTGCAATTGACAGAGCCGCAAGCTCAGTTGATTTATCCTGATGGACATCGTGAGCTGCGTGCCAATTATGATCAACCCGCCATTACGGCATATCACGATATCGATGGCAATATCTATTCCTTCTCGTCGTTTTTGTTTGACAAGCGGTTCGGTGTAATTCAGAAAAACGGTGTCGTACTAGCAGGTAATGAGGCTGCTTCGGTCGCAAAAGATGGTCTCGGAAAAGATGCGAGGTTTGTGTCCATAAGTCAATTGTTGGTGTCTCCCAATCGTACGATTTATGTTCTCGATAAAGAACTCGTTAGTGGCAAGTATCAATTACGTCGAGTGACACAAGAGGGGGGAGTGACGACATTGAGCACATCTCGTTTCGAAGCACCTGCTCGCATGATTCCAAACACTGGCGCTGTCCCAAGTATTCTGGATCGCACGGGCATCCATAAACTGCAAGAGAATGGCGATTGGCTCAGCACAACGGTCACTGATGCTGGATTGATACCAAGTAAAAATGTGGAGACGGATACCTATGACGCGACAGCTGATAAAGATGGCAATATCTATTTGACCGATCCGAATCAGCATCGCATCGTGCGTGTAACAGCTCAAGGCAAAGCGAGCGTTTTCGCTGGCATGCTGAATTCTGTTTCCACCACAGGCGCACTGGATGGTCGTTTGGACGCTGCACGAATGTTGAGTCCATATGCGATGACCAAAGATCGCCTCGGCAATCTATATGTCATGGAAGAGACTCCGAACTTGATCGATGCGTTTGGACAATCTTGGAAACAAAATGCGCTGAGCTTACGCAAAATTGCGGTGGATGGATCAGTCTCTACTTTATCTGCGCTAGGTATCTGGTTCGGTAAAGCCGATACGAAGAAAACGGCTGAGACTTTCAGATTTCCAACGAATATCGCGGTCGATAACAACCTGAACATGTGGATTTTCGATCGTCCGGTACCAGATCCAACCACTGGCAATCCACCAGCACGGGATGACAATTTCCTCTTCAAAATTTCAGCAGATGGCAATCTAACGAAGTTGACTACCAAGATTACCGATTGTTCTCCTTACTCTCGCGTTTGGATGATGTGTGGGGTCGTTTTCGATGGTAAAGATAGTATGTTTGTTGCAGATGGCGGCGGTGTATTCAAGTTGAGTGCCGAAGGCGTCAAAACGAGCGTGTCGGGCATGGAAACTTTCGGTGCCGTCAGCGCGCTGGCTTTCGATAAGCAAGGCAATATGTATTTCGCAGGCGAGCAAAGCGTTGATCCTGGTATTTACAAGCGCAGTGTTGCTGGCACAGTCACTAAGCTCCATCGTTTTAACTTCAAATATAGCAGTTCGATGTTGGTGGATGAGCAGGGTAATGTCTATGACTACGACGTATGTAGCTTGGTCAAAATCAATGCCAATGGCACTAAAACAGTCTTGGTCGGTAGTGAAAGTCAATGCGGCTTAAAGTCAGGCAACCTCGTGGTTGGAAGGCTCCATAACGTTAAGGCGCTGGCATGGTTGGGACAGAATTCGATTTTCGCGGCCTCATCGAATTCCGTTTTGAAAGTCGTCTTTTAAGCCTAGTGATTTTATTTTGATCGATCCCCAAAGTCAGTAGCCGGGATCGATCAATCTCCCTACATTGAGTGTCAAAAGTCAGGCACCCTAAGTCAATCGACTTGCCGTAGTAAAAAAGTGAAATCAAATCCACATCAACATTGTGTTGATTGATGGAGAGTCAAAAATGTGTTGAGCCAATCTTCGAGAAAACGGATTGGCTCGCCCACAAACCACGTCACTTACTCAAAAATTCTCCTCTTCCAAATCCTTTAATCAATCTAGCCTGAGAGTGATAGAGGTCACTTAGCGCGTCGCCTCATTGATCATCTACATGACGCTTTGTGGACAAAACTCTCACAGATCTCTCACAGATGCCTTTCCATTGTTGCTGCTGCAATCCAGAAAATTGATAAATTTAACATGTAAAAAAATATCTGTTTTGTTGTAATGATAGTGCGGCTATACTTGTGAAGAAACTCGATCCTTCAAGTTCTGAAGGAAATCCCAAAATGTATTTTCCACGCTGAGCTTTTCGATGGTGCGGCACAGACCCGTGGGGAAAAACCAGTCTTTCTTTTCGACGGAAAGGATACAAGATGCAAACTCGTACGACACGGCCTTCTGAACAAACCTCCGCTCAACAAGCGTCTTCCTCTACACAACTCAAAGAACACAGTCTGGCAGCCTTGACCGATTCGCGGACATCGCATGCGGCGCAACGTCGTACTCAAAATTTGGCAGATGCAAGTGGTGTATCGACGCAGTTAAAGATGATTCAAGCCAAGATGCAAAGCAAAGGCGACGTTGCACAGCGAGCTGAGGAAGAAGAACCTTTGCAAGGAAAGTTTGAAACAGCTCAGCGTGTCGAGGAAGAAGAACCTCTGCAAGGGAAGTTCGAAACCGCGCAACGCGTTGAGGAAGAAGAGCCTTTGCAAGGAAAGTTTGAGACGGCTCAGCGCGCCGAGGAAGAGGAGCCTTTACAAGGAAAATTTGGAACGGCTCAGCGTGTTGAGGAAGAAGAGCCCTTGCAAGGAAAATTTGATGCTGCGCAAAGAAAAGAAGAGGCTAAGCCGAATAACACAGGTTTGCCGAACCAATTAAAAGCAGGTATTGAATCCTTGTCCGGCATGAGCATGGATCATGTGAATGTTCACTATAACTCCGACAAACCAGCTCGGCTCAATGCACATGCTTATGCCCAAGGCAGTGACATCCATGTCGCACCGGGGCAAGAACAACATCTCCCACATGAAGCCTGGCATGTAGTCCAACAAGCGCAGGGGCGAGTAAAACCTACAATGCAGATGAAAACAGGTACTCCAGTCAATGACGATGTCGGGCTTGAAACGGAGGCAGATGTGATGGGTGCGAAGGCCCTGTCGCGTGGGGTGGCTCAAGGAAAAATGCTTGGAACAACCAACGCTGAATCCTCATTAAATGATGGCACTCGGGTCACTAATGGTCGAGCTGAGAATATATTGGACAGTCCAGCCCAACTCAAAGAAAATGTTTTCATTACAGAAGCGGCTAGACGTCACTATAAGGACGGCTGGGGAGATGCTGTAGGCGTTACCTCTGATTCAGAACTAAAAACCAAGGTTCCAGAAGATGCGGCGGGAGAGCAAACCAAACAACTCGGGTATGTTTATGCGCCGTCGAATGAACAGACTAGATCACCTAAGTCGGGGATAAAAAAGGCCAAAACGGTGACGCTAGGGACTAAGGATGGTAAGTACGAAGGCGAAACGATGGCAGTTCATTGTGGGCCGGTTGGCCCCGCGATAGAGCATTACACAGATACAGGAAAGAGATGCCCTTGGAATTAATGTATTGATCGGTTCTGATATTGATTCCTATAGTGTCAGATATAGGCATTTAATATAAAGGTCAAATTTGGCGGCGAAAGCCGCCATTTTTTTGACTTATCTGAGATGGATGCCCAGTGATTTGACAAAAATCTTCAAAGCCCCCAAGTTGATATCTCCTCTGGATCTCTGGATATCAGCGCGACTGAGTCGTCGTTGTTCTATTTTATCTCCGGCTCCACGTAATCCCCACCCAAAGCAATCTTGGCATTGGTATGCGTGATATGTTTGAAAAATGGCGCGGCGTTTTGATTAGAAATGAATAGGAAGTATTCACCATGGGGATTCATCGCGTAGATGGTTAAGAAGTAATCCGCAATGTACTCTTCATCACTTCTGATATCTTCCGAGGTCTTGATGATGGTCGCTTTTTCACCATGAAAAACCAAGCTGGGATTGGTGGAATCGGTCTTGAAATCGAAGAACTGTCGCATGGCCGCTTCTTTTTGCGCCTGTGTATTCTTGAAATACTTATTCCTTTTTTCTTGCGTAACAAAGAAGAAAAGAGCGAAGAAACAAAAGGGAAGGAGATAGTCGAGCATAAACGCTTAGTCAGGTTTTCTGATGTTGAGAATGTGCGAGTGTGAATTTGTTTGGTTAATTTGTTTCGTTAATTTATTCCGTGAATTTATTCATTTTTTATGCCGAAGTAAGCTTGAGGATTCATGCTTCTCAAACCCTTCACTTCTCGCCACGCCCTTTAAAATCGTTCGGATCAAAATCTGCAAAATCAATTTTCCCGAAATGCTTCGGTGGCGTGTATATCTGGCGTTCCATTTGGTCGGGATGTTGAACATGAAATTCGCTTTCTTCGACTCGCACTAACTGCCAGGTTTGATCGCGACGAGAATAATTGAAAGTCGTTGCTACCGACCAGCGATAACCACTCCCACCAAAGTGACGCACCGTGAACGATTTTGATTTCGTGCTGATGCTATCAAAGGGATCGCCGATGGCACCGCCGCAATCACGGCAATACACCACAGCGTCATTGCTCTTCGCGAGCAGCAATTGCCCATTCGTTTGTTTGGTGATGATCTTGAGTGTGCGTGTTCCATCTGCACGTTCAAGCACGAGTAGGTAATCATCCAAGTTATCGCCATTCAGATCGACGGTTTTGAAGTCGCGCACTTTAGTTCCCGCATCGATATGCGTCAGCAAGGCTTTCGGCAGTAATGCTTCGGATACGAAATCCTGCGCCCACGCAGCTTGCATCATGAGTGGCGAAAGTAATAGAAGGGAAAGTCGTTTCATCGCTGGCGTATCAATATTGTGCGGTCTGTGATTGTAATTGAAATTCTATTTCATTTTGCACGTATTGTTGATTCACAGATTGGCCACGAATTTGTGTGCGCTCATGAGGCATCGCATCGCGCTGTTCAATGATGTGTCCATCTCAAACCTCGTTCACCAAGATCGTCAGTAATCCAAAATCCTCACCGGTCGCGCTCGTTTATTTTTATACGGGTAAAATTGACTTTAAATATTTACCCGGGTAATATTTGCAAAGGATTTGTTTTGCAAGTGAATGACAACTGAAGTCGCTTAGGGATCAATATGAAAAATTACACGGTATTTTGTGAGGATCGCATCCTCAAGTCGGGTGCGCTCGAGGAGATAGCGGTCTATCTCAAAGAGCACTACGATGCGCGCAAAGTGTTTCAAGGCCAGTTCCTAGTGATTGATGACCTCGTCGGGGACGCGATCGATCTCGACTTGAGTGGTACCAAGTCTGCGGTGAAAGAACGCTATACGAAACTAGAGTTACCTGCTGAAGAGGAAAAACAAGCAGAAAGCCGTAGCCGTGGCCGGCCCAAACTGGGCGTGGTGTCAAAAGAGGTGACTCTGCTACCGCGCCATTGGGAATGGCTGGCCCTACAACCCGGCGGCGCGTCAGTAGCGTTGCGTAAGTTAATTGACGAGGCTCGCAAGCAAAGTGGCAGTCAAGATCAAATGCGCGTGATGCAAGAGCGCACCTACAAAGCGATGTCCAACATCGCAGCGCATCTGCCCCATTATGAAGACGCGCTACGGGCGCTCTTTGCCTTGGACCAAGCGAAGTATATGGAAATGATAGAGACTTGGCCGGTCGATTATAGACACTACTTGATGCGGATGGCAGGCTTGGCTTCAGCCTAAGTCAGAACTAAATGCGCAGCAAGAAGCAGCGATGCGCGCCCAGCTCAAATTGGCGCCAACTTCGTTTTTTGAGCCTGAAATACCAAACAAGTTAGATGGAAAAAAGTAGGGCGGGTGCAACCCGCGCCGACTGGTTATTCAACATTCGGAGAGTGCAATTCCAAGATCCAAAGAAGATTTGGACGATCAATCGTTGAAGGGATTTTTAGCGCGGGCTTCGGAGGGCTCAGCATGGATATCCGGTAGATTGTAACTAACTTGCATTTACTGAATACCTAATACAACTCGATAGTAGTGATCTAGACTGATCGCCTTTGTTGGTGTGAACGAATCCGACGTATTTTGAATGTCTTCGATACGATCGAAGCGGAAGTTTCGATAGTCACCGCGTAACTCACACCATCCGACTAGCACCCATTTTCCGGTAAGTCCCATAATCCCTAACGGCCATACTATACGTTGACTAAGCTGGTCTTTCTCATTGCGGTAAAGAATCTGCAGTTTCGTTTGCATTTCACAAGCTTGTCGCACTTGTCCGTGTGTTTGGCGTATCGTTGCCTGGTTTTCTGTGACCGGGATACGATACGGCAAATTCTCGCATTGCTGCTTCAAGCGTTCGGGGAGGATGGCGCGAATTTTTTGTTCTGCAAATTGTGCTGACTGTGCTAACTTTGGATCGGTGAAGGCTTGCACCATTTTGCTACCGATAAGGATTGCCAGCATTTCTTCGTTGTTGAACATTAAAGGAGGTAAATAGTTCTCGCCACGTAGAGTAAACCCTACACCAGCTTCTCCTTCAATGTACATTCCCGCCGCGCTAAGACTTTGCATGTCTCTATAGATCGTCCGAACCGAACAACGCATTTGTTGCGCGATGTCTTCCGCGCGAACGGCACCACGATTCGCTTTGAGCAAAGTGATAATCTGAAGTAACCGTTCGTTTTTGTTCATGCGAATTTGATCAAGTAAAGAGATTCAAGTATTTAGGCAATGAACGAGTACTGTTTGATGCGTCATTTCTACTGTGGAAAAATCGATCATACGCATAAATGCGGTGCCATTCAAATCTTTGATAAATTGATCTGCCGCCTGCTTCGCACATTGCTCGCTGTTCCAAAGGACGATATCTGTCCATCTACCAGCGGCGTCTAGGCACAGATGACGTGAGCTAAATCCCGCTTGTCGTCGAACCCAACGCTCAACTTCTTCATTGGCGCGTAAGAATTCTTCTGTGCTGGTTTCAGAAACTAAGTTAAAACGGACGATCTCCATATTCTTGTGCATAAAGCCCTCTTAAGTGACATAGCCAATCGCTACAACGCCATAGTAAAGAAGGATTGTGTCAACTCCTGTCAGGAGAGTTTGTGGACTTTACGACTTTGTGAACGCTGTTGCCGTTTTTGTCGATTTGACTCCGATTGATGTCAGCAACCTAATTTGTGCCAATAAAAGATCCATGCCAAGCGTGGAAATCGCATCGAAGAAAAATTATTTTGTATGCTCGCGAATCGATTCGCACATTTCTTCCCACTAGTCTTCTGAATCGTTTGAAATTCATTTGATCTTAAGGAGTTATGATGGCGAAAATCGCGCAATTGCAGGCCAATGGTTGTGTTCCTGAAACGAATTGGCAAGATATTCAAGGTGTGACACTCGAGGTGCCACACCGCACTCTATGGACACACTTGCAGTTTAGACGCTATGCGCAATGTCCGATTTGCAATCTTCATGTACGCGATTTTTTTCGAAATCATGAGAAAATCCATCGTGCAGGAATTCAAGAAATTATCATCTTTCAATCAACGCGGGAGCAGCTGGTGAGCCATCTGCATGATGGAAACGTGCATGTCATAGCCGATCCAAAGCGTCAGTTGTACCAGCTTTTTGGCGTGCAAAACTCGATGCGATCAGTTTTGCATCCCGGTGCATGGTGGTCGGCTATGAAGGGCGCAGCAAAGTTTGGCATGCATTTGCCAAGGAATGCTGAATCCATGTTCGGAATGCCGGCTGATTTCTTGATTAGTCCGGAAGGTGTCATTGTTGAAGCCCATTACGGTAGGCACGCTGACGATCACTGGTCGGTTGAAGACTTGATTCAAAAACGGAGCGTAGGAAGATGAGCCGCTTAGTGAACATTGAACAAATGATGCTCAAGGCGCAAACGGGCGAGCCTCGTGCGATCGCGGGTTTGCTCGAGCATTGGTATCCCGATCTGCGTCGTTATGCGCAGCGACATTGTCACGCATCATATGCCGAAGACGCAGTGCAAGAAACACTCTTAGTCGTGACACGTCGATTTAGCGCGCTACGTCAGTTGACTTCAGCGACGGCGTGGATGTTCACGATACTCAAGCGCCAATGCTATGCGCTGTTTCGACAATTTCATGTTGATATTCACGTCGAAGATGAAGCATGGGCGGCGATGATCGATTCTAGACCCGCCGCCGAGCTGCGACTTGATCTGATTGCTGCATTAGAATCCTTGCCGCATCACTATTTGCAAGTGATTTTGCTGCGCGACTTTGAAGACTTAACGATCACGGAAATGAGTGAGCAGCTTAATGAATCGGTCGCAACTGTCAAAAGTCGCCTTCATCGTGCGCGTCAGATGGTGCGTGAATATTTATCGACCGAGTCTGAGTAATGCTAGAGATGGGTGTCTCTTCTGTTTGGCAAGGTGTTCCTGACTTTCCTGTGCTTGATGCGCTGAGGTTCGATCGCCTCAAAAGGAGTGACGCAAGGTTCTAATCATCGCAAGACATGTATTCATCCACCTCGAGCAAGTACCATTGTCCATTCACATTCACGAAGCTGATGCGCATGGCGGGTTCGGGTTTGTTTGTTTGGGAGCCGATGCGGACGTGCCAAGCTTCCCATACTGCAAGATCCGCAATACCATCGTGATTGATGTCGATACGATGCAGTTGACCTTGTGTGAATTGCTCATGGCGTTGTTGGCGGCTCTCTTGAAACTGTAAGCTCTGTAGTGCCGATCTCTCTAGTTTGACTTTGCTATGGGTTAACGGAGCAGGGCTAAAAAAATGCACGATCGCTGTGCGATCCTTGTCGCTGCTGCCAATTCGTTTGAGATTTTTTGTTTCGCTGTAGCGGAACCCTTCGCGACAGCCTGCATTCCAGTCCGGGTTTTTTACGGTCGTTGTTTGCGAGCGGACGGTACCATCACTCAAGATCCCATGGGAATACACAGCGGTCTGCAATTCGTGCTCGTATTTGCCAATATCCCACCAACCAACTAGTCTAGCGCCACCGCTCTCAGTAAAAGACCAGAAAGGGCCGCTGAGCACTTTTAAATAGTAGGGGATTTGAAAACCAGCGCTTAGTTGTTCGGCATTCGCGCGCGGTGGCATGAGGCTTGCATGATCAGTAAATGCCGACACACTTGCAGGTGGCAAGCTAATTTGTTTCAGCATACGCAGTGCGCCTTCATAGAATAGTCGGTCATGCAAATTGCCAACCTCGTCTGCCATCTTGGTCGAGACGGTTGCTTGACTATTGATGATGGTTTGAATCGTTTTCCACGGAACCAGCCGATCGCGAAGCAATATGGGGGCTGCGGTTACACCATTCGCCATCAGAGTTTTCATGGCCTCAAATTCAGGAATCGGAAAACGTTTCAGTGGTGGTCGTTTCTCCCAAACAAAATTCTCATCGATCATCTCAAGTTGTCTTTGCTTGGCTGGAAGCATAGTGCGATAGAAAAAAGCGCCGGCATCAGTGAGCCTCGCAAAACTGGGCTGTAGCCAAAAAGCACGCGTTGCCGAATATTGCGGGTTAGGGAGAAGTTCAGGGAACTTCCCAGCATCGTTTTTGATATGAGTAGGTCCGACCGTTTCAATCGTAAGCGGTGCCTTTCCAATAAAACGGCAAGCGACAAATCCTTGCACCGTATGAGTTTTTGCTTCGTCCTTTTCTGCAGGACTCCATTCGATCGCACAATATTCTTGCCCCGGCTTTGTTTCGCTTTCTGAGAAATGAATGGCGGTATTGACGACGAGCTGTGCGATCACTTCGGCATCGGCCCGTGGCGTGTTTCGCACATTGACCCACGAGCCTGTAATCCACGCGTTGCTCTTTATGTGTGCTGATTGCGGGAGTGAGGTTTTCGGCGTGGCGCTAACAGAACCGCAAATTGGAAAATACAACACTAGGCCGATCACAGCAGCTGTGAGTGGCGATGGAAACGAAGGTGTGCGTAGCATGTGGGGACCGCGTTTGCGTTCAATGTTGTTATAAGGTCTTCTAAATGAGGGAGACAAGACCGCCTAGATATTCCCTCAATTATCTTCTAAATTAGCTTCGAAATCATACTTTAACGAGGTTTCATTTTCGGTGTATGAAATCGCGTCACACATCACGTAGCAAAGGTATCAAGCTCTTTGAGATTACTCGAAAATGATGATTGCGTCGCTGCTTTCTTCTGATTGTTAAACGCATTGTGAGAGTGAGAAAAATCAATTGGACACCCAGAAATCAATTGGACACCCAGTGCGGCAAGATCCAATTGGCCGGCCCAATTGGACAGCCATCTCAACAAAAACATGCGATGTCGCAACGAGTCCCACCGATCTTGAACCGCCTTGGTTTTACACCAGAAGAGTTTGTAAAGGCCACGCGTGCCAGAACGATGACGCGCGGCACAGCAATCGCACAGGTAGAGCGCTTACGTGCCTATGCAGAGCATCTGAAGAAACGCTGTGTGGTTGGAGTTGCGATACCAGTTTGCACTTGATGCTGTGCGTCCTTGCCTGTAGTTGTGGCGTGAATTCAAATTAAAAAGAGTAGAGTGTGACCAAACGGAGAGTGTCGTTGATCGACGCTCGGTGAGTAGGACCTTAACGAACAGAGATTGCAAGTGTTGGCTTTAATTTGCGTGAGAATAGTGCTAGAAGCGAGCTGAGTGCTCGCTTATTTTTTGTTGCTTGATCGGGATGGATGTCCACTGATCGTGTAGTTGGTCAAATAGGAGTTTAACTTGGAATACGCACGGCCCACATGGGATGGATGTCCACTGATTTCACTCGGTGAGTAGGACCTTAACGAACAGAGATTGCAAGTGTTGGCTTTAATTTGTGTGAGAATAGTGCTAGAAGCGAGCTGAGTGCTCGCTTATTTTTTGTTGCTTGATCGGGATGGATGTCCACTGATCGTGTCCACCTCACAAAGCCAAATCTATTTTCCCAAAATATTTCTGAAACGAATTTAGTTACTTTCGAAGATGGGTGTCTCTTGAATTTGTTTTGTTCGGTGTTTTGTTTACGAGTTTACTTGTATTGCATCATTTCTAACGTTGCGTTTGGTTTGCTGCTTCATTGCAGATCGTAGTAGTTCTAAGAACGTATGGTTTCTCGATTGTGCGTCTGAAACGATCGCATCAAATGACATTACAAAAATCGGAGTAGGCACAATTACACCACTAGGGCTCTCTGTTGGAAACTCTTGATAAAAAACTTTTCCTTTTGAAAAAAGTGGCGTCCATTTTTGTTGTTTAAGGCTTCTAGCAAATGAGTCATTTATCTCAATTAAAGCGTAGTACCAAATTCTTTGAATGTTTGGGCAATATTTTGCTAACTTATAGGCTCGCTCAAGTAGTTGGTTAATCGCATATTGATTCTCTCTTTCGTCGTCTGTCTTGCGTTTGATTTCTACGACTACGACGTCAACCGATTCGGATGAGTTGGGGTCCGAAGAAAAAATCATTGCGATATCAGGTCGTCCTGTTTCGGTCGAAAAGTCTTCATCATCGATCCGTATTGCTTTTATAACGTCATCCATGCGTGCTTCGCTCAAAATCGTACGAAAGGTCATAAATTTATCGTCGAGAAGCCAAGCATTGTTTTGGTAGATGTCACTAACTATGGAATCTTGATCATATTTTTCCCATCGTGGGACAATGAGGTTATGAATTTCAGCTTCAGAATTTGCCGATGTCATTTCCCTCATTTTTCCTATGATTTTTTCACGATAAAGAATGTACTCTGTTAAGGTGCGAGATGAAGCATCCAAAGACTTCTCATATAATTCATCTGTCATGTTTTCGCACTGTAGAATTTCTTTTTGGACTTTAAAGAATTTCTGTTGTGCGACATTTAGCGCATCTTCTCTGTCGATTAAACCAACTGATGCAGAATCGAAGTATCCCAACAAATGCGGGAATTGTTCTTCAAATTTCATTTCTGTTTTTTTGTTTTTTTCTGCAATTTCTGGGATCGTCTCGGCAAGTATCGTACTAATTTCACCGCGTAACCTAGAGTAAAGCATGTTCTCATTTATATTTTCCGCAAGAACGAGACGCTGCCTAGATGAATCTGCACTTGCTTTAAATAGTTCCGATGAAAAGATAAATACTGCTGTATTCCCGTAAGGAATGCTCGACTGCTGGATTAAACTTACAGGGATTGTTCTCCCATCAATGCTCACGGCTGTCTGTAAATTGGCTGAGCAACCTGTATCTACCTTTACATAATAATGCATGTCGATATTTGCATATGCATCAATCGTGCAATCTGATAGTGCCTTATGCTTCATCATTGGTAGATCATCGGATGTGATTGATACATCGCTAGAAAAAAACTCTTTTTGCGCATTACTTTCTTGAGTCTTTAGCTCGATTCTGATCTTGAAGTCGACTTTTCTTTCACGTAAGTCATTCAGTGTCAGTAAAAAGTGGGAAATTATTTTTTCCTTGAGACTTCCTGGGCGTAAATCATCGTATGATTTGACTTTGTCTTTAGCGAAACCTTCAAAAGATAGACTCGTTTCACATTGGTTCTTCGATTCTTTAATCGTTTCGACATCTGATTTTCCGTCGAAATTTTCTTTGAATGTGAATGTTCGACGCTTGTTGCTCCACGCGCTTGTCACAGAAACTTTGCTGAAATAGTTTAAGAAAACAAGTCGTCCAATCCCTTTGTGGAATGAATCTTTCGGTTTCATCAGGGTCTTGAAGCGTGAAAAACTCTCTTCGGTAAAACCTTTACCGTTATCAGTAACTCGGATACTTAAAGTTTCTGAAGATGAAAAAGCCTCAATTGTGATAAGAATTCGAATTTCAGTTGCCCCGGCATCAAGCGCGTTTGCTATAGCTTCGAAATAGACAAGCGAAAGCGACGGATTAGGGAAAAATAGTTTAATTGCGCTAGAGGTTTCAATATCCATTTTTTTCCCAAATACCTTTTGTTAACATTTGATAGTTGTAGCAACAGGTTTTACGATCATGTAACGATGCGGACAATGTCGTATGGCACGACTAGATCCAGTTCTTTCTTCTCAATTTCGTTCGATTAGACTTGCCGATTTGATCAAACGTTCAGTGCGCGTCGAAATGCAGCTCGTCGCTTTTTACTGAATGCGCCGAGAACAATCGATTTATCATAATCGCTCAATGCTAGGAAATTATCTAGGTGAGCAGCAAGCAAGAATGCGACTGCCATTGAAACAAAACTTGACGCCGCGGAGTTTAGTTCTTGTGATTTGGCTGCATCGATTTGGAGGTCATAGTTCGACTTAAAAGAGTTCATCGTTACTGTAAGTGAGCCATGAACATATGACGAGCAATCCGAATACAATTTTTCGTTTTCGCTGAAAAGATCCCCATCCAAATCGCCTGATTTTGAAATAAAATCTTTCGTTAAGTTTCGGAAAATTTTTAGATAGCTAGTTCTGGTTAGATAATCTCTCAATTCTTTAGGTGAGATTTTTATATTATGTTCATCAAGTCCACCACCGTTCGAACTTAAAGCCCAAAATTCTTCTTGATGATCCTTGTAATATAGGTGTCGGTACAAATCTTCAAGCATACATCTCAGGGCGATTTGAGCACCACGATAGTTTCCCATGTAAAAACTGTTTAAAAGTAAAAGCGAGTCAGAAAACAGTTCGTCAAAATAAGCATTGAAATTTTGTCTTTGCAAACCAATTTTTAGTTCATTGGAGAATTTAGAACTTTTGTTGAATGTCGCGACTGCTTCTACAAAAAGTTGTTTATTACCGCTAGACTTGAGCTCTGAGAGTACAATTTCTCGAGAAGGATTTCGAACATACTTTGAATCTATAAGTACCCGTAGCAAAGCAAACAACGGATATAAGGTTGCGAACAGTTGTTTGGAACCGGCTGTAGTCTTCAGCGATGAAACTTTTGAAGATACGCTTTGTTCGAATTCAGTTAGGTACGCATCGAATTCCTCGTCAATCTTTTTGTTCAAATAGGGTACTTTCATATTCTATGATGTTCCAATTCGATTGCTTTTTTGAATTTTGGTTCTGTCAGAAATCTCATCATAAGTTCATCAAATGTTTGAATTTTTTGATCTTCATCTTGCGCATTAAATATGCTTTTGAAAATACGAACTAATTTTAGTGGATCCGTCTTCCCTAGATTTATTAGAATCGGCTCAGTTCGGAGGCAATAGGATAATAGATTGGAAAGTTCATATTGATTCCAATCCTGAGCATTTTTTTCAAGAAGGCTCCAAAATTGGGAATAAAACTTCCTCGCCATTCTTGGGTCTCGCATCAATCCGTGAAAATAGCGGTTTCGATATTCGAGGATTGATATCTCATTCAACTTCTTAGCTTCCTGAGTTATACGTCTTGACTTAGAAAGTGTGTAATTGGAAATTTGCCGTAAAGTCTCTTTCCTACTATTTGAAGATATGTCTTTGCGGAAAATCGAATTAACTAGCCCAGTTAATATTTTCGTTAACGCTTTTTGATCGTCTGGATCAAGCGAATTTGCTTCGTTTCTAAGAACGTTTGTTATTTCGTCTAATTCTTCGTTCATATTAGACTTTCGCTAAGAATTCGTTCACAAAGGTTATGAACTCTATTTTTGCTTCATTGTTCGCTGGGGTCGTTAAAAAGCTTGTACGCTTCCCGTTTGCAACTCGATACCAATTATTTTGAGAAATTCTGGACCTAAAAAGTTTACCGCTATCCCAACCTTTAATAATTTCGTTTGATTGTGTAATTTGATTTTGCTGGTTTTTATCCCACATGGTAAATATAACACCAATGACTTTAGGCTCGAAACCGTAGTCATTTTCATGTTCTTCAAGAACCTGTTTCATCAACTTTGTACCATATGCACCGAAAGAGTCAGAGATCATTGGGATTAGAACTGCTTTTGTCGTATTTAACGCAATCGTTGTAAGCGATGAATATGTAGGAGAGCAATCGATCAAAATAAAGTCATATTTGTGTTTGACTTTTTCTGTAATCAATTGGTCGAGATCATAAGGTCCAAGTGTCATCCCTTTTAATACGGAACTTAAAATTAACTCTGAAGGTATGAGATCAAATGAGCCTTCTGACGAGGAGTCAGAGAAAACTTTATAGATAAATTCGTCAATATTTAATGAAGGAGGATTTGATTGAGTTATCGGGCCATATGTTCTAAAAGTGTGAATGAAAACATCTGCTATTGTTTTTTTATTTTTTAAATGTGTTTGATAGTTGATTTCGTCAGTTGACACTATAGTGGCATTGGCTTGCGGGTCCAAATCGATAAGAAGGACTTTTTTCTTTAGACCTTCAGCTAAGTAGTAGGCGAGATTAAATGACAAAGTGGTTTTTCCGACACCACCTTTCATATTGATAATCGATGCAAGCTTGGCAACCATGTATCTCCTTTTTTATGCTCTGCTGATTTCTGGAAAGTGCTGGGTCATTACATCGCGGTTTAGTTCAACGTGATTTTTTTCCGAAAAGATATGAAACGATCATGACATCTAGAATTTCCAGTAGCTTTGGAATGTTCTTTTCGGTTACAAAAAGGTAAGTTGTTGCAGAAATTAATAAGACAGCTATTAGTCCAGCGTAGTTGTTCGAAATTGCATCGAAAAAAAGCGAAATAGGATTTGTTTTTGGATTATCCATTTTGACTTCCTAGAATAGTTATGAAATTTTTTTTGTATGCTAATCGGTGATCTATCGACGCGAACAAAAATGGTGCCCAAATGAGCAGGAACAACAATTGAACTCGCGTTAAATTTGGTGAATCGAAAGAGAAAAATACTACTGTTCCAAATAGAATAAAATTAATTAAAAAAGTTCGGAGAGTTAGAAGTCCGAACTTAGTCTTTCCGACAAAAATTCTCCAGCAAAGTCGCAGTACTTTGAAATATGCGTATGAGTCCTTTATTCTTTCTTTTTGCTCATTTATCTCGGCTTCGGAAAATGGCAAAGTTCTTCTTAATACACCAAGTTTGATCGATTTGCTCTCTATTTGTTCAAAAATGTCTTTGACCTTAATACCATCGTATGAGACGTTGAGTACTACGTTTTTGCCCAGATAAAGAGCCATGTGATTCCAGTATGAGCGCATGAAATATCTAATGATTTTTGCAAGAAGGCTGTCGCTGTCGTGGTAAAGGATGCAATCCCCGGGCATTAAATTTGCGACGAATTTAGACCTGTCATCGGAGACTACCTCGAGCCACGAAAATTTGTAATATTCATTGACATGCACAGTGTCAAATATGTCGTATAAATATGGTCTTTCTTGTGAAAACTTTAGAAGTTGACGTGCATCTCTGTAAAGGCATTCGAATTCATCTGGAATGAACGTGCTCGTGTAAAGAATTGCAGTGTGATGGTCCAGCCCTCGACTCTCTCGAACTATCTGTGAAATAACTATTGCGGGCGTTAGATTCTGTAACTCTAAACAATCGACTAGAAATCGCGATAGACTTCGTTGAAAAAATAAGGCTAGCAGCACAAGTGAGAAATTGAAAATAGCCCAGATGAGAATCACATTTCTCGATAGCTCCCTAGGAATATACTCGTTTCCGACAAAAGCCAAGAGAACAAGGAAAACAAAATTCCTCGAATATTTGAAGTTAAATTGATCGAAGAATTCTCTCATCATTTTTGATACTAGGTGCTATTCTCGACATAGTATTTCAACATCCCGCCTCAATTTTTAGCGTGATCACTCACTTTCCCCAACTATCCTTCAAAGTAGTCACCCGATTAAACACAGGCTTACCCTTCACAGAATCCACGCGATCCGCTACAAAATAACCATGGCGTTCAAACTGCAAGCGCGTATCAGGTTCGACGTTGACCATGCCTGGTTCCACATAAACACGAATCGTTTCTAGCGACGATGGATTCAACAAAGCCATAAAGTCTTTGCCGCCTGCATCTGGATTCGCATCGGTGAACAAACGGTCGTACAAACGTACTTCGACTTCTAAGGAATCAGAAACACTCACCCAGTGGATGTTGCCTTTGACTTTGTAGTTGGCGCTGCCTTCTGTGCCGGATTTACTGTCGGGGAAGTAGTTGCAATGGACGGCGATGACGTTGCCGTGTTCATCTTTGTCGCAGCCGGTGCATTCAACCACATAGCCGTAGCGCAAGCGCACTTTGTTGCCAGGGAAGAGGCGGAAGTAGCCTTTTGTTGGTTCTTCCATGAAGTCTTCTTGTTCTATCCACAGTTCTTTGCTGATCGTGAATTCACGGTTGCCGAGCTCTGGGTGGTGTGGATGGATAGGCGCTGTACAGGCGACGGCTTCACCTTCTGGGAAGTTGTCGATGATCAACTTGAGTGGACGCAAGACGGCCGTGGCACGTGGTGCTTTCGGGTCGAGGTCGTCACGCAATGCACCTTCTAAAGTGCTGTAGTCGATCCAGCCGTCAGATTTGGAAACACCGATGCGGTCGCAGAAGAGTTGAATCGCTTCGGGTGTGTAGCCGCGACGACGGATACCGACGATGGTTGGCATGCGTGGGTCGTCCCAACCGCTGACGATGTTTTGTTCGACGAGTTGGCGCAACTTACGTTTGGAGGTGACGACATAGGTCAAATTCAAACGCGCGAATTCGTATTGCTGCGGCACCGGTTGTTTGAAGAAACCACCTTCGGTGGCACGGGCGATGATCCAGTCGTAGAACGGACGGTGATCTTGGAATTCCAAAGTACAGATCGAGTGCGTGATGTTTTCAATCGCGTCTTCGAGTGGATGCGCGTAATCGTACATCGGGTAGATGCACCATTTGTCGCCGGTGTTGTGGTGGTGCGCGTGACGAATGCGATAGATCGCTGGGTCGCGCATATTCATGTTCGGTGATGCCATATCGATCTTGGCGCGCAAGATGTGAGCGCCATCGGCAAATTCACCGGCCTTCATGCGGCGGAATAAATCTAGAGATTCGCTTGCCGCGCGATCACGGAAAGGCGAGTTCACACCTGGTTTAGAGAAGTCACCACGGTTGGCCGCCATATCTTCCGCGCTTTGGCTATCGACATAGGCGTGGCCCGCTTCGATCAAGTATTCGGCAATTGCGTAGAAGGTGTCGAAATAATTGCTGGCGTAGTAGAGGTGGCTGCCGCCAGTGTAAGCGTCGCCATTCTTTTCGCCATAGTTCCAATCAAAGCCTAACCATTTGACGCTGTCCATGATGGTGTCGACGTATTCTTGATCTTCTTTTTCTGGATTGGTGTCGTCGAAGCGCAAATGGCAACGGCCTTGGTAGTCGCGTGCTAAACCAAAGTTTAAGCAAATCGATTTGGCATGACCGATGTGCAAATAGCCATTCGGTTCAGGCGGAAAACGCGTGATCACATTCGGCAAGCCATCGCGTGTGTATTTGCCGTCGGCGAGGTCTTTGTCGATGATGGCGCGGAGGAAGTTAGAAATGACAGGAGCTTCTGCGTTTTTATTGTCAGGTTTATTACTCATTGCGGAATTCTTTGTAAAAGGATTTTAAATACTTGATTGGCAAGCATTTTACCGCAGGGCAAAGGGTTTATGGCATTCACCAGCGACTATGAACAGGGCTTTTGAGGAAAACGTCGGTTTTTGGGGGGATTTGTCGGGGAAATGTGGGGCGTTGGTGGGGCGATTTTGTAGTTGGCTGGGGTGTTTTTGCTTGTCATTCCTGCGCAGGCGGGAATCTAGAGGCGTTTGTCTTTGATTGTTGAAGATGTAAAGACACTGGGCTCCCGCCTGCGCGGGAGCGACAATTAAAGCTTCTGCGCTTCTCTGTGCCTTTGCGTCTCGGCGTTGAGGGGTTTTGATTGGAAGAAGGAAGTTTGCTGTTCAAGTGTTCAGCGGATTGATTTAAGATGGATTCCCGCTTTCGCGGGAATGACGGGTGTGTGGGGGGGGATTGACGTTGGGTTTGTTGTTGCTGAATCGCCCTCACCCTAACCCTCTCCCGCCTGCGGGAGAGGGGATTCTCTCTGCCCACGATGATGTATCGTGTTGCAAGTTGCAATCAGCAGAGCTGCTATGTCCGTCATTCCCGCGCAGGCTGGAATCTAGTGGCGTTTGTATTCGGGTGCTGAAGTTGCAAAGACACTGGGCTCACGCCTGCGCGGGAGCGACAATTAAAGACTCTGCGCTTCTCTGCGCCTTTGCATTTCGGCGTTGAGGGGTTTTGATTGGCAGAAGGGAGTTTGCTGTTCAAGTGTTCAGCGGATTGATTCAAGGTGGATTCCCGCTTTCGCGGGAATGACGAGTCTGGGGGCGGCAGAGGGACTTAAGAGCCCGCAGGCGCTTGTTGTGGCTTTGCCTCTTCCATTTGCTTCAACGGCGTCACGATGATGGCGATGATGACGATGACTAGCAACAGCACTGAACTGGCGCCGAATAATTGGCTGAGACTGAAATGTTGCATCACGTAGCCGGTGATCGCTGCGGAGATGGGGCCGATGCCCATGAAGATGAACATGAACACACTCATGGTACGGCCTAACATGTTGGGTGCTACACGGCTTTGTATCCACGTGAAGACAGCGACGTGTAAGAAGCCTCCGAGTAAGCCGATCACGAAGAGTAGGCTCGCCGCTGGCCAACTGGAATCAACCCATCCTAAGGGCGCGAACAAGAGGGCAATGATGGCGTCGACCAACAGCAAAGTTCGACCGAGATTTCCCAGGCGCAGGCGAGGGAAGACGCTGGCGAAGACCATGCCGACTAAGGTTCCTGCGCCATGTGTGCCGCCGAGAAGCCCCAGCGTGGATGCGCTGTTGTTGATGTGCTGGGCTAGTAAAGGCATCGCGATTTGCAGTGGCCCCATGACGAAGAAAGCGATGGCAGACCAATACAAGAAGCAGGTGCGTAACATGACATCGTTCCAGCAATAGCGCAGACCATCGATGGTGTCAGTGAGTAAGCCGGTTTTCTTGCTGGATTCTTTGTGTGGGTTTGCGTTGGCATCCAGTGTGCGCACTTGTACGCGTGACAGTGTCCAAGCAGAAAAGGCGTAGCTAAAACAATCGAAGGCAAATGCAGCGGCGATGCCGTAATAAGTGGAGTTGGTCGATGTGCTTGTTTTGTTGTGATCGATCAAAGCGATCAGACCACCCGCCATAATCGGCCCTAAAAAGAAGGTGACCTGACGCAGACTCAGCATCATGCCATTGGCTTTTTGTAGATGTTCTTTGCTGACCACGCGTGGCAGCATTGATGAGCCTGAGGGAATGCTAAAGGCGGTCGAAATACCAAGTGCCAAAGCGATGGCATGCAGCATCCATAATTGAATGTGAGCGCTCAGGATGGCGAAGATCAGAATTAACAACAAAGCTGTGTTGATGTGCTTACTCAACATCAGCACGCGTTTTGGCGAGTAACGATCAACCACGGCACCGCCGATCAGAATCAACACGGCGCGTGGTACGCCGAGTAAGGCGAGGGCGAGCCCTAATTGGGCGGCGTCGTTGCTCAATTGGAGTACAAGCCATGGAAGGGCGATCATGGTGAACTGATCGCCGAGCATGGAGGTGATACCGCCAATCAGCATCCACACAAAGTTCTTGTCTTGGAAGAGGGCGTTTGAAGCCGGGGCTTCGTTTGGTGGGGATTGGGAGTTTGTGGTTTGCATTGTTAGCTCATGGAAAATGAATTTTAGAAATGGGCTTGGTTTTTTATTTATGACTGTTTTTAACTTGTACGACACTGGATTCCTGCCTTCGCAGGAATGACACTGCTTTTGAAACGTCAGTAGGTGCATGCTGAAAGCGAAGGCGAGTTTTGCCATGACGTCTAGCGCGCTGCCTTTTATTCCTTCCCCTTCCAAAGAAAGGTCGGGATGGTGTGCTGTAGTTGGTCGCTGACCCTTAGCTTCGAAACCCATCCCCACCCTAGCCCTCCCCTTGAAAGGGAGGGGATTTAGAGGCAAATTCTCATGCTCTAACGAGAGTGATTTGAGAATAAATCCTCTCGCTCGAAGGGAGGGGGCTTAGAGAGAAATGAGCTTTATTGGTCGACTCGCGATGTCACAGAATGCAATCTCAACGCTTTCGCTTGGCGCTCTTGCTGGTCGGTTGACCTTCCAGATGCCGCTGCGTCTCCATGAAGTACAGGCCCGTTAGCGCATAGTTCAAGATCTCTTGCGTCAGTCCACCACCGAAGGTAGTTGGCGGTTCTTTTTGATGGTGTAGGCGAACCTTTTGGATGACCTCGAGATTGTGTCCCCACGCTTCAAAAAACATCTCGCGCCATTCGACTAAGCGCTCTTGGGTTCTTTCATCGCTGGCCGCTACGCCTTGGTCAATCAGTGCTTGTAAATCGGCGAACAAGGCTAACCATCGATCGGCATTGCGAATGAATGCCGGGCGCATGTACTGGCATTCTTCCTCGCTCAGAAAGCTGCGGTAGAACTGGTAGCGTATCTCGACCGCACTTTGATTGAGATAGTTCATGACTTCTTGATCAACGCCGCTCATGGCTTGGATCGCAGGCTCTTGTTCATGCAGTTTGACGATTTTCTTCAAGACACCGGGATGGGGGATCGCGGTGTTGACGGTTTTCATCCACTGTTTTGCGATTTCAAGCGCGGCGTGATCCTCAGGTGGCACTTTGGCTTGTATCAGACTGCGAATTTGCGCCGCGTAGCTTTGCAAGACGCGATCTAATTCACCACTGCGCATCTTGGGTTGCTGTCGTAAAAAGTCGAGGTCGGCTTTGTTCAAATATTTGTCTTGCACACTCATCATTTCCAGTGTCGACAGCCAATAGTCGAGGCTGGGTCCGCTGTTGTCGTGCATTTTGTTCTGCAGCTCGCGCAGACGCGTCAAGAGTTCCTCTTGTTGCTTGATGTGGTGTTCGATATTGCGAATCTGCTCGTCGATCACCACATTTAAATCGACGCCCTGTGTATCGACAATCTCTGCTACTTCTTGCAAGCTCAGATCTAAACGACGCAAGGCTTGGATGCGATGGAGACGCGCGATATCGTTGCGGTCGTACAAACGATAACCAGCATCGGAGCGCACCGAAGGCGTCAACAAACCGAGTTTGTCATAGTGGTGCAAGGTGCGCACGGTGATGCCGGTGCGTTTTGCGAGATCGCCAATTTTGAGTTGCATGGATAGTCCTCAAGCACATTCGAAGCTGATGTTGATAAGGCAAATCAGTCGCCACATCAGCAAGTTGAAGAGCACTATAAACCCTGACACTGTGTCAGGGTCAAGCACTGTTTTGGGATTTTTTTGAGGTTACCTGCAGTTTTGTCTTTTTACGCGAAACAAATGTAGTGTCATCCCTGCGAAGGCAGGGATCCAGTGACGTTTGTCTTCGTTAGGACTAGCTGTAAAGACACTGGGCTCCAGCCTCTGTGGGAGCGACGGCGAAATTCTCTGCGCCCCTCAGCGCCTCTGCGTCTCGGCGTTGAGGGGTTTTGATTTTCTTCGCTAAGAATGGCTAGGCTTGAACTTTAAGCAAAATGTGCCCGCACCTGCGCGATGTATCTCTCACTGACAGGCACTTCATCGCCATTGAACAAGGCAAGTTGATAGACGCCATCTCCGGCGACGCGTACTTGCTGCATTTGATTGGTGCGAACAATGGCGGTGCGATGCACGCGTAAAAATTCCTGTGGATTGAGGCGCTTTTCGATTTCGGTGAGCGTGATGCGATGAAGCACGATGCGCTTTGGTAGGTGGAGCTCGACATAATTACTCGCGCTCGATACCCACAGTACATCGCTCAGTCTGACGCACTCCATCTCACCAACGGAGCGCACGATCACGTGTTCCAAATAGTTTGTTGGTGGGGCATCTCGAGTCTCACTTGTTGGGTTAGTCGTGATGGCTGGGCTATTCGGTGGTGTAGGGTGTTTCTCAAGGGCACTCGCATTCTCGACGAACATGGTGAGCGCTTCGCGATAACCCCGTTTTTGTTCGAGCATTTCTTCAGCGCGTTTCAGTGCCTCAGCAAAGCGACGCGGATTGAATGGTTTGAGCAAGTAGTCAAGCGCATGCACTTCGAAGGCATCGACCGCGTGGGCATTGTAGGCAGTGACAAAAACGATGAGCGGCGGATCTTGCATGGTGCTAATGCTGCGCGCCAGGCTGATGCCGTTTTCTTTGGGCATTTGAATATCGAGGAATACGACGTCGACAGCATTTTTTTCGAGATACTCTCGCGCCGCCGCGGCATTTCCGAATTCAGCCAGCACTTGCCATTGTGCATGCTTGCTTAAGGCGTAGCGCAGCGTGACGCGGCCCGGATCTTCATCGTCAACAATGATCGCGCGGTGATTGGTGGTGCTATTGGACATACTAGACATCATGGTTGAACAAAAACGAAAACAAATGTGGAGCCAACATTGTGAGATGGTGATTAAGCATCATGCTCCCTCGCCGATTTAAAATCTAACTCCAACTCCAACAAGGGAATTTCAATGTTGACGTAAAAGCGTTGTTCGAATATGTGGGTCGTCAGGGTTGCTGTAGGGCCGTAAGACATCGCCAAACGATCGCGGGTGTTTCGCAAACCAAGCCCCGCGCCAGGGTTCGGACTTTCTCCCTCATGTTGCACCGGATTGCTTAAGGCGATGTGTAAGTGATGCTCTTGTAAAGTGAACTGCAGACGAATATCACTGGCGTCTTGGTGACTGTCGAGATCATGACGAATGGCGTTTTCAACGAGCGGTTGCAGCAATAGAGGAGGGCAGTTTATTTGCGCAATTTCAGGCTCAAAACCTTCGCAAATGAAGTGAAGACGATCACCATAACGTAGACGCTGCAGCTGTAGGTAATCTTCAACGAATTGCATTTCATCCGCTAACTTCACCCAGTTTTTTTCTGAGGCGGTGAGGGCATAGCGTAGAAGTTCGCTGAGATCATTGATGCCGTTGAGCGCCGTGTCTTTATTGTCTTGCATGACGAGAGCGCTAATGGCATTTAAGGCGTTGAACATAAAATGCGGTTCGAGTTGCGCCCGCAAGGCGAGCATTCTCTGTTGTTCGAGTTCGAGCTTTATGGCGAGCATATCGGCCCGTTCGCGTTCCCAGCGTCGACGGCGTTCTTGGTTTTGCTGCCACAGTTTGATCGCGGCGACGGCTAAGTAAATCGCCGCGACCGAGGTAATTTGCAGCAAACTGGCGATGTAGTTAATCAGTTTGAGTTGCTGGCCGACGCCTTCCCACGTCATCAGGAATTGGTCGTTTTGCAGAAAGTCCTTAAAAACAAACAGGAGCTGCAAAGGTAATAAAGCAAGCATGAGGGCAGCGAAGCCGACGATGAGATTTTTGCCTGATGCATAAACTTGTGGCCAGCGTTGAAAGCCATGCCAGATGACGATGCTGATGACGCCCATTGCGATTGCACGGTCAACCCACGCGATAAAGATCGGCCAATAGTCAGGATTAAAGCCCGTGCGGAGATCATCATTTAACGAGGTGAGGGCGCCGACGGCGGCGAAAATACCCCAACCCAGAATTTGCAAGAACGCGAACCACAACCGACGCGACCACGGCGCGGTTGCATTTGTACCTGCATTTGGGCGTTCGGCAAGGGATGTGGGGGGGATCGTCATGCTGGCAGTATAGCAGCGCGGCTTTCGCTTTTACTGCCAAGCAAGCCGACTTGATCACCTATGGCAGGGTCTTCGTCCCAAACCTACTGCGCCTCTTGCGTAGCCTCATTACAATCGCGGCCGCCGGTGCTGCGAAAACGGCATGCGGAGCTGAAGTCTGCAAAAGTTTTTAATTTGCATCGCAGCAAGTCACCTAGTCAAAGCGTTTTGGAAAGGTTCTTGTGGTTTGTTGCCACAAAGCTTTGAAAAAAAGGCGTGCAAAACGCTTAAAAACGTATCGAAAAGTAGTACTTATTAGATAGCACTCTGCAAATTGGGTCAGATCGTTTCTAATACGCCCTATCAATTCAAAACACATCGCTGCACCAATAAAAAATGCAGGCACTCCCCGTGACCCGCACCGTGTTTAGGTCAAATTGAATCAAAAGTTAGAGGCAAAAAAGTGAAATCTCAAAAAAGACGTCAGGCCTTGATGGAGGCCGCCGATTTAGGTTTGTTGTATTACGGTCAAGTCAAACCTTTGGTCGAATTCATGGAACAACGCGAACGTCGTCAACGTGAGGCACGTTGGAATGGTAGCACCATGCTGACCTATTGCGCCGGCCTATTGGTCGTGGCGATCTGCACCATGTTTAGTACCTTAGCGCTCGAAAAATGGGGCATGACAGTCTTATTCGAATTGAGCCTTATGTATTGCTTGGCCAGTTTGCTCTGTGCGCTGTGGTTCCATGGACATGACCACCGCGTGCCAACTAATTTCTTTGCCACGATCTTCATCATGATGGTGCCGATGTTGGTGTTTTCAGTGCAGAACATGATGGGCTATTGGCCAGCGGGGCATACCCCGCAACTGCACGATCTTTACCACGTATTTGATCGTCGTTGGTTTGTGATTGAGGCGGTCACGGTTGTCAGCGCTTTGTTGGTGTTGTGGTTCTTCAAGCGCAGTTATTTGGTGATTCCTGTTTTGTTGAGTTTGTTTTTGATGGCATGGGATCTGTTGCCGAACCTTTTGCTTGGTATGGATTTGGATTCCTTGAGCCCAGTTGCGTGGAACCTGCGCAAAGCGATCGCTCTGATCTTTGGTTTTGCGGTACTGGTGTTGGGCTTTATCGTCGATATGCAAATTACTCGTAAACGTGATTACGCATTCTGGCTGTATAGCTTTGGCTTACTCAGTTTCAGCGGTAGTTTGGCGCTGTATTTTGTTGCTGATCAAGGCCCAAGCTTTGCGGTGTCTTATCTCGGCCAAGCGGTGTATTTCAGTATCAACGGTTTGTTGTTGTTATTGTCGGCAGCCTTGCAACGCCGTAGTTTTGCGGTTGCCGGAGCGCTTGGTATTGCCTTTGCGATGATGCACGGTGTATGGCAGTTGTTTCAAGGTAGTTTCGCGATCGTTGGAGCCTTGATCACCTGTGTCTTTGCCTATTTGATGTTGGCGATGTGGTGGTCACATAATGAGCATCGTTTCGCACCACGTTTGCGTGGATATTTGCCGGATGCCTTGCAGAATAATTTATTGTGGCGTCATTGATTTGTAGTGCATGAGAAGTTTGTCAGTGGCGCATTGAAGTCAAGACATTGAAAGCTTTGATCACTGCGGGAGGACAGGTTTTATTGAATTGTCGTTTCCTCTAACTTTGCGACAATTTTTGGGCGACGTCTCACCGCGTCGCCCTTTTTTTGACTCTAATTTTGCCTTTAATTTTGCGTTTAGGATTGAGACCTTGTTGAGGCAGAAAGTAGCATTTCGACGTGAGGGATATCGTCTTCGAGATAGATGTCAGACACCGTGACAAAGCCAAAGGACTGATAAAATTTTTCAAGATAATGTTGAGCGCCGATGCGAATTGCTTGTTGTGGATGCAGTCGCTGGCATTCAGCAATTCCGCGAACGAGTAACTGCTTGCCGAGCCCTTGTCCACGGCCATGTTGTGTCGTGATGACGCGTCCCAGCGAGGCTTCTGGATACTTCAATCCTGGGGGCACAACGCGCAGGTAGGCCGCCAGTTGCGATTCATCGTTCCACGCACTGAGATGATGGCAGTTGAGATCCGCTCCATCGGCATCAAGGTAAGGACAGTTCTGTTCGACGACGAAGACTTCGGAGCGTGCTTGTAGGATTGCGTATAATTGTGATGTTGTAAGTTCGCTAAAAGCGAGTGTTTGCCAGTGAATGCTCATGTTGCCTCGGGATTTTGTTCGAAGAATGAATCGCGTGTTTTGCTTGTAATTGTCTTAGCCGTAACGCTTATTTTTGTAAATCATCGCACCTTTTTGAACTTCGCGCTCGTCGGAAGCTCAAAGTATCTATCAACACTTAGTCCGTAATAATCTGAAATTGTCATCACGATGCTTAAAAAATTAATCGAATTTGTCCAATCACCACGCTTGCTGGCAAGTTTGATCTTTTCCATATGCTGTAGCTGTGCGGAAATTGCTGGAGCACAGATTTCATCCCAAAACACCACACCAGAAAAAGCGACAGATTCATCGGATACGAAATCGATTGCATCGGTCGTCATTTCGCGTGCGATGAAAGCACCGCAATTACAAGACTATATCAAAGGCGAACCGGCTCAGCATGGTGTGAAGATCACAGACTTTAAGCAACGTGTTCCCGGTGACGGCAATCCTATATCGAAGCCAACTGCCGCTTATTTGTCATATGACGATGCGTATTTCTATGCGGTATTTGTGGCGAAAGATGATCCCGCTTTGGTCCGTGCACATATAGGAAAACGTGAGGATATCGATGGCGATGACATCGTCATTTTGGAACTCGATACCTTTCGCGATAAGCGCCATGCTTTTACTTTTTTTGTGAATCCGTATGGCGTGCAGCTCGATGCTAAGCGTACTGAAGGTTTCGATCTCGATGTGAATTTTGATACTCAGTGGGAGTCAGAAGGTCAGCTCACAGAAGATGGCTACGTGGTTCGTATCGCTATTCCGTTTAAAAGTCTGCGCTACAAGAGCGCCGATGTTCAGACTTGGGGCGTGAGCGTTGGACGCGTGATTAGCCGTTTGGGTGAAGAGGCATTCTGGCCTACTCTGACTAAACGTGTCGCCGGCTTGGTTCCGCAGTTTTCGGAAGTGCAAATACCCGAAAAACTGAACGTAGGCCGGAATGCCCAGCTCAATCCCTTTGTGTTGGCGCGTAACTCCAAAGTGCTCGACGCAGAAAATTTGCAGAACCCACTATGGCAACGAGAAAACAAAGTACAAGGAGGGCTAGATGCCAAATGGGTGCTCGGCGATGCGGCCGCGCTCGACATTACACTCAAGCCTGATTTTTCAGACGTTGATTCGGATGATCCGCAAATTGTCGTTGGTAAGCGTTATGAGGTGTTGTTCCCAGAAAAGCGTCCGTTTTTCTTGGAGAATGCGAGTTTCTTTCAAACCCCGAATCCTTTATTCTTTTCGCGGCGGATTGCGCAACCTACCGCCGGTGTACGGATAACGGGGCGCGCCGATACTTGGTCGTATGGCAGTCTCTTGATAGATGACGATCTGAATAGTGATACCGCGAGTGGCAAGGCCAAGATCGCCGTGGCGCGTGCGCAAACCGATCTACGTTCCGACTGGAGTATCGGTGCCTTGCTGACGGACAGGCGCGACAGCCTCGATCGTGAAACTGTGTTTGGTTTCGACACGCGCTATCAATATGACGACAACTGGATTTTCCAAGCACAGTCGGCGCGTAGCCAGAAGCAGGAGCAATCCAATCTTGATAAAACAGATGTGAAGCAAACCGATGTAAAGCAAACCGATGCGCATTTGAATTTTCTAGAGGCGAAGCATTCGGGTAAGCATCTCGAATACCTTGCGAAGTATGTCGATATTTCCAATGGTTTCGCGAATACGCTCGCTTTCTTGCCGCGTACCGATTACAAGCAGCTGCACCAAGAAATGAAGTTGATTCAGCATATCGAAGACGGCGATGCTTTGCAGCGGTATGGCATCGTTGTGAATTCGGATTGGACTAGAAACCAACAAAATACTTTGCAAGATTGGGTGCTTGATGCAGGGATTTTGCTGGAAGGTAGTCACAATAGCTGGTTCGAAGTTTTTTCGCGCAATAGCTTCGAGAAGTATGAAGGGAAATCCTTCGATAAACGAGGTTGGTTTATTTCAACGGGTACGGAGTGGCTGGATTGGTTGCGTGTCATTGCTGAATTTGGTGTGGGAGATGCGATCAATTACACGCCAGCTTCAGGTGTGGCTGCAGGAGTCGGGCGGGCACGTAGCATGGACTTGTTACTGAGTTTTAAACCGCATCCACAATGGCGCATCGAAGAGAAATTATTGTGGAACGATTTGCGCCAAGATGGACTCGTGGGAAGTTCTGCAAATGTCTTTCGCAATACCATGCTGAGGACGAAATTGAGTTACCAAATGACGCGCTTCTTGGGTTTGCGTTTGATTGCAGATTACCATGTCTTGTCGGCCAATCCCACGCTCAGCAGTTTGACTTCGGGTAAGCAATTGAATACTGATTTTCAAATCAATTACACTTTGAGCCCGGGCACCAGTGTGATTGCTGGCTACGGCAATCGTCAAGAGAACTTGGCGCAGATTGGCAATCCTGGCTACTTGGTGCGCACCGAAGATTTGCAATTGCGCACCGGACGTCGTGCGTTTATCAAGCTGAATTATTTGTATCAGTTCTAGTCCGGTTCTAATTCCAGTCTTAGATTTCAATCTTTGCTTAAAAAAATGGGCTGACTCATTGAAGTCAGCCCATTTCTTTGTGGCTCTCTAAAGTCGATAGACTTAAGGCACTACATCTGCTTGAAGAGATGCGCATACACACGGCTGACTTGGACCTTTTGTTTGCAACCCTTGAGTTGCAGGAAGAGCTTGCCGGACTCATCACGGTTCGCGTATTCAAGATGGCGGGTATTCACTATATGGCTACGATGGACTTGCCAGAAAATGCTGGCATCCAATTGCGGCAAGAGCTCACGCAAACTCATGCGTATCAACACACTTTGCTCGGCCGTGACGACATTGATGTATTTGTCGGTCGCCTCAAAATACAGCACATCTTCCACAGGAATCATGCGAATTTGTGAGCCGACGGCGGCTCGTATCATATGCAGACGTTCTACCTTTTCAGACGCGATTTGGCTTAAACCAGAACCAAGCGCAGGGCTTAATTTGCTTAACTGTGCGATCAGGGTTTGCAATTCGTCTGGCCTTTCGTCGGCTGCTTGGAATTTGTTTTGTAAGCGCTGTACGGTCTTGCTGATACGTACATCGCTGATCGGTTTCAATACGTAATCGACCGCTTGATGCTCGAAGGCTTCGATGGCGTATTCGTCATAGGCGGTGACGAACACAATGTGCGGAAAGGCTTTGTCGGCAGGCCATTCATCAGCAAGTTCTTCAGCCACTTCGAGGCCGGTTTTTCCAGGCATTTTGATGTCGAGGAAAATGATGTCTGGGAATTCCTTCAAGGCTTGGTTGACGGCTTCAATGCCGTTTTCGGCGATGCCGATCAAGTCAAGTTCAGGCCAGAGTTTTTCCAGCGTTTTCTTGAGCGTTAGGGCAAGAATTTCTTCGTCTTCGGCGATGAGCGCGCGTGGGGCTTTGTTCGTCATAGTGTTTGTTTGTTGTTTGTTTATTTGAGTTGGGTATGAACTAAACCTGTTCCGACTTATGGTGCCGTAGCGTGGTCGGACATCGCCATGGGAATCCGAATTTCCGCCACCACGCCGCAGGGCTGGTTGGCGCGCAAAGTTAGGCTAGCATTCGCTCCGTACAAGGCTTGTAGGCGCTCTCGGATATTGGCATTACCAACATGGCTTTGATGATCTTGGGCGACATGCTGTTCGTTATAATCAGGTCCCAAGCCGAGTCCAGTATCGGCAATGTGGATGACAAGTTCTTGTTGTTCGAGACTCGCTCGAACACTGATGGTGCCACCGTCGACCTTGGGTTCCAAGCCATGTTTGATGGCGTTTTCAACTAACGGCTGTAGCAGCATGGGCGCGATTTGCTGGGCTTCGAGTTCGGTAGGCAATTGCACATCGTAACGCATGCGTTTGCCCATACGAATGGCTAAAAGCTCGAGATAGGCGGTCAGCAATTCAAATTCATGCTTAAGCGTGGTTTTTTGTGTTCGAGCAGAATTCAAACTAGCACGGAGATAGCGTATCAATTGCTCGAGCATGTGTTGCGCACGTTCAGTATCAATCGCAATTAGGCCTTGCAGATTGGCGAGCGTGTTGAACAGCATGTGTGGTTCGATCTGCGCCTGCAGTAATTGTAGTTGCGCCTGCATCGCTTGTTTTTCGATCGCTGCGGTGCGTGCTTTTTCCTGTTCGCGTTGTAGTTTTAATTCAGCTAGTTGGCTTTGATTCCAAAAAAAGACGCCGCCGAACACGCTGACAAAGGCGCTGACGATGACCGCCGATCGATTGCCGCTTTGCATCATGTTGGCGAAGGCGGGCACATCGAAATTGTAGAGAAATAGGCCAATCGAGGTGCCAATATAGTACCCAACCGGTGCCGCGCCAATACAGATCAAGATGAATGCAACGCGATTCGGTTCTTGATGACGCCAGATCAGAAAACTGGAGAGCGAAATCACCGCATTGATGCTAAAGCCGATGAGCATGGAGAACACCCACACCATCGAGAATGGCTGCTTGGTATGGAAGATCAGGCTGATAAATAGCGCGATGACGGAGTTAAAGATGGTGAGCGCCAGTAGGCTGCGCATCAGTTTCTTGCTTTTCTGGTCGCGCATGAGTTCGTTAAGTTTCATATTGTTTTTTGCATTGATGTGGATCGGTGCCAAACCATCGTGAGTTTGCTAAGTATAAAGCTTACTGATTCGTGGCGACTAGTCGGTCATCATGCGACGAATGGTTGTTTGAGATCGCCAACGGTAGGAAATAGTAGGGAGCGGCAGTGCTGAGATACGTTTGGCGCGAGGTGGATGGCTTGAAGGGAGAAAAAGATAGGCTGGCGCGCGGGAGTGTGGGGTGCGGCCAGCCTCTAGAGGCTTTGGTTTTGGTTTTGGCTTCGTCTTGGGGACGAATTATAGGAGTAATACGGTTTGTGCTGAACTTAAGTATGGGGATGGCGGCGAATCTTTAAGATTTGTATTGAGGTCCCGTCAATAAGAAAGCTCCACCTTGGTAAATCGTGGTGATGTCATCGGCGGCGGGATAATCGCCGCTGTCTGGGAACTTGTGCGCGAAGGCTGCCGAGCTATCTTTGGCTTGAAATCCCAAGTGTGAGGCGTAGCGATTGTCCCACCACGAAGCCGGATTATTTGATACGCCGAAGCTAATCGTGTGTCCGACACGTGGTGTGAAAGCGGCACAGCGCAATAGTTCAACCAAGTCGTTGTAGCTAAAATAGGTCACCATCATGCGTTTATTGATCGGCTCTGGGAAAGAAGAGCCAATCCGAATGCAGACGGTTTCAATGCCAAAGCGATCGTAGTAGTAGCGTGACAGGCTCTCGCCGAAACATTTGCTGACGCCATACATGCCATCAGGACGCATCGGCATTTCAGCATTGATGTAGTCGGTGGTTTTGTAATAACCGACTACATGATTCGAACTAGCAAAGATCACGCGCTTCACACCAGCGAGGTGCACTGCTTCATAGATGTTGTAGGTGCCCTGAATATTGGCGGCCATGATGGCTTCAAAATTGTTTTCGGTGGAGATGCCACCGAAGTGTAAGACCAGATCGACGTCTTTCATCAGCGCGTGAACGGCGGTTTTATCGGCTAAGTCACATTGCACAATTTCTTCGCCGTCTTGCGCTTCGCCAATCGGACTGATATCAGAGAGCCGGATCACGTCAGCCCATGGCTTGATACGCTCACGTAAGACCTTACCCAGACCACCTGCGGCGCCGGTCAGAAGGATGCGTTTAAAAGGTTTTGCTGTACTCATGGGATCACTCATTCATGTTAGTTTTCTAGCGGAGGAAGCCTGCTTCACTCCATCTCGATATTCAATTTCGGGTATCTGGAGGCAATTCGTTTTTAGGTGATCGGCGCAGGATTAAACAAGACAAGGGCGTTGTGTAGTTTCCAATGTTCCGCCCATGTCTTCTTACCACTCGCCACGTCGAGCATGAGATGGAATAACTCCCATCCAACATCGCTGATAGAGCTCTCACCGCTGGCAATTTTTCCAGCATTGATATCCATGAGATCGTGCCAGCGTCGCGCTAATTCTGTGCGGGTGGCGACTTTGATCACCGGTACCGCCGCGAGGCCATATGGCGTACCACGGCCTGTGGTGAACACATGCATATTCATGCCTGCCGCCAGTTGCAATGTGCCGCAGATAAAATCGCTGGCGGGTGTCGCCGCGTAGATCAAGCCTTTGCTGGTCAGTTTCTCACCTGGGGACAGCACGCCGGTAATCGCGCTTGAGCCTGATTTGACGATGGAGCCCATGGCTTTTTCGACGATGTTGGATAAACCACCTTTTTTGTTGCCAGGCGTGGTATTCGCGCTGCGGTCGACCCCGCCGCGTTTGAGATAATTGTCGTACCAATCCATCTCGCGAATCATGGCTTGCGCAATTTCTGGAGTAGCCGCACGAGAAGTCAGTTGATCGATTCCATCGCGCACCTCCGTCACTTCTGAGAACATCACACTAGCGCCAGCGCGTATCAATAAATCGGTGGCAAAGCCGACTGCCGGATTGGCGGTCACGCCAGAGAAGGCATCACTGCCGCCACATTGCACGCCAATCACCAAGTCAGAAGCCGGGCAGGTCTCACGTTGTCTTTGATTGAGAATTTCCAGGCGTTGTTTGGCGGTTTCCATAATCGATTCGATCATGCTATTGAAGCCAATGTGATGCGCATCTTGCAGGCATACCACGGCTGGTTCGATCTCGCCTGGTGTGTGAGCGGCATTGTTCGCTACGGTGCTTGCTGGTTGGATGGCGATACTCTTCGCCGGAAACAAACGACTCGGCTGCAGCTTTTCGCAGCCAAGGCTGACCACCATCGCTTGTCCACCAAAATTGGGATTACGACTGATGTTGCGGATGGTGCGAATCGGAATGCTGGCATCCGGTGCGTCGATGGCGACACCGCAGCCATAGCTATGTTCTAAGCCAATCACATCGTCGACATTGGGGTAGTGCGGCAGTAATTCGCGCTTAATGCGTTGCACGGCGAAATCGACCACACCGGCGACGCATTGCACCGTAGTGGTGATGGCGAGAATATTGCGCGTGCCCACGCTGCCGTCGGCATTGCGATAGCCTTGGAAGGTATAGCCCTCTAATGGAGAAGTGTCGGGCGCGGCTTGAGTAGAGATGGGTAAATTGTCGAGGGTTCTTGCGGATGGCAGCTGGACTAAGGCTTCTTGAATCCAACGACCCGCTTCAATCGTTTCGTTCGCATAACCAATGGTGACTTGGTAGCGGCGAATCGCACCACCTTGCGGAATCGTCTCCAGTGCGACTTTGTGGCCTTGTGGCACATATTCTGTAAGTTTGAGGCCGCAAGGGAACACGCTGCCGGCGGGGAGTCCACCGTCGTTCACGACGATCGCGACGTTGTCGTGTTCATGCATGCGGATATACAAAGGAGAAAGCGTCTCGGTTGCCATTTTTTCTCTAATCCCTGTTAGTTCATTTGTCTGGATTGCACTTGTGCTGTTTGCTTACAACAGTTCTGCGCTGAGTTGTTGACCAAAATATCAATTGGTCTGACCACGCAAAAGACACTGTGCACCACGTTTTATTCTTGATCGGCTTCCGGCTCGGCGGGTATTTCATGTCTCGACTAAGCTACCGTGTCGGCATTTTACCTCTGAGAAATGGTGCATTCTAGGCAGATATTGACTTTCGATTTGGCTGCCCTTGTGCACGATTCGCCAGCTCTTTTTCTTGATTTGTTGTGGCGAGTATGCCACTAAAAAAAATATTTGGCTAGTCCAGATTGCAAAATTGGTCTAACCACATTAGAATGGCCTGACCAAATGCAACATGGCATCATGTGAGCTTAGTAGCTTGGTGGTTTTGCTGGAGTTTGCTGAAATTTCTGGTGAGCCACTGAATCTGAGATCAACATTTGCAAGAAATTAAAACTGACATGATTAAAAAAGTAAGCACATCGAATGCATCGAATGCCGCCAATGGTGGTGCCGCTCATGAGCCGCGCCTCTATCGCGTGGTGGCCGATAAAATTCAACGCTTAATTAGTGAGGAGGGGATTCGCCCAGGTGAGCGTCTTCCTTCTGAACGCGACTTGGCCGCCAAGTTGGAGGTGAGTCGCGCTTCTTTGCGTGAGGCGATTTTGGCGCTGGAATTGGGCGGTGTGGTGGAAGTGCGTGGCGGTTCTGGTGTCTACATTTGTGAGGCTGCGGAAGAGCCTGATGTGCCTGAAGTTGGGCCGGGCCCGTTTGAAGTTTTATCGGCACGTCGTCTGATTGAATCAGAAGTGGCGGCGATTGCGGCACGGGTTGCGACGGATAGTGCGATCGATGCGATTTTGAAGGCGGTTCTAGAAATGGAAAAGCATCATGCCGATTATTCGAGCAATGAGCATGCTGATCGTGAATTTCATTTGTCGATTGCACGTGCAACCGGTAACAGTGCCTTGGTTGGCACTATTGAATATTTGTGGAATCAGCGTGGTCGTTTGTGGCATCGCTTGAAAGAGCATTTTCAAACGGAGGAATTGCGTCAATTAACCTTGACCGATCATCGCAATATTTTGGAAGCGATTGCCGCGCATGATCCAGCGGCGGCTCGCAAAGCAATGCGCGCCCATTTGGAAAGAGTGACACGCACTTTCTCACGTGGCTAAGGTGCGCTCTAAGAATTTAGGAATTTAGGAATTTGAAATTTGCAGCAATAGTGTTTTGAGATGTGAAGTAAGTGTAGGTTGATTTTGTTAATTAAAAGTGACCTATTTTGACCGGCTAGACCTCGATGCGCATGGTTCGCATCCTCGTCGATACGGCATGGAGTACGCGAGGTGCTCTTACTAGACTTTTTGCTCATCCCCACGTGAGCGTTCACTAAAAATTAGTAGGAGACAAGAATGAAATCTATTAAAAAGCCAGGCTTGCAACAGCTGACCCTTTCCGCCATCACTGTGGCCGTCATGAATTTGATCGGTCAATCGCAAGCACATGCACAAGATGCTTTGCGGGTCGAAGTGACCGGTTCATCCATCAAGCGTCTGGCAAGCGAGGCATCTTTGCCGATCACTTCAGTAACCGGTGAAGAATTAGAAAAGCGTGGCATGACCACCTTGGCTGATTTGATGATGGCCTTGCCGCAGTCCAATTCCTTAGCGCCATCCAACGCAGGTTCAGGTACCAACATCAACTTGCGCGGCCTCGGCGTGAACCGCACCTTGGTCTTGTTGAATGGCCGTCGTTTGGCGAATGAAGCGATTGCCGACGGTTACGCTAATCTTGACGTGATTCCTATGAGCGCGATTGCACGCGTCGAGGTCTTGAATGACGGTGCGTCCTCGATTTACGGTTCGGATGCGATTGGTGGTGTGGTGAACTTCATCACCAAACGTGAATACAACGGCGCTTCAGTCACGGTGCAAGCGGTTGAGCCAGAACGTAAAGGCGGCGCCGACGAGCAGCGTGTCAGTTTTATTATCGGTGCTGGTGACTTGCAAAAAGATGGGTGGAATGTGTACGCAACCGCCGATGGTCATCGTCGCAGCCGCTTACTGGGTTCTGATCGCTATGAGTTGAGCTCTCCAGAATTGTTGACGAGTATTGGCCGCGCACCGTCTTTAGCAAGCGGTGGTTTTGCGATGCCAGCCAACTTTACCATTCCAAGTAATAAGGCTTTCCAAGCGGCGAATCCTTACTATGCGACGGGTTGCGTTGCGCCGTATTCGATTCAAGGTGGCAAGAATACATGCGTCATCAATAATTTGACTTACAACACCGCTTTGTATGCCAATGATCAAGTGACCTTCTTTACCAAGGCAACCAAACGCATTAGCGATGATCATACAATCTCCTTGGAATACAACCGTGGTGAAGAACACATTTTTGGCACCAAAATTCCGACCACCAGCTTGGCGGCCAACGGCGTTACCGCTTTGTTGCCGAACACGAGCAAATGGTATCCGGGCGGTAGTGGTGGTGTACCAGCGGTTGCGGGAACGAATGGCGCACCGTTACTGGTGACATGGAGTGTGGCGGATCTGGGTCCTTACATCACGAAAGACGAACAAATTAATCAACGCTGGAATTTGACGGATGAAGGCGTGCTGTGGGGTTGGGACTATAAGGCAGGTTTGGTCGTTGGTATCAGTGATCGTGTCAGTTACCTTAACTCAGGCGCCGTTGACGGTCCTAAATTGTTGGCGGGTATCACGAACGGCACGTTGAATCCGTTCGGCTTGCAAGATGCAACAGGTAAGGCGTATCTCGACAGTATCGGCTTGAACGGTCAAAAATTGCGCGTATCTCAAAGTACTTATACTGGCGTTGAATTGACTCTGAACAAGGCAGTGATGAAATTGCCAGCGGGCGATTTGGGTATGGCGGTCGGTTTTGATTTCCATCGTGACACGACCGAAGATACCAAAACGGATGTAGGTTTGTTAGCGACCTATGCTGGCTCAACACCATCACATGGCCAAGGTGCGCGTAATGTGGCGGCTTTGTATGCGGAACTGGAAATTCCTATCACTAAAGAATTGACGACCAACGTCGCTGTACGTGATGACCATTTCAGCGATTTTGGTAACACCATCAATCCAAAAGCAAGTTTCCGTTATCAACCAAACCAAAAGATCATGTTCCGCGGTTCCGCCAATACAGGCTTCCGTGCACCAACTCTATTCGATCGTTATGGATATCGCCTGCCAGGCGCGACTACGACGACGGGCGCAGCATGGGATGATCCATTGCAATGCCCAAGTGCGACGCCAGCTGTGGCGGGTACTGGTAAAGCCTTGCCTGGATTGGTTTCTGCCACCGTATGTAACGTGAAATTGCCGAAGCAAACAGGTAGTAATGCAGAGTTAGTCCCTGAGACATCCGTCGGTGGTACCTTGGGTATGGTGGTCGAGCCAATGAAAAACTTGACGGTCAGTGTTGATTACTGGCGCATCACGATGGATAAGATGTTGGCCAACTTGCCGGAGCAAGCTTACTTCTTGAATCCAACGAAATACGCCGATCTGTTTGTGCGTGATGCGACCGGCAAACTCTTGTACATCAAAAACGTGACGATGAACTTGGGTGGTCAGAAAGCTGCTGGTCTGGATTTGGCAGCCTATTACTCCTTACCGACGCAAGATTGGGGCACGTTTAAACTCAGTTTGAACGGCACGTATTTGACCCAGTTTGATAATCAGTTAGAAAAAGGTGGTGAGTGGGCTTCGAATATTGGTCGTTTCGGTTTGGCGAGCAACGGTACGACTAGTAGTTTGCCTATCATCACTTTCCGTTGGAAGCACACGCTGGCCATGAATTGGACTAAAGGTGATTGGACGGCGCAAATTACGCAAAACTACAATACCGGTTATCACGACCAAAACTTGGTGGCAGCGCAGTACTTCCGCGATATCAAGCCTTACCAAGTGTTTAACTTGACCACGACATATCGTGGCTTCAAAAACTTTACGATTGTGGCGGGTATCACGAATTTGTTTGATGTGAATCCACCGGTCACAAATCACAATGGCTACAACGGATATTTGAGTAGCGCCGCTAGTCCAATTGGTCGCGCGTTTAACACTCGCATTACCTACACGTTCTATTGATCGTTCAGCCCCGCTTAGACAACATCATTTGATCTGAGCGGGGCTTTTTTTCCGTATGCCTCACCACTGCTGATTTTCGTATGAATTCTTCAAAATTTCCTGTATCTCCTCAAGCTCATGTTCAAGCTGTGCCTACCATTGCACGTCGACGCTTTTTGCAAAGCGCAGCGATCGCTGGTGCTGGTTTCGCTTCCATGCAGCCTTGGCAGGCTCACGCATTTGCTAAGAGCAGTGATCCGTGGCAGCAAGCCGATGCCATCGTCAAACGCGCTCGTCATCCTGTCAAGTTTCCCAAAAAAGATTTCCCAATTACGAATTTTGGTGCCAAGACGTGTGACACCACTGAAATCACTGCGTGGGTTTCTTTCGTAGAGAAAGCCTCTATGCAAACGCCCGTGAAGGGCTCGCATGATTGTTATCCTGCAATTGCTGCAGCCATTCAAACCTGCCACAAAGCCGGCGGTGGACGTGTGCTGATTCCGAAGGGGAATTGGTATTGTGCTGGGCCTATCGTTTTACTGTCGAATGTGAATGTACATTTGCAAGCCGGTGCCCATGTTTATTTCAGCAATAATCCCGACGATTACGCTAAGTACGGTGCTTTTGATTGTGGCGCGAATGGCAAACTGTCGATCACACGTTGGGAAGGCAATGATTGCTTAAACTTTTCTTCATTGGTCTACGCTTACGGTCAAAACAATATCGCTTTAACTGGCGAAGATTGGACCAGTATTCTTGATGGACAAGCGGGTGTTGATTGGAATGATCAAGGCGAATGTTGGTGGTCGTGGAAAGGTCGTCAAAAGCCAAGTTCCGCTGGCGATATTGCACCTGGCACAAAAGGCGACTGGATACCACATCTGCAAGGCCGCACGGAAGAATCCGTCAATCCTAACAATCCTATTTCGCTAGAAGCGATTGCGCCGCATTTAGGTGCCGAAGAACGTGCGATGATACAAGGTAAGGGCGATCGTTGGCGTCGAGATTCTGCCTATCTGCGTGCCTTGGCCGAAGCCGGTGTGCCAGTTGAAAAACGTATCTTTGGTCATGGTCACTACTTGCGTCCTCATATGGTGCAATTCATTAGCTGCACCAATGTGCTGTTTGCGAACTATCAAAGTACCAATACACCGTTCTGGCAACACAATCCTGTGCACTGCAAGAACATGCATGTGAAACATATCTACGCCAACAGTTTGGGACCGAATAGCGATGGCTTTGATCCTGAATCGTGTGATTATGTAGTGATCGAAGACTGCACTTTTGATACCGGTGACGATTGTATTGCGGTCGATTCTGGTAAAGGGCCTGACATTCAATACGGACCATCACAAAACATTGTGATTCAGAACTGCAAGATGCACAGTGGCCATGGCGCGATGACTTTCGGTAGCATCATGTCCGGTGGGATTCAAAACGTGTTCGCTCAAAACTTGGTGTTTGAAAACAGCCATTGGCAAACCGATCCACTCAATATTGCGATTCGTTTCAAGACCAATATGAGTCGTGGTGGCTTCTTGCGCAATCTCCATATTCGCAATGTCACAGTGCCTAATGGGATTCGTACTACTCCAGCGTTTTACAGCACGATTCCAGGTTCTGTGATTCCGAATAAATCGGTGGCGACTTCAGCAGGTGGTGTCATTACCATTGACTGTGGCTACGATCCCAATAACGACAATGTGCGTAATCGTCCTCCCGTCGTGAGTGATATTCATATCTCGAACGTCAAGGTGTCGAACGTGGCGATTCAAGGTGGCCAGTATTCATGTTACCAAGCTTTGGTGATTTTGGGACCCGTGGTATCAGACTACAACGGCAAAGGAACACCGACCATTACGCCTGTCACAAACGTCACCATCAGCGATTGTGATTTAGGGAATCCGGTCAACGTTGCACAACCAATTTTCCTTTACAACGTCAAAGGCTTGAAGTTGAAGAATGTGAAGATCGGCGAAAAGACTTATAACCAAGAGATGTCGGCTTAGCGATTCAAAGTCGCGACATTTGATTGAACTCCATGCTGGTGAAACGACCGAGTACTGATCGATCTGTCGTTCCTGCGCAGGCAGGAACCCAGTGTCTTTAGCTTTGAGTATGGTTTGAGTTTTTTGTGCATGTCGTCCGAGTTAGCAAACAACAAAAGCCTCTGGGCTCCCGCCTGCGCGGGAGCGACAGGGGTATTGGTGACCGATAAGGGAAATTCGAATCAGTGCAGGACCTTGAAACATCAAGGCCAAAGTGGATCGTTCAATCAACGCAATCAACGCATTCGATATTTTTAGAAGTAGAAACAATTTGTACAAGCGAACACCACAGGAATCACATCATGTTCCAGAAGTTTCACCGTACTCAATTTGCGCGAGGCATGTTGGTCGCTAGCGCGCTGTTGATCTTGTCAGCCTGCGCGAATCATACGAATCATGCAAATCTTGCTCCGCCAAGTAATGACGCAGGCTTATTCAAATCCCAAGAACCACGACGTCTGATCTTAGTCGGCGACTCCACCATGGCGAGTAAAAGTGGCTATGGTGACGCTTTGTGTTCACAGCTGAAGCCTGCGGTTGATTGTATTAATCTGGCGCGTGGCGGACGTAGCTCAGGCAGTTTTCGAGCCGAAGGACTATGGCAGCAAGTACAGCACCTATTGAACGACAAGAAGGTAAAGACTTGGGTGTTGATTCAATTTGGTCATAACGATCAACCAGGAAAGCCTGGTCGTTCGACTGATTTAAAAACCGAATTTCCCGTCAATATGGCGCGTTATGTCGATGAAGTACGTGCTTGGGGTGGCATTCCGGTGCTCGTTACGCCACTCACGCGAAGGACTTTCCGAGACCAAGTTTTAGAAAACAATTTGCTTCCGTGGGCACAGGTGGTTGAGCATATCGCTCAAGATAAAAATGTCTTATTGCTGCCTTTGAATGCAGAGAGCTATGCAGCGGTGCAGGCAATGGGGCAAGTTGAAGCAGATACCCTCGCAGTGGCACCGCCCAATGTCGTGTTAGTTGCATCAACGACGACACCAGTAAATGTTAATACCAATGCGAACACAGCCGCGACGGTGGAACCACAAGGTACGCCAAAGTCTGCATTTGATCGCACCCATGTCGGTGTGAAAGGTGCACGTCTCTTTTCAACGATGGTCTTACGTGAGTTGATACAGGCCGAACCATCATGGGATGCCTATCTCTTGAAGCAACCATAGAGTCTAGAAGATGACGCCATCCCAATCCGCAACGACAGATCAAACCTATTTCACATCGATGATGAGACTCTCAAAATCCGGCTTTATTGCAGTGAATCTTGCTGCGGTGCTTTCGACAATTGTTTTAATTGTGCCCGCTAGTTGGGCGCAAGATAGTCGACAGGTCACAGAACCTCGGCTGCCACGCGTCTGTACTGTGCTGACCGCCACTTACTCGACTGCGGAAGCGACAGCCACTGAGGAAGTTAAGGTGGAAACGGCGAAGATTCAAATGGCGCTGGACCAATGTCCGCAAGGACAAGCGGTGCAATTGGCGGCCAACAATGAACGCGATAGTTTTGTTTCTGGCCCTTTGCGTATTCCTAGCGGTGTGTCTTTGCGAATTGATCGCGATGTAACGCTATACGCCAGCCGTGATCCGAGCTTGTACGATAAAACTGCGGGGGCTGGATTGTGCGGCGTGAATTCTGAAAGAGGGCGCCAATGTCAGACCTTCATTCGTATCGAGGACGCGCAAAATAGCGGTATCTACGGCCCCGGCGCAATTGATGGACAAGGTGGGCGACTGGTCAAAGGCAAGACGGAAAGCTGGTGGCAAATGGCCAGACGGGCGCAGCGTGAAAACAATGAGCACAATGTGCCGCGCTTGATCGAAGTGAATCGTTCACGCGAGATCACACTGTATCAAGTGCGCTTGCACAATTCGCCTAACTTCCACGTCACCCTCAATCGTGTTGATGGCTTTACGGCATGGTCGGTCGTCATTGATACGCCGAGTGATGCCCGCAATACCGATGGTATTGATCCTATTTCGTCGCGCAATATCACGATTGCCCATAGCGCTATTCGTACAGGTGACGACAATATCGCCATCAAAGGCGGTAGCAATGGTGCAGTAGAAAATGTATCGGTCTTGCATAACCAATTCTATAGCGGCCATGGGATGTCGATCGGTAGTGAAACGGTGGGTGGCGTGCGCAATGTCTTGGTGCGCGATTTAAGTATGCAAGGTACGACGTCGGGTTTGCGAATTAAAAGCGATGTGTCGCGAGGTGGTGTAGTAGAAAATATTCGTTACGAAGACGTTTGCCTGCGTGATATCAAACGTCCACTCGATATTGATACACGCTATAACCCTAAAGCCAGCGGTAATGCCTTGCCCGACTATCGCTCGGTCACCATGCAAAACGTGCACAGCCTCACTCCTGGCAATATCATATTGCGTGGGTTTGATGCCAAGCTGCCTTTGCATTTGAATCTAGATCACGTCAGTGTCGCGGCGAATTCTAAGTGGACCATAGAACATCTCGAAGCGCGCGTAGGCCAGCAAAGCTGGAATAGCCAAAATCCTAGTGATGAGCAAGCGCGTTTGATTGCGGCACTGAGCGCGGACAGCGTCATCGCATCAACAGCGGCAGCGCAATGCCAGCAGCGTTTTGCCCCTTTCCCAGTGCGAGAAGCGTTCAACTTCCGTCCTCAATTGAGCGCAGCGCAAGCGCGCATGTACGAGATGGACGAAGTCTTACAATGGGTAGGTGAGGCTGGCAAGGAAAGAAAAGATCCGTGGTTTCCACTGCAGGATCCGCTAGTCACGCAGAATCGCTTTCAGCCGGATTACCGTGTCAATCGACAGGCTGTGGCCGATGGTAAAACGCAATTTCATACGATACAAGCAGCGATCCAGCAAGCGCTTATCGATGGACGTGCCATGCTCGCCAAAGGCGGCGCGAAGCAACGTTTATATATCGAGGTAGCGCCAGCGGAATATCGCGAGCTTCTATATGTGCCAGCGACAGCAGTACCGATCACCTTGTATTCAACGGTGAGTGATGCAAGCAAGACCAAGATCGTGGCGAATTTGCATGCCGCACTACTGGGGCGTGTGTATAGCGAACGTTTTGGTGCTCAATTTACGGGACTCGATGCAAGTATTGTAGAGATGTACGACAGCATTAAAGGCCGTCAGGTGATCGGCACCAATGGAAGTGCGGTTGCTTGGATACGCGGCGCTGGTTTTCAAATCAAAAACATCACGCTAGAGAACGCTTATAACAAAGAACCGAACAAAGAACCGAATGATCAAAATGCCGAATGCCCCAACAGTAGTTGTGGAGCGACAGCGGGTACAGCGCCGGTGGTCGTGGTGCATCACCAGGCGGTGGCCTTAATGGTGGAGGGTGCTGACAAAGTGCAGTTTGAAAATATTCGTCTGCATGGCTTTCAAGATACCTTGTATTTGCGTTCGAGTAAGTTAGGCCAAAGCGTGCGTAGTTTCTTCCATCAATCCTATGTGGAAGGAAATGTGGATTTCATTTTTGGTGATACGACCGCTTATTTCTATCGCTGCGAAATTAAATCTTTGGGCGACCGTTCGACTTCATACGTCGTTGCGCCCAATACGAATTTGCGTAGCGCCTATGGTTTTGTTTTTAACCAATGTCGCTTCACTAATGATGGAAGCTCCAATGCGCTCGCCGGAAAATTCTACCTCGCGCGACAATGGTTCCATACGCAAAAATGCACGCCTTATGCGACCATTAGCATCCCCAATAATGTGCCTGGCTATCGTTGCGAGTTAGGGAGTACCGACGCGTATCAAGCTCCGCTAGGAAGCATTACACGCCCGGTTTTAGAAACGGTCGGTAAAGTGGTCGTGATGAATTCGCAGATCGGGCCGCACATCCAAAAACAACATCCGTGGGCGGACTGGAATCGCAAAGGCAGTTTGGCGTATCGCCCAGCTCAGTTTGCAGTCAGCGATTTCTTAGACAATTTACGCCAAGCAGGTTTTGATGTCGAACGACAGTTTGAATATCGCTTGCCTCTCGATATCACGCCGAATGCCGCGATCTTTCTCGCTGAATTCAACAACGAACAGCTGTAAAGTTTCACAGAATTGAACAAAACCCAGATGGAAGAAATCATGCCTTCAAGCTTATCAACTAAGACGAAATTCAACGGTGAAGAACGTTCTACTCAAAAGACAGGCGCAAAGCAAGCGCTCCCAGCAAATGCTCGCCGTCGTTTTCTGAAGAGTGGTGCTTTGGGCATGACGGCAGCAGGTGCGGCCATGGCCTTACCTTCGTTCGCCATGCAGACCAAAACGGACAGCGCTCAAGATCCGTGGAATCGGGCGCAAGCCATTATCGATAGACTCAATCAGACGCCGCGTTTTCCTGAGCATGATTTTTTGGTGACCGAGTTCGGCGCAAAGACGTGTGAAGTTGTGCCTGTCAAAGCTTGGATCTCGCATGAAGAACAAGCCATGCTGAGTAGTCCCATCGTCGGTAGTCATGATTGTTATGCGGCATTTGCAGCGGCGATTCAAGCCTGTGCCAAAGCCGGTGGCGGACGTGTCCTAATCCCACGCGGCGACTGGTACTGTGCCGGTCCCATCGTCTTACTTTCGAATGTACATGTGCATTTGCAAGCGGGTGCGCATGTCTACTTCAGTCATCAGCCAGAGGATTACGCCAAATATGGTAGCGTCGATTGCGGCGGCAATGGTCGTTTGGTGATCTCACGCTGGCAAAGTAATGACTGTTTGAATTACTCACCGATGGTGTATGCGTTTGGGCAAATCAACGTGGCTTTGACCGGCGAAGATTGGACCAGTATTTTGGATGGCCAAGGCGGGGTACCGTTCAATGAAGCGGGGGATTGTTGGTGGACCTGGAAAGGCAAACAGAAAACGATTAACTCTGTCGGCCAAGATGGCACGCCCAACTACAAAGCAGGCAAGATGTCGGAGAATACGGTCAATCCTCTGAACGCGAAGGCCTTGTCGGAAGTAGTGAATATCGCCAATGACGAAGCTGCTTTGATACAAGGTGAGGGCGATCGTTGGCGCGCTGATGGCGCCTATTTGCCGGCTTTATCCGAAGCCCGTGTGCCCTTGGCCAAACGTGTGTTTGGACGCGGCCACTATCTGCGCCCACCGATGATACAACTGATAGGCTGTGACCGTGTTTTCCTGCAAGGCTATCAAGTCACTAATACCCCATTCTGGCAGCACCATCCTGTCAATTGCCGCGATGTCGTAATTAGAAAAGTGCTTGCGAAAAGCCATGGACCCAATAGTGACGGCTTTGATCCAGAAGCCTGTGACAACGTTCTAGTCGATGCCTGCACCTTTGATACAGGCGACGATTGCATCGCCATCAAAGCAGGCAAGAATCGTGATACGCAATACGGTCCTTCACGCAATATCGTGATTCAAAATTGCACCATGCAAAGCGGCCATGGCGCCGTCACTTTAGGTAGCGAGATGGCCGGCGGCATCGAACATGTGTACGCACAAAATCTGTTGTTCGAAAATCGACACTGGGCCACCAATCCACTGAACACCGCGATTCGTCTGAAAACGAATTTGAACCGTGGCGGTTACTTGCGTCATTTCTATGTGCGCAATGTCCACATTCCAAATGGCGTACAAACCAGCCCCTCATTCTACGCCTCACTACCAGGCTCACCCATCGCTTCACGCACGGTGGCGTCAGCCGCAGGCGCCGTGGTCACCTTCGATTGCGATTACGCACCAGTCGCCGACAATGTGCGTATTCGCCCACCAGAAGTGCGCGACGTTTATATCTCCAACGTGACCGTCGGCAATGTCAGATCTAAGACTGGACAAAATTCCTGCTACCAAGCCATCGTCATCCTCGGCCCCGTCGCCTCTGATTACAATGGTCCACAACCAATGCCACCCGTTCTCCCAGTGCGCAATGTCGTGATTGAAAACTGCGACTTCGGCGACCCTGTCAATCAAGCTCAAGCCATGTATCTCTACAACGTCAAAGGCTTACAACTGAAAAACGTGAAGATTGGTAGTAAGGTGATGACTGAGGAATTTAATGCCTGAGTAAGCTTGGCTTGAATGAGTTTGAGTGACGGCGGTGGGTTCATTTCTTTGTATCGGTGCAGATCTTCATATCCGGGAAGGGGCACTGTGGACGATATGCGAGTGATCCCCACCATCACGGTCGGTGATCTATTTTTATAGTTGATGTCATTCCCGCGAAGGCGGGAATCCAGTGGCGTTTAAGCCCCACGCGCGATCAATCTCTGTACCCTTAGGAATCGCGAAAAAATTTAGAATTGAGAACAACCAATAGCCCGACTTGCTCGGGCATTTTTTTGTGTTTTTGTTTCGCATATTTGGTAGGATTGCGGGGGCTTGGAAAAATATACGTTTCACTTAATGTATAAATGGGTTTTTAGCCGCGTAGGTACGATTGGACTTTGATCGTTGATACAATAGCTTTGAGACGAATTCGCCTACTTGACATCGATTGTTCGATTGAAAAATATGACTGCCAAAAAGAAATTTTATAGGATGTTACTTCTGGTTCTTTTGGCTGGGTGGAGCATTATTGCCTTATGGGCTGTGACGGAGCACACGATATTCGTAGTATTACTCATTGCTTGGGTTTTTATTGGTTCGCGGATCGTCATGTCGGTGAAGTGCCCTAATTGCGGAATGGCTGTTAGCTACCAAGGAGCCATAGGCCCACTGAAGATTCATGGCGCGATTGCTCGAAACAAATGCAAAAATTGCGGTCAACGTTTTGATGAGCCAACGTATATGCGATTGGAGCGCAGCGTAATCGTACGCATGGAAACACAACACGTACAAAACCTTAACCCCTCCCAACTTATCGACGCACATTTGTTGCTGGTGGTAAGTGGCGTAAATCGTGGGTTGAAATGATGTGGTTGTCTAAGAAAAGGGCGAGCAGGTGATTGCGATTCGTACGATTACGCTGCGCTCCAATCGTACCTACGTGCTAAGTTCGCTAAAAATTATCGCCGGTCTTTGCCTAAATGAAAAGTCTTATTCGAACCTTCTTTCTAGCGATTATTTGCCAATTTCCACACATTGCACTCGCATGCCAACCGCTTCCAGCCGAAGCTTTGGAAGATACTCAACGTAGGGTGTATTCAGACTTTAAAGCGGCGAAATTCGTTGTCTTAGCGACGATCATTTCAGTGAAGGATGTGAAGTACGCCACAAAGAGCCTCCCTGACTATAAACTGGATGCAGAAAAAGTGAAATTCAGGATCGATGAAGTCTTTAAAGGAACAAAGAAAGTGGGAGAGTTTTTCGAAGTTCTCTCATATAGTACCTGTGCGCGTAGCGTAAAAGGTCGGAAGGGGATTCCTTATGGTCCGCAGCGTAAAAAAATCGATCCGCGTACTTTCAAGACGCAGTGGATTCTCTACTACACACCATCCGGTGACGAAAACGTTGATTTGAACTTTCAAATTACCGCTTCAACTTTGTCTCGCCCAGCTAGAGAAGCAGCTTTCGATATTGCCCAACTCAGGCGACTCGTAAGAAATAAGACCAAGCCCATGTAGGTACGATTGGAGCGCAGCGTAATCGTACGCATGCAAACACAACATGTACAGAACCTTCATCCATGCCAAATTATCGACGCGCATTTACAGCCGCATTCTTTACGGTTCCATTGATATACCTTGCAACATGCTTCTATATAAACTCACGATTGAGTTCAGGTTTTGTAGCCGTGGAGCTTGGCGACTCTGAGGAAATTTTGGTTGATAAGATGGGGCACCCAGCAATAAGGACATCGGCTGGCGTTGGTGTTCCTCGCTATGGCAAAGGGTGCGAAGCGCCATGCGCTACGCGATGGTGGTATGAAAATAGGCTTATGCTGGATCTCACCGCATGGTCGGTCGACATCGACGCCAGTGGGAAGGTAATTCATAAAACGCTATGGTCTTCGCCTTAAGCAAAAATCTAACAACCCAATCTAAGGAACTCTTATGAATCTATATGTAAGCAATTCTTTTTCTGACGAAGAGGGACCACCAGCCATGGAAGGTAAAACGGCATATCTACAAGGTTCTAAAGAAGAGTTATTGGAACTGTGCGCTTTCTTTTCACGAGTTGAAAAGCATCTTGCCGTGAACAATGGTGCGCCTTTTCATTTACATTTTCGCGACGAAAGTCATTCAATTGATAAGTCTAATGCGATTGATGTTGTGATTACGTTAGATTGAGATATTTGAGATGCAAAGTTGAGGCCTCGTCCGACTCTAAGTTAATGGCTTGAAGTGGATTTTGCTGCCGTTTTGGATAGTGTGTAAGAAGTCTTGATTGAGTGGTTTGGTAAACAAGGTCTTTCGTCTTTTAGTATTTTGTACCGCTACCAATTTTTGAGTGCAGCGTGTATTGACGGTTTTAGTTACGAGAAAGTGAATGTAAATGAGTGACTATTGGGAAAATTTTCCGTGCACGATGGGAGATAAGCCGGCCTTCATCTCCTACGATCATGGAATTTCAAAGGAATTTGAGCAGCTCAATCATGCCAATTTTGCTGGATTTCGAGTGAGCCTATTGGATTCTAACGAAAGTGGTTTTCCGGTGGCAGAAGAGTTTGCGAAGCTGAACGACGTTGAAGACTTTCTGTGCCACTCCTTCGGCGCAGATCAGGGCGTTCAAATCGGTCGTATAACAAGTAATGGATATCGCTACTTTTATTTTTACACTTCTCTCGACCAGCTGCGTAGTGAGGAAATTGCTTCAGAGGCATCGAAGATACATGGCCATCAAATTGAATTGATCTATGAACTGGATTTGGAACGCGTACGCTATTGGAATGAGTTGTATCCGACTGAGGACGATTGGCGGGTGATCAAAGATATGCGAGTGCATGAGCTTTTGAAGGAGAAGGGGGATTCACTCACAACACCTCGACACATTGATCATTGGGCCTATTTTGACTCTTGTGATCAGCGAGACGCATTTGTCAATTCGGTGAAGTCTGATTTTGAACAGATCGAATTTGGTGAAATTCAAAATGAAGAAGGGATTCGTTATTCGGTACGTTTGTCCCATACAGGTTTGCCAGATTATCGATCTATGAATACCATCACTTTGAAATTGGCCCGCGCTAGTCGGCAATATGGTGGAGATTATGATGGCTGGGAGACGATGGTGTGTGCCGATGAAGACTGTGGCTGAAAAGATCGATCGTTCTAAGTGCGTTTGTGCGAGCCAGGCGTTTATGTCGAATGATTGAGTTTTATGTGTAACTGTTGTGCTATTTTTTTTGAGATGATATGAAAAAACACTTTACCCTATTTGCACCGCTACTCCTCAGTTTGTCGCTGTTGGCAACCAGCGTGCAGGCTGAAACTATCAAAACTGCGATTGGTACTTTCGAAGTCCCAGATGGTTTAAAAATACTCGAACGTGACGAAAAGCCGGATAAAGTTACTGGTAAGCCCTCCGGTATTATTGTCTTCACAAAAGCGAACGACATGCCTCGCGCGGTATTTATCTTGTCTTGGACTGCCGTTGAAGTAAGCGACAAACCATTCGATGCCTTGGATTCCGCCGTCAAAATTGGAAATCCATTTAACAAAGATTTGACTCGAAAAGATGCAACGCAAACGAGCATTGGTGGTGTTGCTGGTGGTCGCTTTGAAGGTATCTTGCCCAATGGTTTGCGAGCCGTTAGCTACTCCGTCGAAAATTCAGGCTATCGTTTGATCGTATTGCTCAAGGGGCCGAATAAGACTCCTTATAGCGAACTCACCGATAGCTTTGCGAAATCGGTCGAGAACCTAACGTGGGCGACGCCTTAAGACATAACTTATGTGTGTAAATACGATCGGAACGCAGCGTAATCGTACGTATGTATTCAGATCTGATCGCAACGGATCGATTTGAGGGAAATGATCGATGTCTAATTTTTGTCACGATGCGCTTCTGTCGTGCGCTGAACTGACGTCGTATGTCGACGATGAAAATTTGTACGATGACGCTTTGTTTTAAACGTACCGAGGCGAGCTACACTCACCTCTCCCCACAATTAGTTTTTTTAAGTGGGGAAAGAGAAAATGACATATCAGTGAAAACAACAAAAGACTTGGAAGAGAGCCAAATATGGATGCACGAGAGGTAATCACATTGATTGCCATTTACATCGCAATTTATTATTTCAATGCGAAACGATTGTTGTCATGGATCAGAGATTTTGATAAGGAATATTCAGAAAGTTTAGGCTTTACAAGTGGTTTTGGTATGAGCGACTCGATGGCAGTCGGAAAGATCTTATTTGACAAAAATCTTCCCAAGGCGACCTATCCGAATCAAGTGAAGTTTAGATTTAAATTGACCCGCCTTATGCTCTTTCTCTCTCCAGTTTTTGTGTTGGTCACGGTTGCCCTTAACGGACTTATTATTCATATTAATTCGTAACTACGACGACTTCATACCCCCGACATGATGCCAGGTCGATGATCGGTGTTACTTCGATTAATTCGGCGAGAAAACAAATGCCTATTTCCCTTGAAAATGCTTCAGCGATCGCCGCTCAACAAATTTCGGCGATGAGTGAGCAAGGATCGCATTTGGTAGTACTGACCGATGCAACGGAAGAATATGAGGAAGGTTGGGTCTTTTACTACCAAGCCGCATCTTATCTTGATTCACAAGATGCGATAGATGCTTTGGCTGGAAACGCGCCACTTTTCGTTGCACGATCTGATGGCGCGTTCTTTGTGCTGAGTTACCATCGACTACTCACCGAATCGCTCGCTGCATATCGTGTTTGCGGCGATCCAAACGCAATCCAGCTGCCTGAAATTCGTGTTAAGACTTGGTGCGAGGGGGCTCGCGCCGTAGATGCGATTCGTTTGCTACGGCAGTACACGGGAATTGGATTGGCGCGGGCGAAGGAGATCGTTGACAATTGCTTTGATGATCTTAATCCTACACTCACAGTTTCGTCAGTATCGACAGCTCAAGAATTGGTGCTGGCTTTAAAGTCGACAGGCTTCTGTGCCGAGGTGGTTTATGGAATGTCCCCAAAATATTCAAGGAAGGAAGAGATGTTGCAAGAAAAAAGAAATTGCACGGCCTGCGGACGTTCAAGGGATGCTAATGAAACCTTCTGTCCTTACTGTACGTCTAGACCTTCACCACAGCGATTGCGTCAACGAAGTGCAACTTCAAGAGTCGACACCCATCTTGAAACTCGATGGGGTGGCGGTTCTGAAAACCCAACTGTGGATGAGCTACGGGCTGCATTAGTGGAATTATCAGTCGTCGATGAAGAGCATCCCGATACCTGGCTCGTGGATGAAAATGGTTGGTGCGTGGTCGTCAGTGCAGGTGGGGATGTAGTGCTTTCCAATGATAACGGCGATGTCAATATACATCGTACTGGGGTGTCGACGAAAATGGCATTAGAGTTATGGCTGTTGTTGCAAAGAGGTGCGATTGATGAAATTCAGAGAATATTATCCGCCGACCCTCTCGTGACAAAGGATACCCTGATCGGCCGACTTAAGGCGCACTACACGCAGAAACTAACTTCGTGGCAAGTCGTGTTCATGCTTGTGGGGACAGTTGTGTATCTGTATGTTCGTATTAATTTCTAATGGGTGAGTATGCTGTCATTACCTACGCGGGGCTAAGCAAGCTCGAATTATTCGACCGGAGTCAAATTGAAATGAGATCGTTTGTTTTTATGACGCTTACCATGTTTAGTCTCTGTGCGTTTGCAGATAACCGCGAATTACTTCAAGCGAAATTTACTAAGCCGCACCTCCCTCCCGAAAGAGTGATCGAATTGGCGAAGAAGTATTTGCACCAAGAAAAGCAAGTTGATCTTAAGAATTACAAACTTGGGCGCGTCGATTTCACCTACTATTCGCCGGTTGATAGACCGAATAGTATCGATGCTATCGGTTGGACTGTGGGATTTGAATGTAAGCAAGAAGCTGTACCTGGGTGTGATCTATTGTTAGGCATCTCAAATGACACCAAACCGAAGTTTACTTTATACCCAGGTCTGTGACTGAAGAGCGTGAGGTCGTTAGCAGGAAATTCGTACGATTACGCTGCGCTCGAATCGTACCTACGGGGGGGCTAGCTTTGGTTTTTGCGGCGCAAGTGAGGTGATATTTTGAATTCATTATCAAGAAAAGTTTTGCTATTCGCTTTCCTCGCATTGGCAGTGATTGCTCTGGTATTCATAGCGCTTCAATTCGCAAATACGATGAAACCTACCGATGTCGCTGAGCAAAATCGACCCTATTTTGAGGTTCCCGTATCAGAAATTCCTGTTGGTGAAGCGCGTGCCTTTGAATGGCAGGGCAAGCCATTCTGGATTGTGCATTTGAATCGAGAACAGATGGATGTCGTAAGTCGAGGTCATGCATCTTTGAAGAATTTGGGGACAGTGCAATTAGAGGCGCGAAAGATTAATCTTGATCGTTACCGGCAGTCAAATACTAAGGAAATACTAGTTCTGAGTTTGGTGTCGAATGTCTCTCCTTGTGGTGTCGAGTTTAAAAAAGGTTCACCGAGTGAATTACTTGATGCGTGGCGTGGTGGGTTTGTCGATAAATGTGGCAAGGGGATTTATGATGTCGCGGGACGTGCTTATGAACAGAGCCAAGCAGATGCCGAGGAATTGAAGTTGATTCCGTATTCGATGGATGGACACCGATTGAGGGTGCACGTCAATTGAGATAGTGCGAACTCAAGCCATTCACGTTCACGTCTTCATTGCGTTTTTCTGCAACAGCGAATTGAAGAGGCTATTTTGAAGCTGCATCATATTTGCCGATGTTTGGCGATGGTAACGACATTATATGTAGAGGATATGGAGAGGAGTACCGATGAAATTGCACAGTAAATTGTCACGATTATCCCTTGGCTGTTCGAAGAAAATCAGTGGTCGTATCCTCCTTGGGGCGCTCCTAAGTTTTGTGGTTTTTCATGTGGAAGCCGCCGAAGACCCTTTAGCTGCTTTGAAAAAGGATCAACCGAAAGATGTCGTCATCATGATCGATCGTATCGTTGGCTGCTCGCATTGGGCCGGCGAAGAGCCATATGATCGTGAACGCAGAGATGAAATACTCGCTGCGATGAAGTCCCTGAAATGTAAGCGACTTGACCGCGATGTTGCTGCCCTTGAAAAACGTTATGCCAAACAAGAAAAAGTGATTGAAGTTCTGAAAGAAGCAAAAGGATGGAGTTACTGATTCGTGCTTAGTTTGTGCTTAGTTCGTGCTTAGTTTGTGTTTTGTGGATCTTGTTCTTTTGTAGTGTGATGGCGAATAAAATCGATCCAATTCTAGCCACTGAGGCTTTCAATGAAAAAATATTTTTTGCTCGTTTTATCGTTGTTTGTCTCGACTTCTTCCTATGCTGAATGTGATGTCAGCAAAATTATTTCCACCATTGTGGCATCTGATGGAGCGATTATTCAGAGGGATCATTACCACAGTCAATTCTTTTTCCCGATCGTCGATGCAGTCGTAACGAATAAGGCATTATGGCTTAGAACGCTGGGAGCGGATTTTAGTCCTGTGGAGTTCAAGAATGAGAGCGGGTCAATTGAACTCCTAAAGGTTCAATTTCTCTTGCATGTGAGAGGCATGAGTAAAGACGAAGCATCGTTTAAAGTAAAGGATTATCAAGACAGTCGTATTTTCATGAGTCCTCATGTGGACGAAAGATGTAACTTTGAAGGGAAGATCGATTTGATCCTGAGAAAACGAGATGGCTCTTCCGAGAAAAGCGAATTCGTGGTGTATAAACCGATTCGTGTGAACACCAAATAGTGCAGCGTAATTTTAGATGATGGGGAATAAATGGGTTTTGCAATGTCTTGGCTAGCCGTTTCCGGCAAGAGTTCTGAGCAAGTTCTTCAGGAGCTTGAGCTTCATCGTACAGGAGAAGTCGAAGAATTTTCAGAATCGGTGATAACTGCAGTGCAGCTACCAGCTTGGTTTTTGATTGTGTTCAATGATTTTAATCCTCCAATGCTGACGTCAACGAGGTTGATGCAGCTGGCGAACGAATGCAAGGTGGTGAGCTGTCAAGTAGAGGAGCATGTCATGTACAGCAAAGTCGCTTGTTATGAAATGGGACTCGACAAATGGCAGATCATTCATGATGCACAAGAGGGAATTTATCATTTGGAAACGATCGGTGAAATGCCGAATCAATTTGACGAGATTTTTTCGGTTCAGAGGCAAGAACAAGACAATGCGGGTGGTGAAGACGCAGACGTCGACTACTTTTTTGATATTCCTCCCATGCTTGCTGAGACCATAACGAACTTTCGGCATGACCAGGTACCAGACCTTGGTGTGGATGCGCCATTCGAAGTGCTGGTTTGACAAGGCTCTGGATCTCGGCCGTGGTGGAAATTTTGGTGAAATTTGCCTCGAAGATTGAGGTCTGTATCACGAATGTGTGGCGTTGTTGCGAGTGATTTTGGAAGCTGGCGATTGAAATGCGTACGATTACGCTTCGCTCCAATCGTACCTACCGAGGTACGACCGCGGCACCCAAAGCTAGTGAGACTCTCTCTTGAACCTCTCACTTCATCCCAAACAAAGCCTCACCAATCCCCTGCGTCCCCGGCCGCAAAATAATCGTTGAGCCGGCCCATTCATCTTCGGCAGGTTGACCTGCGGCGATGGAAGTGACCATCAGTTCGTCCATGTTGGCGCCGCCGAAGCTGCACATGGCGGGTTTTTTCATGGGGATCATGATTTCACGATCGAGTTTTCCTTCGGGGGTGAAGCGGAGTAAGCGTGAGCCGTCGTTGCCGCAGATCCAGTAGCAGCCGTCGACATCGACGGCGGCGCCATCGGGGCGACCTTGGTGTTGTTTCATGTCGACGAAGACGCGTTGGTTGTGCGGCACGCCGACCTCGCAATCGTAGTCAAAGGCCCAAATCAATTGGCTGTTGGGATGCGAGTCAGAGAGATACATGGTGCGACCATCAGCGGACCAGGCTAAACCATTTTGTACCAACAGACCCGCGACAAATGGACTAGAGACACCTTGTTGTGTGGTGTAGCGATACAAGTTGCCGATGGCTTTGGCCTGGGCCATATCCATGAACATCGTGCCACTCCAGAAGCGTCCTTGACGATCGCAGCGACCGTCGTTAAAGCGTATGCCTTGTCCTAATTCGGGCGGTGCTGCTAAACGTTTGGCGTGTACTTGATGTTGCTCTCCGAGTTGCAGTTGGAAGATGCCGCTCTCCATGCCCGCGATAAAGCTGCCATCGTCGGCTAAGGCGAGGCAGCCAATCATTTCATTGGTGTTCCAATGCGACAGCTGTGGTGCGCTCGCATTTTTGTAGCGCCAAATCTTTTTGTCCGGAATGCCGACCCAATACCAGGCTTGTTCGGCAGCATGCCAGAAAGGGCTTTCACCGACACCGCAGCGGACATCGGCAACGCGTTCATAGGGAAGTGTGGTCGACATAAATCTTATTTATAAATTGGTGATCACTTGGTACTTAGGAACTAAAAGTTTCATGACACTCCATGCCACGATATAGGCAAGAGCGCAGATGGCGAACATGATGGTGTAGCCGGTTTGCAGTTGGCCTTGTTGGCCAAAATAGTCGAACAGCCATCCGCCACATTTCGTAATCAATACACCACCGAGACCACCGGCCATACCACCAATGCCTACCACCGAAGCCACGGCGCGTTTGGGAAACATATCAGAAACCGTCGTGAAGATATTGGCCGACCACGCTTGATGGGCCGAGGTTCCAATTCCAATGAGGAGTACCGGCACCCAGAAACTGAGATAGCCTAGTGGTTGTGCTAACAGCACGACTAAAGGGATGAAGGCAATGATCAGCATCGCTTTCATGCGGCCGTCGTAGGGGCTGTAGCCGCGCGAGATGAAATAGCTAGGGAACCAACCGCCGCCGATACTGCCTATCATGGTCATGCTATAGAGTACGGCGAGGGGGAATACGAAGTCCGTGGTCTTCATGCCATATTGTGCCGCGAGATACTTCGGTAACCAGAATAGGAAAAACCACCATACGCCATCGGTCATGAATTTGCCAAAGGCAAAAGCCCAGGTTTGGCGGTAGGCCAGCAAGCGGAACCAAGAAAACGGGGCGGTATCCTCATGCGACTGTGCGGCACTAGCATCGTTCGCGGTTTCATTTTGATCTTGATTGATATACGCCAGTTCTGCAGCACTGAGGCGTTTTTGTTGTTCGGGTTTGTCGTAAAAGACGATCCAAAATCCCATCCACAGGAAGCCGATGGCACCGATGATGATGAAGGTGGCTTGCCATCCCCACGCGGCAGCAATCAGAGGTACCGTGATGGGGGCTAACACTGCACCGATGTTGGCGCCCGAGTTGAAAATACCGGTCGCGAAAGAACGCTCTTTCTTCGGAAAATATTCTGCAGTGGCCTTGATCGCCGCCGGAAAATTTCCTGCTTCGCCGAGGGCGAGTACCGCGCGCGACAACATGAATCCAATAATCGATGCGGGCACAATGCTCAGTCCTAGCACGCTGGCGATACTGTTCGCCGCATTGCCAAAGAAGAGAGCAAACGCATGCATGATGGCGCCTAAGGACCAGATGGCGATGGCAACGAGAAAAGCGGTCTTGGTGCCGATGCGATCAATCAAGCGTCCTGCAAAGAGCATCGCAATCGCGTAGACGAATTGAAATGCAGCGGTGATGTTGGCGTAGTCGCTATTGCTCCAGTTGAACTCTTTACTGAGGTCTGGTGCTAATAAGCTGAGAACTTGGCGGTCCAGATAATTGATCGTGGTCGCGCAAAAAAGTAATGCGCAAATGGTCCACCGATATCGGCCTATTTGAGAACTGCTCATACACATGTCTCCGTTCAATTTTTATTTATATTTCAGAGTTGGATTGTTGCTTAGGTGATCAGTGGGACTGGCCTGATTCAAAATCTGATTCAAACTCTGATTTTTATTTTTTGTATTGGGTATAGATTGATTGGATGCTCTGATTCATTGAATGGCGATGTGATGCACGCACGCCATTCAATGTGTCTTTCATCATTTCAAATCTTTTTAAACATTTCAGTGCAATCGTTTATTTCACAACGAGTGCGCCATCGACGACTCTTGCGAGTCCGAGCGGATTGTCATCGCGCAAACTGGCCGGCAATAGTTCCGCAGGAAAGGCTTGATAGCATACGGGACGCAAGAAACGATCGATCGCTGTTGCACCGACGGACGTGGTGCGGCTATCTGACGTCGATGGGAACGGACCTCCATGCACCATCGCATGACAGACTTCCACACCTGTGGGGAATCCATTGAATAGGATGCGACCCGCTTTACGTTCCAAGACTGGCAAGAGTGGCTGTACGTAGTCATAGTCGGCGGCCGTTGCATGCACAGTGGCGGTCAATTGACCCTCGAGGGATTCGGCAACGGTTTGCATTTCATCGAGACTGGCGCATCGGACTACCAGTGAAGCGGGCCCGAAAACTTCATCGCGAAGTTCAGGTTGACTCAAAAATTGCGGCGCGTTGCAGCTCAACAGCTGTGCTTGTGCGGCGCACGCTTGGCTTGGACTGGCAGCCTGGCCTTCAGCAATTTCAGTAACCCCTGCGACTTGTTTCAGTTGGGCCGTACCTTTGACATAGGCTTGATGAATACCGGGAGTCAGCATCGTCGCTGCCGCTTTCGCTTGCATCGCTGTGCGGGCAGCATCGAGAAATTGATCGAGTTCATGGCTATCAATCGCAATCACTAAGCCAGGATTAGTACAGAATTGACCGACTCCTAAAGTCAAAGAATCAACAAATCCGGTCGCGATCTGAGCCGTTTTATTGGTCAACGCATGGGGCATCAGAAACACCGGATTGATGCTACTCATCTCCGCATAGACAGGAATCGGTTGATGGCGTTGTGCAGCAGTGCGCATCAGTGCCATACCCCCTTGACGTGAGCCAGTAAAGCCGACCGCTTGGATGGCGGGATGGCTGACTAATTCTTGTCCGATTTGGCGGCCATCTCCGATTAAGCAGGAGAAAACACCAACAGGCATATTGCATTTGCGTGCAGCACTTTGCACGGCTTGCGCCACCAATTCAGATGTGCCGAGATGAGCACTATGGGCTTTGACCACCACTGGACAACCTGCTGCGAGAGCGGATGCAGTATCACCACCAGCCACCGAAAATGCGAGCGGGAAATTACTCGCACCGAACACAGCCACGGGCCCCAAAGCAATTTTTCTGAGACGCAGATCAGGACGTGGTGGTGCACGTTCAGGCAAAGCGGAATCGAGTGTTGCGTTCAGATAGTGACCATCGCGGACGACTTTGGCGAACAATCGCAGTTGGTTCATAGTTCGACCTCGCTCGCCCTCTAAGCGTGCCATCGGCAAACCGGTTTCGCGATGGGCTCGGTCGAGAAGATCTGAACCCAATGCCATGATCTCGTCGGCGATGCTTTCTAAGAACACAGCGCGCTGTTCTGGCGTGGTCTCACGATAGGTATCGAAGGCGAGGCGAGCCAATTCACACGCATCATCCACATCATCACTGTTTGCCAAACCAAAACTCGGTTCCATTTCGGTGTTGGTCGATGGGTCGATGGCTTTGATGCTGCCTGCGGTGCCCAATCGACGTTCGTGACCGATGATCATCGTCCCTTGAATTGTCATACCTAATCCTTTTTCCAAATGTGATGTTGCTGTGGCTGATGCCGCTGCTGTTACTTTGACTGTTACTGCTATTGTGACCTTGATTTCCGGTTCGGCGGACTTATTGAGCGCCTTGTTTCAGAATCAATTGGCGTAACATTTCGTCTTCTTCTGCAGTGAGATCAGTTAATGGCGCACGTACTGGGCCACCACTATGACCTACTAAGCGCGCACCCGCTTTAACGATACTCACAGCATAGCCGGCTTTACGATTGCGAATTTCCAGGTAAGGCAAGAAGAATTCGTCGAGCAGACGGTTCACTGTAGCATGGTCATCGTTTGCTGTTGCATGATAAAAGTCCATCGCTAATTTCGGCACAAAGTTGAACACCGCAGAGGAATACACTGGAGTGCCAATCGCTTTATAAGCCCCCGCAAATACTTCCGCGGTTGGCAGGCCACCCAAGTAACTGAAACGATCACCCATACGACGCCAGATCGATACCATTAATTCGATATCGCCGATACCATCTTTGAAGCCGATTAGGTTAGGGCAGAGGTCTGCGAGTTTGGCTAAGGACGCTGGCGTCAAACGGCAATTTGCGCGGTTGTAGACCACGACACCGATATTCACTGATTTGCAGACTTCAGCCACATGCGCGACCAAACCATCTTGGCTCGCTTCGGTTAAGTAATGTGGCAGCAACAGTAGACCTTGCGCACCAAGCCGTTCGGCTTCTTGCGCTAAGGCGATGGCTTGACGAGTAGGGCCGCCAACACCTGCCAAGATGGGCACTTTACCCGCGCAAGTTTGCACCGCGGTGCGAATGATGTCGCTGTACTCAGTTCCTGTCAGCGAGAAGAATTCACCCGTGCCGCCGGCAGCAAACAAAGCACTCGCACCATACGGCGCGAGCCATTCTAGACGTTCAATATAAGTCGAAGGACGGAAATCGCCTTGTTCGTCGAAATCGGTAATCGGAAAAGATAAGAGGCCGGAAGAAAGAATTTTTTGTAGTTCGAGCGGGTGCATGGTGTCTCCAGTGGGAAGTCGAGGTGAATGCTGTCAGAAAAAAATCGTCGTTTTGCTTAAGATGTACGTCATCGTACAACTGAAAGTGAGGAAAAACAAGGGGATTTTTGAAATTCTGTGAACGGTGGTGCTGTTTTTAATTTTGTTTTTAATATTTTCTGGCGAGCGATTGGGCCTTGGTTCGAGGCTGAAATAGCTTGGTCGGGCGATTTTGAGATTCAACCCGAAGATGCTGCAAGCTTGCCATTCTCGCTCAGGGGGAATCCAGTGGCTCTGATTACTGATGAAAGAATTTACGAGCGGACACAGCGACAAACAAAGAACAAATCCCCTCCCTTGCAAGGGGAGGGTAGGGTGGGGATGGGTTTGAAGAGAACACGAAACAACGCCACTAGGCTCCTGCCTGCGCAGGAGCGACAACCCGTAGGTTGGGCTGAACAAAGTGAAGCCCAACGATATTCGTTGATTGAACTTGTGAAACCTTGGGCTTGGCAGCCCAACCTACAAAAGTTTAAATTCCATCATTCCCGCGCAGGCGGGAATCCAGTGTCTTCGATCAAGGTTGAAAGATTTTTTGCTCTGCCAGTGCGACAAACAAATAACAAATCCCCTCCCTTGCAAGGGGAGGGTAGGGTGGGGATGGGTTTGAAGAGAACACGAAACAACGCCACTAGGCTCCTGCCTGCGCAGGAGCGACAACCCGTAGGTTGGGCTGAACAAAGTGAAGCCCAACAATGATTAAGCATATGAAACGTTGGGCTTGGGAGCCCAACCTACGAGTGCTCAAGAAAGTTCATGTTAGTCGTTTTCTACGTTCCCAGCGCCGGGCTCGCAAAGCTAAATCATTGTTGTCGACAGATAGGGGCGAGACGTCAGGCTCTAATTTTCAAAAAAATCTCAAACCGATTTACCCTCAGGCCCCAACAATTCCTGCGCCCGTCGCAAACGCTCTCGACTATTACTCAAATGCGTCCGCATTGCCGCTCGTGCTGCCTCGGCATCTTTACGTAAAATGGCTTGATAAATCGCCTCATGCTCGTGCCGTACTCTCTGTAGATAGGCGAGTGGATCGTCTTCGGCGATAAGCGCTGTGTTAATACGGGCACGCGGAATGATGGTGCGTCCGAGTTGGCTTAACAGTTCAACGAAATAACTGTTACCCGTGGCTTGGGCTATCAATAGATGAAACTGGACATCCGCATCGACTGAATGTTGCTGGTCGTCGGCAGCGCTCTGCATTTGGGCGAGAACTTGCGCCAAGGTTTGTATTTGTTCTTCGCTACGTCGCGTGGCGGCATACCATGCGGCTTCGGTCTCGAGGCTAATACGGATCTCAAGAATATCGAGAACATCACGTAAGGTCACCATCGATTCATGTGGTATACCCATGCCGGACTTAGGCGGTGCAAGTACAAATGTACCGATTCCGTGACGGGTTTCGACGAAGCCACTGGCCTTCATTTGCGAAATGGCTTCGCGTACAACGGTACGGCTAACCCCGTAAATCTGCATGATCTCTGACTCAGTGGGCAGCTTTTCACCGGTTTTCAGTTCACCTTTGCGGATGGATTCCGTGATGTGTTCGACCACTGCTGCAGCCAAGTTACGAGGCTTGCTGCGTGGTGGAAGTGTCATTGCATCGAATTGCGTCATGGTTTTCTGGAGGGGGCGTCGCGATAGAGGTTGTATGATAACCGATAAATACTGCTACTCTTTGATCGGGGATGAATTCACGACATCCCCGCAAAGAAATAACAGTTTCAATGCCATTTTACTCATACAAATGAAGCTGGAGCGTGTAAGCTTTCGGGTTTTGATGCTCGAATAAAGTGGGAGAAGTTTCAGATGTTAAAGAAAACAAAAATGAGTCTGGCGTTTGCAAGTTTGAGTTTGACGACCATGGCCTTGGCATTGCCAAGCGCAGATGCGCAGCAAACGGCAACAAGTAAAGCAAATGCGCATAGTTCGGCTAGTGCTAAAAAGGGCGCACCAACCGTCGCGGAAGCAGAAAAGTTTATCAAGGACGCGGAAGAAAAACTGGAGCGACTCGGCAATGCGGCACAACGTGCGGCGTGGGTGTATGAAACGCATATCACTGACGACACTGAACTGATTTTTTCGCAAGCCAATGAACTTGCTCTCGGTGCGGCTGGTGAATTAGCAATCCAGGCGCGTCGTTATAATAATTTGCCGCTATCAGCGGACAACAAACGCAAACTCAAATTGTTGCAATTAAGTTTGAGCCTCAGTAATGACAAGGATCGCGAGCAATATGCGAAGTTGTCAGCCCAAATGAATGGTGCCTATGGCAAAGGTAAGTATTGCAAGAAGCCAGGTGATGAAGCGAGCTGTTTGAATTTGGGGCAGCTTGAGGCCATCTTGGCAAAAAGTCGCAATCCAGCCGAGTTGAAAGACGCCTGGCTGGGCTGGCATCAGGTCGCAAGCAGTTACAAAGACAGTTACGCGAAATATGTCGAAGTGTCTAACAAAGGCGCGCGTGAAATGGGCTTCGCTGATACGGGGGCGCTGTGGCGTTCACAGTACGACATGCCGCCAGAAGCTTTCGCTGCTGAGACCGAACGTTTATGGCAACAAGTTAAACCTTTGTACGACTCTCTGCATCAATACGTGCGTTTGAAATTACAGCAGACTTACGGCAAAGCGGAAGTGCCAGATAATGGTCCGATCCCAGCGCATTTGTTCGGTAATATGTGGTCACAGTCGTGGGAAAATTTATATCCCATCGTGAAACCGCAAGGCCCAGCAGCCAACCTTGATATTGCCGAAACGCTCAAGGCGAAAAATATTGATGCCAAAGCGATGACGAAAATGTCAGAAGGTTTCTACACCTCGCTCGGTATGCAAAGTCTGCCAGCCTCGTTCTACGAACGTTCGCAATTGACGAAACCACGCGATCGCGAAGTGGTGTGCCATGCATCGGCGTGGGACGTTGATGGCGATCAAGATGTCCGTATCAAGATGTGCATTAATCAGACGACAGAAGACTTCTTAGTGATCCATCATGAACTCGGTCATATCTACTACGACCTTGCGTATCGTAAGCAATCGCCCTTGTTCAAAGGCGGCGCGAACGATGGTTTCCATGAAGCGATTGGAGATACCGTGGCGTTGTCGGTCACTCCGGAATATCTGCACAAATTGGGTTTAATCAATCAAGTGCCGGATGCTTCGCAGGATGTAGGTGTGTTGATGGACCGCGCTTTGCAAAAAGTCGCGTTCTTACCGTTCGCCTACTTGGTTGATCAATGGCGTTGGAAAGTCTATGCGGGCCAAGTCAAGCCAGCTGACTATGACAAAGTATGGTGGGAATTGCGTGAGAAGTATCAGGGCGTTAAACGTCCAGCACCAAGTGAAGCAAATGGTTTTGATGCAGGCGCCAAATATCACGTCGCTTCCGATACACCTTATGCACGCTATTTCTTAGCGACGATTCTACAATTCCAATTGCATCGTGCATTGTGCCGCGAAGCAGGCTACGTTGGCCCATTGAATCGTTGTTCTATCTATGAAAACAAAGCTGCGGGCAAAAAATTCCAAGCCATGCTGGAAATGGGGACTAGCCGTCCATGGAATGAAGCTTTGAAAGCCGTATCGGGCGAAGAGAAACTCGATGCGACAGCAATGTTAGATTACTTCGCACCGTTGAAAACTTGGTTAGATGCGCAGAACAAAGCGATGGCCAAGTAAGCTCTCTAGTCGATCTCGTTGGAAAAGATAACGCGGCATGGTTTCCATCGCCGCGTTATTTTTTTGCCTCATCACGACCCAAACTTGCGACCTGATGTGTTGCAAGCCTAAGACGCGGACACACGTATCTAGTACGTCTCTATTCCTGTTTTGTGAATTGTGTCCCACATACGCTGTCCCACAAGAGAGGTAGTACAAAGTAATACCAAACGTGCCACATATTGGCGCTCCCTCTCTCATACTCGGATTTGAACTCACTGCATGACATGATGCGCGCCGATGTTTTTTCTTTGTTCATAATCGGCGCGAACTCGTGGCAGGGGCGAGATGCGCATTTTTGGAGTATGTATGACTTTTCGTTCTGTTTTATCTCGTGTTCCTGCTTATCTGGGTGCTGCCAGCGCCCTTGTGCTTTTGGGTTCTTTGAGCGCTTGTGGTGGGGGCAGTAATAGCACGGTAGCACCTTTACCTGTGGTTGCTGATGCCGCCGGTGATTTGTTGAGTGTGCAAAGTATTGTGCTCGGCAATACTTATACCAATACTAGCTCAGTGCAAAAAATCCGCTATCGTATGAAGGCGGTCAATGGTGGGCTGACAGAAGCCAATGCGGTTCTGTTTATTCCAAAAGGAACCGCACCGACAGGAGGATGGCCTTTGGTGGTGTGGGCGCACGGTACAACTGGGGTGGCGGATGCATGTGCACCAAGCCGCACGGTGTTTGCTGAAGATAGCGATGCGATCGCACCTCTGTTAAATGCAGGTTATGCGGTGTTGGCACCGGATTATGAGGGGCTCGATGCACCGGGTATTCACCCGTATTTGATCGCTGATAGTGAAGCGAATTCAGTGTTGCACGCGGTTCTCGCCGCACAAAAAATTCAGCAAGTAAGCTTGAGTAAGAAGTGGGCGGTGATTGGGCATTCGCAAGGCGGTCATGCTGCCTTGGCGACGGCGCAGTATGCAAAAGAAATCGAAGCGCAGTACCCTCTGGTGGCGACAGTGGCATTGGCGCCTGGATCGGATGTGAGTCTCATTACTGATATTGACTTTGCCTCAATTAAGGAACTGACCGCGTCGGATCAAGCGCCGTTGGCGTGGGGTGTTGCTGGGAATTTGAATGGTTACGGTACGTTTTTGCTGCACGGCGCCACGGCGATCGCACCGACTTTAGATTTGACTAAGTATGTCGGCGACGATCTCAAGCCCATCATAGCCTTGGCCAAAGATGATCGTGATTGTCAGCAGTTTGGGACGGCCTTGGCAATGAAAGTTTCGAGTCTTGCGGTTGCTGGACAGACGCCGCTTGATTTCAAAGGCATCAAGTCTGATTGGTACTTAAATCCGGAGATCAAAGCTTTATTGCCACGAACTGAGGTCGGAAAAGTGAAATTGAGCGTGCCAGTGTATTTGGCACATGGTGATGCTGATATTGATGTGCCGATCGGAGCAACTCGCCAACTCGAAGCGACCATGCGTCAACTTGGAACCAATGTTGAAACTAAATACGTAGCGGACTTGGACCACACCGACATCGTGCCTAATCAGATGCCTGCAGCAATTGGGTTCATTAAATCGAAATGGTAGTGAGCTCCTCTACTTATCAAATTCAGCCTAAGTAGCTTTGGCATGCATAGATTGGCTTAGGTTGATTCGTAAAGCAAAACAGGAAGTGTCGCCACCTCCTGTTTTGCTTCATACCGCTCAATTGATGATGTAATTATTTCTTCAAATACGTATTCATCCAATTCAACACAGTGTGATGCCACAACAAGGAATTGGCTGGCTTCAAGATGTGATGGTTCTCATCGGGGAAGGTCAGCAATTGGCTATCGATACCACGTCGTTGCAAGGCTGTGAACGCACCGAAGGATTGCGCGCTAGGGACGCGGAAATCCATTTCACCTTGCGTGACCAACATCGGTGTTTTCCATTTCAAGACGTGTGCCGATGGATTGAATTTTTCATGTTTGGCCGGCACATCAAAATATGGGCCGCCGTTTTCCCATTCGGTGAACCACAATTCTTCAGTGGTGTAATACATGGAGCGGGTATCGAAGATACCAGCATGGTTGACAATGCACTTGAAGCCATCGTTCCAATTGCCAGCGATCCAGTTCATCATGAAGCCACCGTAGGATGCGCCCAATGCGCAGGCTTTACTGCTGTCAACCCAAGGGAATTGTTTTGCAGCGGCAGCCATGCCTAACTTCAAATCGACCAATGGTTTGCCACCCCAGTCTTGACTGATCGAATCAGTGAAGGCTTGACCGTAACCCAGTGAGCCGTGGAAATCGATAAATACGACGGCGTATCCAGCACCGGCATAGACTTGTGGATTCCAACGATAACTCCATGCGTTGGCGAAGCTACTTTGTGGACCACCATGCACGATGAAAGCCACGGGATATTTTTCACCGACTTTGGCATTCCACGGCTTCATGACATAACCGTAGACTTTTTCACCTTTCGCGCCGGCGTAAGAGAATTGTTCATACTCACCGAAGCGAACATCAGCCAAGGCTTGTTTGTTGACATCGGTGATTTGTTTCCACGTTGTTTTGCCTTCGTCGCTGACGAAGAGTTGAGCACCCGAACCTAAGTCAGCCTTGGCGATGACCTGTGTTTTACCGCGTACATCGAAGCCTGCTACGGAGCCTTTATCGCTCAAGGCTTTTACCGCGCCAGATGCGACATCCACCGCGAACATGCGCATTTGGCCGAGGTCGAACGCGTGGGTGTACAAAGTCTTGCCATCTTCTGACCAAGCGAGATTGCTGGCGGATCGATCCCATTTTTCAGCTAAAGCGCGCTTCTTGCCGGTCTTCAGGTCGAGCAACATGATTTGGAAACGGTCTGCTTCAAAGCCTGGACGCTTCATCGCTAAGTAAGCCAGTGTGGAACCGTCAGGGGAGAATACGGGTTTGGCATCCCAGGCTTTATTCTCAGCGGTGAGATTGGTCGGTGCAGCACCGCCCGCGGCTGGCACATCATACAAATCGAAATTGGTTGACCATGCTTCGGTTTTGCCAGCGATACGCGCTGAGAAAACGACCCGTTGTCCATCTGGTGAGAAGCTGTAGTCTTCTTGATCGCCATCGGGTTTGGAATGGACATCGGCTTCGAGCGAGCCAGATAAGCTGACGACATTTTTACTAGCGACATGATTGGCATCGATGCTGGCGGAGTAGAGAACGTTACGACGTCCGTCAGCCCAAGTGTCCCAGTGGCGGATAAAGAGTTTGTCGTGGATGCGACCAGTTGCTTTGTTCTTGGCTTTACCTTCGAGACGATCTTTGGTGCAAGTCAAGTCAGGGCAATCGCGGAACACTTCTATCGACATGGCGATGCGGTTATCGGTCGGTGAGACTTTATAACTTTCAACATCGAGCGGTAAGTCAGTCACTTGCTGAGCACTGCCGACGCCGCCCGCGATCGGTAGGCGCCATACTTGGCCGCTACCGGAACGGCTCGATACGAAATAAATCGCATCGCCTTTGGCGGACCATTGAGGGCCAGAGTTATTGCCTTCGTTATTGTTGGTAACGTTGGTCAACTTGGTCGGCTTAGCGTTCGCATCGGCCAGATTGATCATCCACAGATCCCAGCGTCCGCGATTTTTATCGAGGTCAGTGGTGCGCTGTGCATAGACGACGATTTTTCCATCTGGCGATAAAACCGGTGTCACCACGCGTTCCATCTTAACCAAATCTTCAACCGTAAAGCCGCGAACTTCGGCTTGCGCGGTCATGCTAGTGAAACCGCACAGTGCACTAACGGCGCTGGCGATAATGAGTTTTCTTATTTTCATATGATCTCCTAGTGGGAATGATGTTCCTAAAGCCTTTGCGCTGATGGCGCCAAAATCAAAGCCATCGCATTGTAGCGCTTGTCATTTCATAGCGGGACACGGTGATAGGTCTTTTTTGATTTGTGTCGTGAATTGCTGGGTTCCTGTTGCATTCTTTAGCGAATGAGGTTTGTTTTAGGTGACTTATTCGATTCTGGCGCTATTCGCTGAAGAGATTTTTTCAATAGTTAAGTAGAGCCTTGGAGTGGAGCCTTAATCAGACGCCCAAGAACAGTTCGAGAAAGCAGGCGTGTTAGATGTCGAAATAAATTTTTTACATTTTTCACAAAAGTGATTGTCTTTTTGTGATTTGGTGTTATAGTTAACTACAACACTAAAACGTCTCAAAGATGAGGTATGCGTTTTCATCATTCGAGAAGGGCTTGGCGATGAAATATGAGGGCAAATTCGATGTCGAGAGGAAAGGGGTAAGGCATGGGGCACGATTGGCATGACAATGCGCCGATTTATCGGCAGTTGAAGGACAAAGTGGTGAATATGATTTTGAACGAAGAACTCAAGTCTGGTGAGGCTTTGCCTTCAGTAAGGCAAATTGCAGCTGAATTTCAATTGAATCCAATCACGGTATCGCGAGCCTACCAAGAGCTGGTGGACGAAAGTATCGTGGAAATGAAAAGGGGACTAGGCATGTTTGTATTGGATGGGGCTAAGGAAAGACTACTTGAGAGCGAGCGCGCACGCTTTATGTCAGAAGAATGGCCAGCGCTGTTGAAACGTATCGAAAATCTCGGCATTGATATTAAAACACTGCTGAAACAAGCCAAGCAAGGAGAGTGATGATGACGTCAATCATTTCAGCGAAAGGGCTGCGAAAGTCCTACGGCAAAAAGGAATGTCTGAAATCTCTCAATCTTGAAGTGCATTCTGGCCGCATCCTTGGCTTAGTTGGTCCGAATGGCTGCGGTAAGACCACCACGATTAATGCGATTTTGGGCTTAACTGATTTCGAAGGAGAATTGTCCGTTTTGGGGATGGATCCGCGTCATCAGCGCGATGCCTTGATGAATGAGATCTGCTTTATTTCTGATGTTGCGATCTTACCCAAGTGGCTGAAGGTCAGTGACGCTCTCGATTTTGTGGATGCGATCCATCCGAAGTTCAATCGTAGTAAAGCTGAGCGCTATTTAGCAGCGACCAAAATCGAAAACAAGATGCGCGTCAAAGAAATGTCTAAGGGTATGGTCGTGCAATTGCATTTAGCGTTGGTGATGGCGATCGATGCGAAGTTACTGGTGCTTGACGAACCCACTCTTGGGCTCGATATTTTGTATCGAAAAATGTTCTACCAACAGCTCTTGGAAGACTATTTCGATGAGAACAAAACCATCATCGTCGCCACGCACCAGATTGATGAGATTGAGAATATTTTATCCGATCTAGTCTTGATGCGTGATGGTGAATTGATCTTAGCAGGCACGATGGATGAGGTGGCTTATCGTTTTGTCGAAGTGACTGTCGCAGCCGATCAGAAGTCCGCGGCGCAAGCACTCAAGCCGATTCAACAGCGTGACATTTTCGGTAAGACACATATGTTATTCGATGGCGTAGCTCATGAAACCTTGATGCAGTTCGGTGAATGTAAAACACCAAGCGTTTCAGATATTTTCGTGGCCATGATGAAAGGGAGTTATCAATGAAGCAGAATCGAAGTCATCAATTCAAAACATTGATGTGGTTAGTGCGTCGCGAATATTGGCAAAATCGTGGCCTCTTATTGTGGGGGCCAGCGGCGATCGCGCTTGGCTTTTTCTTGATGTTTTTGTTGATTGAGTTTTTTTGGAAAGACATTCTTCGCAATGAACAATATTCGACCTTACAGCAAATGTTTGGCGTGGAGGCTGCACAGGGTAAGTTGATTGAGTACACAAGAAGTAATGTGTCTGGCATGTCGCGCTTTATTTTGCAGAGTATGTTGGTCATTACAAGTTCTTTTTCCACTTTGTATTTGTTCGGTGCGCTGCGAGACGAGCGCCAAGATCGTAGTATTTTGTTTTGGAAATCAATGCCGGTTTCAGACACCCTTGAAGTGCTGTCGAAGCTCGTATTTCCCTTGCTCTTGAGTCCGATACTGACTTTACTGATCGCTTTCGCGAGTTACTTCTTTGCAGCATTGATTGTGGCCTGCGCAACGCTATTTTCCCATTTCGACTTGTTCTCTGCAGTGCTTTTTAATGAAAGTATGTATTCCTTGCCACTGCAATATCTACGCTTATTGCCGTTTTATATGGCGTGGTCATTGCCCTGTGTTGCTTGGTTCTTGTTGGTTTCAGTGTGGTCGAAATCTAGAGTATTTCCATGGGCGGTTGGGATACCTGTCTTGCTGACCCTAATGATCGCTTTCGCCACAGATAGTGGGTGGTTCGCGAAGCATGTGGCAGTCCATTGGGTTGCGGGTAACATACCTAGCAGTTGGGTGATCGAGTTTCCACGTGAGATGTTGACACGTTTTCCTTGGTCAATTGAACAGGGCATGCTTACGCCAGAATTGTTAAACGCTGCAGCATGGTACAGCACGCAAAGTTTTTCACTTCTGATTGGCGTCGTGATTGGTATCGCTTTGCTGGTTCTAACCATTCGCCAACGCCGCTTCGCCGCGCTGATTTAGTCGCTGATGGCGATAGGGGCGAACCAACTATCCCTCCGGCAATATTGAATGTTCGTCCATGTTTTTTTTTAAGCGTATTTTGTCGTTGGACCGATTGATGATCGTAAGAAAAGAGCGCGTCACCGAAGGGTGTTGCGCTCTTTATTTTTAAAGCTAGAGTGACGAGTCGAACTTTAGACGGTGTTTAAGTTGGATGGAATCTTCTCACTAAGTTTTGAGAGTCTAGCTTGGTAAGTTTATTGCAAAGTCCAAGCACCATTCTGGAAACTCACTCTGACACGATCACCGACGCGGAGTTGTCCGGGATTGTTGACGCGCACCGCATGAGCTTGGCCATTGGCAAGGCGGAAGGTGATTTCGGTAATACTACTTTGTGGTTCGCTGCTTGAACGATCAATTTCATTACCGATCAAGCCGCCGATGATGGCACCACCGACTGTGGCTGCAGTGCGAGATCCATCATTGTCACCGCCACGACGCTCGTAGCCGCGCCCATAACCTCGATGATTGCCACGATCATGTGAACGACCGCCACTATCATCGCGCGCAATCTGATTGCCAATGATGCCGCCAATAATCGCGCCCACCACCGCACCGCCACCACTTGATTCACGCGCTTGAGCGATGTTTCGAATTCCAACAATCTGTGCCACTTCAGTCACACCATTTGGATAGCTGTTGTACCCGTTTTGATTTGCATCTTGATACTGTGAAGCGTAAGCAGGCTGAGGGTTTTGGTAGTTTTGCTGATACGAGCCAGAGTACTGATTTCCATATTGACCAGGATATTGCGCAGGATAATTGGTTTGGTATTCCGCGCCGTATTGGGACTGGTAAGGAGAACGGGTGTATTGACGATGTACAACGCAGCCACTCAATTGGCTAACGGCGACAAGGGCGAGGATGAGGGCGGCTGTACGCATGATCTTTCCTTTCAGTGGTGCGATGCAGAGACCAATAATAGTCTTGCTCCCTTAACGTGGCTGGTGGAATCATGTTGACCGAATTGAGCGGTAAGTCAGCGCGCTGCTTACGAGGTGGCTTGGTTCGCGCTGCATGGTACTGTGCAGCGCTACCTTGGGTCCGTCATGCCTTTGCGTATTGCTATTTGAATATTTGATGCTGTGTCTCTCGTGGTTTATACAAGCTTATTTGAGTCGTTGATAAATCTCATTTTTCGCCAAAAATTGATCGTGTCTAGGCAATGATACCTTGTGACTTTAATTGCGCAATCTCGCTTTCAGGCAGTGCTAAAACTTCTTGTAAAACGGTGTCGGTATCTTGCCCCAGTAATGGTGGCGCAGCTTGGTAGCTCACTGGTGTCTCAGACAGTTTGATAGGGCTTCCGACGAGTGTTGCAAGACCTGCGGTTGGGTGTGGCAAAGTGATTTGCATGTCACGGGCTTGTACTTGTGGGTCGGCGAATACCTCATCGAGTTTGTTGATCGGTCCGCACGGCACACCGGCTGCTTCGAGTTCTGCGATCCATTCTTTTTTTGTTTTGAGTTTGACCATGTCTGCTAAGATTGGCACTAGCGTATCGCGGTGTTGGACACGCAAAGGGTTGCTGATGAAACGCGGATCGTCTGCCAGTTCAGGGCGGCCACCCACTTGCACGAATTTCCGATATTGGCCATCGTTACCGGCAGCCACAATAATGTGTCCATCGGACGTCGCAAAGGTTTGGTATGGCACGATGTTTTGATGTGCATTGCCCCAACGCTTAGGGGGCTTGCCACTCGTGAGGTAGTTCATATTCATGTTGGCGAGCATGGCCACTTGAACATCGAGTAAAGCCATGTCGATGTATTGCCCTTCGCCAGTACGGTCCCGATGCGTGAGCGCTGCCATTACGCCAATGGTGGCATACATGCCGGTCATTAAGTCGGCAATGGCGACACCAGCTTTTTGCGGGCCGCCACCGGGTAGGTCATCACGTTCACCAGTAAGGGACATGAAACCACCCATGCCTTGCACAATAAAATCGTAGCCGGCGCGATGTGCGTAGGGTCCATTTTGTCCAAATCCAGTGATGGAGCAATACACCAAGTCGGGTTTCAACTGCTTTAGTGATTCATAGTCCAAACCATATTTCTTGAGTTGGCCAACTTTGTAGTTTTCTAAAACCACATCGGATTTCTTTGCTAATTCTCGAATAATGTGTTGACCTTCGCTGGTGGAAATGTCGACTGCAATCGCTTTCTTTCCTCGATTGGCTGCAAGGTAATATGCTGCTTCACTGGTATCTGCCCCATCTTGATCTTTTAAATATGGAGGGCCCCAACTTCTGGTATCGTCGCCAGCACCAGGGCGTTCGACTTTAATCACCTCTGCACCAAGGTCCGCGAGATTTTGTGCACACCATGGACCTGCCAAGACGCGCGTTAAATCGAGGACACGAATGTGCCCAAGGGCTGTTTTTTGTGATGTAGACTTTTCTTGCTTGTCGTGGCTTGTGTTCTGCATATATGCTCTTGTAATTATCTTGGTGGGGACGCTGACTGATAGTGAACGTGGATTGTAAGACCTCGATGTATCAGCGGCTTGTATCTTTAAAAAATCAAATATAGTGAGTGTCGAATAATGTGGCCTTATCCTAGAATCGTAGCGCACCGAGGCGGCGGAAAACTTGCGCCAGAAAATACACTCTTAGCCATGCAATGTGGTCTCCAATATGGCTTTCGCGGCGTTGAGTTCGACGTGATGTTATCAAAGGATGGTGTTCCTGTGCTAATGCATGATCCCGAGTTTGGCAGAACTGTTGCAGGAAAGGGCAATGTGGCTGATTCCACTGCGGCGCAGTTGCTGATGATGGATGCCGGTTCTTGGTTTGATCCACGTTTTTCAAATGTGAAAGTTCCTGACTACGAATCCATATTCCGTTATTGCTACCAACACGGAATATGGATGAACGTTGAGATTAAACCAGTTCCCGGGCATGAGGAGGAAACGGGACATGTCGTCGCTCAAGCAACGGCGCGAATGCTCAAGGAATTGCAGAATGAACCTCAAACATCGGCCACCTTATCTTCTCCTGTCGTTCGATCGCCATTATTCTCCTCTTTTTCTTTTACCGCCTTGACGTGTGCTAAACAGAGCGCACCCGAAATAGCACGTGGTTATTTACTCGATGAATATGAATGCAATTGGTTGAGCTCGTTGGAAAAACTCGAAGCCAGAGCGCTCCATACAAATCATAAATATTTGACGACCACTTGGGCGAAGGAAATCAAGGCGGCCGGTTATGGCTTGTTTTGCTATACGGTGAATGAAATCGAACGAGCGCGGGAGATACTGTCGTGGGGCGTTGACGGTTTTTGTACTGATCGACTCGACCTAATCCCACCAGACTTAGCGTGAAGCGCCAGGGTTTCATTACTCAATCCCGTTACAAATGCTTACCTTGCTTACAGATTTTTGGTCAGCATGTCCCGTAGAATGCGCGTTATCGACTCATGAACGCGACACTGTGTTCACAAACCAAGAAACCCAACCATCACGTAAGTTCTGAAGGAGAAATGAAATGAAAGCTTCCAAAATTATCGCAGCCTTGCTTGCTTCTGCTGTTTCTGTCATGTCTTTGTCTGCTCTCGCTCAGACTGCGACACCGAAGATTGATAAGCGTCAAGAGACACAAGAGCAGCGTATCAATAATGGCGTTGCGAATGGCAGCTTAACTGCGACAGAGGCTGCAAAGTTGGATCGACAAGAAGCCAAGATCGAGGCGCGTGAACAGGCTGCAAAGGCTGATGGTGTGGTCACGAAAGCAGAGCGGGCAAAATTGCATGCTGCGCAAGAGCGAACTAGCGCAAAAATCTATCGCAAGAAACATAATGCACGTAGCTCCAATTGATAGTGCCAAAATTGCAGAAAGATGTAGTGCAATAATTTGATTGTTCCATTTAAAACCCATCGAGTAGTCAGCTTAGTACGACTTCTCGGTGGGTTTTTTGTCGTCTATGCTAAAAAGACAGGGCTTTCACGTATAATCAAGGGTTATCTTTACTTTTGCACGGCAAATTGCCTCATTTACATCGAAAATTCCTATGAACTCGTCAGAAATTCGCGAAAAATTCCTAAAATTCTTTGAGTCGAAAGGCCATACCATTGTTCGTTCCTCCAGCTTGGTGCCGGGCAACGATCCTACTTTGTTGTTCACCAACTCCGGTATGGTGCAATTTAAAGATGTATTCCTAGGGCAAGATAAACGCAATTACAGTCGTGCTACCACCGCGCAACGCAGCGTGCGTGCTGGCGGTAAGCACAATGATTTGGAAAACGTAGGCTATACCGCACGTCACCATACATTCTTCGAAATGCTCGGTAATTTCTCGTTTGGTGACTATTTCAAACGTGACGCGATTCACTACGCGTGGGAATTGTTGACCAGCGTCTATGGTTTGCCCAAAGATAAATTGACCGTCACGGTCTATCAAGAAGACGACGAAGCTTACGATATTTGGAAGAATGAAGTCGGTGTGCCAGTTGAACGTATCATTCGTATCGGCGACAACAAAGGTGCGCGCTACGCATCCGACAACTTCTGGCAGATGGCGGACACCGGTCCTTGCGGCCCTTGCAGTGAAATTTTCTATGACCACGGTCCAGAAATCTGGGGTGGTCCTCCAGGTTCTCCTGATGAAAATGGTGATCGTTTTATCGAAGTGTGGAACCTCGTTTTCATGCAGTTCAACAAAGACGAACAAGGCGTTTTGCATCCGCTACCAAAACCATGCGTTGATACCGGTATGGGCTTGGAGCGTATCGCAGCGGTATTGCAACACGTGCATTCCAACTACGAGATCGATACTTTCCAAAACTTGATCAAAGCAGCAGCACGCGAAACCGGTTGCGCTGATTTGAACAATAACTCTTTGAAAGTGATCGCCGATCATATCCGCTGCGCAGGTTTCTTGATCGTTGACGGCATCATTCCGGGTAACGAAGGACGTGGCTATGTGTTGCGTCGTATTACCCGTCGCGCTTTGCGTCACGGACACAAGCTCGGTCAAACCAAGCCATTCTTCTACAAATTGGTTGCTGATTTGGTCAAAGAAATGGGCGTGGCTTATCCTGAATTGGCAGAAGCCGGCGAACGTGTTGCGCAGGTCATCAAGCAAGAGGAAGAGCGCTTCGGCGAAACGCTGGAACACGGCATGAAGATCTTGGAAGCGGCGTTGGCGAAAGACAGCAAAAACCTCGACGGCACCACAGCTTTCACTTTATATGATACCTACGGTTTCCCATTGGATTTGACTGCCGACATCTGCCGCGAACGCGGCGTGGTGCTCGATGAAGCAGGTTTCGACGCAGCGATGGCAAACCAAAAGCAAATGGCTCGCGCGGCTGGCAAGTTCAAAATGAACACAGCGATTGAGTACAACGGTGCGAAATCGAAGTTTGTCGGTTACGAGCAATTGAGCTATGACAGTAAAGTGATTGCTTTGTATGTTGATGGTGCAGCGGTACAAAAAATTGAAGCGGGCCAAGCGGCGATCGTGGTTTTGGACGTGACACCATTCTATGCAGAATCTGGCGGTCAATGTGGCGATGCCGGCGTGTTGCAAACAGCACATGGTGTTAGTTTCGAGGTTGCTGATACACAGAAAATTCAAGCTGATGTATTCGGCCACCACGGTAGCTTAAGCACAGGTAGTTTGGCTGTTGGCGATGCAGTCAGTGCGCAAGTCAACCAAGTATTGCGTACTCATACAATTCGTAATCACTCCGCAACGCACTTGATGCACAAAGCTTTGCGTGAAGTGTTGGGTGCCCACGTTGCACAAAAAGGTTCTTTGGTCGACGCTGAAAAAACGCGCTTTGACTTTAGTCACAATGCACCAATGACAGCTGAAGAAATTCGCCAAGTGGAAACCATCGTGAACCGCGAGATTTTGGCGAACGTGGCGACACAAGCGCAATTGATGTCCTTCGACGATGCGGTGAAGCATGGTGCGATGGCTTTGTTCGGTGAAAAATACGGTGACGAAGTACGTGTTCTCGACATCGGTACTTCTCGCGAATTGTGTGGCGGTGTGCACGTTCATCGCACGGGTGATATCGGCTTGTTCAAAATCGTTGCTGAAGGCGGTATCGCGGCGGGGATTCGTCGTGTCGAAGCGGTCACGGGTGAAGTCGCATTCAATCTTGTTCAAGACATGAATAGCCGCATTAGCCAAGCTGCTGCTGTGTTGAAAACACAGCCTGAAGAAATCGGCAATCGCTTGGTGCAATGGCAAGACCAAATGAAAGCATTGGAGAAGGAAGTCGCTGCTTTGAAATCGAAGCTGGCCGCGAATCAAGCGGGCGCTTTGGTGTCGCAAGCGATCGACATGGGCGGTGTGAAATTGTTGGCAGCCAGTTTGGAAGGTGCTGACGGTACTGCGTTGCGTGACTCTGTGATCAATTTGCGCGATCAATTGAAATCAGCCGTGGTGGTATTGGCGTCGGTGATTGATGGCAAAGTTAGTTTGGCAGCTGGCGTTTCTCCCGATGCGGTAGCGAAAGTGAAAGCCGGTGAATTGGTGAACTTCGTCGCCCAGCAAGTTGGTGGTAAAGGCGGTGGCCGCCCTGATATGGCGCAGGCTGGCGGCACGAATCCAGAAGCATTGCCAGCGGCGTTGGCAAGCGTAGCTGAATGGGTTGGTGCGAAGCTCAAGTAAGCACAGTTCTCTCACCGACGTCTGAAACGAGAAGAAAAAAGAAGAAAGACCCAAAACAGTTTTGGGTCTTTTTTTTTTGCATTATCGTTTTCTCTGATTTTTATAAAATTGCCTGAAATACAGTGCCTTGTTGCAGCACGGAAGTTTTTCGCACTTGAATGTTGCATAAACGGCCTCAAAAGAGTGCATGGCAGTCGATTTGACCAGTTTTTTGCTTGTTGCGTTGCACAAGTTTGGACAATTTGCGGTAGAATTTCCTGCATAAAGATTCAGCACTGGATAGCTCAAAAAAATTTGAACTCGGCGTTGGTCTAAAAAGCTATACTGAACTTTTCTTCCCCAAGGAAAATCATGCAATTCAATCGAGAAGTGGATGCACGTGGCCTCAGCTGCCCACTGCCTATCCTCAAAGCGAAAAAAGCATTAGCCGAAATGATTACAGGCGAAGTGTTACGAGTGATCGCCACAGATCCTGGCTCGGTTCGTGATTTCAAAGCGTTCTCTAAGCAAACTGGTAATGAGCTGCTTTCGCATTTGGAAGCAAGTAATGAGTTTGAATATTTCTTGAAGCGTAAGTAATTTCTGGCGACTGCTTGTGCAGTCTTAGATGTCTGAGAAATCGACACTCAAGAGAGCAGGGAAGTGTTAATTGCAGAATAATATTGAAAAACCACAAATATTTTTGTGGTTTTTTTTTATCAAAGCGGGTCGTTTTCATAGAGGATTTCATCGGTTTTTAGAAAAAAGAACGAACGTTCTAAAACACGCGACTCGTTTCCTGTTAACATCTATAATCAACTACTTTACGTTTACGTCAATTTGCGCTGGGCAATCTTTGTTCAAATCAGCATTTGCCCAGTAATTTCGTAAGCGCCAGCAGGATTTTGTTTTATTTTTTCTCTTATCAGTACACCATAGTAAAGGCAAACCTATGAAAGTCTTAGTACCAGTTAAGCGCGTGGTTGACTACAACGTGAAAGTTCGCGTGAAGTCCGATGGTTCTGGCGTGGATATCGCCAACGTGAAAATGTCGATGAATCCTTTCGACGAAATCGCCGTGGAAGAAGCGACTCGTTTGAAAGAAGCGGGCGCGGTCACCGAGGTCGTTGCGGTTTCCTGCGGTGTCGCTCAATGCCAAGAAACTTTGCGTACTGCAATGGCCATCGGCGCAGATCGCGGCATTCTGGTTGAAACTGACGAAGAATTGCAACCCTTGGCAGTCGCCAAATTGCTCAAAGCCTTGGCTGATAAAGAACAACCTCAGTTGATCATCTTGGGTAAACAAGCGATCGATGATGATTGCAACCAAACAGGTCAAATGTTGGCGGCCTTATTGGGCTGGCCACAAGCAACCTTTGCTTCTAAAGTGGTCGTGGCTGACGGCAAAGCAACTGTCACTCGCGAAGTGGACGGTGGTTTGGAAACTTTGAGTCTGACATTGCCAGCGATCGTGACAACGGATTTGCGTTTGAACGAACCACGCTATGTGACTTTGCCAAACATCATGAAAGCGAAGAAGAAACCGCTCGATAACGTGAAACCAGCCGACCTCGGTGTTGATGTGACTTCACGTATCAAGACTTTGAAAGTCGCTGAGCCAGCGAAACGTTCTGCTGGTGTGATCGTTCCTGACGTCGCGACTTTGGTCAGCAAATTGAAAACTGAAGCGAAAGTGATTGGCTAATTGCCGAACTTTTGATGACCAAGCTCGGTTCAAGTGCAAAACATTCTGAGCGCGGTTTTTTGATAACTATTTTTTGAGTTGCGTAAGAAGAGCGCATCTCATTTCAAATAAAGTGGAAAACATCATGACTACTCTCGTCATCGCTGAACACGATAACGCTTCTTTGAAGGGAAGCACATTGAATACTGTTACTGCTGCTGTGAAATGCGGTGGTGACGTACACGTTTTAGTTGCTGGTCACAACGCAGGCGCAGCAGCGCAAGCGGCGGCACAGATCGCTGGCGTTAGCAAAGTATTGCACGCTGATGCTGCACATTTTGCAGAAGGCTTAGCTGAAAATGTTGCCGAACAAGTGTTGACCATTGCCTCTGGCTACAGCCACATTTTGGCTCCAGCAACGGCTTATGGTAAAAACATTTTGCCACGCGTCGCTGCAAAACTCGACGTTGCACAGATTTCTGAAATCACAAAAGTTGAATCTGCTGACACATTCGAACGTCCAATTTACGCAGGTAATGCGATCGCGACAGTGCAATCGAGCGACGCGATCAAAGTGATCACGGTTCGTACAACAGGTTTTGATGCAGCGGCAACAGGTGGTTCTGCAGCGGTTGAAACAGTTGCCGCAGTGGCTGATAGCGGCAAGTCTGCTTTCGTATCACGCGAAGTGGCGAAATCGGATCGTCCAGAATTGACGGCTGCAAAAGTGATCGTTTCTGGTGGTCGTGGTATGGGTTCTGCCGAAGCGTTCAAAGTATTGGAACCATTGGCAGACAAATTGGGCGCGGCAATGGGCGCATCTCGCGCAGCGGTCGACGCTGGCTATGTACCTAACGATTGGCAAGTTGGTCAAACAGGTAAGATCGTGGCACCAAGCTTGTACATCGCAGTCGGTATCTCTGGCGCGATCCAGCATTTGGCTGGTATGAAAGATTCCAAAACGATCGTGGCGATCAACAAAGATCCAGAAGCACCAATTTTCTCCGTTGCAGACTACGGCATCGTTGGCGACTTGTTCGAAATCGTGCCGCAATTGGTTACTGAATTGGGTTAATCTGATTCCACGCAATTTGTAGAAGTGCGGTAATGCCTTAACGTGAAAAACGTAAAAAACGTGAACCGCAGTAGCGCAAAAGGCGCAGAGAATACATCGCAGTTCTCTGCGCTTTTTTTGTATCTCTGCGCGAACAAACTGATCTAAATATTCGGAGATTGTATGAGTTACGTAGCGCCTATTAAAGACATGCTATTCGTCATGAATGAATTGGCTGGTCTGAATGAAGTGAATGCTTTGCCTGGCTGTGAAGATGCCACACCTGAAACGGTAGAGGCTGTGCTGGAAGAGAACGCAAAGTTCACGAGCGAAGTGATTGCACCATTGAACTGGGCTGGCGATCAAGAACCTAGCTACTGGAAAGATGGTCAAGTATTTACGACCAAAGGCTTTAAAGAAGCGTTTAAAACTTTTGCTGATTCTGGCTGGCAAGGTGTACAGCATCCGGCGGAATTCGGCGGTCAAGGCTTGCCAAAATTGGTGGCGACACCTTGCATGGAAATGTTGCATGCTGCGAACCTCTCGTTTGCTTTGTGCCCTTTGTTGACGGACGGTGCGATCGAAGCGCTGTTGACAGCTGGTAGTGATGCGGACAAAGCGACATATTTGGAAAACCTCGTCTCGGGTAAGTGGACGGGAACCATGAATTTGACTGAGCCACAAGCCGGTTCTGATTTGGCGATGGTGCGCACCCGTGCAGTGCCGCAAGATGATGGCACTTACAAGATTTTCGGCACCAAGATTTTTATTACCTACGGCGAACACGATATGGCAGAAAATATCGTGCACTTGGTCTTGGCGCGCACCCCAAATGCACCAGAAGGCGTGAAAGGAATTTCACTCTTCATCGTGCCAAAATTCTTGGTCAATGCTGATGGCAGTTTAGGTGCACGTAACGATGCCCACTGTGTATCGATCGAACACAAACTCGGTATCAAAGCGAGCCCAACTTGCGTGCTGCAATTTGGTGATAACGGCGGCGCCATCGGTACTTTGGTTGGCGAAGAAAATCGCGGTTTGGAATATATGTTCATCATGATGAACGCGGCTCGTTTCGGCGTTGGCATGCAAGGTGTGGCAGTGGCTGAACGCGCATACCAAAAAGCTGTGCAGTACGCAAAGGATCGTGTGCAATCACGCGATTTAGCGGGATCTGCTGGTCCCGTTGCGATTATCCATCATCCCGATGTACGTCGTATGTTGATGTCTATGCGCGCGCAAATCGAAGGCGCACGTGCCCTGGCTTACGTAGCTGCTGCGATGAGCGACAAAGCCCACCACGCAAGCGATGAAGGTGTGCGCAAACAGAATCAAGCGGCTTACGAATATCTGGTGCCAATCGTTAAAGGCTGGTCAACTGAAATGTCTTTGAACGTCACTTCCACTGGTGTGCAAGTACACGGCGGTATGGGCTTTATAGAAGAAACTGGTGCGGCACAATACTATCGCGATGCGCAAATCTTGACGATTTATGAAGGTACAACGGCGATTCAAGCGAATGATTTGGTCGGTCGTAAGACAGCACGTGATGCGGGCGCGGTAGCGAAACAATTCATCGCTCAAGCTCGTGCGACTCAAGCCGAATTGGCGGCTTCGGACAATGCTGATTTGCAAGCGATTGCGAAGCAATTGGCGTTGGGTGCTGATGCGATGGAAGAGGTTGTTAATTTCGTCGTGGCCAACTTCAAAGCCGATATTAAAGCAGTGTTCTCCGGTAGCGTGCCATACTTGAAATTGGCAGGCGTGGTGCTCGGCGCATGGCAACTCGGTCGCGCTGGTTTGATTGCGCATCAGCAAAATGCAGCTGGCAAAGGTGATACTTCGTTCAACCAAGCGAAGATCGCGACTGCGCGCTTCTTTGCCGATCACATCTTGACGACTGCGTTTGGTTTGCGTAGTTCTATCGTTGAAGGTAGTGCGGGCGTGATGGCATTGTCGATTGAGCAGTTCTAATCACCTCGATGACTCCTGATTGAGTGAAAAAGCCCGAAGCGATTCGGGCTTTTTTATCGAATCAATAGATTGCTTTTGTAAACTGTGCGAGTGAAGAGCAAGCTATTCTTGAGTTGGGAATGGCTAGATTACAGGTGTGCCAAATCGATAGAAGTATTTCCATTGCGGTTGGTCATGCGATCGTACTACCTCTAGCCTCCTGAATGCGCTTAGATCTTAGTGCAAGAAAATGCAGGCTTAGAGAAATTGGAATGCTAAATATCAAGAACAAAATGCCCAGCTCGATGGAGAATGGCGCAAGAATTACTGCTGGCAGAGTTCCCACGATTGACGTCGTCAGGTAGTTGTTGGCGTTTTTGTTGAGCAGAAATGCGTAGGCTGCACTTCCGAAAAGGAGCGCCGGAATAACGCCAATAAAAAAAGCTACCATGCCAACAAGGCCAGCGAACGATAGTGACTGCGTTATCGCTTCAAAAGAAAAGCCTTGTTGAAACGTGAGTACAATACTTCCGATGATGAACAGAGCCATGATGCCGCATAGGCAAGCGAGTAGGGTGATCGGTGCGACAGCAAGAAATAGGCGCGGATAGTGGTTCATCATCGTCTATGGATTAACCGTAAGCTCCGCCTGTATAAAGCAGATCAAAGGCCCGCGCCATCATGCCGATAAGTGCAATTGCACCAGCGCCTAAATCAAAAACCAAGATCACCGCCAACAACCAACTGGAATCACTTTTCTGACCGGAGTTCGGATTAAATTCTGTGTCCCATTTTTCGTCGGATTTGAGACCCAAAATCAAGGTCATCAAGAGAGCAACGAGTAAAGATAATAGCCACGGTCCGAAGGTGATGAATTCATTGAGATTGAAATACAGCTTTGAAAGCAACAACGAAAGTGGAAGGGTGCTGAAGTGTAGCCACGCGATTGCATCATTTTTGCCATAAAGATAAAAGCGATGGGCGCCGAGACTGCCAAGACTGAGGCTTAAAAATGCAGTGAGTGTTTTGTTTTTGTGTGCTTGAGTCATTTTGCTAATCAGATAAAAATGCGAATGTGAAGTCGCGACTTACTCCACAATTTGAGGTGGCGCGCAGATATTTAGGTAGTCTGAATTTTAACGGATTTAGCTAGGGCGGAGCGGAATGCTTTTGTGCGTGCATTAGCTTTCTACGCGATGAGTTTCAAACGAGGGCCGATGGGTATTCGCTTTGCCGCACAATCAATAAGTCACATCTTTTGGGGAATTGTCGAGCATCGTTGAATAATGACTAACTTCTTTGATGCTTTGCATTGAAACCCTCTTCTCTGGCAACATGCTTGCGCTCGCAGCGCTGTTTAAAACCCTCGCATTTTCGGCTAAAATATCGGCCTTTCTCGCAGTCTTCTTCGTATTTGCCGCCTAAAAACCTTGCAAAAAACTCGCTTTGCACGTTATAATTTGCGGCTTTTTCCGTCCTTTGACAATTTTTTGGAAATATTATGGTCGTTATTCGTTTATCTCGCGGTGGTGCTAAGAAGCGCCCTTTCTACAATATCGTTGCAACTGACTCCCGCAATCGTCGCGATGGTCGTTTCATTGAGCGTATCGGTTTCTACAACCCAATCGCTTCTGGCAATGCTGAAGAAGTTCGCATCGCTGCAGATCGTTTGGCTTACTGGCAAGGCGTAGGCGCACAATTGTCGCCAGCAGTTGCTCGTTTGGTTGCAGTCGCTAACAAAGCAGCGTAATTCTCTGAATCTCTGATTCAGAATTGTTGTTTTAATTGTTGTTCTAAATAAGCGTGGCTGAACTACATTCTGCTCCTGAAGATTTGGTCTTAGTTGGCCATGTCTCAGGAGCATTTGGTCTTCAAGGGTGGGTGAAAATTCGCCCGTATTCGATGAATGCTGACGCGTTGCTCGATGCGCCTTTGTACTGGTTGGAATTGCCAGCCGGAGCAGGCAAGGGGATGCGAGAAGTAAAGCGCCTCAGTTCCAAGATTCATGGCGAAGACGTTGTAGCGCGTCTGTCTGATGTGCCTGATCGCACAGCGGCAGAAGCCTTGAAGGGCTCTGTTGTCAAGATTTCGCGCGCATTATTCCCAGTATTGCCAGAAGGTGAGTTTTACTGGGTCGATTTGTTGGGCTTGTTGGTTGAGAACTTGCAAGGCGAACAGCTCGGTGTGGTGCGCGGTATGATGGATAACGGAGCGCAATCGATTCTGCGTGTCGCTGCGGCTGATATTGCAGAAGACGATCTGATCAAGCACGAACGTCTGATTCCGTTTGTCGATCACTTCGTCAAAGAAGTGGATCAGCAAGCGAAACGTATCGTGGTTGATTGGGGCAGCGACTTCTAAGTGTCTGCAAAGATCGAAGCCCCAAGGCATCGATCAAATCGTAGAAGTGAAGCAAATCGTTAAGTAAGCGCACAGCGCGAGGTAAGGTAGCATGCAGTTTGATGTGATCAGCTTGTTCCCTGAAATGTTTGCGGCGATTACCGAATCTGGTGTGACACGACGCGCTTTTGAGCAAGATAAATGCGCAGTGCGGTTTTGGAATCCACGTGATTTCACGACTGATCGGCACCGGACAGTAGACGACAGACCCTACGGCGGCGGACCCGGAATGGTGATGATGCCGGGACCTTTGCAAGCGGCGATTCGCTCAGCAAGGCAAGCTCAGCTCGATGCTGGATTGCCGCGCCCTAAAGTGATTTATCTTTCACCACAAGGACAAGCTTTGCAGCATCCGAAAGTGATGGAATTGTCGCAGTTAGATGGCGTGGTCTTGTTGTGTGGTCGGTATGAAGCCGTCGATCAACGTTTGCTTGATGCTGAAGTTGATGAAGAAATCAGTCTAGGCGACTTTGTTTTGTCAGGTGGTGAATTGCCGGCAATGGCATTGATGGATGCTGTGATTCGACAGTTGCCCGGTGTCTTGCATGATCATGCATCGGCAGTCGAAGATAGTTTTGTGAATGGCCTTTTGGATTGTCCACATTACACGCGACCTGAGAGTTTTGAAGGGCAGAGCGTGCCAGCCGTGCTACTCGGCGGGAATCACGCCGAAATTGAAAAATGGCGTCGTCAACAATCGCTAATGGCGAGTTGGCGCAAACGCCCAGAACTAATCGGACAAGCCAGGCAGCAAGGCTTGTTGAGTAAGTCTGACGAAAAGTTCATAGCAACTTTCGCAGAGCAAAAGGATTCGTAGCAGGATTTGACTCCTTGGAGTGGAATCGTCATACGAAACATCGGCTTCGATGGGAAGTTGATGCAAGAGTGAAGTCGTTTTGACTTTACGTGTTTAACCCCATCCTCTACTGAGCAAGAAGTAAAGGCGTCAGCAAGATGGTTACAGGAGTGTTTAAAATGGATTTGATCCAAAAATTAGAGCAAGAAGAAATTGCTCGTTTAGCTAAGAATATCCCTGACTTCGCGCCAGGCGATACAGTGGTTGTTAACGTTAACGTTGTTGAAGGCACACGTAAGCGTGCTCAGGCGTACGAAGGCGTCGTTATCTCCCGTCGTAACCGTGGTTTGAATTCGAACTTCATCGTTCGTAAGATCTCCTCTGGTGAAGGCGTTGAGCGTACATTCCAGTTGTATTCTCCATTGATCGCTTCGATCGAAGTAAAACGTCGCGGTGACGTACGTCGTGCTAAGTTGTACTACTTGCGCGATCGTTCTGGTAAATCTGCTCGTATTAAAGAGAAGTTGCCAACCCGTAAAGCAGCTGCAGAGTAATTCTGTTGTTGTGAGACACGATAAAAAGGGATGCTGCGGCGTCCCTTTTTATTTTGCACACTGCAGGTTGCAGTTGGCAGGTGAGTGAGATGGATGTGGAATTGTGGGCGTTTATTTGAGTGATTCGTGCTCGATTCGTCCAGAAGTTTCGCTACTGTCTTTACTTTCTGCAAGTACTTAATTTATGCATTGCGATAGCTTGTTATGAGTAGTTTTGATCCTACGATGATGCCGATACATTCGATTGCTGACGAAGTCGCAATTGAGAACACCGATCTGACGGCGGCAAAACTTCGTGCGCGTTTTCAACAATCGATTGAATGGCGGCCTGAACTCAACTTTGAGTTTAGTATGAATCGCTCGGGAATTTTTCGGCCTGCCGCAGTGCTAATACCGATTGTTGTTCGTGAACATGGTTTGCAAGTTTTGCTGACGCAAAGAGCTGCTCATTTACATCATCATGCTGGGCAAATTAGTTTTCCTGGTGGACGCGTGGATCAGAAGGATCAGTCTTTTTTGCATACTGCCTTACGTGAGGCAGAAGAAGAGATAGGTTTGAGCGCAAATCAAGTCGAAATCTTGGGTGAGCTCCCTGAGTATCGCACTGGTACCGGATTTTCCGTAACGCCCATCGTTGGTTTAGTGCGGCCACCTATAAGTTTGCGCTCAGATCCGTTTGAGGTTGCGGCGATCTTTGAAGTGCCCTTGAACTTTCTAATGAACCCAGCCAATCATCAGCGCCGCGAAGTTGAATTGCCTCCTTCATTCGGTGCGGAGCCCGGTACTAAGCGTCAATTTTATGCCATGCCCTATGAGGACTACTTCATTTGGGGAGCGACGGCTGGCATGCTGCGCAATTTATTTCATTTTTTGCGTGTTAGTGCGGCGGATTAATGTCCTATTGCTTCATAAACATAGCAAATCAGTTTACACTCTAGGCTTTGACGGTCGGGCAAGCTTGCTTGCTATTGCCTCGCCAACTTGTTTCCTAGATTCATATCGGGAAGACTGATTTCGCTATGACCTTTCTCTCCATTCTTTTTGCTCTACTGATCGAACAGCTCAAGCCGCTACGAGTTGATAATCCCGTCTACACGCAAGTTCAACACTTTGCCATTAAAGTTGAAACTTGGTGCAATGCGGGGAAGGCGCATCACGGGCGTATGGCTTGGTTTATTGTAGTTGGTGCACTGACTTTGCCGACGGCTTTGGTGTACTGGTTGTGCTTGCGTTTTAGCCCATTCGCGGCGTTTGTTTGGAACGTTGTGATCGTGTATTTGACCTTGGGTTTTCGGCGCTACAGTCATTACTTCACCTCGATTCAAGCGGCACTCAGTGCCGGCGATGAAGAAGCGGCACGTCGACACCTTGGTGAATGGATTAACAAAGATTGTTCCAGTTACGATATGACGGATGTCGCCCGCGGCGCAGTAGAACGTTCTTTGATTGCATCACATCGTAATGTATTTGGTGTTTTCTTTTGGTTCTTGATGCCGGTTGGTCCCGCTTGTGCGGTGATGTATCGCATGGCGGAGTTCCTCTCGCGTGAGTGGGCCGAGTCCGAGCGTATGCAAGAAGAGGAATTTGGTAAGTTCGCTCAATCTATTTTTTATTGGATCGATTGGATTCCCGCACGTTTGACAGCCGTCGCGTTTGCCGTGGTGGGTAACTTTGAAGATGCCATTTATTCTTGGCGTAATTACGCGAATCGTTGGAACGATGAGTTGATCGGCATTATTTTGTCTTCAGGTGGTGGGGCAATTGGCGTTCGTCTTGGCGAGCCAGAGAATAAAGCATTGATTTTGAACGCAGGTGCTAGTGCGGTCGATGTCGATAGCATGGAAATTGAAAGTCAACCAGGCATGGAGGCGACACCACGCGCATTACAAAGCGCAGTGGGATTGGTATGGCGTTCCTTATTGTTGTGGATGCTTTTGCTCTTGCTCTTGTCTTTCGCGGTTTGGTTGTAATTCGAGTGAGGACAGGCGGCGATTTGCAAGCATCGCAATCGCCCCGCTAAATTAAGAACACCAGCATTGGCTGGTGTTTTTTTTCGTTGTTTTGAAAGGAGAGCTGCTATGCGCTTGTATTGATTCTTGTGCCAGTCACCTCTCCGCGTAGATTCAATATTTCTAGCGGACGACTTGGTGGAACTTGGGTTTCGGGAGTGGGAGCAGAAGCCATAGGCTTGGCTTCAACGTAAGGCGTGGCATTAATCGCCGGCTTGAGCGCAAGATATTTGGTTTCCTGAATAGGCTGAGGTAAGACTTGTGGTCTCAATGGTGCTGTTGCAGAAATGGCCATTTTGATTCCCCGTCAGTAAGCGAACTCACAGAGAGGATAAGTGAATTTATTTATTGCCGCAAGGCAATAAATGTTGAAGATTGTTACTTCGAATTTCTGCCACTTACAACAAAAAAAGCCGGCTCAACGAGCCGGCAACACAAGAGCTTAGAATTAACTTGCAACGAATTCGTTAGGCGCTGGTATTGATCAAGGTACCAGTCACTTGCCCGTTTGAGTTCACCACTGGTTTTGCTGCTTCCACTTTTTGTGTTTGTGGTGGTGCGACCGTTGGTTGCGCTTGCTTTACTTGGTCTTCTTCAGCGCGCAGCTTGGGAATGAATGATTTCACCTCGTTTTGTTTTTCGGTTTTTTTTGCGAATAGATTCTCGCGTGCATCGGTGCTGCCTATCGGAGCGGTGGCCATGGGACTTCCTTTCGATCAACTCAACGAAACTTTAGGATAGAAGATGTGTTTCTGTATTTCAAGTGTTCTGCTGAAATGAAATGAAAAATAGATTTGTGTTTTTAATACTTTCTGTGTTCGGTTTTTACCGTTAGCCAATAAAAAAGCCACTTCAACGAAGTGGCTTTTTGCACATTTAAACCAATCGTAGATTAGTTGCGTACAACGCGCTTGTATTCGTTAGTACGTGTATCGATTTCAATGATGTCGTCTTGGTTCACGAACAATGGAACTTGAACGATATGGCAATGTGCTTCGATTGCGTTTTCGATTTTCGCATCTTTCAAAACGTTACCAGAAGTGTTGCCTTTAACAGCTGGTTCAGAGTAAATGATTTGACGTGCGATCGTTGTTGGCAATTCAACAGAAATCGCTTTGCCATCATAGAAAACGGCTTCGCATTCCATACCGTCTTTGAGGTAATGCAATGCATCGCCCAAGTTTTCTTCTTCGATTTCGTACTGGTTGTACTCTTCGTCCATGAAAACGTAGAGTGGATCTGCGAAGTAAGAGTAAGTGACTGGCTTTTTGTCGAGAACAACAACGTCAAATTTGTCGTCGCCACGGAATACGTTTTCCAATGGGCTATTCGTCAACAAGTTTTTCATTTTCCACTTGTAAGTGAAGCCAGTGCGGCTAGAGCCGTTGACGTCAGAACGTAGAACGATGAAAGGTTTGCCATCAACCATAATGATATTGCCGACGCGGACTTCTTTTGCTGGTTTCATAATGTATAGAAATAAAAAAAGGTGGTTGCTTAAAAAATGATCTGCCGCCTGCTTCCTATACAAAAATACAGTCCTGCAAGCTCAGGTTTGATTAGACTTTAAAACACGTCAAAAAATAACCCTCTATTTTAACCCAATTCAAGCCGATTTTTGTTTGATCTCCTTGGCGAATCTCAATAAATTTGCACTGAGGTCGCCGTTTTTCCGCTTTTGTCGTGCCCATTCTTGTGTTTGAAGCTGAGTTTGTAAGTGTTGATCGGTGACTTTTGTCCACAAAGCAGTCCAATCGCTGACCTGCATGACCTCGTTCCAAGCAAAAGACAGATCTCGTAAGGCATCGTTTATTGGGGTGTAAGTACTCAAGAAAGCGCGTAGTTTTTTGTGATGCAAATTGTCGTCTTGGGGATAGATGTGCCAGACAAATGGAATTTGTGCCCACTGCGCTCGTACAAACGAATCTTCTCCACGTACGAAGTTGAAGTCACAGGCCCATAAAAGCCTATCGTAATCATCTTGCGCCAAAAACGGGAAGATCCGCACTCGGAGATTTCCGCGTGATACGGTTTCTCCGGACTTTAGTTCGCGACCAAAAAAGCTGTTGAGTGTCGCACTAGCGACGCCTTCGGGTACCAATAGAAAAGTGGGGCGCTCGGTCGCGATCAAAGCATCGAGCAAAGATGCGACAGGAGCATGTGGGTAGCAAAATAAAGAGACTTTGAAGGTACTTAGGTCAGCTTCATCTAGGCCGAGGTTCTTAAGAAAATCATTCTTCAGTTCTGAGTTCGCAAGGAAGGCGAGGCGTTGGTTTTCAAGTTCTGCCTCGAACATCAATCCACCGGTCCTTTCGTTGAAGCCTGGGAAAAAGAAGTATTTGGTGAGCGGCAGGCGTGGATGGGAGGAAGGGAGTCTATGGCAACCTTCAACCCATTCCTCGGCAGTTAATCCTTCAAGATTAAACCATACGGGGCGCTCGCTGCATTGACTCATGGCCGTGATGTAAGAAGGTGGGATATCGCAAGCAAAAAACTCGATCACAATGTCAGCAATCTCGCTCGGGGTGAATTCGAGTTCTTGATTTTTCCACCAGCAGATCTCGACTTCGGCCTTGAATTGTCGGTCGATCTCGAGAGTAAGACCAGGGCAAATGCGTTGAAAGCTGGCCAAATCATCAACCCACAGTTGCACATGAATCCCATGCTCCCGCTGTAGCTGCCGCGCGAGACGCCAACAGATCCCAATGTCGCCATAGTTATCGACGACTTTGCAGAACAAAGCAAGGCTTGTGTGTTGTGATGTTTCTTCGTGTTGAATCATAAGGTGGCGTATGCGTTAGATGTCTTGTCGTAGTCTATTTTTTTGTTTTTCTTTTGTTTCTTCTTTTGCTGGGGCTCGAATAGCTACTTTCATTTCAAGCACGAAAATTGTTTTTCCATTCCCGTAGCGCGGCAAACACTGCGACGTCGTCGGCCTTACTCGCGATGCGTCCGAGAGACAATAAATTCTCTCGTAGATTGGTGTCATCGTATCGCAGGAACGGATTCGTTTGTTTTTCGATTCCAATGAGGCTTGGGACAGTACTGATCTGATTGGCTCGTTGTTGTTCGACTAAACGAAAGCGATCCTGCAAGGCCTGATTGTGTGGATCTGCTGCAAGCGCGAATTTTAAATTAGAAAGCGTATATTCATGAGCGCAATACACCCGAGTATCCTCGGGAAGTAGGCTTAATTTCTTCAATGAGTTGAGCATCTGTTCAGGGCTTCCTTCAAAGAGCCTGCCACATCCACCTGCGAACAAAGTATCACCGCAGAAGAGGGAGGCGAGCGAGGCGCTGTAGAAGGCGATGTGTGTCTTTGTATGCCCTGGTACAAATAGCACTTCCACATCTAAATCAAGTACATCAATTCTGATGCGAGGCGTGACTTCGCTTTCATCGTTGTACGAGATTTTATGACTGATGCTGTTGATCCTATCGTCATTGGGACCATATACCGGAACGGTAAAGTGATGCAAAAGATAAGGCACTCCACCGATGTGATCAGCGTGATGATGGGTGATCAAAATAGCGACCAAATCCAAATGGAGCTCTTGCAAACGTGCGGCGACGACCTCACCATTTCCAGGGTCGACCACGATGGCCTGACGACCATTGTGTACAATCCAAAGATAGTTATCGTCAAAAGCGGGTACAGCCAATATACTGAGAGGCATTGACATGGTGTTTGGGCAATGAAGGAAAAGTGGAATTGAAAGATTCAGAAGAAGCGCCCATTATAGACTTAGGCAGCTGGTTGGAGCAGCCAGCTGGCAGTTATGTGCGCGCTTGGGAACAAGCGCAGTTCGATCGCTTGACTGTGGATATTTTTGGTTTTCATGCGCTACAAATTGGTTTGCCGCAGATACATGCTTTGGCGGCAAGTCGTATGCCGCATCAGTGGCAAACTGATAGCATCATGCCGGCACCGAATGTGCTGTCTCGAAATCAAGTTGTGTTGGTACACGACTTCAAAGAGCTACCCTTTGAAGCGCAGAGTATTGATCTCGTGGTACTGCCGCACGTGCTTGAGTTTGCAGAAGAACCTCATCAAATTTTACGTGAGGTCGATCGTATTTTGATCCCAGAAGGGAGACTCATTATTAGCGGCTTGAATCGCGCTAGTTTGTGGGGAGCGAGACAAATGATTGGCCGTAGTTTCCTGCCTAAAGAGGGTGAGTTCATCAGCGCGCATCGATTAAAGGATTGGTTGAAATTACTGAGTATGGAAGTCAGTCAGACTAGCTTTGGCTGCTATGCGATGCCCGTCAACAATGAGCAGTGGTTGAATAGTTCAGGGATGGTCGAGAAACTGGGGCGCCGTTGGTGGCCTTATTTTGGCGCTGTCTATATGTTCGAAGCGGTCAAACGCGTACGTGGCATGCATTTAGTCGGGCCTGCCTTGCAGCGGAAAAAAATCCGGCAAGTGAATGCTGTACCTGCGGCAAATAAGTTGAAAGAACATGAGCAAAGTTAAGATTTATACCGATGGAGCGTGCAAAGGTAATCCTGGCAGTGGTGGCTGGGGTGCATTGCTGATCGCCGGAAAACATGAAAAAGAATTGTTTGGTGGTGAACCTGAAACAACCAATAACCGTATGGAATTAATGGCGGTGATCCAAGCCTTAGGCGCACTCAAACGGCCTTGCGAAATCGAGTTACATACTGATAGCCAATATGTTCTCAAGGGTATCACCGAATGGTTAGAGGGATGGAAAGCAAAAGGTTGGAAGACGGCTGGTAAAACACCAGTAAAGAACGTCGATTTGTGGCAGGCACTTGATGAAGCCTGTCGTACACACCAGATTGAATGGATATGGGTTAAAGGACATGCTGGGGATCCTGGGAATGAACGTGCCGATGCGCTGGCCAATCGTGGTGTCGAATCTCTTCGCACCTGATGAGGGTAGCAGTAATTGTGATGATGGTCAGGACCGATAATTTAACCGATGTAGGTGTAACCTAGATCGCAATGACTGGACAGGCCTACCGTCAATGAAAGAAAAGCCGCATGAATGATCATGCGGCTTTTTGTGGCGATTTAGATCAAATAAATTAACGCAAGGATTCAATCATCGTTTCGAGTTTCACGGTGTCTGCGCAGAACAGGCGAATCCCTTCCGCAAGTTTCTCTGTCGCCATCGCATCTTCGTTCAATGCGAAGCGGAAGGCTTTTTCGTCGACCGCAATACGTGTTTGTTCAGAGGCGAGGGCACTTTCAGGATTGAGTTTCGCTTTCACAGGGTTATCTGAGTCTGCTAATTTTTGTAGTAAGTCAGGACTAATGGTGAGCAAATCGCAACCCGCCAACTCTAAGATCTGAGAAGTGTTACGGAAACTTGCTCCCATGATTTCGGTCTTGTAGCCGAATTTGCGATAGTAGTTGTAGATACGTTTTACGGACAGCACTCCAGGGTCGTCGGCACCAAAAATCTCTTGTCCTGTTTGCTTTTTGAACCAGTCGTAAATGCGCCCTACAAACGGGGAAATCAGTTGCGCTCCCGCTTCCGCGCATGCAGCAGCTTGCGCAAGGCAGAAAAGTAAAGTCATGTTGCAACGGATGCCTTCTTTTTCCAAAATTTCTGCAGCGCGAATACCTTCCCATGTCGAAGCGATTTTGATTAAAACGCGATCACGTGGAATGCCAGCGGCTTCGTAGAGGGCGATTAACTGACGGCCTTTGGCAACCGTCGCTTCCGTATCGAAGGATAAACGGGCATCGGTTTCGGTTGAAACTCTGCCTGGTACAATCTCCAAAATCTTCAAGCCAAAACTGACTAAGAGTTGATCGATAATTTCATCGGTTGATTTGTCTCTGTGTGCCGCGACTGCTTGTGCCAACAACGGTTGATATTCGGCCTTTTGAACAGCCTTTAAAATCAAAGAAGGGTTCGTAGTAGCGTCTTGTGGCGTGTAGGCTTGCATCGCCTGGAAATCGCCCGTATCAGCGACGACGGTGGTGAATTGTTTCAATTGTTCTAGTTGATTCATCTTACTCTCACTTTTATTTCGGGATAATGTGTTTGATCTGCGCTAACTGTAATATCGACTTTGTTCAGATCGTATTGTTGTCAATCTTCAGGCGAAAGGTCGTGGCTCCTTGAGACCTCATGCAAAGTCCAAACTGACGCGCGCCGGGCCTTCGACCATTTCACCAATCACGATGGCGTCTTCAAATTGTTGACTCTTAAAGATCGCTAAGACTTCTTCTACATTCTCTTTGGCGCAAGCAACCAGTAAGCCGCCAGCTGTCTGTGGATCGCACAACAGAGCTTGCGTGATTGGATCGCATTGATTGAGGTCGACCTCATGGCCGTATGAAGAAAAATTCCGCGCAGATGCGCCTGTAATACATCCTTGTTCGGCGAGGTCGCGCACCATCGGCAGTAAAGGAACGTCGCGAACGCGAATCTTCGCACCAAGTTGTGAGCCGCGACAAATCTCTAACAGGTGACCTAGCAAACCAAATCCAGTCACATCAGTGACCGCATGAACACCTTCGAGCTTCGCGAGTGCCATGCCTGGTTTGTTGAGTTTGGTGGTCTGCCGAATCATTTCTGCATAGCCGTGTTGGTCCAGCTTCTGTTTTTTTAATGCTGCCGACAGAATGCCCACTCCAAGTGGCTTGGCGAGGATAATTTGGTCACCGATTTTTGCCGAGCAATTGCGCTTTACTTTACTCGGATGAACGAGCCCCAAAACGACGAGTCCATAGATCGGTTCGACGGAATCGATACTGTGTCCACCGGCGATAGGAATGCCGGCATCGCGACAGACGCTGGCACCACCTTCCAAGATTTGCCCAATCACATCCAGTGGAATTTGATTGATCGGCATCCCAACCAAGGCTAAAGCCATGATTGGCGTACCGCCCATGGCATAGACATCTGAAATCGCATTGGTTGCTGCGATGCGACCGAAGTCGTAAGCATCATCGACAATCGGCATGAAGAAATCGGTAGTCGCAATCAAGGCTTGCTCATCATTGAGCAGGTAGACAGCCGCATCATCCGAGGTTTCGATTCCCACCATCAGCTCTGGCGGGATCGCGAAGCCTTGTGTCTTTTTGAGAATTTCTGACAAAACACCGGGCGCAATCTTACAACCGCAGCCGCCGCCATGAGAGAAAGAGGTCAGTCGAATGGAATCAGTCTGCATTTTTTTAATTCGTTATCTAGATCGAGTGTGGCCGAAAGCCAGATTGATACGTTATGTTGATGCACTATCGTGTTGGACGATTATAGGTGAGTGCAAGCGAGAAGTGCAAACCGGCTGCAGATATGGCGATACATTCGACCGCAAAAACAAAAAACGGTCGCTTACATTGCGTAAGCGACCGTCTTATTGGCGATTATTTAGAGCCGGTGGTATTAGCGATCACCGAAACTACGTCGACTACTGCCAGCATCGCTGAAGCGTGATTTGCCACCGAAGCCAGAACCGCCTTCTCCGCGGCTCGCGCCTGCAGGTTTTGCGAAGCTACGTTGACTTGTCTTTGCTTTGCCAAAGTTATTGCCAGACTTGCGCTTATCACCTGGCTTCCAGCCACTTGGTTTGCGCGTCGGTGTGCGAGCTGCAGCAGCTGTTTTCTTAGGTTCGAAACCTTCGATGACATCGACAGGAATCAACTGTTTTGTGAATCGTTCGATGCGCTTAACATTGATGCTTTCAGCGTGATTTACTAAAGACACTGCCAAACCCTTGCGGCCAGCACGACCGGTACGGCCAATACGGTGCACATAGTCTTCTGGGAATTTTGGAAGGTCATAGTTGAAAACATGGGTGATACCTGGCACATCGATACCACGTGCCGCAACGTCCGTTGCGACCAATACGCGAACTTGGCCGCGACGCAAGGAATCGAGAGTGCGGTTACGTGCGCCTTGATGCATATCGCCATGCAAAGCCGCGGCTGCAAAACCAGCAATATTGAGGCGATCTGCAATGGTATCCGCATCACGTTTTGTTGCAGTGAAAACGACTGCTTGATCAAGTGACTGGTCACGCAATAGATGATCTAACAAACGGTTCTTATGAGACAAATCGTCGACGAAGTGGACGCGTTGTTGAATATTTTCGTGTTTGGTGGCTGAACTAGCGATCTGGATGACCAATGGCTCAGTCGTAATACGACGCGCCATATTTCCAACGACGCCATCTAAAGTGGCGGAGAACAGCATGGTTTGACGTGTTTCAGGCGTCGCTGCGACGATTTTTTCGATGTCTTCGATAAAACCCATGTCCAACATGCGATCGGCTTCGTCAAGAACCAAAATCTGGAGTTCAGAGAAATTGATTTTTCCTGATTCCATGTGATCAATCAAACGACCTGGTGTCGCTACCAAGATTTCTGGATTGCGCGACAACAATTGCATTTGTTTTGGATATGGCATGCCACCTAGAATCGAAACAGCTTTGAGACGACGTGAGTAAGCACTGTATTTGTCTGTCGCGGTTGTGACCTGTAAAGCTAATTCGCGAGTCGGTGTGAGTACCAACATTTTTGGTTTCGCTGCTTGGAAGCGTGGACGCTCGCCACGGGCGCGCGCCGCTTGCCGTTCTTGATTTGGTGTACGGTTCGATGGGGCTGCTGTGCCTTCAGCGGCGGCTGCCGCTGCTAATTTGTGGAGTGCTGGCAGCATGAACGCAGCCGTTTTTCCGGAGCCAGTTTGTGAGGAAACCAGCAAATCGCGGCCTTCAATCGCTGCAGGGATCGCTTGTTGTTGTACTGCTGTCGGCGTGGTGTAGCCTGTCTCAGCAATAGCGCGCAGAATCGATGGGTGAAGGCCTAGTGTTTCAAAACTCATTTAATTTCTTTCGTTATGGTTTTGCGGAGAGCAAAAAAACTCCGCGTCAAAAGCAGCTCCAAGCAAACGAAATGAACAAAGAAAAGCAAAACCTCACGCAAAGCGCGAAGCAAAATAAAGCTATACGATGAAATTTCGGCACAAAAGCTTTGCGCCGGGACGATGTCTATGAGTGCTGCCAGACATACAAGGCGGGAGGGCTTTACATTGTGAAAGCGTGCCAAAGGCAAAGCCTTTTTAGCGAGTGTTCCACAAGGGCTACGGTGCTACAAACTTACTCTGCGACTGCTTATATTGCAGTGCAAAAACGCGACTATACAGCATTTTTGGATTCCATGCAGCAGAAACTTGTGAATCTAAGGCGTTAGATGGCCGTGCGCAGGGCTGTGCTCGTCAATAAAAAAGCCGAGGAGACATGTCTCACTCGGCTTTCGCGATCGCTTTTTTTGTCAGAGGTTTAGTCAGGTGTCAATCCCATCACATGGGAGAAGCCGCCGTCAACATAGGTGATCTCACCAGTGATGCCACTTGCAAGTGGCGACAACAAGAAGGCCGCAGTATTGCCAACTTCTTCGATCGTCACATTACGGCGCAATGGTGCGTGCTCGGCGACGAAGCCGAGTAAGGTGCTGAAATCTTTAATACCACTTGCTGCGAGAGTCTTGATTGGGCCAGCTGAGATTCCATTGACACGAATACCTTTCTTGCCCAAGTTCTCTGCTAAGTAGCGAACACTCGCTTCGAGTGAGGCTTTTGCTAATCCCATCGTGTTGTAGTAAGGAATTGCGCGAATCGCGCCGAGGTAGGACAGCGTCAGAAGAGATGAATTTTCATTCATCATAGGCAAGGCAGCTTTCGCCAGTGCTGGGAAACTGTAGGCCGAGATATCGTGTGCAATGCGGAATGCTTCGCGTGAAAAACCGTCGAGGAAGTCGCCTGCAATCGCCTCACGTGGAGCGAAACCAATTGCGTGTACCACGCCGTCGAGCTTATCCCAAGACTTTTGTAGGTCCACGAAGACTTGGTTAATTTGTTCGTCGCTACTCACATCGCAGTCAAATACGAGCTCACTATCAAACTCTTTGGCGAACTCAGTGATTCGATCTTTAAAACGATCACCAACATATGTGAACGCTAGTTCAGCGCCTTCACGACGGCATGCTTGTGCGATGCCGTAGGCGATCGAACGGTTAGAGAGCAGACCGGTGATGAGAATTCGTTTGCCTTGCAAAAATGCCATATCAACTCCAAGTGCTAACCTTATCCCAAAAGTTCTGCGCTATGAAATGACAGAGAAGAGGGAATGCGGTTACGGTTTCTAGACGAGCTTCCAAGAATCTTGTTATAAATGCGGAGGAAGCAGCGGACAGGTCGGCATTGTAGTAGTTCGCGCCAGTTAGGGCAAATAGTATGCGGCTTTTCGGTGCTTACGTTTGAATTCGGCTAAATATATTACTCGCAAGTTGTCAAGAAAATTCGCTTCAAAATTGAAAGTGTGTGAAAAATGCAGCACTGCAACAATTTATCTTCTTGACGGTCAGGCAACACGATGTAAAACTACATTTGTCTTAGTTCTTTCAAGAATCATCTTGCTACACAGCACGTAATTGCACTACTGGCTTACGATGGTGGTGTAAGTCGTCTGGTGGTGAGTGTCAACTGGTATCTAGGGCGCGAATTGAAAGTTTTGTTTCAATTTCATCTTTCGTGGTGATATCGACAAAAGACTAAATTCAAATGTTTGCAAAGGATGAAAGTTTATGCTGCAGGGCAGCATAAAAGCAACTTCCATTAGCTCGTTTGTTTATGTCAAAATAGTCGCTGTTTTTCGTAAAGATTTAAAAAAAACAATGTTTTATTGGCAGATGTTTGACGACACACTCTAAACATTTTCAGTAGAACGGGCCGCTTCAATTTTCTTAATGTCCGAAAGGGTGTTATGAATTTGGTGAAGTATTTGCCAAATTTGTTGGTCTGTCGGAAGTTCGACAAACGATTGGTAAGCAAATAGTTGTACTCACTCAGGTGTGTTCGAATTTAGGTTCAAGCAGTTTGTTTGAGTATGGGGGCGCAAACAGTGTGCCGGTCAAGGTCAGGTGGCTGGCAGTAAGAGGCAATATTGAACTTTAGATGCGATTCAGGCATCCAATTTCAAGAGCTGTGTTTTATATGTTTGAACCTAATTGAAATTGTTGTGGTATTGGAGGAGTAGGTATGGATTTTTCAGGACGCCAACAAGAACCGGGTAGGAAGTTTGCCGGTTTGGGTGTGGTTATTGTTTTGCACGTATTTATTGGCTGGGCATTCGTCAGTGGTTTGGCGCACAAAGTGTTGCCATTTATCCCGAAGCCAATGGAAGCTGTGGTTAAAGAGGCGCCACCACCGCCACCGCCACCACCAGATACACCGCCGCCACCGCCGCCGAAATTGGCTGTGCCACCTCCACCTTTTATTCCTCCACCTGAGGTGCAGGTTCAGCAACAAGCACCATCGCCAAATGCAATTTCTACAGTGTCTAACGTAAGACCTGATACAAATGCGATGGCAAAAACAGCGGCGCCAGTTGTAGCTGAAGCTCCAAAAGCTCCAGCTGCACCAGTGGTTGTTCCTGCGCATATTGATTTCCAGCAATCTGGATGTAAGCCAGAATATCCGCGTGCTTCATTGCGCAACGAAGAAACTGGTGTGACGGGTTTGTCCGTTACTGTCGGTGCTGATGGTAATGTGACAGATGTTACTATCGTGAAGTCTAGTGGATTCAGGGGGCTAGACAACGCTGTGCGTGCCCAATTGTTGTCCGGGTCGTGCAAAAATAAACCTGGAACAGTGGATGGCAAGGCTCAAGCTACCACGACTCGTGTTGATTACGTTTGGAAGCTTGATTAAAACAAAGCCAACAAGTAACAAGAGTCAGAGACGTATCGTTTTACTCACAACCAACGTAAGTATTAAATTTTTTTTAAAGGAAGTATCTACATGAAAACCCGCGCTAAAGTAAGCACATTCTTGGCGGCAGTCTTGTTTGCATTGACAGCCTCTTTGACATCCGCATCCGTATTCGCTCAAGACGCATCTGCACCAGCAGCGTCAGCTCCAGCAGCTGAAGCGGCTGCTCCAGCAGCACCTTCCCCAGAAGCTTCTGTGCCAGCGGCTGAAGCACCAAAAACTGAAGCGGTTGATCAGTACAGCCTCACAAATTTGATCAAGAATGGTACTTTGGTTGACCAAGCAACATTGGTAATCATGGTCTTGATGTCCATCGGTTCTTGGTACATCTTGGTCACAAAAATCATCGACTTGACTAAATTGAACGGTCAAGCGAAGGATGCTCGCAAGTTCTGGAAGGCAGCAAACGTGAACGCAGGTTTGTCTAGCTTGAAAGAAGGCAGCCCATATCGTTTCATCGCTGACTCTGCAATTAGCGCTAGTCAGCACCACGAAGGTGCGTTGTTAGAACAAATCGACTTGAATTCATGGGTAACAATGTCTATTCAACGTTCTGTTGACAAAGTATCGAGCCGTTTGGGTGAAGGCTTGACATTCTTGGCGACTGTTGGTTCTACAGCACCATTTATTGGTTTGTTCGGTACAGTTATGGGTATTTACCACGCGTTGATCGCGATCGGTACATCTGGTAACTCTTCTATCGACAAAGTTGCGGGTCCTGTTGGTTCTGCTTTGATCATGACAGCGATCGGTTTGTTCGTTGCGGTCCCAGCTGTTTTGGGTTACAACTACTTGTTGCGTCGTAACAAAGCTGCAATGGAAGAAGTTCGTGCGTTTGGCGCTGATTTGCATGCGGTAGTTTTGTCTGGCGCAATGAGCAAAGCATCTGCAAATAAATAATCTACGTAATACCCAATATCGCTATTACGAAAAAATTCATAGAGGTCTTGTGTGCCAGTATTGAAGTTGCACAAGACCAATGTGAACTTGAGATAAAGAGAAACTATTATGGCAATGCAAATCGGTAGCGGCGACGGTGATGATGAGCAGCTGAACAGCACGATCAATACGACCCCTTTGGTCGATATTATGTTGGTTTTGTTGATCATTTTTATCATTACTTCGCCAGTAGTGCTTCAGTTGGCAAAGGTTCAATTGCCAGCTGAGAAAAACGATCCATACAATCCTGACGCTAAAAATATCATCATTACCGTCAATAAAGACGGCGACATATTTTGGCGTGGATTTCGGACACCAGTTGCATCAGAAGATGAACTTTTCGAGAAAATGAAGGTTGAATCGGTTAAGGTACCACAACCTGAAGTTCATATTCGTGGTGATCAAAATGCACGTTATGAAGCAATTGGTAAAACAATGCTGACTGTACAACGCGCAGGTATTCAAAAAGTTGGTTTCGTATTAGAACCACCAGCCAAGAACTAATAGGGGAATGCCATGGGTATGAATATAGGCTCGGGTTCCGGCGGTGATGTGGAACCAATGATGGAAATGAACATGACGCCAATGATTGACGTTATGTTGGTGTTGATTATTATGTTTATTACGACTTTGCCAGTGGCGAACCACGCGGTGAATTTGAACATGCCAAACAACACGCCAACTGCACCACCACCAGAACCACCAGAAGTCATTAAAATTGACGTCGATTTTGATGGCACAATCAGTTGGAATGGTGAAGTTGTAAATCGTTCGCAAATGGAAGACCGTTTTGTTGCTGCGGCAGCGAAAAATCCTCAACCAGAAATTCATTTGCAACCAAATCGTTTGGTACCGTACAAAGCAGTTGCTGGCGTAATGGCGTCAGCTCAAAGCCGCGGTATTACGAAATTGGGTATGATTGGTAACGAACAGTTCTTGAAAAACTAATTCTGGAATTGATTGTGGCAACATCAATCAACTAAGAAGAGGGCAGGGATTTCCCTGCCTTTTTTTGTATTGAGGCATGTTTCTTTGCACGTTATGATGTCCAATTGCGTGTAGACTCTGATAGTCTGTTTAGAGGTAAAACTCTTATCCACTCGGCAGTACTAAATTTTATTTTTTTGATTGAGAGATCAACTATGAAGCACCTACGCTTATCACAACTTGCGATTGTTTTCGCTGCGCTTGGTTCTGTAGCAATTCCTGAAATGACAGGTGTTGGTAATATTGCGTACGCTCAGGAGGCGATGCGTCCAGAGGTGGGCAAATTAGTTCAACAAGCGGGTGACATGTTCCGCGCCAAGAAATATCGTGATGCGCTCGCAAAATTGCAGGAAACAGACCGCATTGGCAGTAAGACTGTCAATGAAAGCTTCACAATTGAACGTATGCGCCTCGCCATTGCTTCTGCAACTGGTGATAATGATCTGATTATTCGTTCTGGCGAAATTATCGTTGCGGCCAATAAATTGGGTAGTAAAGAACAGTTACAGTTGATCCAAGTCCTGGCAAACTCTTACTACAAAGCAGGTAATTATGCGAAGGCAGCAAAAGCCTATGAGCGCTATTTTGCTGAGGGCGGTACCGATACTTCCTTGCGTCAGTATTTGACACAAGCCAAGGCGCAAAGTGGTGACGTTGGCGGTGCTATGAAAGACGTCAAGGCCGAGATTCAGGCTGCAGAAAAAGCGGGTCGTGTACCACCACAATCAACATTAGAGTTCTACGCAAATGGTGCGCAACGTGCTGGTGATAAAGCGGGCTACCAAAGTGCACTCGAAAAATTGGTGGCTTTCTATGGTAAGAAAGAATATTGGCAGAATTTGATTAATGCTGTTGAGCGTAATAAAGATTTTTCTTCACGTTTGACAATGGATCTGTATCGTTTGAAGTTTGCAGTAGGCTTAATCAAAGATACCAAAGACTACATGGAAATGGCGCAAATCGCGATCCAAGATGGTAACACTGGTGAAGCGTTGAAAATCATCGACGCAGGCTTCAAGTCTGGTGCTTTAGGTACTGGAAACGAAGCGGCTCGTCATGGCCGTTTGCGCGACTTGGCAAACAAGAAGCATGCTGACGCTAAAGCTGCAGCCGCGAATGCTGAAGCTGAGGCTGAGAAATCTGCTGAAGGTACAGCCTTGGTCGCACTGGGCTTCTCCTATGCGACTGCAGGTGACTTCGACAAGGGTATTCCAATGATGGAACGTGGCATTAAGAAGGATAGCTTGAAATATCCTGATGACGCGAATTTGCATTTAGGGATTGCTTATATCATGGCGGGCAAAAAATCCAATGGCTTGAAAGTCTTGAAAGGCGTTCAGGGTAAAGATGGTAGTGGTGACTTAGCTCGTTACTGGACGATCTACGCGAACGCGAAATAATTCAATGCTTTAGTTCGAAAAGGGCGACTTCGGTCGCCCTTTTTTATTTTTGGATTGCATCAAACGTCGCGGTATTCAGGAGAAACAAGTCACCGGCGGGTCAAAGGTAAGTCTCTTGGTTCGGACGTGGGTGAAGGTGTACAGCGAGCCCGAATCGTTTTTAATCAGTCGATATTTTGCTGGAGCGCTGCAGCATTGCAGCCGTCTGCGTTTAGCGCGTCAAGTTAGGCCTTGCGGGCATGACGGCGCCCTGGAGTATTGGCAGCCTTTTGAATGGAGCGTGAATGGGCTTTAGTTGAATGATTCTTTTTCGATGCAAGCTGTTTTTCTGACAGACTTCTTGGCTTTTCTTTCGTAGCGATTTGCAGTTCAAGTTTTTGCCCTGCGACTAATTTTTCAGACCTCAGTTTGTTCCAAGATTTAATATCCGCTACGCTGACCTTATATCGCTTGGCTAAGGTATTCAAATTATCTTTACGTCCGACTTTGATCGCGATTTTACGAGTGCTTACACCAGCCTTTTCAATATTGAGTTGGGCTTGTTCTGCGATATGCGCTGGAATATCTTCGTCGGCCGCTTTATCAGATTTTGGGACCAGAATGGTCGAACCGGCTTTGATCACGGTCTTTGCTGGAATCGCGTTCACTTCGCGCACGATATCGGCTTGATATCCATAACGAGATGCGAGAGTCTCAATGCGTTCAGACTTTTGAATGTTAAGCGTCGTCCACGAAGACAATGGACCTTTCCAATTGCTGAAATTATCCTCGAAGGTTGCTACCTTGTCGATCGGAAGTAGAATCGAAGTGTTATTGCCGCCTGTGATAATGGGACGATTGAATTGCGGATTGAGCGCTTTAAATTCACTGATAGGGATATCGGCGAGACGCGCTGCCAATTCAACGTCAATATCTTTTTCTTTCTTCACGCTGGTGAAATAGGGCGAGTTTTCCAAGGGCGGTAGGTTCAGACCAAATTGTTCTGGATTGCCAATAATGTTTTTGACAGCTTGTAACTTTGGGACGTAGTTTTTCGTCTCTGCAGGCATCTGAGCTGAAAGGCTGTCGAAGTCAATTGGTAAGCCTTTCGCTTGTTGTCGTTTGATGGCGCGCTGTACCGAGCCCTCACCCCAGTTGTAGGCGGCTAGGGCAAGCTGCCAGTCACCAAACATATTGTAGAGCCGTTGTAAATAATCGAGTGCCGCCTCGGTAGAGTCGAGGACTCCGCGACGATCATCTTTAAATAAACTTTGCTTTAAGTTGAAGTCGCGACCAGTCGCAGGCATAAATTGCCACATACCGGATGCTTTTGCACTCGAAATAGCATTCGGATTGAATGCCGATTCGATAAAAGGCAGCAGTGCTAAATCAGTTGGCATGCCGCGTTTGTCGAGGGCTTCGACCACGTGGTACAAATACCGTGAGCCACGTTGAATAATACGTTTTAAGTAATCAACCCTTGCACCATACCATTCAGTTTGATGGTTGACTAAACGGTTCTCAAGATTCGGAATCGCATAGCCATTTCGAATGCGGCTCCAAAGATCAGCTTCGACGATGTTGAGACTTGGCTCTTGCGCATGACGCTCACTATCGTCTATTTTTAGCTCGTTAGGACGTGCTTCGAGAGAGGCTTTAGGCGCCTCGGTGACACTAAGATTCTTACTCAGTTTAAGTAGATCATCACCGTCTTCGCGTGCAAACGCCGTGCCTTGTGAAAGCAAAGCGAAAACGGAACTAATGGCTACAACCGAGAGTCTTAGTCGCATAAAATTAAAGCAGGGAAAGCTTGCCGGCGAAGTGCAAGGCAAAAGGACACCGAAGTGTAATGAAAGCTCGCTTTCAAGGTCAAGCAAATTGATTAAAAAGTGCGACGATTGAACCCTTTTGTATAAAAAGTATCCGCACGGAAATTTTTACTCCTTGTATGCATGTCGATGACGCATTACTCAATTTGTTCGAAGAGTTTTGGAGACTTATCTCGACGCTTCGATTCATAATGAGAGTATCGGTCATTCACTCAGTCGGAACTGCGTTTGGCGAGAGTGTTTGTTTGAGCCGCAGTTCATAAGCGTGTTCAATTTTTTGATAACGCGCTTAACAAGCTTATTGAGTTGGTCGCACATTTCACCACAGAAGACAGGAAATAAAATGAAGACACGGGAGATCAGTTTCAAAACAAAAGCAAGTTGTACTTTGGCGATTCTTAGTGCGACATGTTTGCCTTTTAAAGATCTGTATGCAGATACACTATTGGTGAATGCAAATGGCTACACGTTGCAGCATCAAGGTCAATTGAAGCGTTTCGACACTTTAGTGTTCGACGATCATGGGAAGGTATTGGCGGTCGGTAAGGCGTCTGAATTACGCAGAAAATATTCGAGTGCGAAGATAGTCGACGTCGCAGGGAAAACTGTGTTGCCGGGTTTGATCGATGCGCATGGACATGTTTTTGGATTAGGAACTGCTGTTAATCGTCTCAGTCTTCGTGCTACGAATAATCTCGCTCAGGCGCAGGCGGCGATTGCCGATTATGCGAAGAAGTATCCGCAACAACAGTGGATACTCGGTGGTGAATGGAATCAAGCAATCTGGGATCTAGGACGTTTTCCGATGGCGGCTGAGATCGATGTAGTGGTCAAAGACAAGCCTGTTTGGCTGCGTCGAGTAGACGGCCATGCTGGGTGGGCTAACTCGGCAGCAATGAAGCTGGCCGGGATCACACGTGATAGCGTCGATCCTCAGGGCGGTAAGATCGAACGTGATGCGAAGGGCGAACCTACCGGTATTTTGGTCGATAATGCGATGTCGCTCATGGAACGCGTGCTCCCCACCCAAAACGACAGTGAGTTGCGTTTAGCTCTCGATGCAGCAATGGCGGAGTTGCGAAGTGTGGGCCTTACTTCGGTGCATGATGCTGGTGTTGGCAAGGAAGAAGATCTGCTGATGCGTGAATATGCCGCTAACGGAAAACTCACCACCCGTGTTTATGGAATGATTGCTGGTGTGACGGGCTACTTTGACGAAGTTTCCAAACAAAAACCATTGATCACTTACGCCGACGATAAATACGCCTTGCGTGCAGTCAAATTGTATTCGGATGGTGCTCTGGGAAGTCGCGGTGCAGCTTTGCTAGCGCCTTATAGTGATGCGCCTCAAACAAAGGGGCTTTTATTTGTCCCCGATGCAGAGATGCAAGCCATGGTGAAGAAAGCGGCAAACTTGGGTTATCAAGTGAACGTGCATGCGATTGGTGATGCAGGGAATCGACAAGTGATTGAAAGCTTGGCACAGATTAATCAAGACGCGAAAACAAGGTCGTTACGTCATCGCATCGAACACGCTCAGGTTTTGACTTTAGACGATATCCCGCGATTGAAGTCGAATGGAATCATTCCGTCAATGCAGCCTACGCATGCGACTTCGGATATGAATATGGCTGAAGATCGAGTTGGAAAACAGCGATTGAAAGGAGCCTATGCGTGGCGAACCTTCCTGAAGCAGGGCTCGCGAATTGCATGTGGTTCCGATTTTCCGGTGGAAAATTCTAATCCTTTCTGGGGTTTATACTCGGCGATTAGTCGTCAAGATTTTGAGCAGAAGCCAAAAGGTGGTTGGCATCCAGAACAAGCTATGACGCGTCTTGAAGCATTCCGTTGCTTCACTCTCGATGCCGCATATGCCGCACACCAAGAAAATATTATCGGTAGTCTGGAACAAGGAAAGTGGGCCGACTTTATTGTGATTGACCGTGATATTTTTAAGGTACCTGTGAAGGATATTCACGCGACTCAGGTTCTACAAACTTGGCAAGCCGGTAAGCAGGTATATCAGAAGAACTGATCGTGCCTCGTGTATCGGTGAGCAAGCGTTTTTGATTTGAAAAATAAGGTAGCTCGGACTGATATGGTCAAGGGGCTTCAGGTGATTGGAAGAGCGATATTGATGTGTATCGATATCGCTCTTTTTGCATGCATACGCGGTATGCATTAATGGGATTCTTAATGGGATTCTTAATGGGATGCTCTGTGGTACGCTTAATTGAAGACTAGTTACAAGGTTTTATCCCATGCAGAAAACGTTGAGTTTATTGCCGTCTAGGTCTCGGAAGTAACCAGCATAAAAGCCTGAATCGCCACGGGGGCCAGCGGGACCTTCATCTTGCGCGCCTAATTCGATGGCTTTAGCGTATAAAGCATCGACTTTGTCTCGACTATTAACCACTAACGCGACCATAGTGCCGTTCCCAGCGCTGGCGGCTTGCCCATCAAACGGTTTGATGATGCCGAGGGATGGTTGAGTTGGGCTGACGGCCCATGCGATAAAACGGTCAGATTCCATAAAGCGACGCGCTCCAACAACGCTCAAGAGCTCGTCATAGAATTTTGCAGCTGCCTCATAATTGTTGGTGCCTAATGTTACATAGCCAATCATGTTATCTCCTCGGTGGTGTTTGAATTTTCTTCGATGTGAAATTGCAGTTTTGCCAGCTTAGCATAGGCGCCGTTAAGTGCCATTAAACTAGTGTGATTGCCAACTTCAACGATGTGGCCGTGGTCGAGTACGACGATGCGGTCAGCACGCTTAACAGTGGCTAGTCGATGGGCGATGATAATGGTGGTGCGCCCCTGCATGGCAGTTTCGAGCGCTTGTTGCACCAATCGTTCAGATTCTGCATCGAGCGCACTGGTGGCTTCATCCAATAGCATTAAGCGGGGATTTTTCAAAAGTGCGCGCGCTATCGCGATGCGCTGTTTTTGTCCGCCTGATAGACGAACTCCGCGTTCGCCTAGGAATGAATTGTACCCGTCCGGTAGGCGCTCGATAAAGTCATGTGCGGCGGCCATTTTTGCTGCCTTAATCACCTCGTCATCACTGGCATCGGCTCGTCCAAAGCGAATGTTCTCCAACGCATTGGCGGAGAAAATAATCGTATCTTGCGGAACAATCCCTATCGTGCTTCGGAGTTCTAACAGGTTGAGTTCGCGAATCGAGATGTCATCAATACAGATGGTTCCCTGCTCCGGATCATAGAAGCGTAGAAGCAATTGAAATAGCGTGGTTTTGCCAGCACCCGAAGCACCTACTAGGGCGATTGTTTCGCCAGCTTGAATCTCTAAATTGAGTTTATCTAACGCAGCTGTTTCTGGTCGTGATGGATAATGAAAGCGTAAATTACGAATAGAAATTTTTGCGCCGCGACTGTTATTTGCGGGTAGCCCTAATGGATTATCTACTTCTGTAATTGGTGATCGCACCGACATGAGCTCGAGAAGGCGTTCTGTCGCTCCAGCAGCTCTTTGTGCCTCGCCCAGTACTTCAGACAAAGCGCCAACTGCACCCGCCACAATCGATGCGTATAAAATAAATTGGCCGAGCTTGCCACCACTCATTTCGCCATTGACTACGGCATGGGCTCCGAGCCATAGCACAAATACGATCGCACCAAAAATCAGTAAGATGGCAATCATGGTTAAGAGGGACCGTGCACGAATGCGGCGCATAGCTGTTTTGAAGGCATTCTCGACGGAATTCGAGAAGCGCTTCGCTTCGATTTCTTCGTGAGTATATGCTTGCACTGTCGGCATAGCGTTGAGAATTTCCCCTGCTAGAGCCGAGGCGTCGGCAATTCTATCTTGAGAATCACGTGAAAGTTTGCGTACCCGCCGACCAAAGAAAATAATCGGCAAGATAACGATGACCAACATCACAATGATGATCGACGATAACATGGGGCTGGTCACGAACAACATGACGAGACCACCGATAAACAAGAGGAGATTGCGAAGTGCGAGGCTGATGCTAGTGCCCACTACCGTTTGAATCAGACTGGTATCGGTGGTAAGTCGCGAAAGGACTTCACCAGTTTGCGTGGTCTCGAAAAACTCTGGGCTCTGAGTGATCACATGAGCGTAAACCGCGTTTCTGATATCGGCAGTGACGCGTTCTCCCAGCCATGAAACCATGTAAAAACGGGCGGCGGTGGCGATGCCTAACACAACTGCAACACCGAATAGCGCGAGAAAAGTGAGATTGACATGCTCGATGCCGTTACCGCCGCTCCCAATCTTACTAAAACCGAGGTCGATCATTTGCCGAAAAGCATAGGGAATGGTGAGTGTTGCGCTTGCTGCGATGAGCAAGGCGATACCCGCGAATGCAAATTGACGCCGATAGGGTTTGAGAAACGGCAAGAGTCGACTTAAAGTCAGAAAGGTGCTCTGCGAATTCGATTGCTGCGGTATCGATGAGGTATCGACTCCAGCATCTTGGGTATTTGTCATGGCAAAAAATAAATGTAGGAGGCGGGGGTAGTGTATTGTGTCAGCTTTTGCACAAATGTGCTCTAGGAGATGCGCCCTCGTTGCGGAAATTCAAGCGCAGTGCGGCGTCAACAGTTTGCTGATGGAGTGCGTTGCTTCATTACACCTATGTTAAATACATCAATATCCTTTCTTACTTATAAAGATATGAATGCACTGAATCGACAAAAATGGCTATTCGCCGGCCTTATGACAACAGTTGTCTTCCTCACTGGTTGCGCCAGTACTATGCGGGAGATTCGTGATTGCAAACAGGGTGATTGGACACAAATCGGGCACAAAGATGGCGTTGCCGGGGGGCCGGCTAAGTTCGACGAGCGTCGCGATTTTTGTGCGCATTTTGATGAAGATAAGATTAAGAAAGAGTCGAGCGCCTTGTATTTAAATGGCTGGCAGGCGGGTAATTTCGAATTCTGGAACCAGATGGGTTTCACTGATGGGCGAGCACCGAGGCCTTTCACCTACTACACGCAGCAGCTCGCCAACGAAAAAATCGTGAAGAATCAAACGCCGCTGAATCCTGGCGCCTATGAAGCAGGTTGGCAGAAGGGAAATGCTGAGTATTGGGTCGCTATTGGTGATCAAGATGGCGCCGCAGGACGTCCCGCTGGCGTTGAACAACAACGTCAGCAACAAGCTGGTGAGATACGCTTTCAACTAGATTCCTATCGTCAAGGCTGGGATCGTGGCAATAACGCCTATTGGGCTCGCCTCGGCACTGAGGACGCACACCAAGGTACTAGTGATAAACATTTTTTCGAGCATCAAAAACGCGCCAACCTCGAAGGCGTGCTAGTGCGTGAAAATGCTTATCGTACCGCTTGGGAAAAAGAAATTATCGAGTATTGGAAGCGTACCGCATGGTCGGATGCAACCAATGGTTGGGATCTGTACATGCGACGAGTTGATGCGCGCAAACGAAATGTGAAATTTGCGGAAACGGAATATCAGTCGATGTGGGAACAACGCTTGCGTCAATATTGGAGTGATGCAGGGCGCGACGATGGCTTCGGCAAGCCGAACCAACTTGAACAGCGTATGGCTAATGCGCGTAACGACAAGTTATTCGTGTTAGCCTCGACCAAGGATGACTATATGCAAGCTTGGTATGCGGAGAATGCACGTTATTGCAGCCCGCAAAATGCGTTTGAATTTGGGCGTCGTTCTGCTTATTACGCTTTGAATGTTTGTAATCCTACGATGCTTGGACGCGCACAACACGGCTATGCAAGTGGCGAACGTTATGAAGCTGTGATGCGCGATCGGATCCGTGTTGAACGTGACTTGTCGAGTATGATCGAACGTCGACGTGATGTTGAAGGTCGTTTGAACCGACTTGAGAAAGACATTAAACGGGACCGTGACAATAAGGATCGCCCGAAGAACGAAGAGAACGCAAAGATCGATAAGAAGCGGGAGCAAGAGCGTGATGACTTATCGCGCACCATTCGTGACTTTAATCGAAAAATCGATGACTTGGAAATGTGGCGCCATCGTCATACAGAACAGTTAGAAAGTATTATGCGCTCTTTATAAAATGAAATCGGCCCTCTAAAGAGGGCCGATTTTTTTCATCTGACTTGAAGGAGGTCTCGTTCGCTGGTTCGCTGGTTCGCTAACTTGACCAAGTTTCGATCTTCAAGAAAACAGGATGCATGATAGTCGAGACAAAGACTCAAAGAAATTATCGGACACGACCAAGATGCTGCAAGAAAAAGCTCTCATACTTCTTATGCCAAGCTTTTGCTTTGACAGCGCCGCCCATGCCGTGCTCTCCATCAGGATCGAGGAATAAATCCACTAAGCTTTCTTTACCGTTTTCAAGCAAGGCACGATAAACATTCACCGTATCTTGATACAGTACATTCGGATCTTGCATGCCATGCACCAGCATCAATGGTTTTTTCAGTCCAACCGTCAGCGGTAACAAGGAATAACGTCGCAAAACGGGTTTACTACGATCGACTTTTCCTATCGTGCGTCCGCTATACCAACTATTGTAGTTCTCCCATTCGGTAGGACCGGCTCCAGCGATGCCAGCGGCGAATAGATCTGGTTTGGTGTACATCGTGTATTGCGTCTGAAAGCCACCGAAGCTCCAGCCGGTAAGACCGACGCGTTTGCGATCAACGCCGAGTTTGGCGTCCATGTAAGTCACAAGGTCTTCGAGATCTTCGGTTTGGGGTTTGCCAACTTGTTCCCAGTTAGCATCGCTAAATTTTCGACCATAGTTGGAGTGTCCGCGTGGATCGACCGCGACCGTGACGTAACCATGTTTGGCTGCCATATACATGCTAAATTGGTAGGCAGTCGCTTGGAAACTATCGGTCTCGATAATATGGCGATCACCCAAAGGTCCACCATAGGTGTACACGATGGCGGGGCGGTTATCTGAGGAACTCCAGTTACTCGGTTTGAACACGTAGGCTTGAATCTTGTCGCCGTGGCGATTGGTGTAAGTAAAGCGTTCCGGCTGCAAAAGGTGGACCGCATTCCAAGCTGGATCATGGCTGTCCGTCAGCGTCTTGGAATTGGATTTATGAGCGTTGTCGCCGATCGTGTTGATGACTTTTAATTCCGGTGGGCTAGACCATTGACCGGCAACGCTGGCAATGTTTTTTCCATCTTCACTGATAACACTAGTTCGGTGAAAGTCTCCAGGTTTACCAAAACTGGTCATCGATCCGGAACTCAAATCGACTTTAAAGATATTCATCGATGCAAAATCGTCTCGATTGGCGAGTACAAACATGGATTGGCTATCTTGTGTGAACCCGACAATTTGGTGCGCTTCAAAATCACCTTTAAGGATCGCGCTTGCTTCTGATTTGTCGATATCGATGCGATAGGGTTGACGGAATCCTTGCTCATCAAGGATCGCAATGAGCTGCTTACCATCAGGTGTGAATTGCGGTGTAACGACATCGACGACCTCATGTCCGACGTTACCGCGTCGTTCCAAAACGATTCTTGGTTTGACGTCGCTGCTACTTGTGCCGACATAGATGCGCAGCAATTCTTTTTCTCGCTCCCATGTCGCGAACGTATAGCGTTGTCCATCTTTGCTAAAGTTCACACGACTCATTTCGAACCAAACATCGCCACCATCGTTGGTGAAAACAGGTTGCGGCTGGCGCATCGTTTCATCGCTGACACGGCGAATATACAAGGCACTTGCTGGTACAGTGCGTTTGTCATCGGAGACTTCACGGCCGATCTTCTTCGCTGTGGCAAAGCGATCTGAATAATTCATGATCTCGACTTGACGGCCACTCGGTGCCTTCGATGGATCACTCGGTCCCGCCGTAGCGGAGATTGCCATCCATTGCTTGTCTTCGCTCAGTACGGTATTGGCAATCGCGTATTTCTTTTCTACTTCATCGCCATGAATGAATTCAGGATTCAATTGACGTAGTTGCCCTTTGTTGAACTCCGCTTGATAGATACGGCGTTCATCCATATACAAATAACCGCTGTCATTAGCGCTATAAGAAATGATGCGTTCGGTCTTATCGGTCTTGGTGAGACGTTCGAAATTTGTACCATCCATTTTTAGGCGGAATAAATCACCGCGATATTGGAAGATCAATTCGTTACTGTTCTTCGCCCACACCATGTTTTCGACGCCAGGATAGAGATCGTTCGGCTTGATTTTCTCTTTCGCCAGTTTTTTCTTTAATTCGTCACGCAGTTCCCATAGTTCTTTTTCGGCGTCTTTTTTTTCTTTGTTAGACGACGCTCCGGTTGTGCTAGAGGTGCTTGCATCCTTTTTGGATTCTGTAGTTTTGTCAGCGTCAGTCAGGCCATTTTGTTTTTGTGTTGCAGCTAATTGGGTTTGCTTAGCAGATTCGGCTGCATTTTTTTCTTTGCTCAGTTCGGCTTCTTTTTCAGCTTTGGCCGCTGCATCTTTAGCTTTCTTTTCAGCGAGTTCTTTTTTGAGAGACTCAATCGCAGCTTCTTCCCACTGGTTTAAATTGACCTTCTCGCCGCGCAGATAAGCTGCTTGCGCCTCGGCTTTGGCTTGACGTTCAGCGACTTCTTTTTCTTTTTGCGCTAGTTTTTTTTCAAATCGATCCCAGTCCTCAGGTGCGTCAAAATTTTTCATTACACTGGGCGATGTAATACGTTTTACTTGCCCTGTCTCTTTGTCATAAATGTAGAGATCGCTACCTTCTTCGTTAAATGGATTCCAGAGATAAGCGAGGAAACGTCCATCTTGGCTGAACTTCAGCTGCCGTGCCGCTTTCCCCAGATAAGACTTCGAACGGAACAGTTGTTCGAGAGTGAGTTCACTTGATTTGACCTTCGCTATTGTGGCTTTTGCTTGAGTCTCGTTGGCTAATGCTGTGCGATCGAGGGAGTTTTCTGCGCAAAATAGAATGGCAATACTGAGAGCGATGACGCTTTTTTTCATAATTTCCTCATGATTTCCCGGTGGATGCGCATGGATAGCATCCATTATTTTTTTATGACTTCCCGTTTGGAAGGCGATTTTATTTGAACTGTGATAGACCATTATTGATAGCAGGAAGTTCATTGATTGCCTCGGGTTTTTGGCAATGGTGATACGAAAAAAAATTAACCAATAAAAATTAGGCTGAGTTTGGACTTATCTACAGTAGAATTTAGCGTTCTGATCATTTTGCCAAATAGGTACGGCGAATGATTAGTTCTCAACATATTTATTAACAGAATAGAAGAATTGATTATGCCCGGCGCTAGCTTATTGACCCTGCTCGATGATATTGCAACCGTATTGGACGATGTCGCATTGATGACCAAAGTTGCTGCGAAGAAAACTGCAGGCGTACTGGGAGACGATCTTGCTTTGAATGCGGAACAGGTGAATGGTGTCCGCGCGGAGCGTGAGTTACCCGTTGTTTGGGCTGTTGCAAAGGGTTCGTTGAAAAATAAATTGATTATCATCCCACTCGCCTTGTTGCTGAGCGTGCTTGCCCCATGGGCGATCATGCCCCTCTTAATGGTGGGTGGTGCTTACTTGTGCTTTGAGGGGTTCGAAAAATTAGCGCACAAATTCTTGCATAGTGAGGCAGAAGAGAAAGCGGAGAGGGAAGAGCTTTTAGAACAAGTGGCCAGCGCCGATGTCAATCTGGTTGACTTTGAACAAGAGAAAATCAAAGGCGCCATCCGTACAGATTTCGTCTTAAGTGCAGAGATCATTATCATTACTTTGGGTACGGTGGCTGATGCAGTGTTTTCGAAGAAGCTTGCGGTGCTGACGGGTGTGGGCCTCATCATGACCGTCGGCGTGTACGGTTTTGTTGGTTTGATCGTTAAACTGGACGATATTGGTTTCTTTTTGTTGCGCAATCAGGACGATTCCTTCTGGCGCCGATTGCAACGCAAGCTTGGAGATGGCTTTGTCGCTTTTGCTCCGTGGCTGATGAAAGCTTTGACGGTGATCGGTACCATTGCGATGTTCATGGTCGGTGGGGGTATTTTGAGCCACGGTATTCATGCTGTGTCTGAATTTTCCCATCACTTAGCCGAGTCCGCTCAGTCAGTGTCATTGATTGGCCCCGTGTTGGGAGTCTTGGTTGGCCCGCTTGCAGATGTGGTTCTCGGTGTAGTCGCAGGCGCAGTGGTGTTGGCGCTTTACCAGATGTACGATCGTCTTCTGGCGCCGATCTTCAAGTTTAAAAAGGCTGAATAGAGCTCAGCAAGTTCAGAGAGGTCGGAAGGCTCGTCCTATCGGTTTCGAGGTTGAGGGGCGATCCTCAGCCCCACAAATCAAATTTCCCACAGATAACGATGACTAGACGTACTTGATGCACGTCTAGTCGTACTTCGTCGCTTGTTTCTTCTGAATTTTTCATTTCGATTTATGATAGCGCTCAATTCGAGACAGCATTGTCCTGCCTGTCGAGTTGGGAATATAAAGGAGTACATCTATGGTTGAAATTAAGCTGACCGCGATAGAAAAAAACTACGCAACGGTGAAGGCTGTACGTGGTTTAAGTTTTACCGTGCAAGCGGGGAAAATTTTCGCTCTATTAGGACCGAACGGAGCTGGCAAATCTTCTCTGATTCGTATGCTGGTCGGGCTCACGCTCCCGGATGCCGGTCAGATCGAAGTCCGTGTCGATCAACAAATACTGTCGCGTTTGCCAGAAAGTAGTTTTGCTTATCTGCCTGAAGATCGCGGTCTTTATCCTGATAAGACAGTGACTGAAAACCTTCAATACATTGGTCGCTTACGCGGTATGCCAATGGCGGACATCAAGACCCAGTTGGAAATTTGGTTACCCCGTTTGGACCTCGTCGAAAAGGCGAAGGACAATCTAGCAAAACTCTCAAAAGGTAATCAACAGAAGGTGCAATTAATTAGCTGCTTGATGCACAAGCCCAAACTCTTGGTGCTGGATGAGCCTTTTTCGGGCCTTGATCCCATTAATCAAGAACATGTCGTAGCGATTCTCAGTGAGCTGCGCGACGCTGGAACAACGATTGTGTTGAGTGCACATCAAATGGCATTGGTCGAACGCTTGGCGGATTCCATGCTTCTACTCAACAAAGGGCAACAGGTTGCCTTAGGTAATTTGGAGCAAGTGATTGAGCAGTTGAGTCCCGCCAAACAATTTTCCGTGAAGTTCGCTAGCAAGCAAGCGCTTGATACCTTGAAAGCCTGCGCATCGATTGAAACGCTCGAAGCCGTGGATGAGGGATTTCAATTTGTTCTGACGCCGACACAGGATTTGAGTGTCAATGATTTGTTAAGAGACTTGATGGCGATCGGTGAAGTGCAAGATTTTGGCCGACAAAGACCCAGTTTGCATGAACTTTATCTAAGCGCTGTGCAGCAGCACAACCAAATGAATTCGGAAAACACTCAACTGCAACCCGGTGCGGATCAACAAGAAACTACGGAATTGCAAGATATGTCCAAGCTCGGACAAAACTAGGCGAGGGGAGAACGATAATGAATGTATGGACAATCGCAGTCTTTGAGTTCAAGCGTTATTTCAAATGGAAACAGGAGATCATTTCGCTTTGCCTTATGTTGCTTGGTTTTGGCGTCTCGATGGCTTGGCCGATTCTGAAAGGAATACTCGATAAAGACTATCAAGTTGCTGTTTTGGTAGATGGGCCAACGCCTAAGCTTGCAGGCTATCAATTTACACAGTTGAAGCCAGATGGTAAGGACAACGTTCTTAAAAATCTCGGAGAATCTTGGCATGCCGTGATCGAGAGTGAGCACGGGCAATTGATTTTGACGGTGAAAGAGAAAGCAAGCTGGCAGTCGAAACTCAAAGCAGAGCTTCAAACATGGCAGCAGCAACGTTTAATCGCCGCCTTGCCACTCGATGATGCGCAACGCAAAAGCATTACGGATTTACCGGAAATTGTGGTGCACGCACTGAAGACAGACAATAAAGATCAAGATGATCGTGGTCGCGATGTGGTGAGTGGCGCCTTGTTGTTCTTGTTGATCATGGGAATTTTTTCCGGATTTGGTTATCTCTTTACTGGGATCACCAGCGAAAAACAAAATCGTGTGACGGAGCAGCTTCTAACGCTCATCACACCAAGCCATTGGATAGAAGGGAAGATACTCGGAATTTCCTTGTTCTGTTTGAAAACTATGTTGACCTATGGAGTGTTCTTTTTCATCTTCGTAAAGGGTGTGGCGACATTCAACGGAAAATCCGAGCTATCTCTTCCTATCACCGCCTTCGAAATGCTGAGTGCGGTGCTCTTTATTGCTTTGGGTTTGCTGTTAGTGAATAGCTTTATGGCGGCTTTCGCTGCAACCATTGATGATCCGAATCATTCGAGTCGCAGCATTATGATGTTCTTACCAGCGGTTCCAGTCGGCCTCGCCTATAGCGGCGTCGATAATGCAGAGGGATTGATGATGCAGATCTTGAGCATGTTCCCATTAACGTCGTTCGCGGCGATGCCATTGCGCATGGCGCATACCGCAGTCCCATTGTGGCAATGGGGGCTCGCTCTAGTTCTGCTGTTGGCGTGTTTGTGGTGGTTCAAATCGGCGGCGACAAGGGTGTTTACTCTGGGTATTCGTATGTATGGAAAAGAGCCAACTTGGTCGCAAATGCTGGAAGCATTTTTGTTTCCCGCGAAGATGCAGGAGATTCGATAGCGATTAAAAGAGCATAAGTGAATTGTGGATCGATTGTCGTTGCAACTAACAGCGCAAGCAAGATCGCCTATGTCGAAAAAAAAGAGCCCAGTCATCAGAATAACTGGGCTCTTTGTTATGTCAGCGTAAATCGATTGAGTTCCGTGACTGAGAAGTCATGACTAGTTGTTTCGATTAGCGTATTTTTTTCGTTCACTTCTGAAGTCAACTTTGCTTGCCGCTGCGTCGATCAATCGCACGGCTGTGCGAACAATGTTGACCGCACCGTCGAAAAATTTAGGATTAACTTTGTCCGCTGTGTCACTAGGTTTATGGTAGTCGGCATGGTCTTCAACGCCGAAGTAGAGATGAGGTATGCTACGTTGATAGAAAGCGTAGTGGTCGGACTGATTCGTCCAATCGTCTTGCTTTTGTTCCGGCTTATCGTGATCGAATGAGACTTTAATTCCATCAATGCCATTGAGTGAGGTAAGCACAGGTTTGAATGCAGGCGTTTGATGGGTGCCGCTCACGAAGAGTTCGTTCTTGTCACCGCGTGCGATCATATCGAAATTGAGATTGGCGATGATGTTTTCGACCGGAATGCGATTCTGCGCAACAAAAGCCATCGCCCCTTTGAGACCAATTTCTTCAGCATCGAAGAATGCATAAGCGATATGGTTATTGGGAGGCGTATTCTTGAATTGCTCGGCAACAGCAAGTACGCCGGCAACTCCTGAGGCGTTATCGTCCGCTCCGAAATAAATCGTTTTGTCGCGCATACCGAGGTGATCATAGTGCGCTGAGATAACCAAATAATCTGCTTTGCCATTGGTGACATTGGTGGCATTCGTGGCATTTGTGCCGGCTTGACAGGCCACGATATTCTTACCAACTTTATCGTTGCCACTGCGATCTTTGAAAGTGAATTCTTGAACGAATTCTTTTGCACATGGCTTGAGGCCCAATTCGTTGAGCCGTTTTATGATGTAGTCGGCGGCGCGTGCACTTCCTTCACTACCAACGCCTCGGCCTTGCATAGTTTCGCTTGCTAGATAATTTAAGTCACGCACCGCCTGCGATCCAGTTTGTGCGAAACTTGTCGTCGAAAGGGCGGAGGCTGCTATCAACAATAGTAGTTTGCTTAGAGTGGTTCGTATAGGGCGAATGCTATGGTTTTGTGAAGTCATTTTATGTATGCTGAGTGTGATTTTGTACGGAATGGAAAAAGGCCCGAAGTCATAGACCTCGGGCCTTTTGTTTTAGTTCCGACTGAACTGGGTGGCTGTACGACTCTCGTCAATTATCCCAAGTTTGCAGTGGCGAACTGCCAATTCACCAATGCCCAGAATGCTTCCAAGTATTTTGGACGAGCGTTGCGGTAATCGATGTAATAAGCATGTTCCCACAAATCGCATGTCAGCAATGGCGTATCTGTTGTTGTCAAAGGCGTTGCTGCATTGGATGTGTTGACGATATCGAGGCTACCGTCAGCTTTCTTGACCAACCAAGTCCAGCTAGAACCGAAATTGCCAACGCAAGATTTTGTGAAGGCTTCTTTGAAGGCATCGAAAGAACCCCATTTCGCATTGATCGCGTCAGCCAATTTGCCGCTCGGCTGACCACCGCCGTTTGGTTTCAGGCCATTCCAGTAGAAAGTGTGATTCCAGATTTGTGCGGCATTGTTGAATACGCCGCCAGATGATTTCTTGACGATTTCTTCCAAGCTAGCGTTTTCAAATTCTGTGCCCTTGATCATGTTATTGAGGTTGGTCACATATGTTTGGTGATGTTTGCCGTAGTGGTATTCCAATGTCTCTTGAGAGATGTGTGGTGCCAAAGCATCCATCGCGTAAGGCAAAGCTGGCAAAGTATGTTCCATGTGTTTTCCTATCCTAGTAAAAAGTAAGGGACTGAGCGCGACAAGCGAGAAGCTTGCCCACGCGTGAATTCGGTATTGTAAGCTTTTGTGCGTCGAGCTGCAGCAAGCACGCGAGTTTTTCGATGAGATAGCCCTACGCTATTTAGGGGTTTGCACCGTTTGCACTTCAATTTCGGTGATATCGACGGCTGTTCTCAGAGTGAGTTTTTGTTTTTGGCTGAGGTCTGCGCCACGACGTACGAGCTGTCCCTCCGCATCAGACAGGATGACGTAGCCACGTTCTAGAGTCCGTTGTGGGTTAAGGAGCTCTAAGTGTTCCTTTTGTTGTCCCACTCGCATATGTTGACGTTCGAGCAAGCCCTGCATCGATCGATTGATTCGCGTGGCTTCGGCTTTTAGATGTAATTGAAGTAGAGACACCTGTGGTTTTGCGAGACGCAAGTTTTGCTCTAAGTGTTTTAATTTAGCTCGCCAGTTTGGTACTTGGCTTTGTAGCGCAGCTTTGAGACGACGATTCAGAATATCGAGTTGCTGACGTTTTGATTGCAGACCTGCGAGCGGACTAGTAAGTCGTCGCGAGGACCAATCGAGTTGTTGCATTTGTAGATGGAGAGTGCGATGCATCTGCGTTTGTAATCGTCTTTGTAGCTGAGCGATGTGGCTGACCCATTCATCCAGGGCACCGCAAGCCAGTTCGGCCGCGGCAGTTGGTGTTGGCGCTCTGAGGTCGGCCACGAAATCACAGATGGTAAAGTCTGTTTCGTGCCCGACTCCGCTGATTACGGGAATTTCGCAGTGCGCGATGGTGCGAGCGAGTACTTCTTCATTAAACGCCCACAAGTCTTCAATGCTACCGCCGCCACGACATACGATCAGCACATCACAACGCGCATCGGCATTCGCTGTTGCAACGGCTTGAGCGATTTTCGCCCCGGCACCGTCGCCTTGCACTGGGGTGGGGTAGATGATGATTTCAGCATAGGGGGCGCGTCGTTTTAACGCTGTTAAAACATCACGCAAGGCCGCTGCATTGGAGCTGGTCACGACGCCAATACACTTGGCGAAGCGTGGGATCATCTTCTTGTTTTCTGTGGCAAAGAGCCCTTCAGCCTCCAAACTCGCCTTTAGGCGAAGAAAGTCCTCGTAAAGGCGTCCCAAACCAGCGCGACGCATGCTTTCAACATTAATTTGAAAGTCTCCGCGTGGGCTATATAGACTGACAACGGCGCGCACTTCCACTTTGTCGCCTTCGCGCGGCATAAAGGAGACATATTGCGCACGACCTCTAAACATGACAGCTCGTACTTGTGCGTCTTGATCTTTCAAAGTGAAATACCAATGACCTGACGAGGCGCGTGTGAAGTTAGAGATTTCACCAGAAATCCAGCACAACGGAAAATTTTGTTCGAGTACCCGCGCTACCGCTTGATTGAGCGCGGAAACACTCAAAATGCGTTCGGTTTTTGTCGGAGTTTCGAACAATGAAGAGTTGATCATGGTGGGTGTGCTGCAGTAAATGTCCACAAGTTGGCATTATAGGGGAGTTTCAGGTCAACTTAGCGATGAAAATGAAAATCGTCTTGAATTACTCTCTTTAACTTAATGATTTTAAAGGATTTTTTATAGTTTTGTTAAATTTGTGTCATGTAAAAAAGATTTCGAATAATTAAATTGGATGAGATTTTGTGCTGTGCAAGAAGGATTATTCACAAAGTTATCCACAGAAATCTGTGCAAGTTTGTTGAAATATTTCCATGTGGCATTAAAACAAGTTTTGCTGATTTTTGGTGCACAAAACTAAATTCCAATGAAATCATTCACTTAGCGAAAACTACCCAGAATGTTCACAATCTTATCCACAATTCCTGTGCAAAACTTCTTTTGATTGAACGATCTGGAATCCATTTAATTATTTATTTGGCAATCAATGCATTGTTATTAATCAAAAATGCACCCGTGATGAAAAACTACGCAGCATACTTTTTGTCTTTATATTCAGTGACTTATGTAAATGTAAAAAGCTTGTTCACAAAGTCATCCACAATTTGTGTGCAAAACTGTGAATATCCTCGCAGAGATAGCGACGTCTCTGTAAAAAATTCCATGCGGAAATGAATTTGCGCGAATTTTAGGCGAAATTATCGATCTGCTTAAAAATCGAGCGGGCTTAGTCTCTCTTTTGAAATCAAAGACTTAATAAAAGATTCCACAGATATCCACATAATTGCTCACAGAAAATGTGAAAAACTCGTGACTTTATGTGGAGAACTCATTCATGTCTTAATGTTAATGCTTTATTTCTCTTGCGATTCCTAGTGTTGTAGCCGGTGATGTGTTTATCCTTAACGCAAAAATAATCAATGCGTTCTACTTGCCCACGACGCAACAACACGATACATTGCGAGCTTGTATTGATTCGGCGAATGGACGTCAATTCGTCGAAAAAAAGTTTGGGTGAACCAGTGTTCATTGTTTTTCAAGGAGTGTCCTTTGTTTGCGATTATTCAGGCAGCGGGTTGGCCGATTTATTTGTTGTTGGTTTCTTCAATTATTGCGTTGGCTTTGATCATTGAGCGGACCTTATCCTTAAGACGTCAAAGAATTTTGCCTCCGACCTTGTTGGAAGAAGTCATCCGTGTCTACCAAAACGGTAAAATTCGTCAGGAAGTCGTCGATCAGCTCGCTGTGAATTCTCCTTTGGGTCGTGTATTGGCTGCGGGTTTGCGCAATGTACATGCGCCACGCGAAGTGATGAAGGAATCGATCGAAGAGGCAGGTAGTGCAGTGGCTCACGATCTTGAAAAGTATTTGACGACTTTGGGTACGATCGCCTCCTTGGCACCGCTAATGGGTTTGTTTGGTACGGTGGTCGGGATGATTGAAATTTTCGGTTCGCAAAATGCATCGGGTGCGAATCCCGCACAGTTAGCGCATGGTATTTCCGTGGCACTTTACAATACGGGTTTTGGTCTTTTGATTGCGATGCCAGCGATGATTTTCTATCGCCATTTCCGCGCTTTGGTGGATAGTTTCGTTGTTGAGATGGAACAGCAGGCCGTGAAATTTGTCGACGTGGTTCACAGCACACGTAAGTAATCCAATCCTAAGAAATCGAGATAAGAATATGAAATTTCGAAAAGGCTTGGGAAAAGAAGATCCTGAGATCAATTTGATCCCTTTTATCGACGTGTTGCTGGTGATTTTGATCTTCTTAATGGTCACTACTACCTACAGTCGATTTACCGAATTACAGATTACTTTACCGACGGCAGATGCTGAAAAGGCGCAAGAAAAGCCGAGCCAAATTGAAATTGGAATCGACGCGCAAGGTCGCTACAAAATCAATAGTGAGGCCGTGAGTTTTCTGGATACCGCAACCTTGGCGACGGATTTGCGCAAAGCGGCAGATGCACTCGGTGCAGGCAAAGGGCAGGTTGATCCTGTGGTGATTATCAATGCCGACCGCGCCACTAGCCATCAGTCTGTGATTGATGTTTTGGAAGCGGCGCGAATTGCGGGTTTAGGCAAAGTGACCTTTGCAGCGCAAGCATCAAGTTCGACGAAGTAGAGTTGGACATATGAGAGGCGTCGTCAGAGATGTCTTCTCGAGTTTGGCGTCCATGATTGAGGTATTTGCTTGAGTAGTAGCAAGGGCAAATCGAGCACGAGAGAAAAGAGTTGAAATTCATTGGGAAACGTCATCGCGTTTCCCATTTTTCTTAGAACGTTCTCTTTGCACGGGTTCGATTGCAATGACGGGATAATAGGTTACGAAAACAAGGAACGGTGCACGTGGAGCGATTGTTGTGGAAGATTTGGATGGGGCGCGGACTGCTAACGCAAGTGCTGCGACCACTCGCCTTTGTGTATGGCGCTTTGCTGAATTTTCGATTTGGCTTGTATGTGATGGGCTATCGTCCGCAGTTGAAAGTACCGGTACCAGTAATCGTGGTCGGCAATATTTTCATTGGGGGGACGGGAAAGACGCCGATGGTGGTCTATCTCGTCGAGTATTTACGTTTGCATGGCTGGAATCCCGGCGTGATTTCGCGCGGTTACGGCAGGACGAAGGACGAGGTGCTCGAAGTCAGTGCGAACTCGAATGCGAGTGAGGTTGGAGATGAACCTCTGCTCATTGCTCAGCACACTGACTGTCCCATGTTTGTCTCGCGATCCCGCGCTTTGGCGGCACAAACACTCTTGCAACAACATGCTACTGTTGATTTGATTATTGCAGATGATGGTTTGCAGCATTACGGTTTAGGACGCGATATTGAAATCATCATGTTCGATCAGCGTGGCATTGGCAACGGCTTTTTATTGCCAGCGGGCCCCTTGCGCGAGACGGCGAAACGTCGCCGCGATTTCACAATTTTGAATTCGAATGTTGAAGTGAAGGTGGACGGCATCGGCGACGATGTCATGCGGATGCGCTTGATCGCAGGCAAAGCCCGTCAACTTTGCGTTGAACAACAAGAACGCGCGCTGCAAGAATTTGCCGGAAAGTCCGTGTTAGCCGCTGCCGGCATCGGTCATCCACAACGTTTTTTTGAGCTGCTGCGGACTGCCGGACTCGACTTTGAAAGCCTAGCTTTGCCCGATCATTACGCTTTTCATGCGGGCGTTTTTGAGGGGCGTACCGCAGAAATCATTCTGATCACAGAGAAGGATGCAGTAAAATGTCGGCAAATTGTGGGTTTGAAAGACGACCCACGTATCTGGGTAGTACCTGTGGTGGCGCAATTGGATGAACAATTCGGCCCGCAACTACTTAAATTGCTTTCGGAGAAGAAGAAACATGGATTCGCGCCTGCTTGATGTTCTGGTTTGCCCAGTGTGCAAGGGACCTTTAGAGTTGGATAAAGCCGCTCAAGAATTGATTTGTAAGGCCGACAAACTTGCCTTCCCGATTCGTGATGGCATCCCTATCATGTGGGAAGACCAAGCACGCCGCTTGGATGGTAACGCGCAGTCCAGCGATTCACAATAAGGCGCATCCGTATGAGCTTTACCGTGATCGTTCCGGCGCGGATGGCGTCGACGCGTTTGCCGAATAAACCTTTGGCCGACATCGGTGGTAAACCCATGGTGGTGCGCACCGCAGAGCAAGCACTGAAATCGGGCGCAGAGCGTGTGGTCGTCGCAACCGATCACGAAGAGATCGTGCGCGCTTGTTCCGAACACGGCGTGCAAGCTTTTATGACCCGCGCTGACCATCCTTCGGGCACCGATAGGATTGCCGAAGTGGCGGCACTCTTGCAGTTGAGTGAAGATGCGGTGGTGGTGAATGTGCAGGGTGATGAGCCTATGATCGATCCACAGTTGATCGCCGACACCGCAGCCTTGGTCAGTGCCGCAACGCCGATGGCGACGGCAGCGCATCCGCTGCATGACATCGCAGAAGTGTTCAATCCCAATATCGTTAAAGTCGTACTCGACAAGCATCAACGCGCGCTGTACTTTTCACGTGCGGTGATTCCATGGGCGCGTGATGCCTTTGCGAAATCGACGACACAGATGCCGGAAGGTTTCCAAGCATTACGGCACATTGGGCTTTATGCTTATCGCAATCAATTTTTGCAAGCCTATCCGAGCTTGCCGATCTCACCTCTGGAGCAATTAGAGGCGCTAGAGCAGTTGAGGGTGTTGTGGAATGGCATCGATATTGCAGTGCATGTGACTGCCCATACCCCAGCGGTGGGGGTTGATACACCAGAAGATTTGCAACGTGTAAGACAGTTTTTTTAAACACTGTGCAAAAAATGGGAATCTTGTGAGCGGAAAGCATTTCAAGCCCAAAAATCTATGGTAAATTTCGTAAAGATTAAAAATCATTGACGCTGTGCTATGAAAATAGGCAGTAACGATAAAAATAAGCATAATAAATGATCGTTCGGTCGTCATGATTTCAAAGTTCGCGCTGAAGTCCATTAGCGTCGACCTGTGCAAGATAATTAAACTCGTCTAGGAAAAAAAATGCGTCTTATTTTGTTGGGAGCACCCGGAGCAGGCAAGGGCACGCAAGCCAATTACATTAAGGAAAAGTTCGGCATTCCACAAATCTCTACAGGAGATATGTTGCGTGCTGCAGTGAAAGCCGGTACTCCGCTCGGTATCGAAGCAAAGAAGGTGATGGACGCCGGTGGTTTAGTGTCAGATGACATCATCATTGGTTTGGTGAAAGAACGTTTGAAACAAGATGACTGCGCTAACGGTTACTTGTTTGACGGCTTCCCCCGTACAACACCGCAAGCCGATGCAATGAAAGAAGCTGGTGTAGCGATCGATTACGTGCTTGAAATCGATGTACCAGACAGCGCTATCATCGAACGTATGAGTGGTCGTCGCGTACACCCTGGTTCTGGTCGTACTTATCACGTTAAGTTCAACCCACCAAAAGTCGAAGGTAAAGACGATGAAACAGGTGAAGATCTGGTTCAGCGTGATGACGATAAAGAAGAAACAGTGAAGAAGCGTTTGAACGTATATCACGATCAAACAGAAGTGCTGTTGAGCTACTACGGTGATTGGGCGAAGTCTGGTCAACCAGGTGCACCAAAGTATCGCAAGATCGCTGGTGTAGGACCAGTAGAGTCCATTCGTGATGCGGCATTCGCGGCATTGAGCGAGTAAAAGTAAGCGGACAATTCGTCCGCTTTTTTTTCGTCTGTGTTGATGCTAATCAGATAATTGAAACCGATGAAAGAACTCATCGAGTCAAACTAAAGCGGCAGTTAAGAAGCAATTAAAAATGAGAATGAAATGAAGAGGGAGGCGTGTAGAGCAAGAGAATAATTGAGTTTTAAAGAAATAGGTAACAGGTATTAGGTATTCCGAGCAGTACGCAGCAAGATTTATAGCACTAAAAGTAATTGTTGGACGCATTTTTCGTGAAGTTTTAAAACGTAGTTGGTGAGGCTCACAAAGCCAAGCTGGCCAATAAAACAGTTGCTGGTCTATTCGAAAAAGTCGCTTGTTGTGGCTCACTTCAAAGTGTTCGCCACAAAAAATAGGCAGGCAATGACTAAGTAAAAAAGTTTCGTAGAACACCGGGAAAAATTGGAGGAGTCGACATGGTAGATAGTCTGTGGATTGTTGTAGGTTGTGGTGTACTAGCAGTGCTGTATGGCTTATTCACTCGAAGCTGGATTTTGAAACATGATGCGGGTAACGCTCGCATGCAAGAAATCGCCAATGCGATTCAAGAAGGCGCAGCAGCGTATTTGGCGCGTCAATATAAAACGATTGGCATGGTCGGCGCAGTCTTATTTATCGCCATCGCTGTGTTGCCAGGCTTGGGCTTAACCACCGCGATGGGTTTCCTAGTTGGTGCGGTTTTATCCGGCGCTTGTGGCTTTATCGGTATGAACGTCTCGGTGCGCGCTAATGTGCGTACGGCACAAGCCGCAACCAAAGGCATGAATGAAGCCTTGGATGTCGCTTTCAAAGGCGGCGCTATCACGGGTATGTTGGTAGCAGGCTTAGGTCTTTTAGGCGTTGCCGTGTTCTATATTTTTCTCACTAAAGGTGGCGCAACACCAACCCATGATTTGATCAAACCCTTGATCGGCTTGGCTTTCGGTGCATCATTGATCTCTATCTTCGCGCGTCTCGGCGGCGGTATCTTCACTAAAGGTGCTGACGTGGGTGCTGACTTGGTCGGTAAAGTCGAAGCCGGTATCCCGGAAGACGACCCACGTAATCCAGCGGTCATTGCCGACAACGTAGGCGATAACGTTGGTGATTGCGCAGGTATGGCGGCTGACTTGTTTGAAACCTATGTGGTGACCTTGATCGCCACCATGTTGTTGGGCGCCTTGATGGTGACCAATGCGGTCAGTGAAGCAATTCTCTATCCCTTGTTACTCGGTGCAGTATCGATTCCAGCATCGATTATTGGCTGTGCGTTCGTGAAGCACACACCAGGTCAAAAGATTATGTCCGCCTTGTACAAAGGTTTGTGGTGGGCAGCTGGCTTGTCTTTGATTGGTTTTGTGGCGATCACCTTCATGCTGTTCAAAGATGAAGCTTTCCGGAATCAAATGATTATTTCCTCTGTCATTGGTATTGCCTTGACTGGTTTGATGGTCTACATCACTGAGTACTACACGGGGACTGATTTCAAACCAGTGCGTCATATCGCAGAAGCCTCAACCACAGGTCATGGTACTAACATCATCGCGGGTTTGGGCGTATCAATGAAGTCGACCGCTTATCCTGTGTTGGCAGTGTGCGTGGCGATTTTGGTCTCTTACAAATACGGCGGTGGCTTGTACGGTATCGCAGTGGCTGCCACGTCGATGTTGTCGATGGCCGGCATTATCGTCGCCTTGGATGCCTACGGTCCTATCACCGATAACGCCGGTGGTATCGCTGAGATGTCTGGCTTGGATGAGTCTGTTCGTGCCATTACTGATCCACTCGACGCCGTTGGTAACACCACTAAAGCGGTGACGAAAGGCTATGCAATCGGCTCTGCAGGTTTAGCAGCATTGGTTTTGTTTGCAGACTACACGCACGCTTTGGAATCGGTCGGTTTGAGCATCAAGTTTGATTTGTCTGATCCACAAGTGATCGTTGGCTTGTTTATCGGTGGCTTGATCCCTTACTTGTTCGGTGCGATGGCGATGGAAGCCGTTGGTCGTGCAGCGGGGGCGGTGGTGGTGGAAGTGCGTCGTCAATTCCGCGACATCAAAGGCATCATGGATGGCACCGGTAAGCCTGAGTACGATAAAGCGGTTGATATGTTGACCGCTTCCGCCATCAAAGAAATGATCCTGCCGTCTTTGTTGCCAGTGGCAGTGCCGATCGTCGTTGGTTTGACACTGGGCGCAGCCGCCTTGGGTGGTATGTTGATGGGGACGATTATCACTGGTTTGTTCGTTGCGATTTCGATGACAACGGGTGGTGGTGCTTGGGACAATGCGAAGAAATACATCGAAGATGGTCATTTCGGTGGCAAAGGTTCTGAAGCCCATAAGGCCGCGGTGACTGGTGATACGGTTGGTGATCCTTACAAAGATACAGCGGGCCCAGCGGTCAATCCTTTGATCAAAATTATCAACATCGTGGCTTTGTTGTTGGTGCCTTTGTTCCCTTTGGTGCCATGGTTGAAAGCTCCTGCCGCTCCAGTACCTGTGGTGCAGCAGCATGAAGCGGCTTTGCCAACGGTGGCTGCACCGGAAGGTATGGATGTGGCGAAAGTGAAAGCGGCTAGTCCTGCAGTAGCGGCGCCAGTTGAAAAGGCTGCAGCTGCTCCAGCGTCACCAGCTTCAGCACCTGAGGCATCAAAATGAGTATGAACGCACAGTGATGAGCGGAATGGAGTTGTTATCAAACTCCAAATGAATTTGCCTAAAAAAGGCTCAGTAGTGTGGAAAAAGGTGGTTAGTGGAAACTAGCCACCTTTTTTTATTGTTTTTTGTTTGAGACAGCTTGCTGATTTCGTTACAATAGCGAGATTGACGTTTACGTTAACGTTAAACGCGCATTCTCGTTTTGTTGTAAGTTGAGTAAGCCATTGAGGAGTTTTCATTAAGACTCGATCGACGTCCACTCAAACCTCAGCAAGGCGCTTGAACAGCGAAAAGAATCACCAAGAAAAATTCAGAAGACACTAAGTACATCAGTCGAGGACACTATGCAAATTCAAAACAATGTATTCATCATCACAGGCGGCGCATCCGGTTTGGGTGAAGCAACAGCACGTATGATCAAAGCCAACGGCGGTCAAGTTGTGATCGCTGACGTGCAAGTCGAAGCGGGCCAAAAATTGGCGCAAGAATTGGATGCGATTTTTGTGAAGTGTGACGTTACTTCTGAAACTGATGGACAAGCGGTGGTGGCTGCGGCGACGGCAGCGGGTACTTTGCGTGGTTTGATTAACTGCGCTGGCGTAGCGCCCGCAGTTAAAACAGTGGGTAAAGACGGCGCACATCCTTTGGAACTGTTCCAACGTGTTGTGAACATTAATTTGGTCGGTACCTTCAACATGGCACGTTTGGCTGCTGAAGCGATGTCCAAAACCGAAGCAGTACAAGAAGAGCGTGGCATCATCATCAATACCGCTTCTGTTGCAGCCTATGATGGTCAAATCGGCCAAGCAGCATATGCTTCTTCCAAGGCTGCAGTGGTTGGTTTGACTTTGCCAATGGCTCGCGATTTGTCGCGCAATGGTATTCGCGTAATGACGATTGCTCCTGGTATCTTCGAAACACCAATGTTGCTTGGCATGCCGCAAGAAGTGCAAGACGCATTGGGTAAAATGGTTCCGTTCCCATCTCGTTTGGGCAAGCCGAACGAATACGCGCAATTGGCAAAGTCCATCATTGAAAACATGATGTTGAACGGCGAAACGATTCGTCTCGACGGCGCAATTCGTATGCAACCGAAGTAAATCAGAAGTAAAAAAGAAGTAAATAAGAAGTAAATAAGAAGTAAAAGCGAAGCGCAAGGCCAACACCGCGCTTCGCCCCTCGGAAGACGGCTCCAAAAATCAAGCAATTGTCGTTTGAGTGTGACTGAGTTGTAGGAAATATAGTCGGAAATGCAGACTTTTTTCTTGCCAACGAATACACTAAGACACTATTTGATATGATTTTTGGAGCCGTTTTCGCATGGCCGCTACTGCGAACGCAAATGCAAACACAGGACTGATACTCACCGGTGGTGGTGCACGTGCCGCCTATCAAGTGGGTGTGCTGAAAGCTATTTCCGATATCCTGCTCGAAGAGGGCTGGGATGCGCGTCATAATCCCTTCGGTATTATTTGTGGAACTTCCGCGGGAGCCATCAATGCGACGGCCTTGGCTTGCCGCGCAGATGACTTTCGTGAGTCGATCACCAATGTCCATCAAGTGTGGAGCAATTTTGAAGCGGCTCAAGTGTATCGTGCTGACTCACTCGGGGTGATACGGTCCGGCGCGCGGTGGTTGTCCATCATGTCGTTTGGATGGTTGCTCAACAAGTGGCGCAAATCGCCACCGACTTCATTGCTCGACAATTCTCCGCTGGAAGGCCTGTTACATCGTATGCTCGATATGGAGCGCCTCGATCAAGCCTTTGTCAGTGGTGATTTACATGCCTTGGCGGTGACCGCTTCTTCGTACACAACGGGTCACCATCTGACCTTTTACCAGACGCTCGCGGACATTGAACCGTGGGTGCGTACCCAACGTCTTGCACAGCGCGACTTCATCGGCGTCCAGCATTTGTTGGCTTCGTCGGCGATTCCTTTTATTTTTCCTTCTGTGGCGCTGAATTGGGGCGGTCATCTCGAATATTGTGGTGACGGCTCAATGCGCCAATTGGCACCAATCTCGCCCGCGATTCACCTTGGTGCAAGCAAAGTGTTGATCATCGGTGCAGGTCGCTTGGCAGAACCACCACGTCAGAATTTTGAAAACGCCCGCTACCCAAGTCTCGCTCAAATCGCGGGTCATGCTATGTCGAGTATTTTCTTGGATAGTTTGGCCGTCGATATTGAACGCTTAGCGCGCATCAACAAAACCTTGTCGATGCTGCCGCCCGATCTCCTTGAAAAAACACCCCTGAAACCGGTTGATTTGTTGGTGATCGCACCATCTGAACGCCTCGATGAAATCGCCAGCCGTCACATTCAAAGTTTGCCACTGCCGGTGCGCACCATGTTGGGTGGTATCGGTGCGACCGAGGCACGTGGTTCTGCTCTGGCGTCTTACTTGTTGTTCGAAGCGAGTTATACGCGAGAGTTGATCGACCTTGGTATGCGCGATACCCATGCAAAGCGCGCCGAAGTTGTGCAGTTTTTTGGTAAGGGCGTTCGGTAAGCAATTTCGATAAGCGAGAAGTGCCTTCAGTGAGTTATTGATTGGAGAAATTCAGTATGTCCGCATGGATCAGATGGTGGCGCGCGAGCGTCTGTTTTTTCTTGTTGTTATGTCTTGGTATTACGCAGGTGCAGGCGGCAGATCAAGTCGCCTATCAGGATTTACCACGCGAAGCCAAAACGACAATCAGCCTGATTCAAAAAGGCGGTCCATTTCCCTATGATAAAGATGGATCTGTATTCGGCAATTACGAGAAACGTTTGCCAAAACAAAGTCGTGGCTATTACCGCGAATACACCGTAAAAACGCCGTACGCGAGAAATCGTGGCGCACGTCGCATTATCACGGGTGGCGAAGGGCGTGGAATGCAGTATTTTTATACTGATGATCATTACCGATCGTTTCGACGGGTGGTCGATCTTCGGTGACTTTGTTACGGAAAATATCAAAGAATCGTTCGATGATGAATCAAGCCTGAGTCAATCATGAGTCGATCATTAGCGAGCAAGTTGCATCAGTAAAAACGTGGATATGAAAGAGTAAGTTGGGAGGGCCATTATGAATGTGATTCAACACTTAGCGAGCAATATGGTGCAATCGATACGCGCCAATCGTGTCACAGATTTGCAGCACAGCGCTGAAGAACTAGGGCATCATTTTTTGTATGCGTACTGTGGTCAGGCCGGTAACAAAGATGATGTATTGCAGGCGATAGGCAAAGCTTTTGGATTTCCCGAACATTTCGGACAAAACTTTGATGCTTTATACGATTGCTTAACCGATAGCGTGCATCGCGCTGGTAAGCAAAATGGCTTCGTGGTCGTGGTCGAGCAGATTCCCTATACCGATGGCTTTGACCGCGATGCCCGCGAAACCTTGATCGACGTGTTTCGTGACGCCTCCGATTTTTGGGCTAAACGTCAAATTCCATTCCGCATGTTTTACTCCTTTGTTTAAGCGTTCGAAACGAAGGAGTCTTGAAAACTTTTCTAAAAATCTAGCCTGATTGCCTACAACATTTACTGTAATGCCTTGATTTTCTGGGTTTTTTGGTGATTTCCTTGGGGTTTGCAGGGGGACACAGGTACAATGCTGACATGAAGAAAATCGTTATCCTAATCTCCGGACGTGGCAGCAATATGCAAGCCATCGTTCAAGCCGCGCAACGCGAGCAATGGGCAGCAGAAATTGCTGCAGTGATTAGCAACAAACCCGATGCCGCTGGCCTGCAATTTGCGCAAAGCCAAGGTATTCCAACCGTGGTCGTAGAAAGCAAGACCTTTGCCTCCCGCGAAAGTTTTGATCTCGCGCTCCAACAAGAAATCGACAAGATAGGTGCTGACCTCGTCGTTTTGGCGGGCTTTATGCGTATCTTGACACCAGCGTTTGTGCAGCACTACGAAAACCGTATCATCAATATTCATCCTTCTTTATTGCCGAGTTTTGTAGGTTTGCATACGCATCAGCAAGCACTCGATGCAGGGGTGAAGTTGCATGGTGCTACCGTGCACTTCGTCACGGCTGAACTGGATCATGGTCCTATCATTGATCAAGCGTGTATTCGCGTCTCCAATGACGATACCGCGGATAGTCTGGCACAGCGCTTATTGGAAAAAGAACACATCATTTATCCACGCGCAGTACGCTTATTTGTTGAAGATAAATTGGAAGTGCAGGGCGATCGCGTCTTGATTCACACGGATACCAGCCAGTTCTAAATTAGACGCATCAGTTCTTTGTATAAAATGTTTTGCAAAAAGAAACTGCGAAGAATTACTAGGCGAATACGAAGCAAATACTAAGCGCATCCCCATGCGCACATCAATACCAAGGCAGTGTCGTACATTGAGTGCGGGCATGCCAACATCAGATTGAGGTTTACTATGAGATTACCACCAGCCATCGTTGGCCATACCGAGGAAGTTTTGCGCGAGATTTTGCGTTTTACAGGGCCAGCAGATGGCACCTTGTCGCGCTATTTCCGTGAGCATCCACGTTTGGGTTCTCGGGAACGCGGTGTGATCGCCGAAGCGATTTACGGTTTGCTGCGCAATAAGAGTGTCTACACTAGTTTTTCAGAATCTGGCGTCGGTCCCGTGATGCGTCGTCTGAGTTTGTTGGGCTTGGCCGATGCAGTTGGTATCGACGCACTCGGTGGTCTCAGCGAAGAAGAAACCAATTGGCTGCAACGCGTGATGGAGATGGATCGTAGCCATCTGCCTTTGCAATTGAAATCGAATATGCCGGATTGGCTGTGGCAACGCCTCGCAGCCAATTTTGGCGAAGAGGAAGCTTTGCAATTGGTGGCGTCTTTGAATTCGCCAGCCTCACTTGATTTGCGCGTGAATACCTTGAAGTCGAATCGTGAGACGGTGGCAGCATCCTTGGCGGAGGCTCCAATTATTGCCGAACCAACGCCTTACGCGGCAACGGGTTTGCGCGTCGTCAAAAAGCCTTCGATTCAAAATCTGCCTTTGTTTAAAGATGGCACGATCGAAGTGCAAGATGAAGGCAGCCAAATTCTGGCGCAATTAGTTGGCGCGAAACGCGGCGAGATGGTGGCGGATTTCTGCGCTGGTGCTGGCGGCAAGACCTTGGCTTTGGGCGCGATTATGCGCAACACCGGCCGCTTGTATGCCTTTGATATTTCAGAAAAGCGTTTGGCAAAATTGAAGCCACGCTTGGCGCGTAGTGGTTTGTCGAATGTACATCCCGTCGTTATCGCACATGAACGCGACGCTAAGATCAAACGCCTGGCCGGTAAGCTCGATCGCGTTTTGGTTGATGCACCATGTAGTGGTCTCGGTACTTTGCGTCGTAATCCTGATGTGAAATGGCGTCAGAATGAAAAAGGCGTGGCGGAATTAAACGAGAAGCAAGCCTCCATTCTCGATAGTGCAGCGCGATTGGTGAAAGCTGGTGGTCGTTTGGTGTACGCGACCTGCAGTATTCTCGATGAAGAGAACGAAGGCATCGTGCAACAGTTTTTGACGAATCATCCTGATTTTGAATTGCTGCCTGCGTCACAAGTCTTGCAAGAGCAAAAAATCGAACTCGAGATGGGTGATTACTTGAAACTCTACCCGCATCGTCATCACACCGACGGCTTCTTTGCTGCAGTCATGCAACGTAAGAAGGCGAGCGCGAAGGACGCAGCGAAAGACGGCACAGTCGCTAAAGAAACAAAAGACGCACAAGATGCATAAGACGTAGGCCACGCTGAATAATTTTCCGAAACAAGGTTTTATCAAGAATGTTGCAAATCATGGGAACGCAGTCGATCTCACAACTGGTTGCAGAAATCTCCGCTGATCTGGGTTACGCCAGCTTAACGTGGCAAGCCCTCAGCATTGTTCTTTGTATCGTGATTGCTTGGTTCGTTTCACGGCAAATCCAGAAAAAGTTCGATCAAGTCGGTGAGACTTCGGATGTTGTGAAGATAGGCGTGGAAAGTTTTTCTCGCGTCTTGTGGCCCTTGTTGGCATTGGCCTTGCTGTTCCTTACCAAATTGTTTTTGGCAAAGTATCAGCACACAGCTCTGCTGAAATTGTCCTTTCCGATTCTGTCGTCGTTCGCGTTGATACGGTTTAGCTTTTACGTTTTTCGACGCGCCTTCATTCGCGAAGGGGCTGCTGGCAGTACCTTCTTGGTTTTCGAAAAAGTCTTCGCGGCCTTAGTGTGGATCGGCGTGGTGCTCTACATGACTGGTCTGTGGGGCGAGTTAGCCTACGCTCTAGATGAGATTGTTCTACCACTCGGTAAGACCAAGATTAGTTTGCTTGCGATTCTGCAGGCGCTCGGCTCGGTCGCTCTCACAGTCGTATTGGCTTTGTGGATTAGTGCCATGCTCGAGGCGCGCTTGATGCAAATTCCAAGCATGCATTCTTCGCTCAAAGTGGTGCTGGCACGTTTAGGTCGTGCGCTGTTTATTTTGGCAGCGATCTTGATGAGCTTGTCGCTGGTCGGAATTGATCTAACGGTTTTATCGGTCTTTGGCGGCGCACTTGGTGTAGGTTTGGGCTTTGGTTTGCAACGCATCACGAGTAGCTATGTCTCGGGCTTCATCATTTTGTTTGATCGTAGTTTGTCGATAGACGACATGATTACGGTCGATAAATATAGCGGTCGTGTCACGCAAATTAATACGCGTTACACGGTACTTAAAGGGCTCGATGGCGTTGAGTCGATTATTCCCAATGAAATGCTGGTGTCCAACCCCGTTCAGAATTTGTCCTTGTCAGATAGAGCAGTGGTGTTGACGACCGAATTCACGGTCGATTACAAAACTGATTTGAACGTCTTGTTGCCGCGTCTGATCGAAGTTGTTAGCGAAGTGCCGCGTATTTCAAAAACGATTCCACCTTCATCATATTTGCTGCGCTTTGGGGCAGATGGTTTTGAAGTGCGGGTAGGTTTCTGGATTGATGATCCTGAAAACGGTCGTACGAACATTACTTCTGAGGTGAACTTGGCGATTCTCGCTCTATTAAAAGAATTGAATGTCGAATTGCCATATCCACATCGAGACGTAACGATTTATCAAGCAGAAGCGAAAAAGTAACGTCGTATTTGTGTTGTTGAGTCTTTTTGCTTGTGGAAACAGGCGTACAATTTAGTGAGTCCCTGACGCCTTGTAAGGGTGTAGTAGGTTTTAGTAAAACTGGAGTAGAACTTGAGTAATTTTATTGATAGCACGGTCGACTTTTTGATCAATGGCATTACCGGCGCCACCGCTTGGCAAGTGTTCATTTTCACCATGGTCGTGACCCATATTACCATCGCGAGTGTCACTATCTTTTTGCACCGTTGCCAAGCGCACCGTGCCTTAGAGTTGCACGCGATTCCGAGTCATTTCTTCCGTTTTTGGTTATGGCTGACGACTGGTCAAGTCACCAAAGAGTGGGCAGCGGTGCATCGTAAGCACCATGCAAAGTGCGAGACTGAAGAAGATCCACACAGCCCAGTCACACGCGGTATTAAGAAAGTATTGTTGGAAGGTGCGGAGTTATATCGTACTGAATCGAAAAATAAAGAAACCATTGCTAAGTACGGCATGGGCACACCGGACGACTGGATCGAACGCAATTTGTACACACGTTTCAGCTGGCAGGGTGTAGCGTTGATGTTGATCATCGACTTCATGTTGTTTGGCGTGATCGGCGTGACAGTATGGGCTGTTCAAATGTTGTGGATTCCCATTACCGCTGCGGGCATCATCAATGGTATCGGCCACTACTGGGGCTATCGCAATTACGAATCGAATGATGCAGCGACCAACATCGTGCCTTGGGGTATTTTGATTGGCGGTGAAGAGCTGCACAACAATCACCACACCTTCGGCACCTCTGCCAAATTGTCTTCCAAATGGTATGAGTTCGATATCGGCTGGGGCTATATCCGCACCTTGGAAATTCTGCATTTGGCGAAAGTGAAGAAAGTTGCACCAAAACCAAAATTCTTGAAAGATAAGAGTTTGGTTGATATCGACACACTGCAAGCCGTGATCACCAATCGTTACGATGTGATGGCGAAGTATGCTAAATCTTTGAAAAAAGAATGGGCGGAAGAGTTGCAAGAATTGCGTCAAAAAGCCCAATTGGAAAAAGGTTTTTTGAAGTCTGCCAAGAAAGCTTTACAACTCGAACCAGGCAAACTGGAAGCAATGCAAGTACAAACCTTGCGCGAATTATTCGATCACAGCGCAGCACTCAAAACCATGCACGACATGCGCTTGGAATTGAATGCGATCTGGGAACGTTCTAATGCAACGCGGGAACAATTGCTAGTTCAATTGCAAGATTGGTGCACTCGTGCCGAAGCCTCTGGCATCAAAGCATTGCAAGAATTTTCGTTCCGTTTGCGTACCTATGCGTAAATGAGAGATTGAAGTCGGAATTAAAGATGGCGCCTTGGGCGCCATTTTTGTTTGGTGATGTTTAAAAAGAGCTTTGGAATTGTGACGTAGTATGGATGTGTCAGGATCACCGTCGACATAAATTTATCAGTAAGCGAACAAATTTTTGGTGATCCCCACGACTGTCTTATTATGTTTCTCTGCTAATCAGCCCAGAATTGAATCTTCGAACAAGCTCGGTTTCTGGGAGTTCAAAATGGGCCATTAAACAGTAATAGTTTGATACAGCGCGATCCAATAGATCATGCGCTTGACGCTTTGGTTCGAAGTAAATATTGTCGTCATCATTTGCATCAACATGCAAATGTTTAGTTCGATTCTTTGCAGAGTTCAATAAATCCGCGATGTCTTTTGGCGTCGAATCTGAACCGTCGTTGAAGTGTTGAGAAAGCTCAATCGCACCTGTCTGCAAATTCTTGAAAGCTGACTTTCCTCCCTTACGCGTAACATAGGCACCGAAAATCTCTTCCGCAGCACCAGCTAAATGAAGAGCCGAAAAAAATGAGTCTCCGCCGTAACACAAACGAAGTGCACGATCTAGTAGTTCAGCAGCAACTAGAAGTTTTTCAGTAGGCTTGTCCATCATAAAAGTCCTAAGTGATAACGATTCGACAGCACCGTCGAGGCCGCTCAGCGATAGCGGTTGAGTGCATGGAGTGATTAGATTGAGTGCCACGACTGTGACCATTCGGGAGGAGCACGAAAATATGTGTTGTATTCATCTCGCACATCCTTCGGAAGGGAGCTGTACCATTTCGAACAATTGGTAAGGTAGTCTTCTCCAGCACCCATTCTCCAATGCATATCTGAAGGTTCAATATCGGGGTATTTGATCCACGGAGGCACGAAAAATGGGCACGGGGTAGGTTGAACGGAAGCGCGCAACTCCATGAGCAATTCTCCGAGCCGATTTCTACCTGATCCATCGCCACCATCAGCCCAGTACGAATCGTTTGAAGTGTGCTCAATTAAGACGCAATTGCCCGTTGAAATCAAAAGTTGCATTAATTTTGGATGTTCACCGAATTTTGCGGCGAGAGCAATTCTCATGAATTGGTCTCTGACCTGATCCCAATCGGATCGAAACGATCTATTTCTCTCTCGGCCAATTTGGGCCGCCTTATATGGCGTAGAAGCCGCTCGGACCTCTTCGCGATCCTTCTCGGAGGTGAACTTTGAAGCTTGGAAGTAGTGCTCGCTTGTGGGCCATTCCGTCCCATCAACTAGGATTGGAAATCGAGCAAAGTTCGAGAAACAACCATATGGCTTGTTTGTTTCGTAGAAGTGGATGGGATGCATAGTCAATAACCTTCGAAATAAGACCCGGGACCGCGTAGCGGTGCCGACGGCTACATTGATTGGTTAGGCATGCCGAGGCTCACTCAATGCATGCCTTTGTTCTTGAAACCAGATGTAAGCATTGTTCACCGCCGAAATGAAGTCTGCCCGAGTTGTGAGAAGGGTGAAATTGGAATCGGGATCGAACCCTCTGGAGAGAATGTGGACCGCTCCAGTTGGGGGACAAAGGATGAATGGCTTTTCAATACCATCGAATTGCTCACCCCAATTGGTCATGATTGAGAACCTCCCGTATCGATCAACATCTTTTCGAAGTTCTTCAAGCGAACGTTCATCCTCAAGCTCCTCATCGCCACACCAACCGAATAGGTGAGCATCAAGGAGATCGATGATCTCGATTGGCGGCATTGAGGCAAACTCATCAAGCCAATAAGAATCGAGTTGGTTGGCAATGTCATGCAGGCCATCAAATGATTGATCTAGACCGCAATGCTCATCATCAAAGTTGCCGAGAGAGACACCTTGGCACCAAATCCTCATTCTTCCCCAAGGAATAGAGGGTGGAACAAGATGAGGCTCGATCATGGCCTCAATGGCGAAGGAAGAGATATCACCGAATATCGTCATCTCGTGGGCATGCCTAACTTGTATTAAAGTGAAAAAAACAAATTAACATATTAATGCCAAATCAGCAACGAAGTTCCAACTCTCTCAAGACACAGCCCGCGTAGATACTGTTATCCAACATGGCACAACGGATCGAAATCAGATCATCAAAACGCCGATAACTCTTCCGGCAGCTTCACGCCTGCCGCTTGTAACGAGTGGCGCAATGATCACGCAGATTCCATGTCGGCACGGGACACAATAGATTCCACATTAGATGCCGGATATACGACTGCAGGCTTATTCCACGCGCCAAAACTATTGATTAATTTCTTGTACTTTGGGGGAGAGTCCATATACGAATTGTTACGGACTGAGCATGCGCCCCCTAAAGATTAACTCGTGTCCACCGCCGAGCGAACGCGGCATCTCGTTGCGATAGATCTTTGCGTAATCACCTGCGTTGTAATAGCAAATAAAATTGCTACTGCCAAAATCCAGTCGATAACCAACAACCAACCCGTCCCATTCAATTGGATTAACACCAGTTATTTTTATTACTCCATTTGCCATGCATCCGCCCAAAGCAACTTCAATCGGCTGATATTCGCTAAGTTCGCCGATCAGACGCGGAGATTCACGGCCAAGAAGGTTGAGGATAACAATGACCGCGTCATCGCCCAGTCGAAACTGAAGCGCTCCCCCGTTAGAAAACTCAATTTCAAGTGGGCCTGCATGGTCCTCATTCTCAAGCTCATCAATTAAACAGTCACCTCGCACTATTTTCACGACGTTCGAATCTAAGAGTGTCGTCAAGTTCATTTAAGTACCTAATTTGTTTTGAAGCAAAGAAACGAAAGTAACATATTAATGCTAAATGAGTAATTAAATTTCAACTTTCTTAAGACACAGATAAACACTCACTCTGCATTCTTTAAGCGCCATTGACGTAACCGGTAAAACCTGGACGAAAAAAAACCTGCAAAAATTTGCAGGTTTTTTTGACATCTTAAGAGACGAAAAACAAGATTACTTGATTTTTGTTTCTTTGTAGATAACGTGCTTACGTGCCTTTGGATCGAACTTCATGATTTCCATTTTTTCAGGCATCGTACGTTTGTTTTTCGATGTCGTGTAGAAGTGACCCGTGCCAGCAGTCGATTCTAGTTTGATTTTGTCGCGACCAGATTTAGCCATGATATTTTCCTAACAAGTATTTCTGTGAACAGCGTCAGCTTAAACTTTTTCGCCGCGAGCACGTAAGTCGGCCAAAACGGCATCGATACCGATTTTGTCAACTACACGCAAACCTGCGTTAGACAAACGCAAGGAAACCCAGCGATTCTCAGATTCTACGAAAAAGCGACGGTTTTGCAGGTTAGGCAAAAAGCGACGTTTAGTTTTGTTGTTTGCATGGGAAACATTGTTGCCAACCATTGGCCCCTTCCCAGTAACTTGGCATACACGCGCCATGTTTCACTCCTTAATTGATTTCCGAAATTGGAAAAAACAGAAGTATAGCGAAAAAACTTCGGAATATCAACGACTTGCGAAAAACAATTGTAAATTCTAGCAATTAAAAAATTTAACAATTTGATTTTCAGTTGAACTGTGCGTGGTTTTCTCCTATGAGAACAGTGGTTTACGCATGGTGTGAAGCTCAAATTTGCCCATGTTCGGCGAAGGAATAAATGTGGCTATTGGCAACGATAAAATGGTCTAGAACCCGAATATCGACCAAATTCAGGGCAGATTTGAGGGTTTGCGTCAGGCTTAAATCGGCTTGGCTGGGCTCGGTTGAACCGGAAGGGTGGTTGTGCGCCAAGATCAGGCTGGCGGCATTGTGGGCCAGCGCCAGTTTGACCACTTCGCGTGGGTAGACACTGGCATGGCTCAGGCTGCCACGAAATAATTCCTGGGCGTGAATCAGACGGTTTTTCACATCAAGGAAGAGCACACTAAAGCATTCGTAGGCTTTGTGTCCGAGTTGCAGCTGCAAAAATTGTTTAACCGCCTGTGGTGACGAGAGTGAGGATTGGCTTTGTAACTCTTCTGAGATCGAACGTTTGGCGAGTTCGAGCACGGCTTGCAGTTGAGCGAACTTGGCGCTGCCGAGGCCGTGGATTTGCGAGAAATCGCTGAGGCTGGCACCGAAAAGGGCGCGCAGCGAGCCGAATTCTTGCAGCATCTCGCGCCCAAGGTCGACTGCACTTCTGCCTTTGACCCCCACGCGCAAGAAAACCGCTAACAATTCGGCGTCGGATAAAGCAACCGCGCCTTGCCGTATCAGGCGTTCGCGGGGACGTTGATCTTCAGGCCAATCATTGATACCCATAAGTTTTCTCCATGTTAGTTCTAAGGGCTAGGGCGCAATTCTGGGCGACCTCGCTTACAATACTGGTTTGCAGGTTTGAGCGGCGTAGCCCGCTTCGAACGATTCAATCCTCAAGCAATCACTATCAGGGAACCATCATTGTCGGTATTGAATATCAAGGCGAATATCAAGGCGCGACAATGCAATCTAAATAATTATGTCAGAAAAGTCTATACTTGTTGTTAATAATGGTGCGTATTTAACGTTGCATTACCGTCTCGCCACGCTCGATGGCGAAGATATTATTTCGACTTTTCATGAGAGTCCGGCGACCTTGTTGCTGGGCCAAGGCCAGTTAGCGCCATTCTTGGAAGAGGCCTTGTTGGGTTTGGAAGAAGGCTCGCATACGACGCAAGAACTGGCACCGGAGCAGGCATTTGGATTGCGTAATCCGGATTTGGTACAACGCGTATCCTTGAAAACCTTGCGCGAAAACTCCGCCTTCGGTGAAGAATTTAAAGTGGGTGATTTGATTGATTTCACTGCGCCGTCGGGCGGTCGTTTTGCCGGTGTGATTCAAGAGTTGGATGAAGAGTCCGCGCTGTTTGATTTCAACCATCCCTTGGCCGGAGAACGCGTTTTGTTCGAAACCAAAATCATCGGCATTCTGTGAGCGAAAAACATGAATCAAGTAGTGAATCCTATGGGCGAAACATCGAACCAAGCCCAACAAGAAATCTTGTTGGCACAACCGCGCGGTTTTTGCGCTGGTGTAGATCGTGCGATTGATATTGTTGAGTTAGCTTTGGCGCAGTTTGGCGCGCCGATTTATGTGCGCCATGAGATCGTTCACAATGCCTATGTGGTCAATGATTTGCGTCAGAAGGGCGCGATCTTTATCGAAGATCTTGATGAAGTTCCTGCTGGCAGTACCCTCATTTTTTCCGCACATGGCGTCTCGCAAGCGATCCGTGAAGATGCGGATCAGCGCGGTTTGAAAATCTTTGATGCGACTTGTCCTTTGGTGACCAAGGTGCATATCGAAGTGTCGAAAATGCGCAAAGAAGGTCGCGAAATTATTATGATCGGCCATCAAGGTCATCCTGAAGTGGAAGGCACGATGGGGCAGAGTGAAGACGGGATGTACTTGGTCGAAACGGTCGAGGATGTCGCGAGTTTGCAGGTCAACGATCCCAGCTTGTTGGCCTATGTGTCGCAGACGACTTTGTCGGTGGACGATACCGCCGATATCATCGCCGCACTGAAAGCACGTTTCCCCTTGATCGCCGAACCTAAGAAGGGCGATATTTGTTATGCGACCACCAACCGTCAGGCGGCGGTGAAGTTCATGGCGCCGCAAGTCGATGTCGTGATTGTGGTGGGTAGCAAAAACAGTTCTAACTCCAATCGTCTGCGTGAAGTCGCCGAGAAAATGGGCACGCCAGCGTATATGGTCGATAAAGCCGATGACATCAATGCCGATTGGCTCGCCAAAGCGGTGCGAGTGGGTGTGACCGCCGGTGCCTCAGCGCCCGAAGTCTTGGTCGAACAAGTGATCGCGCGCTTGAAAGCGTTTGGTGCGAAGAGTGTGCGTAAGCTGGATGGCGAAGAAGAGAACGTGACCTTTCCGTTGCCGAAAGGTTTGAGCCGACCAGCTGCTTCGGCTTAATTAAGTCTTGAGTAGAGCAATCAGATTTTTTTTGAGCGCTTTGTCAGTACATTGCTCTATCTTCACACTTGGTGTTTGATGCCAAGCGGCGAAGGCTTGTAGTGTCTTTGCGAGATCTTTGGCTAAGGCGTCACTGCTGGCGACGCCATCTTCGAGATACAGTGCTTTGATTTCCATTACGCCCTGTTTGCGATGCGCTTTGGCGTCGAGTCGGCCTATCAATTTCCCTCGTCGTAAAATCGGTAGACAGAAATAGCCATAGCGGCGTTTGGCTTCGGGCGTATAACACTCGAGTTTGTAATCGAACGCGAACAAATCACTTGCGCGTTTACGGTCCCAGACCACGGGATCGAAGGGCGACAACAAACTGCTGTGCGTAGCCCGTAGTTGGCCTGCTGCCGCCTGCTCGATTAGGCTTTGTTGCGCGGGGTGGTAATACGCCGTTTCACCCCACCTATCGACCTCGGTCGCGCACAACAATCCTTGATCAACGAGATGGTCGGGACGCAGGTGGGCGTCCAGTTTTTTCATGCGATAGTAATCGCCAATCCAACTCGCTTTGCAAATGCCGAGCGCTTTGACGGCGTCGAGCACTTGTGCTTGTTGGGTTTCTTTGAGTGGACGCAAATCGCGTTTGTCATTCCAAGTGGGATGTACGCGTTCGGTCAAATCGTAGACACGTTGGAAGCGTTCGCGTCGCGCCACCATGACTTTGCCTAAGGTGAATAAGACCTCGAGTGAACGCTTCTCTGGTTTCCATTCCCACCAACCACCAGACTTACCATCTTGTCGCTCGAAATCGGCAGAGCGGCATTCACCAAACTGTTTGATGTGCTTGATAATGTGATCGACGTGTTGTTGATTGTCGCGTAACCAGCGCTCGTTATATTTCCAACCGAGGCCTTCGGGATTCAGCATTTGGCGACGATAGCGCCCGAAGCTTTCGATCGGCAAAAAGCAGGCTTCATGCGACCAATATTCGAACAAGCTTCCTTCTGCTAAATGCTGATCTAACCATTCAGGCTGATAATCGCCAAGACGGCTCCACAACACTAAGTAGGGGCTACGGGCGACGACATGGATGGTATCGATTTGCAGCAAACCCATCTGAGCTATGGTATCGAGCACGCTCTGTTTGCTGGCGCGTTTCTTGTGCGGAGTGAGCAAGCCTTGCGCCGCCAGGTGGATATTGCGAGCGGCGCTAAGGCTGAGTGTCATAGTTTGACTGATCAAGAAATGAGATGTGATGAAGTCGGAATAGAGCGAACTTCAGACTTCGAAAATTAGAAGTGTTTGAGGCCGATGGCGGCTTTCACTTCATCATTGGTTTGCGCTGCAATTTCACGTGCACGGGCGGTGCCTTCTTTAAGTAATTGCAAAACGTGACCGCGATCTTTTTCATATTCTTGACGACGTTCGCGAATCGGACGCAACATATCTTGCAAGATGCCTTCCAAACGCGCTTTCACTTTGCTGTCGCCGAGACCGCCGCGAACATAGTGATCCTTCATTGCTTGCAAACCTTCTTTGTCGGTATCAAAAGCATCGAGGTAAGTGAAGGCAACGTTGCCTTCCAAATGGCCAGGATCATCGACGCGCAAATGCAGCGGATCGGTGTAGACATTACGCACTGCTGTTTTGATTTCAGCTTCGCTTGCGCCCAAGTTAATCGCATTGCCGAGTGATTTACTCATCTTGGCTTTGCCGTCAATGCCAGGCAAACGACCGATTTCTGGAACCAAGGCTTCGCACTCGACCAAGATATCTTTTTTCGCGAGGCGGTTGAAGCGGCGGACGATTTCATTGGTTTGTTCAATCATCGGGATTTGATCATCGCCGACTGGGACCAAGGTTGCTTTGAAAGCGGTGATATCAGCCGCTTGGCTGACTGGATAGGTGAAGAAGCCCGCAGGAATATCGCGTTCGAAGTTACGCAAAATGATTTCTTGCTTGATGGTTGGATTACGTTCCAAACGCGAAATCGTGACCAAGTTCATGTAGTAAAAGGTCAACTCCGTCAATTCTGGAATTTGCGATTGAATGAAGATCGTGGTTTTGCTGGGGTCGATACCAACCGCCAAATAATCGAGCGCGACTTCGATCACATTGTTATGTACCTTGGTAGGATCGTCCATGTTATCGGTCAAGGCTTGCGCATCGGCGATCATGATGTATTGCTTGTAGAGGTCTTGGTACATCACACGATTGCGCAAACTACCAACGAAGTGACCCAAATGCAGAGGGCCAGTTGGACGGTCACCCGTCAAAATCAAATGATTTTTATTTTCGGAGGGGCTGCGTTTTGCCGAGCTCGTAGAGACATCGAGGTCGTGGCTTGCTACTGCGTTGCTATCAACTGGTTGATTCATGGAGTGCTCAAAAAATAATCAATAATTTCGGAAAATAAAAAATGCCGCGCTTCGGTATGAAGGGGCGGCATGCGATGTTGGTTTCGATGGTCGTGAGGTATGCGCCCGCTTAGCAGTGAACTTGCCAGCAGTTGCGCCAATAACCAGAAAAAAGAATAAATGGTGAGAACATGCAGCCATAATGCCGTTTTTACCTGTTTTTTGTCAAGAATTGTCATACGCCACATGTTAAAATTTCGGCTTTCGTCAATCTGCAAAATCGAGGTTTGCGAGAGTCTTGCTGATCGTTCTGCAATACCAATTGCGGCCTAGTTCAGCCTTATATCGCCTTGTGCAGTATTGATTTATTCTCTTTTTTGAAAGTTTTGTGTGAATTCCGTTCCAAGCAAATTAATTATTGCCTCGCGTGAGAGCCGTTTGGCCATGTGGCAAGCCGAGCATGTTCGTGATCGATTGAAAGCACTGTATCCGAGTTGTGACGTACAAATTCTTGGCATGACGACGCGTGGCGATCAGATTTTGGATCGCGCTTTGTCAAAAGTCGGTGGCAAAGGTTTGTTTGTCAAAGAGCTCGAGGTGGCGATGGAAGAGGGGCGTGCTGATTTGGCGGTTCACTCACTCAAAGACGTGCCCATGGAATTGCCAGAAGGCTTTGCCTTGGCCGCGATTTTGGAGCGCGAAGATCCGCGTGATGCATTCGTGTCGAATCAATACGCGAGCCTGGCTGAATTGCCGCATGGTGCGGTGGTCGGCACCAGTAGTTTGCGTCGCCAAGCCTTGATTTCTGCACGCTTTCCTCATCTAGTGATCAAACCATTGCGCGGCAATTTGGATACGCGTTTGCGTAAGCTTGACGAAGGTGAGTATGCGGCAATTATTCTGGCGGCCGCTGGTTTGAAACGACTCGGCTTGCCACAACGAATCAAAGCCTTCCTCGAAGCTGAGGAGAGCTTGCCAGCCGCAGGTCAAGGTGCGATGGCGATTGAGATTCGTAGCGATCGCGCTGAATTGATGCAAGTGTTGGCACCGCTCAACCATCTTGAGACCGCTCAAGCCGTACATGCTGAGCGCACGGTATCGCTGGCTTTTGGCGGTAGTTGCCAGATTCCTTTGGCCGCTTTTGCCCAGCAAGATCAAGGACAGATGCGTTTGCGCGCCATGGTCGCCACACCAGACGGTCAACGTTTCGCACGTGCCGAAGTCGAAGGTGCCGCTAGTGCAGGGAAGGAACTTGGTTTGCAAGTGGTCGAGGCTTTGCGAGCACAGGATGCTGATGGCATTTTGGCGCAGTGTAAAGAACAGACAGCGTAGGATTTCTTAAGTGCCTTGCTAGAGCGCTGAGTTTTTGTTGCCGAAGCTATCAAGTTTGGATTCCCAGCGAATGACTGACCAATCTTCCGAGAGAAACTCAAAACCGGTCGTTATTACGCGACCTGAGAAACAAGCGCACGCATTGAAAGTGCGTTTGGATGCGTTTGGCATCGCCAATTCTGTCTTGCCGATGTTTGATATCGGACCTTTGCCGCAGGCGAGCGACTATGCCGTGCTCGATGCTGCTTTAAGACGTATCGACGAGTTGTCTTTGGTGATTTTCGTCAGCCCGAACGCAATCGATGCGTGGTTTGAACGTTTGGCTTATTTAGGTATTACGCGACCGCTTCATTTAGGCTTAGCGGGCATGGGTGCAGCGAGTCGTATCGCGTTGATCGAGCATGGTGTCGATCCGCAGATCACGCCTTTGATTTTTCCGCGCAATCCAAATAAAACTGATTCCGAAACCTTGTTGGATGAGCTCGATTTGGCACCACTTGCTGGACGCGAAGTCTTGATCGTACGTGGTGATTCAGGTCGCGATTTTTTGGCGGATCGTTTGCGCGCAGCAGGCGTACAAGTGAACCAAGCGGCGGCCTATCAACGCATCGCTCCCCCATTTGATGCGGCAATGCAGGGACGTTTACAAACTGCCATCGATGCAGATAGCGCATGGGTGGTGACCAGTTCAGAGTTGCTGCCACGCCTACTCGAATGGTGCCGTAGGCTGGGTGGGGAGGCGCTGGTTGCTAAAATGCAACAGCAATTACTCTTCGTACCGCACATCAGAATTTTCGAAAAAGCCAAGGAATTGGGCTTTCAACAGCTAATTCAGACGGCTTCAGGCGACGAAAACCTCGCACTCGCGATACAATCTCATTATGAACGAACAAACTAATCAAACTTCTAATAGTGAAGCTATGTCGAATCCTAGCTCGACCGAAACTACTAACACCACTAACGCATCTGCAAGTGCGCCTGCCGCCGCAACTGTTACAACGGTTGTGGAATCAAGCCCGAACGGTAGTGTGTTAAGTCATCCGCAAACTGCGTATGCGATTTCTGGTGTCCTGGCCATCTTATTAGGCATGCAGTGGTACACCTCTAATCAACAAGTGCATAACCTGCGTGACGACATGAATCGCCGCTTGCAACAGACTGATGTGACCAGCATTGAGGTCAAGAGTGTGGCCAAGACGGTGCAAGAAACTTCGCGTGATTTGCAGGCCAAAGTGACACTGCTCGAAGGTAAGCAAGCTGAAGCACAAGGTCAACAGCTCGCCTTGGAACAACTCTATCAAGACCTTTCAAAAAATCGTGATGAATGGGCTCTGGCGGAGATCGAACAGGTATTGGCTACCGCCAGTCAACAATTGCAATTGGCTGGCAACGTGCAGGGCGCTTTGATCGCTTTGCAAAATGCCGATGCGCGTCTCGCAAAATCTGAGAAAGCGCAGTTTATTTCAGTGCGTCGAGCGATCGCAAAAGATATTGAGATGCTCAAAACTTTGCCGCAGTTGGATATGCCCGGATTGGTATTGCGTCTGGATAGTGTGATTGCGCAGGTTGATGCGATTCCATTGTGGTCTGATGAAAAGCCGCCGGTGGTTGTTACTCCACCTAAAGCGCCATTGCGCGTCTTACCGAAACCAAACAAAGGAACATCCGATAAGGAAACTGAAGCCGCCGCGGAAAATAGTTTTAGCAGCAAAGTGCAAGACTATTGGCAGAGCTTCTCGAGCGAGATGTGGAGCGAAATGAAGCAATTGATTCGCGTTCGCAATGTGAACTCGCCCGATGCCTTGTTGTTGAGTCCTTCACAAGCCTATTTCGCGCGTGAGAATTTGAAGCTACGTTTATTGAATGCACGATTGGCACTGTTGTCGCGCAATGAAAGTGCATTCCGCAGCGATATGATTGCGGCGCAAGACACTATCGCGAAGTATTTCGATGTGCGCTCGAAGCAGGCGCAAACAGCCCAAAGTTTGTTAAAGCAAGTGCAGAACAATAATTTGTCGATTGAGATGCCGGCCTTGACCGAAAGCTTAAACTCGGTACGTAATTTCAAGGTGAAACCGTAATGCGTATCTTTATTCGTTTCCTCATTCTATTTGCCTTGGCGGCTGGACTTGCCATTGGAGGACGTTTTAATCCTGGCAATGTGGTGTTCTTCTATCCGCCGACCCGCATCGATATGTCTTTGAATGTCTTCCTCGTGTTGATGTTCGTATTGTTTGTCGTCATTTACTTTTTGGTTCGTACTTTTGTAGCGACCATGAATATGCCGACTAAAGTGGCGGAATATCGCCAGATGAAGCGCGAGCGTGACAGCAACAAGGCTTTGCGTGAAGCATTGAAAGCCTTGTTTGAAGGACGTTTTGGACATGCAGAAAAGTCGGCATTGAAGGCAGTTGATTTGCCGGAGAACGCGGCTCTGAGCGCCTTAATTGGGGCACGTGCTGCGCACCACATGGGGCAATTTGAACGTCGTAATGCATGGTTTTCGCGAATAGAAGAAGACCAAGCTCATAAGACCGCACGCTTGGTGACGATGACTGAGCTTTACGTCGATGAACATAAGGCTGATCAAGCACTCGATGCCGTGCGTGAATTGAACGCCCGCGGCAAACGTCACATTCAAGTTTTGCGTTGGGCTTTGAAGGCGAACCAGCAAGCAAAGAATTGGGCGGAAGTGGTGAAGTTGGTGCGTACCCTCGAAAAGAACCATGCGATACATCCTGCCTTAGCAGGTCGTTTGCGTGAAATGGCTTATGAAGCACTGTTGAAAGAGCACGGCCATGATCCTGAATCTTTGCGTCGAGTATGGAGTGAAGTGCCTGCTAGCGAACGCAAGAACCGCTATATTGCCTTGACGGCAGCGAGCGCATTTACCAAGTGTCAGTTGTCTGAAGACGCGCGCTCGATTGTCGAAGCCTCGTTAGCAGAAGAGTGGGACAGTCGTTTATTGCGTGTCTATCGCGAAGCAGCGGCGCCCGAAGGTTCAGCAGCCTTGCGAACACAAATCGAAAATTGTGAAGCATGGTTGCAAGTGCATCCCAAAAATGCAGAGCTTGAGTTAACCTTAGGCATGCTTTGTTTCAATCAGAAGTTATGGGGCAAGGCACAAGTGCATTTGGAAGATGCTTTGGCGCATTGCACAGAGCCACGCACGATTCGCGAATCTAACTTGAGTTTGGCGCGTTTGCACGAGACCATAGGACAAAACGAACAAGCTGCCAATTACTATCGACAATGCGCGATCGCCACGACTTTGTGATGCTTGACGAGCGGTGGATCTAAGGTCTGCTACTCCCTAGTTTTACGCAAACCAATGAAAAGCCAGCGACTTTTACAGCGCTGGTTTTTTGCTATGGAAAGCTGGTGGGCGCAAGCCCGATCGAGATGGGATTCAGTTAATCTTATCTTGTGTGCAAGAGGTTTTTATTGGGATCCTGTTGCAACGCACCAAATTAGATCAAAAATCGCTATAATCTCGTATTCATTACCGAATTTATTCGATTTACTTTGAAAGTGCATTATGAGCTTAAATAAAGTCCCAGCTGGACGTGATGTTCCAAACGATTTTAACGTGATCATCGAAATCCCGATGAATGCCGATCCGATCAAGTACGAAGTCGATAAAGAAAGTGGCGCGATTTTTGTTGATCGCTTCATGGGTACAGCAATGCACTACCCATGCAACTACGGTTATGTGCCTGACACCATTTCTGGTGACGGTGACCCGGTCGACGTTTTAGTGATTACACCATTCCCATTGATTCCAGGCGTGGTCGTTCGTTGCCGTCCTATCGGTATCTTGAAGATGAACGACGAAGCAGGTGCCGATGCGAAAGTGTTGGCAGTGCCTATCGATAAAATCTTGCCGATCTACCAGCACTGGCAAAAACCAGAAGATATGAACGAATTGCGCCTCAAGCAAATTCAACATTTCTTCGAACACTACAAAGATTTGGAAAAAGGTAAGTGGGTTAAAGTTGAAGGTTGGGGCGGCCCAGACGAAGCGCGTGAAGAAATCTTGAACGGCGTGGCGAACTACAAAAAAATCGAACAGGCTTAATGGTCTTCATTCGTTTCGGAGTTGCGTCAAATACTCGTAAGGTTTGGCGTTCCGAAGTCGAAGAGCTGTAGCATTTGTTCAGAGCATAAAAAGGCACCCGCGGGTGCCTTTTTTGTCGACTGAATCTGTAAGAGTGCGTGATGTTACTTCGGCTTTTGCGAGTTCGAAGTTCGCTTTTGTCTACTTAAAGTAGGCCAAAACAACCAAGATCGTGGCAATGATGAAGCTGGCCCAACCAAGCCAAAACAGGTTGGATTTTTCCACTGCAGATGCACTTGAGCGGCTTGATGATGAAGATCCACCGTTACGACGGGCACGCTTTTCTTTGGCTAGAAATTTATTGAGTGCCAATGCCATTTCAGCCGCGCTCTTATATCGACGGTGCGGTTTCTTTTGCATCGCTTTCATCACAATGTGCGCTAAACGTTCCGGTACTTCTGGATTGATGAGGTCAGGTGACTTAGGCGTTTTATGGGCGATGTTGTAGAGAAGCTTGTCAAAGTCAGAGGCGGGGAAAGGCTTCTGGTTTGTCAGCATTTCATAGAGTGTCGCACCGAGTGAATAGACGTCGGTGAGTGCAGTCACAGGTTGGCTCGCAGCCTGTTCGGGCGACATGTAATTCGGTGTCCCCATCAAATTATTTTTGAATAGGGTTTGCGGTTGTCCTTCTGCATCGAGTGTGCGATTCGGGACTCGTGCGATACCAAAGTCCACGACCTTCGGTTGGTTGTCACCAACTAAGAAGATATTGGCAGGCTTGATGTCGCGATGAATAACGCCTTGATTATGTGCAAAGGCGAGCGCATTCGCCACTTTATAGGCAATGCTTGCCGCCTCGATAATGTCAAAGCGTTTGCCATTGGCCATGAGCTCACGTAAGTCTTTGCCTTGCAAAAATTCCATGGCGATGAAGGTAGTTCCACCTTCAGTCGAGGCATCGTAGATCGTTACGATATTGGGGTGAGACAAGCGACCGGCGGCGCGTGCTTCATTGATGAATTGCTGTTCGCGCTGTTTCTTGTCCGTCGCACCACTAGGATTGTTCAAGATCTTAATGGCGACCGGACGATCAATCACCGGGTCATGGCCTAACATGACATTGCCATTTGAGCCGCTGCCTAACTTATCTGTGATCGTAAAACGACCAATCCGACGCATTGGCGCTTTCGAAGGAGCAGCGTTACTGGCTAAGTGGACGTTTTGAACCATGCTTCTTGGACTTCCGAAATAAAGTGGTGTTATTGCTAAAAATGCAAATTGACCAAATCAATTCTCATTTTGCAAGCGCACATTTTATAGGATTTAACAGAATTTCACGATGCTAGAGACTACATTGACGACACTATTGTTGCAATCCAGAGTGAAAAAGTTTCAATTTGCACTGGTTTTAAAGGTTTTGCGTGATCAAACTTTCAGCTGTTGGAATTGAATTTTTCCAATTTAAGAGCATCCTACTCTTCCTTGTTGTTGCTGGGCAAGCTACTGGTGTTATCGGTCAAATAAGGCGAGTTACGGCAACTTTGCGAAACACGTGATCGGACTAACTTTGTTGTTCACGAAATGGTGTGTGTTCGTGCAGTTCGTCGATGTATTCCGAAACACCATTTTTTTCATGCTTCAGAAAGTTCGCGACCGCATCATAGAATGCGGGTTCACGTAGATAGTGCGCCGAGTACATTGTGTGTGGCATGAAGCCGCGCGCCATCTTATGTTCTCCTTGCGCTCCTCCTTCAAACCACAGTATGCCGCGTTCTATGCAAAACTCCAATGCTTGATAGTAGGCGGTTTCAAAGTGGAGGCAGGGAACATATTCGGTACATCCCCAGTAGCGGCCGTAAAGGCGCTCTTCATTAAACAAAAAGAGGGCTGCACCGATTGCAGTGTTCTCGCGATAGGCGCAAATTAACATCACCTGATCACGCATGGTGTCGCCGATCTCCTGAAAGAATCCGAGGTTGAGATAAGGTGAGGAGTGATGTTGATGATAGGTGTTGTCATAGCATTGCGCGAAAAAACGCCAATCTTCAGCGCCGATGTCGGCGCCGACTTTGCGTTTGAAATGAATTCCCGCTTCACTAACTTTGCGTCGCTCTGCTCGAATACTCTTGCTTTTCTTCGCTGACAGATTTGCCAGAAAGTCGTCGAAGTGTTTGTATTGCTGATTCTTCCAATGGAATTGCACGTTTTGACGCACCAGAAAACCTACGTTTTCGAGCGCCTTTGTTTCTTCCTCGGTCGCAAAGAGTAGATGGGTGGATGAGTACAGTTCGAGCTCTCGTAGTTGTTGCAGTTCCTTGATTAGTGCTCGACGAGCCTGTGCTGAGCTCGCGAGCAGTCGGTTGCCTGTCACAGGCGTAAAGGGCGTGGCGGCAAGGAGTTTCGGATAGTATTCGAGGCCATGCTGGTGGTAGGCATTCGCCCAAGCCCAATCAAAAACATACTCACCATAGGAGTGATGTTTCTCGTAAAAGGGAACTACTCCCTCCAATTTCCCGTTGAGTTTGAGGCAAAAGTAGCGACTATGCCATCCGGTTTTGCCACCAACGCAGCCATTGTTCTCAAGCGCGGCAAGGAATGCGTACGAAAGGAAAGGATTGGGATGATCTTGCTGATCAAGCAATGTTTGCCACTCTTCGGCGTCAATCTCAGTTAGTGATTCGACTATCTGCGTGCGATAATGTACGTCTTCGGATTTCATTGCTGATTGAATTTAAGTATGACGGTCAAAGTTGCTATTGCTCAGATAAACAGTGTAGTTGGCGCGCTAGAGGCGAATGCCAATCTTATTTTTGATTATGCCAGTCAAGCGAAAGAGCTTGGTGCTGACATCGTGGTCACGCCCGAATTGTCCTTGGTTGGTTATCCGCCCGAAGACTTATTGTTACGTGCTGGCTTTTATCTTGAAGCAGACAAAGTTTTAAATAGCTTGGCACAACGTCTTGCGGCTCTTGGTGATTTGCATGTTCTGGTAGGGCATCCACACCAAGTTGACGATAAACACTATAACGCAGTTTCACTTTTGCTTCAGGGCGAGGTCGTTGGCACTTACCATAAACACGCTTTGCCAAACGATATGGTGTTCGATGAGAAGCGTTATTTTGATAGCGGCAATGAAGCGCTTGTCTTCGAAGTGAAAGGCACGCGCTTTGGCGTCAATATTTGCGAAGATACTTGGAATCACGCGGCGCCAAGTATGGCGAAAAACGCCGGTGCCCAAGTATTGTTGGTGCCGAATGGCTCACCATTTCATATGAACAAAGAAGCCTTGCGCCTCGACGTGATGCGCGAGAATGTTAGTGCGCATGGCTTGAGTTTGGTGTATGCCAATTTAGTTGGTGGGCAGGACGAATTGATTTTCGATGGCAACTCTTTCGTGCTTGATGTGGAGGGGCAGTGTGTGGCGAAACTCGCGCATTGCCAACAACAATTGCGCATCGTGGAGTTCGATGGTGCGCGCCCATTGCCTACCGAATGTGCGGCTGAACTCAGCGTTGAAGCCCAAGTGTATCAAGCGCTGGTTCTGGGCGTGCGTGATTACGTCGGCAAGAATGGATTCCCTAGCGTGTTAATTGGATTCTCTGGGGGCGTTGATTCGGCTTTGACCTTGGCGATCGCGGTCGATGCCTTGGGTGTCGATAAAGTTCGTGCGGTCATGATGCCGTCGCCTTACACGGCAGATATTTCTTGGCTTGATTCAAGAGATATGGCAAAACGCCTCGGTGTGCGTTACGACGAGATTTCGATCAACCAATGTTTCAGCGCTTTCCGCGAGACCTTGAGCCAAGAGTTCGCTGGCTTGAAAGAAGATACGACCGAAGAAAATATTCAAGCGCGGATTCGTGGCACGATATTGATGGCGATGTCGAATAAATACGGCTCGATCGTTCTGACCACTGGAAACAAGAGTGAAATGGCGGTCGGCTATTGCACCCTGTATGGCGATATGGCGGGCGGTTTTGCGGTGATCAAAGATATCGCCAAGACCTTGGTCTATCGTTTGTGTGCTTATCGTAATTCGCTGTCGGATGTCATCCCTGAACGCATCATCACCCGTCCACCTTCAGCCGAATTACGCCCTGATCAGAAAGATCAGGACAGCCTGCCGGAATATGAGATTTTGGATGGCATCATGCAACGCTACATGGAAGAAAACCAATCGCGTGCTGAGATTGTCGCTGCTGGTTATGCTGAAGCAGATGTGGAAAAGATTACGCGCTTGATTAAAATTAACGAATACAAGCGTCGTCAAGCGCCAGTGGGCATACGCATTACTCATCGCGCTTTTGGTCGAGATTGGCGTTACCCAATTACATCGAAATTCCGAGACTAAATTCCGAGACTAGACAAGAATATTTTCATCGAGGACATTATGAAACAAATCACTGCAATCATTAAACCATTTAAGTTAGACGAAGTTCGTGAAGGTTTGGCAGAAGTCGGCGTGACCGGTTTGACTGTGACCGAAGTCAAAGGCTTTGGTCGTCAAAAGGGCCACACAGAGTTGTATCGTGGCGCAGAATATGTGGTCGATTTTCTGCCGAAGATTAAAGTCGAAGTCGTGGTGGACGACAATGTCTGCGACGAAGTCGTGGATGCAATCATTAAGGCCGCGCATACCGGTAAGATCGGTGACGGTAAGATCTTTGTGCAGAATGTAGAACAGGTGATTCGCATTCGCACTGGTGAAACCGGTCCAGAGGCTGTTTAAGCTTGCTGTGTACATCGGACATCAGACGCACGCGTTGTGCTACTGATGTCCGCTAGGTTTGGCGATTGAAGTTCTCGCTTATCCATCAAATCGAGTCGGGTGTGGTGTTAGATCTGTGTAAAACCACCATCGACACAGAGCTCGATCCCGTTCACAAAACTGGCCGCGTCTGAGGCTAAAAATCCGACCACTTCGGCAATCTCTTCTGGTGCCGCGATACGCCCCGCAGGAACAGTATCACCTAAGTAGTGTTTTAATCCCTGCAGACTTTCTTCGTTCATTTTCAGACCTGTTTGTAGAATGGGCGTTTCGGTCACACCGGGACTAATCGTGTTGACACGGATTTTGCGCCCTTTAAGATCGTTACACCAAGTACGCGCGAAAGAGCGGACTGCCGCTTTGCTAGCGCTATACACACTCAAGAAGTTCATGCCTTTATTGGATGCGACCGACGCGTTCAAGATAATGTTTCCACCGTCACTTAAGCAGGACAACAAGCCTTGTACGGTGAAGAAAAGTCCTTTGACATTGGTATCGAAAGTGGCGTCGAATTGAACTTCGCTGGTGTCTCCCATGACATTGTTTTCGGCGATACCAGCGTTCGCAAATAAAACGTCAATTTTTTCATCGCCAAGCTGCTGCACCATCGCCGAAATCGAAGCGACTTGAGTAAGATCCACCTGGATGATGCTGAGTTTGTCACCTAGCTTTTGTTTTGCTTGCTCAAGTTTGTTAAGGTCGCGGGCGCCGATGTAAACGCGCTTGGCGCCATGTTCGATGAAATAGTGAGCGCTCGCGTAACCGATGCCCGAGTTGCCGCCTGTGATGAAGATGGTTTTACCTGAAAAATTTGCTGTTGTCATGTGTAACCCTTTGAGAATGAAGTGCGACGAAATAAAATCAAGCGATGCTCCATGAGCGTTCATGGGAGAGACCTTGAAGGGGCATTGTAGTGAGCGCTATTGGTGAATACAATTAGCTTATAATTGAATGGATTGGTGAGTAATTTTCACTTATTGAAGTTCGTGCTAAGATTCACACACGATGGAGTGAAGTATGGATTTGAATGCCCTGCATATTTTCGTGGTTGTCGCTCGTACGCGTAACTTTCGGCGTGCGGCACTCGAGTTGAAATTGACGCCATCGGCAGTCAGTCATAGCATGAGTAAGCTCGAACAGAGCTTAGGCGCGCGTTTGTTGCACCGAACGACGCGCAGTGTCAGTCTGAGTGAAGCTGGTGAAGCCTTATTGCGAAAGCTTGGGCCGGCAATGCAAGATATCGAGCAAGCCTTCGATGATGTCAATAGCCTGCGTCAGAGTCCACGAGGAGTTTTGCGTTTAAATGTACCCCGTGCCGCGGCGCACTTGGTGTTGGCTCCACGTCTTACTGAGTTTTATCACCACTATCCTGAGCTGCAACTAGAAGTCGTCGTGAGTGATCAATTGGTCGATATTGTTGAGGAAGGGTTTGATGCGGGTATTCGATTTGGCGAGAGCTTGCAGCAAGATATGGTGGCGATACCGATCGGCCCAACGCTCCCTTTTGTGACTTGTGCTGCGCCAAGTTATTTACAAAAACATGGAATACCCAACCACCCTGATCAGTTATTGCAACATAATTGTTTGCAATTCCGATTTCCTAGCGGAGCGCTTTATGCTTGGGAGTTCTTGAAACGGCAGAAGCTGTTGAAAGTGGTCACTACGGGATCATTTGTTAGTGATGATTTTCAAACCCTCGTGCGCGCTTCGATGGATGGTTTGGGAATTTGTTATACTTATCAAAGCTATGTCGAGCATTTGATTGCTAGTGGCTACTTGCAAGAGATTCTGCATGACTACATGCCACCCGCCGAGCGTATGTACTTGTATTTCCCGAGTCGGGCGCAATTGCCGATGAAGTTGCGCGCTTTTATTGATTTTTTCAAAACGGAATAGGCGAAATTTCACCTGAGCTCCATTAGAATTCTTAGCTGGAACGGAGTAGGACGATCAGCGCACCAGCACCACCATCGGCTGCCGTGGCTTGGCTAAAGGCGATCACTTCTTCCTTTTGAATGAGCCAATTCCTGACTTTGTTCTTCAACACGGGCTCTTTGTTGACCGAGCCTAGGCCTTTACCATGGATCACGCGTACGCAACGGTAACCATTGCGGACACAGCGACGAATGAATTCGCCGAGGTTGTCGCGTGCTTGGTCGCGGCGCATCCCGTGGAGGTCGAGTTGCGCTTGAATGGTCCATTCACCTTGGCGTAGTTTCTTGGCGACGTCGATACCAACACCAGGACGCGTGTAGCTAAGGTTTTCGTCGGAGTCGAGCAAACTGGCCGCGTCAAATTCATCCGAGATCGATTCTTGAAAAGCGGCTTTTTCGTCTGCCAAATATTGATAGGGGATCGGTGCTGGTTTGGGCGGTTGTGGGTGGTGATTTGCCACATTCTTGGATTTCAGGGCTTGCACTTCACCGACTGTATTACGAAATAGATTGGCTTCCAAAGCAGCCTGTTTTTCGCGTGCTTTGCGTTCAGCCTCTTGCTTGGCGCGCAGTTCTTGTTGTGCTTTTAGTTGCTTACTGACTTGCTGTAAATCAGCCAATGATTTGAGAGAACCAGCCATAGTCTCAATGTGAAAACAAAATCAAACAGTGATAAAAAACAAGCCAAGCTAGTGCGAACAGGCTTGGCCGTTTTTCCTTTTTTGCAATCGAACGCGCACTAAAGTGCGGTGCAAATTTAGTGTGCTTCGCCTTCGAGGTAGCGTTGCGCGTCTAGTGCGGCCATACAGCCAGTGCCCGCGCTGGTAATCGCTTGGCGATAGATATGATCTTGCACGTCACCCGCTGCGAATACGCCCGCAACATTGGTCGCAGTTGCCATACCTTCGTTACCCATCTTGGTGATGATGTAACCGTTCTTCATCTCCAACTGACCTTCAAAGATGCTGGTATTTGGCTTGTGACCGATCGCGATAAACACGCCATGGACTGGCACCGCGCTAATGCTGCCATCGGCGGCTTTAATGTTGATGCCCGTCACGCCAGAATCGTCGCCTGTGACTTCATCAAGCGTGTGATTCCATCTGACTTCAACTTTGCCTTCTGCAACTTTGGCCATCAAACGATCAATCAAAATCGCTTCAGCACGGAACTTGTCGCGACGATGGATGACGGTCACTTTGCTGGCGATATTGGACAAATACAGGGCTTCTTCAACGGCCGTATTACCACCGCCGACCACGGCGACTTCTTTGCCGCGGTAGAAGAAACCATCGCAGGTTGCGCAAGCCGATACGCCTTTGCCCATGAAAGCTTCTTCCGATGGTAAGCCGAGGTATTGCGCCGATGCACCAGTCGCGATAATCAAAGAATCGCAAGTGTATTCGCCTTGATCGCCGATCAAACGGATAGGCTTTTCAGTGAGCTTGGCGGTATGGATGTAATCGAAAATGATTTCAGTGTTGAATCGTTCTGCGTGCTGCAAGAAACGCTGCATCAACTCTGGGCCTTGCACGCCGTTTGGATCTGCGGGCCAGTTTTCAACATCTGTTGTAGTCATCAATTGACCACCTTGTTCAACGCCGGTAATCAACACCGGTTTCAGGTTGGCACGGGCCGCGTAGACTGCGGCAGAGTATCCTGCTGGGCCAGAACCAAGAATCAAAACATGTGCGTGTTTGGTAGTAGACATAAGTTTTCCAGGAAAAAGGAGCAACTAGGTCGCTCTTTAAGTTGGGCTTGCTAGGTAAGCTTGTGCAAAATATAAGATTCGCAGATCTGCGAAATCAAAACCTGAGCATTATCCCAGATTTGGCGAAACTTGACTTTATTCATGTCAAGCTTCGCCAATTTCCCGCGTTTTTTTCGGTGGGAGAAGAATTTACGACCAGTGGGGCCAGGAAGGGAAGCCAATTTGCTTTGGTTCCTTCCTGGCGCAATTGCCATGACACAAGCTTGGTTTAATTGACTTGATAGATTGCGAAACTCTTAGCATTCAAGTTGATCGTAGCAACGCCATTGCCATCGGCGTTTGTTGCCAGCGGCAGTGCTGTGCTGCCAACCGCAAGTGGTGTGAGTTTTGCGTTCGCCGGGAGGCTGCGTACGATGGTTGAACTGGCTGAGCCGTTGTAGTTCAGCACGACCAAGGTACGTTCTGCATCCGATTGACGCTCGAAACTCAGTACGTTGCCACTGACGGTCGCATTTTGATAATTGCCACTATTGAGCGATTTACGTTGCTTACGCAGCGCGATCAAGGTCTTGTAGAAGCCTAGAAGAGAGTCGGGGTTGCTAGCCTGAGCAGCGACGTTTTGTGTAGCGACGTTGGCCGACAGGGCGCGGAACGGTGCACCAGTACTGAAGCCCGCGTTGCTGGCATTACTAGTCCAACTCATTGGTGTGCGCAGTTTCGCATCACCAGAAAGGGAGCTCGCACCAGCCATACCAATTTCTTCACCGTAGTAAATGAAAGGGATGCCTGGTTGTAGTAAGTAGGTTGCGGCTGCCAGGCGGTATAAATTGGGATCGCCACCAATTTGATCCCACAGACGATCGCCCGCGAAGGAGTCGTGATTGGAAATCATTGTTGAAATAGTCGCCGGTGCTGTATTGAAGTAATTCGCGACACTTTGGATCGCGTTACTTTGACCGCGCACTGCATTGACCAGATTGTAGTTGTGGCCAAATGCAAAAGCGCTACCGCATGAGGTGCTGGCGGCAAACAGGAGAGGGTTTCCGGGCGCCTCACAGACCATGAAACGTTTATCGTATTGACCGATGTTTTGTTGAACCTTGCCCATCAATGCGACGCTTTCTGGCTGGCTTTCCCATGCCCCAGCATTGTTTTCGATGAGGTTGCCGACCGCATCAAAACGGAAACCATCGACCCCACGGTTCAACCAAAAACGTAGATTGCTTTGGTGGTAGTCGACCACGGCTTGGTTGGTCAAATTGAAGTCGGGCATGCCAGAGTAAAAGCCTGCGAAGTAAGCCCCATTTTTTGTGCTATACCACGGATTCGCCCCGTAGATATTCCAACCAGTCGGGATCGGGTCCTTCCAGACGTACCAATTACGGTAAGTGTTAGTAGTCGTATCGGCAGAATTCACAAATAGGGGATTGGTGTTGGCACTGTGATTCATCACATAATCCATGATGATCCCGATACCGCGCGCATGGGCTTGCTTTAGCAGCTCGTCGAGGTCTGCTAACTTGCCGTAGTCCGTTTCGATGTCGCGGTAGTCCTTGACGGCATAGCCGTGATCGCGGTCTTCACTCTTTGTGATCGGCATTAACCAAATACCGGTAATGCCGAGGTCTTTCAGGTAGTCGAGACTTTGTGTGACCCCCTTTAAGTCACCGATGCCGTCGCCATCGCTATCTTTATAGCCACGCACGTAAATTTCCATGAACACGCCTTTTTGCCAATCAGCACTAAGCGCGCTGCCCGGATCTTGTTTGGCGATGGCGCTGATATCAACGCTAGGCAAATTGGCGCTCGGTGTTTCGGTGGGCGTGTTGCCGGTGGGAGTATTGGGGGTGCTCGGGGTGAAACTGATCGGAGCGGAACTTCCGCCACCGCCGCCGCAGGCGGCGAGTGTTAGACAATACGCAATGCTGAGGTGACGGAGTAGAGGTTTGAGTGATGCTTTCATGGCCTTGCCTTTCCAGTATTTTTACTACTTCAATTTCCATTTGGGGGGGATTTGGAATTTCATTCGAAATAATAACGCGTTTACTGACATTCAAAGCGCTTTGATGTAGCAAAACTACAGAAATCATTGATTTGTTTTTGGTCTAAATGGCAATTCTTACAATCTTGTGCGAACTATACTGCGCGCTCTTGATCTTTATGGTTTGGCTTGGTTGTGGGCGCGTTTTCGCGAAGTGCTTGCAAAGACCATGCTAGATCTGTTTGCCTGAACTAGTGTTTGTGATGGCCGGAATAGACGGGGGAGTGTTGAAAAGGTAGGGAGGGGCTTTTAATGGCCAGATCAAGTGCGATCAATTGCAAATGATCTGGCTACGTTGTGAGTTCGAACCTCGTTGTTGAAATGTGCTTCTAAGACGCTTTCATTCAACGCGGTCGTGAACTCTGTTTTCTCGCATATTCGAAAGTCTAGTGTGAAAGCTTAATTGATATCGAGTAAGGCTTTCTTAATCGTGTAAGCACCGCTGTACGTGCCACTGGCATTCTTGTATGACTGCGTTTGCGCATCACGTTTGAAAGTCAGCGTAAAGGACAGTGGATTGTAAGTATCCGATGGTGCGCTGCCTGTGCTCGAAGTCGGCGTTTGGTCGGCCATATGTTTGAAAGTGGCACTGCTACTACCAATGCCGTTGGCATCGACTGCAAAAATGTCGCTTGAGTTTAAGGCCGTACTGTATTGATACGGAGCGCTGCTAGAGCCAATCAAATAGGTCTTGGTCGAAGTGATGGTGCGATCGCTATATTTGAAGCTGTCGCCAGCCGTCAAATAAGACAAACGCACAGCCGTTGCGCTGAACTTGGTGCTTGTACCAAAGTTGGAGCCAGTCGCTTCGGCGATGAAAACGCCGCCTGCGCCGTACACCGTGGCGACGTCACCATTGACATATAAAGCTGTATTTTGATCGATGCCATAGCTCACGCTTGGACCAATGTTCTTCAATGCCGCGATGAGGCGACCAAGGCGGCCTGAGCGGCTAGCGCGATTGTCGAAGTGGGTATCTACATTGGCGTTAGGAATAAAACCGAAGCCTTTGATCTTAGTGCCGAAGTCAACATTGCTCGGATGGGTGAGGCAAGATGGTGCAGGCGTGCCGTCTGAAGCAGGGGCAACATAGGGACAGTTGGCTGGTGTGATGGAGCGCAGGGTATTTTGATTGAGATAACCAATACTGATACCTTCGCCATAGGAAGTGCTCGGTGCGATTGCTGTACCTGCTGAGTCACCGGCATAGATGAAGTTGCCGGCATTGTAGCGGGCACGGATCGCTGCCAGTAATGGACTATCACTACCATCATCTTTCAAGAAAGTACGCGCCAAACGAGATTGATCACCGCCGATCACATACACCAAATCCGCTTGATTGATAATGGCGATGTTGGCTTGACCTTGGGTGCTCGTGTTACCTGAGTTCGTCGCATAGGTATCGTGATGACTGAGGATGTGTTTCGGCGAGAAACCGTGACGTTGGAAAAGGTTGTAATACGACCAGGTACCGCTGGTGGTGTCGTTGGTGAACTTATCGACGCCATCGGCTTGATTGACGGCGGCTGCCGTGATGATAGCGACGCGTGGACAGGGCGTGGTGTTCCAATCTGTGCTGCAATTAGTCGTACTGTTAATGTTGGGGGCACTGGTATTTTTGCCCGTCGCTTGACGTAGCCCGCCCACAAAAACGTTGGTGTTAGTTTGAGAGATCGACCCACCATTGAGCCACACTTTGCCAGTCACGGCTCCTGTGATCGGAGGCGTAACGCCACCACCTCCGCCTCCAGTTGAACCACCACTGTTAGGGAAAGTGACATTCAGTGTATAGCTTCCGGTCTTGGAATAACTCTTGATGCGGATGTAGTAAGTGCCTGCCGCAGGCGCATTATAAGTGCCGACTTCAGGATTGCTCGAGGTCGATTTGTAGGCGACATAGCTGCCTGTTGCAGGATATAAATACCAATCAAGATCGATGCCACTGGCATGCGACAGACTGATGGAGATGGTTCCCGCCGCAGCTACATCGATGCGGAACCAATCATAGTCAGTGCTGGAACTAATGGTGCCCGTGATATTCGTACCAGAACAGACGCTAGTATTTGCAGTAGTGTCGGTGTTGTTCGATTCCACTTCTGCGGTGAGGCAGGCAGCGAAGCTGGTCTGGAAACAGAGTGAGGCGAACAGGGCGAGCGCGCCCCGTAAGAGTTGGATGCGACGTGTCTTCAATTTGAAACCTCCAAGTGTGTTTGGCACGCAAACCCCAATGCTGATCTGAGCGATCTTTCTTGTTAGCTGTAGAGCAGGGCGTGCTTTCCCCTAATCGATTTCGCTTGCGGGCTTTGTTTATTAGAAAACTTGCCTACGTCTAATATTTTACATTTTATTTGTTTATGTAAATCGATTTACATGTACTATAAAACTGACGCGCCGAGAATTCAAAGACTTTTTATGTGCTGTTGCAAAAATGTAGCCTTCGAGGTTTTCATTGATCGGCGAAGTTGTTAAAAAACTTTGTCATAGCGATACCAAAGCAAGAAACATCCTCAAGTGGTACGAAGCGCGAGTAAGCTTTCTAGCAATGATTCCTTAGCACCGTATCTCTGTTTTGCCCTACAATCTATGCTGCACAAGAGGATGGAAACCACAAGTGGTCGATTTCGGTTCCAGACCTCTGTTTCGATAGCACTGATAAATTTATGACAAATTCGAACGAGGGTTACAAACGTAGTCGCAATTCGGCACCACCGGTGCAATTGCCGAGCCGCTTAGTCTTGCTGTTGAGTGAAGCACGATGGTTGTTTTTCGCGGTCTGCTGCGTTTATTTGATGTTGATCTTGGCCAGTTTTTCGACGGTCGATCCAGGATGGTCACGCGCGATTGAAGTGAGCAAGTTTCACAATATTGGTGGACGTTTTGGCGCTTATATTGCGGATCTCGCATTCTTCATTTTTGGCTTTTCTGCGTGGTGGTTTTGCGTGGCCTTGCTGCGTTTCGTGTGGAATGATTATCGTCGGGTTGCGCGCACTAAGTTGGGAGTTGCTGAAGACGAAGTGCATCAACTAGAAAAGATCATCAAGCTAGTTGGTTTCGCGTTGATCTTGTTCGGCTTCATGGGCTTGGAGTCTCTACGACTTTATAACCTCAAAGTAGCATTGCCGGGTGCCCATGGTGGTGTTCTCGGGGAATTGATCGGCCATCTGAGTTTTGCCGCCTTCGGATTCACTGGCGCGACTTTGTTATTGTTGTTGCTGGTGGCAGTCGGTGTCAGTCTCTACTTCCATTTGTCATGGTGGCAAATTGCGGAAAATACTGGAGCGTTGTTGGAAAATGCGTTCGAGTTTATTCGCAAAAAATACGCTGATCGCGAAGATCGTATCCTTGGCGAGACTGCCGCAGTCAAACGTGAAAGCACAGTGGTGCAAGAGCGCGCCAAAATTGTAGAAGCACCGCCGATTCGGATTGAGCCGCAAGTGGTCGCTGTTCAAAAATCGGAACGCATTGAGAAAGAACGTCAAACTTCTTTGTTCGACGATATTCCCGAGACCAATTTGCCGCCCTTATCTTTGCTTGATGAACCGCCGGTGAGCCAAGAAACGGTGAGTGTAGAGACGCTGGAATTTACCAGCCGATTGATCGAGAAAAAACTATCTGATTTCGGCGTGGAAGTTAAGGTGATCGCAGCCTATCCAGGCCCTGTGATTACGCGTTACGAGATTGAACCCGCGACCGGTGTGAAGGGTAGCCAGATCGTTGGTCTGGCGCGTGATCTAGCACGTTCGTTTGCCTTAACTTCGATTCGCGTGGTCGAGACCATTCCTGGTAAAAATTATATGGGTCTTGAGTTGCCGAATCCTAAGCGACAAATCGTACGCTTGACTGAGATCTTGGGTTCCAAAGTCTACAACGATAGCCATTCGAACTTAACAGTCGCTCTGGGGAAAGACATCGCTGGTCATCCTATCGTTGCCGACCTCGCCAAGATGCCACACTTGTTGGTGGCGGGTACGACAGGTTCCGGTAAGTCGGTCGGTATTAATGCGACGATTTTGTCTTTGCTGTATAAGTCCGACCCAAATGATGTGCGCATGATTTTGATCGACCCTAAGATGTTGGAGATGTCGGTCTATGAAGGCATCCCGCATCTATTGGCACCAGTCGTCACTGATATGCGTCAAGCTGGGCATGCTTTGAACTGGGCAGTCAACGAGATGGAACGACGGTATAAGTTGATGTCCAAACTCGGCGTGCGTAATTTGGCGGGCTATAACGCCAAGATCGCTGAGGCGGCGAAGCGTGAGGAGCATATTCCGAATCCATTTAGCCTAACGCCTGATGCACCAGAACCTTTGGAAAAATTGCCGACCATCGTGATTATCATCGACGAGTTGGCGGATTTGATGATGGTGGTGGGCAAAAAAGTTGAAGAGTTGATTGCCCGTATCGCACAGAAAGCTCGTGCGGCAGGTTTGCATTTGATCTTGGCCACGCAACGTCCGTCGGTGGATGTGATTACAGGTTTGATCAAAGCCAATATTCCGACGCGTATCGCTTTCCAAGTCAGTAGTAAGATTGATTCACGCACCATCTTGGATCAAATGGGGGCGGAATCTTTGCTGGGTATGGGTGATATGTTGTACATGCCACCGGGTACGGGTTTGCCAATTCGTGTCCACGGCGCCTTCGTTTCTGACGATGAAGTTCATCGCGTGGTGAAGCATTTGAAAGAGCAAGGTGAACCGAACTACATCGAAGGTATTTTAGAAGGCGGCGTGCTTGAAGAAGGCGGTGATGCCTTAGCGCCAGGCGAAGGTGGTGGTGAGGCTGATGCTTTGTACGACCAAGCGGTTGCCATCGTTCTCAAGAACCGTCGGGCTTCAATCTCTTTGGTACAACGTCATCTCCGGATTGGCTACAACCGTGCGGCGCGTTTATTGGAACAAATGGAAGCTAGCGGCGTGGTTTCGACCATGCAATCGAATGGCAATCGCGAAATTCTAGTGCCGGCCGGTAATGCTGAATAGCTGAATAGCTGAATGGCTGAGAAGCTGTGTAAGCCAATGTCATTATCGCTGCGTTAGTTGTGTATGCGTGAAGTCAACGTAGAAAATGCGTAGCAATATCGATGCTTGAAAAAGCGTCTCGTTATAGAAAAGAATGAAATGAAAAAGAATATGATGCGTGGCTCAAAAAAATGGATTGCTAGTCTGTTTGCCAGCAGTGCTTTGTTAGTCTCGGGCTTGGCATCCGCTTCCGCGATCGAGCAATTTAAGTCCTTCGTGGTCAACACGAAGACTGCCAAAGGGACTTTCGTTCAAGTGCAGGTCAAATTGGTCAACGGCAAAGTGCAGCCGGGTAAAACTGCATCGGGTATTTTTAAATTTTCGCGCCCTGGGAAATTTATCTGGAACTATGTCAAACCATATGAGCAGAACCTGCAAGCCGACGGCGATAAATTGTACATGTTCGACAAAGACTTAAATCAAGTCACGATTAAAGCCCTCGGTAATGCGATTGGCTCTAGTCCGGCAGCGATTCTGTTTGGTAGCACCGATCTGGAAAAGAATTTCACCTTGAAAGACGCTGGCATCAATCAAGGCATCGAGTGGTTAGAGGCGATTCCGAAAGAAAAAGATACACAGTTTGAAGTGATTCGGATAGGCATGAAAGATGGCTTGCCCATCGCCATGGAATTGCGCGATACCTTTGGTCAGATCTCGACTTTGAATCTGAATAACTTCGAACGTAATCCCAACTTCGGTGCGAGTGAATTTAAGTTCGTGATGCCAGCTGGTGCGGAAGTGTTGCGTCCATAATGTTTGGTGCAGAACAATCGGCTTATCAGCCTCTCGCAGAACGTTTGCGCCCGGCGACCATCGATGATGTGATCGGTCAACAGCATTTGCTCGGTTCTGGCAAGCCATTGCGTGTTGCTTTCGAATCGGGCGAGCCGCATTCCATGTTGTTATGGGGCCCGCCTGGTGTTGGTAAGACGACTTTGGCGCGTCTCATGGCGCAGGCATTTAATGCAGAATTTATTGCCCTGTCGGCTGTGCTCTCCGGCGTAAAAGATATCCGTGATGCGGTAGAGCGGGCCGAGTTTATCCGCGCCAGCATGCAGCGACGTACGATCTTGTTTGTCGATGAAGTCCATCGCTTCAATAAGAGCCAGCAAGACGCGTTTTTGCCGCACGTTGAGAGCGGCTTGTTTAGCTTCATCGGTGCGACGACAGAGAATCCGTCCTTTGAAGTGAATAGCGCTTTGCTGTCGCGTTCGGCGGTGTACGTTCTCAAATCACTGACAGAAAGCGACCTCGAACAATTGGTTGATCGTGCTTGTACGCGTGAACTTGGCGGTCTGCAATTTACAGCAGAGGCAAAATCGAGTTTGATCGCTAGTGCCGATGGCGATGGACGTAAGCTGTTGAATAATCTCGATATCACAGCACGCGCTGCGCAGGTCAAGCAAGTTCGTGAAGTTGATACTAATCTTTTGGCAGAATGCCTTGGTGATGCCTTGCGTCGCTTCGATAAAGGCGGTGATGCTTTTTACGATCAAATTTCGGCATTGCATAAATCGGTACGTGGTTCGAATCCCGATGCGGCTTTGTATTGGTTGGTACGCATGCTCGATGGTGGCACCGATCCGCGTTATTTGGCGCGACGGATTATTCGGATGGCGAGTGAGGATATCGGTCTGGCCGATCCTCGTGCTTTGCGCATTACGCTCGATGCAGCAGAGACCTATGAGCGTTTGGGCTCGCCCGAAGGCGAATTAGCATTGGCGGAGGCGGTGGTATATTTGGCTTGTGCTGCAAAATCGAATGCCGTTTACATGGCTTATAAAGAGGCGCGGGCTTTCGTGGCAAAAGATAAGACACGTCCAGTACCCGAACATCTTCGCAATGCACCGACCAAACTCATGAAGGAATTGGGTTACGGCAAACTGTACCGTTATGCGCACGATGAGCCAAATGCGTATGCGGCGGGTGAAACGTATATGCCAGAAGGCCTGGAAGAGGTGAGCTGGTATCAACCTGTGCCGCGCGGTTTGGAAATCAAGATCGCTGAGAAGCTCAATTATCTGCGTCAGCTCGATGCGGATGCGGATCGCGATTCTAAATCTTAGCGCTCAGAATTAAGTGAGCCCAAAAAAAGCCCAAACAAAGCTTGTTTGGGCTCGAATTTATTTAGCTTATTTGGCTTATTTAGCTTAGTAAGCTTACTTATTTTAATTACCGGTTTTTAGAACTTTTATCGATCTATTTTGAAACGGCGCTGTTCTCGAGCGCCGTTTTCTTTTTGCTTTATCTAGCGATTAGATGTCAAAGCTAATGCCTTGTGCCAATGGCAGCGAGTGGCTGTAATTGACTGTGTTTGTGGAACGACGCATGTAAGCTTTCCAAGAGTCGGAACCAGATTCACGACCACCGCCAGTGTCTTTTTCACCGCCGAATGCGCCACCGATTTCAGCACCAGATGGGCCAATGTTGACGTTGGCGATACCGCAGTCACTACCAACATCAGACATGAACAATTCTGCTTCGCGCATATCGGTTGTGAAGATACTGGAAGACAAACCTTGTGGCACTTCATTGTTCATCGCGATGGCTTGTTGCAAATCCGTGTAACGAACGATGTACATGATCGGTGCGAACACTTCGTGATGCATGTGTTCCGTTTGGCTTGGCATTTCAACGATAGAAGGGCGAACATAATAGCCATCTTCGCAGCCTGTTACAGTCACGCGCTCACCGCCGAATACTTGACCTTGATCGGCTTTCGCTGCTTCTAAGGCATTTTGCATCATATCGAACGCAGCTTTGTCGACCAATGGACCGATCAAAGTTGTTTTCTCGAGTGGGTTACCGATTGGCAAACCAGCGTAGATTTTCTTCAAGCGTGGTACCAAGGTATCGTAAATGCTGTCATGGACGAACAAGCGACGCAAAGTCGTGCAACGTTGACCCGCCGTGCCAACCGCAGAGAATGTGATCGCACGAACGGCCATTTCCAAATCTGCACTTGGGGCAACGATCATCGCATTGTTACCGCCCAATTCCAAGATGGTGCGAGTCAAACGCTTAGCGCAAACTTCTGCGACTTGGCGACCCATGCGTGTGCTGCCTGTTGCGGAAACCAACGCAACACGTTTGTCTTCTACCATTTGTGCGCCAGTGTCGCGTCCACCGATGATCAATTCTGCCAAACCTGCTGGTGCATCGTTGCCAGTTAAGTTGAAACGCGCTACCGCTTTCATGAACAAAGCGTGTGTCGCTACTGCTGTCAAAGGTGTTTTTTCTGATGGTTTCCATGTGACGGAATCACCACAAACGAAGGCCAATGCTGCATTCCAAGCCCATACTGCAACTGGAAAGTTAAATGCAGAAATGACACCCACAACGCCAACCGGATGCCACTGTTCCATCATGCGATGGCCTGGACGCTCAGACGCGATAGTCAAGCCGTACAGTTGGCGTGAGAGGCCGACTGCGAAATCGCAGATGTCGATCATCTCTTGTACTTCGCCCAAACCTTCTTGCAAAATTTTGCCTGCTTCGAGTGTGACCAATTGTCCGAGTTCTGCTTTGTGGGTGCGCAATTCTTCGCCGAACAAACGGATCAATTCACCACGGCGTGGTGCAGGTACTTTACGCCATTGTAAAAACGCAGCGTGAGCGCGGTCGATTTTAGTCGTCACTTCAGCGGCTGTATCAGCACGCAAAGTCGCCATAGTTTGACCATTGATCGGGGAAACGCTAGGAATGTCTTGACCTTGGTAGTCGGCCATGTTGACGCCTAAACCAGCGAGCAGGGTGTTGATATCTTTTGTCATAAGTGCTCCGATAAATTCTTGTTTAATCTTGTGCTCTTGAATCACAGAGGCGCAGAGTGCAGAGAACCTTGATCATCTCTGCTACCTCCGCGCCTCCGCGATGAAAACTAATTGTATTGATTACAGTGCGTAGTAACGACCGAAGCGGTTTGCTGTGAAGTCTGCCAAAGTAGCTTGTTCCTGACGAACCATACCTTTTTGTGGCAACTTACCTTCAACAACCATATCAACCATGGCGCAGATACCAGACGCAGTTGTCAATTGTATCGCAGACAGCAACTGACCGTTAACTTCTTGTGCGTAGATTTTCTTCGCATAGGATTCTTGTTCCAAGCGGCCATTGCGTGTACCGATGACGCTGACGAAAACCAAAACCACGTCTTGTTTAGTCATAGGAACAGAAGTTTCCAAGACATCTTTCAAGATTGGACGGCGTTCCAGTTTGCCCAATTCCAAATCGCGAATCAACATTTTGACGATGTCGCGGTGACCTGGATAACGCACTGTTTTGTAGTTCAAGTTTTGAACTTTACCTTGCAAGGATTCGCACAAAGTACCCAAACCACCAGAAGTGTTGAACGCTTCGTAGTCGATACCGTCGAGTGAGAAGTGTTCCATTTCTTCCAATGGGGAAGTTTCGCGCAATTGACCGTCAACGATCGCTTCGCATGGGTTGCAGTATTCGTTGATCAAGCCATCTGTACTCCATGTCAGGTTGTACTTCAACGCATTGTTCGGGAATGTTGGCAAAGCACCGACGCGCATGCTGACGTCACGCAAAGTTTCGAATTTCTTCGCTACGTCGTTTGCAACGATAGAGATGAAGCCTGGAGCCAAGCCGCATTGTGGAACGAAAGCAGAGTCTGCACCGTCAGCCAATTGTTTTACAACACGTGTGCTTTCAACATCTTCTGTCAAATCGAAGTAGTGGGAGTTTGCTGCTTTCGCTGCACCAGCGATGATTGGTGTCAAGAAGTATGGGCAAGCAGACAATGTGACTTTGTGACCACGGATCAATTCAGTAACAACTGCTTGATCAGCCAAGTCAGCTTGTTTTGTTGTTACATTAGGAAAACCAGCTTGTGCAACGTATTTCAAACGTTCTTGGTCACGATCTGCTACTGTGATTTCGTAGTCGCCAGTGTGGGACAACAAATTGAGGATTGCATCACCGATTTTACCGGCACCGAGAAGAATGAGTTTAGTTGCCATCGTTAGTCTCCAAAGAGGGTGTAAAGTTAAAAAACACGACAAACTGTCGTGTTTGCGATGGAAGAGAGTGTAGAGGGGAAAATTGTCAGAAAATAGAGTGTAAAGTATCGTCAGATTGAGTCATAATGATGCGATATGACGAACAAATGAGATAAAGTGTATAAATGAAGCCTGTTCTTGATGATATTGATAACAAAATCCTCGCACTCTTGATGGACAATGCGCGGATGCCTGTTACGACCATCGCTAAACGCGTGGGAATTGCTCGCACCACGGTGATTGCGCGGATCGCTGCTCTCGAAAAACGTGAGGTGATTGCCGGATACGGCCTGAAACTGAATCAGGCGATGTATCAACCCGCTGTGCGTGCCTATGTTGGTTTGTCGATCGAAGCGCGATCGGTCGCTGGACTTATCAAATTTCTGCAGCAGTTGCCAGAGGTTGAGAGCCTATGTGCGGTTAGTGGCGCGATTGACTATATGCTGACGCTACGTTGTGCGACCACGGAAGTGCTCGATCGCTTGCTCGATCAAATCGGCGCGCTTGATGGCGTGCGCCAAACTTCGACCTCGATTATCTTGAGTAAGCGTATCGACCGCTCGGCTCTTTAATTTGTGCGGTGCTAGTGGTGATCTTTGAAGTGGAGCCGTGCGACCCACGCAGTGAGATGAAAATAAAAAAGCCAGACATCGGTCTGGCTTTTCGCTTTATTAGATGTGCTTGAAGTAATTCGCACTTAAGCATGCAAGAAATCGTGTACGGTTTTAGGTGTTTTCTTGTGTCTTCGTTGAACTAGATTTTTTATCTTCGCTGCTCGGCTTCTTGGGGCTTGAAGATGGTTCACTAAATCTTGGTGAAGTTTGCTGCATGATTTGCAGGTGCACTGAAGCTTTGTCCATGCCGCTTCGATCAATTTGCAATGGTGCCTGAGATTGGACGTCTTGGGCGCAGTTCTCTTGGCACTGCAGTTCTTTGTTCGACTGCGGTTGAGAAACTACGAAGAGTTCTTGAGCCTGAACTGCTCCAACGACAGATGCTAAGACGATACCAAGAGATACTGTTTTCATATTCATGATCTAAAGCCCCCATTGATGTGTGGCGCGCGTTCGAATTGCATCGCAACGCACTAGTGTAAAACAAAACGAATCGCTTTTGTCTAAGATGTTAATTAAAACGCAAATAAATCGAAAATATTTTTGCGTGTTTAGTCACAATGTTTTTTGTTTAGTCTAGCCTTGTGATTCAAAGTTGAAAATCACAGGGAATAATTGATAACTAGTAATCAAAATCGCAAAAGTGACAAATTACGATGTTTGTTTTTGTGCCGCTTGATTATTGCGATCAAACACAATTTTTGCTTGCGGACTGAGGCGTTTCGCACTGATCACGACAGTTTGAACTGCATTGGCGGAAGATCCCTGATCGAACGCAGCTTTTTCCGCGCTTGTCATACGTTGAGCACTAACAGTGACGACTTGGACGTCTGACTTACTGGATGCTGCTGCTTGTACTTTTGCGTTGCAGGAGCCAGCTAAACTTGCAGCAATCGCGATTGTGCCAACTAAAGTCAAAGCTAATTTGTTTGTGAGATTCATTTTCGTGTTCCTTTTCAAGATCGTTATGACTTCGAAAAAATATTTGATGGGTGCACTGTAAAGAATCGAGCGGCAAGTTACCACAGCGATGTGACGAAATGCGATTTTGGAAGCTTCAATCCCCAAAAACTGAGCGCCAGCTGTCAGAGAAATGCAGCAAAGTATTCGATGAGGCCACAAATGCTGGTCGCGTAGATGAGAGGTCTTTACAGCTGAGAAATTTATTGACGGCATTTTCTCGTACTTATTACCGTGGTGAGCTTGCTATGGCCTGAGGATAATCAGGCACGATATTTTGGAGATGGTGATGAAGTGAGTTTTACGCTGGAAATGGCGTTCTATCCTTCAAAAATGGCACTTGGTCTCAATCTGCTGGTCAAGTACGGTCACACAAATTAAAGTGCCTTCAGAGAGTTTGGTTGCGAGTAAATTGCCAGCAGTCAGGAAGGCGAAGATCGAATCGATTTTCAGCGAAGAACGGGAAAGGAAAAGAGGGTAGACACATGAGTTCGTCACAAAAACAGTATATGTATTCAGTATTGCGCCAAGCATGGAAAGAGCTGCGTGTCTTTGGTGGCAAGGCCATGGGCGTGTTGATGAAAACGCCGTTGCCGAAATTGTTGTTGGTGTGTGTGGCGATCGCTCTGTTATTGACGATCGTACCCTTGATTTTGACCTTATTCGTCGTATTTGTGTTGATCAAGATTCTGTTACTTCTTTTGTTTTCGAGTGTTCGTCGCGACGAGACGCCATACCGCGAAAGTCATCGTACGCAAGCACCGTTCTCGCAAAAAGATATGGATGTGGAGGATGCAAAACTAGTGAGGGTCGAGCAAATCGAGTTTCGCTCGCAGGATAAAAAATAGCTGCTGACACTCTAACTGAGCTTTAAAAAAAACACCAAAGCGCGCTTTGGTGTTTTTTTATTTGATAAGCCGAACCAAAATTGGCGATCATCTATTGGTTGTAGCGATCGAAGCGTGGGATGGTATAGATCTCTTTCTGTCGCCCATCGATATACCGTACTTGTTGACCATCAAAAAAAGCATCCTCTTCCAGCATGATGCGTATTGTTTTTTTCCACTCTGGGATAAGACTACTTGCGTTTAATTCGATCGAATACGCAGTATTTTTTCTCAGTTGTTGCTCACCTGTTCCGGGAACGCCAGTCTGTTGATCCCACATACCAATCGCTGGGCCAGCGGCGTGGCCATGGTAGCCGATGGGGTGAGAATAAATACTTGGATTGATACCTTCTCGTTTAGCTTGCTCCAATGCAGCCTCCAACATTTGATTTCCCGTCACCCCTAGTTTGAATTGATTGGTGAGGATGTCCTGCAAACGATTGGCTTTACTGAATGCCGTTTTGATTGATTCTGGAACCGTGGTTTCGCCCGGGCGTAGCACATAGGCATGCTGCTGAATATCTGTGTTCAAACGGAGATAAGTGATCCCAATATCAACGTGAATGAGGTCGCCGGGAAGGATCACGTCATTCTTGGGACGACTTGAAAAACTTCTCTGCGCTTCTTTGTTGTCGGGATCGGCCCGCTGAATATCAACGGTCGGGTGGAACCAAGTGTCGTACCCTAAGTCGCGAATTTTTTGTCGGAACCACCAAACCACATCTTCGCTGGTTGTTACGCCAGGGACAATGACACGCTCTGAAAATCCTTCTTCGATGATGGCATGTGTTGTGCGAATGAGCTGAGGATAAAATTGCATTTCTCGCTCGGTGCGCGTCTCTAGCCAGCGAATCGCTAAAGGTTCTGCGGAAACTATCTTGCTTCTCAGTTCGGCCGGTAATCGACGTTGGAATTCATCATAGTCAGTCTTATCAAGTCCGTCTGCATGACCGAAATGTAAGGACGTATTGATACCAATTTTCCTTGCTTGTTTTTGCTTGATGATGTTGATCAAAGCATCCCATTGTTCAGGGAATTTCTGAGTGTCCCAAGCGGCCTTGATATGCTCTCCAAAGTCATATCGAGCCACTGCTAATTTTTCCACCTTTCCGGTATTTTGATCACGGTGAAATACCAGCATGGTGCGACGTCGTGCGTTGAGCCATTCCGCCGGTAACATGGTTTTGACAACAGGGTCCTCGTTGTATTCACGTGTAATCATGACCCACATATCAATTCCGCTTTGTTCCATCATTTGCGGCAACAGCGTTTCAAAACGCTCGGCAAGGTTTTCGTTGATCACTCTTGCTTGTTCGCGAACACTCAGAATTTGAGCATAGCTGGTATCCAAAAATAAGCCGCTTAAACAAAGAGCGAGTAGAAGTTTCTTCATTCTGAGGTTCTCCGAAGGACTTGTTAATTAACAGCGAATAGACCGAGCTTAATCGCAAAAGTTCGTTTCCGTTGGGGATGCGAAGTGTCCACCATTAATTGCAAGTCAAGCGCTGCTGTTCTTGGATTGCAATCTTGCATTGTCGATTAGTTAATCGCGTAGCGCAAATTGCGCCGCTTCTTCAGGAGTCAGTCCGTCATAATATTGATCTGTTAGAAGCTCGATTTCTTCTTCAATGTATTCTTGCGCCTGATCACGTGTCGCTCCGGCTTTACAGAGTAAATTTTCGAGCTCGATACACCAGTGAATTAATGCCATCGTTTCGTCGTCGAGCTGGTTCTTTTTGGACATAGTTCTTCCTCAGGTGTTGGATAAGGATCTATTCTATGCGTAAGTGCGAAAAAAGAGAGGAAAAGCCCAGTGGATTATCGTTTTCGTTTATTGAATGTCTTTGCAGAGTCGCAATTTGGTGGCAATCCTCTTTGTGTTTTTGAAGACGCCCGCGGCTTGGATGCCTTACAAATGCAAACCCTCGCCGCACAGTTCAATTTATCTGAGACGGTATTCTTGTTACCACCTCACGACACCAATGCTCTTGCGTCCTTGCGAATTTTTACGACGACAAGCGAATTGCCCTTCGCAGGTCATCCCACGATAGGCGCGGCTTCGGTTGTTGCCGCTTTGAAGCCTGGATTCGATTGTTTTATGCTGCAATGCCAAGCCGGTTTGATCGAGATTCGTGGTGAAAGCTTGTTAACACCTGCAACACCAATTGCGCCAGCGCCAGCACCAGTGAAGGCTTCGCATTGGACTTTGACTGTGCCAGTCAACCAGAACAAAACATTTGATGAATGCTTTCGGACGCCTACACAAGATCTTCATTTTTTCGCACAACTGTTGGGATTACAGGGTTCTGACTTTTTGTCAGAGCCGATGTGGGTCAATACGGGTAATGAGCACTTATTGTTTCCACTGAATTCAGCGCAAGCCCTTGAACGTGCCAATCCCAACGCGGCTATGCTGGAGGCTTGGCCAAGCAGTCTTGCCGGGAGGCAGAATGCCTATTTGTTCGCAATAGAAGGTGATCAAAGCGGTGGAGGCGATGCAGAAAATTTGACGGTGTCGGCGCGTTATTGGTTTGTGAAACAAGGAAGCATTGCGGTTGATCCTGCCACCGGTTCCGCTGCTGCAAACTGGGCAGCGTGGCATTTGCGGCATCGTCACGGACGAAAGTTTGCAGCGCAAGTCAAGCAAGGACATCAGATAAATCGTCCATCTAAGTTATTAGTCTCTGCTGAAATCGACACAAATCAAGTGCCGCGTATTCAGGTTGGTGGCAATGCCATTGAAATAGGCTCTGGAGTGCTACACTTATAAATTCTCAAACAGTCAATGATGTTAGTCAGGACAATGCAAAAAGCACCTATGTTGAGCGTCCATCAAGCGCTCGAAACTCTACTTTCGGCGGCCCAAGCACATGGCAGAGTCGAATCCATTGAGACTCTATACGCCAATCAAAGAATCCTTGCAGAAGATCTCATTTCGAACTTGCATGTGCCACCCATGGACAATACACAAATGGATGGGTATGCGGTCCGCGCTGCCGAGTGTACGTCGGGGAATACCTTGCTGCCGGTGACCCAGCGCATTCCAGCAGGATCGGTTGGAAATGTGCTGCAGGTTGGCACAGCTGCCCGTATTTTTACGGGAGCTTTTATCCCCGAAGGAGCTGATGCGGTGGTGATGCAGGAGCAAACGCGCGCCGAAGAAATCGATGGGAAACAGTTTGTTCGAATTATGTATCAGCCGAAGCGAGGTGAATGGATTCGTCGTCAAGGTGAGGATATTTGTGCAGGTAGCCGCATTCTTGAAGCTGGCACAGTCCTCCGTGCTCAAGAGTGCGGATTGGCCGCCTCGGTAGGATTGAAAGAAATTAAAGTGGTGGCACCGTTACGGGTAGCCGTATTTTTTACTGGCGATGAACTCACGATGCCCGGTGAAGCTTTGCGACCAGGCGCCATTTACAACTCGAATCGTTATGTATTGCGATCCTTATTGCAAAATCTCAAATGTGAGGTCACTGATTACGGTATTGTGCCAGATGATTTGGAGGCGACGCGCGCGACTTTGCGGGAGGCTGCTCAGCATCATGATGTCATTATCACCTCAGGTGGGGTATCCGTCGGCGAGGAAGATCATGTCAAGCCCGCGGTGGAAGCGGAAGGTGCGATCGCCCTTTGGCAGATTGCCATGAAGCCTGGAAAGCCGCTGGCTTTTGGACATGTAAGAAGAATCGACGGTCAATCTTTACCAGCTGCTTTTTTGGGTTTGCCGGGCAACCCCGTGTCGAGTTTGGTCACGTTTTTATTATTTGTGCGTCCTTTCTTGTTGCGTATGCAGGGCGTTCAAAACGTGGAGCCGCAATCATATCGTGTGCGTGCCGACTTTAATTGGACGAAGGCCGATAAACGTAATGAGTTTTTGCGAGCCCGCGTTAATCAAAACGGTGGTCTTGAACTCTTTCCCAATCAAAGTTCGGGAGTTTTGACTTCGGCTGTTTGGGGGGATGGTTTGATTGATGTCGCACCACAGACGACAATCGCCGAGGGTGATTTGGTGCGCTTCTTGCCGTTCACTAATTTATTGTATTAAGCATCTGAGCTAGGATATTTTTTGATGAAATTGCACTTACGTTTTTTTGCCAGCGTTCGGGAAAAACTCGATTGTTCGACATTAGAATTGAATCTCGATGACGCATCCATTTCGGCGACTCAAGTACGTCAACGTTTGATCGATCAAGGTTCCCCCTGGGATCAAGCTTTATCCTTTGATCGCGTTCTTCGTATGGCGGTGAATCAAGTCATGATCGAACACGATGTTCAGCTAAAAGAAGGTGATGAGCTGGCGTTTTTTCCTCCAGTGACCGGGGGGTGAACAATGGAAGTGCGAGTTCAACGCGAAGATTTTGATTTGAATGTAGAGCTACATAGAATCCGGCAGAAGCGCTCCGATATCGGAGCAGTTGTGAGCTTTGTCGGCTTGGTGCGCGATATGAATGACGGACAACAGGTGGCAGGAATGGAGTTGGAACATTATCCTGGTATGACCGAAAAATCCCTCAACGCAATCGCACTTGAAGCGCAAACAAGATGGAATTTATTCGATGGTTTGATCATTCATCGGGTTGGCCCTTTGCTTCCACGTGATCAAATTGTTTTAGTTGTTGCGGCCAGTGCGCATCGTGGTGAGGCATTTGCAGCCTGCGAGTTCATGATGGACTACCTCAAGACACAAGCGCCATTTTGGAAGAAAGAGAGCACTCCTGAAGGCGAACGTTGGGTTGATGCACGCGTGAGCGATGATCATGCGATGGCGAAGTGGACGCTAGACTCAAAGGACCACAAAATATGAGTGGCTTAGGCTTTCTCGTTGTGGGATTGGGCGCCGCTCTGGGGGCATGCTTGCGTTGGGTTTTAAGTGTGCTGTTTAATCATGTTCAGTCCAATTTGCCGATCGGGACCTTGTTGGCAAATCTGGGTGGTGCTTATGTGATTGGCATTTGCGTCGGTTTTTTTTCGAGTAATCCACAGATATCTCCAGAGTGGCGCTTGTTGATCGTGACTGGATTTTTGGGAGGTTTGACGACATTCTCGACCTTCTCCGCCGAGGCCATGCAGTTGATTCAAAAAGGAGATTGGATGTGGGCTTTCGCCCACACCGCCACGCATCTACTTGGATCTATAGTATTGTGCTTTTTAGGACTTGCCTCGTGGCGTTTTTTCGCGCAGTAAGGTGCTCGATGGTGGTTTCCAATTGTTGCTTTCCAATTCATACGAAATAAAGTACTTCAAATAAATCGAACGAAGGATAAAAAATGGCTGACGAAAATACGCTCATGTTTCCACCGATTGAACCTTATCGTCAGGGGCGCTTGCAAGTCGATGGGCTACATAATTTGTATTGGGAAGAGTGCGGGAATCCTGCTGGTCAACCAGTCTTGTTTTTGCATGGCGGCCCCGGCGGTGGGACGTCTCCGACCCATCGGCGTTTTTTTGATCCGGCCCACTATCGAATTGTTTTGTTTGACCAACGTGGTGCTGGTAAATCGACGCCATTGGGTGAGTATCGAAACAACACCACCGAATTGCTGATCGAAGATATTGAAAAAATTCGTGAGATGTTGAATATCGATCAGTGGTTGGTATTTGGCGGATCATGGGGATCTACCTTGGCACTGGCTTACGGACAAGCGTATCCAGATCGGTGTCTCGGATTCGTCTTGCGCGGGATTTTCTTATGTACCAAAGCGGAAGTCGATTGGTTCATTAACGGTATGAATCACTTCTTTCCTGAAGTGCATGAAGCTTTCGCTCACGCGATTCCGCATTCAGAACGAGGCAATCTCCTGCAAGCCTACGTTAAACGTCTATTTGACGAGGAGCCAGCTATCTACCGTGAAGCCGCGCGTCATTGGAGCCGCTATGAAGGTTCTTGCTTGTTCTTGGAACCGCAAGCGCAAGCAATCGAAGATTTTGAATCTGATCAAGTGAGCCTGGGAATTGGTCGCTTAGAAGCACACTACATGCTCAATGGCGCTTTTATGGATGAAGATCAGCTCATCAAAAATATCCATTTAATTCGCCATCTACCGGCCGTGATCGTACAAGGGCGCTACGATGTGATCTGCCCACCTTTGTCGGCTTATCGCTTACATCAGGCGTGGCCAAGTTCCAGATTGCATATGATTAAGGATGCGGGTCATGCCGCGATGGAACCAGGTATCGCAGCGGAGCTCGTTCGCGCGACTGAGCAGTTTAAGCACCATCAGAAATTTCTTTGATCTCTGACTTACCCAGTCTCGCGTAAGAACTACAAATTGATGTATTCCTCATGCATGCTTAGTTGAGCATGTGTGAGGGGACATAAGTCTCGCTGGATTTTGGCATTTTTAATTCCAATCCCCATTCTGAAATTTTCTCAGTATCGATCAGCAATTTGCAAAAACCATGTAAAAGCTCAGAGTTGAGCTTGACATCAATGGTGCCTCCTGCGGTTGGGTGAAATTGAATCCAGAGTAAGGCATTTTGTTGTAAGTGGAATTGTATCGTTTCGATCAGGAGTGGTGCATCACCAGTGATGACTTTACGATTATCTGCTTGATACGCTTGGTCGAAATTTCCACTCTGAGAGATATTATTGATCGCTTGATCATGATCCATGCTAACGATTTCTTCGCTGGCAAAGGCAGCTTCTGGCCGATTTAAGCGTAAATGCGTGGCCATGGCCTCCATCAGAGTTGGCCACATTCTTTGCAACAGCCTGCGTGTGAAAAACAAGCGCACTTCGCTCTTTTCTGCTTCAGGGGTTTCGCCTGCTAAGCCAATGCGAAATAAAATTCTATCTTCTTTGGCAACGTAACTTAAATTGATTTGTTCTAAATGCATGATTGATGTAACGCAAGTGTTCGCGAATTTCTCGATGAGAGTTCTTGAAAAGCTCCAATTTCACCTAATCTTAGAGCTATTAAAAACATGACTTTAATCGAGGGGGCTACATGCGTCTTGATAAATTAACGACAAAACTGCAAGAGGCTTTGGCGGATGCGCAAAGCCAAGCAGTCGGCAATGATAACCAATATATAGAACCCGTGCACCTGCTCTTGGCACTAATAAACCAAGAAGATGGGGGCGCACGCTCACTTTTGCAACGTTCTGGAGTGAACGTCAATGCATTGCTGAATGGTTTGAAGAGCGCATTAGAGCGTTTACCCAAAGTGACCGGTACCGATGGTCAGGTCCAAGTGGGGCGCGAACTGGTGGGCTTACTGAATTTGGCTGATAAAGAATCTCAGAAACGAGGTGACCAATTCTTAGCCAGTGAGATGGTGTTGCTGGCCTTGGTTGATGATAAATCCGAGGCCGGTAAATTGGCACGTGAAAGTGGTTTAACACGCAGTTCGTTGGAGGCGGCGATCAAAGGTGTGCGTGGTGGAGGTAACGTTGATTCTGCTGATGCGGAAGGCCAACGTGAGGCTCTGAAAAAATACACGCTTGATCTCACTGAACGTGCACGTCTTGGTAAGTTGGATCCTGTGATTGGTCGTGATGATGAGATCCGTCGCGCGATTCAAGTTTTGCAACGCAGGAGCAAAAATAATCCGGTCTTGATCGGAGAGCCTGGCGTGGGTAAAACAGCGATTGTCGAGGGGCTCGCGCAAAGGATTGTGAATGGCGAAGTGCCTGACAGCTTGAAGTCTAAACGAGTCTTGTCGCTCGATATGGCGGCCTTGCTTGCGGGCGCAAAATTCCGCGGTGAATTTGAAGAACGTTTGAAAGCAGTACTCAAAGAAATCGCCATGGACGAAGGCCAGACCATCGTTTTTATCGATGAATTGCACATCATGGTTGGCGCTGGTAAAGCCGAAGGTGCGATGGATGCGGGCAATATGCTGAAGCCTGCCTTAGCGCGTGGCGAGTTGCATTGCGTTGGTGCCACGACGCTCGATGAGTATCGTAAATACATCGAAAAAGATGCAGCCTTGGAGCGTCGCTTTCAGAAAATCATTGTGGATGAACCTAGTGTAGAAGCGACCATCGCAATCTTGCGTGGTCTGCAAGAGAAGTATGAAGTCCATCATGGCGTTGATATCACTGATCCTGCGATCGTCGCAGCGGCTGAACTTTCACATCGCTACATCACCGATCGTTTCTTACCCGATAAAGCGATTGACTTAATTGACGAAGCTGCAGCCAAGATCAAGATCGAAATTGATTCCAAACCTGAAGTGATGGATAAATTGGATCGTCGTTTGATTCAATTGAAGATTGAACGCGAGGCAGTCAAACGCGAAAAAGACGAAGGTTCGAAGAAGCGTCTCGCCTTGATAGAAGACGAGATCAAAACTTTGTCGCGCGAATATGCTGACTTAGAAGAGGTATGGAAAGCAGAAAAATCGCAAGTGCAAGGCACGACGCAGATCAAGGAAGAGATCGAGAAAATCCGTTTGCAGATGGAAGATGCGAAACGCAAAGGCGATTGGCAAACCATGTCGCAATTGCAGTATGGTCGCTTGCCGGAGTTGGAAGCACAACTAAAAGCGGCAGAGCTGCAAGCGGCGAAAAATGCGCAGAATGAAAGTAAGACCAAATTGTTGCGGACTCAAGTTGGTTCCGAAGAAATCGCCGAGATCGTTTCGCGCGCGACCGGAATTCCGGTGTCACGCATGATGCAAGGTGAACGCGAAAAACTTTTGCAAATGGAAGACGCTTTGCATCAACGTGTGGTCGGACAGCATGAAGCGATAGTCGCCGTATCGGATGCGATTCGTCGCTCGCGTGCGGGCTTGGGTGATCCGAATCGTCCATACGGTTCTTTCTTATTCCTAGGGCCGACTGGGGTGGGTAAAACCGAATTGTGTAAGGCCTTGGCGAACTTCATGTTCGATACGGAAGAATCTTTGATTCGTATCGACATGAGCGAATTCATGGAGAAACATTCGGTCGCGCGCTTGATCGGCGCGCCACCGGGTTACGTGGGTTATGAAGAGGGCGGTTACTTGACGGAAGCCGTGCGTCGCAAGCCCTATAGCGTGATTTTGCTTGATGAAGTCGAAAAGGCACACCACGATGTATTCAACGTTTTGTTGCAGGTCTTGGATGATGGCCGCATGACTGATGGGCAAGGTCGCACGGTCGACTTTAAGAATACGGTGATTGTCATGACGTCGAACCTTGGTTCGCACCAAATTCAAGCGATGGAAGGTAGTGATCCTGCACTCGTGAAAGTTGCTGTGATGGGCGAAGTGAAAACGCATTTCCGACCTGAGTTCATCAATCGTATCGATGAGATTGTGGTGTTCCATGCGCTCGATGCGAAAAACATCGGTTCGATTGCCAAGATTCAGTTGCAGACTTTAAGCAAACGTTTGGCGCAAATGGAGATGAGTTTAGAAGTTAGCGATGCAGCGCTGTTGAAGATTGCCGAAGCCGGTTTCGACCCAGTGTATGGTGCACGTCCATTGAAACGCGCGATTCAACAAGAGATCGAAAACGCTTTGTCTAAATTGATTTTGCAAGGTAAGTTCGGCCCCAAAGATACTATCCTCGTTGATGTCGATGGTAGTGAACTGAGCTTCCGTAAGGCATGATGGTGTTGATGATTGGGTCTAGCGCAACATCAAGCTGAGGCGAAAAAGGCGGAAACTGAATGCGCGTCACTAGTGAAAACTGGTGGCGCGTTTTCTTTTGTTATGGTTCTGTGTATGATCATTCCATGAATCAGCGCGCTGAAGTTGACGATGCTCAGCTGCCAGCTCTAAGGCCACTCAATTTGGGGAAGGAAATTACATGAATCAAGCAGCTCAGACTTCGGTATTGGTGAGAGCGAGTCACATGGAAGAGGTGCCACAACTCAATCAATTGATTACACAGTCGGCGCGTGAGTTGAGTAAGGGCTTCTATACGGATCAAGAAACTGAAGCGGCGATTGAGCACGTGTTCGGGGTCGATACGGCACTGGTGAAAGACGGCAGTTATTTTACGGCCGAGATCGATGGCAGGCTCGCTGGCTGTGGTGGATGGAGTCGACGTCGCACGCTGTATGGCGGAGATCAACGTCCAATGGGCGGCGCAGAATTTCTTGACCCACAACACGATGCGGCACGAATTCGTGCTTTCTTCATTGCTCCTGATGCCGCACGACGCGGGGTTGGTACGGCGATTTTCAATGCCTGTAAAGCAGCCGCACGAGCCCAAGGATTTGCAGCTTTAGAATTGATGGCGACTTTACCTGGAGTGCCTTTTTACAAGGTGCTAGGTTTTCAAAAGTTAGAGGATGTCGCAGATACTTTACCGAATGGGGTCACGATACGCTTCGAGCGTATGCGTTTGGAATTGGAGTAGTTGAAAGAAGTGAAGTTTGAAATCTCGTTTCGTTGGTGTGAAAAGAAGCGGTGAAAAAAGCACGGTGAAAAAAACGCAGTGAAAAAAACGGACGACCATTATTGGTTCGTCCGTTTCTTTTTTTGTAGCTTCTATTGATCGTCAACGGCGGATCGCTGATCCGCGAGAAATGACCAAGCCACAGGCTTAATCGAGTTTCGCCGCGTGTTCACGCGTCGCGTGGAATACGACTTCGGGCCAACGTTCTTGCGTGAGACGTAAATTGACGCCGGAGCTCGCGAGATAAGCGAGGTTACCTGCGGCATCGTATGCCAAGTTGGCGCCGGCACTGGAACGTTCGAAGTCAGCTAACTTCTTCTTGTCGTCGCAGGTGATCCAGCGGGCGCAGTTGATGCTGGTGCCCTCGAAAACGGCGTCGACACCATATTCGTTTTTCAAACGACTGGCGACAACTTCAAACTGCAAAACACCGACCGCGCCGAGAATGAGGTCACTGCTGGCGACAGGCTTAAATACTTGGACCGCACCTTCTTCACCTAATTGCTGCAAACCTTTTTGTAGTTGCTTAGTTTTCAGTGGATTCAAAATACGCGCCGTACGGAAAAAGTCTGGAGCGAAGTAGGGGATGCCCGTAAATTGCAGCAACTCGCCTTCGGAAAAGCTATCACCGATCTGCATATTGCCGTGGTTCGGCAAGCCGATGATATCGCCTGCATACGCTTCTTCAACCTGCTCTCGTGAGGAGGCCATGAAAGTCACGACGGACGACACCTTGATATCGCGATTGATACGCAAATGCTTGAGTTTCATGCCACGTTCGAAACGACCCGAACAGACGCGCAAGAACGCAATACGATCGCGGTGAGCGGGATCCATATTCGCTTGAATCTTGAAAACGAAACCCGAAAAAGGTGCTTCGTTCGGTTGTACTTCACGCACAGTGGCATCGCGCCCACGTGGTGCCGGAGCCCAGTCGAGCAGTGCATTCAGAATTTCACGCACACCGAAGTTGTTGATCGCCGAGCCAAAGAATACTGGGGTTTGCGTGCCAGCCAAGACGGCCTCAAGATCAAATGGATGGGAGGCGCCATGCACCAATTCCACTTCCATTTTGAGTTGCTCGATCTCGAGTGGGAACAGTTCGGCGAGACGAGGATTATCAATGCCTTTGACCACTTCAAATTCTTGATCGGCGCGTTCACTACCTGGCGTGAACAACATGATCTCGTCTTTCAGGATGTGATACACACCGCGGAAAGTTTTACCCATGCCAATCGGCCATGTCACTGGGGCACATTGAATTTTTAAGACCGATTCCAACTCGTCCAGCAATTCCAAGGGGTCGCGTGTTTCGCGGTCCATCTTATTGACGAAGGTAATGATTGGTGTATTGCGCATGCGGCAAACATTGAGCAATTTAATGGTTTGTTCTTCCACACCTTTCGCGGCGTCGATCACCATCAAGGCTGAATCGACTGCGGTCAATACGCGATAAGTGTCTTCTGAGAAGTCTTGGTGACCTGGCGTATCAAGCAAATTCACCACGTGATCACGATATTCAAACTGCATCACCGAGGAAGCGACCGAAATGCCACGTTGCTTCTCAATTTCCATCCAGTCTGAAGTCGCATGACGACCACTCTTACGCGCCTTGACCGTTCCTGCTAATTGAATCGCACCCGAAAACATCAAGAGCTTTTCGGTTAATGTCGTTTTACCAGCATCCGGGTGAGAGATAATGCCGAAAGTGCGGCGACGTGCGACCTCTTTACGTATCAAATCAGTCGATACTTTCTTGGTAGGCGTGAGATCTTGCTCGTTTTGAAGGTCGTTAGTGGTGTTTAAGTCACTCATGAGGAACTCGGTAAGATAGTCTTGCGAAAAAAGTGTAACCTGTGATTTTAACATGCTGGCGACCGAATCCCTCTATTTAACGGTGAAAGGTATTTCCCAGCTAAAAGGGCTTAACACTGGTTGATGCACAGAGAAAAAAGTCCTCGCTTGAAATTAAAAGTATATTTTTTGCAAGAAAGAATGTTGAATGACAAACTCCGTTGTAAGGTTTCAAAGTATTTTTAAGCGCGCCACCGCGATCGCCTTGTCAATCAGTTTGGTGCTGCCGTCACCGGTGTGGGCTTGGGGCGCAGAAGGCCATGAACTTGTTGGGGCAGTGGCTGATCGCCTATTGAAAGATACGCCTGCCGCGCGTCGTATTGAGTCAATGTTGCAAGGGCGGACTTTGGCGCAGGTCGCGGGATGGGCTGATTGTCTGAAAAATGTGAATCCGGATGCCAATTTCGAATATGCCAATGTAGGACGTTATGTTGATTGCAAAATCTTTGAAAACCCTGAAGATATGGCGAAGATCATCGCTTTCGTGAAAAGAAATCACGATAGTTGCTTTGGAATGAGCCTGTCTCGAGAGAGTTGTCATAAACATTATCACTACGCTGATTTGAACTTAACGCAGACGCGTTATGCCTATCTCGGATTTGGTAGTGCGTCAGAAGATATCGTTCAAGCCATGCAAGCTGCGATTGAATTCTTACAAGGACGAGCGGTCGCCGAACCTTTTCACTTTGCAAATGAATCTGAGGCTTTATTGTTATTGGTTCATTTAGTAGGCGATGTGCATCAACCTTTGCATGTGGCGGGCGTTTACTTGGATGATGATGGACGCATGATGGATGATATTCATGAACGCGCCCCGCAGGGTAAAAGCGCCGGTGGCACAGCAGGCGGTAACGCACTGTTGTTTGAGCAGACCAATTTGCACAGTATGTGGGACAAAATTAGCCCAGCGGTGAAGGAAAATGTCTGGCGCAATTTCGAGACCGCGAGTGCGGCACCCTCGTCGATGATGGCGATGGACAGTGGCGAACAAATCCGAGGTCTACCAGAAATGTGGGCGAACGAAAATTTGCAAATTGCGAGAGAGCTGTTCAAAGATGTTCGCTTTGGCAAGCGGACTGTCACGGCGCGGGGAGACCGTTGGAATACTGAATTGCCATCGGGTTATCAAGCGCGTCTTGAGAAGATTCAGGCAGAACGGATTCATTTGGCGGGACGACGTTTGGCGGCCTTGCTTAGTCGCATTTATTCTTGAGGGTCATGCGATAGCTTCGGTTACATTGCATTGCTGTGTTCCGGCAGTGGTAATTTGCACAATAGTGTATGCTTCTCTTTTTTTGTAATCCTCATTAGGAGTTGGTATGGCTGTTTCTCCATTTCGACGTATCGGTCAAGGCATTGCCATGGTGTGGCGCGCAGTAGATAGCAGCCGCCGATTCGTTATTAATTTCATTTTTTTGTTGATCGTCATTTTGTTTGTGACCAGTTTGTTCTCCTCAAACAAAATTAAAGTGGAAGAAAAAACCGCTTTAATCTTGAACTTCAAAGGTGATTTGGTTGAGCAACATCCCGGTAGCGCGAGTGATGCTTTCATTGCTGAATTGCAAGGCGACAAGCGTAAATCGACGCAGCTACGTGATGTCTTAACAGTTCTCGATGCCGCCAGCAAAGACCCCAAAATTACCAGTGCAGTTTTGATGTTGGATAACATGCAGGGCGCTGGTATGTCGATGTTGCGAGAGGTGGCTGCGGCGCTTGATCGCTTTAAAGCAAGCGGCAAGAAAGTCATCGCATGGGGCACCAATTTCGATCAACGCCAATACTACTTGGCATCGCATGCGAACGAAGTGTATTTGCATCCTATGGGAAGTGTAATGTTGACCGGCTTCGGTCGCTATCGCAATTACTATCATGACGCCTTAGAGAAAATCGGCATTACGGTCAACGTCTTAAAGGTTGGTACTTTTAAGAGTTTTGCTGAGCCTTATATCGCGAATGGCCCATCGCCAGCCGCTTCAGAAGCTGAGGCATTCTTGTACAACGCAATGTGGAAGATCTACACGGATGATGTAGAAAAATCGCGCAAAATGCAGGCGGGTGCGATTATGGATAACATCAATAAATTGCCAGAAATGTTGAAGGCCGCGAAGGGCAGTGTGGCGCAATTTGCAGTCGACGCTAAGTTAGTCGATGGCCTGAAAACACGTGATGACTTGCGTCAAATGATGTTAGCCATGGGCGCTAAAGATGAGCAGACCAAGAGCTTTAAGCAGATCAGTTTTGACGAGTATCTCGACAATCAACGTAAGTTGGAATTTGGCCCCGCAGTGGGAGTGATTGTTGCAGAAGGTGAGATTAGCGATGGCAGTGCGCCAGCCGGCCAAATTGGCGGTAATTCCACGTCAAACCTGATCCGTAAAGCACGTGAAGACGACCAAATCAAAGCCGTTGTATTGCGTGTTGATTCGCCAGGTGGTAGTGCCTTTGCTTCCGAATTAATTCGACAAGAATTGGAACTGACGCAAAAGGCTGGCAAGCCCGTCATCATCTCCATGGGTAATGTGGCTGCCTCTGGCGGGTATTGGATCTCTATGTCGTCTGATGAAGTGATTGCAGATCAAGCGACCATCACCGGATCGATTGGTGTGTTTGCGATTTTCCCAACTGCAGAACGTGTGATGGATAAGGTGGGAGTACACACTGCAGGGACGACAACAACCTGGTTAGCAGATTCATTTAACCCTCTGCGTCCTTTGAATCCACGTTTTGGCGAGGTGATCCAAATGGGCATCGAGAATACCTATCATGAATTCATTAGTAAAACCGCGGCAGCACGCAAAACAACGCCAGAAAAGATCGATGCGGTAGCACAAGGCCGTGTTTGGACGGGTGAACAAGCAAAAGAGCGCGGTTTGGTAGATCGCCTTGGTAGCTTCCAAGATGCGCTGAAAGCCGCTGCGACGAAGGCAAAATTAGGTGACAGCTATCGTGTGGCGTACATCGAACGCGAGCCTTCAAAGTTTGATCGCTTCTTCAGTATGTTCGGTGAGTCGGCTGCTCAAGCGGTTAACCAACAGTTCAAAGTCGCGGTGACACCAACGGGCGTTCCACCGGCTGCAGCGACAGAGATGGTGAGAGACCTTTCATGGTTGGCAGATTTAAGGAAAGATAACAAAGGGTATATGGTGATGGCACATTGTATGTGCAGCACCCAATAAGTGGATTTCGCTCTGCAAGAGGGCTTTCCTCAAGGGCGGTAAGTCTAGGTAGCTTCGAATAACAGCCCTAGACCCGCAAGAACCAGAGCCACACCGAAAGTGCAATTCGGTGTGGCTTTTTGTTTGATGCTCAGTGCTCAGTGCTCAGTGTTCAGTGCATACTTCTCGTTGCAATCGAATAGGCAAACCTGAGCATTTGCAATGTAAGAGATGAGATTTTAGTGTTTCTTCGCTGTGTTGAAATAGCGACCGAGCAACGCTTCATTGATGCCCACTGCTTTATTCGACGAGACTGGTGCCAGTGGTACTAATTGAGGCGCCTTGCTCGTGAATGGAACAATCCCCATGGTTCGATGGATTTCTTCTGGATACATCAAGTAACCGCGGGTGATGACCAATGACACTTTTCGAATATCTTCAATATTCTTGGTAGGGTCTCCATCCACTAACACCAGATCCGCTAGCTTGCCGACTTTAATTGAGCCGCGGTCCGCTTCTGTTCGCGTATAGATCGCACCATTTTTAGTCGCAATTTGCAAGGCCTGCGCTGGCGTTAAGCCTGCTTTGACTAACATCGCCAGCTCTGAATGTAATGTGAAGCCAGCTAACTCATCTGTGCCTGCGACAATCGGCACACCCTCTTTATAAACCTTGCCGACAAACTCAACCATCTTTGCGTAAGATTGTTCATGTTTTTTGAGGGCAGCATCATCTTCGATTTTCATACTGCCAACCGAGAAACTGCGACTCACATCGGGCGGCATATGGCTGGCAATCGAAGCAAATGGTTCATTGACGTCACCGTCCTTTTGTTTTAAGAACGCAAAGGTCGCTAGCGTAGGATCGAGTGCGATTTTCTTGTCTTTGAGAGTTTTGATAAAGGCTTTGACCTTAGGCGAATTAAAGTCGATCTCGACCGTTTTCTTGGCGGGTAAATTAAACCGATCCAAGGTGCGCGTATCAGTTTCTGGCGTGGCAAGGAAGTTCAACATGATTTGGTTGATATGCTGAATTTCATCGTAACCGGCCTCGATCGCTTCAAAGGCCCGCAAACCCACCGGAATATGTCCCGACACGCGCATGCCGCGCGAATGTGCGTACGCCACTGTTTCCTTCAAGATCGCTTTCGGGAAAGAGTTATAGATTTTCAACTGTGGATAGCCATGTTGCGCATACCAATCAATCGCATTTTTTGCGCCAGCCAAGTCTTTCACTACAAAACCATTATTGGCCGAGTAGGGGCTTTCACCCTCGAGAAACCCGGTTGGAACGATCTGTGGGCTCAATAAGCTACCTTCGGCGACCTCATCAATGATCGCTTGTACTTGAGCGTTTTCGTTACCCAAATCGCGCACAGTGGTGACACCGGCGGCGATATTCAGACCACCGTCCCATCGACCAACGTGTCCATGCATATCAAACAGCCCAGGTACGAGGATGCGACCAGCGGCATCGAGTTCCTGATTAGCACCGCGAATTGGTGAGCCAGCGGGTAAGATCGCAGCGATACGACCACGTAGAACATAAACATCAGAGGGCGCTCCAACTGTTGCTTTGTCGCTGTCAAAAACGCGTGCGTTCTTGATCACGGTGAGACCCTTTAATGGATGTTGTAACTTCTGCGCCCAATCTTTCAAAACTTTCGCTTCGGCGCCTTTCTGTATGTTCGCCATCGCATCGCCGTTGGCTTCCCAACCTTCTTCAATCGCTTTCATGTAGCCTGGTGCAATGACAGCGAATAGACGTGGTTTTTCGCCGGTGGTCGCCCATAAAAAACTTGGAGACAGTCCAATGCCAGTTTGTGCGAGGAGCTGTACCACTTGCTTGCTTTTGCCATTACTTACTTCTAACTCAGCAATTTTGGTTTGTGATAGTGAGCCTGTTGGTAATAGTGGTAGCGGTGCTCCATTACGTGCCGCCAATGCCGAGACCGCGATCGATCCCGTTTCAAATGAACTGTTGAGCGGAATGTAAAGCGCAGAGCCTTCAACTTGTTTGCTACCTTTTTCCGAGGTTGAATGCCACTCTGCTTGGTTACCTATACGGCGGAAGTTTTCGTTAATGGGGGCGCCAAAGGTCGACGTTCCGGTGACTTTGAATTCGGATACTAAGCCATCGGCGCCCACGCGAAATTCTTCTTTCAGTTCGGGTCCGCGACCATTGTCTTTGAAGATGAAACTGACTTTGGTGAGTCCGTCGTCTTGACGCTGCACGACTTGCTCACCAGCCTGTTTGCCATTTTCGAGGAAGATCAGAAATTTAGTTGTTTGCGTGTCTGCAAAAGCAGAAAGAGAAAAACAGGTGAATAAACCCGCAGCGATACTCGATGCGAGGATGGATTTGACTGGGAAAGTGGGGAGTTGCATTCGATGGGCTCCATGTGAATGGTGAATGAAAGCAGGCCGGAACGGGGCCGGCGCAGCGAAATTACTCGATAAGCATAAACTGACTTGCTTTTCCTTGTTAGTACGATGTGATGGAAAGTTGTAATGAGGGTACTGATTGCGAAAAAGAGTGATCGAATTGCTCGATTTACTTCAGATCATTTCAAGCTCGCTAGTTTTGAAGAACTGCCTTAAATGTTCAAGTCGACTCGGATTTTGATGACAACTTTTTTGATTTTTTGCGGTATGGACGCACACCGGCAGGGACGATGCAATTCACCGGGGAAGAACACAGCGTACATGCCGGGCGTCAGAAAGAGCTGCGTTTCATTGACTTGCGTGCTTGTGAACGCAATGTCTCTTTGTTCGAGAAAGTCCTGACGTATTTCGTAGTGTGGCGCGGCCGGTAAATAACCGATCAATTCCTCACCTTCTAACAAATACTGCACATCGATGTGCTTGCGATGGAACTCTGGGAAACCCTGTTGCCAGTCTTGTGTGGTTGGATCTTGCACCAGTGCGAACATGCGCTCGTTGATTTCATGTCGACCAATCTCGAAGTTGTTGTAATCAGTTTCCCGTAAATGGGCGATCGCCGCCGCAACTTGCATCGGTAGATCAAGTTCTTGAGAAATGTGAGCAAGGATCATGAAGTACTCCAAGAAAAGAGGTCTGATTATGGCAGAGCTTATGCTAGATGTAGCGCTTCCTGTTGCAAACGAGCTGCGGTAGACTCTTAAATTATCTTGAATTCTATTGCCGAAGGTGTCGCCCCATGTTGATGACTTTGATTGTGATCTTTTTGCTGACCTATATCGCGATCGCCATGGAGCATCCGCTCAAGATTAATAAGTCTGCGACCGCATTACTTGGAGCGGGTTTGTTGTGGACGGTTTATGCCCTGTACCACACCAATCCTGATCAATTGAGTCATGAGCTTGGAAGTTCTTTGATGGCGACGGCACAAATCGTTTTCTTCTTAATGGGGGCGATGGCGATTGTCGAGGTGATTGATGCACACCATGGTTTTGAGGTGATCACTTCTCGTATTAAGACTAAGAGTTTGTCTTCGCTGATGTTGCTAGTCGGGGGCGTTACATTCTTTTTGAGTGCCATACTCGACAACCTGACGACGACCATCGTGATGGTTTCATTGATGCGGAAATTACTAGGAGAGCGCGAAGACAGAATGCTATTTGCGGGGGTAATCGTAATTGCCGCCAATTCTGGTGGAGCATGGACCGTTATCGGCGATGTGACGACCACTATGTTATGGATCGGTGGTCAGATTTCTGCGGTAAAGATTATGCAAGCGGTTTTCTTGCCGAGTTTGGTGAGTCTCTTGTTACCGCTTTTGGTAAGCGCCTATTTGGTCAGAGGTAAGGCGGTGCAAGTTCCGCAATCGATTGATGCACTTTCAATTCAAGCAGGACCATTCGAGCGTAATGTGATGTTTTACCTCGGACTTTCGATTTTGGTGTTGGTGCCGGTATTTAAGACAGTTACCCATTTACCACCCTTTATGGGAATTCTATTCGGGCTCGGTATTCTATGGTTGGTTGGTGATCTGATTCATCGAGAAAAAGAGGATGTCCACAAAGAGCGTCTGACACTTGTGAGTGCACTGACCCGCATTGATATGGCGTCGATCATTTTCTTCGTCGGTATTTTGTTAGCGGTGGCGGTGTTGGAGCATACACATTTGTTGGCGGATCTCGCGCATCATCTTGAACGTTCGGTGGGACGACAAGACGTAATCGTGATGCTGATCGGATTGGCGAGCGCAGTGGTTGATAACGTGCCTTTGGTGGCTGCGTCGATGGGAATGTATAGCATGGAGCAATTCCCGACCGATAGTTTCTTGTGGGAGTTCCTTGCCTATTGTGCAGGTACAGGAGGCTCGATTTTGATCATTGGCTCTGCCGCAGGAGTGGCGGCTATGGGGCTGGAGAAGATCAGTTTTACTTGGTACCTGCGCAAAATTAGTCTACTTGCGCTGATTGGCTATTTGGCCGGCGCGGCCGTCTATGTTCTGCAATATCATGCGACGCATTAATTTCGACGGAAATCACACCTCTCGCTCATTCATCTTAGACTGAGCACAACGGCTTTCTTTTTGGATAGTCTTACTTATCTTTGGGATCTGGCAGCAGACATGCGTCGATGATCTGCAGGTCGTTGTCCTTGGCGAAGCTCAAGACAAAATGATAGGCGAGTGGTTCGATCTCGCGCAAAGCCTCATTGACCACGACTGAACGTACGCCATTCAGGAGAATCGGACGTACGTAAGGGGAGTACTGGAGGTGGGCATTGCGTCCGCCTTCAGGACGAAAACACGACATGGCACCACACAAACGTTCCGCCCAGTCACTCGGGCGAAATTGCTTCCCGTCACTGGTCAAACCTTGAATGAAGAATTCATTCTTGGGTTTGTTTGGTTTGTCGGAAGAATCGGTCATGTGCGCTATCTATGTGAGCCGTAAATAATGAATCGCTAACGCATGGTTGCTGGGTTTGTGGAAGTGATGAGACTTCTTTCAAGCTCCAGCGCGTTTCACCTGTGTATTATATCTTATAGAAGACTTGTAAGTGTGCAGCGACGAGAAAAGTCTCTAAAAGATTTCCTAAATGCAATCTCGTCAAGTATAGTGCAAAATTGGTGCGAGTAAAGTGGAATTGCCATTACAAAGCCAACTGTTGTTTGCAAGGTAAATTGAACTTTGTGATGATTTTCGGGGTCTGCAGAGATTACCTACTTTGTGCTGGTTTGGTACTTATTTGGTTCTGTAATGATCGTAAGCGTCGAGCAAATGGAGGTATTTGGTGCGCTTCATTTTGCGAATTGTTAGTGAATCTGAGTGATCGGATCTGAATCTGGCAAAAGTAAATGGCTGAAGGTAATGATAAAGAGTAAAAAACATTGTGCATGTTTTTGTGTTGACGATTTCAGTATTTGTGAGGAGTTGGGATGTTCAGTAAATCCAAAATGGCGTTGCGCGCTTTCGCATTGATAGCGATGGTCGCAGGCAGTACTTACGCAGTGTCGAGCAACGCTGCAGAGAAAACGAGTGATACCACGATCTTCTCGGAAAAGGAGTTGCAGACCGCGGCATGGTTGCGCGACGCAGCACGCGCTGACAATGCGAGTTACCGCATTCTCGAGTCACTCACAACCGAAGTTGGGCCGCGCTTGGCGGGGAGCCCAGCAGATGCACGAGCAGTCGCTTGGGCTGAAGCCAAATTCAAAGAATTGGGATTTGATAAAGTTTGGAAGGAGCCTGTGAGCTTCCCAACTTGGCAACGCGGAATTGAAAAGGCGGAAATTATTGCACCTTTCCCCCAGCCTTTATTGGTAACCGCTTTGGGGAATAGTGTGGCAACGCCTGCAGACGGTTTGAGTGCCGAGCTGGTGCAATTCGCGAGCCTGAAAGAACTGATGTCAGCGGCACCTGATTCGGTCAAGGGGAAGATCGTTTTCATTAATCACAAAATGCAAAATGCTTCCGAATATGGCGCAGTACAAGCTGGACGCACGAAAGGCGCTTCGGAAGCGGCTCGCAAAGGGGCGGTTGCCATCATCATCCGTTCTGTGGGCACAGATAGTCATCGTTTCCCACATACTGGAGTGATGAACTATGACGACGGTGTTAGCAAGATTCCAGCGGCAGCGATGTCGAATTCCGATGCTGACATGGTGGTGCGTATGCTGAAACGTGGCAAGCCGGTGACCGTGAAATTGCAATTGAGTTCTGCCGCCGCATCAACCTACACTTCTTATAACGTGATCGGTGAGATTACCGGATCTGAATTGCCGAATGAATACGTCTTGATTGGTGGTCATTTAGATTCTTGGGATCTCGGTACTGGTGCGATTGATGACGGCGCAGGGTGTGCGATCACGATGGCCGCTGCAGAGTTTATTAAACGTCACGGTTTAAAACCGAAGCGCAGTATTCGTGTCGTTTTGTTCGCCAATGAAGAGCAAGGATTATTCGGTGGCAAAGCCTATGCGCAAGCTCATGAAAAGCAGCTGGCTGCAATTCAAGCTGCTTCAGAGGCAGATTCTGGTCAAGGTCCTGTCACCCAAATGTCGTCTTTCGTGCGCCCAGAGGCTTTTGGTATAGTCAAACAAATGCATAATGTTTTGGCGCCGCTTGGCATCGCCGCTGGTGGTAATAATGCGTACCCTGGTCCAGATATGGGAGGCCTCAGAGCTCTCGGCGTTGCGAGTTTTGGATTGACTCTAAAAACCGATGATTATTTCGATTTGCACCATACGCCAGACGATACCTTCGATAAGATCGAACCAGCACGCATTAATCAGGCGACTGCCGCTTATACCGTGTTTGCTTGGATGGCAGCGAACTCGCCAATCGGCTTTGGTTCAGGCGCAGAATACTTGAAAGCGATCAAGCAATAAGAATAGTGGAACGATGAGTTAGCATTCATCATGAAGTCGTCTGGCTTCACGACCCACATATTAAGCACCGTCCTCGTGACGGTGCTTTTTTTTATCAATCAATGGTGCTAGACCGAGTATGACCAATAGAAGGGCGAGTGGTACGGTAGAGATAAATCCCAGGTATTTAAAGCCCGCAGCACCGGCAACTCCACCCGCAAAAAACGCAAAAACGAGTGTGCAGTGAAGACGCAATTTTTCTCGATTCGCGCGCACCATACTGTGTTCATTCTGCTTTTGATCGTAGTTCCAGTAGATGAGCTTGCCGATTTCAATGCCGACATCCGTGACTAAGCCTGTTACGTGTGTGGTTCGAATTTCGGCATGCGATATTTTAGTGATCAGCGCATTTTGTAGTCCCATCGTGAAGCACAAAATCACGGTAATCAGCGAGACTGTCGCGAACGCATGTTCAATTAAGCCTCGTCCCAAAAATCCAAACATCAGCAACAGTATTGATTCCATAAAAAGCACGGGTGAGTAATGGAAAGTATAAGCATTTCGCCGTGCAAAGTTGATCCACAAGGCCGTGCAGGCGGCGCCAGCAATAAATGCGCACAACATCAATAGTGCAGCGAGTGCGGGAATAAAACGATTGAGTACAAGATCATCGGCCGCTGTCGAGATGATGCCGGTCATGTGTGAAGTGTATTGACCGACGGCGAGGAATCCGCCGGCATTGAGTGCTCCAGCGATCCAACACAATACGATTCCTAAATGCAGATTGGTGCGGTGATCGCGTTCTGGTGAGCTGAGTTTGGCAAGGTAATGCAGGGGCATAGTGACCTAAAAATATAGTGTCCTAAATGATAGTCTTATAGTGATTATCTTCTCGGAGTCTTTATCGAAGTCTTTATCGAAGTCTCATAGGTATTGTGATCCTCAAACATTTTTTCGTCGAGTGGCGAATCGGAAGTTTTTTCTTTGAAAAACTTATGTTTTTTTAAATAATAGCTAATAAGACCACTGAATTTGACTGGTATATATACCCTATGTAAAAGTGGTGTGGCTTTTTTGCGAATGGTATGTTGACTTGGATCAACATACCAGTGCTGTTTTCACACATGGATTCACAAGGAAAGATAAGGAAAATCAAAAGCTTATCGATCCACTGTTGAATTTGATTCGCATACCAATTTAAAAATGGTTGTAATACCAATCAAATAAAACTAATACCACATGAATACCGCTTGACAGTTGGTATTAGCGACTCTAAAGTGAAGACTCTTCGAAAGTTTATATGTTTGGCTTGCATTTGGTCTCGAAGTTAGAGATGCGATGAAGTGAATATTCCTGTGGGGGGAAATTTCGAAGTCGCAGCAAATGCGTATTAGTTCGTAAGTTTGGTTTGTGCGTGCGAATCGCTAGTGAAAATAAAGTCTTCGGTTAATTAGCGTCGCACAATCAAACTCTTGTTTTTCTAAAAAGTGGTAAATAGCGCAAGGTGGCTGAGAATTTGAGTTGCCGAGCATTGAACGTTTTTTAAGGAAGTCTTGGGGGAATAAATGAAAAGTAATTTGAAGCCTAGTCTGACACCGATCGCCTCTGCTGTGACGGTTTTGATGATTACTGCAGCGATGTCTGCGCAGGCACAAGAAGCCGATACGAAAAAAGGGCTGAAGGAAGAGCCGCAGCAAATTATCGTGACCGGTGTGCGTGCAGCAATGCAGCAGTCGTTGAATCAAAAACGCAATGCTGAATCTCACGTTGAGGTGATTACAGCGGAAGATATCGGCAAAATGCCGGACAAAAACGTGGCTGACTCTTTGCAGCGCGTATCTGGTGTAACGACAAGTTCTGCATCTGGTAACGAGGGTGGCTTCGATGAAAACGACCGCGTGAGTATGCGTGGTACCAATCCGAGCTTGACTCAAACTTTGATCAACGGTCATAACATGGCGGCGGGTGATTGGTTCGTTTTGAATCAATCCGGTCCGGGTGTTGGTCGTTCTATTTCCTATACTTTGTTGCCTTCTGAATTGGTTGGCCGTATCGAAGTAAATAAGACATCGCAAGCAAGTTTGGTTGAGGGTGGTGTTGCTGGCTCGATCAATGTGATCACACGTAAGCCATTGGAATTCAAAAAGCAATTGACTGCCGAAGCGTCTTTGGGTGTGGTTTATGCTGATTTGCCAGGCAAATCAGATCCGCAATTTTCAGGTTTGGTGAACTGGAAAAATGATGAAGGCACAATGGGTTTGATGGTTCAAGCCTTCTCCGAAAAACGTAGCCTGCGTCGTGATGGTCAAGAAATTTTGGGTTGGTCTCAAATTGGTGCGAATAGCCCAATGGCGAAAACGAATCCAGATTTGGCTGGTGCATACTATCCAAGTTTGATGGGTGCAGCTTTGTTTGAACAAACGCGTCACCGTACTGGTGGTTTGGTTAGCGCACAATTCAAACCAAGCAAAGAATTTGACGTTGTTTTGAGTGGTTTTAGCTCTACTTTGGACGCTGCTAACTACAACCGTAACTACATGTTGTGGGGTTCCCACTTCATCGATGGCGGCAATGGTCAAGCACCAGAAGCAGGCTATCGCGTATCGACGATCAACGGCGTGAAGACTTTGGTCAATGCAAACTTCAAACCAGTATCTGGCACAACGTATGGCGTGTACGATCAAATTTCTCGTCCAGACGCTGGCTCCGAAGTGAACTTCTTCAGTGCAGACGCAACTTGGAAAGTCAATTCTGATCTGAAATTGAATGGTCAACTTGGTACATCTAAAGCAAAAGGTAAGACACCAACGCAAGACGTCGCTGAATGGAACGTCGGTGTAGGTTCTGGCGCCAGCTACAACATCAATGGTGTGGATCGTGCTGCAGATTGGAGCTTGGGTAATACGAATTATTCAAGCCGCACACCACAATCTTTGGGCTGGGTTTTCGGTTACCAAAATACTGTAGTGAATGATCAAGAATCATGGGCGAAGTTGGATGGCGAATATCGCGTAGATAGTGGTGCTTTGTCTTCCGTGAAATTTGGTGTTCGTAGTACAGAACACAAACGTGATAGCGGCGCAGCATTGGGGCAAGGTCCTGGTTGTAAGAATTCCAGTGGTTTGCAAGCACCATGGGATTGGTCGCAAGCGACATGGTGCCCAGTTGGTACAGTTGCGCAGAATGATCCAAGCAAGTTCCCCTCTTCTGTAAGCGTGTATCCATCTAACTATGGTTCTGGTTTGGGTGGCGCATTCCCACAAGGTATTTGGTACTACACACCAGCGCAATTGGCTGAGTTTAATAAGTACTCCAACCGCGACGCAGATGGTTCACGTCTCGACTACTCCACACAATTTGCTCTGAAAGAAAACGTCAATGCTTTCTATGTTCAAGGTAATTTGGAAGGTGAAGGCTGGAGCGGTAACATCGGTGTGCGTGTGGTGCAAACGAAAGAAAGTGTGACTTCTGCATTGACTGGTCCAGGCGCTCGTCAAGTGTCATCAGCTTTCGGTACTTTCCACTTCGAAACGACAGACAATACATACAACGATGTTTTGCCAAGCGCGAACTTCCGTTTTGATCTGCAAAAAGATTTGGTGGCACGTATTGCAGCATCCAAAACTATGACGCGTCCAGACTTCGGTGCGTTGGCAAGTGCAATTAGCTTGAGTCCACCATCGACTGCGACAGGTACAGGTAGTGGTAGCGGTGCGAATCCAAACTTGAAGCCAATTCGCTCCAACAACCTCGATTTCTCTCTGGAATACTACTATGCTCCACGCGCATTGTTGTCTGGTAGCGTGTACTACATGGATTTGACAAGCTATGTTGGTATTGGTCAGATCACACGTAGCTACTTGACTTCAAGTTCTGCGATTCCACAAGGCGCGATGGTACCTTACGTATTGAGTGTGCCAGTCAATTCAAGCGCGAAAGTGAAAGGCTTTGAGTTGGCATGGGAACAGCCAATCTTGAACAACTTCGGTATCGCTGCAAATTACACCTATGCAGATGCTAAAGATGCGAAAGATCAAGAAGTTGTTGGCGCATCCAAAAACACATACAACTTGAGTGGTTACTATGAAGACGATACGTTCAATGCACGTTTGTCTTATAGCTACCGTTCAGCGTTCTACAGTGGTTTGGATCGCGAAACAGCGTTCTCTCAGGCAGCGACAGGTTCTTTGTCTGCATCGTTCGGCTACAAGATCAATGAGAATTTTGCCTTGTCCCTCGATGCGCATAACTTGAACAATCCGAAGTTGAAATACTTTGCTTTGAACAATGATCAACCACGCTCCATCTATCAAAGTGGTCGTCAGTACTACCTGACACTGCGCGTGAAGATGTAATGCAGAGTGGACTCACAGTGTAGTTCTTTGTGAGTCCTCGGTAGGGATCATGGAAGTGACGGGGCAGGGGCTGCTTCGTCACTTTTTTTTCGACGCGAATCTCTTGATTTTGATCTTTGAGCACTGTTTGCCAAGGGTTAAAACCAATGGGTTTGCTGCGTAGCTTCGATACACGTACGCAACAAGCTCAAAAAAATATTAGATACCACTTAAATACCTATTGACATCCACTTTAGAAGCACATAAAGTGGTAGTGTGATTAGCGCACTGAGTAGATGTTCATTTTTGACTCAGATAATGCTATGAAATCAGATCTGCAATAAGTCGGTAAAACCTAAGAAGTAAGTGAATTGGAACCAATGCAATACCAATATTTGATCGGCGTCGATGGTGGTGGAACGGGAACTCGCGTGATTCTCATGGATCGTGAGGGGAAAGAGCTGGCGCGTGGTTCAGCTGGTCCATCTGGTCTGATGCACGGGGCAAACCAAGCGTGGTCTGCTATTTTGGAAGCGATCAACATGGCCTTTGCAAGCATCGGCATGGTTCGTCCAGCGTTGGAAGTGATTGCTGTAGGTTGTGGTTTGGCTGGCGTTAATAATCGGCAATGGGCCGAGGAATTCAAAGCCGCTAATCCTGGTTTCGGCAGGTTGGCCATCGAGACCGATGCAGGCACCACCTTATTGGGGGCGCACGGAGGCAAAGCAGGAGCGATTATTGCACTCGGCACAGGTAGCGTTGGTGAAGTGATGGATGCAGCAGGGAACCGTCGCGAGGTTGGTGGTTGGGGCTTCCCCTCGAGTGATGAGGCGAGCGGCGCTTGGATGGGCTTGCGGGCGGTAAATCATCTTCAGCATGCTTTGGATGGACGTGCGCAGATGGATATGTTTGCGCAGTCCTTGCTTGAATTTTGTGGTGGAAGCAAAGATGCCGTGTTTGCTTGGTTAGCGGGCGCGACGCAAACAAAGTTCGCTCAGTTGGCGCCAATCGTGGTCGAATTTGCTGAAAAAAGTGGCAAAGCGAAAAATATTTTAAAAGAAGCTGGTATTGAAGTGGAAAAAATGGCGAATGCCCTCGATCCCTCTGGTACGATACCGATCGCACTATGCGGTGGTCTTGCTGAAGTGGTCTGGTTGTATTTGCCAGAATCCTTGTTACATCGTGTCACCAAACCAAAAGGTGATTCCGCTCTAGGTGCCCTCATTTTGGTCAAAAGCCAATTGTTGAAATCGTAGTTCAACGCACTTGTCTGAAGGAATAAGGAATTATGTTGGCTCAACTTCTTGATTTTAAACCGGATGGAGATAGCTCCACCCCTCTGTATTTGCAGTTGGCGAATAAGTTAGCAAATGGAATTCATAACGGTTATTGGCAACCAGATGAGGCTTTGCCCTCCGAGCGTATGCTGGCCGAAACTTTGAACATTTCGCGCGTCACTGCACGTAAAGCCATCGAGATGCTGTGCGAACGTGGATTGCTGACACGCAAACATGGTTCTGGAACTTACATTACGCCGAAGCTGGAACAGCCTTTGTCTCGCTTGACGAACTTCAGCGAAGAGTTGCGTCAACGTGGATTTATGCCTGGTTCGCAATGGTTGTCGCGCGATACTGGAGTGGCGTCACCGGAAGAAATTCTTTCATTAGGTTTGTCGCCGCATGCCGTGGTATCGCGTTTGAAGCGTTTGCGTACGGCAGATAACGTTGTTATGGCGATTGAAAGCTCGACGATTCCTAATGTCTATTTGCCCAATCCTAAATTGGTCACAGATAGTCTGTACGGCCATCTGGAAATGAACAATGTCGCGCCGACCCGTGCTTTGCAGCATATTCGAGCGGTTAGCGCGACGGCTGAGCAAGCCAAGTTGATTGGTTTGAAGCAGGGTACTGCAATGCTGTTGATTACGCGTGTTGGTTATTTGGCGAGTGGCGCCGCGGTGGAGTTAACGCATTCATACTGCCGCAGCGATTATTATGATTTTGTCGTGGAGTTGTTTAGATGACCGAACAAGGGCAAGTGATGCAAGAGCTCAGCGGAAATATTTTGACCGCCCAAGGTTGGGTGCGTGGTTCAATTAATTTTGCTGACAAGATTCGCGCCATTCAGGGTGAAGTAAGTGACCCGAACGCGAATGCTGATTGCTATATCTTGCCTGGCTTTATCGATCTTCATGTACATGGTGCGGGCGGTAAGGACACTATGGAAGGCGGTGAGGCAATTAAGGTCATTTCGCGTATGCATGCGCGGCATGGAACCACGAGCATGTTGGCGACCACCATGACGGCGCCAATGTCAGATTTGGAAATGGCGCTGCAGGCACTCTCGACCGTGTGCGGTCAACGACAGTCTGGTGCTGCGCGTGTGTTGGGCGTGCATTTGGAAGGGCCTTATATCAACCCTGGTAAGCTTGGCGCACAACCAGATTTCGCTCATGCAGGCTCCTTAGAACAAGTCAAAAAACTCAATGCCATTGCACCGATCAAACTGATCACCTTGGCGCCTGAAGTTGAAGGCAATTTGGCAATCGTGAGTCAGTTGACGGCGCTCGGTATGCGCGTTCAACTCGGGCATACTTTAGGAACTTATGAAGATGGTGTCGCCGCGATGGAGAATGGCGCCACTAGTTTTACTCACCTCTATAACGCGATGTCGCGCTTGGATCACAGAGCACCAGGAATGGTTGGTGCTGCTCTGGCACACGCGACCTATGCAGAAATTATTCCTGATCTTTTACATGTGCATGCCGGTGCAATTAAGACCGCTTTGCGTGCGATTCCTAAACTGTATTGCGTCACCGATTCGACCTCTGCCTCTGGTATGCCAGATGGCGAATACATGTTAGGTCGCCAAGTTGTGCATAAATGTTTGGGTGGTGTACGTTTGGCTGATGGAACTTTGGCCGGTAGCACCTTGACCATGGATCAGGCATTACGCAATTTAGTCAAAATTGGTTTAGAACTGGACGATGCTTCAAAGCGTGTTTCTACTTACGCAGCAGATTTTTTAGGTTTATCTGATCGCGGACGTTTGCAGGCCGATGCTTATGCCGACCTCGTAGTTCTTGATCGTGAACTAAATCTGATCGCTGTTTATATAGAAGGAGAGAAAATTGAGCTCAAAGATGCTTAAGGAAGCATGTTCGTCTGGTGAATTTGTTGCAGCCCAATTAGCCCACGATACTGAACGTTTAGTCGAACTAGGTAAGTACCTTAGAGCGACGCCGCCGTCTTCTGTCGTCACCATTGCACGTGGTAGTTCTGATCACGCGGCGAATTATGCCGCTTATCTGATCATGTCGCGCCTCGGCCATATCGTGGCTTCATTGCCGATGTCCTTGGTGACCTTGAATAGTGCGCCTTTACATGTGCGTAATGCGCTTGCGATCGCTATTTCGCAGTCTGGCCAAAGTCCAGACGTGGTCGAACCAATTCGCTTTTTCCGTGAGGGCGGCGCTTCAACCGTCGCTTTAGTGAACGACGCAAGTTCACCGCTCGCTAATGCAGCGCAATGGACCATGCCTTTGCATGCAGGACCAGAATTGAGTGTGGCGGCGACCAAGAGCTTTATTACGTCGATGGTGGCGGGTGCGCGCTTAGCAGGTCATTGGCAAAACGACGCGAGTTTTCTCGCAGCAATCCAAGACCTACCGCAAACGCTAGAAGCTGCTACCAAGATCGATTGGTCGAATGCCTTGGACGTGCTGGTGCCAGCGGAACGCATCATGGTGGTGGGACGTGGTATCAGTTTCTCAGTTGCCCTCGAATCTGCACTGAAGTTTAAAGAGACCTCCGTCATTCAAGCTGAAGCATTTAGTGGTGCGGAAATTAAGCACGGACCAATGGCCTTGATTGACGATGGTTATCCATTATTGATTTTCGCGACCCGTGGCCCAGCGCAAGCGGGCTTAATCGCCCTTGCTGAAGAAATGCGTGGTCGTGGTGCGAATGTTTTGTTGGCTGCACCAGACGATGTGAAAGAGCGTAATCTGACTTTGGCAACGACCGCAACGCCGGATCTCGATCCTATCGCTGCAATTCAGTCTTTCTATGTGATGGCGGCGCATTTGTCCGTGGCGCGCGGCCTTGATCCAGACAAACCACGTCACTTGAGTAAAGTGACAAAGACTAACTAGTGTGTCCTTCGCCTGATGGGGAAAGTGTGGGGCCGGTACCCATCAGGCTTATTTTTTGAGGACCTCTGGTTAGATTGATGTAGCGGTATTTGTAGAGAGATAGAAAGCGCAAAATGAATCGGCTGTTGCTTTTTCGATGGGTAGGTTTGCTCTTCGGGCTTAGCGGCGTCGTTTTGGTACAAGCGCTTTTTTCGCTAAGCGTTCGCGCGCAATCCTTACCTGAAATGTCGTCTGCGCCGGCGGCAAATCAAACTCATCCTGCTAAACAAAAAATTGAGTTTTGGACCATGAGTCTGAAACCCAAATTCATTCCTTATTTCCGTGAGCTAGTCCAACGCTACGAGGCCAGTCATCCACACGTGCAAGTGGAATGGGTCGACTTTCCTTGGGATATTCTGCAACTTAAATTGATCACAGCAATCGCTGCCGGAACGCCACCCGCCTTAGTGAATTTGAGTGTTCCTTGGGCTGAAGAAATGGCGCGAGATGGATTATTGCAGCCAGTCGATCACTTGATGCCACCAATCAATCCCTATACGAGCGGTGCTTTAAATGACGTGCGTTTTAACGGCAAAATTTATGCGTTTCCGCATTACAGTAATGTGAATGTGGTGGCTTACAATCGCGACATTCTGCGTGCTGCAGGACTCGAACAAGCACCTAAAAGCATGGATGATTTGCTGGCCTATGCGCGTCAAATTTATGCCAAAACGGGTAAGGCCGGTTATGCACCCGCTTTGGGTAAGATCGATGGTTTCATGATGCAAGAGGGTTTGCCTTTGATACGCAATGGCAAAGCGGTGTTTAATTCGCCAGCCCATCTGGCGCTGATCGAAAAATTAAAAGTGACCTATCAAGCGAATGGTTTCTTGAAAGACAAGCTATTCGCAGAAGATAATTTCCCCGCTGTAATTGATGCCTACCTCGGCGGTCGCTTGGGTATGATGGTCTCTGCACCAACTGCTCTGCGACGCATACAAGCGGATTCAAAACTCATCTACGAACGCACCGATATTTTTCCTGCGCCCATCGGCCCGACCGGCATTGCTGATGGTGGATGGATGTTCAATTTCGCGATTCCTAAAGGCGTCCCTCGCGAACAATTACCGGCGGTTGCTGAATTCGCCTTGTATCTCACGAATGATGCAAATCAGTTAGCGTTTGCCAAAATGGCCAACGTCATGCCAACTACGAAGCAGGCTTTGGCTAATCCTTATTTTCAGAGCTTGACGCAAACGACCGCCGATGTGCGTTCGAAGACTTCAGCATCGGATCGACCAGTAAGCTTTGGCGCTGCAGAAAAGGCGCAAGCTGTCGCCGCCAATGCGATGGAGTTTTCGCGTAGTTTGTACGTGGCTGGTATTGATGATTATGACGAGTTACGTCGATTCCTAGTGAAGGCAGTGGAAGCCAGTGTGACAGGCAAACGCGATACGAAATCAGCGATGGATGAAGCAGTCGCGATTTGGAATAAAAAATTGGCGGAGCAAATGCGATGAAATCAAGGTTCGCTTTCTTTCGCCGACATCAGCTCAGCGCTTATTTATTCCTACTTCCTGCCTTATTGATTTTGGCCTTGTTCGGTTTTTGGCCTGTACTCTATGGATCGTATCTGAGCTTCACTGATTACAGTTTGGTGCGCGAAACCCATTGGCGTGGATTGGCGAATTACATCTACATATTCAATAACGATATGTTTTTGACGGGACTCAAGAACTCGATCTTGTTTCTCCTGATTGTGCCGTGCATACAAATATGTGCGATTAGTTTGGCGGTTTTGGTGAATCACCAATTGCCGGGGATGCGCTTGTTTCGTGTCGCTTACTATGTGCCCGTGGTGACGACCGTTTCCGTGGTCGGCATTATGTGGGGCTTCATGTTTCATGACCAAGGTGCATTGAATTACATCTTACTGAAACTGCACGCGATTAATGCTCCAGTGGCGTGGTTGTCGGACGATAGTATCGCCTTGTTTGCGGTTATGTTTGTGTCGTTATGGCGTGGCCTCGGTTGGTATATGGTGATGTATCTGGCGGCTTTGCAATCGATTCCGAGCGAGATGCAAGAAGCAGCCACGCTGGATGGTGCGAATGCGTGGCAACGGTTTTGGAAGATCACAGTCCCGATGTTGATGCCGACGATTTCGGTGTGCAGCATCATGTCGGTGTTGGCGGCCTTGAAAGCCTATCAAGAAGTCGATGTGTTGACGCAAGGCGGCCCGATGAATTCGACATTTACGGCGCTGTATTACGCTTACGATCAAGGTTTGAAACATTTGAAATTGCCGCGCGGATTAGCGGCGAGTTTTGTTGTGTCCTTAGTGTGTATGGCGATCGCTGCGCTGTGTTTGCGCTATCTTCGACCTCGACATCGGTAATTGAGCCGCATGGCAGAAGAAAAAACAAATGAATTCACCAATCAATAAAGTGCTGAAGCTGAGCCTACATTATGCGATCCTGTTCGCTTTGGCTTTGCTTTGCATTTTTCCTTTTTGGTGGACCTTGGTGGTGGCATTGTCGACTGAAGGGAATGTGTTTGAATTTCCCCCGAGCTTCGTGCCACAAGGCGTCAGTTTAGAAAACTTTGCCGAAGTATTTAGAGTCATTCCGATTGCGGACTTTTACAAAAATTCCATCATCATCACGCTCATGACAGTGCTGTGGAAGTTGTTGTTTTGTTCCTTGGCGGCTTATCCTTTGTCGCGCATGAAATTCACGGGCCAGCGCTTAGTGTTCGGCTTGATTTTGGCGACGATGGTGTTGCCATCCGAAGTGAATTTCCTCGTGAATTTTATTACGATGACACAGTTGGGTTTGGTGAATTCCTATACTGCAGTGGTGTTGCCAAATGTGGTGAACGCTGTGTCGATTCTTTTGCTTAAACAAGCCTTCGACGAGGTTCCACAAGATTTGCTTGATGCAGCGCGTGTTGATGGGGCCTCTGAATGGACCATTTTTTGGCGCATCGTGCTGCCCTTGATTACGCCGTGGTTGGCGACGGTGGGGATTTTGTCGGCGGTCGAAGCGTGGAACGAATACATTTGGCCATCGATCGTGTTGAGCAAGCCTGAGGATTTCCCGCTCTCCGCGGGTGTTTTGTATTTGCGAGGAACCTATGGCAGCAGCACGCGGGTGATCGCTGCGGGAACAATTTTGACGGTCGCACCAATCTTGCTTGCTTTCCTGTTGACGCAGCGTTTCTTCATGCGTGGCATGGATGGCGCGGTAAAATAAATAGTGAGCGTGTCAAGCGAATTAGCGTATCAGTGAGAGTTATTAGTCAGTTTGGATAGTGCAGAAAGAGTGAAAGAAATCGTATGAATCAGACCATTATTAGCAGAGAAGAAGCGCGTAAGATTGCAGGACAGTCGATTATGATTCGCATGCCGGGCACCCGTTTAGAAGCAGAGGTTGCGGACTACCTGCGTGAACATCATATTCGTGCGATCTGCCTATTTCGCCAGAACATGGTCGACCAAGAACAACTGAGTCAATTCACAGCAGATTTACGTGCAGTGATGGGACCAGAAGCCCTGATCGGGATCGATCAAGAAGGTGGTGCCGTGGTCCGTTCAACTTGGGTACCACAACCGCCTGCAGCAATGTCCCTCGGTGCTAGTGATGATTTGGACTTAGCACGAGAAGTTGGCGCAGCGGTTGCGCGAAGTGTGAAATCCTTGGGCTTCAACTGGAATTTTGCACCAGTGCTCGATTTGAACAATAACGTCAACAATCCTGTGATTTCTGAACGCTCATTCGGTGCGGAGCCAGCCAAAGCGGTACGCCTCGCCAGTGCGTGGATGGAGGGTAGTTTGTCGGAAGGCGTGGCTTGCTGCGTCAAGCATTTCCCGGGGCATGGTGACACCCATGTTGATTCGCATCGTGATCTCCCCGAAGTTAATAAATCACGTGCACAATTGGATGCACTTGAGTTAGCACCTTTCCAAGCAGCGGCGAAACATGCGCCGGCGATGATGACTGCGCACATCGTGTATCCACAATTGGATGCGGAAAATCCAGCCACTATGTCTCCAAAGATTTTGACCGGCATCTTGCGCGATGAATGGAATTATCACGGCGTGGTGATCACCGATGGGATGGACATGCATGCAATCGCAGGCCGCTATGGCGTTGGTAATGCGGCAGTACGTGCGCTGGCTGCCGGAGCTGATATGGTGATGGCCCTCGGTACTCGCGAGACGCAACTGGAAACCTTAGAGGCCTTGACCGATGCGATCGAACAAGGGCAGATTCCCTATGAGCTATTGCAAAAGAAATTGAAACGCATCCGCAAACTCGCGAATGATTATCCTTGCGCGCCGAAAGCCTATACTGAGGAGCAGGACGTTGCCGATCGTGCCTTGATGGCGCGTGCTTGGAAAGCCGGATTGACGCCGTATTGCAATCCAAGCAAACCTGCCGCCGGTAGTCGGGTACGTTTGGTGATAAGTGCTGATGTGGTGAGTGATGGAGTTTCCGAGGCAGGTATTTCAGCCGATAAAGTGGCGGCCATGTTGCGTCGCGTGTTTGACGTCGAGGTGACCACCTTTAGCGATGCCAATACCTTTGATTGGAATGCAGTCCCGCAAGATGGACGATTCGTCATCTTGGCATCGACAGTGCGCATTCGTTACAACCAACACGCCCGCGAAACATGGAAGCCAGATTTGCATTTGGTTCTGTGGAATCCATTTCAGTGCCTTGATATTGCTGCGCCAGCTTTGATCACCTATGGTTTTGCACCGCCCGCGATTGAGGCAGTGGAAGCCTGGTTACGCGATGAAGTGCAAGCGACTGGACAAATCCCAGTACCGCAATTCGAACGGCAAAACTAAGATCATGACGCAAGTTCGTTTGCAGCAAATTCGTAAATCGTATGCCGATGGCACGGAAGTGATACGTGGCATTGATCTGGCCATCGAAGAGGGCGAGTTCATGGTGTTTGTCGGCCCTTCTGGGTGCGGCAAATCGACCCTATTGCGCATGATCGCCGGTCTAGAAGAGATTAGCTCGGGTGAGTTGTTCTTGGAGGGTGAGCTGGCGAATCATGTACCACCCGCCAAGCGTGGATTGGCGATGGTGTTCCAGTCCTATGCGCTGTATCCGCATATGAATGTGTATGAGAATATGGCATTCAGTTTGCGGATGGCTGGCAAAGGCAAAACGGAAATTGAGGCAGCGGTATCGAAGGCCGCCTCCATACTGCAAATCGAACATCTTTTGCAGCGTAAGCCCAAAGATTTGTCGGGCGGTCAACGTCAACGCGTGGCGATTGGTCGCGCCATTGTCCGGCAACCACGTTTGTTTTTATTTGACGAGCCCTTATCGAATCTAGATGCAAGCTTGCGCGTGCAAATGCGAATTGAGTTGAGTCGCCTCCATCAGGAACTCAAAACCACGATGATCTACGTCACCCATGACCAAGTCGAGGCAATGACTTTGGGACATCGTATTGTGGTTTTCAACGGCGGCCACATTGAACAAATCGGACAGCCTTTAGAGCTCTATGAAAAACCAGCGAATATGTTTGTCGCTGGATTTTTAGGTTCCCCAAAAATGAATTTTGTCGAGGTTGAAGCTGTTGCGTCTACTAGCGTTGACGCCAATCTTTATGCGACTAAGCAAGTTAGTTTTAAGCTGAAAACTGGTGCGCATATTGAGATCCCAAGTGAACGTTTTGCACGTGAGATCAAGCTTGGCAACACTTATACTTTAGGTTGTCGAGCCGAACATATCAGTGTGTGTTCTCTTGATGAAATTGGTGCTGTCCCAGCACAGTGCCAGTTTGTCGAACATCTTGGCGATGCCTGCATTGTCTATGCGGCTCTTGCTGATCACCATGTGATAGCGATTAAAACTACGCATGCACAAGCTATCCCACAACGTGGTGAAAATTTTGGACTTCGTTTTTCTGCGCAGCATTGCCATGTGTTTGATGCGCAAGGTGTGCGAATGTAGAGCGTGCTTTTTCGTTGCAATTTGAATCGCACCGGCTTCCGTATTGTTTAGGTAATTTGTGGTGGGTGATTTTACTTGTCTAGGCTTGCAAAGGGAACGCAAAAGCAAAACAAAAAAAGACCCGCACTCGTTTGAGGCGGGTCTTTTTTTGCCTAAAGCTTGCTGGAATTGTCTGTATTGTTTATGCGTTTGTACTCGCTTCCTTTTCAGGAATGTTGAGGAAGCGCGTCATCAGTAAAACAGGAATTGCGGAAAGCAGCACCCATATAAAGAAATTTTGGTAACCAAGCTTTGTCTGGATTTCGCCGCTGATCATCTTAGGAATCACTAAACCTAATTGCATGACACCGGTTGCCAGCGCATAGTGCGCCGTTTTGAATTTGCCAACCGCAACCACTTGCATCATATAGAGGATGAGGCCAACAAAGCCGAAGCCATAGCCAAACATTTCTATACCTAAGCAGGTCGCAATGAACACATAGTTTTCGGTTTGTGTCATGCTTAAAAAGCAGAACACAACGTTAGGAAGATTCATGACCACGACTAACCAAGGTAGGGCTTTTTTCAATGAAAGTTTGGCAGTGAAGTAACCACCAAGTAGGCTACCCGCAATGAAGCACAGAGAGCCGATCACCCCATAGAGTGAACCGATGACCGCATTATCTAATCCTAAGCCACCGCTGGCACGCGCTTCTTTTAGGAAGAGTGGGCCAATAGTTTGGATTTGACCTTCGGCAGCACGGAATAATAGGATGAAAAGAATTGACAACCAAATGCCGGGCTTCTTGAAAAATTCAACGATAACTTCAGACAAAGTTTGATAGATTTCGCTGGCCGTTTTGGTACTACGTTCAGTGCGGACATCCGGTAGCGACCATGTGTGATAGAGAGCGATGAGAATGAGGATAGCGCCGGCGATTCCATATACGTAGGACCAAGCCGTTACAGCTGTCATGCTTTTCTCGAGATAACCTGCGAGCGACACCAAGGCTCCCGTTGAGAAAACCCGTGCGATATTGAATGCAGCGCCCATCCAACCAACAAACTTCGCTTGTTGGACCGAATCTAAGGTTTCAATGTAAAGGCCATCGGCGGCAATGTCATGGGTCGCTGCCGCAACTGCAGCGACGAATAGCATGGCGATTGATACCGCGAAAAAGCTTGGGAGATGAAGGCTAGAAGCAAGTAGTCCTAAACTCACACCACCGATCATTTGAAACATGATGATGACGAATTTTTTGCTTTGCACAAGTTCGAGAAACGGACTCCACAATGGTTTGAAGACCCATACAAAACCAACCAAGCCTGTCCAAAAGGTGATGGTACTGTTTTCATAACCAAGACTTTTATACATGTAGAGGACCAAGGTATTGACCGCAAAAAAGGGTAGGCCCTGGGCAAAATATAAGGACGGAATCCACAGAAATGGTGATCGTACTGGCGATGATGGATTGGACATACTGGACAATTCTCACAAAGAAATGGCGTTGGCCTTAAGCGAAATCTTGTGCATCGAGGTGTCCTCGATACTGAAAAAAACGCACCGCTTGTAACCTTACATGTCTGATTTTTTTGGGTCAACTGGTTTTGCTAAATTAATGCCACTTAAGTACCAATATACAACGATTTGTGGCCTGAGTGGTTTTCCTATTCACGAATTGATACTATTGGGAACGATATCGCAAAGTATTAATTCTCAAGAATGGCAAGCAGGAATTTTTGTATGCTGTGTTTTTGTATTAGTGGTATTGATAAATGATTATGAATTTTGCGATCATATTGTTCACTCAAGGTTGATTTTTAATTGCAGGATTTTCGAGTGTGATCAACGCATCGAATTTTATATACATGACTCAAGGACTGTATGACAAGCCAACGATTTGATTCCATCGACGTCTTCCGTGGATTAACGGTCGCAGCGATGTTACTCGTCAATAATGCGGGAGACTGGTCCTACGTTTACCCTTGGTTAGAGCATGCGAGTTGGCATGGCTGTACGCCTGCTGATTTTATCTTCCCATTTTTTTTAGTTATCGTCGGTGTTTCGCTCGACTTTGCTTACTTTCCAAAAATGATGGAAGGAACGTCATCGAGTTCATTAATTGCTGCCGCGTGGCGACGTGCTTTTCGAATCTTTATCCTTGGCATTGTTTTGCATGTGATTGCCATGTACTTCATTCCAGATCGCCAATTTCGATTAATGGGAGTGTTGCAACGAATAGGAATTTGCTTCGGCATGGCGGCTACGCTAGTCGTGCTATTGCGGAGTACGGTTCGCATTGTGGTCGTTGCGGGGATGATCTTGATTTTTTATTGTGCTCTGATGAGTGTGAGTGGTGGATATGAGCCGCATCACAATTTAGCCGATCGACTTGATACCTGGGTTCTCGGCTCATTGGCATATCAATTTGACCCACTCAGTCTGCGGGCGCAAGAACCAGAAGGTTTGCTCTCAACGATTCCGTCAATTGCGAGTGTGATGCTGGGGGTGTTCGCCGCACGCCTTTTACGTAGTAGGAATTGGCGGGGACTCGTTTTGGCCGCGATCATTCTCGCGGTGTTAGGTTTTGTATGGCAGATGGTGATGCCTTGGAATAAGCAGCTTTGGACGTCATCGTTTGTCTGTTGGACTAGTGCGTGGGCTTTCTTATTCATCGCTATTTTTTACGGACTGATCGACTATTGGAAACTGCCACCAGTCGGAGTCAGTTTTGGTCGTAATGCTGTCTTAGCTTATGCCTTAGCTTGGATTGCCAGTTGTGTATTGGCATTGACCAACGCAATGAGTCACTTTTACCCCACTTGGTTTGCTGAGGGTATTGGTGCTTACACTAGCCTGGAGTTCGCATCGTTTGCATTCGCCGCTTGTTTTACCGGACTGATCGGATTGCTCATGCTAGTTTTGCGAATGTGCAAGGTCTTTGTACGACTCTAATTTCCCATAAAATGTCTGCGTTTTTGCGACAAAAGCGTCAGTTAAATGCAAACTTCTGAGGCAGCGCTGAATAAAAGCATGCTTTTTGGCAATACTCTGATAGGATAGAAGCATAAAGTTTCGAGCTGCGCTTTACCTATTGTTGATGAGATCCCGTGTCTTTTCTAGAGGTGTTGCATGTCAAACAAACGTATTTCCATGTCGGATATTGTGCTAGGTCAGCCCTTGCAATGGGACATCTATGGCAATGATGGAAATCTTTTGTTGCGCAAAGGCTTTGTTGTGAATAGTAGCCATCAAGTCGAAGTGTTAATTGAGCGTGGACTGTACGTCGACAGCGATAAGCTGGATCAATCGTCACGCGATAAAAAAATCCCTAAAGTCGTTGAGTTACCATCGGTGGTTAGGATCGTTACCGATGTTCGCGCCGACCTCCGTACTTTGTCTTATAACCTAGTTGCTGAAACCGAGGCACGCAGTAAATTCTTGGCCTTAGCCAAACAAATCGTGGTGGCCACCTTCTTGGACACCGATGTCGCTCTTGGTTGCATCCTTTTGCATCAGGAGGGTAACTACTCAGCACGCCACTGTGTTGATACCGCCATCGTCGCGATCGTCATCGCGCGCGCACTTAAGAAATCTGAAGAAGAAATTACGATGTTAGCCGCAGCGGCGTTGACCATGAACTTGAGTATGCTGCGCCAACAAGAACGGTTGCAAGAAAAAAGCGATGGTTTGAGCGCCGAAGAACAAGAATTGATTTATCGGCACCCACAAGAGACGGTGGAGCAACTGATGGCCGCCGGTGTCAAGGACGAGGCGTGGCTGAGTTGGATCTTAGCTCATCACGAGAATGAAGATGGGTCAGGTTATCCCTTGAAGAAACGTGGTCCTGAAACGCCTCAAAATGCCAAAATCATTTCCATTGCGGATCGTTATTGCGCGAGGGTTTGCGCCCGAAGTTATCGTAAGTCCTTACTGCCGAATGCAGCATTGCGCGATATCCTGATAGGAGGCAAGACCACGGTCGATTTGATGTTAGTCACCTTGTTTATTCGGGAACTTGGAACCTACCCAATCGGCACATTTGTGAAGTTGGAAAATGGTGAAATTGGTGTGGTAACCAGCAAGGGAGCAACGACCACGACACCCTATGTACATTCTCTGATTGGACCACGCGGTGCACCACTCACGATGCCCATCAAACGGGATACGCAGAAACCACTACACGCTATTCGTGAAGTACTCCACCGCGATCAAGTACCAATTCGTTTCACGATGCGCCAGTTATGGGGCGAGATAGCGGCGCAATGATTGAAGGCCTCAATTTTGTGAAAAAGTTGAGGGGGATTTTTAGATTTTTTGGAGTCGAATAACATTAATATGATGGATGAGACCATGGACGACAGTACAGGTAAATATTTCGACCTAGTGTATGTTTTTTCTGCCGATTCGACTTTTAGTAGCGAGCTATCGACAGCACTCCGGTTTTATGATCATGAGGTCGTAGGCTTTAGTGATCTCGATGAATTTCGTTCCGCCATTTTGATACGTGCTCCGCAGGCCGTTGTCTTGGATATTGACTCTGAAGACGGTAAGCGTGCACGACAAGCGATGTCAATGCGCGTTGTTACGACCTTTCCGGCGATATACATTTCGTCGCAAGATGTGTTTGAAGATCGCTTAGCGGCCGTGCGCGAAGGAGCAGAGGGATATTTTATTAAACCGCTCGATGTACAAGCATTAAGTGCAAGAATCAGCGAAAAGATCGCCAAAAATACGGTTCGCTCTTATCGCATTCTGGTGGTTGACGACGATGATTTTTTCCTCAGTTTTTTCGACGCTGTGCTGAGCAGTGCAGGGATGCACGTTAAAGCGATTATGGATCCCAGCCAAATTCTGGATGCGATGAAAAAATTTAAACCCGAGTTGGTATTGACGGATCTTCATATGCCGCAATGTAACGGGATAGAGATGGCCAAGGTCATTCGACAGAACAATCACTATCTCGATATACCGATCGTGTTTCTGTCCTCTGAAACTGAAATGCAAAAGCAACTAGGCGCATTGGAAATTGGCGCGGACGATTTCTTGACCAAGCCGATCGACCCTGAGAAGTTAATCTCTTCGATTTCGAGTCGCGCAGAGCGGTATCGGAACTTGAGAAAAGGGCGCTAAATAAATTGTTGGTCCCGGCTGGGATGTCGATAAAATTTTTCGACGCAAAAAGTCCCAAACTTCATTGGTGCCTAATAAGCTTCCCGAGGGGGATATGCCCAGCATTCCCCATCTGCGAAGCGTCTATGGATAGAAAACCTCAACCGCGTAGTTAGCGGCTTTGGCGGTGCTTAACTCAAAGTGGACTTTGATTGCACTCTCAGAATTAGCTGCAAAGCCTTTGGTTACATTAGCTGGCGTTTCCAAATATTCTTCCGGTTTGAACACACGCTGCAGTACCGGGCGATTACGACTATCTTTCAAGACGAGTTCTAACATCGGCCATGCTTGAGCTGTATTGCTCTTGTTACGGAATTGTGCCGCAAGTTGGAGCACGTGCGGCTCTTGGCTTAAGGTCGTTAATTCGGTACCTTCGACGACGATATTTTCAATTTGTGTTGGTAGCTTAATCTCACAGCCAATTTGCGCGCACATTTTCTGTAGGTGAGGTTTGCTTGCCGGATATTGCGCAGCAATGGTGGAACGCATGAAATAGACCGTCTGCGCTGTTGCTGCCAACAATAAGATTAAGACGCCAAGTATAAGCCCGAATGTTTTGAGCTTTTCGTAACGATGTGCACGTTCGGCTTGCACCATGAAATCTGGCTGCTCTTCTGACTCAACGTCGATTGGCGATACATGATCCGTGGTGCTTTCACTTGGCTCATGGAAGCTCGGTTCGGTTTTTTGAGGTGGACTTGCTTTGATCGCTTGTTTCTCAAGCTGTTGGCTCTCGTGTTCATCGAGCAGTGATTGCAAGTCTTGTTCAACATCATCTTCTAAAACAGTATCGTCCGAGAATACAGGCTCGTGGCGCGAGTAAGTTTTATCGTCAGTCGCTGCAATTACCGCTTTCGTTTCGACTTCGATTTGGCTAAGTTCTGCAGATTCTTGCCATGTGCGTTCTTCGTCGCTTAATTCAAAATCTAAGCTTGCAGTCAGCGATGAAGTCTGTGCTTTTGTTGCAGGCATTTCCGCTGCTGACGCTTCCAAGTCAACAGGGTCGAGTTCGGGCGTACTACTTTCGGTGTTTTCATCAGCAGGATGAGCATCGCCTTGCGCATCGATTAATTCTAGCTGCGAGGAATAGTGTTCGGCCGTATCGAGATCCTCGGAATGCGGTTGGATCGCGTCTTCCGTGGAGGGAGTCTCGACCATTGCCGCAAACGAAGCAAGCTTTTCTTGGAATAGAGCGATGTCATCGAGCTCTTGCTGATTAGGGCTGTGCTCTTCACTTACTAATTGCGCTGCTACCTCTTGCTCCTCAGCCGGCTCGTCGAAGGGCAGTGGGGAAGAGCTTATTTCTTCTATTTCCTCTTTTCCTGTCTTTTCAAAAGCTGAGCCCAAATATTCGGCGAATTCTTCAGGCACGCTTTCTTCATCGGCCTGCTCCTGCAGCTGCTTGGCGCTCGAATTAGTCGAAGACTTCTCAGTTACAACAGCGTCTGTCGCTGCGGCAGTCGTGACATCAGATGCTGCTGGTGTTTCGGATTCGATGGTGGTTTCTGACTCGTCGTTTTCCAAATCGGTCGTGCTTGCAGGGGAATCACTGCCTAAAGATTCATCGGCAGTAGAACTTGGTGCCGTATGATCAAAAGGAAGAGTTGTTTCTGCTTCGAGGGCGGGGGCCCCGGCCTCGATTTCGACCGCATGTTTGGCCTCCTGTGCCGTCTCCTGTCCAGTGTTCTGGCCTTCTTCAGGGACTGCAGGTGCGATTGGTGTAGCGGCAGTACTTGCTTCCTCTTGGCTCGGCGGTGTTCGTGGAGCCTCGCCGGGGGCGAGTAGATGTTCAATGCCGTTAAAGGTGTGTTTGCAAGCACCGCAACGCACCATGCCAGCGTGAAGTTTTAGCTGATCATTGGCGACACGAAAACTGGTATAGCAGTGTGGGCATTGCGTTGCGAGAGCCATGTCTTACCTCAACTGATTAAGACGCTTTACGGCCGTGTAAGGCGACCCAACCTTCACGTTCTTGCCAAACGCTCAGTGCAATGAAGGGTGCGTAAGCTGCCGCGACTTCTTCTGCTTGACGTGCGAGTACGCCCGATAAAACAAGAGCACCACCAGCCTTCACGCGACCGGATAACATTGGCGCCATCAATTTCAGCGGGCTCGACAAAATATTGGCAACCACCACGTCGAATTGGTGTGCGGCTGGATAGCTTTCACCAAAGGCTTCTGGTAAGGCATATTCGATTTCACATTGATTTTTTTCTGCGTTGAAGTTTGCTGATTCAATCGCTTGTGGGTCGATATCGACGCCGACCACGTGTTGCGCGCCCAGCTTTTTGGCAACCATTGCCAAGATGCCGGAGCCACAACCATAATCCAAAACAGTGAGGCTTTCTGGCGCATTGGCTTCCAGCCATTCCATGCACAGACGTGTAGTTGGATGGCTACCAGTACCAAACGCTAAACCAGGATCAAGTTCGAGTACGAGAGCATTCGCATCCGGGGCATCATGCCAGCTTGGTACGACCCAAATGTTTTTGCCGATGTGGATAGGCTCAAATTGGGACTGCGTGAGTCGCACCCAATCTTGCTCTTCAACTTTGCGGGTAGTGAAACTTGGTGTGTCGGCCAACTGAATCGCTGCTGCTGCATCCGCCACGATGGCCGTATGATCTGCATCGACATCTGCTAAGGCAACCACGCGACTGCGTTCCCATGCATGTTCGGTGGGTTCCATGCCAGGTTCGCCGAACAGGGGTTTTTCAGCATCAGTCCCTTCATCAGCATCTTCGACCGAGACCGAGAGGGCGCCAGCTTCCATTAAGGCATCGGATAGGTTTTCTGCGTGATCACGTGCAACTTCAATAATAATTTCTATCCAAGCCATGCTGTTCTTTCGTTCTGGTCAAATGTCGCTACACAAGGTCGTGCTTGTGAAAGTGACAGTGTAAATCAAAAAACGCGATTGAATATGATATCTCAATCGCGTTTGCTGTTCGTCTACTGCGGTGTCGAGGTGCTTTGCAGTGATCCTCAAGTACTTTTTGCTATCGATTACTTGTCTTTTTTGAGGACAGGCATGTCTGCCAACTTATGTTCCAAATAGTGAATATTGGTGCCGCCTTCGATGAAGCGCGCATCGACCATCAATTCACGATGCAAAGGAATATTAGTTTGAATGCCTTCAACCACCATTTCGGATAAAGCAATTTGCATACGGCGTATCGCTTGTTCACGCGTCGTGCCATACGAGATCACTTTACCAATCATGGAGTCATAATTGGGCGGTACGAAGTAGCCAGCATAAGCGTGAGAATCGACGCGAATGCCTGGGCCACCAGGTGTATGCCAAGTCGCGATGCGGCCTGGTGATGGTGTGAACTTAAAAGGATCTTCAGCATTAATACGGCATTCGATCGCATGACCGCGCAGTTCAACATCGGATTGTTTGAAGCGCAATTTCTCACCAAAGGCGATTCGAATTTGCTCTTGCACGATATCGATACCAGTAATCATCTCTGTCACTGGGTGTTCCACTTGAACGCGCGTATTCATTTCGATGAAATAGAACTCGCCATTTTCGTACAAGAATTCAAAAGTACCAGCGCCGCGGTAACCGATTTTCTTACAGGCTTCGGCGCAACGATTACCGACTTTTTCAATCAATTTACGTGGAATGCCGGGAGCTGGCGCTTCCTCGATCACTTTTTGGTGGCGACGTTGCATGGAGCAATCGCGTTCGCCTAACCAAATCGCATTGCCGTGTTGATCAGCCAAAATCTGGATTTCCACGTGACGTGGATTTTCCAAGAATTTTTCCATATAGACTTCTGGATTGCCGAAGGCTGCACCAGCTTCTGTCTTGGTCATCGTCACCGCGTTGAGCAAAGCGGCTTCAGTGTGAACCACACGCATACCGCGACCACCGCCACCGCCAGCCGCTTTGATAATGACTGGGTAGCCGACTTTACGCGCTGTTTGCACGATGACTTTTGGATCGTCCGGCAAGGCACCATCAGAACCAGGTACGCAAGGTACGCCCGCTTCGATCATGGCATGTTTAGCTGAGACTTTATCGCCCATCAAACGGATGGATTCAGCACGTGGACCGATAAAGACGAAGCCAGACTGTTCGACACGCTCAGCAAAATCAGCGTTTTCAGACAAGAAGCCATAGCCGGGATGGATGGCTTGCGCATCGGTTACTTCGGCAGCGCTGATAATGGCTGGCATGTTGAGGTAACTTAACGGAGATGCCGCTGGACCAATACAAACGGACTCATCCGCCAATTTCACGTACTTGGCTTCGCGGTCAGCTTCAGAGTGCACAACCACGGTTTTGATACCCATTTCGCGGCAAGCGCGTTGAATACGGAGAGCAATTTCGCCACGATTGGCGATCAGAATTTTTTCAAACATGATGTTTACTTTGGCAGAGGTTAGAGCCTAGGTTGAGGCTGTTAAGGCCAATAAGCTTGATGCGATGAAGCTAAGAACTGTTGATTGTTGTAATGCTCGAATTTGAGGTTCTGTTCTTGGCTTCAATGCGCAAGCAAGCTTCTGCTGCGATCAGCCAATGATGAACAAAGGTTGACCGTATTCAACTGGCTGACCATTTTCAACCAAGATTTGTTTGATGCTGCCAGAGAAGTCACTCTCGATTTCGTTCAAGAGTTTCATCGCTTCAATGATGCAGAGTGTGTCGCCTTTGTTGACGTTTTTGCCAATATCAACAAATGGAGCGGAGCCTGGTGATGCTGCACGGTAGAAAGTGCCAACCATTGGGGATTTAACAACGTGGCCTTCAACTGCTGGCGCCGCTGCTGGTGCAGCCGCAGCCGGTGCTGCTGGCGCTGCGACTGGTGCCGCTGCTGGTGCTGGCATCGCATGATGCAATTGTGGTTGCATCATCATGACCTGACCTTGTGTTGCTGGTGCAGATTTCACGATTCTGACTTTACCTTCGCCCTCAGTCACTTCCAATTCCGAAATATCGGATTCAGCAACGAGGTCGATGAGGGTTTTAAGTTTTCTTAAATCCATGTGAAATCTCCTGAAAGAGGTGCGAAAAAGTGCGCTCGTAGCGCCTTATCGACTGTTATTGGAAAGTACGCAATCAAAAGTTATTGTATAAATATGAGTTAATTGCGTGAAGATGCGAGAATTTAAAGGTTTTTTAGTGCAAAGTCAATTGCTAAACGATAGCCATCGGTACCGAGTCCGCAAATGACTCCTTTGGCAACACTTGATAAAAAAGAATGGTGCCGAAATGCTTCGCGTTGGTGAATATTGGAAATATGAACTTCGATAAATGGAATTGCCACACCACTCAAAGCGTCGCGTAAAGCAACACTAGTATGTGTCAGTCCACCAGGGTTAATCACAATCGCGTCGATCTGTTCTGATCTTGCTGCATGGATACGATCAATCAATTGACCTTCGTGATTACTTTGGAAACAAACAAGGCTTACGCCCTGAGCTTGTGCCTGTTGAATTGCTGCGTTTTCAATATCTTGTAGCGTGGCAGAACCATAGATTGCTGGTTCACGTGTGCCCAATAAGTTGAGATTGGGGCCGTTCAGCAGAAGAAGCTTTTGAGCCATATTGTTAGATTATTTGCAGAAGTTAGCAGCATTTTGCCGTTACTTGTGTGGGCTTGGCAAGCAAAAAAGCACGCTCGTCTGTATATTTCTTGTAAAAAACTTGGCTTGGGAAGGGAAAGAGTGAGCCGACCGTGCACTTTGCTGACTTGGGGATGGCGGCAAACCTATGCATGCCAGCCATCCGCGCATGTTTATCTTGTGAGATTGATAATTTGAGTGGCTCTTGTTAGAACGGCTCGGCGGGGATTGTCATTGTGTTCAAATGTTGTATTTCTGTATATCTGCACGCAGTTCTTCCATTTTGAGTCGGCCAAAATAAGATTTCACGATCTTACCCTCGCTGTTGACCAACACAGTAAATGGCAGGCCGCCTGCCTGATTGCCCATGGCAGTCGAAATATCGGTGCCTTCCATGCCGGCTGCAAAAACGGGGTAGGTGATTTTGTATTTTTCTGCGAATTCACTGATGTTGTTGGGTGTATCGATGCCGATGCCAAGTAGTTGCACATTTTTGCCTGCAAGTTGGGTTTGGAGTTCAGCTAGTTCTGGCATTTCCTGCACGCAGGGTTTGCACCACGTTGCCCAGAAATTCACGACGAGGAATTTGCCTTGCCATTGTTTTAAGGGTTGCACCACACCTTTGGCATCTTTTAAGTTAAGGCTGACCAGCTTTTGCACGGCGCCATCAACCGGCGTTTTGGGTTCCAAACGTTTGTTGCCGACATAAGCGCCAGCGGCGGCGCAGAAAATGGCGACGGTAAGGCCCATCTTCAGTAGGTTTTTGTTCATAAATAAGTCCTTAACGATGTTTTATGGATGCTTTGGTTCGTATTTTGCTTAGTATTTTGATGCGCGGACTCGTGGTCTCATCACTTTAAACAGTTCACTTTATTCTGATTCCGCCAGCAATTGTTTCACCGCATTGAGATCGGCGCGCTCATTGCGATCGGTGTGTTTGAGATCGTCAAAGTCATGCACCATCAAATGTACCGCTTCGCGTTTAAACATGAAGCTTAAGGTTTCGGAAGCTTCGCCACGTCGATTGCCGTGTTCAGAGACTTCGAAGTCAATGCCGAGATTGAGTAGGAAGATGGCCAGATCTTTGGCATTTTCTGTATATAAATGCAAATAAATATCAGAATGTTCGCCCGCCGTACCATTCATGGCCGCGCCAATCAGGTAGGGATTGAACTGGCTGAGCTTCTCCATCACTTCGATCGCGATCAAGCGCAATTCCCGAAGGCGTTGTGGTTGGGTATCCGCACAGAAAAGGGCGTGGTATTCGCGAACTTCTTGTTCAATCTGCTGATTGTCTGGCAAGACATTGCCGTTAATTTTTTGATTGCCGAGCACTTGTTTGGCGGCGCGGCGCTTGGCGGTACTGTATTCACAGCCTTCTTCGGCGATTAAGCGCGCTGCTTGCATCGCGATTTCTGAACGCAATTGCGCAAGTCGGTCTGTTTCTGGAAAGTTGAAATTTGTCATGTGCATATCATATCGTATTCGGCTAAACCTCGTCTGTCGGGTAGAATGTCGAGATCGATAGCACATGCTACAGAAGTGGGCGATGAACAGGGTTTAATCGACTGGCATCTTAGTTCATTCGCCATTTCAGTACATAACAAGAAGAAAGCATTGCAGTTTATGCACATTCATATTCTAGGTATTTGCGGCACCTTTATGGGCGGCTTGGCCGCTCTGGCGAAACAAGCAGGACATACGGTCACCGGTTGTGATGCCAACGTGTATCCACCAATGAGCACACAGTTGGAGCAACAAGGGATACGTCTGATCGAAGGATTTGGCGAAGAGCAGCTGGATTTGCAGCCCGATCTCTTTGTGATTGGGAATGTGGTCTCACGTGGCAATCCATTGATGGAAGCGATTCTGAATCGTGGTCTGCCTTATGTCTCGGGCCCACAATGGATGGGTGAACACATCTTGCGTAACAAATGGGTACTAGCGGTGGCGGGTACACATGGTAAAACCACGACATCCTCCATGCTCGCTTGGATTTTGGAATATGCGGGGTACGCACCTGGATTCTTGATCGGTGGCGTGCCTTTGAATTTCGGTATCTCCGCGCGTTTGCATGGCGATAAAGCTTCAGACTTTTTTGTGATTGAAGCCGATGAATACGATACCGCGTTTTTTGATAAGCGCAGCAAATTCGTGCATTACCACGCCAAGACCGCAGTCTTGAATAATCTCGAATACGATCACGCAGATATTTTCCCTGATCTCGCCGCTATTGAAACCCAGTTCCATCATTTGGTGCGGACGGTGCCCGGGATTGGGCGGTTGGTTGTCAACGCTGATGAAGCGAGTTTGCAGCGTGTCGTCAAGCGTGGTTGCTGGAGTGAAAAAGAGAGTTTCTCCGCAGCGTCAGCGAGTGAGGCGGAATGGCAAATGCGCGTCACTGAAGGCGATCATTTTGAGGTCTTGTATCGCGGCGAAGTGCAAGGGCATCTGCAGTGGAATATTAACGGCGCGCACAATCGAATGAATGCCCTGGCTGCGATCGCGGCAGCACGCCATGTCGGTGTGCAAGCGGCGACGGCAATTGAGGCCCTATCCAAGTTTGTGAATGTGAAACGTCGTATGGAAGTGCGTGGTGAAGTGAATGGTGTGCGCGTGATCGATGATTTCGCTCATCATCCCACCGCCATTCAAACCACCTTGGATGGTCTGCGTCGAAGTGTTGGTACGCGCCGTATTTTGGCGGTACTCGAACCGCGCTCAAACACCATGAAGATGGGCGCAGTGAAACAAGCTTTACCAGCTAGTTTGGAAACCGCTGATTTGGTGTTTGCTTATGGCGCGTTGAGTGGCAAAGATGCGCTAGGATGGGATCTCGCCGAAGCCTTTGCACCTTTGGGTGATAAAGTAAAGACGTATCACGATTTGGTGCCGCTGGTTGCTGATATCGTCGCAGCGAGCCAAGCAGGCGATAGTATTTTGGTCATGAGTAATGGTGGTTTCGGCGGCGTTCACCAAAAGCTCTTGGATGCGCTACAAGGTTTGAATGCGAATGTTAGTGCAACGGCGCAAGTGGTGACAAACGCATGATTCTGTATTTGCACGGATTTCGTTCTTCTCCATTGTCTTTCAAGGCACGCTTGCTCACCGATTATTTTCGGGAGCAGGGACGTTCACATGAATTCGTTTGCCCAGCCTTGCCCGCTTCGCCAGCCGCCGCGATTGCTTTGGCGCGCTCGATTGTGCAGCAACATCCTGAGCAGGAATGGAGTTTGATTGGTTCATCGCTGGGCGGCTGTTACGCGACATTTCTTGCTGAGGAATTGAATTGCAAAGCGGTGTTGTTGAATCCCGCAGTAAAACCGCCGCGCGAATTAGCAAGCTATGTTGGCATCACGACCAATTACCACACGGGCGAAGAGTTTGAGTTTAAGGCCGCCTATGTTGATGAATTGAAGGCATTGGCAGTCGACAAAATTACCAAACCCGAGCGCTATTTCTTGATGGCGGCGACGGGGGATGAAGTATTAGATTGGCGCGAAATGGTCGCGCATTATGCAGGCGCTCAACAGTTTGTGATTGAAGGGAGCGATCACGGCATTAGTGAGTTCGCAGACTATTTGCAAATGGTGGTGGATTTTTGTGATGCGTGAGTTTGCGACGGATGAATTGATGATTCCGCAGTCCGACCTAGCCAAGGAGCAGTTGCGCCATCGTTTCCCGCGCTGGCATTCGCATATCGGTGCGATACACACGAGTGAAGTGATGCAAGATTGGCTAAGCAACCGCGATTCCTTGACGGCTCGCTTGGTGGCGCGCAGTTCGCGTTTTCGTGTGCAACGTTTGCGACAAGGACGGGCGATGTGTTTGCGTGATGAGTTTCATGCTTTGGGTTTGCCGCGAGTTACTCAAGTCACCGAACGTGAAGTGTTATTGCGCTGTGATGAACGTGCCGTGGTGTATGCGCATACGGTATTGTCCTTGGATGCCAATGCGAGTCATTGGCCCTTGTTCGCTTCGCTGGGGAATCGTTCTTTAGGTTCGACCTTGTTCAGTGATCCGCAAGTCGAACGAGGGCAGTTATATTTCGCGCGTTTGGGACGTCGCCATCCCTTGATGCAGCGCATAGTGCGCGTACATGCATTGGCGGATGACGTCGCTTATTTGTGGGCGCGACGCTCGGTATTTCGTCGTAAAGGTTCGCCTTTGTTAGTAACAGAAGTGTTTTTGCCGGAAATTTTGGACTTGCCACGAATTTCTGGTCAATGATCAAACATGATGGAATTGAGCCAATTGAGTTCAATTTCAAGGTCTTATGAAAGATCATGAGACAGTAAAAATGAGATTGTAGAAAATAAGATGAATGTATTTTTTGAAGAGTCTGGTGATTTCAAAGCAGGTAGCGTGTTGTCACAGGCAGGTGAGGCATATCAAGTTGAGTTGGCTAGCGGTAAGCGGACTAAGGTCAAAAGTAAGGATGTGCTATTGCAATTTACGAGTCCAGAACCAGGCGCCTTATTAGCCAACGCAAAGAGTATCGTCGAAGGAATCGACCTCGGTTTTCTGTGGGAAGTGGCTGGCACCGATGAGTTTGGCTTTGCAGATTTGGGTGCAGAGTATTTCGGCGCGAATCCTAAAACCGAAGAATTGGCCGGCTTGATTTTGGCACTACACCAGTCGCCGATTTACTTCCAGAAAAAAGGGCGGGGTCGTTATAAAGCTGCACCGGAAGAGAATCTCAAAGCGGCCTTGGCTGGGATTGAAAAGAAGAAACAGCAAGCCCTGGTGCAAGCGGCGTATGTGGAAGAACTTAAGCAGTACCGTTTGCCAGATGCCTTCGCTAGCATTGGCTTGCAACTCTTATTTAAGCCCGACAAAAATAGTATCTCGTACAAGGCGATGGTGGAAGCCTGTGCCGAATTGCAGACCACGCCTGCTAAATTGATGCTGGCATGCGGTGGTTTGAAAAACGCCAAAGATTTTCACTTGTCGAAATTTTTGTTGGAACATTTCCCAAAAGGCGTGGGATTTCCCGCGACACCGCTGCCGAGCTTACCCGAGAATTTATCGGTAGCTGCGGTACAAGCTTTTTCTATCGATGACGTGACGACCACCGAGATCGATGACGCTTTTTCTGTGCAACACCTTGATGCAAATACGGTCAGAGTTGGGATCCATATTGCTGCACCAGGTCTTGGTATCCAAAGAAATGACGCCTTTGATCAGATGGCGCGTCAAAGAATGTCAACCGTCTATATGCCGGGCGACAAGATCACCATGTTGCCGGATGATCTGGTACAGGTCTACACCTTAGGCGAAGGACAAACGCGCCCCGCCGTTTCTTTGTACGTCGATTTGAGCACCCAAGATTGGCAGATTCAGCGCACCGAAACCAAAGTCGAAATGGTGCCCATGGCGGCGAATTTGCGACATAACGATTTGGACGCTTTGGTCACAGAAGAAAACTTGGCAAATGATGCGGGTGAGTATCCGCACAAAGCTGAGATCGCTTTGTTGTGGAAGTGGGCGCAAGTGTTGGAAGCGGGACGGATGGCGAAGCGCGAAAGTTTTGGTCTCAAGCCCGAGCAAAACAATCGGGTCGATTTTAACTTCTATGTGGAAGACGATGTGGTCAGTATCGTTCGCCGTAAGCGCGGCGCACCGCTCGATAAAATCGTCGCGGAATTAATGATCTTGGCCAATAGCACCTGGGGAAAACTCTTGGCCGATCACGGTATTCCAGGGATCTATCGGGCGCAAGGTGGCGGCAGTGGTGGCTGGGCGGCGAAGATGCAAGTGCGCATGGTGACGCACGCAGCGCCGCATCAAGGTTTGGGCGTCGATCAATATGCTTGGAGCACCTCGCCATTGCGACGCTATACGGATTTGATTAATCAATGGCAAATCATCGCTTGCGTGCAACACGGTGTCACCGCAGCCTTGGTCGCACCATTCAAACCCAAAGACGCTGACTTGTTCGCGATTGTCTCTGGTTTCGATGCTGCCTATGCTGCCTATGCTGACTTCCAAACTAATATGGAACGTTATTGGTGCTTGCGTTGGTTGGGACAAGAACAAAAACGTCAGGTCGATGCTGTTGTTTTGAAAGACGAAGTCTTGCGTTTAGTTGAAATTCCTCTGATCATTCGCATGGCTGGTATGCCAGCGGCCGCGCGAGGTGCGCAAGTGCGCTTGGAAATTTTGCGCTGGGATGAGTTGGATTTGAGTGTCGAGGCACGTTTCTTGGAAGTTTTGGGTACCGAAACCTCTGAAGATCTCGGGGATGAGGCAGAAGATGAAATGGAACTAGTCGAGGATTTCTCGGCGAGTGAAACAGAGAATGTCGAACTTACTCAGGCAACGGAAACAGAAATGACAGTGGCTGAGGAAGTAAAACCGGATGATGAAGTTCAACAGGCATAAGTGAGTCGAATCAACCACTCAATGCTAACGATGAGAGCGATCGCAACCCAAGATGGCTTTCTGGTTCCGTGAATTGCTCGGTGAATAAAATAGATTGGTGAATGCTTGGATAAGTTACTGAAAACGATCTTGAATAATGTGTTTTTGAGTTCGGCGATTTTTATCTCCGTGCTTTTTCACGCAGTTGTTTTGCTGGTGCATTTCGTTCCCGCGATTCAAGAAGCGGTAACTCCAGTGGATCCTGGTCTTGAGATTATTCTAGTCAACGCAAAGCACGAAAAGCGTCCCTCTAGCGCACAAGCACTGGCGCAAGTGAATTTGGATGGTGGTGGTCAGCACGATCAAGGACGTGCTAAATCGCCGTTGCCGGATATGCGACGCGTTGAAGATGGTGATAGCGTCGTGACGACGCAAAAGAAGATTCAAGAATTGGAAGAACGCCAGCGCCAATTACTAGATCAAGTTCGCCAAGAGACGACGGTGAAGTCGCAAAGGGTACTGGATAAAAAACAGCTTGATGATCAGCAAGCGGAGAATGGACGCGACCTGTCTGAGAGTAAAAAAGCGTTAGCGCGTTCAATTGCGGAGATCTCGCAAACGATTGAAGATCAAAATAAGCGCCCACGTAAAACCTTCTTGTCCCCGAGTACGCAAGCGGTTGGTCACGCCATTTATTACAAAGCATTGCAGAAAAAAATCGAAGACGTTGGCACCATCAACTTCCCACAGGTCAATGGTAAGAAATTGTATGGCCAAGTGATTGTGTATATTCCAATTTTTCAAGACGGTACGATCTACGAAAAAGAGGGTGGGCCAAAAGTAGAAAAATCTTCTGGCATTCCTGAACTTGATTCCGCAGCACTTCGTATTGTTCGAAAAGCGGCGCCGTATGGACATTTCCCACCCAATATGAGATCGAAAGATAAGGACGATATTTGGATTGTGGTAACGCAATTTAAATTTACGCGCGACCAACAATTAGAGACCGAGATGCGCGGGGGGAGGGTTCGTGAATAGTAATGTACTTGATCGTGCCGCTGGCGAACGCGACGATCTTATTTCAAAGATAGGAGCGAGCGAAACCGATCTTTACTGTGTGTTTGGTAATCCAATCGCACACAGTAAATCACCTTTGATCCATGGCCTATTTGCCGAGCAAACTGCGCAAGCATTGCGCTACGAAGCCCGACTCGCACCCTTGGATGGTTTTGCGGCCGAAGTGAGCGAGTTTGCACAACAAAATGGACGCGGCGCGAACGTCACTGTTCCGTTTAAGTTAGAAGCATTTGCCTTGTGTGATCGACTGAGTAAGCGCGCAGAGAGCGCGGGCGCTGTGAATACCTTACGCTTTGTAGACGACAAAATTGAAGGTGATAATACCGATGGTGTTGGCTTAGTACGCGATATTGTCGTCAACGCCGGCTTCGCTATTCGTGGCAAACGTGTTTTACTGATTGGCGCCGGTGGGGCGGCACGCGGTGCTCTATTGCCACTTTTAGAGCAACAACCAAAGTCGGTTCTGATCAGCAATCGTACTGTGTCTAAAGCAGAAGAATTGGTTGCGATGGCGAGCAAATGGACTTCTGAGAAGGACGTGTGCACGGCAAGTTCATTTCAAGATGTGTCGGGCGAGTTTGATCTGATCATTAATGCGAGTTCGGCGAGTTTGATGGGTGAATCAATCGCTCTGCCGAACACTCTTTATGCACCGCAAAGTCTCGCGTATGACATGATGTATGGGGCTGAATTGACCCCATTTCTCAAAAATGCGCAAAATGCGGGATCGATGGTGCGCGATGGTTTGGGAATGCTGATCGAACAGGCAGCGGAGGCGTTTGCAATTTGGCGAGGGGTGCGGCCGGATACCCAGCGTGTTTTCGCACAATTGCGCGGTGCTTTGAGTGCTGCAAAAGATTTAAGTACTTAATGGGGTTTCGGTTTGAAGAAGAAATTATTTCTTTGGCTATTCGTACTTCCAGTAAGCCTATTCTTGCTGGTGCAGCTGTATTACTTGGTGCATATCTTGTGGTGGATTAACCATAATCCAGAATCCACAAGTTTTATGCGTCATCAAGAAGTCGTTCTGCAGGAGAAAGACCCGAAGTTTGTGCTGAAGCATAAGTGGGTTAGCTATGACAAGATTTCAAATCATCTTAAACGAGCCGTAATTGCCGCTGAAGACGATGGGTTCGTCGATCATGATGGAGTCGAGTGGGAGGCACTGCAAAAAGCCTACGAGAAGAATAAGAAAAAGGGCAAAGTCGTTTCGGGTGGTTCCACCATTACTCAGCAGCTGGCGAAAAACCTCTTCTTGTCAGGTGAGCGAAGCTACCTCCGTAAAGGCGAGGAATTAATCATTACTTATATGCTCGAGATGTGTATGGATAAAGAGCGTATTCTCGAAATCTATTTGAATGTAGTGGAGTGGGGTGTCGGCGTGTTTGGTGCGGAAGCCGCCTCGCAGCATTATTATGGGGTAAGTGCATCGAAGCTATCGATGCCGCAAGCGGCGCGTTTAGGTGTGATGTTGCCGAAGCCTCGCTATTACGATAAGAACCAAGGCTCTGCTTATTTGCAGAAAAGAACAGAAATGATACTGCGTCGTATGAATTACGCAGAATTGCCCTAAGAACGGGAGACCACCATGATTAATGTTTTTGTTTTACATAATGGACGATTGAGTCAGATTCATATTGAAAGCCGTGAAGACCTTCAAAATACGCTACCAATTTGGGTTGATTTGACAGACCCCAACGAAGAAGAGCGTGAATGGGTTAAAGGTATTTACGGAGTCACTTTGCCTGGCGAAGATGAGGTGAAGGATATCGAAGCCTCAGCGCGTTACTACGAAGCTGATAATGGCGATCTTCATTTGCGAACGGATTTTTTGATCGATGAGTCTGAAACCGCGCAAACTGTGACAGTGGCTTTTATTTTAGCGCGCGAGATTCTGTTCTCTGTCCATACCATTGATTTGCCCGTATTTCGCTTAGTGCGGATGCGGGCGCGTTCTCGTCCAGGTTCGATCGCGGACTATAAAGACGTATTGATGGATTTGTACGCAACTGATGCTGAATATTCCGCTGATGCCCTCGAAGGGGTTTATCAAAATCTCGAAGCTGTGAGTCGCGCGGTTCTTAAGAAGGAATTTTCAGATCAAGATGCGGCCGTCGCCTTGAATGCAATCGCTCAAGAGGAGGATTTGAACGGACGTATTCGCCGTAATATGATGGATACCCGTCGTGCTGTGAGCTTTTTGATGCGTGGTAGGTTATTGAATGCAGAGCAGTTTGAAGAGGCGCGTCAGATTCTGCGTGATATTGAATCGCTGGATGGCCACACTTCCTTTTTGTTCGATAAGATTAACTTCTTGATGGATGCCACAGTCGGTTTCATTAATATTAATCAGAACAAAGTGATTAAGATTTTCTCGGTTGCGTCTGTCGCATTTTTGCCACCGACTTTGATCGCCAGTATTTACGGTATGAATTTTTCAATCTTGCCGGAATTGAAATGGGACTTGGGTTATCCCTATGCTTTGGCTTTGATGTTCGCGTCTGCCGTGACACCGCTCTTGTATTTTAAAAAGCGTGGTTGGCTGAAATAGAGCATCTCAGAAATTGTGCGGCCTGTGCTGTCAAACACTTCAGTATGACAAATTGTTAATGAATGTAAGCTCGACAATAATTTCCCGTAATTTACTTTCGGGAAATTTTTTGTTGTTGTAGAATCAACCCGACCCATGTTCATTGAAGGCGCGTCACAAGTACGCTCGGCCAGAATCTGGCTAACAATGTCCACGTTTCAAATTCCCGGGTATAAAGAATGAGCCAAAACGACACACCTGCAACATCAGGATCACCGCTTCGCTTCCAAATGGGAGCGCCTTCGGTTGGCATTCGAGAAGATTTACTTCATCGAGATCCCTTGCTTGATTGTTTAGTTGAATTGACTCGTATTCATGGCCGACCAAGCACGCGCGCGGCCTTGACAGCCGGATTGCCTCTGTTGCCGGAAGGACTCACGCCATCGCTATTCGCGAGAGCGGCAGCACATGCGGGTTTTTCCGCCAAAGTGGTGAAACGCGATTTACGTAAGATCGATTTAGCTTTATTGCCTGTCATTCTTTTGCTGCAGAATAATGAAGCTTGCCTCCTCCAAGCGTGGAACGAAGATGGTACTCAAGCGCAAGTGTTGTTGCCTGATTCAGGGCAGGGTGCAGTCACCATGTCTTTGGAAGAATTGAACGCTCGCTATATCGGCGTAGCGATCTTTTCACGTCCGCACTTTCGTTTTGATCAAAGAACACCTCCGTTGGTGCAGGTCCCTCAAAAGCACTGGTTTTGGGGCGCAGTACTTGAGCAAAAATCGATCTTCAAAGATATCTTAGCTGCAGCGTTGTTGATTAATATTTTTGCCATCGCAATGCCTCTATATACGATGAATGTGTACGACCGCGTTGTCCCCAACTTTGCGGTCGAGACTTTGTGGGTGTTTTCTGGCGGGATTGTGTTAGTCCTGATTTTGGATTACATCATTCGCTTGATGCGAGGTCACTTCATCAGTCTTGTCAGTAGTCGTATTGACCTCAAACTCTCAGCTCTCATTATGGAGCGAGTGTTGGGTATGAGGATGTCTGAACGACCAGCTTCGGTTGGCGCTTTTGCCTCGAATTTACGCTCTTTCGAGACTGTTCGTGATTTCATCGCCTCGGCCACGGTGACGGCGATGATTGATTTACCGTTTGCGATTCTGTTTTTGTTGACCTTGATTTGGATTGCATGGCCCTTGGTCTTGTTGCCAATTATTGGCATTATTTTGGTCGTCATTTATAGCTACTCTGTGCAGCACAAAATGCGCGAACTTTCGGAGACCACATTCCGTGCAGCTGCTTTGCGCAACTCAACCTTGGTGGAAAGCCTCACCGCCTTGGAAACGATCAAGGCGCACGGTGCTGAGAGTCAAATGCAGGCCAAATGGGAAAAGACGACTGCGTTCTTGGCTAAGGTGAATTCTGAACTAAAGCTACTTTCTTCCTCCAGTATCAATGGTGCTTCGACAATTCAGCAGTTAGTGAATGTCGCGGTCGTTATTGCCGGCGTTTATCTCATTCAAGAACGGATGATGTCGATGGGTGGTTTGATTGCAGCAACCATGTTGGCAGGACGTGCTATGACCCCCGTTGCTCAGGTAGTCGGACTGATGTTGCAGTTTGAGGGAGCAAAGAACTCATTAGCGTCGCTCGAAAAAATCATGGCAACACCAACAGAACGCAGTGATGAAACAGCCTTTGTACATCGTCCAGAGATCAAGGGACAAATCGAATTTAAGAATGTCCACTTTAGTTATCCAGGCAGAAAAGAAGAGGCCTTGCGAGGTGTAAGCTTCAATATCATGCCGGGCGAAAAAGTCGTCATTATTGGCCGTATTGGATCTGGTAAATCGACGCTGCACAAATTGATTTTGGGGCTGTATGCGCCAACCAAAGGTGCAGTAATGCTCGACGGAGTCGATTTGCGACAGCTTGATCCTGCGGATTTACGTCGAAATTTGGGTTATGTTGAACAAGATTCGATGCTCTTTTATGGCACGCTGCGCGAGAATATTACGATTCGTGCGCCGTACGCCGATGATCGCGCAGTGCTGGCAGCGGCAGAGCTTGCCGGTTTGCAGGAGTTTGTGAATAGTCATCCTGAGGGTTTTGATATGGTCATTCGCGAGCGTGGCGAGTCGATCTCAGGAGGCCAACGTCAAAGTATTGCGATTGCGCGAGCCGCGTTACTTGATCCGCCGGTTTTGTTATTGGACGAACCAACCAGTGCCATGGATTATCCATCGGAGGCGCAGTTCAAAGATAGGATTGCTAAGTATGGACAGCACAAAACCATGCTGATCGTGACTCATCGACCAAGTCTGATGGATTTGGCGACACGGGTTATTGTGATCGATAGTGGCGTAGTAGTCGCCGATGGTCCACGCGATAAGGTGATGCACGCATTGCAGACCGGTCAAATTGGAAAGGCTCGAGTATGAAGCCGGCGCGTCGTTTCTTATATGTTCTGTTGGCGATGCTGGAACGTGTTCGCTTAATGATGGGCTTTGCCCCAGGCCAATGGTTGAAGCGTTGGAATGATGATGCCAAAATACCCGAATCCGATTTCATGCAGGATGCCGAAAGCATCATCATCCAGCAGGAGCCAATTCAAGCACGGGTGCTAACGCGCTTTGTATTGTTAAGCGTAGTCATTTTTATCGTTTGGGCGTCTTTGGTGCATGTCGATGAAATTACCAAAGGCGAAGGCAAAGTGATCCCTTCTCAACAGCTGCAAGTGTACCCAAGTTTGGATGGCGGGATCGTCACAGAGATTCTGGTAAAAGAAGGTCAGGTCGTCAATGAAGGGCAGGTCTTGCTGCAGATTGATACGACACGTTTCGAGTCATCGGTGAAAGAGAATCGTTCTTTGTATTTATCCTTGACGGCCAAAGCAGCGCGCTTGCGAGCAATTGGTGAAGGAACCCCTTACGTCGCCCCTGAAGAGGTGGTGAAGGAAGATCCAAAAACAGCTGAAGAAGAGCAGCGTCTGTATGAAAATGTGACAAATGAATTGAATGCGCAAGTGTCAATCGCGCGTCAACAATACCAGCAGCGTAGTCAAGAACAAGCGGAAGCATTGGCTCGTCAAAGGCAGGCAGCGAATGCCTATGAGTCGACCGCGAAAGAATTGAACGTGACAAAGCCATTGTTGAGTTCTGGCGCTGTTTCTGAAGTTGAGATATTGCGTTTAGAACGCGATGTGACGCGTTTTAAAGGAGAGCGAGATGTCGCGGCTGCTCAGGTCGCACGAGCGACCGCAGCGATGGCCGAGGCAACGCGAAAAATCCAAGAGGTGGAACTCGCTGTGCGAAACAACGCGAGTAAAGAATTATCTGAAACCATGTCGCGCCTGAACTCCTTGGTGCAGTCGAGTGCAGGGTTGGTGGACAAGGTCAAACAGTCAGCGATTCGTAGTCAGGTACGTGGTACGGTCAAGCGATTGTTGGTGAACACTGTTGGTGGCGTGGTGCAACCGGGGCGCGATGTGGTCGAAGTGGTCCCACTCGACGGCAAGCTGATTTTAGAAGCTAAAGTAGCGCCGAAAGATATTGCTTTCTTAGTACCAGGCCAGAAAGCGGTCGTGAAGTTTACAGCTTACGATTTTTCAACCTATGGTGGTCTTGACGCGAAGGTTGAGCATATCGGCGCCGATTCCATCACCGATGAGCGCGGCTTTACTTATTATACGGTGAGGGTCGCTACGAATAATTCGCGGCTTGCCGGTGGCCAACCGATTATCCCTGGTATGGTCGCCGAGGTTGATATCATTACTGGCAAAAAGACCATTTTGACTTATTTGCTCAAGCCAGTATTGCGTGCTAAACAATCTGCTTTCACTGAGAGGTAAGAATGAGTTTTGGTGAAAGCTATTTTTACTCGTTGCATTATCAGGTTCCCTCGGCGCTCCTCGAGCTTGAACCCAATATTCAGCTGATTAGCGAAGATTTTACTGATGTCGACTTGAGTTTCTCTGGCTTGATTTGGTTTCATCTTGCGCCAGGGGCGACCATTGCCGCTCAAACCGCGACGATTCGCAAATGCCTCCCGCATGGCAAACTGGTTATCATGAGTGACCTGCCAAGTGACCTTGAAGCACTCGCCGCGTTTTCTATCATGGCTAAGGCCTATTGCAATACACATTCAGGAATGAGTGTGCTAGCGAATGTCGCGAGTGTAGTGTTGCAGGGCGGTATCTGGATTGGCGAGGCGATCATGCATCGCTTGCTTGAAAATCAAGTGCCAGCACAAGATATCGCTAAAGTCGTCAATACGAAATGGGATAACATTTTGACTACTCGCGAGCGAGAGGTTGCGGTGATGGTGGCAAATGGTTTGCCGAATCGCGTTATCGCCGAAAAAATGTCGATCACCGAGCGCACGGTAAAGGCGCATGTCGGTGCAGTTCTGGAGAAATTGGGCTTAAAAAGTCGCCTCCAACTCGCATTATTAGTTAAAGAAAGTTAAATTTTTTCACTGACTGTACTTTGGTACAATTGTCTTGGAGAAATTCATTTGCTATCGTCGGAAAATCAATGTTTCCGTCTGGAGTTCTGACATGGCAAATTCAACAAATATCATCGGTAAAGTCATCGCGATCAAAGGGACTGCAATTATTAAGGCAGCTGATGGGTCGCAACATGTTCTAAAAATCGGTGATGTTATCTACGAAAAAGACGTCATCGTCGCTGCTGCTGGCAGTGAAGTTGAATTAGCCTTTGATTCGGGACGTAGCTACCTCGTTCGTGCGAATGAGACCGTCACCTTAGATCAGAGCGTCTTTGATCCAGTTCAAGTTGATCCAAACGCCAATGCGCTTTTGCCGCCTGCGAATGCTCAAGACGTTGCAAATGCCGTTATCGGTGGCAATAGCCTCGATAAATTGTTAGAAGAGACTGCCGCTGGTTTGGGCGGCGGTGACGCAGGAGACGGGAACGGCTTTGTTCGCCTTGATCGCATCGCCGAAGGCGTCACGCCAGGCTCTATCGATACTCAGGTTACCGCCAGTGGGACAACCGCAGACTCTCAATCCAATGCGCCAGCTCCGGCGGTGCAAGAAGTGTCCGTTGTTTCAGTTTCTGGTTCTAGCTCGAGCGAAGGTACTGCGCAAGAATTTGTCGTGAAATTGTCGGGTACGACCCAGACAGTCACACCTTTGACGCTCGCATTGAGTTCCGGTTCCGCGACTGTAGGTGTCGATACTAGTACGACTCTCGTTTCCGTTGATGGAGGGGTGACTTTCACACCTTTGAATGGCACGGTGCAAGTGCCAGTCGGTGTTAGTGAAGTGATTGTACGTGTCGGAACAGTGCGAGACGGCGTGATCGAAGGTAATGAAACTGTCTCCTTAGTTGCGAGTACGTCCTCCAGCGCAAATGTTGTGACAGGACAGGGTACGATTATTGACGGCGCCGTACCTAATGCAAGTATTTCTGGACCTGTCGAGATTAATGAAGCCGCAGGGACAGTGACCTTCACGGTCCAACTAAGTGAAGCTAGTCCTGCGAGTATCGCTATTAACTATTCCACGAGTAATGGCACGGCGCAGTCGGGAACAGACTTTACTTCGGTAATCGGTAGTGTCGTGTTCGCGCCTGGTGAAACGACTAAGACAATTACGGTTCCCATTACAGATGACAAGGTGTTTGAAGGGCCAGAGAATTTCACGGTGTCGCTCACAAACGGTAGTAACGTGGTGGTCACGGGAAGTTCCGCTACGGTCATTATTAAGGATGATGGTACTGGCACAGGTGCGACGAGTGATGATCGTCCGGTGGTTGCATCGATCAATAATCCAGTTACCGATGAAGGTGGTAATTTAGTCTTTACCGTAAAATTGTCTGGTGTGAGTACTACGGCAACGCCAGTTAGTCTTAGTTTGCAATCGGGTAGTGCAACGCTCGGAACGGATACCAGTACACAAGAGGTTTCTGTGGATGGCGGCGTCACTTGGGTACCGTTGTCTGGATCTGTGAACATTCCGGCTGGATCGACTGAACTTTTAGTGCGTGTTGCAACTGTCGTTGATGGAATTTTGGAAGGAAATGAAACGATAGGTTTAACTGCAGCGACTCCACATAACACTAGCCCACTGAGTGGAACGGGTACCATCGGTGATGGTGTTGTGCCAAGTTTGAGTTTGTCTGGCCCAACTGATATCAATGAAGCTGCGGGAACGGTCACCTATACCGTGACTTTGAGCAAAACGAATGTTGCGCCAGTCACTGTGAATTTCAGTACTGCGAACGGCACAGCGATCGCAGGTAGCGACTTCGCTGCATCCACAGGAACTTTGACGTTTGCTCCAGGCGAAACCACCAAGACTTTCACGGTCGCGATCAATAACGACGCAGTGTTTGAAGGCGCAGAGAATTTCCAAGTGAATTTGAGCAGCCCAAGCAATGCGACGATTGCCACGGGTAGTGTGACAACGACGATCCATGATGATGGAACGGGTACAGGCGGTGGTGATGATGACCGCTTGGTCGTGACCTCAGTCAGCAGCCCAACCGTGGGTGAAGGCGGCAACTTGGTCTTCACGGTGAACTTGAGTGGCACCAGTACAACGGCAACGAATGTCAGCGTGACACCAAGTTCTGGTTCTGCGATTCTCGGCACAGATACTGGCGCTCAAGAATATTCTACAAACGGTGGAGTGACTTGGAGTCCATTGACTGGCAACGTAAGCGTACCTGCTGGCAGCAGTAGCTTCCAGGTGCGTGTTGCGACGATTAACGATGGTGTGATTGAGGGCAGCGAGACAATTAGCTTGAGCGCGGCGACGCCTCAGAACACTTCTGCTATTTCTAGCGTTGGTACTATCATCGATGGTGGAGTGCCAAAAATCAGTTTGAGTGGACCCGCTGATGTGAATGAGGCTGCAGGTACAGTTACTTACACCGTGAGTTTGAGTAATGCGAGCCAAGCGCCGATCAGTGTCAATTACAGCACGGCCAACGGTTCGGCAACTGCGGGTAATGATTTTACTGCTGGTAGCGGTACTTTGACTTTCGCGCCAGGCGAAACCACCAAGACTTTCACGGTGGCGATCAGCAACGACGCGGTGTTTGAAGGTGCAGAGAATTTCCAAGTGAATTTGAGTAGCCCAAGCAATGCGACGATTGCAGCGGGTAGTGTGACGACCACGATCCATGATGACGGTACGGGTACAGGCGGTGGTGATGATGACCGCTTGGTTGTGACCTCCGTCAGCAGTCCAACCGTGGGCGAAGGCGGCAACTTAGTCTTCACAGTGAACTTGAGTGGCACCAGCACCACGGCAACGAATGTCAGTGTGACACCAAGTTCCGGTACAGCGACCTTGGGTACCGATACAGGGGCTCAAGAATATTCAACAGATGGTGTGAATTGGAGTCCATTGACCGGTAGTGTCAGCGTTCCAGCAGGTAGTAGCAGCTTCCAAGTACGTGTTGCGACAATCAACGATGCTGTATTCGAAGGAAATGAAACAATCAGTTTGTCGGCGGCAACAGCTCAAAATGTGTCCCCAGTCACTAGTACCGGTACGATTGTTGATGGCGTGATTCCTACAATTAGTTTGAGTGGACCGATCGACGTCAATGAAGGCATTGGAACGATTAGTTATACCGTCACACTGAGCAGTGCTATTGGTGTACCTGTTTCAGTGAATTACTCAACAGTCAATGGCACTGCATTAGCGGGCAGTGATTTCACTGTCGCGGGCGGTACTATTACATTTGCCCCAGGTGAGACGAGTAAGATCATTACGGTGTCAGTGACAAATGACAATGTTTATGAAGGTCCCGAAAATTTCCAAGTTCGCTTGAGCGCACCGACGAATGCCACAATTGCAGACGGTGTCATTAACACAGTCATTAATGATGATGGCGTTGGTACAGGTGGTGGTGATGATGATCGCCTAGCAGTGATTAGTGTTTCGAGCCCAACAGTCGGTGAAGGTGGAGACCTCGTTTTTGCAGTGAAACTGAGCGGCGTCAGCACGTTAACGACACCAATCGATGTTGCTCTCCAATCTGAGACAGGGACTGTTGGCCTAGATACAGGGAATCAGGAATATTCCACAGATGGTGGTTTGACTTGGACGAGTGTGTCAGCTGGCGTGAATGTTCCAGCAGGTTTAGATAGTTTCTTGGTTCGCGTTAATACCATCAATGATGGCTTAATCGAGGGTGATGAAACGGTAGTGTTGTCCGCCTCCACAGGTCAAAACGTCACAGCAGTGACAGGCACAGGCACGATCACGGATGGCGCAGTGCCTACGATCAGCTTGAGTGGTCCAATTGATGTGAACGAAGCGGCAGGTACGATCACATACACGGTGAGCTTGAGCAGTGCGAGCCCAGCGAGTGTGAGTGTCGACTATGGCACCGCGAATGGCACAGCGATTGCTGGTAGCGACTTTACTGCATCGACAGGTACCTTGACGTTTGCCCCAGGCGAAACGACCAAGACCTTCACGGTCACGATCAACAATGACGCGGTGTTTGAAGGCGCAGAGAATTTCCAAGTGAATTTGAGCAGCCCAAGCAATGCGACGATTGCCGCGGGTAGTGTGACGACCACGATCCATGATGATGGAACGGGTACAGGCGGTGGTGATGATGACCGCTTGGTTGTGACCTCCGTCAGCAGTCCAACTGTGGGCGAAGGCGGCAACTTAGTCTTCACAGTGAACTTGAGTGGCACCAGCACCACGGCAACGAATGTCAGTGTGACACCAAGTTCCGGTACAGCGACATTGGGTACCGATACAGGCGCTCAAGAGTATTCAACGGATGGTGTGAACTGGAACCCATTGACCGGTAGTGTCAGCGTTCCAGCAGGTAGCAGCAGCTTCCAAGTACGTGTTGCGACAATCAACGACGGTGTGATCGAAGGCAGCGAAACAATCAGTTTGAGCGCAGCGACAGCTCAAAACGTCACAGCAGTGACAGGCACAGGCACGATCACGGATGGCGCAGTCCCTACGATCAGCTTGAGTGGTCCAATTGATGTGAACGAAGCGGCAGGTACGATCACATACACGGTGAGCTTGAGCAGTGCGAGTCCAGCGAGTGTGAGTGTGAACTATGGCACCGCGAATGGCACAGCGATTGCTGGTAGCGACTTTACTGCATCCACAGGTACCTTGACGTTTGCCCCAGGCGAAACGACCAAGACCTTCACGGTCACGATCAACAATGACGCGGTGTTTGAAGGCGCAGAGAATTTCCAAGTGAATTTGAGCAGCCCAAGCAATGCGACGATTGCCGCGGGTAGTGTGACGACCACGATCCATGATGATGGAACGGGTACAGGCGGTGGTGATGATGACCGCTTGGTTGTGACCTCCGTCAGCAGTCCAACGGTGGGCGAAGGCGGCAACTTAGTCTTCACAGTGAACTTGAGTGGCACCAGCACCACGGCAACGAATGTCAGTGTGACACCAAGTTCCGGTACAGCGACCTTGGGTACCGATACAGGCGCTCAAGAGTATTCAACGGATGGTGTGAACTGGAACCCATTGACCGGTAGTGTCAGCGTTCCAGCAGGTAGCAGCAGCTTCCAAGTACGTGTTGCGACAATCAACGACGGTGTGATCGAAGGCAGCGAAACAATCAGTTTGAGCGCAGCGACAGCTCAAAACGTCACAGCAGTGACAGGCACAGGCACGATCACGGATGGCGCAGTCCCTACGATCAGCTTGAGTGGTCCAATTGATGTGAACGAAGCGGCAGGTACGATCACATACACGGTGAGCTTGAGCAGTGCGAGTCCAGCGAGTGTGAGTGTGAACTATGGCACCGCGAATGGCACAGCGATTGCTGGTAGCGACTTTACTGCATCCACAGGTACCTTGACGTTTGCCCCAGGCGAAACGACCAAGACCTTCACGGTCACGATCAACAATGACGCGGTGTTTGAAGGCGCAGAGAATTTCCAAGTGAATTTGAGCAGCCCAAGCAATGCGACGATTGCCGCGGGTAGTGTGACGACCACGATCCATGATGATGGAACGGGTACAGGCGGTGGTGATGATGACACGCCAAGCTTGAGTGTTTCGAGCCCAGTTGTGTCTGAATCAGCAGGCTTCGCACAATTTACTGTGAGTTTGAGTAATGCAACAACGACCGCTACCACGGTAGGCTTGGCATTGGCCAATGGCAGTGCAACAGGCACAGGTGTTGATTACGGTAGTGCGACGGCGACGAATATTCAAGTATCGACCGATGGTGGCTTGAATTGGACTTCTGCGACGAGTGTAACAATCGCTGCGGGTTCGACGAGCGTCTTGGTACGTACGCCAATCACTAGTGATACGATCGACGAAATCGATGAGACTTTCACATTAACGGCGACACGTACGGCTGGCACGACAAGCAACGCATCCGCACTCGGTACAGCAACGATTACCGATGACGACGCAGCACCAACCATCAGTTCTGTGACAAGCGATACGCAAACTGAAGGTACGTCTTTGGTCCACACAGTGACTTTGACGAATGCGTCTTCCAGCAGCACGAGCTTCGCGTACACAATCGGCGGTGGTACAGCCACGAGTGGTACAGACTACGGCACACCAACGTTCTCGAACGGTGTGACTTTGGTCGGTGGTAACTTGATCGTTCCAGCTGGCGTGACGAGTTTCACGATCACCGTACCAAGTACGCAAGATACGATCGACGAGCCGAATGAAACCTACAACGTCAGCGTGGGTGGTGTGAGTGCGGTCGGTACGATCACTGATGATGATGCAGCACCAACGATCAGTTCTGTGACCAGCGATACACAGATCGAAGGTACGGCACTGGTCCATACAGTCACGTTGACGAACGCGTCTTCGAGCAGCACCAGCTTCGCCTACACAATCGGCGGTGGCACAGCCACAAGTGGCACGGACTACGGTACCCCAACGTTCTCGAATGGTGTGACTTTGGTGGGTGGTAACTTGATCGTTCCAGCGGGCGTGACGAGCTTCACGATCAATGTTCCAACAACAGATGATGCGGTCAGTGAATCTTCAGAAAACTACAACCTGAGCGTTGGTGGTGTCAGTGCGACAGGCACCATCACTGATAATGATGGTGTACCAAGTTTGAGCATCAATGACATCACCGTCAACGAAGCGGCAGGTACAGCGACCTTCACTGTGACGTTGTCGGCAGCCTCGGGTCAGACGGTATCGGTCGGTTTTAACACCAGCAATGGTACGGCGACGGCGGGTAGTGATTACATTAGTACAACCGACACTTTGACATTTGCACCAGGTACGACGACAAAAACAATTACCGTGAATATCGCAAATGACACGGTTTTCGAAGGTGCTGAGACTTTTAATGTCAATTTGGTTGCGCCAACAAATGCGATCATTTCTGATAATCAAGGCGTTGGAACTATTAAAGATGATGGCACTGGCGGTGGTGGCGGTGATGATGACCGCTTGGTTGTGACCTCCGTCAGCAGTCCAACTGTGGGCGAAGGCGGCAACTTAGTCTTCACAGTGAACTTGAGTGGCACCAGCACCACGGCAACGAATGTCAGTGTGACACCAAGTTCCGGTACAGCGACATTGGGTACCGATACAGGCGCTCAAGAGTATTCAACGGATGGTGTGAACTGGAACCCATTGACCGGTAGTGTCAGCGTTCCAGCAGGTAGCAGCAGCTTCCAAGTACGTGTTGCGACAATCAACGACGGTGTGATCGAAGGCAGCGAAACAATCAGCTTGAGCGCAGCGACAGCTCAAAATGTCACAGCAGTGACAGGCACAGGCACGATCACAGATGGCGCAGTCCCTACGATCAGCTTGAGTGGTCCAATTGATGTGAACGAAGCGGCAGGTACGATCACATACACGGTGAGCTTGAGCAGTGCGAGCCCAGCGAGTGTGAGTGTGAACTATGGCACCGCGAATGGCACAGCGATTGCTGGTAGCGACTTTACTGCATCGACAGGTACCTTGACGTTTGCCCCAGGCGAAACGACCAAGACCTTCACGGTCACGATCAACAACGACGCGGTGTTTGAAGGCGCAGAGAATTTCCAAGTGAATTTGAGCAGCCCAAGCAATGCGACGATTGCCGCGGGTAGTGTGACGACCACGATCCATGATGATGGAACGGGTACAGGCGGTGGTGATGATGACCGCTTGGTTGTGACCTCCGTCAGCAGTCCAACGGTGGGCGAAGGCGGCAACTTAGTCTTCACAGTGAACTTGAGTGGCACCAGCACCACGGCAACGAATGTCAGTGTGACACCAAGTTCCGGTACAGCGACCTTGGGTACCGATACAGGCGCCCAAGAATATTCCACAGACGGTGTGAACTGGAACCCATTGACCGGTAGTGTCAGTGTTCCAGCGGGTAGCAGCAGCTTCCAAGTCCGCATTGCGACGATCAACGATGGTGTGATCGAAGGCAGCGAAACCATCAGCTTGAGCGCAGCGACAGCTCAAAATGTCACAGCAGTGACAGGCACAGGTACGATCACAGATGGCGCAGTGCCGACGATCAGCTTGAGTGGCCCAATTGATGTGAACGAAGCCGCAGGTACGATCACATACACAGTGAGCTTGAGCAGTGCGAGTCCAGCGAGTGTGAGTGTCGACTATGGCACCGCGAACGGCACCGCGATTGCCGGTAGCGACTTCGCCGCATCCACAGGCACGTTGACGTTTGCTCCAGGTGAAACGACCAAGACCTTTACGGTCACGATCAACAACGACGCGGTGTTTGAAGGCGCAGAGAATTTCCAAGTGAATTTGAGCAGCCCAAGCAATGCGACGATTGCCGCGGGTAGTGTGACGACCACGATCCATGATGATGGAACGGGTACAGGCGGTGGTGATGATGACCGCTTGGTTGTGACCTCCGTCAGCAGTCCAACTGTGGGCGAAGGCGGCAACTTAGTCTTCACAGTGAACTTGAGTGGCACCAGCACCACGGCAACGAATGTCAGTGTGACACCAAGTTCCGGTACAGCGACATTGGGTACCGATACAGGCGCTCAAGAGTATTCAACGGATGGTGTGAACTGGAACCCATTGACCGGTAGTGTCAGCGTTCCAGCAGGTAGCAGCAGCTTCCAAGTACGTGTTGCGACAATCAACGACGGTGTGATCGAAGGCAGCGAAACAATCAGTTTGAGCGCAGCGACAGCTCAAAATGTCACAGCAGTGACAGGCACAGGTACGATCACAGATGGCGCAGTGCCGACGATCAGCTTGAGTGGCCCAATTGATGTGAACGAAGCCGCAGGTACGATCACATACACAGTGAGCTTGAGCAGTGCGAGTCCAGCGAGTGTGAGTGTCGACTATGGCACCGCGAACGGCACCGCGATTGCCGGTAGCGACTTCGCCGCATCCACAGGCACGTTGACGTTTGCTCCAGGTGAAACGACCAAGACCTTTACGGTCACGATCAACAACGACGCGGTGTTTGAAGGCGCAGAGAATTTCCAAGTGAATTTGAGCAGCCCAAGCAATGCGACGATTGCCGCGGGTAGTGTGACGACCACGATCCATGATGATGGAACGGGTACAGGCGGTGGTGATGATGACCGCTTGGTTGTGACCTCCGTCAGCAGTCCAACTGTGGGCGAAGGCGGCAACTTAGTCTTCACAGTGAACTTGAGTGGCACCAGCACCACGGCAACGAATGTCAGTGTGACACCAAGTTCCGGTACAGCGACATTGGGTACCGATACAGGCGCTCAAGAGTATTCAACGGATGGTGTGAACTGGAACCCATTGACCGGTAGTGTCAGCGTTCCAGCAGGTAGCAGCAGCTTCCAAGTACGTGTTGCGACAATCAACGACGGTGTGATCGAAGGCAGCGAAACAATCAGTTTGAGCGCAGCGACAGCTCAAAACGTCACAGCAGTGACAGGCACAGGCACGATCACGGATGGCGCAGTCCCTACGATCAGCTTGAGTGGTCCAATTGATGTGAACGAAGCGGCAGGTACGATCACATACACGGTGAGCTTGAGCAGTGCGAGTCCAGCGAGTGTGAGTGTGAACTATGGCACCGCGAATGGCACAGCGATTGCTGGTAGCGACTTTACTGCATCCACAGGTACCTTGACGTTTGCCCCAGGCGAAACGACCAAGACCTTCACGGTCACGATCAACAATGACGCGGTGTTTGAAGGCGCAGAGAATTTCCAAGTGAATTTGAGCAGCCCAAGCAATGCGACGATTGCCGCGGGTAGTGTGACGACCACGATCCATGATGATGGAACGGGTACAGGCGGTGGTGATGATGACCGCTTGGTTGTGACCTCCGTCAGCAGTCCAACGGTGGGCGAAGGCGGCAACTTAGTCTTCACAGTGAACTTGAGTGGCACCAGCACCACGGCAACGAATGTCAGTGTGACACCAAGTTCCGGTACAGCGACCTTGGGTACCGATACAGGCGCCCAAGAATATTCCACAGACGGTGTGAACTGGAATCCATTGACCGGTAGTGTCAGCGTTCCAGCAGGTAGTAGCAGCTTCCAAGTACGTGTTGCGACAATCAACGATGGTGTGATCGAAGGCAGCGAAACGATCAGCTTGAGCGCAGCGACAGCCCAGAACGTCACAGCAGTGACAGGCACAGGCACGATCACGGATGGCGCGGTGCCCACGATCAGCTTGAGTGGTCCAATTGATGTGAACGAAGCCGCGGGTACGATCACGTACACAGTGAGCTTGAGCAGTGCGAGCCCAGCGAGTGTGAGTGTCGACTATGGCACCGCGAATGGCACAGCGATTGCTGGTAGCGACTTTACTGCATCCACAGGTACCTTGACGTTTGCCCCAGGCGAAACGACCAAGACCTTCACGGTCACGATCAACAATGACGCGGTGTTTGAAGGCGCAGAGAATTTCCAAGTGAATTTGAGCAGCCCAAGCAATGCGACGATTGCCGCGGGTAGTGTGACGACCACGATCCATGATGATGGAACGGGTACAGGCGGTGGTGATGATGACCGCTTGGTGGTAACGAGTGTATCGAGCCCAACTGTAGGCGAAGGCGGCAACTTAGTCTTCACAGTGAACTTGAGTGGCACCAGCACCACGGCAACGAATGTTAGTGTGACACCAAGTTCCGGTACAGCGACCTTGGGTACCGATACAGGCGCTCAAGAGTATTCAACGGATGGTGTGAACTGGAACCCATTGACCGGTAGTGTCAGCGTTCCAGCAGGTAGCAGCAGCTTCCAAGTACGTGTTGCGACAATCAACGATGGCGTGATCGAAGGCAGCGAAACAATCAGTTTGAGCGCAGCGACAGCTCAAAACGTCACAGCAGTGACAGGCACAGGCACGATCACGGATGGCGCAGTCCCTACGATCAGCTTGAGTGGTCCAATTGATGTGAACGAAGCGGCAGGTACGATCACATACACGGTGAGCTTGAGCAGTGCGAGTCCAGCGAGTGTGAGTGTGAACTATGGCACCGCGAACGGTACCGCGATTGCTGGTAGCGACTTCGCAGCATCCACAGGCACTTTGACCTTTGCCCCAGGTGAAACTACCAAGACCTTCACGGTCACGATCAACAACGACGCGGTGTTTGAAGGCGCAGAGAATTTCCAAGTGAATTTGAGCAGCCCAAGCAATGCGACGATTGCCGCGGGTAGTGTGACGACCACGATCCATGATGATGGAACGGGTACAGGCGGTGGTGATGATGACCGCTTGGTTGTGACCTCCGTCAGCAGTCCAACGGTGGGCGAAGGCGGCAACTTAGTCTTCACAGTGAACTTGAGTGGCACCAGCACCACGGCAACGAATGTCAGTGTGACACCAAGTTCCGGTACAGCGACCTTGGGTACCGATACAGGCGCCCAAGAATATTCCACAGACGGTGTGAACTGGAATCCATTGACCGGTAGTGTCAGCGTTCCAGCAGGTAGTAGCAGCTTCCAAGTACGTGTTGCGACAATCAACGATGGTGTGATCGAAGGCAGCGAAACGATCAGCTTGAGCGCAGCGACAGCTCAAAACGTCACAGCAGTGACAGGCACAGGCACGATCACAGATGGCGCAGTGCCCACGATCAGCTTGAGTGGTCCAATTGATGTGAACGAAGCGGCAGGAACGATCACGTACACAGTGAGCTTGAGCAGTGCGAGCCCAGCGAGTGTGAGTGTCGACTATGGCACCGCGAATGGCACAGCGATTGCTGGTAGCGACTTTACTGCATCCACAGGTACCTTGACGTTTGCCCCAGGCGAAACGACCAAGACCTTCACGGTCACGATCAACAATGACGCGGTGTTTGAAGGCGCAGAGAATTTCCAAGTGAATTTGAGCAGCCCAAGCAATGCGACGATTGCCGCGGGTAGTGTGACGACCACGATCCATGATGATGGAACGGGTACAGGCGGTGGTGATGATGACCGCTTGGTGGTAACGAGTGTATCGAGCCCAACTGTAGGCGAAGGCGGCAACTTAGTCTTCACAGTGAACTTGAGTGGCACCAGCACCACGGCAACGAATGTTAGTGTGACACCAAGTTCCGGTACAGCGACCTTGGGTACCGATACAGGCGCTCAAGAGTATTCAACGGATGGTGTGAACTGGAACCCATTGACCGGTAGTGTCAGCGTTCCAGCAGGTAGCAGCAGCTTCCAAGTACGTGTTGCGACAATCAACGACGGTGTGATCGAAGGCAGCGAAACAATCAGTTTGAGCGCAGCGACAGCTCAAAACGTCACAGCAGTGACAGGCACAGGCACGATCACGGATGGCGCAGTCCCTACGATCAGCTTGAGTGGTCCAATTGATGTGAACGAAGCGGCAGGTACGATCACATACACGGTGAGCTTGAGCAGTGCGAGTCCAGCGAGTGTGAGTGTGAACTATGGCACCGCGAATGGCACAGCGATTGCTGGTAGCGACTTTACTGCATCCACAGGTACCTTGACGTTTGCCCCAGGCGAAACGACCAAGACCTTCACGGTCACGATCAACAATGACGCGGTGTTTGAAGGCGCAGAGAATTTCCAAGTGAATTTGAGCAGCCCAAGCAATGCGACGATTGCCGCGGGTAGCGTGACGACCACGATCCACGATGATGGTACAGGTACAGGCGGTGGTGATGATGACACGCCAAGCTTGAGTGTTTCGAGCCCAGTTGTGTCTGAATCAGCAGGCTTCGCACAATTTACTGTGAGTTTGAGTAATGCAACAACGACCGCTACCACGGTAGGCTTGGCATTGGCCAATGGCAGTGCAACAGGCACAGGTGTTGATTACGGTAGTGCGACGGCGACGAATATTCAAGTATCGACCGATGGTGGCTTGAATTTCGACGAGCGTCTTGGTACGTACGCCAATCACTAGTGATACGATCGACGAAATCGATGAGACTTTCACATTAACGGCGACACGTACGGCTGGCACGACAAGCAACGCATCCGCACTCGGTACAGCAACGATTACCGATGACGACGCAGCACCAACGATCAGTTCTGTGACAAGCGATACACAGACAGAAGGCACAGCACTGGTCCATACAGTGACCTTGACGAATGCGTCTTCCAGCAGCACCAGCTTCGCCTACACCATTGGCGGTGGCACAGCCACAAGTGGTACCGACTACGGTACACCAACGTTCTCGAACGGTGTGACTTTGGTCGGTGGTAACTTGATCGTTCCAGCCGGTGTGACGAGCTTCACGATCACCGTACCGAGTACGCAAGATACGATCGACGAAGCGAATGAAACCTACAACGTTAGTGTTGGTGGTGTGAGTGCTACAGGTACGATCACTGATGACGATGCCGCACCAACCATCAGTTCTGTGACAAGCGATACGCAGACAGAAGGCACAGCACTGGTCCACACAGTGACCTTGACGAACGCGTCTTCGAGCAGCACCAGCTTCGCCTACACAATCGGCGGTGGCACAGCCACAAGTGGCACGGACTACGGTACCCCAACGTTCTCGAATGGTGTGACTTTGGTCGGTGGTAACTTGATCGTTCCAGCCGGTGTAACCAGCTTCACGATCACGGTGCCAAGTACACAAGACACGATCGACGAACCGAATGAAACCTACAACGTCAGTGTCGGTGGTGTGAGCGCAGTCGGTACGATTACGGATGATGATGCAGCACCAACGATCAGTTCTGTGACAAGCGATACACAGACAGAAGGCACAGCACTGGTCCATACAGTGACCTTGACGAACGCGTCTTCGAGCAGTACCAGCTTCGCCTACACCATTGGCGGTGGCACAGCCACGAGTGGTACGGACTACGGCACACCAACGTTCTCGAACGGTGTGACGTTGGTCGGTGGTAACTTGATCGTTCCAGCCGGTGTAACCAGCTTCACGATCACGGTACCAAGTACACAAGATACGATCGACGAAGCGAATGAAACGTACAACGTCAGTGTCGGTGGTGTGAGCGCAGTCGGTACGATTACCGATGACGATGCCGCACCAACGATCAGTTCTGTCACAAGCGATACACAGACAGAAGGAACAGCACTGGTCCACACAGTGACCTTGACGAACGCGTCTTCCAGCAGCACCAGCTTCGCCTACACCATTGGCGGTGGCACAGCCACAAGTGGTACCGACTACGGTACACCAACGTTCTCGAACGGTGTGACTTTGGTCGGTGGTAACTTGATCGTTCCAGCCGGTGTGACGAGCTTCACGATCACAGTTCCGACAACAGATGATGTAGTCAGTGAATCATCAGAAAATTACAATGTGAGCGTTGGTGGCGTCAGTGCAACAGGCACGATCACTGATAATGATGGTGCACCAACGATCAGTTCTGTGACAAGCGATACACAGACAGAAGGCACAGCACTGGTCCATACAGTGACCTTGACGAATGCGTCTTCCAGCAGCACCAGCTTCGCCTACACCATTGGCGGTGGCACAGCCACAAGTGGTACCGACTACGGTACACCAACGTTCTCGAACGGTGTGACTTTGGTCGGTGGTAACTTGATCGTTCCAGCCGGTGTAACCAGCTTCACGATCACGGTACCAAGTACGCAAGATACGATCGACGAGCCGAATGAAACCTACAACGTCAGTGTCGGTGGTGTGAGCGCAGTCGGTACGGTTACCGATGACGACGCATCACCAACGATCAGTTCTGTGACAAGCGATACGCAGACAGAAGGCACAGCACTGGTCCACACAGTGACCTTGACGAATGCGTCTTCCAGCAGCACCAGCTTCGCCTACACCATTGGCGGTGGCACAGCCACAAGTGGTACCGACTACGGCACACCAACGTTCTCGAACGGTGTGACTTTGGTCGGTGGTAACTTGATCGTTCCAGCCGGTGTGACGAGCTTCACGATCACGGTACCAAGTACGCAAGATACGATCGACGAACCGAATGAAACCTACAACGTCAGTGTCGGTGGTGTGAGCGCAGTCGGTACGATTACCGATGACGACGCAGCACCAACGATCAGTTCTGTCACAAGCGATACGCAAACTGAAGGTACGTCTTTGGTCCACACCGTGACCTTGACGAACGCGTCTTCCAGCAGCACCAGCTTCGCCTACACCATTGGCGGTGGTACAGCCACAAGTGGCACAGACTACGGCACACCAACGTTCTCGAATGGTGTGACTTTGGTCGGTGGTAACTTGATCGTTCCGGCCGGTGTGACGAGCTTCACGATCACAGTTCCAAGTACACAAGACACGATCGACGAAGCGAATGAAACGTATAACGTCAGTGTCGGTGGTGTGAGCGCAGTCGGTACGATTACGGATGATGATGCAGCACCAACGATCAGTTCTGTGACCAGCGATACACAGACAGAAGGCACAGCACTGGTCCACACAGTGACCTTGACGAACGCGTCTTCCAGCAGCACCAGCTTCGCCTACACAATCGGTGGTGGTACAGCCACGAGTGGCACAGACTACGGCACACCAACGTTCTCGAATGGTGTGACGTTGGTCGGTGGTAACTTGATCGTTCCAGCAGGCGTGACGAGTTTCACGATTACAGTTCCGACAACAGATGATGTAGTCAGTGAATCATCAGAAAATTACAATGTGAGCGTTGGTGGTGTCAGTGCAACAGGCACGATCACTGATAATGATGGTGCACCAACGATCAGTTCTGTGACAAGCGATACACAGACAGAAGGCACAGCACTGGTCCATACAGTGACCTTGACGAATGCGTCTTCCAGCAGCACCAGCTTCGCCTACACCATTGGCGGTGGCACAGCCACAAGTGGTACCGACTACGGTACACCAACGTTCTCGAACGGTGTGACTTTGGTCGGTGGTAACTTGATCGTTCCAGCCGGTGTGACGAGCTTCACGATCACCGTACCGAGTACGCAAGATACGATCGACGAAGCGAATGAAACCTACAACGTTAGTGTTGGTGGTGTGAGTGCTACAGGTACGATCACTGATGACGATGCCGCACCAACCATCAGTTCTGTGACAAGCGATACGCAGACAGAAGGCACAGCACTGGTCCACACAGTGACCTTGACGAACGCGTCTTCGAGCAGCACCAGCTTCGCCTACACAATCGGCGGTGGCACAGCCACAAGTGGCACGGACTACGGTACCCCAACGTTCTCGAATGGTGTGACTTTGGTCGGTGGTAACTTGATCGTTCCAGCCGGTGTAACCAGCTTCACGATCACGGTGCCAAGTACACAAGACACGATCGACGAACCGAATGAAACCTACAACGTCAGTGTCGGTGGTGTGAGCGCAGTCGGTACGATTACGGATGATGATGCAGCACCAACGATCAGTTCTGTGACAAGCGATACACAGACAGAAGGCACAGCACTGGTCCATACAGTGACCTTGACGAACGCGTCTTCGAGCAGTACCAGCTTCGCCTACACCATTGGCGGTGGCACAGCCACGAGTGGTACGGACTACGGCACACCAACGTTCTCGAACGGTGTGACGTTGGTCGGTGGTAACTTGATCGTTCCAGCCGGTGTAACCAGCTTCACGATCACGGTACCAAGTACACAAGATACGATCGACGAAGCGAATGAAACGTACAACGTCAGTGTCGGTGGTGTGAGCGCAGTCGGTACGATTACCGATGACGATGCCGCACCAACGATCAGTTCTGTCACAAGCGATACACAGACAGAAGGAACAGCACTGGTCCACACAGTGACCTTGACGAACGCGTCTTCCAGCAGCACCAGCTTCGCCTACACCATTGGCGGTGGCACAGCCACGAGTGGCACAGACTACGGCACACCAACGTTCTCGAATGGTGTGACTTTGGTCGGTGGTAACTTGATCGTTCCGGCCGGTGTGACGAGCTTCACGATCACGGTGCCAAGTACACAAGACACGATCGACGAAGCGAATGAAACGTATAACGTCAGTGTCGGTGGTGTGAGCGCAGTCGGTACGATTACGGATGACGATGCCGCACCAACGATCAGTTCTGTCACAAGCGATACACAGACAGAAGGAACAGCACTGGTCCATACAGTGACCTTAACGAACGCGTCTTCCAGCAGCACCAGCTTCGCCTACACCATTGGCGGTGGCACAGCCACAAGTGGCACAGACTACGGCACCCCAACGTTCTCGAATGGTGTGACGTTGGTCGGTGGTAACTTGATCGTTCCGGCCGGTGTGACCAGCTTCACGATCACAGTTCCAAGTACACAAGACACGATCGACGAAGCGAATGAAACGTATAACGTCAGTGTCGGTGGTGTGAGCGCAGTCGGTACGATTACCGATGACGATGCCGCACCAACGATCAGTTCTGTGACCAGCGATACGCAGACAGAAGGCACAGCACTGGTCCACACAGTGACCTTGACGAACGCGTCTTCCAGCAGCACCAGCTTCGCCTACACAATCGGTGGTGGTACAGCCACGAGTGGCACAGACTACGGCACACCAACGTTCTCGAATGGTGTGACGTTGGTCGGTGGTAACTTGATCGTTCCAGCAGGCGTGACGAGTTTCACGATCACAGTTCCGACAGCAGATGATGTAGTCAGTGAATCATCAGAAAATTACAATGTGAGCGTTGGTGGTGTCAGTGCAACAGGCACGATCACTGATAATGATGGTGCACCAACGATCAGTTCTGTGACAAGCGATACACAGACAGAAGGCACAGCACTGGTCCATACAGTGACCTTAACGAACGCGTCTTCCAGCAGCACCAGCTTCGCCTACACCATTGGCGGTGGTACAGCCACAAGTGGCACAGACTACGGCACACCAACGTTCTCGAATGGTGTGACTTTGGTCGGTGGTAACTTGATCGTTCCGGCCGGTGTGACGAGCTTCACGATCACAGTTCCAAGTACACAAGACACGATCGACGAAGCGAATGAAACGTATAACGTCAGTGTCGGTGGTGTGAGCGCAGTCGGTACGATTACGGATGATGATGCAGCACCAACGATCAGTTCTGTGACCAGCGATACACAGACAGAAGGCACAGCACTGGTCCACACAGTGACCTTGACGAACGCGTCTTCCAGCAGCACCAGCTTCGCCTACACAATCGGTGGTGGTACAGCCACGAGTGGCACAGACTACGGCACACCAACGTTCTCGAATGGTGTGACGTTGGTCGGTGGTAACTTGATCGTTCCAGCAGGCGTGACGAGTTTCACGATTACAGTTCCGACAACAGATGATGTAGTCAGTGAATCATCAGAAAATTACAATGTGAGCGTTGGTGGTGTCAGTGCAACAGGCACGATCACTGATAATGATGGTGCACCAACGATCAGTTCTGTGACAAGCGATACACAGACAGAAGGCACAGCACTGGTCCATACAGTGACCTTGACGAATGCGTCTTCCAGCAGCACCAGCTTCGCCTACACCATTGGCGGTGGCACAGCCACAAGTGGTACCGACTACGGTACACCAACGTTCTCGAACGGTGTGACTTTGGTCGGTGGTAACTTGATCGTTCCAGCCGGTGTGACGAGCTTCACGATCACCGTACCGAGTACGCAAGATACGATCGACGAAGCGAATGAAACCTACAACGTTAGTGTTGGTGGTGTGAGTGCTACAGGTACGATCACTGATGACGATGCCGCACCAACCATCAGTTCTGTGACAAGCGATACGCAGACAGAAGGCACAGCACTGGTCCACACAGTGACCTTGACGAACGCGTCTTCGAGCAGCACCAGCTTCGCCTACACAATCGGCGGTGGCACAGCCACAAGTGGCACGGACTACGGTACCCCAACGTTCTCGAATGGTGTGACTTTGGTCGGTGGTAACTTGATCGTTCCAGCCGGTGTAACCAGCTTCACGATCACGGTGCCAAGTACACAAGACACGATCGACGAACCGAATGAAACCTACAACGTCAGTGTCGGTGGTGTGAGCGCAGTCGGTACGATTACGGATGATGATGCAGCACCAACGATCAGTTCTGTGACAAGCGATACACAGACAGAAGGCACAGCACTGGTCCATACAGTGACCTTGACGAACGCGTCTTCGAGCAGTACCAGCTTCGCCTACACCATTGGCGGTGGCACAGCCACGAGTGGTACGGACTACGGCACACCAACGTTCTCGAACGGTGTGACGTTGGTCGGTGGTAACTTGATCGTTCCAGCCGGTGTAACCAGCTTCACGATCACGGTACCAAGTACACAAGATACGATCGACGAAGCGAATGAAACGTACAACGTCAGTGTCGGTGGTGTGAGCGCAGTCGGTACGATTACCGATGACGATGCCGCACCAACGATCAGTTCTGTCACAAGCGATACACAGACAGAAGGAACAGCACTGGTCCACACAGTGACCTTGACGAACGCGTCTTCCAGCAGCACCAGCTTCGCCTACACCATTGGCGGTGGCACAGCCACGAGTGGCACAGACTACGGCACACCAACGTTCTCGAATGGTGTGACTTTGGTCGGTGGTAACTTGATCGTTCCGGCCGGTGTGACGAGCTTCACGATCACGGTGCCAAGTACACAAGACACGATCGACGAAGCGAATGAAACGTATAACGTCAGTGTCGGTGGTGTGAGCGCAGTCGGTACGATTACGGATGACGATGCCGCACCAACGATCAGTTCTGTCACAAGCGATACACAGACAGAAGGAACAGCACTGGTCCATACAGTGACCTTAACGAACGCGTCTTCCAGCAGCACCAGCTTCGCCTACACCATTGGCGGTGGCACAGCCACAAGTGGCACAGACTACGGCACCCCAACGTTCTCGAATGGTGTGACGTTGGTCGGTGGTAACTTGATCGTTCCGGCCGGTGTGACCAGCTTCACGATCACAGTTCCAAGTACACAAGACACGATCGACGAAGCGAATGAAACCTACAACGTTAGTGTTGGTGGTGTGAGTGCTACAGGTACGATCACTGATGACGATGCCGCACCAACGATCAGTTCTGTGACGAGTGATACGCAAACTGAAGGTACGTCTTTGGTCCACACAGTGACCTTGACGAACGCTTCTTCCAGCAGCACCAGCTTCGCGTACACCATTGGCGGTGGTACAGCCACAAGCGGCACGGACTACGGTACACCAACGTTCTCGAATGGTGTGACTTTGGTCGGTGGTAACTTGATCGTTCCAGCCGGTGTAACCAGCTTCACAATCACGGTACCAAGTACACAAGATACGATCGACGAACCGAATGAAACTTACAACGTCAGTGTCGGTGGTGTGAGCGCAGTCGGTACGATTACGGATGACGATGCCGCACCAACGATCAGTTCTGTGACAAGCGATACACAGACAGAAGGCACAGCACTGGTCCATACAGTGACCTTAACGAACGCGTCTTCCAGCAGCACCAGCTTCGCGTACACCATTGGCGGTGGCACAGCCACAAGTGGCACAGACTACGGCACACCAACGTTCTCGAATGGTGTGACTTTGGTCGGTGGTAACTTGATCGTTCCAGCGGGCGTGACGAGCTTCACGATCACGGTACCAAGTACACAAGATACGATCGACGAAGCGAATGAAACGTATAACGTCAGTGTCGGTGGTGTGAGCGCAGTCGGTACGATTACCGATGACGACGCAGCACCAACGATCAGTTCTGTGACAAGCGATACACAGACAGAAGGCACAGCACTGGTCCACACAGTGACCTTGACGAACGCTTCTTCCAGCAGCACCAGCTTCGCGTACACCATTGGCGGTGGTACAGCCACAAGTGGTACCGACTACGGTACACCAACGTTCTCGAACGGTGTGACTTTGGTGGGGGGTAACTTGATCGTTCCAGCCGGTGTGACGAGCTTCACGATCACCGTACCAAGTACGCAAGATACGATCGACGAAGCGAATGAAACCTACAACGTTAGTGTTGGTGGTGTGAGTGCTACAGGTGCGATCACTGATGACGATGCCGCACCAACGATCAGTTCTGTGACGAGTGATACGCAAACTGAAGGTACGTCTTTGGTCCACACAGTGACCTTGACGAACGCTTCTTCCAGCAGCACCAGCTTCGCGTACACCATTGGCGGTGGTACAGCCACAAGCGGCACGGACTACGGTACACCAACGTTCTCGAATGGTGTGACTTTGGTCGGTGGTAACTTGATCGTTCCAGCCGGTGTAACCAGCTTCACAATCACGGTACCAAGTACACAAGATACGATCGACGAACCGAATGAAACTTACAACGTCAGTGTCGGTGGTGTGAGCGCAGTCGGTACGATTACGGATGACGATGCCGCACCAACGATCAGTTCTGTGACAAGCGATACACAGACAGAAGGCACAGCACTGGTCCATACAGTGACCTTAACGAACGCGTCTTCCAGCAGCACCAGCTTCGCGTACACAATCGGTGGTGGTACAGCCACGAGTGGCACAGACTACGGCACACCAACGTTCTCGAATGGTGTGACTTTGGTGGGTGGTAACTTGATCGTTCCAGCCGGTGTGACGAGCTTCACGATCACGGTACCAAGTACACAAGACACGATCGACGAAGCGAATGAAACGTATAACGTCAGTGTCGGTGGTGTGAGCGCAGTCGGTACGATTACCGATGACGACGCAGCACCAACGATCAGTTCTGTGACCAGCGATACACAGACAGAAGGCACAGCACTGGTCCACACAGTGACCTTGACGAACACGTCTTCCAGCAGCACCAGCTTCGCCTACACCATTGGCGGTGGCACAGCCACGAGTGGTACGGACTACGGCACACCAACGTTCTCGAATGGTGTGACTTTGGTCGGTGGTAACTTGATCGTTCCAGCCGGTGTGACGAGCTTCACGATCACAGTTCCGACAACAGATGATGTAGTCAGTGAATCATCAGAAAATTACAATGTGAGCGTTGGTGGCGTCAGTGCAACAGGCACGATCACTGATAATGATGGTGCACCAAGCTTGAGTATCAACGACATCACCGTCAACGAAGCAGCAGGTACAGCGACCTTCACGGTGACGCTGTCGGCAGCCTCAGGTCAGACGGTATCGGTCGGTTATAACACCAGCAATGGTACGGCGACAGCGGGTAGTGATTACACTAGCACGACAGGCACTTTGACGTTTGCTCCAGGTGTGACGACGCAGACGATTACAGTCAATATCGCCAACGATGCGCCAGCGATCTTTGAAGGCGCAGAAACCTTCAACGTGAATTTGGTGACACCGACGAATGCGACGATTGCCGACAACCTTGGTGTCGGTACGATCAGAGATGATGGTACGGGCACAGGTGGTACGGACAACGACACACCGACCTTGTCAGTTTCCAGCCCAACGGTTGCAGAAAGTGCGGGCTTTGCACAATTCACAATCAGCTTGAACAATGCATCGACGACCGCAACGACCGTCAGCTTAGCCTTGGCCAACGGCACCGCGACCGGCACAGGTACGGACTACGGCAGTGGCACAGCGACTAACTTGCAGGTATCGACCGACGGTGGTTTGAACTGGACTAACGCAACGACAGCGACGATTGCTGCTGGTGCGACCAGTGTCTTGGTACGGACGCCGATCACAGAAGATACCTTGGATGAGATCGACGAAACCTTCACCTTGACGGCAACGCGCACGGCAGGCACGACGACCAATGCATCGGCGGTAGGAACTGCGACGATCACGGACAATGACGCAACACCAAGCCTGAGCATCAATGACATCACTGTCAATGAAGCAGCAGGTACAGCGACCTTCACGGTGACCTTGTCGGCGGCCTCTGGTCAGACAGTCACAGTGGGTTACAACACCAGCAACGGTACGGCGACGGCGGGTAGTGATTACACTAGCACGACAGGCACTTTGACGTTTGCTCCAGGGGTGACCACGCAGACAATTACGGTGAATATCGCGAACGATGCGCCAGCGATCTTTGAAGGCGCAGAAACCTTCAACGTGAATTTGGTGACACCGACGAATGCGACGATTGCCGACAACCTTGGTGTCGGTACGATCAGAGATGATGGTACGGGCACAGGTGGTACGGACAACGACACACCGACCTTGTCAGTTTCCAGCCCAACGGTTGCAGAAAGTGCGGGCTTTGCACAATTCACAATCAGCTTGAACAATGCATCGACGACCGCAACGACCGTCAGCTTAGCCTTGGCCAACGGCACCGCGACCGGCACAGGTACGGACTACGGCAGTGGCACAGCGACTAACTTGCAGGTATCGACCGACGGTGGTTTGAACTGGACTAACGCAACGACAGCGACGATTGCTGCTGGTGCGACCAGTGTCTTGGTACGGACGCCGATCACAGAAGATACCTTGGATGAGATCGACGAAACCTTCACCTTGACGGCAACGCGCACGGCAGGCACGACGACCAATGCATCGGCGGTAGGAACTGCGACGATCACGGACAATGACGCAACACCAAGCCTGAGCATCAATGACATCACTGTCAATGAAGCAGCAGGTACAGCGACCTTCACGGTGACCTTGTCGGCGGCCTCTGGTCAGACAGTCACAGTGGGTTACAACACCAGCAACGGTACGGCGACGGCGGGTAGTGATTACACTAGCACGACAGGCACTTTGACGTTTGCTCCAGGGGTGACCACGCAGACAATTACGGTGAATATCGCGAACGATGCGCCAGCGATCTTTGAAGGCGCAGAAACCTTCAACGTGAATTTGGTGACACCGACGAATGCGACGATTGCCGACAACCTTGGTGTCGGTACGATCAGAGATGATGGTACGGGCACAGGTGGTACGGACAACGACACACCGACCTTGTCAGTTTCCAGCCCAACGGTTGCAGAAAGTGCGGGCTTTGCACAATTCACAATCAGCTTGAACAATGCATCGACGACCGCAACGACCGTCAGCTTAGCCTTGGCCAACGGCACCGCGACCGGCACAGGTACGGACTACGGCAGTGGCACAGCGACTAACTTGCAGGTATCGACCGACGGTGGTTTGAACTGGACTAACGCAACGACAGCGACGATTGCTGCTGGTGCGACCAGTGTCTTGGTACGGACGCCGATCACAGAAGATACCTTGGATGAGATCGACGAAACCTTCACCTTGACGGCAACGCGCACGGCAGGCACGACGACCAATGCATCGGCGGTAGGAACTGCGACGATCACGGACAATGACGCAACACCAAGCCTGAGCATCAATGACATCACTGTCAATGAAGCAGCAGGTACAGCGACCTTCACGGTGACCTTGTCGGCGGCCTCTGGTCAGACAGTCACAGTGGGTTACAACACCAGCAACGGTACGGCGACGGCGGGTAGTGATTACACTAGCACGACAGGCACTTTGACGTTTGCTCCAGGGGTGACCACGCAGACAATTACGGTGAATATCGCGAACGATGCGCCAGCGATCTTTGAAGGCGCAGAAACCTTCAACGTGAATTTGGTGACACCGACGAATGCGACGATTGCCGACAACCTTGGTGTCGGTACGATCAGAGATGATGGTACGGGCACAGGTGGTACGGACAACGACACACCGACCTTGTCAGTTTCCAGCCCAACGGTTGCAGAAAGTGCGGGCTTTGCACAATTCACAATCAGCTTGAACAATGCATCGACGACCGCAACGACCGTCAGCTTAGCCTTGGCCAACGGCACCGCGACCGGCACAGGTACGGACTACGGCAGTGGCACAGCGACTAACTTGCAGGTATCGACCGACGGTGGTTTGAACTGGACTAACGCAACGACAGCGACGATTGCTGCTGGTGCGACCAGTGTCTTGGTACGGACGCCGATCACAGAAGATACCTTGGATGAGATCGACGAAACCTTCACCTTGACGGCAACGCGCACGGCAGGCACGACGACCAATGCATCGGCGGTAGGAACTGCGACGATCACGGACAATGACGCAACACCAAGCCTGAGCATCAATGACATCACTGTCAATGAAGCAGCAGGTACAGCGACCTTCACGGTGACCTTGTCGGCGGCCTCTGGTCAGACAGTCACAGTGGGTTACAACACCAGCAACGGTACGGCGACGGCGGGTAGTGATTACACTAGCACGACAGGCACTTTGACGTTTGCTCCAGGGGTGACCACGCAGACAATTACGGTGAATATCGCGAACGATGCGCCAGCGATCTTTGAAGGCGCAGAAACCTTCAACGTGAATTTGGTGACACCGACGAATGCGACGATTGCCGACAACCTTGGTGTCGGTACGATCAGAGATGATGGTACGGGCACAGGTGGTACGGACAACGACACACCGACCTTGTCAGTTTCCAGCCCAACGGTTGCAGAAAGTGCGGGCTTTGCACAATTCACAATCAGCTTGAACAATGCATCGACGACCGCAACGACCGTCAGCTTAGCCTTGGCCAACGGCACCGCGACCGGCACAGGTACGGACTACGGCAGTGGCACAGCGACTAACTTGCAGGTATCGACCGACGGTGGTTTGAACTGGACTAACGCAACGACAGCGACGATTGCTGCTGGTGCGACCAGTGTCTTGGTACGGACGCCGATCACAGAAGATACCTTGGATGAGATCGACGAAACCTTCACCTTGACGGCAACGCGCACGGCAGGCACGACGACCAATGCATCGGCGGTAGGAACTGCGACGATCACGGACAATGACGCAACACCAAGCCTGAGCATCAATGACATCACTGTCAATGAAGCAGCAGGTACAGCGACCTTCACGGTGACCTTGTCGGCGGCCTCTGGTCAGACAGTCACAGTGGGTTACAACACCAGCAACGGTACGGCGACGGCGGGTAGTGATTACACTAGCACGACAGGCACTTTGACGTTTGCTCCAGGGGTGACCACGCAGACAATTACGGTGAATATCGCGAACGATGCGCCAGCGATCTTTGAAGGCGCAGAAACCTTCAACGTGAATTTGGTGACACCGACGAATGCGACGATTGCCGACAACCTTGGTGTCGGTACGATCAGAGATGATGGTACGGGCACAGGTGGTACGGACAACGACACACCGACCTTGTCAGTTTCCAGCCCAACGGTTGCAGAAAGTGCGGGCTTTGCACAATTCACAATCAGCTTGAACAATGCATCGACGACCGCAACGACCGTCAGCTTAGCCTTGGCCAACGGCACCGCGACCGGCACAGGTACGGACTACGGCAGTGGCACAGCGACTAACTTGCAGGTATCGACCGACGGTGGTTTGAACTGGACTAACGCAACGACAGCGACGATTGCTGCTGGTGCGACCAGTGTCTTGGTACGGACGCCGATCACAGAAGATACCTTGGATGAGATCGACGAAACCTTCACCTTGACGGCAACGCGCACGGCAGGCACGACGACCAATGCATCGGCGGTAGGAACTGCGACGATCACGGACAATGACGCAACACCAAGCCTGAGCATCAATGACATCACTGTCAATGAAGCAGCAGGTACAGCGACCTTCACGGTGACCTTGTCGGCGGCCTCTGGTCAGACAGTCACAGTGGGTTACAACACCAGCAATGGTACGGCGACAGCGGGTAGTGATTACACTAGCACGACAGGCACTTTGACGTTTGCTCCAGGTGTGACGACGCAGACGATTACAGTCAATATCGCCAACGATGCGCCAGCGATCTTTGAAGGCGCAGAAACCTTCAACGTGAATTTGGTGACACCGACGAATGCGACGATTGCCGACAACCTTGGTGTCGGTACGATCAGAGATGATGGTACGGGCACAGGTGGTACGGACAACGACACACCGACCTTGTCAGTTTCCAGCCCAACGGTTGCAGAAAGTGCGGGCTTTGCACAATTCACAATCAGCTTGAACAATGCATCGACGACCGCAACGACCGTCAGCTTAGCCTTGGCCAACGGCACCGCGACCGGCACAGGTACGGACTACGGCAGTGGCACAGCGACTAACTTGCAGGTATCGACCGACGGTGGTTTGAACTGGACTAACGCAACGACAGCGACGATTGCTGCTGGTGCGACCAGTGTCTTGGTACGGACGCCGATCGTTGAGGATACTCTGATCGAAACGTCTGAGACCTTCACATTAACAGCAACCCGCACCGCGGGAACAACGACTAATGCTTCGGCCTTGGGTACAGCAACGATTACTGACAACGATTTTGCACCAGTTGCTGCGAATGGCTCAGTCTATATTAATGAGGATGCAGCTTCAGTAATTACTGGTGCCGGTAGTGTCATTGGTGGTACGTATCTGTTTGGCTGGAATGATTTCGGAATTACTGATGCGAATGCAGGTGACACGCTCAGTGTGAAGATCATGTCTTTGCCAGCGAACGGAACCTTGCAATTCTTTAATGGCGCATCTTGGGTTGCTGTCGTTGCAGGCACAACGACGTTGACACAGGCGCAGATTGGTTCCAACAGCTTACGCTTTGTGCCCGCTGCAAATCAGTCGGGCGACAGCAGTTTTGCTAGTGCTGGTGTTGGTAACTTGAAGAACGATTACGCGACATTTACGTATCAAGGTGTTGATGCTGCCGGTCACACGAGTTCTACAGCGACTTTGACGGTCGACGTGAAACCTGTGGCGGACACACCTACAGTTTCGACAACCAACTTTACTAAAGCGACTTTGTTCACAACGTCTTGGGAGGCTGCAGATACCGGAATTGCTCAAACGACTTTGAATCCGAACACAACCTCGACTGCATACACAACAACCACAACTTTGAGTGGATGGACTCGTGTTGATACGCCAGATAACTTCGCTGGTGGTACGAACTCCTTCGAAATCTGGTCAGCCGGCGATACGATCACGGGTCAAAACGGTACTGGCTACACGATCGCAACAGGCGCTCCAGGCGGCGGTACGAACTGGTTGGAATTGAACAACGCAGATGCAGCAGGCGCGCTGATCCAGACCTTAGGTATTTCACGAAATGTGACAACAGTTGCAGGTCATGTTTATGACTTGTCTCTGTATTATGCTGGACGTAATGGGTTCTCAACTGACTTTACCCGCATGACGGTCTATGTTGATGGCGTTAAAGTGGCAAGCTACGCAAGCAGCAGTCCAAACGATGCACTCAATTGGGAGAACCTGCACTTTAGTTTCGTGGGTACCGGCGCATCTCAACAGATCAGAATCGTTACTGATCCTATTCAGTACAATTCGAGTGGTCGTGGTGCAATGATCGATAACATCACATTGACTGAAATGCAGGGTATGTTGGCAGGTAACGCAGTGTCCGGAACAAGGACAGAAATTGCCTTGTCTAGCTATGTATCAGGTGCATTAAGTGACACGGATGGATCTGAAGTCTTGAGTTACACATTCACGAACTTGCCGGCTGGTGCAAACATTATCACGGCAGCTCATCCATCTGGATTTACTGTGGTCGGCGGAAGTGTTACCGTACCAGGCGCAGAGTTGGCATCCGCCAAACTGCAACTGTTATCGACTTATAGCGGTGATTTGACTCTGGGTGTCACAGCAGTGGCGACAGAGCCAAATGCAAGTACGGCTAGCTCAACAAGTGCAAACGTGACGTTCACCATCCTCTCTGGAATGGGGGCTGATGGATATGATTATGTCTATGGTAATAACGTCGGTTTGGTAGCTACACCAAATAATGCCAACACCTTGAACGGTGGTGCTAATAACGATTGGATGTCTGGTGGCGCGGGTAATGATACTTTGGTTGGTAACGGCGGCAACGATGTATTGATCGGTGGTCAAGGTAGCGATAGCTTGACTGGCAGTGCAGGTGCCGATACGTTCAAATGGTCCTTGAACGATAATGGTACTAACGCAGCGCAAGCCATCGATACGATCTCAGATTTTGCGACCGGGACATATGCATCTGGTGGTGATCGTCTGGATCTGCGTGATCTCTTGTCTGGTGAAAGTGCAGCAACACTTGATAAGTTTATTCACTTCAGCTGGAATGGTACCAACACCACGGCCTTCATCAGTGCGACCGGCGCGTTCACCGCTGGACATGCTGTTGGTGGAACGTTCACCGATGTGACCAACAATAGCGTGCAACAAATTGTGTTCGCTGGCGTTAATTTGACGTCTGGCTTCACAACCGATCTGCAAGTGATTAACGATTTGATTTCTAAAGGAAAACTTGTTACTGACTAATTTGACTAGAGGAGGGCTGCTTGCCCCCTCTTTGCATTAAGAATCACAGTCGAGTTTATGAACTAAGCGATTACGCGAGGCTTTGAAATAAACGCCTCGCGTAAAAGCTTTGTATGGTTTTTATTCGTTAATGTTTGTGTTTGCATATTGGAGTCTTTGAATATTTAAATATCTGGGCGAGGTTAACAAAAAAGGAGGCGCATTTAGCGCCTCTTTTTTTGTTCCTTTTTTGATGCTTAAGAATCTAAGCCTTAATGATTTTTCCAATATAGGGACCAGTCAAACCATCAAGATTGAGTCGGCTGAGAGAATTGAATTCTTCTTCGCTTGAAACACCTTCGCCAAACACGATGAGATTCATGCGATGCAGGATTCCCGCTGCACCTCGTAAGAATTCTTGATTTGCTGGAACGTTCTCGACATTACGAATAAAGCTAACGTCAAATTTTACGAAATCTAAATTTAAATCGTGCATCACGTTGATTTGTTCGAGATGACGGCCGAAATGTTCGAGTCCAATTTTGCAGCCGCATTTTCTGATTGCTTGATGGAAGTTACGGAAGGTATCGATATTGGCAAACGCGCCAACTTCGGGAATCTCCATCCACAATAAACGACTAGACTCTGGCTTGGCGTTAAGCATGATCTTGAGCTGTTCACGGAAATCATTATCGTTAATTGAGCGCGACGATATGTTCACAGAAACCTGTTCAGTATTTCCGCTACTTTGAATCTCTTGTAGCGCTAATTTTACGGCGATCAAATCAAGCTGACTCGTCAATCCCAACCTTTCAGCAATGGGCAAGAAGCGACCAGCAGGGAACCATTCTCCGCCAAACATCAATCGCAGAGCCGCTTCACGATGAATGATTTGGCGCGCTTGATCGATGACGGGGAAATAATCTAAACGAACCCAGTTTTGATCGATTGCACGTTGAATGAGTTTGCTCCATTCTTCCAAGGATTTTGGTGCATGCTCGATGTTCAATGGAGCTGCTTTAAAGACGCTACTTTGTTTGCTCGCCTCTGCGGAGGCTACTGCGGCATCGACCTGAGACAACAAGATGCTCGGGGAGATCCCATATTCAAAGGTTCCATAGCCGATAAAGACTTGAACCTCGGCGCCAGTGTCTGCAAATTGTTGGATAACTTGTTGAGTGAGTGATTGAGCGATGTCGTCAATGGCTGTTTGACGACTCAACAGCGCGAAATCAGTACCGTTGAGTCGTGCAGCAAATCCATCTGGCAATTCATTTTGAAATACATTGAGGGTTTGTCCTAAGTTGCGGAGGAGGGCATCAGTCTTGATGCGACCAATGACGCGGTTGGCTTCGATTAAGCCACTGAGGCGAATGAGAATGAGGCTACCAGGAGGTGCATTTTCTTCTTCTACCGTGATCTGCAATTGAGCGAGGAAATTACTTCGATTGTAGAGTCCGGAAACTGTATCCGTATTGGCTTGGCGACGAAGTTGTTCAAGGCGTTCGGCTTCTTCCGCGAACATCGCCTTTAATAGACTCGTGGTCGAATTCATCGCGATGCTCAGTTGTTTTAATTCGGGCACCTTCGATTCTTCGATGGTGATGAATCGACGTTCTACCATTGCCTTAGCTTGCTCAATTACATCGCGCAGTGGGCGTTTTAGGCGTCGTATGATGAGAGATCCGAGATAGGACGCGAGTATCCCTGAAAGTGCCAGAGCAAGGATCATCTCTCTTGTAGAGGCCCACAGTGTCTGATAAGCATTGCCGGTCTGAGACACGATAGAGATGGTTCCAACTTGCATCCAACCATTGCTAATTTGCGCCACACCAGGTGGAGATTCGATTGGCAGCAAACTCATGAACCAAGCCGGTACACGACTCTGTTCAGTGCTAGCCACCCGTTCAACGATCAATTTTCCTTTTGGATCGGTAATTCGAATTGATTGATAATGGCCGTTATCAAATAGGGATGCGACGATCAATTCAAGCTCAGTCGCATCGACATTTTTTTGACTGAGTGAAAGGGCGAGCACTGTCGCGTTATCGGTATTTTTCATCTTGAGCTGTTCGTTGAGATAGGCTCGGGAGCTCATAATCGACGCGAACAGGCTGCCCGCGAGCGCAAGCAAGGTGCTTAACGCAATTGCTAGCCAGAGTTGTCGGTACATAGACATGGTAGATTCCTCAGTTGCTAAATTTAAGCGAATTGTTTTATATCTTGGCACTAACTTTTGTTTACTCAAAACCTTCTTTTCGAGCCTTATCAAGCAGCTCTTGCCATCTCGATAGTCGGCCGGTACCGCCGGGCCCTAATTGCGCGTTGACGGCAACACCAGCGAATACCCCTTGACTATTAAAGCTGAACACTGGGCTCAAATCGGTTCGGCGTGACGCTGGCCGAATGTCGGAAATGAGATTGTCAAGAATCAGCGGTTCTCCATCAAGGTTTGGGTAATACGCTAGGACCATATGCGCTTGTTGGACGCTGCTATTGGGACCACCAATTTTTGCTTTTACATATACCAAACGGAGTTGTGAGTCGGGAATATTTAGATTTCTAAGACTGAAATACTTCGCGATTACGTAGTCCTCACAATCGGCTTTACCCTTTGCGAGACTTTCGAGTGGTGTTGCCCAATAATCAGATTGCCCCCAAATCTCGGTGTCTTCGAAATAAACCAATTTCTTATTGAAAAAAGCATTGATGCGCTGGATCTTGGTATCGGTTGCTTGGTCATTGAGTGCCGCGATCAAATTCGCCCATTCATTAAATGTTTGTTCGTTTCCACCAAGCTGCTTGAACGAGACACGTAATCGGTCAAGATTGAGCGCTGAGAGGACAACTAAATGGATGCTGAGTAGGATGATCAACAAAATCCCGCTCGGAAATCTTTTGGCGATGTGCTGATGGCTCAACATGAATGGCTGTTTCCGGTGCAGGGGATGGTCGTGTCTGTGGGTTTGGCAGTGCGACTTTGAGTCGACCCATTCTACAAGAATTTTCCCTATGCAATGTATTCATCATGTTGTTTTTGTTGGTTTGAATCAACTAAAAAAAAGCCCACGTCAAATCGCGTGGGCTTTTACTGAGTCACCTCAAATTACCATTGACGGGCATTAGGGCCAGAAACGGTTTCATTCACGATCTGCCATTTGCCTTTGATGTATTCCCAATAGATCGTTTTTTCTAATTCGTCTTGATACGAACTTGATTTGTAAGTCTGATGGAAAGTCGAAACAGCATGCGTTGCATCTTGCATCGAGAACTTGATATCACTGAGATCGAGCGTGATTTTTTGCGCTCCCATCAATCGCGCCCGACGAGCTGCACGCCAAGATTCACGTGAAGTGTATTTCTCACTGTAGAAGGAGAAGTAACGCTCCGGTTCCATACTAATCCATGCTTCGCGCCAGCCTTTCAATGCGTTCAAAATACTGGTTCTTGCCGCCGCAATTTGACTTGCACTAGGAGCATTGCCTGGTGCGACTGGTGTTGTCGTAACTGGCTCTGGAGCTACAACAGGATTTCCTTTGTCAGGTGCGGCGAGTGAGCCCACCATCTCTAATGCGCGTTGATTGAGGCTGTCTTTGTTGGCGACGTACAAATTGGGGGCTTCTGCTGGACAGGCCGCAGAATAATCGGCTAATTCTGATTTATCGCGATTCTTTTCACCTTTGGTCAGTACATTTTCCAAGCCTAGTGTTGATTGCAGTTGACCGATGCCTGCATGAGTGCGGGCGTAGGACATGTACAGGTCGATTTCGGCATTCGCAAAAGCACGTTTCGCTTGGAAAAGCTCGTTTTCAGTATCAAGCAGGTCGAGCAGGGAGCGCTGACCAATTTCGAATTGCTGACGGTAAGCATCGCGCGCTTTCTCAATCGACAATTGATGTTGGTCTAAAAAGCCGAGCTGGTCGGTTAGTTTGCGGGTGTCGTTGAATGCGATTGACAATGTTTGGCGGATATCGCGACAGGTCTTGTCACGTAAATCCTTCGCTACATTTACCTGGTCGGCAGCTTCTTGCGTCTTTGCTTTGTCGCTACCACCGTTGAAGAGATTCCATGTCATGACGACTTCAGCGGTATTGTTGTTTGTGCGACCGGAAACATAGTCGATGTTGTTGCCACGCTCGGCTCTTGCACGAAGGTCTACACGCGGCTGAAATGCGGAGCGGCGCGCTTGGAGCCCACTATTGACTGCTGCAATATTTTCCATCGATGCGAGCAAGCCAGGATGATTTCCATAGGCGGAATTCAGCGCGTTGACGATATCGCCAGGCAAGTTTGAAGTCAGCATAGTGAGTGACTCCAAGTCTTTACCTGGCATGACACCCACTAAACGTTGAAAACGTGCACTGACGTCATGCAAGTTGGATGTTTCAGTGATCAAGTTTGCCTCGGCGAGAGCGAGACGACCGGAAATCTGCTCGAGATCAACACGGCGACCTACGCCAGCCTTTGCTTTTGCTTGAATTTGTTCAAACACAGCACGATGGCGAACGTAGTTATCTTCGGATAGGCTGACGAGCTTTCTATAACGAATCACGTCTGAGTAGGCTCGAACAACCTCGAGAGTGATATTCTCAGATGTGTCAAACAGCTCATAGAGACGAACCTGCTTGAGGTGATCAAGTTGTTTTACTTGATTGCGAGTTAAGAAGCCATCGAAGAGCATTTGATTGAGACTCAAACTCGTTGACGTACGATTTAACTCATTCTTACCAAGGCGGTTGTCTCTCGTGTCTCGCCCAGCATCGGCATTTAGATTGACACTTGGTAGGTAAGCGCCACTCGCCGCATCACGGCTCGATGCCGTGGATTGGAAAGTATGCCATTTAGCTAAAACCTCAGGATTACTTGAAACGGCCTTTTGGGTAACTTCCTTGAGGGTTTGTACTTGTGCGCCAGCAGCAACCGACAGAGACAGCAGGCTAATCGCCAAGCTTATTTGTTTTAGTTTGATGTGCATGGTTTCTTTTTACTCTTTAGAGGATGGTATAGATGAATTATCGACAATTAAAGCATGTTCTAAAGCTAATCATAAGAATTTTGCAAAAATTCACAGAATTTGTTTTTTTTGAATTGGTAATTCGAACATTCATTTGCGAAATTACAATTGGCAATAGCAAGCTTCATGCCACCCATCACTTCTTACACGATTGAAGCTTATTTGAGTGATTTTTACACGAATTTGACGTGTAAGTGATCGTTTACATGTAAGTGAGTTATGGCAAGTTATTGCAAATTGTGACTACTTTTGATGCTTTTGTGTATCGACCGAATGATTGACGTGTTTTTTTTATTCTTGATTTGCTTGTGACAAGAAAATTCGGCGCCACTACATAAAAGTAGGGCGCCGAATCAGTGAATTAGAAGAGTCCTGGAGCTTGTTAGGCTAATTGGGAGAGTGATATTTCAGCTGCGGTGAGCGTTTGCTGAATGATTTCATCGGTATGGGTGATTGATACGAAGCCAGCCTCGAATGCGGATGGTGCTAAGTACACACCGGCGTCGAGCATGAAATGGAAGAATTTGTTAAAAGAAGCATTGTTTGCTTGCATCATTTCGGCGTAGCTAGTGGGGATTGTTTTGGTGAAGTAAATGCCAAACATGCCACCGATGGAATCGGCACACATCTCAACTCCCAGTTTGCTTGCAATTGCGTTAAATCCAGCAGTTAATTTGCTTGTCTGACTTGTAAGGGTTTCGTAAAAATCAGCTTGTTGAATTAACTTTAATGTTGTTAATCCAGCGGCAACGGCGACTGGGTTGCCTGAAAGTGTGCCGGCTTGATAGACGCCACCTAAAGGGGCAAGGTGTTTCATGATTTCAGCGCGTCCACCAAAAGCAGCTACGGGTAAGCCCCCGCCGATCACTTTCCCAAGTGCTGTAAGATCTGGCGTAATTTCATATACGCTTTGCGCGCCACCGAGAGCAACACGGAAGCCACACATCACTTCATCAAAAATCAAAATACTTCCATGCTGATCGCATAGGTCACGCATCGTTTTAAGGAAGTCTGAGCTTGCTTTGATCAGATTCATGTTGCCAGCTACTGGTTCAACGATGACGCAGGCAATCTCGTCACTGTACTTTGCAAAGGCGTCTTGGAGCTGTTCGCAATTGTTATAGTCAAGGACTAGCGTATGCTTGGTGAAATCCTCTGGAACGCCTGCCGAAGTTGGATTGCCAAAAGTGAGTAGGCCGCTGCCAGCTTTGACCAGTAAGGCATCCGCGTGCCCATGATAGCAACCTTCGAACTTAATGATCTTGTCGCGCTTTGTAGCGCCGCGGGCAAGGCGCAACGCGCTCATCGTGGCCTCGGTACCACTCGAAACCAATCGCACTTGTTCGATCGATGGAACTAGTTTGCAGATTTCTTCGGCCATGAGAATCTCTCCCTCGGTTGGTGCGCCGAAGCTGAGGCCGTTTGCTGCGGCTTTTTGCACTGCGTCGATTACCTGTGGGTGAGCATGCCCTAGGATGGCTGGTCCCCACGATCCTATGTAGTCAATGTACTGTTTGCCATCGGCATCCCAAAAGTGAGGACCTTGAGCCCGTTCGATAAAGCGAGGTGTTCCGCCGACTGATTTAAAGGCGCGGACGGGTGAATTGACGCCTCCGGGTGTGGTTTTTTGGGCGCGTTGAAACAATAATTCGTTGTTTGACATGGTAATTTGATCCAAGGAAGTTTTCTATTTACTAGTGTGTATTTTTAGAGGTTGGCCTCGGTAGTGAGGTGAGTTGGATAATTTGGTCGAATTCGTGAAAGTTACGTGTAAAAGACGATTTTTGAAAGCTAGTTCTTGGTCTCTCAAGACGATCGTGTTGAATGTCTCGGTCAATTTGTGGCTAACTGAGGCGATGGTATGTAAGACTGCTGCTTTAATCTATAGATCAAAATTCGAACTTTGTTTATCCTAGCAAAATTCGTTCAGATTGATCGACATGCGCTTGTACAAGGCAAGATTATAAGCGTTTATAAACGCGCAAATTTTATCTGAATGGTTTTTTAAAGTCGTTAACGAAAAGGAATGGTAATTGTGGAATTCAAATCGATGATGTGTTTGATTTGTGGTTGGATTTACGATGAGGAAAAAGGTATGCCAGAAGATGGTATCCCTCCAGGGACGAAGTGGGAGGATGTGCCACTTAACTGGTCTTGTCCAGAATGTGGTGCAAGAAAAGAAGATTTTGATATGGTTCCCTTGTAAATTTTGGTTATTAAAATAAAAACGTTTTTATTTTGAGATCGAGCTTCGAGATTCGGCGCAAAACCTCAATGATCTCAATAACATTCCGAAATGTTGTTTCGTAGTGAAGAATCACTTAAAAAATTGGTGCAAGCTTGATAAATTTTGTTACAGTGCAGTGTGGTAACTATTCTTTTTACTCCGAGATAGATTCATGTCAACGACAACAGGTAATGAAAATTTGAGAATAATGGTGATCGACGATAGCAGCACGATTCGAAGATCAGCAGAAATTTTTCTTGGGCAGGTTGGCTATAAGGTCGTATTAGCGGAGGACGGCTTCGATGCTTTGGCCAAAATCAATGATACGCATCCGCACTTGATCTTTTGCGATATCTTAATGCCACGACTTGATGGCTATCAGACCTGTGCATTGATTAAAAAGAGCGCGAAATTTCGAGATACGCCAGTGATCATGCTTTCGTCGAAAGATGGATTGTTCGATCGTGCCCGTGGTGCTATGGTCGGATCAGAGGAATATCTCACAAAACCCTTTACAAAAGATAGCCTATTGAAAACGGTCAGAAAGTACACTTCGACCGTAGTAGCTAATTAACGTAGTTTTATTTTTTGAGGTAGAAAATGGCAATACAAAAGATTCTCATCGTTGATGATTCCCCGACTGAACGTTACTTCTTGACTGATATTTTGGTGAAGAATGGCTTTTCTGTGTCGACGGCAGAGAATGGTGAAGATGCTTTGCTCAAGATCAAAGCGGATAAGCCTCAATTAATTTTGATGGATGTGGTAATGCCGGGTCAAAATGGTTTCCAAATCACGCGTGCGATTTCACGCGATCCAGAAACTCAAGATGTCCCAGTCATTATTTGCACCAGCAAAAACCAAGAAACTGACCGTATCTGGGGCTTGCGCCAAGGTGCGCGCGATTACTTGGTGAAGCCAATTGATCCGCAAGAGTTGTTGGCAAAAATCGCTGCCCTTGGTTAAATGGTCTAGTTTATGACAGATAAACTTCGAGACGAAAACACGAGCGAAGTCGCTGCGCCCAAGGTGAATGCCTTAGGGCGCCGTGCTCGTTTGCGTGACTTCCAAGCACAGTTGATGGAGCGCATGCAGGCTGCTAAAGCCGGTTCGCTAACCCGAGCTAATCAATTAGGCGTTTTGATCGGCAAAGGGCGTTATTTGATCGATCTTAAAGAGGCCGGTGAGATTGTTGCCGCGGGAAATATGACGAAAGTCCCTTTGACCAAAGATTGGTATCTCGGTGTGTCAAATGTCCGGGGTAGCTTAACGAGTGTCATCGATTTTTCTCGCTTTGGCGGCGGCGAGCCCACAGCAGTTGAATCTTCCTGTCGTGTCCTTGCTTTTTCCAATGCGCTTTCTTTCAATAGTGGTTTGTTGGTGACGAAGGTGCTCGGGTTACGTAATGTCGATGACATGCAGTTGATTGAGGCTGATGATGCAGCTTCGGGGAAACCTTGGTTGCTCAACCGGTTTGTTGATGCGGATGGTAATGATTGGTGGCAGCTCAGTCTTGCGCTACTAGTGCAAGATCAAGACTTTCTGCATATTGGTTTGTAAGAAATTGAATTGTAATAAGTAGTTTGGCAAGAAAAACAAAATAGAAAAAGCGTAGCTTTTCAATCGTTTAGGAGAGTTAGTAATGGCATTGAATAATCAAACACAGTCGACAGAGGATCAAGAAGTTCAGGATCTGGACTTTGCGAACAAACCTTCGGAAGTTGCGATGGAGCCTGTTGCGGATGCCGCTATCCCATCTGAATTGGCCATCGAAGAAGCGCAAAATGTGCGTATGGTCTCCGAACAAGAGGCGAGTTCACTCAGTGACCTCGAGAAGCCGAGTGAGGAAATTCCTTTAGAAGACAGCACGATCAATCGTGTGGATGCGACCTTAATCGGTGATGCGATTGAAAAAGGACGCGATATTCGTTTGCCGTTGATCGGACATCTGTCCCTGCAACGTCAGATTCGTTATTTACTGATCGCGATGGGTACCACCTTGTTACTGAGCGCGGTGTTCGTTTGGTTGAACGCGAAACAGTCTGAATTGATTTCCACTCAAGCGCAGATTTCGGGTGAGATTCTGATGCACTCACAACGTATTGGTAAAGCAGCGCCGAATGCTATTTACGGTAAGCCGATCGCGTTCGCACAGTTGTCAGATAGTCAGAAAGTGATTAATTCAAACTTGGACGTTCTGATCAATGGTGGTCAGTACAACGGTCGTTCCGTATCCAAAGCAAGTTCTTCCTTGTTGCCCGTTTTGGAAAAAACAAAAAAAGCATGGGATAACTCAAATAAAGCTGCGACCACGATTCTGAAAACACAAAAGGAGTTGAATGCTTTCCGTGAAGACTTGGAGAGTATGAACGTACTGTCTACACCTTTGGCTTCTTTGTCAGACGAAATTCAATCCCAAAAGGTTCAGGGTGGTGCTTCACCGCAAGCGATTTTCGCGGCGGGACAGCTGGTGATGTTGACGCAGCGCTTGGCTCGAAGCGCGGCGGAATTTATGGCAACCGACACAATTAATGCAGATAAGGCGTTCTTGCTCGGTAAAGATGCGAATACCTACTACGATTTGGTCGAAGGTTTCTTGAACGGTAGTGAGGTTCTCAAATTACAAGCAACTAAAGAACCAGCAACGCGCGCGAAAATCACCGAACTGCAAAAAGTATTTACGGACTATAAGAAGAACGTTGATAACATTCTTGTCAAACTCGACTCGTTCACTGGCGCGAAAGGCGCGGAACAAATTATCTTTAATGAAAACGAAGATCTGAAGCAAAAAATTTCCGCTCTGGAAAAAACCTATGTACAACAGCAAGACTCGTTCAATATTTCTTTCTGGTTGTTGATGTTGTCCGCAGCCTTAGCGCTGGTTTCTGCAGCTGGTATTGCGGTCGTTCTCTTGCAAGACAGTCGTAACCGTACTAAAGAAGCGAACCAACGTCGTATCGAGGCCGACATGCAAATGCAATTGGCGCAGAAACAAGAAGAGCAAGCGAACGCTATTAACGAACAGAACCAAGCTGCGATTTTGCGTTTGATGAACGAATTGCAGGAAGTTGCGGACGGTGACTTGACTGTGCAAGCGACGGTTTCTGAAGATATTACTGGTGCGATCGCCGACTCCGTTAATTACACGGTGGAAGAGTTGCGTGGTCTGGTAGGTCGTGTTACGACGACTGCGGTTCAGGTTACGAATGCGTCAGCACAAGCGCAAAGTATTTCTGATGAATTGTTGGAAGCGTCTCATCAACAAGCACGTGAGATCGTTGATGCGGGTAAAGCGATTACCACGATGGCAAACGACATTACAGAAGTTTCTCGCTCTGCGAATGAATCTGCAGAGGTTGCGCGTCAGTCGGTTGCTGCTGCGGAACAAGGAGCCTTGGCGGTAGAGAACACGATCAAGGGCATGAACGAGATTCGTGAACAGATCCAAGAAACTTCTAAGCGTATTAAACGTCTCGGTGAATCTTCACAAGAGATTGGTGAGATCACAGAATTGATTTCTGACATTACCGAACAGACCAACGTTTTGGCGTTGAATGCAGCGATTCAAGCGGCATCTGCGGGTGAAGCGGGGCGAGGCTTCTCAGTTGTTGCGGAAGAGGTTCAGCGTCTTGCGGAACGTTCAGCTGAAGCGACGAAGCAGATTGGTGCTTTGGTTCGTACGATTCAAACGGATACGCACGATGCGGTTGCCGCGATGGAAAAATCAACACAGGGGGTTGTGGAAGGAGCCAAACTCTCCGACGCTGCGGGTACTGCGTTGTCTGAAATTCGTAGCGTTTCAAACCGTCTTGCGGAACTGATTCAAGGTATTTCCCTCTCGACCGAACAGCAAGCGACATCTGCGAACGGCGTTGCTCAAAATATCGAACACATTTTGACGATTACCGAAAAAACTCAGAACGGTACGCAACAAACTTCTATGTCCATTAAAGACTTGGCGAAATTAGCGGAAGAATTGAAAAACTCCGTATCTCGTTTCCGGGTTACTGCCTGATGATACATGCCTGATCGCACTGCGGTGCGATCAGAACAAAATAGCGAGGCGAGACACTAGATCTTGCTAGAAGAGTATGTGGGGATAAAGAATGACATCAGGTTCTTCTACGTCGTCAGAATACGGCCAAGAGCAATTCGACATTGCTCCTTTGTCGTGGGTGATGACCGAATTAAAAGAAGCACTAACGAGTGCTGGTAAGTTGCTCAATGAGGCATTGGTTCAAGAAGCCGATGCGCAGGCAACGTCGTTATTGCAAGCAAAAACATATTTGCACCAAGCTCACGGTGCGTTACAAATCGTTGAAGTCGAAGGTGTGGCGATCGTCACCGAAACGGTCGAAGAGTTGATCGAGCGCGTTCAAAATTCCAAACTCGAATTAAGCGCAGCTGTCGTGGCGAAAATGACAGAAGCATTTTATGCTGTCATGCGATATTTGGAGGATTTGTTATCGGGTAATCCGCAACAGCCTGTGCGTTTGTTCCCAGAGTACCGTGCTTTGCTGGAATTAAAAGGTGCAGAACGTATTCATCCGGCGGATTTATTTTTTCCAGCGCTTTCTGTTCAAGAAAAAATTCCTGAGCTAGCCTTGGCGGCCGCCCCGCAGGAAATTAATTACAGCGCGATTCGCTTACGTTTCGAAAAGCTTTTGTTGACTGTATTGACTAGCAAGAATGCTGACGCCCAGCAAGATGCAGCAATGCAGATGGGCGCCTTAATTCGTGAAATTGAACAAGCACAGACAACATCACAAACCAAAGCATTTTGGTTGGTGATGAGAGCGTTCGCCGAATCAAGCGGACAATTCGATAAGCGTGATGAACGTCATGTAAAACAAATTTGGGGGCGAATTAACCTACAAATTCGTCGTCTGGTCGAAGGGAATACAAGTGTCCCTGAGCGTTTGTTGCGTGATGCATTGTTCTTTATCGCACAAGTTAAAGAGCCGAGTGCTTTCGTCGCTCAAATTCGCAAGGCATACCAGCTCGACAATCACGTGCCATATGATTACGATCAAAAACGTTATGGTTTAATTTCGCCGCAGACACTTGCTTCCGCAAAAGAGCAATTGTCGAGTGTAAAAAATCTTTGGGGACGCATTTCCAATGGCGACGCCTCAGTCGTCGATAAGTTCAAACAGAAAGTTAAGGATCTGGTCGGGACTGCAGAAAATCTTCACACGCCACCGTTGTCGAAGTTATTGCGTGAGTTGAACGGGATCGCAGGACATGCAGTGAAGGCAAAAGACCAAGAGCGCATGGGCTTGGAACTTGCGACGTGCTTACTTTTCGTCGAGAACTCGCTGGAGCAAATTACTCATCTGCCTGCCAATTTCTCAGCACGTGCGGATGAAATCTGTGCACGATTGTTATCTGTTGTGAGTGGTGAGGTGCCAGAGGCGCAAGCATCTTGGATCGGTGAAATTTCGCGCGAGGCTCAACAACGTCAAACCATGGCGGCGTTGGTTGGTGAAATGCAACTGAGCCTCAAGCAAGCAGAAAAGGCACTCGACGAACATTTTCGCGATCCTTCAAATACAACAATTCTCGGCCCTGTCGATGGTGTGCTCGCTCAAATTGGTGGAGCACTAGCGATCTTGGACCAAGATGTCGCGCTCGAGGCGGTTAATTTTACGCGTGGTCTGGTCAAGGACTTTAGTGCAGGAACGGATGGTAAATCGCAAGAGGAACTTAACTCTTCGTTTAACAAGGTTGCACAAAACGTTGGTGCTTTGTCGTTCTTTATCGAAACATTGCAAAGCCAGCCTGAATTGGCCAAGAAACGTTTCAACTTTGATGCCGCAACTGGCATTTTTGAAACAAAGATGCTCGAGAAGGCGCCTGAAAAAGAGCTGTTGCCCAGCGTTGAATTAGAACGTAGTGAAGCCGTGGTGCATACCGCTGAGCATGATCTCATCGCGCAGCAGAAGGAATCAGAACGTTTGCTGGCCTCTTTGGTGGAAGCGCCCCAAGATTCCAATTTACAAGCCCAGTTGAAAGACTCATTAGACAGTGAACGTTCTTTTGCGGCTTTGCTCGATGATAGCGAGGCGAGTGCACGCGCTAAATCAGCAATCGAACTTTTGAATACTGCCGACATTACACAAGCGACTGATGCACTCGGTGAAATTGTGAGTGCAAGTTCGCATGTTGAAGCAGTCGTGGAGATCCAAGCACCTCAAGAAATTCCAGAGTCCGAAGCAGAGATCGATGCAGAATTGCTTGAAATCTTTTTGATGGAAGCAGACGAGGTTTTGGGCGCTGTTCGTGAAAATATTCCATTGTCGCGTCATGAACCTTCCAATCAAGAGTATTTGATTCGCCTTCGTCGTTCCTTCCACACCCTCAAAGGTAGTGGTCGTATGGTTGGTTTGACGGTGTTCGGTGAAGGCGCTTGGAATATCGAACAAGTCATGAATCTGTGGTTGGCCGAATCTCGCTCTGGCACGGAAGCCTTGTATCAGTTGCTTGAATACGCGGCTGAGGAAATGAATGCGTGGGTCGAGGAACTGAAAACGCGTGGAAATTCATCACGCAACTCCGATCTCATCATTGCGGCGGCAATTCGTGTGAAAGAGGGTGGTGGTTTCAGTATTGATAGCCCAGCAGTCAAGGTTGTTGACACTCCGGTTCAGCTTTCGGCAATAACCGATGAGGTAGAGCAAGTAGCAGCCGATGCGGGTGTTGGACTTCCTCAAGAAGTACTTGATGAGCCAGCGCTGACATTAGAAATTGCGCCCGAAACCTTCAGTGAGTCAGTTCTTGAATTGCCAGAATTGGATCAATCTGATTCGATCCAAACTGACGATGAGTCCAGCGCAAATGCTGGCGAGTTGCCTGCTCTTGAATTGCTCGACGAGTCTCTTGAACTCAAACCGGCAGATCTTGAGATGGAAGCCGGCATGCCAGCCGAAATGGTAGAAGTACCGGTTCTGGAGCAGAATTTTGATATCAGCCTGAATGATGGCGAGGAAATTCTGGCTCATGCGGTTAGTGACGATGACGCAGAATTACCGATGTTGGCTGAGGTGATAGGTGAAATCGCCGGGGCAGGTGCGGTCGAAGAGACTGCAGTCCATGTCTTAGAGCCTGTACATGAAACTGTTGAAGAATTGGCTGCTACTTTAGAGCAGATGGTAGCGGAACCAGTTGCAACAGAAGAAGAAGCTGCGGCACAAGAAGGTGGTGTGAGTTCAGTGGTCGATCAAGCAGTCGATCAAGAAGTTGATCAAGCTATCGCGTCAGTCGATGCAGCATTTGCAGCAGATACCACTGCAAATGAGGGGACTGAATCGCTCACTCCATTGCATGATGAAACGACGATTGCAATGGAGGCTGGAGAAGCGCTTGATCTGCTCGAACCAATTGAGATCGCTCCAGTGCTAAGTGATGCGAACTTGAGTGATGAGGAAGCAGTTGAGGAAGCTGTTGCAGCAATGGCAGAAGCAGAGCCAATTAACGTTGCGCCAGTTCAAACAGCGAAAATCATTGAGTTCCCTGACTTCTCAATGCCAGTCGCACCGGAGTCTGATAACACAAAACGTATTGGCGACATTGAAATTAGTTTGCCATTACATACGATCTACATGGCGGAAACTGATGAGATCGTTCGTTTCTTAGCTCAGGATTTTGCAGAATGGCGTCACGAAGCAAGTCGTCCAGTATCTCGCCATGCTGTACATGCATCACATTCCTTGGCGGGCAGTTCTGCTACAGTTGGTTTGTATGCGGCTCAGGAATTAGCACATAACCTGGAAAACGTATTGCAGCGCCTCGAACGTCATCCGGTGCAATTGGAACCTGCGGAGTTCGATCTGCTTGATCACGTGGTTGATTGCGTGAAACTCATGTTGCAGAAGTTCGCTTTGTCAGAAATGGCCGAGCGTGTACCGCATGAAAATCATAGCTTAGTGCAATTACTCGAGGCCGTCATCGCGCGATCTGATGTCGGTAATGACGAAGAGTTTATTACCTCTACCAATGAACGTATTGACGATATCCTCGAAGCAGATGAGTCTGCATTAAATGATGCGGAAGACATGGTCGAGGAATCGACTGCAATGCTTGATGTTGCCGAAGGCAATGTCGAACATTCAGGCGATGTCAGCGTGGTTGAAGAGTCCGACACGGTAACACAGGCAGCCGAGCTTGCTGCAGCGGAAATTTTGGCAGCATCGAATGCTCTGAGTCCTGAGCTCGAAGCAGCCATACTTGAAGCAACACCAATCGAAGAAATAACAGTAGCCGAAGAGGACTCTTTGGTAAGCGCAGTTGCGCCTGCGATCGATGCTTTGACTGCAGATGATGTGCTGCCGGTAGCAGATGCGGTTGCAATATCCCAAGAAGATGTCATTGAAGCCGAGCCAATTTTTGCAATGCCAGCTCCTGTAGCAGCGGCGGTTCCAGAACTTGATCTCAGTGCCGAAGCGCCAGATCGTTTAACGACTGGTATGGAGTTGAAAGTCAGTGATGAGATCGATCACGATTTATTGCCGGTATTCTTGGAAGAAGGTAACGACTTGTTGCCGATGATCGGTCAATTGTTACGTTCGTGGCAGCAAACCCCTGAAGACGATGCTATCCCGCAATCGATCTTGCGCTTGATGCATACGGTCAAGGGTAGTGCTCGTATGGCTGGTGCGATGCAGTTGGGTCAACATACGCATGATATGGAGACTCGCATCGAAAACTTGATGCATACAGGTAGTGCGATTCGCCAGCCTTTGTTGGAAGATCTGGTGGGACGTCATGACTATTCGATGTACCTTTTCGAGCGTCTGCAGAATCCAGACTTACAAGTGGTCGCGGCGCCAACCGAGCCACAAGAATTGACGGTTGAACAAGAGATTAATCAGTTCCAAGAAGAAGCGCATGCTGCAGCGATGGCCGAAGCCGAAGCTCGTCTCAAAGCTGCTGAAGCGGAATTGGCGAAATTAGCGGCGACGGATGAAGTCATGGCTCCGCCAGTCGTAGAAGTAGAGGCGGCTCCGCAAACAGAAGCTGCAATTCAAGCTCCAACACAGTCGACGATCCCAGCGGCACAGGAAGAGAAGAAATTAGTCGAAGTGAAGTCGCTCGTGCCAAGCTTCACACCATCGACAGCGGCTCGTCAAGTTGCACCACAAGTGGCGACAGTCAATCCAGCTGCAGTACCGCTGGTGCGTGTCCGTGCTGATATTCTCGATCGTTTGGTCAACCAGGCCGGTGAAGTTTCGATCTCGCGTTCGAAGTTGGAAAATGAAGTTGATACTCTCAAAGCATCGTTGTCCGAGCTGACCGAAAACGTCAGCCGTTTGCGCGATCAGTTGCGCGAAGTTGAGATTCAAGCGGAAACCCAGATTTCCTCACGTATGGCTTTCTCCGGCGATCGTGAATTTGACCCGCTCGAGTTCGACCGCTTTACACGCTTGCAAGAGTTGACACGTATGATGGCCGAAAGTGTTAATGACGTCGCTTCGGTGCAATCGTCATTGAACCGTACTATCGAGGGTGCAACCACCGACTTGAATGCGCAAGCACGTTTGACACGTGAACTGCAACAAGATTTGATGCGTGTTCGTATGGTTCAGTTCTCCAGCGTCTCCGAGCGTTTGTATCGTATCGCTCGCCAGACTGCGAAAGAAATGGACAAACGTGTTAACTTGGATATTCGTGGTACTTCCGTTGAGATCGACCGCTCTGTTTTGGAAAAAATGGTCGGCCCATTCGAACACATGCTGCGTAATGCGATTGTGCATGGTATCGAAGGCCGCCAAGATCGCGTCAATCGCGGTAAGAGCGAAGTCGGTGAGTTGCTGATCGAGATCCGTCAAGAAGGTAATGAGGTTGTGATTCACTTTACCGACGATGGTCAAGGTTTGAACATCAACCGGATTCGTGAAAAAGCGAAGACAGTGGGTTTGTTGACTGATGAATCGCAAGTCAGCGAATCAGAAGTCGTGAATTTGATTTTTGAACCTGGCTTCTCCACCGCGGCTGAAGTCACAGAATTGGCTGGTCGCGGCGTGGGTATGGACGTGGTTCGTTCAGAAGCAGCGTCCTTGGGCGGTCGTGTCTCAGTGAGTTCAGTCGAAGGTAAGGGCGCCCACTTCACAATTCACTTACCGTTGACTTTGGCGGTGACACAGGTCGTGATTTTGAATGCCGGCGGTAAGACATTTGCAGTGCCTTCCGTTTTGGTTGAGCAAGTTCAGCAGTTGAAGTCTGCTGCATTGGCAACAGCCTATAACGATGGCGCGATTATGTGGCAAGGTGCGCGAGTACCATTGCATTATTTGCCAAGTATGTTGGGTGAACGTGATGCAACGCCTGATACTCAGCAATACACACCGATCTTGATTATGAAGAGCGATCAAGAACGCGTCGCGATTCACGTCGACCAAATTATTGGTAATCGCGAGGTCGTTGTTAAGAACGTTGGTCCGCAGTTGGCGCGTATGATCGGTATTGCGGGCGCGACGGTTCTCGGTTCTGGCGATATCGTTTTGATCTTGAACCCTGTGCCTTTGGCGCAGAAAATGGAACAAGAACGCGCCAAATTGCCTGAAGTCAGTGTTGATGCGAATAACAATTCTGGCTCGACCGAAATGGGTGCTGTTGCAGAATTGTTGCCTAGTTTTGCCACACCAAGCTCAGTCGAACCTGTTCAAGGCTTGCGTACACATCACATCGTGATGGTGGTTGACGATTCCTTGACGGTGCGGCGTGTTACGCAACGTTTGCTGGTCCGCGAGGGCTATCAGGTGGTGTTGGCGAAAGACGGTATCGATGCCTTGGAACAATTGCAGTCGATTACCCCAGACGTGATGTTGGTGGATATTGAAATGCCGCGTATGGATGGTTTCGATTTGACCCGTAACGTTCGTAGCGATTCACGTACGACCCATATTCCTATCATCATGATTACCTCACGTACGGCGGATAAACACCGCAACTACGCGATGGAATTAGGTGTGAATGAATATTTCGGTAAGCCATACCGAGAAGATGATTTGTTAGCGGCAATCAGTGGCTTCATCAACAAAGAAGCAACTGTGGAAAGCTGATAGGAAAGTCTGCTACTTCCCTTCGAAACGAAAAGCCCTGCGATGAAAGTTGCGGGGCTTTTTGCTTGTTGGCGATGTTTCGCTCATCTACACACATGACCAGATTTTTGTGGCAGATGCCATAGCTGCGCGATCATTCAGAACTTACCTTCTTCACGACGCTATAGCGCTGTAAAGTCTTTTGCCGAGCAAGATCATGCTGAACGATAGGCAGCGGATAATTTCTCCCAAGTGTGAGATTCGCTGCTGCCAGTGCCAGAGGCGGAGCGGTCCAAGGTGCATGGATATGCTTCGCGTTCAGCTGCGCCAGCTGTGGCAAGTAACGGCGAATGAACTTGCCTTCACTATCGAATTTTTCCGATTGGGTGATCGGATTGAAAATGCGGAAATAGGGTTGTGCATCACAGCCACTTGAGGCTGCCCATTGCCATCCACCGTTATTTGCGGCCAGATCAAAATCATTCAATTTGAGGGCAAAATAACGTTCACCCCAGCGCCAATCAATGCCTAAATCTTTGATTAAAAAACTCGCGACCACCATGCGAAGGCGGTTGTGCATATAACCTGTTTGATTCAGTTGAAGCATGGCGGCATCGACTAAGGGATAGCCGGTGCGTGCCTCGCACCATGCTTGAAACAAGGCTTCTGCTGCGGGACCTTGCTCCCATTGAATCGTGTCGTATTCGGGCTTAAAGGCACGCTCGACCACATGGGGATGGTGATGCAAGATCATGAAATAAAAATCACGCCACACGAGTTCTGACAGCCATACCGAGGCACCGAGGTTCTGGGCCGCGATGCGGGTCTGCCGTACCGCAAGGCTGACTAGATAGCGAATCGAGATGGTGCCGAAGCGCAAGTGTACCGATAAGTAGGAAGGTCCTTTGATCGACGGAAAGTCGCGCGTGTCAGCATAGCGATCGATGCGATTTTGGAAGTCTTCAATGAGATCCGAGGCGGCGCTCATACCACCTTTGAGTTTGAGCTGGCTCGGGTCGTCCTCATCGAGCTCATCAAATCCCATGCTGTTGAGGCTCGGTAGTTCGCGGTCCTCGAACGATGCAAGTGAGGCCTGGTACCGCGTAATCGGATAGGGCTTAAAGTAAAAGTCTGGGCCGCCTTCCGTTTCACTAGCGAGTTTCTTGAGCCAAGCATTCTTGTAGGGGGTGAATACGGAGAAGGCTTTGTTGGAGAGGCTTAGCACTTCATCTTCCTCAAAGATCACTTGGTCCTTATAGCTTGAGAATTGACGATGCTCTCGTGCAAGGCGTGCCTTCACAACTTCGTCGCGCAGTTTGGCATTGGGCTCGTAGTCTTTATTTGTAAAAACAGCATCAATTTCGAGTTCTTGGCAAAGGCTAGGGATCTCATTGAGTGGATCACCATAGCGAACAATCAGTTCACCGCCCATCTCACGCAATGCTTGGCGTAACTCGACAATACTTTGGTAAATGAACTGGACGCGTTTGTCGTCAGATGGAAGACTCAACAAAATACTGTGATCGAAAATAAAGCAGCAATAGCATTGTTCCGATTGCTTGAGCGCATGGTAGAGCGCGGCGTGATCGTAACTTCGAAGATCACGGCGAAACCATACCAAACTTCTTTTGAATAGTTTTGTCATTTTTTAATGTTTTTCTAATCTACGACGTCTTTTTTTGTGGATGCTTCGGGATTTTTCAATCTCTCAGGAAAAAGCTTCACTCACGATTTCCCTGTAATTCTGCCTGCTTTGAACAGTTTGACTGCCGAATGACTGCCTAATTAATGGTCTAAAAATGCTAAAATATCGGTATGAAGAAGCAAAAAAATATACATACTCCGGTCGATGAGTTTGATGATGAGTTCGAAGACGATGAGATCGAACTTTTCAGTGAAGCATTGTCAGACGAGCTCGATCAAACCATCAAGCTAAAATTCGGTTCAAGCGATGGTGATGAACCGGAACAGTCTTTGAATCTAAGCAATCATTTTTTGATTGCGATGCCCTCGATGCTCGATCCCGTTTTTGGCGGCACCGTGATTTATATCTGTGAACATAATTCACGCGGCGCGATGGGCATGGTCATTAATCGGCCAACGGATATGACGATCGCCGACTTGTTTGATCGTATTGATCTGCAGTTAGAAATTATTCCCAACTCCCATCCCTTTGGACAACGTCCCGTGATGTTCGGTGGCCCGGTGCAAAGTGATCGAGGATTTGTGTTGCACGCACCAGCAGGCAAGTACAGCTCTTCGCTGAAAGTGAGCGAGGAAGTTTGCTTTACGACTTCACGCGATATCTTAGAATCCTTGGCGGCGGGCGATGCTCCGCAACGACTCTTGCTGAGTATCGGTTATGCGGGCTGGAGTGCAGGGCAGTTGGAAAAAGAGATTCTCGCCAATGGCTGGTTGACCGTGCCGGCAGATGTCTCGATCATGTTCGATACGCCTATCGAAGAGCGTTTTGATGCAGCGATGAAGTTATTGGGCTTTGATCCTTTGATGTTGGCCAGTGTGGCGGGGCACGCTTAATGAGTGCTGGCCAAATTGTCGCGGAGGGCGCTGTACTCGCGTTCGATTTTGGTTTGAAACGGATTGGTGTCGCGGTCGGTAATACCATGTTGAAGCAGGCGCAAGCTCTGCAGATTATTAGTGCTGAAGCCAACACCGCAAAATTTGCCGCGATTGAAAGTTTGATCAGGGAGTGGCAGCCGGCATTATGCGTGGTTGGACTACCGATGCATCCTGATGGCACAGCGCATGAGATGACGACGCGTTGTCAACGTTTCGCTAATCAGTTACAAGGACGCTTTGGTATCAAGGTCGTCTTGGTTGATGAACGCTATTCCTCGGCGGTGCTGCATGCGAAGCAAGGCGAGCGGGTTGATGATCAATCTGCAGCGATTATCTTGCAGCAGTTTTTCGACCAAATGGATGTGCGAAGTTTATAGCGTTTGCAATGTAAGCGGCGCTTAATACAAAGAAATGATGGAGTTGCGAGCACTCCCAATAATGCTTGATCTGAAGAAGAGTAAAGATGAAAAATCCTCAGCTAAATAAACATGGTGAACTCCAGCATTTGTTGGGGATCGATGGCTTACCGAAAAAGATCATCACGCATATTCTCGATACGGCATCGACCTTTGTCGATATCGGTGAGCGTGAGCTGAAGAAAGTACCTTTGATGCACGGCAAGAGCGTGTTTAATCTGTTTTTTGAAAACTCAACACGCACACGGACGACATTTGAGATCGCAGCGAAACGATTGTCGGCTGATGTCATCAATCTCAACATCGCAGCGTCGTCGGCGAGCAAAGGCGAGTCTTTGTTGGATACCATCGACAACTTAGCCGCCATGCATGCCGATATGTTTGTTGTGCGTCATGCGACTTCCGGTGCGCCATTCATGATCGCTCAGCATTTGAACGATACCAAGCAACATCATGTGCATGTGGTCAACGCAGGCGATGGACGCCACGAGCATCCGACTCAAGGTTTGCTCGATATGTACACCATTCGCCATTACAAAAAAGATTTCGCCAACCTCACGGTGGCGATTGTCGGCGACGTCTTGCATTCGCGCGTAGCACGTTCAGATATTCATGCACTGACGACCTTGGGTGCCGCTGAAGTTCGCGTGATTGGTCCACGTACTTTGCTGCCGAGTGGTTTGGAACAAATGGGTGTGCGCGTGTTCACGGACATGAATGCCGGCTTGAAAGACGTCGACGTGATTATCATGTTGCGCTTGCAGAACGAACGTATGAGCGGCGCTTTGCTGCCATCGACCCAAGAATACTTTAAGCAATATGGTCTGACGCCAGAGCGTTTAGCCTTGGCAAAATCCGATGCCATCGTGATGCATCCGGGGCCTATGAATCGTGGCGTAGAAATCGATTCTGCCGTAGCCGATGGACCGCAAGCGGTGATCCTCTCGCAGGTCACGTTTGGTATCGCCGTGCGTATGGCAGTCATGAGTATCGTGTCGGGCAGTAAGGCCTAAGTCGATTGCATCTAAGTTTATTGAGAAAGCGACAGAATGAATCTTCATATTTCTAACGGCCGTGTGATTGATCCTGCGAGTGGCACAGACGCGGTACAAGATATCTTTATCGTTGGTGGCAAAATTCAAGCGATCGGCAGCGCACCAGACGGTTTCAAAGCAGAGCAAGTGATTGATGCCAGTGGCAAAGTCGTTGTGCCAGGTCTGGTCGATCTCAGCGCACGTTTGCGTGAGCCTGGTTTCGAATACAAAGCGACTTTGGAATCGGAACTGCAAGCGGCGATGCGTGGCGGTGTGACGAGTTTGGTGTGTCCGCCCGATACCGATCCTGTGTTGGATGAATCGGGCTTGGTCGAAATGCTCAAGCAGCGCGCAAAGATGCAAGCGAAAGCCTATGTCTATCCTTTAGGTGCTCTGACCACTGGCCTGAAGGGCGAAAACTTGACCGAGATGGCAGCTTTGACGGAAGCCGGTTGCGTCGGTTTTTCTCAAGCAGAAGTGGCGATTGTTGACACCAATGTTTTACAACGCGCCTTGTCCTATGCTGCGACTTTTGGTTACACCGTTTGGCTGCGTCCACAAGACGCATTTATCGGTAAAGGTGGTGTGGCGCACAGCGGTCCTCTGGCATCACGCTTGGGCCTCTCTGGCGTGCCAGTGATGGCAGAAACGATTGCCCTGCATACTCTTTTTGAATTGATGCGCGCCACGGGTGCCAAAGTGCATTTGTGCCGTGTTTCTTCTGCCGCTGGTTTGGAATTGATCCGTCAAGCGAAGCGCGAAGGCTTGGCACTGACTTGTGATGTGGGAGTACACCACGTGCATTTGACCGACAATGACATCGGCTATTTCGATTCGAATGCGCGCCTTACGCCACCGCTGCGTAGCCAACGTGATCGGGATGCGATCTTGGCGGGTTTAGCTGATGGCACCATCGATGCCATTTGTTCCGATCACACGCCGGTTGATGATGATGAAAAAGCCTTGCCGTTTGCTGAGGCATCACCGGGCGCGACGGGTTTAGAATTGTTGTTATCGCTCGCGGTGAAATGGTCCGAGGATAGCCGTGGTGCGATTAGTTTGTCGCAAGCTTTGGCGAAGATCTCTGCTGATCCAGCCAAGCTGATCGGTATCAAGGCTGGCAAAATCGAAGTCGGAGCGAGTGCAGATATTTGTATTTTTGATGCCAATGAACGCTGGTCCGTTACACGCGACAGTTTGGTGAGCCAAGGTAAGCACACGCCATTCCTCGGCTACGAATTGCCCGGTGTAGTGAAGACCACCATCGTTCAAGGTCGTATCGCTTACAGCAGCTAAGTTCAGCGCCGATGAGGAGCAATTCATTTGCATCCTCTTCGGTAGTGCTGGAATCAGTTCTTTTTAAACTCTATTTGATCTCATCCATTCGCCGGTGTCGCATGCCTCAATTTCGTTTGTTTCGTGTCCTGTTGCATGTTTTCGTCGGCGTGGTGACTTGCGCGTTTGTGTTTCCGTTTAGTGGGAACGAAAAGCGCGCGGCAATTGTGAAGCGCTGGTCGCTTGGTCTTCTGCGCTTATGCCAAGTCGAAGTGCACATCATCGATAAGAGCGGTGAATCTGATTTGCCCCATGCGCTGATTGTCGCCAATCATGTGTCGTGGATGGATATTTTTGTGATCAACTCGTGGCAGGCATGTCACTTTGTGGCGAAGTCGGATATCCGCAGTTGGCCCATCGCAGGGTGGCTGAGCGCACAAGCTGGAACGATTTTTCTGGCGCGCGGCAAACAGCGCGAGGTGCGCCGCATCTATGAAGGTCTCGTGCACGAATTACGCGATCAAAAGCCGATTGCTTTTTTTCCAGAAGGGACGACCGCGGCACAAGGGCAACTCTTACCGTTTCACGCCAATCTCTTTGAGGCTGCAATTGAAGCGGAAGTACCAGTGTTACCGTTTGCGATTCGTTACCTCGACGCCAATGGAGAATTTCACCCCGCAGCCGATTTCATTGGCGAAATGACTTTCGCCGAAAGCATGAAATTAATTCTGCGCGCTGGTGGTATGCGTGCCGAATTGATTCGTCTACCAATGATCTCCACTGAAGGCGCGCATCGTCGTGAAGTGGCGCAGCAGGCGAGAGAATCGGTGGCAGGTGCTTTAGGCGTACAAGCCCACGGTTGATATCTTTGACTTAAGAGTTTTGATTTGAGTATCCAAATTTGGGGACCTCAAAACGGTGCAAATTGCTGAGGGCTTTGCACTTGAATTAGCAGTCGATCGGAAATGCGTACGGCGCTTAATTGTCCACCCCAAACGCAGCCGGTATCGAGGCTGATGAGATTGTCTTTGAGTACCAATCCCAAGGTAGACCAGTGGCCAAATACGATGGTGTGATCGAGAGTCTGCCTTTGCGCAAGCTCGAACCAAGGATGTAGATGCGCTGGTGCTTGACCGCTACCTTCCTTGATGCTGAAGTCCATGCGGCCGGATTCATCACAGAAACGTAAGCGCGTTAGTGCATTGATGATGCAGCGTTGGCGCGCTATGCCAGTGCGATCATCAGACCACAACGCAGGCTCGTTGCCATACATATCGCGCAGCAAACTGACAAAGTGTTCGCTCTGGAGTGATTGCTCAATTTCTTGGGCGTAGCTCAGGCATTGTTGCGCCGTCCATTGAGGTAAAATACCCGCATGTACCAGTAAATGTTGCGTATCAATCGCGAGTGCGAGAGGACGATGTCTTAACCAGTGCAGTAGCTCGTCGCGATCGGGTGCTTCTAAAATTTCGCTTAGCGTGTCGGAGGTATGGGCCTTACGGACGCCGTAGGCAACAGCCAATAAATTCAGATCGTGATTACCTAAAACGCTCTCAGCGCGTGTGCCTAGAGCGCGGACATAACGCAAGACTTCTAAAGACTTTGGGCCGCGATTGATCAAGTCACCGGCAAACAAGAGTCTTGCCTTTGGACTGATGTCATCGATCTTTTGTACTAAATCGCGTAACTGATCGTAGCAACCCTGAACATCGCCGATCACGAACACGTCCTTGTGAGTTTCAGGGACGATGTGCGTGTTCTGTTCCGATTTGTGGTCCGATTTCAATTTGCTAGTGGCGATGATATTGTCACTCATTGTTCAGAGACGCTGGCTTGGTGTTTGATGGTGTACGCGGAACTTCAGGCTCTCGTACTAGTGTTCGGCGCCCATACGCTTGGCTTCCGCTTTGCTGAGCAGCGCTTGTTGTTTCTCTTGCTCACGTAAACTTGGCGTCATCATAGTTGGCCAACCAATCAAATGTTGCTCTGTGATTTCAGCCAAAGCACGTAATCCATCTGGGGATTCATTCAAACATTCGATGTAATTGAAAGTCTTGCCACCCGCCGTTAAAAAGGCTTGACGCACTTCCATCGCAATTTCCTCCAATGTCTCTAAGCAGTCAGCCAAGAAGCCAGGGCACACGACATCAATTCGTTTGACACCTTGTTTTGCGAGCGCTTCGACGGTGGGCTCGGTATAGGGTTGCAACCATTCCGCACGACCCAGACGTGATTGGAAAGTGACCACGTAATCTTCTTTGCCTATACCTAACTGCTCTGCGAGCAATCGTGCTGTTTTGTAGCATTCGCAATGATAGGGATCGCCACGCATTAGGAAGGCTTTCGGCAAACCATGGAAACTCATCACCAGTTTCTCTGGGCGGCCATTGCTTTCCCACGACTTCAAGATGGAGGTTTTTAAAGCGCGAATATAGGCAGGGTGGTCGTGGTAATTTTTGATAAAACGAAGCTCAGGAATATTGCGAGTCTGCTGATAATGCGCGGTTACCGCATCGAAATTCGAAGCAGTTGTGGTGGCGGAATATTGCGGGTAAGCCGGCAGGATTAAGATGCGTTCATAACCATCGGCTTTTAGTTGCGACAATACGTCGGGAATCGATGGCGAGCCGTAGCGCATCGCGTACGTGACATGCACTTCGTGGCCGCGTTCACCGAGATAACCTTTGAGCAGTGTCGCTTGTTTTTTCGTGTGCAACAGCAATGGTGAACCTTCATTGGTCCAGATCGACGCGTATTTTGCGGCGGAGGATTTTGAGCGGAATGGCAGGATGATGAGATTCAAGATCATCCACCAAACTGGTCGCGGAATTTCTACTACGCGTTGATCCCATAAGAACTGCTTGAGGTATTTGCGTAGTGCCGCCGGTGTCGGCGCATCAGGTGTGCCAAGGTTGATGAGGACAACTGCAGTCTTCACTAATTTGCCGTGTGTGTAGTCAGGTTCTTTTAGAAAAGCCATGATGTTTGTTTATCTCAAAGATGAATGAGTTGAGCTAAAGAAGCACGCTTTAGATTCATAATGCGAGCAATTCGCGCGCATGTTTGCGAGTGGTGGCCGTAATCTCGATACCTCCGAGCATGCGAGCGATTTCTTCCACTCTTTGTTTTTGATCGAGTGCGGCAATGTGTGAGGTGGTTTTGCCATCGTCTTGTGATTTACTGACCTCGAAGTGGTGATTTGCTTGACTGGCGACCTGCGGCAAGTGAGTGACGCATAACACTTGGCGGTCTTGGCCTAAGCGTTTCAATAAACGCCCGACCACTTCGGCCACACCACCACCAATGCCGCTGTCGACTTCATCGAAAATTAAAGTCGGCGTTGCGGTGGCGGCGGAAGCGATGACGGAAATCGCTAAGGAGATACGCGCTAATTCACCACCTGAGGCGACTTTGGCAAGTGGACGCGCTTGTACGCCAGCATGACCAGCGACCATAAATTCTACTTGTTCGAGGCCGGTGCTAGAGGCGTCGCAAGGAGTAAGTTCAACCGCAAATCGACCGCCAGCCATGCTTAAATCTTGCATCGCCATGCTGACTGCTTGACTCAAGTCACGAGCCACAATTTGGCGCTTCGCCGTCAGTGCTTGCGCCGCTTTCAGATACTGCTGATAGGCGGCTTGCTCTTGCTGCTTAAGCCCTTCGATGTCAGAGGCGCCTGCTAGTTGTTGCAATTGAGCTTGGAGGCGTTGCAGTTCTTCCAGTAACTGTTCCGGTGCGACATGAAAGCGGCGGGCCGTGCTATGCAGGCTTTCAACTCTGTCTTCGACCGTCCGCAAACGAGCTGGATCAAGGTCGACGCGTCCTAAATAATCGTTCAAGGCATACGAGCATTCTTGGAGATTGATGCGTGCTGATTCTAGGGCTTCCGTGATCGGTTTGAGTTGGGTGTCGTATTGCTCGAGTTTTCCTAGTTTTTGCAGCAAGCTGGAAACTTGTGAAATCAAAGGATGATCGTCTTCGCTAATCGCGTTGGCGGCTTCTTGCGCGCCTTCGAGCAAGCTCGCGGCATGCGCTAAACGACTATGCTCAAGTGTGATTTTTTCCCATTCACCGGCGCGCAATTGTAGTTTTTCGAGCTCGCCAACTTGCCATTCCAAACGCTCACGTTCCTGCAAGATATTCTTTGCATTGAGTTCGAATTCTTCGCGTTGTTTGGCGAGATTACGCCACTGTTTGTAGAGTTTGCTGACGTCGGCAGTTTGGCTTTGTAGGCCGCCTTGTTGGTCGAGCAGAACGCGTTGGGCATCGCTTTTCAGCAGCGACTGGTGTGCGTGTTGGCCATGTATGTCGACCAAAAACTCACCGAGTTCGCGCAGTTGACTCGCATTCGCGGTAATGCCGTTGATATAGGCTTTCGAACGCCCGGCATTGTCGATCACGCGACGCACTAGAAGATGCGCATCGTCACTGGCCAAATCGTTTTCTGCCAGCCAAGCCTGAGTTTCTGCATTCACACTAAATTCTGCCGTGATATCAGCTTTGGATGCACCTTCGCGCACCATGCTGGCATCGCCGCGACCACCTAATGTCAGCGCCAGTGCATCAATCAGGATAGATTTACCAGCACCGGTTTCGCCGGTGAAGACAGTAAAGCCAGAAGAAAATTCGAGTTCGATGTGATCGACGATAACAAAGTCACGAATAGCCAAAGTACGCAGCATAGATGGTCTCGAAAACACGTCCAATAAAACCCCTATTTTAACTCAGGCTGAATCCTCAGGTGCGGAAATACAGGAGCATTTCCTAGCGACATTTTCGGTGCAATTCTTTGTGCTAGTCGACCACTTCAATTGCAGTTTTATTGCTGCAATTTCCTAGCAACTGCTGCAATGGGTGGGGGCTCTTGTTGAGCCGGTTGGAAAGGCGTTTAGTTCAACGCACCTTCGACCGAGGGATATTCGTTCCAATGCAGTTTTTCACGCAGTGTGTGGTAGTAATTCCACGTTTCCGGATGCAGGAAGGTGATCTTGTGCGCTGAGCGACTGATGATGATTTGGTCGCCGTGATTGAGATTAGCAAAGGATTGCATATCAAAGTTGACGCTGGCATCACGTCCACCAACCATTTCGACCTTGACCACGCTGGTCTCTGGCAAAACGATAGGACGATTCGATAAAGCATGCGGTGCAATCGGAACCATCGCGATACCGCCGAGGGCGGGGTGTAGGATGGGGCCGCCTGCTGAGAGGGCGTAGGCTGTTGATCCGGTGGGCGTCGACACGATCAGGCCGTCGGAGCGTTGGTTGTACATGAAATGATCATCTACGTCGACCCGCAATTCAATCATGCCCGAACCAGCGCCGCGCGACAGAACGATGTCGTTGAAAGCGACACCACTAAAAATTTGTTCGCCATCGCGCACGACAATCGCTTGTAGCAAGCAGCGTTGCTCAGCGATGTGCTTGCCTTCCAAAATTTTGCTCACGGCGGCGATCATTTGATCACGCGGAATGTCGGTAATGAAACCGAGGCGGCCCTGGTTGATGCCAATTAAGGGTACGTCATACGGTGCCAGCTGGCGGGCAATACCCAGCATGGTACCGTCACCACCTAAGACCACGGCGACATCAGCGTTGCGACCAATGTCGAGAATGGACATGGAGTTGTGCGCCATCAAATCAAGATTGTGGGCCGAATCATTGTCGAACACGACGCTATGACCCGCATCGGATAGAAAACGAGCTAGTTCGTTGAGCGAGTCGCCCATGCCGACAGCATTATATTTTCCAATCAGTGCGATGGTTTTACCAGAACTAGTCATAGAGCTCGTAGATGGTCGTGAAGGCTTAAGGTTACACTATTTTGCAGGCCGCGCTAGGGACTTTCGTGCTTGGCTGCGGTGCTAGGTAGGAAATAATAGTATTCAGTGTTGCGCAGATAGCCCAATGACTTGTATAAAGCTTGTGCACCATGGTTGTCGTGGGCGGTTTCGAGGAAGAGGCCTTTGGCTCCATCTTGGGCGGCGAAATCGCGGGCGGCATTCATTAGAGCTTGGGCGACGCCACGTCGGCGAGCTTTGGCGTCAACAAATAAGTCGTTGAGTATCCATAGTCGTTGTGCTGAGACCGAGGAAAAACTCGGATAGAGCTGGACAAATCCTAAGCCTGCCTCCCTGCCTCCTTCACTTCCTTGCGTAGGATCCAACGCCAAAAAAATCACCGACTGTTTGGCTTCTATGCGTTCACGTAGAAAATGTTCCGCCAAACGCAGATTGGACGCTTGTTGGTAAAACACTCGATATGCATCGAACAAGGGCGCGAGGATGCTGAGATGTTGGAGTTCAGCGCGAACAATGGAAATGGTCATAGTGGGGCGATGTGGAATTGAAATAAGCCAAGAAGTCTTGCAGGAAGCTCGCTCCGATGATAGCGAAGTTCTCTATAATGCGAGAGTTTGCAAAATGTTAGCACGGCTGGGAACTGGAGGGGGATCTGACTTGTTTTGATCCGATTTCCTCCCTACATTTTTTGAACTCGCTTCTTTTTGCGTTTTTTTACTTCTTCATCAGTCGTCTCATGAAAACTATTCTTATTGCAGGTGCTGGAATTGCAGGCTTAGCGAGCGCAATTCACCTGCATCGCCAAGGTCATCAGGTGACGGTGTATGAGCATGTGGCTGATCCGACGCCAGTTGGCGCAGGCATTTTGCTGCAGCCGAGCGGACAAGCCCAATTGGCACGCTTAGGATTGCTGGAGCAAGTCGAGAGCCTTGCTGCGCGTGTACAGAGTTTGCAAGGGTATTCTGGCACATGGTGCACTTTGGATTTGCATTATCAAGATGTTGATCCTACGTGGTATGGGCTTGGCGTTCATCGAGCGAATTTGCATGCAGTGCTGTGGAATGCAGCGCGTGAATTGGGGATCACGATCTATACCGGCACGGCGATTGAAAGCTTTCAACAAGATGCGCAAGCAGTCATTGTCGATGTTAAACATGGTACTCACTCTGAGTTTTTGAGAGCTGATGCGCTTGTGATCGCCAACGGTACTCGTTCCCATCTGCGTGAATTATTGCCCATCGTGCAGTCCTATCGTCCTTATCCTTGGGGTGCTTTTTGGTCGGTCTTGGATGTGGAACAGTGGGACTTTCCTGATATCCTGATGCAGCATTATCGCGGCGCGGCGATCATGGCGGGGATGCTGCCAACGGGGCGCAATCCCGGTACAGGAAAGACCTGCTACTCATTGTTTTGGAGTTTGCCGCGTGCCCAGTTTTCGCTCTATCAAGAACAAGGATGGCCGGGGCTGATTCGGCGCATCGAACAAGTATGGCCAGAAGTCGCACAGATACTGGCTCAACAGCATCCAGCCATCTCTAGCGATGCAGTTTCCTATCAAGCTCTTGGGAAGTCCATTGCGATTGCAGAGTATGCCGATGTTCGCCTGAAAGCCTACCATCACCAGCGTGTTGTTGTCTTAGGTGATGCGGCTCACGCAATGAGTCCACAGCTAGGGCAGGGCGCGAATATGGCCTTGATTGATGCCGCGGTTTTAGCTGAGTGCCTAGGAGCGCATGGCGATGTGGTATCAGCATTCGAACAATTTACCGCGCGTCGGCGGCGCCATATGGCTTATTATCAAATGGCGAGTAAGTGGATGACGCCGCTGTATCAATCACATTATCCAATTGGCTTCATGCGCGACCTCGGCACCAGTTTGGGGCGACGCATTCCATTTTTGTATAAGCAGTACTTATTGACCTTGTGCGGTGCCAAGCAAGGGCTGTTTGATTGGCAGGCAAAGCAAGATGCGCTTTGATGAAGACGGCTGCTTGCACTCGATGATGAAACTATTTTGCCCTGGTAATGAATGAAAGCAATGAGAGAAAGCAATGAGGAGCGGCAATGATGGAAATTAAGGCGATAGTCTTTGATCTTGATGATACTTTGTGGCCATTGCGACCCTTGATCGCCGCCGCTGAAAAGCATTTGTATGATTGGCTCGTGCAGCAGCTGCCCAGCATTGGGGAACGCGAGACTGTCGAGAGTTTGCGTGCTCGGCGCATGGAGTTGATCCCACAAGATCCACGTTTTTCCTACGACCTTTGGGCCTTACGTCATGCTGCTTTAACTGAACTGCTGGTCGAGCATCAAGCTGATCAAGCCTTGGCCGATCATGGGATGCAAGTGTTTGCCCATGCGCGTAATCAAGTGAGCCTATTTGATGAAGTGCAGGAGTCCCTTGCCTTTCTACAGCAACATCTGCCATTGGCGACGATCTCAAATGGCTTTGCAGATTTGAAAGCGATCGGTTTGCAATCACATTTTCAGTTCAGTTTGGCGGCACATGAGGTCGGTTGCGCCAAGCCTGATCGCCGTATTTTTCAAGAGGCTTTAGATCGCTTGCAACTGCCCGCAGAGCAGGTCTTGTATGTTGGCGATGATTTAAGACTTGATGTCGAAGGTGCACAGGCTTTGGGGATGCGCGCTGCTTGGATGAATCGGTATAGAATAGATCTAGAAGAGACAGCGCACGCCCATGTTAAACCTGATTTGATTGTGCACGATTTACATCCATTGAAATCGCTCGTAAAGTGACAATATCTTGAGGTGGAGCGGCGAGGATGGCTAATGGAACAGATTCGCGTCAGTCGGAAAACCTCGCAGCGCGAATGACATTTTTTGCAAAAAGTAGAGTGTATGCATTTAGATAGACGTGCTCAGACTTTGTTGAAGGCTTTGGTTGAACGTTATATTGCAGACGGTCAGCCGGTCGGCTCACGTGAGCTCTCAAAAATTTCTGGCTTGGAGTTGTCGCCAGCGACAATTCGTAATGTGATGTCGGATCTCGAAGAGATGGGCTTCGTCGCGAGTCCACATACATCGGCCGGACGTATTCCAACGCCGCGTGGTTATCGGGTCTTTGTCGACCAGCTCTTGACCGTGCAAGAAATCGACGAAAGCCTTCTGCAAAATGCCTTGGGGCAAAGTCCTCACTCCTCGATTATCACGGGCTCCCCGCAAAAAATTATCGCCAACGCCGCGCAAGTGTTGTCTTCGCTCTCGCAGTTTGCGGGCGTGGTGATGAGTGCGCGCCAAGAGTCGATTTTTAAACAAGTTGAGTTTTTGCGCCTGTCTGAGAAACGTATCTTATTGGTGGTCGTTGCACCGAACGATGAAGTGCATAATCGTCTTTTGTTGACGGATGTAGATTATTCGCCATCACAGTTGGTACAGGCCGCAAATTATCTCAACCAGCATTTTGCGGGGCAAAGTTTTGAACAGGCGCGGATGAGCATTCACCATGAAATGCGGACACTGCAAAGTGATATGAATCGCTTGATGTGTGCTGCAGTCGACGCTGGCAGTGAGGCGATGGCGGAGAAAACGGAAGATATGGTCATTTCCGGCGAGAGAAATTTGCTGAATGTGAGCGAATTGTCATCGAATATGACGTCTTTACGACGCATGTTTGATCTATTCGAACAAAAAAGTGGTTTAATGCAACTATTGGATGTTTCCTGTAATGCCTCAGGTGTGAGAATATTCATAGGTGGCGAGTCACAATTGGTGCCCATGGAAGAAATGAGCGTGGTGACAGCTCCTTATGAAGTCAATGGCAAGATTGTGGGAACGCTCGGTGTGATTGGGCCAACTCGTATGGCATATGAGCGCGTGATTCCGATTGTCGACATTACTGCAAAGTTACTGTCAAACGCGCTCAATCACTAGGTAGTAGGTAGGTTTGGTCGTCGTGCTTTTTTCTGAAACTCAGAACTGGTAAAAGAATATGGCAGAAAACAAGGACATTTCAGTACTGATCGTTGATGATAACGATATGACGCGTGAGACTTTGCGCGTGATCTTGCGGCATGAAGTGTATAACGTAGTGGGCGAGGCTCTTGATGGCGATAGCGCTTTAGAAATGGCGACACGTCTCAAGCCTGACATTATTTTGCTCGATGTAGTGATGCCAAAGGTCAGCGGAATTGAAGCGCTTAAGAGTATTCGTATGGTGATGCCAGATGTAATGATCTTGATGGTGACCGCGAATAAAGACCAAGATACGGTCTCTGAAGCAGTCAAAGGTGGTATTAGCGGTTACATCATCAAACCATTCAATGCCAAGAAAGTATTGGACACCATACAAAGCGTCGCTAATAAAGTTCGGGCGGCTCGTGCCCAAGCTGCAGGCTAAATACCAGAGAACTGCAGCCGTCGATTGAAGTCCTTACGGCTGCTGGTGTTTTTATTTTGTCTTACGGTTTTCGCAGTTCACTTTCGTGCAATTTCCGTACAGAGCGAGGGCGTGTTCGGCGATCTTGAATCCACGCTCGCTAGCGATATCGTGCTGGCGTTTTTCAATTTGCTCGTCAAAAAACTCTTCAACTTTGCCACAATCAAGGCATACCAAATGATCATGGTGTGAGCCTTCATTGAGTTCAAAAACCGCCTTGCCGCTCTCGAAATGATTGCGGTGCAAAAGTCCCGCCTGCTCAAATTGAGTTAAGACTCGATATACGGTAGCTAGACCAACATCCATGTTTTCCGTTAATAAAATCTTGTAGACGTCCTCAGCGGTCAAGTGTCGAACGACGCTATTTTGGAAAATTTCTAAGATTTTAAGACGTGGTAAGGTCGCTTTCAGGCCGCTAGCTTTGAGGTCTGGAGAGTTATTTGTCATGTTTTCAGTCAAAATTAGGCGAAGTGCTTTATGATATCGGCTTTTAAAGCCTCGATTGGATTTTCGATATCTTATCTGATCTGGGTCGTTTCGACAGTAGTACTATCAAACTGAGGTTGTTCATGCGATTGTTTAGTGTTAAGAAAATAGTGTTGGCCGGGAGTTTGGCGTTGCCATTCTTGTTGTCCGCGTGTTCCAGTGCTCCGAAACAGGCAGTAAGCAGCGATGCAAGCGCAGGTACACAGGTGATCAAACCTTCAACATTTGATCAGTTTTTAGGCATTATTTCGCCTTATCGCATCACGATTCAGCAAGGCAACTTTGTATCTGAAGAAATGGCAAGTCAACTCAAAGAGGGGATGACGCGCGAGCAGGTACGTTTTATCTTGGGCACAGCTCTGCTCACGGATATGTTTCATGAAGACCGCTGGGATTACCCATTTCGCTTGCAAAAGCCAAATGGCGAAGTGATCACAAGTAAATTGGCGATTCATTTCAAGAACAATACGGTTGAGAAATTCGAACGCGGTGTATTGCCAACAGAAAAAGAATATTTGGCACAAATTACAACGGCGGCGGTGGCGGTTCGCAATGAAAATATGACGCCAACCGAACCACAAAAGAAAAAATAAGACTAAAGAGCTGAGAAGAGTTGACTATGGCAGCAATGAAAATCGCTGTGGCTGGTGCATCGGGCCGCATGGGGAAAATGTTGGTCGAAACTATTTTGGCCGCTGAAGATGCTGAGTTGGTAGGGGCATTAGATATCGCGCAATCACCAGCGCTTGGTAGCGATCCTGGTGTTAGTTTGGGTAAAGATACCGGTGTCAAAATCGAATCCGATCTTTCTGTGGGTTTAGCAAACGCAGAGTACTTTATCGATTTCACGCGTCCAGAAGGCACCCTACATCATTTGGAATACTGTGCTGCGCATGGCATCAAAATGATTATTGGTACGACCGGTTTTGATGATGTGGGTAAGGCGGCGATTGCCAAAGCAGCTGAAAAAACCGCAATTGTGTTTGCACCGAACATGAGTGTGGGCGTGAACGTCACCATGAAGTTGCTGGAGATGGCCGCGAAGAGTTTTTCTCATGGTTACGATATTGAAATTATCGAAGCCCATCATCGTCATAAGGTCGATGCACCCTCTGGTACTGCGCTCAAAATGGGTGAAGTGATTGCCGATGCGATTGGGCGTGATCTCAACGAAGTTGGCGTGTTTGCCCGTGAAGGTGTGACTGGCGAACGTGATCCGTCTTCCATTGGTTTCGCGACGATACGTGGAGGCGATATCGTTGGTGATCATACTGTATTGTTTGCCGGTATTGGTGAGCGTGTTGAAATTACCCATAAATCTTCGAGCCGTGTGACCTACGCCCATGGAAGTTTGCGTGCAGCGCGTTTTTTGGCCAACAAACAAATGGGCCTCTACGATATGTATGATGTTTTGGGTTTGCGATAAATTCGCAGCTCGATCAGCGTAATTTCGGTGGAGTTTCACTGGTGCGCTGAAGTTTCTGTCCTTTTTTATTCTCTTTTTTTGATGCTTGCGAGATAGCGCAAATTCTAAGGGTAGTACATGCCAGTTTCTATTTCTCAGTATTGGGCGCAATTGGATGAAATGGGGCGCGCGGTTGCCTTCCTTCTGATTGCAATGTCTTTCGTCAGTTGGTTCACGATTTTTGCGAAGTCATGGGTGTTTTGGCGCATCCGTCGTTCCGCTCCCGATGTCAATCGATTTTGGGATGGCGCGACCATGGAAGACGCCATCATGACACTCGAGTTAGTCGATGTTGAGCGCGTCTTTGTGCCCATGGTCAAAGCGGGAGTATCTGCGGTGAATAGCGAGCGTCGCGTGACGACCATGATGCACAAAGCAGATACCGCCGACATCATGACGCGTGTGCTGCGGCAGGAGATGAACAAAATTACGGTGCGTTTGGAATCTGGCTTGACGCTCTTGGCGTCGATCGGTGCGACGGCACCTTTCATAGGTTTGCTCGGTACCGTATGGGGTATTTATCACGCTTTAACAGCCGTGTCGGGTAGCGCTGCGATTCAAATTGATTTGGTGGCGGGGCCAGTTGGCGAGGCGCTGGTCATGACAGGCTTGGGATTGATGGTGGCGATTCCAGCAGTCTTGGCGTATAACGCATTCAATCGCATTAATCGTATCACTTTGGCAGAGCTCGATGGCTTTGCTTATGATCTGCATACCCACTTGAGCAAGTCTGCATCATAGGATTCGAATTATGGCATTCGGACATTTCAATGGTATCGGCGGACGCTCTGGTAAGCCTTTGCATACCATGTCTGAAATCAATGTCACGCCCATGGTCGATGTGATGTTGGTCTTGCTCGTGATCTTCATTATCGCAGCCCCTTTGTTGAATCACGCGGTAAAACTCGATTTACCTCAAGCGAACGCAGAAGTCTTGGTGAAGCAAGCGAATATGGTCAGCATTTCATTTGCCGCCGATGGTAAGTTGTATTGGGACGCGGAGCTGGTCGATTTCGATAATCTCGAACAGCGCCTCGCAGCAGCCGCAAAACTTCCCGCACAACCGGAATTTGTTTTGCGAGCCGATAAAGACACTCGGTTCGAGTTGATCGCCAAAGTCATGGCGAGCGCCCAGACCTTGGGTTTGACTAAAGTCGGATTTGCCACTAGCCCGAACAGTTCAGGCAAATCGACTGAGTTAAAAAAGCAAGCTGAAAAGTCAGGCAAGTAGTAGGCAGAATAGAGAATCTCTGCACAAACTTGCTGCTCAAGCTCCTCATCAGAACCACGACAAACATGCCATTTACACGGATTTTGCTCAATACTCCGCGGTAAAGGCACTTTCTCCCTGATTTTCAGCTGTTTTAGTGCTCGATTTTTAGCGGCTAGACACGCTTTCGCCGTATAATCGAAGGTTCGAATTTCCCTCTGTACGCTGACTTTTGTTGAGTTTTTTACTCTAGTCCGAAAGTAGGGCGCAAGCCTTGAGCAAAACACCGCTCTGTTAGCCAAAGAATATTGAGATTACCAATTCATTTTGACATTAACGCGCAGATCCCTCGGGAGAACGCACTTCATTTGTAAAACGTCATGCAAGAAAAATATAGCCCAGCCGAAGTTGAACAAGCCGCCCAACAACATTGGAATAGCTCCAATGCTTTCAAAACGGTAGAAAACGATCCACGCTTCCCCAAAGGGAAGTATTACGCCTGTTCCATGTTGCCATACCCATCGGGCAAATTGCACATGGGCCACGTACGTAATTACACCATCAACGATATGTTGGCGCGTCAGCTGCGCATGAAGGGCTACAACGTTTTGATGCCGATGGGCTGGGATGCTTTTGGTTTGCCGGCTGAGAATGCAGCGATCGCTTACAAGAAGTCTCCAGCAGAATGGACTTACGCCAATATCGAAGACATGAAATCGCAAATGCAACCGCTGGGCTTGGCATTCGATTGGTCACGTGAAGTTGCCACCTGCGATCCAGAATACTATCGTTGGAATCAATGGTTGTTCTTGAAGATGCTGGAAAAAGGTATCGCCTACAAAAAAACGCAAATCGTCAACTGGGATCCGATTGATCAAACTGTGTTGGCGAATGAGCAGGTGATCGATGGTCGCGGCTGGCGTTCTGGTGCGATCGTTGAGAAGCGCGAAATTCCAGGTTACTACTTCGGTATTACGCAGTACGCAGAGGAATTGTTGTCCAGTATTGATCAACTCGATGGCTGGCCAGATCAAGTGCGTACGATGCAACGCAACTGGATTGGCAAGAGCGAAGGCGTCCGTTTTGCGTTTAGCCATGACATCAAAGATGAGAGCGGCGCCTTGATTCAAGACGGCAAAATGTACGTGTTTACAACGCGTCCAGACACCATCATGGGTGTGACATTCTGCGCTGTGGCAGCGGAACATCCACTGGCCACCGTGGCGGCGAAATCGAATCCACTGTTGGCAGCGTTTATTGAAGAGTGCAAAGCAGGTGGTACGACTGAAGCCGAGTTGGCGACCAAGGAAAAAGAAGGTTTGCCGACAGGTTTGTTCGTGACACATCCTTTGACTGGCGAACAAGTTGAAGTGTGGGTCGGCAATTATGTCTTGATGACTTACGGCGATGGCGCCGTGATGGGTGTTCCAGCACATGACGAACGTGATTTTGCGTTTGCGAAAAAGTATGGCATCGCAATCAAGCAAGTGGTGGCGGTAGAAGGTGAAAGCTTCAGCACGGATGCTTGGGCTGAATGGTATGGCGATAAACAAAAATGCGTGACCGTTAATTCCGGCAAATACGATGGCTTGAGCTACAAAGCCGCTGTAGATGCGGTTGCAGCGGACTTGGCTGCTAAAGGCGTCGGCGAAAAGAAAACCACATGGCGCTTGCGCGATTGGGGTATTTCTCGCCAACGTTATTGGGGTACGCCAATCCCTATCATTCATTGCGATGATTGCGGCGACGTGCCTGTACCTTATGAAGACTTGCCAGTGGTCTTGCCAACTGAATGTATTCCTGACGGTTCTGGCAATCCTTTGAAAACACATGCAGGCTTCTTGAATGTGCCTTGCCCGAAATGCGGTAAGCCAGCGCATCGCGAAACCGACACCATGGATACCTTCGTTGATTCGAGTTGGTATTTCATGCGCTATACCTGCCCAGATGCGAAGACCATGGTCGATGAGCGCAACGATTATTGGATGGCAATGGACCAATACATCGGCGGCGTTGAACACGCGGTCTTGCACTTGTTGTATGCGCGTTTCTGGACGAAAGCAATGCGCGATATGGGCTTAGTCAAAATTGATGAGCCATTCAAGAATTTGTTCACGCAAGGGATGTTGTTGAATGAGTCCTTCTATCGTGAAGACGAAAGCGGTAAAAAAGTTTGGTTCTATCCGAATGAAGTCGAAGTCAAGCATGATGAAAAAGGTCGTCCGATTTCTGCTAGTTTGAAGAGCGATGGACAGCCAGTACAAATGGGCGGCATTGAGAAGATGTCGAAGTCCAAGAACAATGTGGTTGAGCCGAAAGACATCATCAGTCAGTTTGGTGCTGATACGGCGCGTTTGTTCACCATGTTCGCGGGCCCTCCAGATCAAAGTGCTGCATGGAGTAGTAGTGGTGTGGAAGGCGCATCGCGTTACCTGCGTCGCTTGTGGGCAACCGCTTTGAAATTTGCACCGAGCATTGCGGCAGGTGCCAGCCCAGCGGCGAGCTATGCTGCCGATGTGAAAGCCTTGCGTTTTGAAGTGCACAGCACTTTGAAACAAATCGATGGTGACTACGATCGTTTGCAGTACAACACGGTGGTGTCAGGCGCGATGAAATTGTTGAATACGATTGAATCGTTCAAGTCGGAAGCAGATGGTTCTGCGCAAGCGATGCGCGAAGCGTTCGGTATCTTATTGCGTGCTTTGTATCCAGTGTGCCCACATATCACACACGCCTTGTGGCGAGACTTGGGTTATGTCGCGCAATTCGGTGAGATCATCGATGCCGCATGGCCACAAGTGGATGATGCCGCCTTGGTGCAAGATGAAATTGAATTGATGGTGCAGGTGAATGGCAAACTGCGCGGTAGTATCAAAGTCGCGAAAGATGCCGATAAGGCGACCATTGAAGCGGCCGCTGTCGCGAACGAAAGTGCAGCACGTTTCATCGAAGGTACGCCGAAGAAGATCATCATCGTGCCAGGTAAGTTAGTGAATATCGTTGCTTAAATTTTGCCTAAGCTACCGAAGTTGTCCAAGGTGCTTCAGGCGCTAAAGTTCCTTATTTTGCTCGGCACCACCGATGTCGAGCAAACCTAAGATACAGTAGGGCTTTGGCACCATTGCGCTGCTGATGATGACGAAGTAAACGTTCATTGTGTACAAGTTTTATTCAATTGAAAACCGTAGGAAAACATCCATGAATCTGCAAGGCTTATTGAAAACCATCGCGGGCCTCGCCTTAGTACTCAGTATGAGTGCTTGCGGTTTTGCGTTGCGTGGTGCAGTGAGTTTTCCGTTTCAAAGCATTTATGTTGGCTTGCCAGATAATTCGGCGCTAGGCGGTGAACTCAAACGCCATTTGCGCGCCAATGGTAAAACCGAAGTAAGTAGCGAAGCGACGCAAGCGGATGTGGTTTTAGATGTGCTTGGTGAAACGCGTGACAAGACAATTCTGTCTTTGAACAGCCAAGGCCGTGTGCGTGAATTTAATTTGATCTACAACTTAAAATTCCGAGTGCGCGATAAAGCCGGGCGCGAAGTATTAACGCCCACGACAATTAGTTTGAAGCGTAATCTCAGCTTTAAAGAAAACGAAGTATTGGCGAAAGAAGCGGAAGAAGCATTGTTATATCGCGATATGCAGTCAGAAATCGTGCAGCAGATTATGCGTCGCTTAGCTTTGATTCGAATGGATCAAGCAGCGAATAATACCAATAAGACCAGCGATAACAACGGCTAGTTTCGAAAAAAATACTAAATAGCCGACAAGACTTTATTGAACACAGCTCATATTTGAAACCACCATGCAGTTACGCTACGACGCCATTGATGCTCATCTCGCTAAAGGCTTAGCAGCGATCTATGTCATTTCAAGTGACGAGCATTTGTTGGTACAAGAAACGGCAGACAAGATTCGCAAGGTCGCGCGTGAACAAGGATTCTTGGAGCGCGAAGTATTGACGGTGGAGCGTTACTTTAAGTGGGGTGAGCTGCTCGCCGCGAATCAATCGCAATCGCTGTTTGGTGATAAGAAATTGATTGATGTTCGTATTCCGTCGGGGAAGCCCGGCAAAGATGGTGGCGCAGCTTTACAAGAGTACGTGCGCGATTTATCGCCTGATAACATCACTCTCATTACGCTACCCAAATTAGATTGGGCGACGCAAAAAGCAGCGTGGGTGACCATGTTGCAGCAAGCAGCGGTGTACATCGATATCCCTTTAATCGAACGTGCCGTGCTGCCGAACTGGATTGGGCAGCGCTTAGGTGCACAAGGGCAGAGTGCAGACCGCCAAAGTTTGGAATTTATTGCAGATCGCGTCGAAGGAAATTTGCTCGCGGCGCATCAAGAAATTCAAAAGCTGGGCTTATTGCATCCACAAGGGAAATTGAGTTTTGAGGTGATTCACGACGCAGTTTTGAATGTCGCGCGTTACGATGTTTTTAAACTCAATGAGGCGATGTTGACCGGTGATGTCGCGCGCCTGGTCCGCATGTTGGAAGGGCTCAAAGGCGAGGGTGAAGCATTACCCTTGGTCTTATGGGCCATGGCCGAAGAACTGCGTACCTTACTCAAATTAAAATCGGGCGTTGCACAAGGACGCCCACTTGGTGCCTTACTGAAAGAGTATCGCATCTGGGGACCACGCGAGAAACTGATGGAGCCTGCCTTGCGCCGCGTCAGTTTGGCGGCCCTACAAGCAGCCTTACAAGACGCTGCTCAAGTCGACAAAATGGTGAAAGGTTTGCGTGCACCGAAGTTCGGCGGCGACGCTTGGGATGCCTTGTTGCAGTTGGGTTTGCGCGTCGCTAAAGCAAATTGAGAATTAGAGAATTCGCTCGTCTGGTTACTGGCTAAAACCCCTCAACGCCGAGGCGCGGAGACGCCGAGAAGCACAGAGGAAATCGGTGATGCTTTTTCTCTCTTCTTGATTTTTTCGGCGCCTCAGCGTCTCGGCGTTGAGGGGTTTTGACTTAGTCGCACTAAATCGCACTAAGGCGCACTGAGTCGCACTAACGAGTTAAGTGCGACTAGCCTTATCCGATTATCACAAGATGCATGGGAAATTCAGATTCTAGATTGAATAAATAATGAATACCGATTTAAAAAATAACGATGTTCAGCACTACATGCAGACACTCGGCCAACAAGCCCGTGCTGCTTCGCGTGCGATGGCTAAAGCCGATACGGCGACCAAAAATAAGGCGCTGTTGGCTATCGCCCGTGCCATTCGGGGTGAGGCGGCAAGTTTGCGTGCGGCGAATGAATTGGATTTAGTCGCAGCAAAAAATGCCGGCATGGAAGCGGCCATGCTCGATCGTTTGAGCTTGAGCGAGAAAGCGATCGAGACGATGGCCTTAGGTCTAGAGCAAATCGCGGCTTTGCCCGATCCGATTGGCGAGATCTCAAATATGAAATACCGTCCTTCGGGGATTCAAGTCGGACAAATGCGGGTGCCGCTTGGCGTCATTGGCATCATTTACGAAGCGCGTCCGAATGTGACAGTCGATGCAGCAGGGCTGTGTATTAAGAGTGGGAATGCGACGATTCTACGTGGTGGTTCTGAAGCGATTCACTGTAATCGTGCCTTAGCAGCTTTAGTGAAGCAGGGCTTACAAGAAGCGGGTTTGCCTGAGCAAGCGGTGCAAGTTGTCGATACCACCGACCGTGCCGCCGTCGGCGCCTTGATTACAATGCCGCAGTATGTTGATGTCATCGTGCCACGCGGTGGTAAGGGCTTGATCGAACGATTAATGCGCGAAGCAACCGTGCCCATGATTAAGCATCTGGATGGTATATGCCACGTCTATATCGACGACCGAGCCGATCTTGAAAAAGCGATCGCGATTGGTTTTAACGCCAAATGTCATCGCTATGGTACCTGCAATACCATGGAGACCCTGTTGGTGGCGGAACGCGTCGCTGATCAAATCTTGCCGCTGTTGGCGGTGGAGTATTTGAAAGAGCAAGTGCAACTGCGTTGTGATTCGACGGCCTATGCCATTTTGCAAGATTATCCGTATCTGGCAAGAGCCGATGAGAACGATTGGAGCACCGAGTATCTCGCACCGATTTTGGCCGTCAAAGTGGTTGGCGATATGGACGAGGCGATCGCACACATCAATCAGTATTCGTCCAAGCATACTGAGGCGATCATTACCGAAGACTATAGTCGCGCGATGGCGTTCTTGCGAGAAGTCGATTCTGCCTCAGTGATGGTGAATGCTTCGACACGTTTTGCGGATGGCTTTGAATATGGTTTAGGCGCGGAAATCGGTATCTCTAATGATAAACTGCATGCACGCGGCCCCGTTGGCTTGGAAGGATTGACTTCTTTGAAATACGTGGTGTTTGGTCATGGCGAGGTTCGCGCTTGATTGCATTGGGCTAAGCAAGATCAATAAGCAAGCTAAGTGAGGAGAAATAGATTTAGCTAAAGCTTCAATAACAATTGGAAAAAAGAACATGTATCTCTATATCAAAGCGTTTCATATTGTGTTTATTGCGTCTTGGTTCGCAGGCTTGTTTTATTTGCCGCGCATCTTTGTTAATTTGGCGATGGAAACCCAAGCAGCAAGTACTGAGCGTTTGATTTTGATGGCGCGAAAACTGTATCGTTTTATGACCATCTTAGCGGTACCAGCTTTGGGTTTAGGACTTTGGATGTGGTTGGGTTACGGTGTTGGTCAAGGTCCTGGTAGTGGCTGGATGCACGCTAAGCTCAGTATCGTCATTTTGCTGATAGGCTACCATCACGCTTGCGGCAGTATTCTCAAAAAGTTTGAAAACGGACACAATAAACGCAGCCATAAATGGTTCCGCGTCTTTAATGAAATACCGGTGTTGATGATGATCGTGGCAGTGATTTTGGTGGTCGTTAAACCGTTCTAATGTAAATCTAGATCAACAATGATGGGTTGTGCAGCGGACTCATCAAAGTAAGTGAAGAAATGAAGTAATTGAGGTAAGCGAAGTTAATTAGCTTCAATCAGCTTCAATGGTTCAAAAGTTGTCGCTCGATGCGACAGCAACATAGCCTTGTCGGCGCAGTGCCGATGAGTTACACAAACACGATGGAAAAAAGGTTCTCCATGAAACACTCTTATTTTTGCCCATGCCCACGCGGCTTAGAAACTGCGCTCGCTGAAGAAATCGCCGAGATCGCGATCAACACGGGTTCCACTACACTGAAAGTACACAACCAAGTTCCCGGTGGCGTTCATTGCTCCGGCGAGCTCAGCGATGTGTATCGTTTGAATTTGCACTCGCGTATCGCTTCTCGCGTCTTAATGCGTATGGCTCAGCGCGGCTATAAAAACGAAAACGATATTTATGACCTCACCTTAGAACAGGCGTGGGAAGACTGGTTCACTTATCATCATACGATTCGGGTCGACGTGACGGCAGTGAAATCACCGCTCAAGAGTTTGGAATTTATTACACTGAAGATTAAAGACGCCGTGTGTGATCGTTTCCGCGATCAATTTACACAGCGTCCATCAGTCGATACGCGTACGCCGGATATGCGTATTGTCGGCTTCCTCGACGCGCACAACTACACGATTTACCTCGATACGTCGGGTGAGTCTTTGTTCAAACGTGGCTGGCGTGCCGAAACCGGCGATGCACCCCTACGCGAAAATTTGGCAGCAGGCCTGTTGCGCACAACCGGTTGGAAACCAGGCACGCCGCTGCTCGATCCTATGTGTGGATCTGGCACGATTTTGGTCGAAGCAGCACAAATGTTAGCCGGCATCCCGCCCGGCATGCAGCGTGATTTTGCTTTCGAAAAATTCGCAGATTTTGATGAGAAAGAATGGCAGCAAATCAAAGCCGCTGTGCGTCCGAATCCGATTCCTGCAGAGCCAACCATCTTTGGTAGCGATATCTCGGGCGACATGGTTGTGATGACGCGCAACAACCTGCAAAAAGCGGGCATCACTTTCGAAGTGCCACTGAAACAGATTGAAGCGCAAGAAATCAAAGTGCCAACGCAAACAGCAGGGGTCTTGATCACCAATCCTCCTTACGGCGAACGTATCGGCGTGCGTGGTGATCATCGCTTCGAACCGGACGAATTGGCGAAGGAATTTTTTGCCGCATTCAGCGGAACCTTGAAGCAAAGATTCGCAGGGTGGAGCGTATTCCTGTTCACAGCAGACCTCAGCTTACCTAAGCTCCTGCGCCTCAAAGAGTCACGCAAAACACCATTCTTCAACGGTGCACTGGAATGTCGTTTATTCCGTTTTGATATGGTGGCAGGTTTTAATCGTCGTGAGGCGGCTAAGCCTAAGGAAGCAGAATAAGTATAAATCTGTACATTACCTTGTGCGTTGAAAAATGATGGTTTTCTGAAAAAGGAGTGATGGATGCGTTTCGTGATCTTTTTAGTAGCTTTGTTGGCGACAACGAATTGGGCGTTTGCCCAGGAACTAGGAAAAGATTCTCGTTTGCTGATGGCGGGTACAGCGAACTTGAAAATCGCTAATGATCGTGCAGTCATTCTTTTTAGTGTGACTGAAGAAGGGAAAGACAAGGAGCTCGTCATATCAAACGTCAACAAAAAAGCGAAGGATGTGCTAGAACGACTGAAAGCGAACTATCGTGAAGTCGAAGTTAGTACGCCAACTTATTACGTTGAGTCGATTTATGAAGAGCAAGAGACACAGATCTCACAAAGTAGGAAATCTGTGAAGAGTCAAAGGATAGGTTGGAAAGCAAGTCAAAACATTGAACTTCGTACCACCGCCTTGCACGTTTTGCCAAAGCTAATTGCGGATTTTCAAAAGACCGTGGAGTTGGAAAGCTTGCGTTTTGAGTTGTCTGAGGCGACGAAGAAGCGAGCTGAAAAAGATCGATTGGAGGCGGCTTATCGAAATCTATTTGAACGGATGGAGATGGTCGCGCAAATTATGGGTAAGAAGCCGTCAGACTTTCAGTTAGATTCTGTCGACTTCGACGGCATAGAGAGTGGCAGTGGTCGTTATCAAACGGTGCAGGCGAGCGGTTCAAGCCTTGGACGCTCAGGCTCCCGAAATGTCGAGCCAAACTTCGAACCAGGAGTCAGCACCGTACAAGCTCGCGTCGAAGCGCGAATTCGAATCAAGTGAATTGAGAATCAGGTGCGGCGAGCGGGGCACATATCCTCGTTCAAATAGGCACGGCCTTTTTTGCGCATCTAATATATTCTCAGTTAAACATCTTTTCCGTAGCGATGTTGAGGACTAGGCGACAGCAACGCGCCTTCAGAAAAGACAAGCGCGTTGCCCGGAGTTTCAGCTACTCATTAAGCTACTCACTAAGCTATTCATCAAGCTACTTAATAAGCACTCACTTAAGGTGAATTGTTTTACTCAGTTTTCCACCTTTGATGCTGTCGTAGTTGACTGTCACATGATCCGACTCAGTTTCAACTAAGAAGTAGAGGATGGTGTTGCCGAAACCCGGTACGCCGCTGACCATGAGGCGTTCTGGGCGGTGGGATTGTAGATCAATTTGATCATTAAACTGATTGCGTACAATCCCACTCGAAAGCACTTTGCCGCCATTAATCGTTGCCAGATCTAAACGATGCAATTTGTTGGCGATGACAATGCTTGGGATACTTGGAATTGCGCGCTCATTGATGATTGGCACTTCAATTTGCCAGGTGCGGTTCCCCACCTTTTTGACATTAGCATCGAGGAAGCTGAGTTTAGGAACATTCATCGCATTAAACAGCACAAACGCCGCATTGCGATGGGTTTCTTCTTCAAGCATCCAACCCTCGGGCATACGACCCGTATCTTGACGCCAGCCGCCAATTTCGATGGTGCCGAACTGAGGGTGTTTGAATTCTTTGAACGGAATGAACTGGCGCCCAAAACTCAACATGTCATTCCATTTCATGGCGTCGAAGCCTTTTGGTTCGGTGCTTGGTGGACGAACAGGGTCACCCACTTTCTGCGGTGGTTCATAGCGGATGATATTGTTATCGTCCATCACGCGTCCAAACAATTCAGGTACAAAACCGAAAGCGCCGACGATGCCATAGAAGTGATCTGTAGTGCTGCCATAGGCAGTGTAGAGATCTCGCCATGTAATCATGTAGCGATAGCCAGGCATCATTTTTTCACCCTCACGTCCGAGATAATCGAAAGTGCGATTGTCTTGTGCGCTGACTGGCGTTTGAGTTGGTGACCCAGGGCCACGCAAAATCATACGACCTGAATTATGAAAACTAATTACGCTTGAAACTTCAAGATGATCAAGGGCCCAATTTGCGATGCTGCGTGTTTCTGGAATTTGTAAAGGGTAATCCGTAGCGCCGTTCTGAATATAACGTGGAGCCCAGTCATAGCCCCAGGTACGGTTGGGATCGGCATATCCAACACTGTCTTCGCCGATAAGGCCATCACCATCTTGATCAATGCCTTCTTGTCCCAGTAACAAATAGTCTCCTAATTCACCCGGTTCCAAGGGGAGCAAGACCCTCGAATCTTTGGGATCTAATTTGCGATTGCCCAGGCCGAGCGGTACTTTTTTGCGCATCGTTGTGATGACGCCGTCTTTGTTGATGTCCATAGGACCATCTTCATCAATCCGCCCATCGCGGTCGTCGTCGAATGGCCATGGCGACGAGCGCGGATAACTTGCCGTCGATGGCTCATCGAACCATTTCGCGCGACTATCGGGGCTCACGCTTGGCACGAAGTACAGCGTAGAACGATCTACCGTTTCGGTAATCTTGTCGAGCTTGCCGTAATTTTTAAGAATGTAGTCGATGGTGTATAACACCGTGTCAGCCGCTTGCGCTTCGTTTGCGTGAATCGCGCCATCTATATAGCTTGCAGGTTTATCACCTGCCTTACCGGTCTTTTCGTTATTGATGGTCAGCATCCACATGTCTGTTCCCGCTGCCGTTTTACCTAGACTTTTGACACTAACAAGATGAGGGTAAGCGGCCGCATAGGCTTTCATGTACTCCACGATTTCTTTGTTGTGGTGAACACGATTAAAGTGCGGTTGCGGTGGTTTTACATCGGCTGCATGAACGACCGTAATGCTTGTTGCAAACATCAACGTGGCGGACGCCACGCCCAAGCAAACTGGCTTTAAGCGAAATGGAGTCGTTTTATTCATCATTTTGTGCTCCTAAAGTAATTGTGCGAACTACGCGTCCGGACTGACGACTCCAGAGCGCAATCTCAACCGTCGATCCCTTGGCGCCTTTGACTAGCCATTCGTTCTTGATCGTCATGGATGGATCGAGTCGCTCGGATGTGGCAGCGCGATTCAATGTCAGACTATCGACTCCTTTACCCAAGCGCATTTCGAGTCGTACGGGAATCTTGTTTCGCATTTTGGCCGCGAGTTTAGTGTGGCTTGGGAAGTCTCCCTGAAGACCACCCACGGCGCTGATTTGCCAAATGTCATTGCCCTTAGAAGTAAGTTTGGTCTCAAGCAGTTCAAGTTGACCTAATTTTTCTGCCCACGAGATGATTTGTTCATTATGGACTTTAATCGGTCCTGCTAAGTCTTTATACATTGGAGCATATTCGGCGTAAGGATCAATCCCTCCAACTTCTGCTTCTACACCATTAGATAGCTTTACTTTCTTCCACGGCATGATGGCGCTAGGATTTGACTCGGTGAGATAAGCGAGTAAATCGCGTTCAGGATCAGCCGCTGTTTTCTTATCTCCGGCCGTATTGCCACTGGCTGCGGTTGCTGCGTTTTTCTGCGCTGGTGCGCCCCACACATCGAGTTCTATGGTTTGTACGCCATAGTGAAAGTACAGCCAATTCGCAAAACTACCTTTACCTGTTTGGCGTGCACTGCGTTTGGTATCGACACCGGCTTGTTCTAAGGATTTTTTGTAAGGGTCTGCCAGATTCGACAGGATCTTGAGATCGTCGGCTTCGAGCTTATTGGCTTCTGCCGCTGGTGTCGCACCCGGCGGCGTGATGCGATCGAAACCAGTCGGTGCCGCAAGCAGCTGGTTCGCTGGTCCAAATACGACGGCCATAGCGACATTAGGGCGCGCAATCAATGCATCCATGATCGCTTTAGTCTCAGGTGCTTGGCTTGGCCAACGTCCGGCGTCACTGTCAGCGACAGGAAAACCCGCCGCAAAGTTTCGATCGGGCATAATGCCGCCGCTACTATCTTCGTTATACAGGCCATCGCGATCGTCATCTTTCCCTTCTAGATAGACGCGGTAGTTGCCTCGTTCTCCCTTTGCGGGATCGGCTTTGATCATGCGGCGTGGATCTTTCGGATCGATAATCATATCGCCAGCGGGATCTTTGATACGCATAGTGCTAATGACGCCATTACCGTCTAAGTCATCAGGGCCATCTTCACCAACCAAGCCATCGAGATCGTGATCGATTTTCCCATCATTGCGTGCACGGAGTTGGCGTGGCGTTTGAAATAGCCCTGCATGTGCATCGGGATTGAGGACTGGTGCGATATAAATTGTGCGCTTGCTCAAGAGTTCCTGAATTTTCTTTTCTTCAGAGTTCGCGAGAGTTTGCAGCAAATTCATGGCTGCTTCACTGCCAGCATGGTGAAAACCCGCCATATTGGCGCCGACAAAAAGGGCTGGTCGATGCTCGGGTTTGGTCGCACCGGCTTGTTGTAGCGTGATGAAGTAAATGTTTTTGCCACCAGCACTTTTACCAATGCTGCTTAATTGAACTCGCTGAGGATGCTGCTTGGCGAGATTTTGAAGCTCGTTCTCAATTTGCTCGAAGCTACGATATTGTTGGTCTGCAGCTTCACTGTTTGCCATGAAGCACAAGCTCACGCTAGTGATTGCAAACAGTTGTTTGATATTGCGGTTGAGTAGATTGGTTTTGATTCGTATGCACTTGCTCATGTCACCCTCCAAGTAGATGGGCGCTTTGACTGAATTATTAAAGTTAAGTTCACAAATTTTGGAATAAGCGCATCAGGAAAATCACGAAGATATCGCGTAATAAGCATTGCTTTGTTTTCCCAATTTACCCTTCTGAGGTGGTGGCGCAAGATATTTCCATTTTACTAATTCAAGCGCTTTAGCCAGCCGCATTAAAGCGTTTTGGCGTATCCTATTGCTTTCCTAAAAGCACTATTACCCTGTCGATTTGTATCGCCATACTTTTGGATTTGAGCGTTCAATGAATCAGTTGGACGACTTTGCCAAACAATTTCCATCATACGACTTGTTTTTCTTTTGAATTTATTATGACTCTCGCAGCAAGACCTCAACTTACCGATTCGCAATTGATCCGTGAAGATGCCCTGATCGCTAATCAATGGTGCAAAGCAGAGCGCCGTTTCCCTGTTCATAATCCAGCTACTGGCGCTTTGTTAGCCGAAGTCAGTAATCTCGATACTTCCCATGCTCAAGAGGCAATCGCTGCGGCTCAAGATGCTTTGCCAGCATGGTCCGGATTGACAGGGAAAGAACGAGCAGCCGTATTGCGTAAGTGGTTTGATTTAATTGTTGCCAATGCCGATGACCTCGCGGCGATTATGACGGCCGAACAGGGCAAGCCTTTGACTGAGGCCAAGGGAGAAGTGTTGTACGGTGCCAGTTTTGTTGAATGGTTTGCCGAGGAGGCGAAGCGTGTTTCCGGTGATGTGCTGGCCTCGACTTGGGTTGATAAGCGCACCATGGTTTTGAAGCAGCCGATTGGTGTCTGTGCGGCGATCACACCATGGAATTTTCCATTAGCGATGATCACACGCAAAGTCGCCCCCGCCTTGGCAGCGGGCTGCACGATCGTGATTAAGCCAGCCGAACAAACACCACTATCGGCATTAGCATTGGCCGAATTAGCGATGCGTGCCGGCATGCCAGCCGGTGTGTTAAATGTGATCACAGGCGACGCCGAGCAATCAATTGTATTGGGGCGAGTTTTGTGCGGTAGTTCAGTGGTGCGGCATCTCTCTTTCACAGGCTCGACACCGGTTGGACGGATTCTGATGCAGCAGTGCGCACCAACTTTAAAAAAGCTGGCATTGGAGTTGGGTGGACATGCACCTTTCATCGTCTTTGATGATGCCGATGTAGATGCCGCTGTGGAAGGTGCACTGCAGTCGAAATTTCGCAATGCAGGGCAAACCTGTGTTTGTACGAATCGCTTTTATGTCCACACCTCGGTCTATGAAGAATTCTTGGCGAAGTTTGCGGTGGCGATTAAGAAAGTGGTGGTTGGTGATGGCACTCAACCAGGCGTGCGCCAAGGCCCCTTGATCGACCAACAAGCGATCAGCAAAGTGAACGCACATGTTGGTGATGCTATCGAACGTGGTGCGCGTTTAATCTCCGGCGGCAAAGCCCATGAAAAGGGTGGTTTATTTTTTGAACCAACCATTGTCGCCGATGTCCACCATGAGATGCTCGTGATGCGCGAAGAGACCTTTGGCCCCTTAGCAGCTGTGATGCCTTTTACTTCCGAAGAAGAAGTCATTGCAGCGGCAAATGATACGGATTTTGGATTGGCTGCGTACTTCTATGCGCGTGACATCGGTCGCGTGTGGCGCGTTGCCGAAAAGTTGGAATACGGTATGGTTGGCGTGAATACTGGTTTGATCGCGAATGAAGTGACGCCGTTTGGTGGCGTGAAACAGTCGGGTTTGGGGCGCGAGGGGTCTAAATATGGGATGGATGAATACTTAGAACAAAAATACGTCTGTCTCGCGCTTTAAATTCAATTCTAGGGCGCATTACGGCGTTGCAAATGCGCGCAATACTGGTGTATTGCTGTGCTTTGCGCCTTGTACTGCATCCCTAGAATTGAATTTAAAGGTGTTGGTGGAATTCTTGGGGCGCATTACGGCGTTGGCTGTCCTCGCAATACTGATGTATTGCTGCGGGAGCCGCCTTGTACTGCATCCCTAGAATTGAATTTAAAGGTGTTGGTGGAATTCTTGGGACGCATTTCGGCGTTGGCTTTCCTCGCAATACTGGTGTATTTCTGCGGGAGCCGCCTTGTACTGCATCCCTATAATTGAATTTAAAGATGGTGATGAAGATTGGTTGATTGCATGCGGCGTTTGTTGCCCTCGCGATACTGCGTAGTCCTGCGTTAGGCACTTTCTGATTCATCGCTGTGATTGAAGTTGTTGTTGATTCCTGTTGGAACACATACCGTGTTGTTCCAATTTTGGTTTCGAAGTTTTTGCTTGTATTTTTGAAAGTTTTCCATGCGGTCTACCACTACACTCAGCTTCACTGGCCTTGCTACTTTGCTGGCAGCCTTGTCGATGTTGGGGCCTTTTTCGATTGATACTTATTTGCCTGCGTTTGCTTCGATTCAATCGAGTTTGCATGCGAGTTCGATTGAGGTGCAGCAGACTTTGACAGCGTATATGTTGTCGTTCGCGGTGATGACTTTGTGGCATGGTGCGCTGTCTGATTCTTTTGGCCGCCGCAACGTGGTGTTGGTGGCTTTGATCGTGTTTGCGATTGGTTCTTTTGGTTGTGCTTCAGCGCATACCGTGCATTATTTGTGGGTGTTCCGCGTTATGCAAGGTGTGGCGGCTGGTGCGGGGATGGTGATCGGCCGCGCCATTGTGCGTGATCTGTATGAAGGGGCGCGCGCTGAAAAGTTACTCTCTCTTGTGACAATGATTTTTTCAATCGCACCAGCGATTGCTCCCATCGTCGGTGGTTGGGTGGTGACGCATTCTGATTGGCGTACGATTTTCTTGCTTTTGTTTTTCTACACTTTGGTGTTGCTGGTCGCGTGCTATCGCTACTTACCCGAGTCTTTGCCGGCAGAGAAGCGTCAAGCTTTCAATGTGCAGTTCTTGTGGGAGAGTTATCGTGATGTCTTTAAGTCTCCGCGTTTCTACTTTAAGGCGGGTACGATCGGTTGCAATTTTGCTGGTATTTTCTTGTTCATCTCGTCGGCACCAGCGTTTATTACGCAGCATCTGAAACTCGATGCGCAAAGTTTTGGTTGGCAATTCATTCCCATGGTCGGCGGCATTTTCTTGGGCTCCTTGGCGGCGAATCGATTTGCTGGACGCATGACGATTGCAAAACAAGTCGCGATAGGATTTTCATTCTTGATGAGTGCGGCAATAGTGAACGTGGTCTTCCATTATTTTTCTGCACCGATGTTGCCATGGTCGGTTGTACCATTGTTCTTTTATGCGTTCGGGATGTCGATTGTTTTTCCGGGGGCGACGTTGATGGTCCTCGAATTGTTTTCGCATATTCGCGGGATCGTGGCGTCTTGCCAATCAGCATCGGTTACCTTGCTGAGCGCACTCGTTGCAGGAACTTTGGCTCCTGCATTAGACCATTCCGTCTTAGCATTGGCACTCGGTCAACTTGGTTTTGCGACCTTGGCCTTGGTGCTTTGGTATAGCGGTCGATGGTATGCCAAGCGCGTTGAGAGGCCGCTTCCTGACTATGATAATTCGATTTAAGAGCACCGCAGTTTAATGGCTGTCCGAGCAGTGCAACTGTGAATTCTTAAGATCTCGATTCTCTCCAAATCAAAAAGTAACGCCCGCAATCGGATTGATTTTGCGGGCGTTTTGTTTTTGCCACAAATAAAAATGCATGGTCATGAAACTGTCATTTTTGATCTCTATACTGCGCGCTGTCGTTGAGAGTGAACTCGCACATTGAACCAATCAAAGCGAGTGAATCAACGCGATAAGAAAATGCGTTTGCAGAAGGCGAATGTGATTTTCTTGTCGAGCAATTTTAGACGACGCATTAACACTTTTCTTTTTTTAATTTGGATCTCACTATCATGAAAAAATCGATTCTTGCACTGGCACTCTTCGGTGCGTTTTCCGGCGTAGCAATGGCTCAATCTTCGGTCACAATTTACGGTATCGTTGATGCAGGCGTTGCTTACAAAGATGCTGGCGCAGGCAAAGTTACTTCCCTCGATAGCGGTTTGAACTCAACATCGCGTTTGGGTTTCAAAGGCACTGAAGCTTTAGGCGGTGGTTTGAAAGCTAACTTCAATTTGGAAATGGGTTTGAAGGCAGATACCGGTGCCAATGATGCAGCGTTGTTCGCACGTGGTGCATGGGTTGGTTTGTCCGGTGATGATTTTGGTCAAGTGAACTTGGGTCGTCATAAGTCATTAACATACATCTACGGCGCGGCGATTGATCCATTCATGGATGGCTTGCTTGGTAAGACAGATTTGATGTTTAAGATCAATAATGTGCGCGACAACTCTGTGACTTACATCTCTAACAGCATGTCTGGTTTCTCTGTAGCTGGTCAATACGGTTTCGGTGAGAAGGCTGGTAACGCAACAGCAAATCGCGTGACGAGTGTTGCGGCGAGCTATGTGAACGGCCCAATCAACGCGAATATCGTTTGGGATGAAACGAAAGATACAAACGGTAATTTAGCAGTTGGTGGCGAAAAATTGTTAGCTGGTGTGGCCTATGATTTCGGCGGTTTCAAAGTGCATGGCATGTACGAAGAAATCAAAGGTTCCGTGAGTTTGACTAACTTGGCGCAAACGAAAGAACAGTTGTATGTGATCGGTGCGACGATGAAAGAAGGTAATCACACTTTCATGGCAAGTTACACTGATTCCAAAGTGAAGACATCGGTCAATGCAGACTCTAACCGTTTCGCCTTGGGTTACACATACGACCTGTCCAAGCGTACCAATCTGTACACTTCTTTAGCTCGTGTTTCAAACGAAAAAGCAGTAAAGACTTTGGCAGATGTGAACGGCGCGACAGCACGTTTGTTTAACGTCGGTATTCGTCACAAGTTCTAATATCGCTGCGCGTCAGGATTGAACCGAAAGATCGGTTCAAATCTAACTTGTCAGCAAATGGCCGTTCTTCACAGGACGGCCTTTTTGTTTTTTTGTCGCGAAGTTTCGTGAAATTGTGAATGAAGTGTAAAAGCGCTTGATTGGCATTTGCGCTAGACTACAATGCTGAGGTAACAATTGTTCTGCTTATTGTAGTTTGATACAAGTGAGGTCAATCATGAAAAAGTTTCTATTTGCCGCTGGTCTGATCGGTATGTCTATTAACTTCGCCTACGCTGGTGACAGCAAAGTCAATTGGGGAAACTTGGATAAATTCACGGATGTGCAAGAAGGCCGAGATCAACGCGAGTATTTTAGAGAGAATCTCAAAAAAGAGTTTTCGGAAATTTTTAATGGGCTCGCGAAAAAACTTCCAGAAGGCTATACGCTGACTGTGAACGTCAATGACCTTGACTTGGCTGGTGATATCAGACCGAGTATTTCATATTGGCAAATTCGCATCATGACCACGATTTATTGGCCACGTATGAGCTTTGATTACGAATTGAAGAATGATAAAAATGAAGTAGTAGCCAGCGGTAAGGAAGAGCTGCGCGACATGGATTACTTGAATCGTATTCGCATTCCTTCGGGGCGGACACAGTTCGAATACGAAGAAAAAATGATTCAAGATTGGTTTCGTCACCAATATGCAGTGGGTAATTTCCCGAGCCGTGATGTAAAGGCCGTCGCTGGAAATCATTAGAGTCTCAACTCGCTGCAATTTGCAATTGTGGCAAGCTGTGACGGATGCACGAGTCACTTTTGCTGTGCCAGTTCTAAAGATTTGGTTCATGGCAATCAATTGCTAATCTTTCCTAAAGGCGCGTAAAATGGCGCCTTTATTTCTTTTTGCCGTCGCTACTTGAGCCAATTTCGTTGAATTTTCAAAAATTCAATATGCGAAAAAGTTCCTTAGCAAGCAAATACCCATCATTGGGTTCAACACATTTATCCATCCATGTCAGACAAACCAGAGCAAGAGGCGCCAATCGACGCGCCACGTAAACCTATGTTTTACGATCCTACCGAGCATCGCATCCGCAGTTTTGTGACGCGCGCTGGTCGTTTATCCGATGCCCAAGCGAAAGCGATTGAGGAACTTGGACCGCAGTTCATGATCCCTTATGAAAAGCAAGAACTCGATCTTCACGCCACTTTTGGACGTGAAGCACCGACGATTTTTGAAATCGGTTTTGGCATGGGCGAAACAAGTGCCAAGATTTCTGCCCTGATGCCAGAGAAAAATTTCATCGGCGTTGAGGTGCATACACCCGGGGTTGGTAGTTTGTTGAAATTGGTGGGGGCGGCTGGTTTATCAAACCAACGAATCATTCAACACGATGCTTACGAAGTTTTGGTGAATATGATTGCGCCAGAGTCATTGGCGGGTGTACATGTATTCTTCCCAGATCCTTGGCATAAAGCGCGTCACAACAAACGGCGTCTGATTCAAGGGCCGTTAGTCGCATTGTTGAGTTCTCGATTGAAAAAGGGTGGCTACATTCATTGCGCCACCGATTGGGAAGATTATGCGGTGCAAATGCTGGAAGTCCTCAGCGCTGAACCGAGCCTACGAAACACAGCTGAAGGTTATGCCCCACGACCAGATTATCGACCCGTGACGAAGTTCGAAAATCGTGGTTTGAAATTGGGGCATGGTGTTTGGGATTTGGTGTTCGAGAAACAATAGTTCTGTCCTTAGCGAGGTGGTAGAAATCGTAATTCCGAAAGGCATAATTCCGATTGAATTGATACATTGAATGCCAAGGAGAGTTACACTCGCTTGGTAATTCGATGAGTCATTGTCCCTCATTGAGCCTCGATGTCATGTGCTTGTCATCGAGGCTTTTTACAATCTGCTGTATATGGCAGATCATTCCCTTCAAAAGAAAAAAATCCTGATTCTCAGCGTGTCCGCTGGCGCTGGTCATGGTCGTGCGGCTGAAGCATTGCGCACGCGAGCGATGCTTGATTATCCAGATTCGATCGTACAGCACGTCGATGTTATGGATTTCGCGAGCCTCGCTTTCCGCAAGGTCTATACCGACTTTTACCTGCATCTGGTGAATAAAGCTCCCAACCTGTGGGGCTACCTATACAACTACAGCAATGATGCCAAGCCAGATAGTAGTCTGGAAAAAATGCGTCGAGCAATTGAAAAATGGAATGCCAAGTCGCTGCTTCAATTCATTCAAGATTTTTCTCCCTCCGCAATTATCTGCACGCATTTTTTGCCGGCTGAAATCCTATCGCGTCTACATGCCAGTGCTGAAATCGCATATCCAACGTGGGTTCAGGTCACCGATTTTGATTTGCATCGCATGTGGGTTCATCCTCACATGCAGGGTTATTTTGCAGCGAACGAAGAGGTTGCTTTTCGCATGCGAGGACAAGGACTGATGGCGAGCACGATTCGGGTCACGGGAATTCCTATCATGCCAAGTTTTGCCAAGGCGCCAGCACGAGAGGTCTGTGCGGCTGAGCTCGGATGTGATCCGACTTGCTTGACCTTGATGTTGATGAGTGGCGGTTCCGGCGTCGGTGATATGGCCACCCTTGCGGAGCGTATTTTGTCGATGGAGATTGATGGCAAACAATCTGATTTCCAAATGATTGTTCTGACTGGCAAAAATCAAGTAGCGTATCAACGTCTTTTAGACTTACAGTCGAGGTATTGCAAGCGGCTTTATCCGATCGGATTTAGTACCCAGGTCGAGCGTTTGATGGCCTGTGCAGATTTGATTGTTACCAAGCCCGGTGGTCTCACAACTTCCGAGTGTTTGGCAATGGGGCTTCCGATGATTGTGAACGCGCCGATTCCTGGTCAAGAAGAACGTAATGCAGACTATGTGGTGGAACATGGTGCTGCGTTAAAGGCAGTCGACGAAGTGGCTTTGCTGTACCGTATTCAGCACTTGATGTCACGGCGCGATCATCTCGATATGATGCGAACACGAGCGCTGCAAATTGCTCGCCCGAACGCGGCAGCGGATGTGATGCACACGGTGATGGATTTTCTTACTCAGTAAGCTGGTTTCAATTCGCACGAACCTTTATTCTATTTTCATGCGTAGTCTTCATCGTCAACAATAGGTAAGGGGGGCATGTCCTTGAAATCCCAGCATCGTTTCTTGATTCATTTTCTGTGGGTTGCTGTGATGGCGATCTTTCTCGCTGAGGTCGAAATCCAAATCGAGGGTGACGCTGGATGGGCCAGCAGTTTGCCGACCTGGAGAGTAGAGCAGCACTGGTTGCTCGATGTGTTCTGGGGTGGCCGAGCGATGACCGGTTATCACGCTTGGATGTTTCCATTCATTGCCATGGTGTTTCATCTTCCTCTGTTTTTCTTACAGCGTTGGACTTTACGCTGGCAAGCGCGTTGCCTTGCTTCGATTATGCAATTTTGGATCATCGAGGATTTTCTGTGGTTCATTCTGAACCCTGCATTTGGTTGGGCAGGTTTTAACCCGACCGATGCCGCTTGGCATAAACACTGGGCAATGGGAGCACCGATTGAATATTGGCTGTTCTCGCTCATCGCCTTTTCTTTGTACGGCTATTCCTTCCGCATTTTTCGAAAACCTACCATATCCACCAAAACACCCATCTAGTGTTCTTGTATCGATCTTTTTCAAAAAAAGGACTTGCAATCGCATTTTTAGTGTATTACTATATTCATACAGTAGTTAATACACCTAGTGATGAAGTAATACAGTTGTTAGACGCGTGGCTGCTCGATTCTGGCAAAAAAGGCAGGTAATTTTGGTCGAATTGATTGAATGAGGCCGATAGAGCAATTGCCCATTTGCTACCTGTAGTGGTGTATTACTTCAATCATGATTGCGGAGTTTACTTTCCCATTTCGCTTGGCCCGCGAAGAAAGAAAGCGGCTTCATTTATTGAGAGAGACATGAGTTTATCGCGCGATTTACCTGCTGATATTTTCCACATCGCTACCGGCAGTAGCGACCCAATCTATCGTCAGATGATAGAGCAAGTGCGTCGTTTGGTGATTGGTGGTCAGATTAGTGCTGGTGACAGCATGCCCTCAGTTCGCGAAGTTGCTGGCAGTCTCGGCGTGAACCCAATGACGGTCTCCAAGGCATACAGCATGCTGGAGTCTGAAGGCTTGTTGGAGCGTCGACGTGGGATGGGGATGATCGTATCGTCCATGCATTCGGGGAATCGGGGCGATCAGCAAAGTGAAGCCAAACTTGAATTGTTAAAACCCAGCTTGCAAAAGCTCGCGCAAGAGGCAAAACAGTTGCAGTTAGACCCAGAGCCGGTCATCGAATTATTTTCAAATTTGCTCAAGAAGAAAGATTGATTTTTTAGTGTAGAAGCTGCGATCTGTAATGGCGAACCTGTGTTTGCTGATTCTGTCAGATCGTTTTTTTGAATCGAATACATTGCAAGGATTGAATTATGAAATACATACAGAATTTCTTCATTACGATTGCTCAGATTATTACCTTGGGTTTTCTTAATCATTTCGTCGTTTTGAGTGATGCGATTGCACAGACGGCACCAGCACCATCGAAACAGGCAGTCGCCAACGAGGTCGCTACCAAAGGATTGCTGTTTGAAGTCAAATCAGGTCAAAACGTCGCGTACTTATTTGGTTCTATTCATATCGCTAAGGCAGACTATTACCCAATGTCGAAGAAAGTAGAAGATGCCTATAACGGGGCGGATATTGTTGCAGTCGAGGCAGATACATCCGATCCAAGTAGCATGCAAGCGTTGATGCCGAAGTTAAGTTATGCCGCGCCCGATAAACTACAAAATCATCTCAAGCCAGAAACTTGGTCCAATGTACAAGCTGTGTTTGGTCCTGCTGCTGAACAAATGCAAGGCTTTAAACCATTTGTTTTGAGCTCAGCCGTATCACTGCAAGTGGGGATGCAGATGGGTTTCGATCCATCCCAAGGGATTGATTTGCATTACATCAATCGTGCCAAAAAAGATAAAAAAAGCTTGATCGAACTTGAGGGCGCTGAATACCAAGTCAACTTGGTGAGCAGTCTAAACGATCAGGAAGGTGATGCCATGATCGCTTCCTTGTTGAGTTCGATGAAGACGGGCGAGTTGCCACAGGAACTGACCAAGATTTCCAATGCATGGAAAGCCGGTGATGCTGAAACGATTGCGCAATTGTTCGCTGATGCAGCGAAAAAGGATGAAGGTTCTCGCAAAATGATGAAGCTCTTGATGGACGATCGCAATGTCTTGATGGCTAAGAAAGTAAGCGACTTGATGGCCAGCGGCAAAAAACTTTTTGTGGTGGTTGGTGCAGGTCATTTGGCTGGTGAAAAGAGTGTGGTTGAGCTCTTGCAAAAACAGGGTATGACAGTCACTCGCATTCGTTGATCGGCGATTAGATCAAAACCCTGATCGTAGCTTTAAAAGAATATTTCAAACAATTAATGATGTGCCGTCTGTTATTGCCGACGGCCACATCGTGGGAATGAGCATGGATTCACCAATTTCAATTCATCATTTGTCGAAATCATTTGGTACGCAGAATGTGCTTTCTGATCTTGACTGGAACATCGAAGCGGGCAGTATCGTTGGTTTGTTGGGACGTAATGGTGCTGGGAAAACGACCTTGATTGAATCCATGTTGGGTTTGCGAGAATGTGAGCGTGGCGAAGTACATCTGTTCGGCGAATCGATTAAACAGTTGTCGAGCGAGACGAAAGCAAGAATCGGTTACGTTCAACAGAGTGCTGAGTTGTTTGAGTGGCTGACGCCGCGTCAAATGCTGCGTTACTTCAAAGCTTTATATCCATGCTGGAACGATGCAAAAGTCGAGGCACTGATGCAACGCTGGGATCTACCTTACGATAAGGTGATCAGTAAGTTCTCAGGTGGACAGAAACAGCGATTGGCGATTATTCGGGCGCTTGCCCATGAACCTGAATTGCTCATTCTTGATGAGCCTGTCGCCAGTTTGGATCCTGCGGGACGACGTGATTTTTTGCGTGAGATTGTGGACAGTGTGATCGATAAAAACACGACGATCGTGTTCTCCACTCATATTTTGTCGGACCTCGAACGGGTGGCGATGAAGGTGGCGTTCTTAGCCGGTGGTCGCATCGTACATGAACAAGCGCTGGATGACCTGATGGAAATTAGCTTACAGGTCACAGGGCCAGCATCTGTGCTCAGTCAACTGCAGCCGACTAAGGTATTGCAACGAAGCGCTCTGCAAGACGGAAACGATCGTTTGTTGGGGCAATGGACTTCTTCACAAATGCAGGAACTGGCCACTCGCAGTGACCTACGCGTTGAGAAGTTGAGTTTGGAAGATCTTTTTATTGAGATGACCAAATGAAGCAGATTTTAAACATTTGGATGCAGCCGATTTATTCTCGGATCAATTTGCACAGTAGTCGTTTTCTGATTGGTCTCTTGATCGGGATTCCAATTTTGTCGCAACTTGTGCTTTTTGCTCTCAGCATATTTGGTAAGAAACCAATTGAAGCGATGATTTACCTTCTAGTGCTGGGTGGCTCAATTGCCTTCTTACTGGCGATTCTCTTGTATGCCTGGTTTATCTTATTGGTCATGAACATGGGCCTTCAGTATTCACCAGCGAATGCTAAATTGGTGCCGAACCTAAAAAGCAAAATGCAATTGGCATTGGGTTTGCCGATGTTCACGATTGCCTTGCTCGCGACGGTTCTATTCTCCGTCATCAACAAACAAGTCGATGGACTGCCATTTTTTACAGTAATCGTCTTCATGACGTTTTTCGTTTTGACAGCAAAAAATCCGTGGGCAATTGTCCCCTTTGTTTTGTCGTTTCAATTGCCGTTGCTCTTGAAGAATTCAGGCGTGATGAATCCTCTTTATTTTGTGGAGGCGTCGATTGGTTTGTCTGTCACGGCGCAGTATTTCATATTTGGCTTAATCATCTTGTTCGGCCTATTAGCTTGGTTTTTCTCAATGAATACTGAGGCACATTTCAAGATGTACCAACGCTGCAAAAATTTACAGGCAGGCGCGCAAATCTACAATCCAAAAGAGAATCAGTTCACACTGGGTCTAGGCGTTATTTATTTTAGATTGATGCAATGGCAGTTGTCGAAGTTCATGCAAAAACGCGAGGAGCGCGATGGGCATGATCTCAGTATCTATGTGTTCGGTCCCAAAACACACTGGAGCACGATGTTGCTACAGACAGTCGCTATGGTTGTGAGCGCTGCTTTCTTCTTGGTGGTGATGGATATTGTCGCGGCCAAGAAAAGCGATTTTTGGCAGGGATTTGGACTTGGATTTGGCGGTGTATTCGGCGGCATATTCTTGATCGCGATGCCACTGATTTATCTAGTTCAAATCTTTTATGCGATGCATAAAACTAGCAAAGAGCAGGGCTTACTTTGTTTGGCGCCGTCCGTTGGATCCCGAGCGATCGTTGATGCGACCTTGATGTCCTACATTTTGCGTCAGTTTCTCATTATGTACGGTATTGCTGCGCTTACGTTTTCGGCTTTGATTTTTGCGATCGGAAGTTTAGAGATCAAGGGTGTAGCCATGATTTTATTTCTGGCTTTTCTGCAGCCCTGTGCACTTGCGCTTGCCGCTCAGCATTCGCATCTGCGCGCTGCCAATGACTCAAGCCTCGCAAAATGGTGCGCAATTGCGGCAGGAGGTTTCATTCTATGTTTTGCCAGCTTTTTGTTTGTCAGTTTTCAGATCGTGTTTGTGTACTTTGCAGTGGTTTCTTTTGCCACCATTGTTGAATACCGACGCCGTTTAAACAAACTCAAAGCGGTTAACATCTTCCCAGTCGGGGCAGCTTTGTAAGCGATCAGAAAAACTCCGCGATTAAGCTGATCAGTTCGTCGCCATAACTTTCTAATTTCTTGGCGCCGACGCCACTCACGCCTCGTAGATCCTCAAGGCTACGAGGCTTGGCCCGGGCGATTTCACGTAAAGTGCTATCGTGGAAAATAATGAAGGCCGCGGTATTGTGGGCTTTCGCCGTCTCCACACGCCACCAACGCAGGCGCTCAAAAATCTTCTGCTCGAGATCATCCAACTGTGTTTCAACAAAATCTTTGGCGGATTGTCGCTTATGTTTGACGGCTTTTTCTGCCTTCTTGTATTGTCGAAGCTGCACTTTGGTTTCGCCGCGCAGGACGGCACGAGAGGCTTCGGTGAGTTTGAGCGAGCTGTAGTTTTCGTAATCGACTTCAACTAAACCTAAAGCAATCAGTTGGCGTAATAGTGCGCGCCATTCGGCTTCACTTTTTTCAGAGCCAATCCCAAAAGTTGATAGCTGATCGTGGCGCCATTGTTTGACGCGGTCAGTATCAATGCCGCGCAACACGTCGACCACGTGACCCGCAGCAAAACGTTGATCAACGCGATAAATCGTCGAAAGAATTTTTTGTGCGGCGACTGTGCCGTCGAATGAGATTGGTGGCGAGAGGCAGGTATCGCAATTACCGCAGGCTTGTGAAGTTTGTCCAAAATAATCGAGAATATGAACGCGACGGCAGTTTAGTGTCTCACATAGACCAAGCATGGCTTCTAACTTGGCGCTTTGGATGCGTTTGTAGGCTTCGTTTGCTTCTGATTCATCGATCATGCGGCGTTGCTGTACCACATCTTGTAGGCCATAGGCCATCCAAGCATTTGCAGTCGCACCGTCGCGACCGGCACGACCGGTTTCTTGATAATAGCCTTCGATACTCTTAGGCAGATCGAGATGCGCCACGAAGCGTACATCGGGTTTGTCGATTCCCATGCCGAAGGCGATCGTAGCAGTCATGACGATACCATCTTCACGCAGAAAGCGCGCTTGATTGCGATAGCGTTCTGATTGTTCCATGCCAGCGTGATAGGGCAGTGCATTAATCCCATTTTCATTGAGAAATTCGGCAACCTCTTCCACCTTTTTGCGCGACAAACAATACACAATGCCAGCATCGCCACTATGTTGTGCTTGGATGAAATCGAGTAGTTGTTTTTTGCCGTTGGCTTTTTCTACAATTTGGTAGCGAATATTGGGACGATCGAACGAAGAAACGAACTGATACGCATCTTCTAACTGCAAACGATGAATAATTTCATCGCGAGTTTGCTGGTCTGCGGTCGCGGTTAAGGCAATGCGGGGCACTTCGGGGAAACGCTCGTGTAAGACCGAGAGTTTGATGTATTCAGGACGAAAATCGTGTCCCCATTGTGAAACGCAATGGGCTTCATCAATCGCAAACAAGGCCAGTGGTGTGATGGTGAGAAGCTCTAAACAACGTTGCGTCATTAAGCGTTCAGGCGCGATATACACGAGGTCGAGTTCACCCTCACGCATTAACTTTTCTATGCGCAGAGTCTCTTCAAAAGTCTGCGTGGAATTGAGAAATGCCGCGCGTACGCCGACTTCAGCAAGGGCATCGACTTGGTCTTGCATCAGTGCGATTAAGGGGGAAACTACGACGCCAACCCCGTGCCGTATCAAGGCAGGAATCTGATAGCACAATGATTTGCCGCCACCTGTTGGCATCAACACTAATGCATCACCACCCTTGACCACATGGTCCACAATTTGCGCCTGTTGTGCGCGAAAAGCAGGATAGCCGAAGATGCTTTGCAGTAAATGCAAAGCATAATCTTGTGAGCTCTGTGTCGGTTCTTGCGTATTCAAATTGCAGGCCAAGTTTCTTAGATTTGAATCATTTTTTTACTCGGTCCAACTGATCCAGCCCAATTGCCAAGTGACCAGAATCATGATGCCGAAGGCAATCCGATACCATGCAAAAATCGTGAAGGTATGGGTGCTGATGTAGCGAAGTAACCAGCGCACGCAGAAGAAAGCTGAGATGAAGGCCGTGATGGTGCCGAGCCCAAACATCGGTACATCGCTCATGCTGAGTAAGTCACGCGCTTTATAGAGTGAGTAAGCGGTCGCGCCAAATAAAGTTGGAATCGCGAGAAAAAAGGAGAACTCGGTCGCTGCCTTGCGAGACATGCCAAACAACATTGCGCCGATGATAGTTGCACCTGAGCGCGATGTGCCAGGGATAAGACCGAAAGCTTGTGCGAGCCCAACTTTGATAGCATCGAGATTACTCATGTCGTCGACCGATTCAATGCGTACAACATGGGATTGAGTTGTCTGTCGTTTCTCGACTATGAGAATAATGAACCCGCCGATGATGAATGCTAAGGCGACAGGTATTGGCGCGAATAAATAGGCTTTGATGTTCTTAATGAATAAGAAGCCCAAGATCGCTGCTGGGAGGAATCCAATGGTTACATTGATAGCGAGTCTGCGCGCTACGGGATTGTCGACCAAGCCACTCAATACGGATTTGATCTTGGCGCGATATTCCCAGCACACGGCAAGAATGGCTCCAGCTTGGATGGCAATCTCGAATACTTTGGCTTTTTCGCCGGAAAAATCCAAGAGACTACCGGTTAGAATAAGATGACCAGTTGATGAGATCGGAAGGAATTCAGTGAGTCCTTCAACGATGCCCATGATGATGATCTTGAAGGCTAGAGCGAGATCCATATTGTTGTAAGTGCCTAGGCAGTTAAATTAAATGAGATGGGGCCGATCTTGAATGTAAAAGCATTTTATTAATGAATTTGTTTTTCTCAGCCTCAAAATGCGAGGGCGAAGCTTAACATTCTTTGGCAGTGATTTGGCGTGAAATAGGAGTGAAACCTGTAGCGGCTTGCACCCATTATTGATCGAAGGTTCACGGTGTGGTGTATTTGATCGGAGCAGTTGCGTGTTCCAAATGAGATAGCCATGTAATCGCATATTCGCGCTCTGATCCACACATTTCCTCGCTGGCTTGAAGGCCTGAGCAACAACTGGGGCGCTCAGACTTACCGAAAATGGCGCATCGAAGATCATCGGTTAATTGAACACACGGTACGCCGGCTGGTTTGCCATTGGGCATACCAGGAATGGGCGTGGAAATAGAGGGTGCAATACAACAAGCGGCGCAAAGAGGACGGCATTCTTTCATACGGGGAATTGTACTACCTGGCTATGAACTGAGGCTATCGCAACAAGAACTGAAAAAGTTTGCGCTAGAACATAGGTTCGAATTGGAAATCTTGACCAAATTGCCGCTTAGCTATACATTACTGACTCATGAGTAAGTTAATTTGTTGCGACTAAATAACTTTATTTTTTAGTAATTTTTCTTTATCCTTGTTTTAGGATGTTTTGTTTGAAGATTTTGTTGGTGCTATGACTTGTCCATTTAAACCTCGTTGGGAACGTCGGAAAGATGCTCGTCCGCAGGAGTTGCTCGACGCTGCTTTGGATCATTTCGTAGCGCGTGGCTTTGCTGCGACTCGTCTCGATGATGTGGCGAAGTCCGCTGGCGTGTCCAAGGGAACACTGTATCTCTACTTTAGCAGTAAAGAAGAGCTGTTGAAGGCCGTGGTCAGAGAATCGATTGTTCCTTTGATCGGGCAGGCGGAGAGTGTGATCGAACAGTTCGAGGGTAGTAGTGAGGAGCTCTTTCGCTTAGTGATTCATACATGGTGGGACAATGTTGGAGCCTCTAAACTTTCAGGACTGCCGAAGTTGATGATGGCAGAAGCAGGTAATTTCCCAGATTTAGCACGCTTTTATCAGGAAGAAGTGGTTGATCGTGGTGAACGCCTGGTGGCGACTATGTTGAAGCGTGGGATCGATCGAGGTGACATTCTCCCTATGGATTTGACTATCGCGCCGCGCATTCTGATCGCGCCCATGATCATGATGATGATCTGGAAGCATTCGAATGGCGTGTGTGCTGTGGAAGAAGAAAAATTGCCAGAATACTTACAGTGTTACATTGACATGTCTTTGCGCAGTATTTTGGCGTCTGCGAAGTAAAAATAATTGTGCGCTTAGCCTGGAAATGTGGCGGTGAGCGAGTTTTTCAGAGCTGTATTTGATAAAATGTAAGTTTCCGCAGATACATTAACCGAGCCCACAGCACCGCTGAGGTTCAGAGAAAAGTAGAAGATTATGAATATCGAACAAGCCCGTTTTAACATGATTGAGCAGCAGATTCGTCCAACCAATGTGACTTCTCTTGAAGTGTTGGGTTTGTTGTCTACGGTCAAACGTGAAAATTTCTTCCCTGAATCCCAAAAGAGTTTGGCCTTCTTTGATACAAGCTTGCCTTTGGTAGCCGGCGTATCCGCTTTACCCCCGAAGTTGGAAGCTCGTATTGTGCAAGAGGTCGAAGCAAAATCGACGGATTCCGTTTTGGTGGTCGGTGCTGACTCTGGCTATTTGGCAGCTTTGTTGGCGCATCAAGCACGTCACGTGACGGTAATGGAAGCGCAAGCTGAATTGAAAGAGTTGGCGTCACAAAACATCAAGAAAAATGGCATCACGAATGTCGATGTGGTGCTGGGTGATGCGTTACAAAATAAAGCAGTTGCTAGTTTTGACGTGATTGTTGTGACAGGATCGTTGGAGTCTATCCCAGCAAGTTTGCAAGAACAGCTGAATGTTGGCGGACGATTGTTTGCCTTCGTTGGCAAAATGCCTGTGATGACTGCGCAATTAATTACGCGTGAATCCGAGTTGTTCTTCAATGTGAAGAACCTTTTGGAAACGTCGGTGGTGCGTCTGACACAGGCGGCAGAAGAATCGAGCTTCCGTTTGTAAGAAGAATCGCTAATGTGCTTTTCAGGGCGGTAGAGTTGGTCAGCGGTGGATGACAGCAAGGCACATCAGTCAGCAGTGTTTCAATGACGTAATCAAATCAGTGCAAGAGAATGTAATGCAGGTAATTTCCGCAAATGAACTCGCAGCTTGGTTGGAAGATTCAGAAAAAGCTAAGCCAATTTTGCTGGACGTTAGGGAACCAAATGAATATGAAATTTGTCATATTCCAGATTCCCGGCTGATGCCTATGCATACGGTGCCTTTGCACTTGGATGATTTCGATCCTGATGCTGTGATTGTTTGTATTTGTCATCATGGCGGAAGAAGTATGCAAGTCGCACATTTCCTAGAGAGAAATGGCTTCAATAAGATTATTAATTTGACCGGTGGTGTACATGCGTGGGCAATGCAGGTTGATTCAAGTATGCCCACATATTAGAAGTTTCTGGGTGGTGCCAAGAAACTTCTAGGTGACAGATATGTTGCCCCAACTTAGCCTCCTTGAGAGAGGCGGGGGCAATCCTAAATTTATTCGGAGCATTTTATGCGTAAATCTATTCTCGCTACTTTTATTGCGACGGCGTTTTTTTCATTAAACGCAGGTGCGGTTGATCTGATACAGGTCTATAAAGATGCATTGGCTAATGATGCACAGTTCAGTTCCGCTCGTGCGGCTCGCTTGGCTGGTGCAGAGCGTTCTGTACAAGGTCGTTCGGTTCTTTTGCCACGTGTGGGTCTGAGCGGTGGTGTTAGCAAAACTCATTCTGAGTTTAATCCTGATGCGGGTAAGGCAGTGACTTCCAATTCAACAGGCAATTCTTTGACACTCTCAATGAGTCAACCATTGTTTAACTTAGGCAATTGGGAAAGCTATGAGCAAAGTAAATTGTCTGTGGTAATCAGTGACATTCAATTCGCCCAAGCGCAGCAAGATTTAATGCTGCGTGTGGCGCAAGCATACTTTGATGTTTTGGCAGCAGAAAATACTCTCAAAACTTTGCAAGATCAAAAAGTTGCAACTGCAGAGCAGTTGGCATCGGCGAAACGCAATTTTGAAGTTGGTACACAAACGATCACTGATACGCATGAAGCACAGTCTGCATTTGATTTGGTGACAGCGCAGGTGTTGGCGGGCGAGGGTGACCTCGAAGTAAAGCGGGCAGCTTTGCGTCAGATCATTGGTAAAGATGCGGGTAACCTAGCGCGTTTGAAGGATGGTATTCAATTAAACTCACCCGTTCCTGCGCAGATGAATGAATGGGTAGCGACTGCTGAAAAGCAAAACTTTGGCGTGACGATTTCCCAAGCCTCTTTGGAAGTTGCTCAGCGCGAAATTAAGAAGAGTCGTGCCGGCCATTTGCCAACTATCGATTTATCAGCCTCAACTGGTCGTAGTTCTGGTAGTTCAGGTACGTCTGCAGTTACGGGCGTGAGCCGTCCAACGACCATCGGTGTGTCGGTCAATATTCCTTTATTCGCTGGCTTCGGAACAGATAGCCGTGTGCGCGAGACGATTGCTTTGGAAGATAAAGCACGTAATGATCTAGAAAATGCACGTCGTACAGCAGCGCAAAGTGCTCGTCAGGCTTACATCGGTGTCGTGAGTGGTTTGGCACAGATTAAGGCATTTGAGGCTGCGGAAATCTCGAGTCAATCAGCTTTAGATTCAACTAAGTTGGGTTATCAGGTCGGTGTTCGTATCAATATCGACGTTTTGAATGCACAACAAAAACTTTCAAATACACGTCAAAGTTTAGCAAAAGCACGTTACGACAATATCGTGAATGGCTTGCGTTTGAAAGCGGCAGCTGGAACTTTGAAAGAAACTGACTTGGCTGACGTGAATACATTGCTGGCACAATAATTTGTGCAGTAATCTGTGCAAATATTCGTGTAAGCATTCGTTGAGCTAGTTCATCGATTTCTTAACAGAAAATGCCCGCGCTGTGCGGGCATTTTTTTAATACGACTTGGTCGCTATTTATTAGCGACCGAATTTTGTTAACCGCATGCGCCTACGTAGCCACAAGAAACACAGCGTGAGCAACCGTCGATCTTTTGCAATGCGTGTGCCCCACATTCAGGACATTTTTTTCCATTGTGGTGCGCCAGAGGCGTCGACTCTGCTTCATAGGCTAAATCGTCCATGCCATATGCCAATTGTTTGTTCTTGAATTTCTCAGCGAGAACAGTAATTGGAACTTGATTGCCGGCTGCATCAAGGAAACCTCGCTTCATCAGAATGCGTTGTAATGAGTAACCGATCGCGGCGACTTCCGATTCATGGAATAGAGGGGCTTGGCTACCATCGTCTTTGGTGATCGTACCGCAGCGCACAGTGCCTTTGTCCCACACGACTTCTCGCATATCGGCAAGCGCTTTAGCAATTGAGCCACCAGAACGGGCGGCCATGGATAACAAACGCATACTCGCTGAGATCCATTGTTGACCATCATTTTTCTGACCTGCTGGCATAAAGAATTCAAACGGGCGCTCGATGGTGGCCAATTCGCCACCGACGTTGCCTTGAATATGGATGAAACTCACCGTCAAATAAACAGTCTTTTTACCTTCATAGGTCATGTATTGAACCTTTGATGTGACCGATTCAAGGTCACCAAAAGGTCTGCCATCGAATTGCTTGCGTAATAAATCATCGTCAGGTAACGACTTGGCGCTTGGTGCCGCTTCTGAACTGACCGATAGAACACTACCAAGCACGCTATTGGGGCGATACGTTGCGAGACCTTTCAAGCCTGCTCGCCAGGCGTCAAAGTACAAGGATTGGAAATCTTCATACGGATAGTCCGCCGGGACATTCACTGTTTTTGAAATCGCCGAGTCAACATAAGGTTGAACCGCCTGCAGCATCATCATGTGATCGGTCGCTGACATCGCCAATGCGGTCACAAACGCCTGTGGTAATTTGCTGTCATCTGAAACGTCATTGCCTAGATGACGATATAAGCGCCACGCATGATCCGCCACTTCGTACACGCGGCTTTCACCGGTGCTCATGCGCTTCTTGCGGTTATAGACCCATGAAAAAGCTGGTTCGATCCCATTGGAAGCATTGTCGGCAAAGGCGAGTGTAATCGTTCCAGTTGGCGCGATCGAAATTAAATGCGAATTGCGCAAACCGTTTTGTTTGATTTGTTCTCGCAGCTCTATCGGCAAGCGTTTGGCAAACGTGCCATCCAGATATTTATTCACGTCGAACAGAGGAAAGACACCTTTTTCTTTCGCGAGTTCTGACGAGGTTGTGTAGGCAGTGTTGCGCATTTGTTCCGCGACTTGACGTGCAAATTCTCGCCCCTGAGCAGAGTCATAGCGAATTCCGAGCATTACAAGTGCACTACCCAATCCGAGGAAGCCCAAGCCCACTCGACGTTTGGACATAGCTTCATCATGTTGCTGTTGTAGTGGCCAAGCGGTTGCATCGAGGACGTTATCGAGCATACGGGTAGCGACTGCAACGACGGCACTAAAGCTGGCAAAATCGAAGCTGGCTTCTTTGGCGAAGGCGTGTCTCACAAAGCGTGTCAGATTAATTGAGCCTAAACAGCAGCAACCATAGTCTGGCAATGGCTGCTCACCACATGGATTGGTGGCTTCGATTTTTTCACAGTAATAAAGATTGTTTTCGGCATTGATACGCGATAAGAAAAGAATGCCTGGTTCAGCGTGATCGTAGGTGGATTTCATCACCGCATCCCACAATTCTTGTGCCCGCACTTTCTCATAAACCCAATGACCGTCATCGCGTTGATAGGCCCCTGCTTGTTTCTTTTCTTCTCCTGGTTCTGCACGATGACATAACTCAAAATCCGTATCGTCAGCGACAGCCTGCATAAATGCATCAGTGACGCCAATTGAGATATTGAAATTGGTCAATCCGCCTTGGTCTTTGGCATGAATAAAGTCGCGGATGTCTGGATGGTCGCAACGCAATACGCCCATTTGCGCACCGCGTCGTGCACCTGCAGATTCAACCGTGGAGCAAGATGCATTGAATACTTGCATAAACGAGACTGGGCCCGAAGCACGAGAGCGGGTGCCTTTTACAAGTGCATCTTTGGGACGTATCGTTGAAAAATCGTATCCAACGCCACCACCGCGACGCATGGTTTCGGCAGCGTCTGAAAGCGCTGTGTAGATACCTGGTTTGCCGTTTTCTGCACTTGAAACCGAATCACCCACAGGTTGCACGAAGCAGTTGATGAGAGTTGCTCGCAAGTCCATGCCCGCTGCGGAGTTAATGCGGCCGGCAGGGACGAAGCCATTTTTCTGAGCCCAAAGAAATTTTTCTTCGTAATAGGCTTGGAAGTCGGGTGCCTCCACGCTTGCTAAGGCTTTAGCGACACGACTTTGGACATCGGCAATACTTGTCTCACTCCCTTTGGCGTATTTCTCGACTAACACATCGAGGGAAATTTCTTGTGGCGCCATTTCGGTAATACCGAGGATTTTTTCATTCGCGTTCATAGGAGGTCTGTATTGAATAGTGTTGTTGATATGTTCTTATTTTTTTGCTGTGCCGACCCAAGTCGATACCTGCTCGGAGTTGAGATTCCGTTTAAAGCATTATAGACCTTCAACTCGGTTTTTCATTGACCGGTCTCAATTAAAAAAGCGAGGTTTTTCGTGCACTAACTTTGTGGCGATCAAGTAGTCGATTTGCTTTCAACGCGCCATCGAAATGCGTGTTTCAGACCTTATGATCTTGGTCTATTTTGCAATAATTGATGGACACTACTTCTTGATCGAGTTAGTTGGCTGTACTACAGAAGCAACGAAGCTTTGATATAGCGTAAGCTTCATGTCATTTCATTCAGATCAAGCTGAAGTCGACTGCGAAGCTGATTTACATAAGAATGATTCTCGTTTATAGTTTCGACTATGAACAATGAGCTGGAAAATTGATATGAACCACTCAACCGCTGAAATTAATGCAAGTCTTGCAAGTTTGCGTGATCAGACCGCTCCAATGGTGTCGGCTAATGGTGCCGATTCCGATGCAAGTTCGTCCTTAAATCTTGCAAATGTACCAATTGGACAGCGGTTTATTGTGAGGAATGTCATTTCAAATCCAGCTGTGCCTGAATGGCAGCAACAGTTGGAAGATCTCGGATTTATCAGCGGTGAGCCAGTGAGTCTCATGGCGAAAGGTGCTCTGGGCGGAGATCCGCTGGTTGTTAGAATTGGACTTTCTACCTTTGCCCTCCGTAAAGCGGAAGCGGCTTGTATCTTACTTGAAGCCGAGCATTCCTCCTCTTCGCTGAAAGCGGCTGCATGAAAGAAGCGGTCGTTCATTTTCACGCAACAGGTCCTCTGATTGCGCTAGTCGGCAATCCAAATTGCGGTAAGACTGCGTTATTCAATTTGCTCACAGATAGTAAGCAGAAAGTCGCAAATTACGCAGGAGTAACGGTTGAGCGTAAAGAAGGCCGTTTAAAAACAAGTAGCGGTAAAGTCCTTCGTGTGCTGGATTTGCCCGGTACTTATAGCCTGCATCCTCGTTCTTTGGATGAAAAAGTCACTCACGATGTCCTCTATGGCAATGCGGTTGGGGAGAAGCGTCCTGATTTAGTCGTGTGCGTGGTTGATGCGACTAATTTACGAAGAAGCCTTCGACTGGTCTTGGCCGTACAGCGTCTAGGTATTCCCTCTGTGGTTGCACTGAATATGACCGACATGGCGGAGCAGCGTGGTTTGCACGTCGATGAGCATGCATTGTCGAAGGAGCTCGGTATCCCAGTTGTGCGAACCGTGGGTATTCGCAGTGGTGGCGATAGTGTTTTAAAAGCTTTGCTGGAGAATGGCAGTGCGTGGCAGGTTGATGAGTCAGTGCCAGGTGCAATGGACCCCACCAGTGACCTGAGTCATACTGATCTTGATCACGAACGTGTGCGTCAGATTCTAAACAAACTCGGTTTGGAAGCGATGGTGCCACATGAACTGAGCGATAAAATTGATCGTGTTGTACTCCATCCGATCATCGGTCCTGCTTTATTGGCGCTGATCTTATTTCTCGTTTTCCAAGCGGTGTTTGCTTGGGCAACGGTACCGATGGATGCAATCAAGGCCGGCACGGAAATGTTTGGTTCTTGGGTTAGCTCGGTAATGCCAGAAGGTTGGTTGCAAAGCCTATTGGTCAATGGGATCATTGCAGGTGCAGGCGGTGTGATCGTGTTCCTGCCGCAAATTTTGATCCTGTTTTTCTTTATCCTGGTGTTAGAAGAGTCAGGATATTTGCCTCGCGCAGCTTTCTTATTGGATCGATTGATGGGTGGGGTTGGTTTGTCTGGTCGCTCCTTCATTCCTTTATTGTCTAGTTTTGCCTGTGCCATCCCGGGCATTATGGCTGCGAGAACAATTGCCAATCCACGTGATCGTCTCGTCACTATCATGATTGCGCCATTGATGACTTGCTCCGCACGTCTGCCAGTCTATGCCTTATTGATTGGCGCATTCATTCCCCAACGGACCGTTGGCGGTATCTTTGAATTGCAAGGCTTGGTTTTGTTTGCCTTGTATTGCGCGGGTATCGTTGGTGCATTGGGAGTTGCCTGGGTGCTCAAGCGTTTCACTGCGCAGGGTCAGGTACGAACCTTGATGATGGAACTACCCAGTTATCATTTGCCGACAGTTCGGAACGTTCTCACCGGACTCAAACAGCGCGTCAAAATATTCATGGGTCGTGTGGGTGGCATCATCATGCTGCTGACAATCGCCTTGTGGTTCTTGGCGAGCTTCCCCGGTGCACCACCCGGCGCCAGTGGATCTCCAATTGAATACAGTATTGCTGGTCATATCGGTAAAGCGCTGGCAGTAGTGTTTGAGCCGATTGGCTTCAACTGGCAGATTAGTATTGCCTTAGTTCCCGGTATGGCGGCGAGGGAAGTGGCGGTGAGTTCACTCGGAACGGTCTATGCACTTTCGGCCACCGGAAGTGATACTGCACAAGCTCTGACACCGCTTATTGCGAGTCACTGGAGTATGGCGACAGCCTTGTCGCTCTTGGCGTGGTATGTGTTTGCGCCTCAGTGTATTTCGACCATCGCCACGGTAAAGCGTGAAACGGGAGGCTGGCGCATGCCTATTTTCATGCTCGCCTATTTGTTTGCACTTGCTTACTTGGCCTCGTTCATCACCTATCGTATCGCTCTTGCTTGTGGTTTGGGATAGATTTCTTGCACCTGCTTGATCCGCGATCAGGTTGCACACAATCACAGAAAGCACGTTTCATTGCAGCGTCATAACGGCTTTTGCGTAATCAATGTGACTTTCATGCATCATTGCTGGCAGTTTATTCGCCGACTGTCGGACGAGACTTTGTTTGCATTGACTTTTGATTATTGAAAAACTAGTATCAAGAGCAGTGTCGGCTTGATCTGGCGTGCTCTCATAGAATACATTTGCGCATCGATTTTCTCGCCTTATCTCACAATAATTCGAAAAATCGATAGTTCTATGTCCTTACCAAAGCTTGATCGTAATCTTGGCTCGCCAGACTTTGAAGATGTCGTTGAGGAGGCTCAAGCCTCTAATAATTTCAAACCGCTCTGGAGCCGTCTAGTAAAGAATCGCTTCTTTGTCGCTATTCAACGCGTGAATGTCGCAGGTAAAACTGATTTTAGATTGGTTTTGCCAGAGCAGGAGATGGAGGCGAGCTTAGAGATTTCCGAATACAAAGATAAGTTAACCTGCCCAGCCGGTGCGGAACTCGCCTTCTTAACCGGTGCGCAGATCGTGCGTCGTATGCCAGATGGTAAGGCGCTACGCCTTATTCTGGCTGGCCGCAATCTTGATGTCGCTGTGCCGCGAGTGGAGTGGCTGAAAAAGAGTTTGGAAGCATCGCGTCAAGCGCTGCTGAAGAAACAGGAAGAAGCGATGCCAAAGCCATCGTCAGTACCGATTGGAAAAACTGGCGACACACTTCCGCCGATCAACGCCATCAGTATGCCGTTGCCAGATCATGAGCAAGAGCAGGGCAGAGGTTGGGATTTTCGTGTTTCCACGTTGCGCGCAGATACTAACGTTCCGGGGGCTCATGCGCCGATTTTGACCGCGACACCTGCGTTTACTTACCAGTCGCTCGAACTTGAGCCTACTAAACCAGTGGTGAAGGAAAATCCCAACAACCCAAGTTTTGACGCCAGCAAGTTAAAGACGCGACAGGTCACACACATCGGCTTAGGCATTGAGCTGGCCGTCCCTGCTGCTTGGCAGGACTTGCGGAATGAGAAGGCGATTAAGTTTGTTGACAATGAACGGGGATTGATTCTCGAGGTGAACGGTCGTCGGCGCGACGACATGAGTTTTGCTACTTGGATCGATCATCGTGTGCCCATGATTACCAAGGAACAACCATTTTTGACCCAAGTCTCTGAAATAAGTGAGGCGAGCGGGCGATTATGGGGTGAGAAAATAAGTGGGAAAGTGCTTGAGTTTAAGGGTCAATTCCCGCTCGATGACGAGTACAGCGTTTATCGTTTCTATTGCATCCAAACGCCAAAAAATTTCATTTCCATTGGTATCAAGGTGAAACAGGGGCAATACGAACAGTTGTTTCCTCTATTGAATTGGGTGGTCGGTGGACTCGAACTATATGAGACGATGGCTCAGCCAGATTCAGAGGAAACGAACCCTTACTCGGCGAGTGCCGTTTCAAATCAGCGCGATTTCGGCGAGGCTCCTTCGCCATTCTCATTGTCTTTTCAAGGCAGGTTAGGACGCCTGCGCTTTGTGGCGTATTCGGCATTTGCGATAATTCCTCTCATATTAGGAGGGATCGCAGCTGCTTTAACTGGAATGAATTCTCTTGTTATTGCGGCTTCTGTCGTCCTCTTTTTCTTGCTGATTCTGCGGCCTTTGGTACTTCGTTTGCATGATTTGGGGTTTAGTGGGAAATGGTTGGTTTTGTTGATCGTGTTGCCGGTTTTGCTTTCGTTCTCAGGCCGCGCTAACTCGCGAGAATTAGCGCAAATTGCGAGCTCCATCCTCTCTCTCTTGTTGGTGCTCATTCCGGGAAATTCGGATGACAACGATTATGGATCACCATGCCCACCAAACTCGATTGCGGTGAGTGTCATTGCTTGGATCGTGTTAGCCCTAAATGTCGCCGGAAATGTGGGGCTGTACAAGTATGAGCGGGACTTAATGAAGTCTGCTACGCCAAGTATTGGAAGTAGTGAAAGTGGGTATGGCTTTTCGCCTCCAGATCAAAGCTATACGGTGAACTTCCCACGTAAGCCTGTTGAGGATAAAACAGTTTCCGCAGGGCCGAAAACGCCCGGATTTGGCGCGGCTCACATGTACCAAGCGTCGAGCAAGAAATACCAGTTCGTGGTGCAAGACATCATCGTTGAGGCACCGATGCCAGATCGCACTGCTGCCTTAGACCGTTTTTCGTCTTTAGTTGCCGATAGCATGGGGACCGTTCTTTCCTCTGAAAAGGTGGCCATGGGTGGTTATAGTGCTCGCGCCTTGACAGTGAAAACAAGAATTGGAACCTACGAACACCTTCGCTTCCTGTTTGTCGGAAAACGCTTATATGTTCTCGGAGTTCAAGCGCCCACCAATGGAGAGGCGCTCGCTGATGCACAAGATTTCTTTGATTCGTTCCAAATCAATGAGATGTAGAAGTAAAGCCTAGGGGCGAATTAAGGGCAGGGAGGTGAAGTCGTTTGGTGTGCTTCGCTGTTTTTAGCCTGCTCGGTGCGATAAGCGAGTTCAAAAATGATTGTTCAAAGCGATTATTTCGGTGACCTTCAGTGTTTTCTCGTAATCCTTACATAGGGCGTACACAGCCATGCCTTCTTGTCTTGTTCGCCCCGCGTCCATTCTGGCCGCGGTTTCAATTCACGTTTTTGCAAACTCAAAATAAAAACCTCCGTCGCTTACGCTCGGGAGGCTTTTATTGTGAGTTTGGTGGAGTCGGCGGGAATTGGCCATTCTCGCCAGCCATTGCGCGAGTACGCGCAATGTCGTGCACTCGCATTCAGGCGTGCGCAGGCACGCCTTCTTGTCTCGTTCGCCCCGCGTCCATTCTGGCCGCGGTTTCAATTCACGTTTTTGCAAACTCAAAATAAAAACCTCCGTCGCTTACGCTCAGGAGGCTTTTATTGTGAGTTTGGTGGAGTCGGCGGGAATTGAACCCGCGTCCAGAAGCCCTCTACAGGCAGATCTACATACTTAGTTTTGTCTTTTGATTTAACCTCGACGACGCGGACAAACACGCTGCGGCAAGGCTAGTTACCTTAAATTTAAGCACGCACTAAGTAACCCAATGTGTGACGATTCCCTATGAATAACCTTACTGCTGTTGCCAGCCCGCCCTAGGGACAAAACGGTGTAAGGAAAGCCGGATTTAAGCGGCTAATGCGTACGAGTTATCGTTTGCAGTTATATATTTTCAGACTGTATTTACGAGGTGATCTGGCCTCGGTATGCACTGACTGCTTTGTAACCCCTGTCGAAACCAGGTCGACCCCAAAGCATTTACAAGTATATCCTATCTGAGGTTGCAACAGCGGATTTCAAGCTTTAAATTCCGAAAAGAGCTTGGTAAGGCGTTTGATATCTATGCTGCTTGGTTTTGGATGACTTTGGCACGCACCAGTTCCAATAATTCTAAAGGTGTGTCGAGTATCGCATCTGCTTTCCAATGAGTCGGCTCGGTCGCCCCGCAATAGCCCCATGCGGCTGCGATACTGGTCATCCCAGCTGCCTGCGCTGCTTGTATGTCTCGTAAATCGTCGCCAACATACCAACATTGTTGAGGTAGCAGTCCAATCCTGCGAGCGGCTTCGAACAGCGGCTCAGGATGTGGTTTCGCGTGGGGTGTCGTGTCGCCACTGATGACACATGCCGCATGATCTAGCTTAATTAATGGAATTAATTGATCGGTAAATCGAGCGGCTTTGTTGGTCACAATGCCCCATTGAAGGCCGAGTCCTTCTAGGCCATCGAGCAGGGTTTTGACGCCACTAAAAAGCTTGCTGTGATCAGCGATGGCAGATTCATAGTTGTGCAGAAATTCGACGCGCATTTCCTCATATTCTGAATCCAACGGGGTGATGTTGAAACCTGCGCCGATCAGGCCACGAGCGCCGGCTGATGCAAATGGCCGAAGACTCAAATAAGGTGCTGCGTCCAGTCCACGCTTGAGTCGCATCGTATTGACTGCGGCGGCAAGGTCTGGGGCTGTGTCGGCTAGTGTGCCGTCGAGGTCAAACAGTATCGCTTTGGGAGTGATCATAATGGTTTGCTGCAAGCGACAAGATAGTTGACGCTAGTGTCTTGGTTTAATGAGTAAATTTTGGTGAGCGGGTTGTAGCTCATCCCCTTCATCTGTAGGACTTCTAGTCCTGCATTGCGGATATCTTGACTAAGCTCCGCCGGGGTAATGAATTTTTGATAGTCGTGAGTACCCTTGGGGAGCATCTGCAGTACATATTCAGCGCCGATCACGGCAAATAGATAGGCTTTGGGATTGCGATTGATCGTGGAAAAGAAAACCTTCCCGCCGGGTTTGGCTAACTTCATGCAGGCTTTCACAATCGAGGCTGGATCGGGGACATGCTCGAGCATCTCCATGCAAGTCACGATATCAAAAGTGCCCGCTTCGCGCTCAGCCATCGCTTCTGCAGCTATCTTCTCATAGCGAATTTCGATGCCGGTTTCGAGGCTGTGTAAATCGGCGACGTTAAGAGCTTTGTCAGAAAGGTCGATACCCGTGACGTGTGCTTTTCGTTTGGCCATGGATTCCGCCAGAATGCCGCCGCCACAACCAACATCAATCACTTTCTTGCCAGCTAGGGGGGCGAGGTTATTGATCCATTCCAAGCGCAAAGGATTAATTTCGTGCAGAGGCTTAAATTCTGAGTTGGGATCCCACCAACGATGAGCCAATTCACTAAATTTTTGAATTTCGCTGGGATCGACGTTGGAACTGTTGGTTCCAGATGCGGTGCTTTGGAGTTCGATGTGTGACATGAGAGCGCAAAACTGTTGAGCGACGAAGCTGCTATTGTAAATTAATTGTCAGGCTTAGATTGTGCGGCGAGCACATATATCAAGTGCACACACGAAGTAAACCGAGTCATTAATTCTTGATCGACATCACCGAAAAACAAAAAAGCTCGCCGCAGCGAGCTTTTTCGGGATCTTCTAGAAACGATTATTTCGTTACAGAACGTGTACCAACAACTTCGATCACAACGCGACGGTTTTGTGCGCGACCTTCTTTAGTCTTGTTGTCAGCAACTGGTTGTTTTTCGCCTTTGCCTTCAGAGAAAACGCGTTTTGCATCAATGCCACGGCTGATGATGTACGCTTTAACTGCTTCTGCACGACGTACGGACAATTTTTGGTTGTATTCATCTGTGCCAACAGAGTCAGTGTGACCAGTCGCGATGATCACTTCCAAATTCATGTTTTTCAATTTGGATGTCATGTCATCCAATTTGACTTTGGCTTCTGGTTTCAAGATGGCTTTGTCGAAATCAAAGAATGCGTCAGCAGCAAATGTCACTTTTTCAGAAGTGACTTGTGGTTTTGGTGGTGGAGGTGGAGCCACTGGAGCTGGCGGTGGTGGCGGTGGAGTCACTGGCTTTGGTGGCTCGACTGGTTTTGGAGGCGCCAAAGGAGCATCGCAACCTGGCACTGCATCAGCTGGTGTGTAGTAACCAGTTCTCCAGCACAAACCAAATGGATCACGCACGATTACGCCACGTGCATCTTGTACATACGCGCTGTATGGCGTGTTTGCTTTGATGTCAGTGATAGTTTGTGCGGATGCCGAAAATGCGGCAACAGCAGTTGCTGCAATCGCGAGATTTACCAAAATTTTCATATTTTTTCCTCGGTTGAGAATAATCGCAGATGAACTGCTTGAATAAAAAAGCAAAAAACGTTTGTGTGATTCAAACAAAACAGCACACAGATGAAGTCAGAATTTTAACACGTGCTCCATGACATGACTATGACTTAGCGCAGAAATTGCGAATGAGACAGTCATTCTTGTGCGACGCGACAACGAGGATTCTGCCACAAGAGCTAATGCTTAGTTGGAAATGGATTCGAGGGAAAAGTCAGGAAATGTCAATTATGTCTTATTTTGGCAACGCAACAAGTGCGTGCTTCGAAGACATTGAAACTGCTCAAGATGATGGTGATTTTTTATAGAATTTTGAAAGTTGCAAGAAGTCTAAAACTGATCGCGTCTGAAACAGCTTCTTTTTTGCCGTGCTGATTCGTGAATGACTAGAGTTTTTGGTAATCATAAAAACGGTGATACGCAGCAGTTGCCGTGCTAAAATGAACAGTTGAACATGAATTTGAACTGAGTTTTTGATGACAGTGAAAGTTTGTGTTTTGGAAGACCAAGGGTAATCTCGCCAGCCTTGAGCTGGCTTGTTATTTTAACCAAGCTTATTTTGACGATATCCATCGCTGTCGGTTGCCGAATGCGTCGACAGTGTGAACGAAAAAATAATTCAAAGATAAATATCTCTACAAGTTTGCCAGCCAATGGATCAATTCGCTAAAGAAACACTCCCGATTTCCCTCGAAGAAGAAATGCGCAAGAGCTACCTTGATTACGCCATGAGCGTGATCGTAGGTCGTGCTTTGCCTGATGTTCGTGACGGCTTGAAGCCTGTGCATCGTCGTGTTCTGTTCGCGATGCATGAAATGAACAATGTCTACAACCGTCCATTTGTGAAATGTGCGCGTGTGGTCGGTGAAGTGATGGGTAAGTATCACCCGCACGGTGACGCTTCGATTTACGACACCTTGGTGCGTATGGCGCAAGATTTCTCTTTGCGTTACACCTTGGTCGACGGTCAAGGTAACTTTGGCTCGGTCGACGGCGATAATGCAGCGGCGATGCGTTACACAGAGTGTCGTTTGGAAAAAATCGCCAATGAAGTCTTAGCGGATATCGAGAAAGAAACGGTTGACTTCGTGCCTAACTACGACGGCAAAGAAAAAGAACCGTCTGTGTTGCCAACCCGTATCCCGAACCTGTTGATTAACGGTTCTTCTGGTATCGCGGTCGGTATGGCGACCAATATTCCGCCGCACAATATTACCGAAGTCATCAATGGTGCTTTGCATGTGTTGCGCAACCCTGAATGCAGCGTTGATGAATTGATCGAGATTATCCCAGCGCCAGACTTCCCAACGGCTGGTTTGATTTACGGTGTGTCGGGCGTACGTGATGGTTATCGCACTGGTCGTGGTCGTGTGGTGATGCGCGCTAAAACGCACTTCGAAGAATTCGGTAAAGAAGGGCGTATCGCCATCATCATCGATGAGTTGCCTTACCAAGTGAATAAAAAGTCTCTGCTCGAGCGTATCGCAGAGAATGTGCGCGACAAAAAGCTCGAAGGTATTTCCGATATTCGTGATGAATCCGATAAGTCGGGTATGCGCGTGGTGATTGAGCTCAAGCGCGGTGAAGTACCTGAAGTGGTGTTGAACAACCTCTACAAGCAGACGCAATTGCAAGACACCTTCGGTATGAATATGGTGGCCTTGGTCAATGGTCAGCCGAAGTTGTTGAACTTGAAGCAGATGTTGGAATGCTTCTTGTCGCATCGTCGTGAAGTTGTGACTCGCCGTACTGTGTTCGAATTGCGCAAAGCGCGTGAACGTGGACATGTATTGGAAGGCTTGGCAGTGGCCTTGGCCAATATCGATGATTTCATCGCGATTATCAAAGCCGCTCCGACACCACCAATCGCGAAACAAGAATTGATGACGCGTGCATGGGATAGCTCGATGGTGCGCGAGATGTTGACACGCACAGCGGCTGATAATCCAGGCGGCATCGAAGCATTCCGTCCTGAGAGTTTGCCTAAGCATTACGGTATTCAACCGGACGGTTTGTATAAGTTGTCGGACGATCAGGCGCAAGAGATCTTGCAAATGCGTTTGCAACGTTTGACTGGTTTGGAACAAGACAAGATCGTTAACGAATACAAAGACGTGATGGCAGAGATCGCTGATTTGCTCGATATTTTGTCGAAGCCAGAGCGTGTGACAACAATCATCAATGATGAATTGACCGTTTGCGTTAACGAATATGGCGTTGGTAACAAAGATGTGCGTCGTTCGGAAATCGTGTTAAATGCAACCGACTTGGAAACCGAAGACTTAATCACACCGGTTGATATGGTGGTGACTTTGTCGCACACCGGTTACATGAAGTCGCAGCCTTTGTCTGAGTATCGCGCGCAGAAGCGTGGCGGACGCGGTAAGCAGGCGACAGCAACCAAAGATGACGATTGGATTGAGCAATTGTTCGTGGCTAATACCCATGACTACATCTTGTGCTTCTCGAATCGTGGTCGTTTGTATTGGCTCAAAGTTTACGAAGTGCCACAAGGTTCCCGTAACTCGCGTGGTAAGCCAATCGTGAATATGTTCCCGCTGCAAGACGGCGAGAAGATCACGGTAATCTTGCCATTGTCTGGCGAGAATCGCAGCTTCCCAGAAGACCACTACGTCTTCATGGCGACCAGCCTCGGTACTGTGAAGAAAACTCCGTTGACTGATTTCAGTAATCCACGTAAAGCCGGCATTATCGCGGTCGATTTGGATGAAGGTGACTTCTTGATCGGCGCTGCTTTGACCGATGGTAAGCACGACGTGATGTTGTTCTCCGATGCTGGCAAGGCTGTACGTTTCGATGAAAACGATGTACGTCCAATGGGCCGTACGGCACGTGGTGTGCGCGGTATGAATTTGGAAGAAGGTCAGCAAGTGATCGCCTTATTGGTGGCAGAAAACGAGCAGCAATCCGTGTTGACAGCAACTGAAAACGGCTTCGGCAAACGCACGCCGATTACGGAGTACACCCGTCATGGTCGCGGCACCAAAGGTATGATCGCGATTCAAACTTCAGAACGTAACGGCAAAGTCGTTGCTGCGACTTTGGTTGAGTCGACCGATGAAATTATGTTGATCACAACCGGTGGTGTCTTGATCCGTACTCGCGTTTCTGAGATTCGCGAGATGGGCCGAGCTACACAAGGCGTGACTTTGATTGCGGTTGAAGACGGCACCACACTTTCTGGTTTGCAGCGCATCGTTGAAACCGATGCAGACTCAGACGGCGAGGGTAGTGAGACGACACCAGCAGCAGAGTAAGATCGCAGGGCGGGATTTCCCGCCCTTTTTATTGATTGGGTCGTATAGACAATTTTGGTGTGGCGCACCCAAATCGTTTCAATAGAGTGGTATTGATGAGCGTGATTTACAATTTCTCCGCAGGTCCTGCGGTACTCCCTAAAGAAGTCCTGCAACAAGCGGCCGATGAAATGCTGGATTGGCATGGCAGCGGTATGTCAGTCATGGAGATGAGTCATCGTGGACCCGAATTTATGTCCATTTTGGCGCAAGCCCAGGCTGATTTGCGCGAGCTGTTGCAGATCCCCGATAACTACAAGACTCTGTTCTTGCAAGGCGGTGGTTTGGGTGAAAATGCCATCATTCCGATGAACCTCGTTGGCCGCAAAGCGCAACCAGCAACCATCGATTTTATTCACACCGGTTCCTGGAGTGGGAAGTCGATCAAAGAAGCTAAAAAATACGGCACGGTGAACGTCGCTGCATCGAGTGAAAGCACGGGCTTTGATGGTGTCCCTGATCCAAGTACATGGAATTTGAGCGCCGATCCCGCCTACGTGCATCTGTGCACGAATGAAACCATCGATGGTGTGGAATATCATTTCGTTCCCGAAATCGCTGATCGAACCAACGGCGCACCTTTGGTGGCGGATATGTCCTCCCACATTTTGTCGCGTCAAATTGATGTCAGTCGCTACGGCGTGATCTTTGGTGGTGCGCAAAAAAATATTGGTCCCGCAGGATTGACGCTCGTGATCGTTCGTGAAGACTTATTAGGTCATGCATTGCCGATTTGCCCGTCTGCATTTGATTGGAAAAATGTGTCGGACAATGATTCCATGTACAACACGCCTCCAACTTATTCCATTTATATCGCCGGTTTAGTGTTCCAATGGTTGAAGCGCCAAGGCGGCGTTGCGGCGATGGAGCGCGCCAATATCGCCAAAGCGCAATTGCTATACGACTACCTCGATAGTACCGATTTCTATGTCACTAAAGTGGCACCGCAATTCCGCTCACGCATGAACGTGCCTTTCTATCTGCGTGATGAAAGTCAGAATGCAGCGTTTTTAAGTGCCGCCAAAGAACGCGGCTTGTTGCAATTGAAAGGACATAAATCAGTCGGCGGTATGCGTGCATCAATTTACAATGCGATGCCGATTGAAGGTGTGCAGGCATTGGTGGAGTTTATGCGGGATTTTGCAAACGCGTCCTGAGAGGCAGTGAGTTGAGATTTTTTCTGACCTTTTTAGTGTTTTTCTCTTTGTTTCTTTCTGCGTGGCCCGCAGAAAGACAATGTTCTAAACTTTCAAAACAATTGGAGTTTGAATACGATAAAGACATGAAGTGTCAGTGTGGACTAGCGCTACAGAACTTAGAAGTCTCGCTACCAGCAGGTGTTAAGTTGGTTGCAGCGTGCGATCTGGTAACGACGGATGGTAATTCAGTGGATCTTTCTAAGAAAAGGATTTCCTTGGATAAATATTTGAGTTCTGGCGGATATTACTCAGGTGACTTTTATTTTTCTGGACAATTGATCTTGACTGGAGAAGTGGAGGTCTCGGAGAGTGAGGCTACAGATATGCATTTCGAGGTGACATCTGACTTGGGCCTAGATAGCGGGTCGGTCTTCTCGCAATATTTTAAGCACTTTGAGATAGGTAGCGATGAAAATTTTCGGAAATTGAAGGCGCCCCGACCAACTGAATCACAGCCTTGTCGGCAAGCAAAGGCAAAAATGATTGTGAAAGATTTTAGAGTCAATGTTTCTGATACTGATCGAGATGGGCTGTTTCCGTATCAAATTCAAGTGTTGTCAATAAGCCCATTTAAGAAATGTTCAGTTCCAAGAGAGTAGGTGGGGACGTAGTTGGGGAACCCTTGTCGCCAGAATATCCGGCATCTGAACAGTGCGGGCGGTACCCGTCCTACATTTGCGCTTGTTCTTAGATTGGTTGGGAATAAATAAAATCTATCTGCTTTATCAGCCCTTTCTTCACATGGTACCAGCCATCACCTAGAAACCGTGGAGCTGATGAATCAAGCCACAAGCTTGAACGAGAAATGGTTTTACTTTTAAATTTTCAGATGTGCTTGCGATACGTGTTATGCAAGCTGGTTTGATTCGAAAAAAACGGTTTTTAGGTTTTGAAATGAGTGACAATAAATTACTTCCTTTACGTGAAAAAATCGATGCGATCGACGCGGCGATTTTAGAGCTTTTAAATCAACGTGCCCGTGTTGCTGAAGAAGTCGGGCATGTGAAGGCGGAAACGAATGCGCCGGTATTTCGCCCTGAGCGCGAAGCGCAGGTTTTGCGCAATATGGCGGACCAAAATCAAGGCCCGCTGCATACGGATGCGATTCAGTTGATATTCCGTGAAATTATGTCGGCATGCCGCGCCTTGGAGCGCCGCGTGGTTGTGGCCTTTTTGGGGCCGGTCGGTACCTTTAGTGAGCAAGCGGTCTATAAACAATTTGGACACGCGATTGAGGCCTTGCCCTGCATTTCTATTGATGAAGTATTTCGCGCAACTGAAGCAGGAACGGCCGATTTTGGCGTGGTGCCAATTGAAAATTCGTCCGAGGGCGCGATCAACCGTACTCTCGATCTTTTGCTGCAAACCAGCTTGATGATTAGCGGCGAAGTGTCGATTCCAGTGCAACATAGTCTGATGAGCAAGTCGGGCATCATGACTGGTGTGACGCGTATCTGTGCCCATTCTCAAGCCTTAGCGCAATGCCAAGCTTGGCTCAATCAGCACTATCCTCACATCGAACGGCAAGCGGTTGCATCAAATGCGGAAGCTGCTCGCATGGCGGGGGCGGATGCCAGTGTCGCTGCCATCGCGAGTGAAATCGCTGGTCAGCAGTACAACCTTGGTATCGTCAGTGCCCATATTCAAGATGATCCGCATAATCGTACTCGTTTCGCGGTCATTGGCCGTCTACGCACGACACCAAGTGGCAAGGATCAAACTTCCATCGTCTTGGCAACGCCGAATAAAGCAGGTGCGGTGTATAACCTGTTAGCGCCGCTCTCGAAACACGGCGTGTCGATGACACGTTTTGAGTCCCGTCCAGCGCGTACCGGCAACTGGGAATATTACTTTTATGTCGATGTCGAGGGACATGCGATGGACAACAAAGTGAAAGCGGCGATGGACGAGCTTAATCACGACGCGGCTTTCTTTAAGATCCTTGGCTCGTATCCTTGTACGGTTTGATGTTAAGGCCCGGCTGATTTCGTAGGGCGGGTGCAAGCCGCGCTGCTCAGAAGTTCGATGGCTTGACGGTGTGATGCATATTCGGAGTGAGTATGTTCAGATAATAAGCATCTCCCGCGGGCGGGAGGGGGGTAGGGTGAGGGGGGCAGTAACGGTAACATGCAGTGGCAATGTGTTTGTTGTTGCTCTTGTATTCTAGCTTTCTGAATTCTTGTTTGATATCCAAATCTCCCTCATCCCCAGCCCTTCTCCCGCGCGCGGGAGAAGGGAGCGGTCAAGAAACTGTACCAACAAATAAATGGTAGATAGTGATTTAAAAATGAAGAATGATGAGACGTCCGTGCGTCCACTCTTTAACAAACTCGTGCTTATCGGCGTTGGTCTGATTGGCGGTTCGTTCGCTTTAGCGCTCAAAAAAGCGGGCATGGTGCGCCATATTGTCGGTCTCGATCGGCACCAAGCGGCACTCGAAGAAGCGCAGCAATTAGGCATTATCGATAGCCATACATTCGATCTGGCGAGTGCGCTTGAAGGAGCGGATTTGATTGTGATTGCCACTCCCGTCGCACAGACCACAAAAATTCTAGAAGCGATTTATCCGTTGCTACAAGCGCATACGGTGGTGACTGATGTTGGTAGTACGAAAACCGATGTGGTCATAGCTGCGCGTCAGGCTCTCAAAGAAAAAGTGGCGCAGTTTGTGCCAGCACATCCTATCGCTGGTCGAGAAAAGAATGGTCCGAGCGCCGCTTTAAGTGATCTCTACGTGGGGAAGAAAACGGTCATTACCCGCTTGCCAGAAAATACCGACCACTTGCTCTCCAGAGTTGCGCAGGCATGGCAGGCTTGTGGTGCGATCATTCACTATTTGACGCCACAAGAGCACGACCAAGTTTTTGCCTCGGTCAGTCATTTGCCGCATTTATTGGCTTACACTTTGGTGGCAGATATTGCCGCCAAGCCGCACGCGGATCGTCTGTTTCAATATGCCGCGAGCGGGTTTCGTGACTTTACGCGGATCGCTGGATCATCGCCTGAAATGTGGCGCGATATTAGCATCGCGAATCGAGAGGCCTTGCTGCAAGAATTGGATTCTTATACCGAACAACTTGCGCACCTGCGACAGTATTTACAAAATGCGGATGCCGCTGCGCTAGAACATGTTTATCGTCGTGCTCAAGAGGCGCGCGTGAATTGGATTACTGCGATTGAAGCAGCGGAGGCTCAAAGCCGCTATGGTGGCGATTAGATCGCAATCGAAATTTGCGTCGACTCGGTTAGTCTCATGATTTATTTACCTAGTTGATCCACTTGATCTATCAGAGTAGAAAATAGACTTAGCAGTCGCAAGCACCGCCGCAGTCGATGGGGGTGAAAACCTAAATCAGCGGACCTGAGTGCTGGGCATAAATGCATAGAGAAGAATTTTTGAATTGTTTTTAGAACCGTTTTTTGGAATCGTGTATGAAAGAACATAGTAAGTCCTATCCACCGTATCTCGATCTTCATCCCACCATGAAAGTGCAGGGGACCGTCAAGCTGCCTGGTTCGAAAAGTATTTCGAATCGGATTCTGTTGCTGGCTGCCTTAGCGAAAGGCACGACCAAGGTGCATGAACTATTGGCATCGGACGATACATTGGTGATGCTGAATGCTTTGCATAGTCTTGGCGTACATTGGACCCAAGAGGACCACACGCAAAACTATACGGTGGTAGGTACTGGCGGCCATTTCCCGCATGCGCATGCGGATCTTTTTATGGGTAATGCTGGTACTGCGATACGCCCATTGGTCGCTGCGCTCGCTGTGCTGGGTGGCGATTACACTGTGCACGGTGTGCCACGCATGCATGAACGTCCGATCGGTGATTTGGTCGATGCGTTGAATGCGGTTGGTGCGCAAATTGATTACACTGGAAATCCTGGTTATCCGCCATTGCACATCAAACGTGGTCACATTCATGCGCAACGTATGCAAGTGAAGGGTAATGTTTCGAGTCAATTTTTGACTGCACTGCTGATGGCGGCTCCCTTGGCTGCTAAGACGAGTGACATTCAGATCGAAGTGATCGGTGAATTGATCTCAAAACCGTATATCGAAATCACGCTTAATTTGATGGCGCGCTTCGGTGTCGAAGTGCAACGCGATGGTTGGCAAATGTTCACAATCAAGATGGGCCAGCATTATGTGTCGCCGGCTGAAATTTATGTCGAAGGAGATGCTTCTTCTGCTTCGTATTTCTTGGCAGCGGGCGCGATTGCCGGTGGTCCTATTCGTGTTGAAGGTGTCGGAAAAGCCAGCATTCAAGGCGATGTGCGATTCGCTGAGGCGCTTGAGAAAATGGGAGCCCGTATTTCCATGGGCGACAATTGGATAGAGGCGCAAAGCAATGGTGCTTTGCATGCGATCGATATGGATTTCAATCATATTCCTGATGCAGCCATGACGATCGCGATTGCTGCTTTGTATGCGAATGGTACGACGACGCTGCGCAATATCGAAAGTTGGCGCGTGAAGGAAACTGATCGTATTGCAGCAATGGCAAAAGAATTGCGAAAAATTGGTGCGGTGGTTGAAGAAGGTCAGGATTTTATGCGCGTAACGCCACCGGAGCGCTTGCAACCCGCTACAATTGATACTTACGATGATCACCGGATGGCGATGTGTTTTTCGTTAGCGACTTTGGATGGTGTCGCACGTCAAGGTGCGGCAATGCGTATTAATGAACCGAAGTGTGTTGCTAAGACTTTTCCGGATTTCTTCGAAGCCTTCACGAAAATTAAGCACGAGGATTTATTTTGAGCGATCTGGCTAGCATTCCCGTTATCAGTATCGATGGTCCAACTGCCTCTGGAAAGGGGACGGTTGCGCACCGTGTTGCCAAACAATTAGGTTTTCATTATTTGGACTCAGGTGCTTTGTATCGCCTGACCGCGCTGTCGGCTATACGGCATGGTATCGATTTGTGGGAAGAGCAAGCCATTGCAGATTTAGCACGTGTGTTGCCTTGTCGCTTTGAGAAAGGCCACGTTTTCCTCGATGGCGATGATGTGACTGACGCAGTACGCCAAGAGGCGATCGGTGTGGCCGCTTCTAAAATTGCCGTTTTGCCACTGGTGCGCAAGGCATTGGTGGAGTTGCAAATGTCGTTTCGACAAGCACCAGGCTTGGTTGCCGACGGTCGCGATATGGGGACCGTCATCTTCCCCGATGCCATACAAAAGGTGTTTTTGACAGCAAGTGTGGAAGCGCGTGCAAATCGACGCTATAAGCAATTGATTGAAAAGGGTTTTCCTGCTAATATGGAGGACTTGGTAAAAGATTTGGCAGAACGTGATGCTCGCGACATGGCTCGCACAGAAGCGCCTCTCAAACCCGCACCAGGCGCGTTTTTTCTAGATACGTCTCATATCACTGCAAATGAAGCAGTGCATCAGATACTAACTCTATACACAAACGCTATTCGCGAAGCTCGATAAATCCGATTATGGGGCGCATTGCGTTGTTGCTTGTCCTCGCAGTACGTGAGTACTGCTCCGGGAGGCGCCTAGCACTGCATCCCCAGAATCGAATTTCTGAACGGCGCTTTGGAACTTTCAAGTCATCGTGGCTTGCTGTTTCTTTTTTGGTTCTCATTTGGGCGCAAAGCCTGAATGAGTTTGTTTAACTTAACCCGGTAAATAGACCTTTGTCCTATTCCGGCTAACTCGTAAATATTATGTCTACAGTCTACATGTCTCAAGATTTCGCAACCGGTGCTGATAGCTTCGCCGCTTTGTTCGAAGAGTCCTTGTCACGCCAAGATATGCGTTCCGGTGAAGTGATTTCTGCCGAAGTCGTTCGTATCGACCACAATTTCGTGATCGTGAACGCAGGCCTCAAATCTGAAGCCTTTATCCCTGTTGAAGAATTCAAAAACGACCAAGGTGAATTGGAAGTTAACGTCGGTGATTTCGTATCCGTAGCGATCGAATCATTGGAAAATGGTTTCGGTGACACAATCTTGTCCCGCGACAAAGCAAAACGTTTGGCATCATGGCTCGCGCTCGAAAAAGCGTTGGAGTCTGGCGAAATGGTTGTTGGTACAGTCAACGGCAAAGTAAAAGGTGGTTTGACAGTTCTCACGAACGGCATCCGCGCTTTCTTGCCAGGTTCTTTGGTTGACACACGCCCAGTTAAGGATACAACTCCTTACGAAGGCAAAACAATGGAATTCAAAGTTATCAAGCTCGACCGTAAGCGTAACAACGTTGTGTTGTCACGTCGTGCAGTTGTTGAGGCTTCTATGGGTGAAGAACGTCAGAAATTGATGGAAAACCTGAAAGAAGGCACAGTGGTTACTGGCTTGGTTAAAAACATCACTGACTACGGTGCGTTCGTTGATTTGGGCGGCATCGATGGCTTGTTGCACATCACTGATTTGGCATGGCGTCGTGTTCGTCACCCATCTGAAGTTCTCACAGTGGGTCAAGAAATCACTGCGAAGATCCTCAAGTTTGATCAAGAGAAAAACCGTGTTTCTCTCGGCGTTAAACAATTGGGCGATGATCCTTGGACAGGTTTGGCACGTCGTTACCCAGCAAACACACGTTTGTTCGGTAAAGTAACAAACTTGACAGACTACGGTGCATTCGTTGAAGTTGAACAAGGTATCGAAGGTTTGGTCCACGTTTCCGAAATGGATTGGACAAACAAAAACGTTGCACCAAACAAAGTTGTTCAGTTGGGTGACGAAGTTGAAGTTATGGTATTGGAAATCGACGAAGAACGTCGTCGTATCAGCTTGGGCATGAAACAGTGCAAAGCAAATCCATGGGATGACTTCTCTTTGAACTTCAAAAAAGGCGACAAAGTTAAAGGCGCGATCAAGTCCATCACTGACTTCGGCGTGTTCATTGGCTTGACAGGCAACATCGACGGTTTGGTCCACTTGTCTGACTTGTCTTGGAATGAAGCTGGCGAAGAAGCAGTTCGCAAGTTCAAGAAAGGTGATGAACTGGAAGCGATTGTTTTGGCGATCGACGTTGAACGTGAACGCGTTTCTCTCGGCGTAAAACAATTGGAAGGTGACCCATTCAATAACTACTGCGCAATGAACGACAAAGGCGCGACAGTCACTGGTACAGTGAAATCTGTTGAAGCTAAAGGCGCAGTGATCCAATTGGCAGACGAAGTTGAAGGCTACTTGCGTGCATCTGAAATCTCCCGCGATCGCGTGGAAGATGCTGGTACACACTTGAAAGTTGGTGACAGCGTTGAAGCATTGGTATTGAACATCGACCGCAAAGCACGCAGCATCCAATTGTCTATCAAGGCAAAAGACTCTGCAGAAACACAAGAAGCAATGCAAAAGATGTCTGCTGACTCCAGCGCAGCTTCTGGCACAACAAGCCTCGGTGCTTTGTTGAAAGCTAAGCTCGACAATAAGAACTAAGTCGATGATGGCAGCTCTAGCAATTCAATTATGGGGATGCAGCGCACGAAGCTTCCCGCAGCAATACACTCGTATTGCGAGGACAAGCGACATAGCGATGCGCCCTAGAATTGGATTGATTGAGGTGAACAAATGACGAAGTCTGAACTCATTGCTCGTCTGGCTGAGCGATATCCGCAACTGGTTGCAAAAGATGTAGATATCGCTGTCAAAACGATCCTAGATGCGATGTCTGATGCTTTGGCTACTGGCCAGCGCATTGAGATTCGTGGCTTTGGAAGTTTTGCTTTAAACAGTCGTCCGCCGCGTATCGGACGTAATCCTAAGTCTGGCGATAAAGTGATGGTGCCTGAAAAACGGGTGCCGCATTTCAAACCAGGCAAAGAGTTACGTGAGCGCGTCGATGCGACAGTTGGGCAACCAATACTGCGCGACTAAGTCGCTAAAGTATGGAAAAACAGTGAGTAATTTGCACTAAAAGCAAAAACGGCATAGCGGATTTCCGATATGCCGTTTTTTTTCACGTACAATTTCAAAATTCACAGTGTGTCGTATCTCTACCGATATGATTTCGCCTTTTTGAGTGCATATAGGTGTGAAATTGTCGAAGCTTGACCTTGATCGAATTGTGAGTTGTCCGTGTGCTCTGTTCACGCTCAAGCAGAAGGTAAGAATGAGCAGTAATTTTCCTCGTTAGGAAGGTGTTATGAAATTTCTCTCTAAGATTTTTTGGATGATCGTGTTTGTCGCATTCTTTGGTTTTGCGCTCAAGAATGATCAAATCGTGACGCTGAATTATTTTTGGGGCTATCAAACTACTGCGCCCCTCGTCATTATGTTATTGGGGTTTTTTGTTGCCGGTGCGGTGTTTTGTTTGATAGGGATGGCGCCAATGGTATTTCGTCATCGTCGTGATATTTCCCGCCATAAGAAGACCATTGCGGAAATTGAAAAAGAACGCGAGGCTGCGCAGTTGGCCGCCACTCAAGCGCCGACACCTGACGCTGTGCGCAATCCTTAACCGGGGTCTCGGTGCACGATAAAATTGCATACAATCCTCAGCGAGTTCTGCATTTATCTTGCCTGCCGTGATCCTTGATTGATTCCTCTCTTGTCCAATACTTAGAATTAAAAAATTATGGAATTTGAAATTTGGTGGTTATTAGGAATTCCGCTTTTTTTCAGCCTTGGCTGGATTGCTGCGCGCGTCGATATCAAACAATTGATATCAGAATCGAGCAGCCTACCAAAAGGCTATTTTAAAGGCCTCAATTTTCTCCTCAATGATCATCCCGATAAGGCCATCGATACCTTTATCGAGATCTTGCGCATGAACCCCGAGACGGTGGAAATGCATTTCGCTTTGGGTAATTTGTTTCGCCGTCGCGGTGAGACGGAACGTGCTATTCGCGTCCATCAAAATTTGCTATCGCGCCCAGATCTGCCTGCTGAACTGCAAACACAAGCGATGTATGAGCTTGGACAAGATTATCTCAAAGCCGGCCTATTGGATCGTGCAGAAGAGACTTTCAATCAACTGGTGACCAGCCAATACGCGATTCCAGCACGACGTGCTTTGCTCGAGATTTATCAGCGCGAAAAAGAATGGCTGCGTGCGATTGACGCTGCAGTAGCGTTGCAAGAATCCGGTGCGGGCGGCAAACAAAAAGAAATCGCACAGTTCTATTGTGAGATTGCTCAAGATGAATTGGTTCATACTCATCCAGAAGCGGCAATGGCGATGTTAGAGAAATCAATCGCGACTGATCGCCATAATGTGCGTGCCACCATTTTGATGGGTGATATTCACGCTAGCAAAGGTGATTATGAACAGGCGGTCTCCGCTTGGAAGCGAGTCGAACAGCAGAGCATGCCGCATGTTGCACTCGTTGCACAGCGCTTGATGGACGGCTATCGCAAGTTAGAGCGGCCGCAAGAAGGTTTAAATCTCTTGAAGTCTTATCTGGCTGAAGCGCCATCAATTGATCTACTGGAAGTCGTATTTAAAGCGAGTTTAGAGCTAGAGTCGGTGACCGATGCGAACCAGATCGTGAGTGCTGAATTGAGAAGAACACCAACCTTGCTAGGGCTTGATAAATTACTTGATGCACGCTTGATGGTCGCTGCACCCGAGGTGCGACCAGAATTGTCGTTAGTGAAGAACTTAGTCTCGGGCTATGCGCAGCGGCTGACTCGTTATCAATGTACGCATTGTGGTTTCAAGGCTCGTCAATTCTATTGGCAGTGTCCAGGCTGTAGTAAATGGGAAACCTATCCGCCGCGTCGCACTGAAGAATTGAACGTGATGAATTAAGGAATACTCTGAAATCAGTGACCGATCGAAATGATGGAAGTAACAGAACTGAGCGGCGAGCAAGCGTAACAAACAACAAAGCATCAAACTCTAAAAGAAAAAATCTGAAAATGAAAATTACGATTATTGGTACTGGATATGTCGGCCTCGTGACGGGTGCATGTCTGGCAGAGGTGGGACATGAAGTGTTTTGCCTTGATGTTGATCAGCGAAAAATCGATATCTTAAATAACGGTGGCATTCCGATTCATGAGCCGGGATTGGATCAAGTTGTCGCCAGAAATCGGGCCGCCGGTCGCCTCCAATTTTCAACGGACATTGCAGCAAGTGTGGCGCATGGTGATGTGCAATTTATCGCCGTTGGGACGCCGCCAGACGAAGATGGTTCGGCTGATCTCCAATATGTAGTTGCAGCGGCTCGCAATATCGGTCGTCACATGACGGGTTATAAAGTAATCGTCGATAAGTCGACTGTGCCCGTTGGAACAGCAGGGAAAGTCGCTGCGGCAATTGCGAATGAATTGAAGTCTCGCGCAGTAGACATTGGATTTTCTGTGACATCCAACCCAGAGTTTTTGAAGGAAGGGGCAGCGGTCAAAGATTTTATGGAGCCTGACCGTATCGTTATCGGTCACGAAAGCGATGCTGAAGGTTTGCAAGCCCAAGCGGTGATGCGCGAAGTCTACGCGAGCTTTGAAGCGGCAGGACGTAAGATCTATTGGATGGATGTGCGTTCGGCAGAGTTCACCAAGTATGCTGCCAATGCGATGTTGGCGACTCGCATTTCTTTCATGAATGAGCTTGCCAATCTCGCGGATAAGGTTGGTGTTGATATTGAAGCAGTTCGACAAGGTATCGGATCCGACCCGCGCATTGGACCGAGTTTCTTGTTGGCTGGTTGTGGCTATGGCGGCTCATGTTTTCCAAAAGATGTGCAAGCATTGTCTCGTACAGCGCAGGAGTATGGGCATGATCTTCGTATTCTTGCGGCAGTCGAAGAAGTCAATGAATTGCAGAAACAAGTTCTTGGCAAAAAAGTGCATGCTCGCTTTGGTACGAATTTGCAGGGAAAACGTTTTGCCTTGTGGGGCTTGGCTTTTAAACCTGACACCGACGACATGCGGGCAGCGTCGTCACGCGTTTTGATTAATGAGCTTTTACGTGCGGGAGCTCGTATTGCTGCTTATGATCCGGTTGCGATCGAAGAGGCCAAACGCGTATTGGCACTCGATTTTGCGGACGCACCACAGCTGATTGAACAGATTGAATTTGCATCGGATCATATGGCCGCGCTGCCAGGTGCAGATGCACTCATCATCGTCACTGAATGGAAATTATTCCGTGAAGCAGATGTCGCACAGGTTCGCGATCAGATGAATGCAGCGATTATTTTTGATGGTCGTAATTTGTATGAGCCTGCCAAATTAAAAGCTCTGGGAATTGAATATCATGCGATTGGTCGCGCCATTTTGACGCAAAACGAATCATGAAAAACAAACGTATTCTGGTTGCTGGCGACGTCATGCTCGATCGTTATTGGTTTGGCGAAGTTAACCGTATTTCGCCCGAAGCGCCGGTGCCAATCGTGCGTGTTGAAAAACGTGAAGATCGTCTCGGCGGAGCAGCGAACGTCGCTCGCAACGTGTCCGCCTTGGGTTTCGATGCAGGCTTGCTTGGTGTTATCGGGAGTGATGAAGCAGGGCGGAGTGTTGAAGATTTGCTCAAGAGCGCTGGGATCTCCAGTTACCTGAATCACGATGAAACGATTTCGACCATTATTAAACTGCGTGTTATCGGTCGACAACAACAGTTGGTGCGAGTGGATTTTGAAGAAAAACCTAGTGCCCACGTCCTGCAAGATAAGTTGACGCGTTTCACGAGTTTGTTGGCAGAGTTTGATGTTGTGGTTTTGTCCGACTATGCCAAGGGAAGTCTGGTCAATGTCTCAACCATGATCTCGGCTGCGAGACAGCTAAACAAGCCGGTCTTGGTCGATCCTAAAGGCAGCGATTTTTCTCGATATGCTGGTGCCAGCATGTTAACGCCCAATAAATCTGAATTACGCCAAGTGATTGGTGATTGGACTAGTGAGCAAGATTTGCTTGTGAAAGCGCAGAATTTACGTCAACAACTCCGACTCGATGCCCTTTTGCTGACGAGGTCAGAAGAAGGTATGAGTTTATTTATGGCAGATGAAGTCTATACGGTTCCAGCAACCGCGCGCGAGGTTTATGATGTTTCCGGTGCGGGGGATACGGTGATAGCGAGCGTCGCCGCCATGCTCGCAGAGGGACGGTCTATGTTGGAATCCGTACAAATCGCAAATCGTGCGGGTGGTATAGTGGTTGGCAAGTTGGGTACTGCGACCGTTACTCGCGAAGAGCTTTTCGCTTGAGCACGGATTGAAAACAACTGATTGACGTCGGTTATTTCAAGAGTCAACCAACAATTGTCAACCAACGATTTATAGTGACGTTATTGACTCATTGAAGCTGACTGCGTAGGTGTTTGTTGATCGATTTGAGTTTCAATGTATTTTCATTTTTTGTGAAGTTGTGAACAGGGAGAATCATATGTTGAAAAAGATTGTTGCAATCAGTTTTGGTTTGTTGTTGAGCGTGTTTGCGATGACTAGCTTTGCCTTCGCGGATGTCGATGTGAATAAGGCTGATCAAGCCGCCTTGGATGGCGTGAAAGGTTTGGGACCGGTCAAATCAAAAGCGATTTTGAGTGAGCGTAAAAAACATGGTGAATTCAAGGATTGGGCTGACTTTGAATCTCGCGTCAAAGGCATCGGTGACAAAAGTGCTGCAAAATTGTCAGAAGCTGGTTTAACAGTGAACGGTAAAGCACGCCCTGCGGCTGCTGCAAGTGGCGCGAGTGCTTCTGCTAGCGCACCAGTTGCGGCTCCAGCGAAGGCGGCTGCAAGTGCGCCAGCGTCTGCACCAGCGGTCAAACCAGCCGTTGCACCGTCTAGCGCATCTAAAGCAGCGACATCAAAATAATCGCGGTGTGAACAAAGTGTTCATAAAAGAACGTTTTGAATCCATATCAAATCCCCTCTCTGCAGGGGATTTTTTGTATCGACAAGCGGAATATCCATACTACCTTTTCATATAAGCAGCAAAGTCGTCCAAGCGGTAGAATGAGGACTTCGACAAAGTCACTTAATGTTAATCATGACCTACCTCAGTATTGAAGACACGATAGGTAACACGCCTCTCGTTCGCCTGCAGCGATTACCCGGTGAAGCGGCGCGTCTCAGAAACAATATTATTCTCGGTAAGCTTGAGGGTAATAATCCCGCAGGATCCGTGAAAGATCGTCCAGCCTTATCGATGATCAAAAGAGCAGAAGAGAGGGGCCAAATTAAGCCTGGCGATACACTGATCGAAGCCACGAGCGGGAATACCGGGATTGCTTTGGCGATGGCTGCTGCGATGCGAGGCTACAAAATGGTGCTATTGATGCCAGAGCATCTGAGTGTAGAGCGTCGTCAAAGTATGGCAGCTTATGGTGCGCAAATTATCCTAACACCACAGGCTGGTGGGATGGAAACAGCACGTGATTTAGCAGAAAAGATGCAAAGAGAAGGCAAAGGTGTCATCTTAGATCAGTTTGCAAACAGTGATAATCCACTCGCGCATTTCGAAGGTACAGGTCCAGAAATTTGGCGTGATACTAAGGGACGTGTGACTCATTTTGTGAGTGCCATGGGAACCACGGGCACGATTATGGGTGTTTCTGCATTTTTGAAGCAACAGAACGCGGAGATTCAGGTCGTTGGCGTGCAGCCGGATGAAGGTTCGCAGATACCTGGGATACGCAAATGGCCAGAAGCCTATTTACCCAAAATTTATGACAAAGCACGCGTCGATCGTTTGGAGTACGTAAGTCAGACTGCCGCAGAGGTGATGGCGCGTCGACTGGCGGTTGAAGAAGGTATTTTCTGCGGAATCTCCGCGGCCGGTGCTTGCGAAGTTGCTTTGCGTTTATCCGAGCAAGTTGAAAACGCCACCATCGTGTTCATCGTATGTGATCGTGGAGATCGTTATTTATCGACCGGTGTCTTCCCGGCGTAATTGATTGTTGCGGTATATGGAGTCGCCAAGATTTTGGCGACTGCCGAGTGAACTTTAAACGATGCCGGAAATAAAAAATCGAAGCCAGCTCACACTGCGCTTCGATTTTTTTTCGATCATCGAATGATCGCCAACCCGAATGAGGGTTTAGGAATTTGTCGCTGGATCTTTTGGTTTGAATTGCTTGTCGCTGATACGGAACTTCGCACGGCGATCACCCATCAAACCACGTAAGTCCTTGATGCTGACATCGCTGATTTCATGCATACGGATGAGCAAAGATGCACCAACTGGCAAACGACGATGACGAATTTTACTGATCACCGGCGGTGCAACTTCTAATGCACGTGACAAGGCGGCATCGTTTTTCAGATGCAATTGTTTGATCAAAGTATCCAAAAGATTATTTGGATCGTAGTCGATTTCATCTGATTCAAGTTGTGTCAAGTTTGGCATCATTACCTCGTTTTAATGGTTATTTATGTTGCAGGAGGGCACTGTAATAAATTACTTAAACAGTAATACTATATCTTTAAAACAAAATTATCTACTTTTTAAGCAAGAAAACAATAAAGAAAATTGTTAAATCTATTGACACTTTCCTCGAAACCATCATAAATGTATCATTAGATAACATTACTCTAGTACAAAAAATTCTTATTTGCAATATTTTTTATCGATAATGTCGGCAAAAAAGCCATATCATTTGGCTAATGATATTTATTTTAATTTTTCATGCGGGCACTGCTAATCGCTTGAGCAAGGTCGATCACGGACATCGCATAGAAATAACTGCGATTGTACTGGGTGATTGCGTAGAAATTTTCGGTCGCCAACCAATACTCAGTTGGGTCTTCACCGTTCTGTAAATCGATTAAGCCATAGAGTAAATTGTTTGGTGCATCGGCACTTGGTGTTGTGACGAAAGGACGTAATTCGTTTAGGCGTAGACTTGCTTTCAGCCCGCGATCAAGGAATTGCTGGATCGCGTTATCTGATTTCGATGCATCCATGTTTGTGCTTGGCTCAACAGTGTGGATGGTGGCTGGAAAGACATACGGTACAGCACTTTTCCATCCGTGTTTCATCAAATAGTTGCCGACGCTACCGATGGCGTCGGCTTCGGAATCTCTCAAATCAATTTTGCCGTCGAGGTCAAAATCAACTGCGAATTCACGCAAACTTGTTGGCATAAATTGGCAGAGTCCAATTGCACCAGCGTATGAGGCTTTCACGCTGAGCGGATCAATTTGATGATCGCGCGCCCACAATAAAAGCTGCGTGAGTTCTTTTCGAAAGAAAGCGCTGCGAGTTTCGCGGTTAGGTGTGTCTGGATAGGCAAACGCGAGCGTGGTGATTGCATCAATCGCTCGGTAGCGCCCAAGATTTTTTCCGTAAATGGTTTCGACGCCGATTAAGCCCACAATAATTTCAGCGGGAACGCCGAAATCCTGTTCTGCTTTTTTGAGTTGGCTTTCGTTGCGTTGCCAAAAGCGAAGACCTGCTTCGATCCGTGCTGTCTCAACAAAGCGACTGCGATATATCTTCCAGTTTTTCGGTTTTCCAGGGGGCATGGGTTTCACCGCTTGGACGGCGGATTCCACATATCGAGCTTGCTTCATGATTCGTTCAAATTCCGAGCTTGAGAACTGGTTCTCCTTCTCAAGTTGACGTTTCATTTCTTGGACATCATCCCATGTATTGAAATGGCGATCTTCACCAATGATGACTGTAGAGACGGTTTTGCTATTTTTGTGTGCTACCTTTTTTTGCTTACCAGCGTAGCTGACCGTGCTAGTAAAGGCCAATACAAAACAAAGCAGACCTTGCACGAGAATTTTGGTTTGAAGGGAGAGACGTAAGTTGTTCATTATTTGATTTGTTTCAAGAGACGTCGCAACTGTGCGATGTGTTCTGCGGGTGTTGACCGCCCATATTTACTGGCGATGTAAAGTTCAATGAATTGTTCGATCGCCTGTAGTTGTGGGACTGAGATGGTCGTTGGCATGGTCGCTTGCAAACGAAGAAGAAAATTTCGAGGTCCTTCGTGGGAGTGTTTTGCAATCCCTTTGCGACTGCATTTATCCAAAAGGCGCGAGTATAGCCGATCGATTAACACCCGTCTCTCCCTGCGACGCAGCAGCGGTAAAGCAGTTAAGCCCAATATGAGAGCGCCGACGAGAAATAGTCGGGTCAATACTTTGGTCCAATCGAGATCACGTAAACCTAAATTTTCTAGTAGACCATTTTGTTTGGTTTCATTGTAGTTGAGGACCCATTGGTTCCATGCGTTGTTGAGCGCACTCCAACGCATTCTGAGCTCGTTCACTAACGTGTTACCGCCCATGACATTGCCGACGAGGTCAGCAATTGTGCCTGGTTTTTGAGTTGCGCTGAGGTTCTTGAGAACGCGGTCAGGCGCGACTGCTGCGGTTGGGTCAACTCGCACCCAACCTAACTCGGATAGCCAGACTTCTGCCCAAGCGTGGGCGTCAGACTGCCGTACTTCAAGATAGCCATCTTGGGTATTCATATTGCCGCCCTGATAGCCCGTCACAACCCGTGCTGGAATATTGAGATATCGCATCACTAACACGAAACTGCTGGCGTAGTGTTCACAGAAGCCAGAACGTGTATTGAAGAGGAACTCGTCAACTGTATTTCTTCCTAAGGCTGGGGGTTCTAGGGTGTAGTAAAAATTTTCGCTCCGAAAATAGTTCAACATGGCGCGGATTTGATCTTGTGGGCGAGCAAATTGTGACTTCAGCTGGGCAGCGAATTCCGCCGTCTTGGGATTGAAACGTCGAAGAATTGACGTGTTAAGACGCACGCTGGCTGGGCTAATACTGCTCTCAAAGCGGTAGTCGACATAGGACGTGACGAGATAACGCGTGCGTTGTTGTAAAGGCAGACTCGTGACCAATTCAGCGTTGGGTGTGAGGCTACTGGTGTTTCCTTCGATCTGCGGAAGTGAATTCGGGAGCTCGAGCGCAAAAATATTGCGTTCCCCGTTGGGCTCTATCGTCACTTCGTGGCGGATCGCTTTGCCGCTAACTTGTATCGCATCGCGGTTCGGTTTTTTATTGAGCTCAGGTGAGTAGCCTGCAGTCCATGTTCTGCCATCAAATTCGTCCAAGACATTGGCGCGCCAGTACATTTTGCTTTTTTCTGGAACTACATCGAAAAATCGAACTCGGAACACAAGCTCTTCTGACATGGCGAGTTTACTGATGTTGCCGGGCGACATAGAGTTCGAGAGCCCAGTTCTCGCCACGTTAGCATCGCTCGGTAATCCCCATAGTGGTCCCTGTAGGCGAGGGAAAAGGAAGAAACAGGCGATCGTGAGGGGGATGGAAAGCCCGACAATTTTTCCCACCATACGCAAGCGCTTGAGCGGCGGCATCGTTCGAGTATGGAATTGATAGCTCAGTTGCGCCATTAATAAGGCGAGTGCGCTGACGCTCACCTGCAGCGCGCTTAACAAACTTTGTGAATCAAAGAAGCTGGTAAGTATTAGGAAAAAGCCCAGAAACACCACGACAAACAAATCTCGTCGTGCATGCATTTCAAGCATTTTGCAGGCGAGCAGCAAGATCAACATGGCGACGCCAGCTTCCCGACCGAAAAAGCTACGATACGAGTAGAAGATGCCGCCCATGAGTAATAAGGCGATGGGGACCAAAATGAGGTTTCGTGGTAACGCTCTTCCCGAAAAGGTGAGCCAAGCACGCGCTAACATTAAGCTACACGAGCTGAGCGTAATCCACGGTAGAGCACTGGAAAAATGATTGCTGATGACCAGTAAGCAAGCACCGACAAGAAACAAAGTGTCAGTCTTTTCGCGACTCATAAAAAAGTTGTCAATTGCGCTCGGAGGTTTCATCTTTCAACCTCACTTGTAATCGCATTACTTTCGTCAACACCAAAACAGGCGAGAGCTTTGAGACAGGTGTTGCGGTGTTGTTCGCCGAGGTCGGGGCCGATGCTCAAGCGACCGATCTCGAAGAAATAGGGAAGACCTTGATGTTCCGCATCGAGGACCCATGCGGTCATTCTTGAGATCTTACTCTCAAGGTCCAATTGAGCAGGGAGTTCAGAGAAAATAATTGACACAGCGCCAACCGAGGCGCCGGAAAATTGTTTGCTAATGAGATTACCACCTGCATCAAGATCGACCCGAGCAATGTGTTTCCAGGATAGATGTTTCAGAGGGTCGCCTTGCTGATACATGCGTACTCCAGAAAACTCTTCTTGTCCGCTTGTACTGATCCCTTGTTCGCCAGTGGGGCCATCGGTGGGAAGTGGCGGTGGGTTATCTTCGGGGCGTGGATACACCAAGGTCTTACTGTCTGGAAGCCAGGTGCTCCACGCACGTAATAATCCAAGTGGAAACCAAGTTTGAATTTGAACGCGCGGGCAAGCCATGTATCCGCGTTGTTGGCTTGCCGTCTTTAATTTCACGGTGACATTTTCGTTCCCCTCTAGGTCGATCACTTGGGTTTGCTGGGGACTTTGACGAAAACTGAAATGGAGAGCGTATCGGGCGAGAGAGTCAGCGTTATTAACGTGAAAGTGAAATTCAGCGTTGTCGCCGACAAATATTGGCGCGCCATCGCTCGCACTCAATTTGAGATAGGCTAAATTACGGAATGTATAGAAAGCATTCACAATGGCGATGCCCCCTAAGAGGTAAGTCATGCCAAAGCCGAGATTCAAATTGTAGTTGGTGGAAGTGAGGAAGCAGATGACCAGAACCAATAGAAACGCGAGCCCAGGTTTGCTCGGTAAGGTGAACACGCGTCTTTGAGTGAGCGTGAGTTCACCTGGCTCGGGCGCCTTTTCGAGAAATACCACACGTCTAAATTGACGCCGGAGCGGATCGAGCAATGCCATGTGGATTAGCCCTGTCTTTAAACGGCAATCGAGCGCATCACTTCAAGCAGTAACTCTTGGCTCGCATTCGCTTTCGAACTGACTGCTTTGAGTGGTCGTAACCGGTGTGCAATGGTTGGTACCAACACTGCTTGTACATCTTCTGGCATGACATGATCTCGCCCTTCGAGTGCTGCCCATGCTTTGGAGGCTTGCATGAGAGCCAGTGAGGCGCGGGGACTCATACCTTCGGCAAAACAATTACCTGTTCGCGTAGCAGCGGCTAGTTTCTGTATGTAGTCAATCAGGGCACTCGAGGCATGAATGGCTTTAATACTTTTTTGAACTGCGAGGAGTTCATCATTTTGCATCACAGCGGGTAAATGCTTGAGTAGGCTGCGACGATCCTCGCCGGCGAGAAGGGCGCGTTCTGCTTTGGCGTCTGGATAGCCGAGCGAGACGCACATCAAGAAGCGATCAAGTTGTGATTCCGGAAGATTGAAGGTGCCGATTTGATGCGTAGGGTTTTGAGTCGCAATGACAAAAAAAGGTTGCGGTAGGGCGCGCGTTTGTCCTTCAACACTGACCTGCTGCTCTTCCATCGCCTCTAGCAAGGCCGATTGTGTCTTAGGCGTGGCACGATTAATTTCGTCTGCCAATAGAACCTGGGTGAAAATCGGACCTGGGTGAAATATGAATTGCGATTTTTCGCGCTCGAAGATCGATACGCCGACTACATCGGTTGGTAGGAGATCCGAAGTGAATTGTAAGCGATTGAATTTAAGGCCCAAGGAAATCGCTAGAGCATGTGCTAAAGTGGTTTTGCCTACACCAGGAACGTCCTCGATCAGGAGGTGGCCGCCAGCAAGTAAGCATACTAAGGCTTGCTGCACCTGAGTTTCCTTGCCAATGATGACTTGATTAAGTTGTTTTGCAACCTCATGGACTTTTGAAAACATGTGTTTTTCCCATAGAATCTTGAGTAATGCCATCAATCGATAGATCGGCTACACAGTTATCATACCGAATATCTGAAAAAGGTGTCGCATGGTAAGCTTAAAATCCCGAGACCGAATGATGCGTGAACGAGAATAGACGGCAGTTTTGTTTTTTCATTGGTGTGGTGATTAGGTTTGTCTTGGTTTGTAATTGACAGTGCTGCAGGGGAATGACAATAATCAATAGGCTTTGGTGTGTTAGCGACTAAAGTGTTGGTGTGGTACGTGAACAAAGGATAAGAATGGCGAGGCCAGAAAAAATTCGTTTGGGTGAGATTTTGGTACAACAGAAGCTGATCACTGAGGATCAACTTTTGTTTGCGCTCGCTGAACAAAAACGTACCGGTAAAAAGCTAGGTCGGGTCTTTGTTGAAAATCGCTACGTGACTGAGGATCAGATCTCTCAGGCGATGGCAAAACAATTGGACATCAGCTTCGTCAATCTACGTCAATACAATATCAAACCTGATATCGTTAAGAAGCTGCCTGAGTTGCAGGCGCGGCGTTTTCGAGCTCTCGTGCTTGAACAGAGAGATAACGGGTTTTTGGTGGCGATGGTCGATCCGACCGATCTTTTTGCTTACGATGAGGTTAGTAGAATCCTCAAAAGCACCATTCATTTGGCCGTGGTGAATGAAAATGATTTGCTAGCTGCGATCGATAACCTGTATCGACACACTGAGGCGATTACCGATCTCGCCCGTGAGCTTGAGCAAGAACTGTCGGATGGGAATGTCGATATCGAATCTCTCGTCACAGAGACCGCCACCGAAGATGCTCCCGTCGTCAAGTTGCTGCAGTCCGTTTTTAATGATGCTACCCAAGTGCGGGCTTCAGATATTCACATTGAGCCACAAGAGAAACGCTTGTTGATTCGCTTTCGCATCGACGGCATGTTGCATCTCCAGACTGAAGCCGATATCAAAATTGCGAGCGCGTTGGCGCTGCGTTTGAAGTTAATATCAGAAATGGACATCTCTGAGAAGCGTCTGCCGCAGGATGGTCGCTTTATCATCAAAGTGCGACAGCAGCAGGTGGACGTGCGTATCTCAACCATGCCAACGCAATATGGCGAGTCGATTGTGATGCGTTTGCTGAATCAGAGCGGAGGTATTCTGAATCTTGATAAGATCGGGATGCCACGTGAAATGCTCGAACGTTTTCGCTCCATTATTCAAAGGCCCAACGGTTTAGTCTTAGTGACGGGGCCAACTGGGAGCGGTAAAACGACCACCTTGTATGGTGCTTTATCCGAACTGAATCGCGAAGAGAGTAAGTTAATTACGGTCGAGGATCCGGTTGAATATCGCTTACCCGGCATCAATCAAGTCCAGGTTAATGAGAAAATTGAATTAACTTTTGCCAAGGTTTTGCGCGCATCCTTGCGCCAAGATCCGGACATCTTGCTACTTGGTGAAATGCGTGATCAGGAAACTGCACAGATCGGTATGCGTGCGGCGATGACCGGTCACTTGGTGCTTTCGACATTGCATACCAATGATGCGATCAGCACGCCAATTCGTTTGCTCGACATGGGTGTGCCTCGTTTTATGATGGGCAGTTCATTGCAAGCGGTGCTCGCACAGCGTTTGGTTCGTGTCATTTGTGAGAGCTGTCGGCAGGAGCATCAATTGAGCACCTCCGAGCGCGAATGGTTATCAATAGATCTTGCGGATCAAATTGATCAACATCACTACCATGCAGGCCGTGGTTGTGGGCATTGTAACGGTACGGGGTATCGTGGTCGAACTGGTGTGTACGAACTGCTCGAGATGACAAAGCCAGTCATTGATGCCGCGCATCAAGATGATAATGCGAAATTCATTGAGGCCGCGAAAACTCAAATGGCAGGCAAGACGCTGCGGAAATATGCAATTGATCTCGTGTTGGCTGGTATAACGACAGTTAGTGAAGCGATGCGTATCAGTAACCAAATCGATGAGTAAGCACGTCTATGCCATTTTTTTCTTATAAAGCACGAAATTCAAACGGAGATTTAGTGCAAGGCGTCTTGGAAGCCCTTGACGCCGATGCAGTGGCGCGCCAACTTTTTTCAAATGGTGTCGTTCCGACTTCGATTGAGCCAGCCACGGCAAGTGGTGATGCCTCAATACCATCCTTGTGGCGTCGGATTCGGGAGGGGCGTGTTTCACCGATTGATGTGCAGTTGTTTAGTCGGCAGTTATATACCTTGATACGTGCGGGCGTGCCGATTATGCGAGGGCTTGCGGGTTTGCAGGAATCCTCAGTCAACAAAGCGTTTCGAAAAGTGATTCAAGATTTGCGCGAATCTTTGGACTCAGGTCGTGAGCTGTCAGCCGCAATGCGTCGGCATCCCAATGTTTTTTCCCTGTTTTATGTAAGTATGGTACGCGTCGGTGAAATGACTGGGCGACTCGATTTAATACTGCTGCGATTAGCAGAACACCTCGAGTTTGAACGCGATATGCGTAATCGAATTAAGACTGCATTGCGATACCCCGTCTTTGTATTGGCGGTGATGGTGATTGCCTTGGTTGTCGTCAATATCTTTGTGATCCCTCAATTTGCCCGAGTCTTCGCGAGTTTTAATGCACCACTCCCAGTCTTGACGCAATTCTTGTTAGGGATGTCAGAATTTTTTGTGGATTACTGGTACCTGATTTTTGCTGTCGTGATTGGCGTTGTGATCGCATTTCGGTCTTTTATTTCGACGAAAGCGGGGCGTTTCTGGTGGGATAGAGTTATTTTGAAATTTCCCATATTTGGTAGGATCGTTCTTAAAGCGACACTAGCCCGTTTCTCCCGCAGTTTCGCACTATCGAGCAAAAGCGGTGTGCCGATAGTGCAGGCCTTGAACGTGGTGGCGAGTACGGTTGATAACACCTTCATTGCACAACATGTTGAGAATATGCGTGAAGGTGTTGAGCGAGGCGACAGTATTTTACGAACAGCAACAGCGACGAACGTGTTCACGCCTGTGGTCCTGCAAATGATTGCGGTGGGCGAAGAAACTGGTGCACTTGATGAATTGATGGATGAAATCGCTACCATGTACGAGGGCGAAGTGGAGTACGAGCTTAAGACGCTCTCATCAAATATCGAGCCTATTTTGATTATTATTTTGGGTGTGATGGTCCTGGTTTTGGCACTCGGTGTATTTGTACCAATTTGGGATCTTGGACGCGTCGCTCTGAAAAAATAAGTAGAAGATTCGTTGCAGGATGTGTGCCTATCGGTACATAAATCAGCCGCTCGCTTTGAAAGTTGAGATGGGCGTGGTAAGGTTAATTGTGTTTGTTTTTTTTACGTTGAAGGAAAAGAATTATGAAAACTCGTCATCGTCGCAAGGGTTTTACCTTGATTGAATTGGTCGTGGTGATCACGATCCTGGGCTTGTTGGCAGCAACTGCGCTGCCAAAGTTTGCTGCATTGCAGACGCAAGCCCGCATCGCGAAAATGAATGGTGCACTTGCTTCGATTAAAGCGGGAGCTGCTTTGGCACATTCAATTCAGTTGACACAACAATTGGCGGCCTCCGCATCGGTCACGATGGAGGGATCAGTGGTGCCAATGGCGGATGCTTACCCTACCTCAGCGGTAAATTCAATCGCCGTTGCCGCTGGTTTGGACGCGAATGAGTTTGTATTGACGGCGACTTCTGCGACGGTCTTTACGGTTGCGTCAGACGCTGGCCATCCTGCATGTGTCGTGACTTATACCGTACCAAGCTCGTTGGGGTTCCCGCCGACCTATGACAATTCAGGTCTCACTGCAGCTAACTGCACCTAGTCCGCAGCGTACAAACAAATTAGCCGTTTCGACGGCTAATTTGTTTTTGGATCGAGCGCGAGTGTTGTTTATTTTTTTGCTCATATTTTGGGTTGTTTTTTCTTATCAGAATCATGTAGTTTTGATCAACGAAGATGAGACGTTTGAAACGCGATTGCAAACCAATTCAAAGTCGCTTGTGGCGCGGTTTTACTTTGGTCGAACTTGTTCTGATTATCGTGTTGGTGGGGCTGCTGTCAGCGATCGCTTTGCCGCGCTTTTTTAATCGTACTGATTATGATTCAGTGAGCTTTGTTGATCAAACAAAGACAGCTTTGCGCTTTGCCCAGAAAACGGCCATTGCCCATCGGCGCGATGTCTGGGTGCAAATTGATCAAGCCTCGGGTTACATCTGTTTAACTTATGTTGCGGTCGATGCCAACTGCACAATTGCAGCTGGAACCTCTGTGAACGCAGTGAGTGATCCTGTGGATGGTAAATGGTATCGTCGCCAAGCTCCGACAGGAGTGGCGTTTGGGGCTTCCTTGAATGCGCGCTTCACAGCGCTCGGTCGCATGATTCCGACTACCAATCAAGTGATTACGATTACTGGTGGTATTGGTGGAACGATCAATATCGATGCGGAGACGGGTTATGTGCGCTAACTTGAGTCCCTTTAGCTCGCGTGGACGAAATCACGAACTCGGCTTTACCTTGATTGAAACGATTATCTTTATTGTGATCGTTGGTATTGCGATTGTCGGGATCATTTCGCTGATGAACTTGACCACGGTCAGTGGAACCGATCCTGTCAGGACGAAACAAGCACTCGCCATTGCCGAGTCACTGCTCGAGGAAGTGCAACTGCAAGCGTTTACGTATTGCGATCCTGATGATGCAAACGCCACCACCGCGACCTCGACAGCAGCTTGTGCTTCAACGCCACAAGGCTTAGGGCCAACCGCCGGTGAGACGCGTTATGCGGAGCCGCGATTCGATAACGTTGGCGATTATCATGGATTTAGTATGACCGGAATTCGGGATATCCAAAATAATTTGATTTCAGGTTTAGGGAGCTACTCAGCGACTATCTCTGAAATTCAATCTGGCGATGAAATTCGTATCGATGTAACGGTCACTAATGGCGGAACGAGTATCACGCTGACCGGTTATCGTTATCGTTATGCGCCGAGGGTCGTACCATGAAGTTTCGTCTTCGTTCGATCCAATCTGGGTTCACTCTGGTTGAAGCCATTATCGTGATCGTCATTCTTGGAATCATTGCAGGTATTGCAGGTTTATTCTTGAGTGGTCGGGTGCAACAATATCAAGATCTCGGTTTGAGGATAGAGCTCAGTGATACCGCGGACACCGCTGCGCGTCGAATTTCACGCGAGCTGCATTTGGCGATTCCCAATTCAGTTCGCTCTGCCAACAGCGGCTGTATTGAATTTATTCCGGCCTATGACGGTGGGCGATATCGAAGCGCGACCAACAGCACTGGCGGTGGAAATGCGTTCACCACCACGCAAGCGATCACGGGTTTTGATGTGATTGGTCCGCTTGCAGCGACACCCAGTCCCGGTGATTTTCTGGTGATTTATAATTTGGGAATCCCAGTTGCAGATGCGTACGCGTCCGCCGATAATCGAGTGAGTCTGAATAATCTCAGTACCACAAGTTTTTTGAGTTTTGGTAGCAAACAGTTTCCGTTTGAATCACCAGGTAAGAAGTTTCAATTGGTTTCAGGCACAGAACAAGCGGTTTCATATGTATGCTCTGGCGTTGGTGTTGACGCCAAAGGTAACGGTACGGGGCGCCTTTATCGTGTTTCGGGATACGGTTTCGTCTACCCCGAACCAACGGCTTGTGCCGCGATCGGTACATCGCCAGTGGTCGCACAAAATGTGAGTGCATGTCAGTTCACCTATGATCCCGGCGTGCGCGAGAGGACGGGGCTCGTCTCTATCAGACTAACGCTTGCTAAGAGTGTCATGCAGACTAGTGAGAGCGTGAATTTATACTACGATGTCAACGTCAACAATGTTCCGTAGAGGATTCAAAGTCATGCATAGGCTACGTTCTAAACAATCTGGCTTTTCAATTGTGGTAGCCATCTTTATTCTGGTCGTGTTGGCCTCGCTCGCGGCCGTGATGGTCTCAATGTATGTTGGCCAGCAAACCAACTCGAATCGTGACGTACAAGGTGCGCGAGCCTATTACGCAGCGAAGGCAGGAATAGAGTGGGGGACGTATCAAATAATGTCTCCGGAAAATAATGTGGCAGTGACAGCACCCTACAACTGCACCGGTGCCATGGGGACGCCAGCATTTGCGGGCGCATTGCAAAATTTTTCGGTAAATGTTTCGTGTTCGGTGACGACTACGACCGAAGGAACTAACACGATTCGTGTATATCAAATTACGGCAACTGCGACTTCTGGCAGTTTGCCTTCACCGGATTATGTGGAACGTCAGCTGACTGCGCGAATTGCGACCTGCAGAATTGGTCCTGCAACCGATGCCGTCTGTAGTTGAATTGGAGATCTAAAGTGAACTGTGCGGAATTTGAGCAAATTTGGAAGAAGAGCCAAGGACTATTGTTGATGGTTTTGGTATTCTTCGTGCTATTGCTCGTGAATTCACTAGCATCGGCACAGGTGGTCGAACTGAATAGCACGGGCGGTACAACGGCCACCAATGGGCTTCATTTTTATATTGAGAATACGACGAAGATCCAAGTAAGGAGGTTGAATAATACTGGTCAGGTTTATAGTCCGACTGCTATTCCTCCAAGTAACAACTTAGATAATGGCATTTTTATTCGAGGAAATGGACTGGTTTATGGGCCATCGCATACAGTAACGACTTTCAATCCGACTGGGGGGATGTATAGCACATCGTCGATTAGCGCAGTGACACCAGCCAATCCAGCTACCGCGGGGGTGCAGCAAAGCGCCACCTCAAACTTTGGGATTGCAAGCGGCCCGCAAGTGACTGTGGTTTGGAAATACACGACACCACTAGACTTTCTTACGGCCGAGGTGACTCTGACTATTCCTGCGGCTTATCCAGTCAGTGCTGCCAATCCTGTGCGGTATTACCATGTGTTTGACACCTATCTCGGTGGTAGCGATAGTGGGTGCGGCGTGAATGTTGCTGGCTCAAAACGCATTGTTGGAACTTATTCGAGTCTTGGGGGAGCGACCCCGTGTCCGACCAGCACCGCCTTGCCAACCTCGGGCACGATTGTCGAATCTTTTCGCGAGCGCGTTGGTACATTCAGCAGTTATTGCGCGGCTGGATGGAGTACGTTCTTTGTGAACGGTGCTCCAAATTGTTCCGTCCTGCAAAGCGCAGCGATGAGCAATACGATTACCACCACTTTGCAAGATACCGGGATCGGAATCGCTTACGACTTTACAGCGCCGGGTACGTACACCTTCAGTTATGATTTTGTGATCGGCTCGACAACGGTGCCTCCCTATGACCACATTGAGATTCGCCATGATGGTAGTACTACACAATGCCCTGAAAATTTTGTTGTGCTCGCATGCACTTCTTCAACTGTACCTTGTCCGCCTCTAAATATCGTCAATACAGGTACACTAACAGGTAGTTTAGCTTTTATCCCTGCAGCGACCGGTGCAACTTTTACACCTTCCACTTTCACCTTAGGTAGTAGTGCAACGACTGCGACAGTAGTGATGCAGCCGACGGCGGCATCGGCCGGGACTTACACTCTGGCGGCGACTGGATTAAGTAGCGTTCCTCTGAACGGAACCAAATGTACCAATGCAAGTGGTACCGCAGCACAAAGCTGTTCCTTCACTATTACGAACACCCCGTGTGTGACCGGTTTTGAATGCTTAGAAACAGGTCTGCCGTACAACACGCCAGTGACAGCATCGAATCGTAACCCTCTCTACACTAAGCTGGTGAATACGGGTTTCCGTTTTGATGTGGTTGCGATTGGAGTCGGTGGTGCGATCGCAACTGGCTATGCGGGGTCGGTCAACGTCGAACTGTATGATGATTCGACTGCCCCAGCCTGTACTGCGGCGACGGCTCTTGCTGGTACCACACAAGCACTCACCTTTGCGGCAAGCGATAGCGGTCGCAAGACGATTGCTAGTAATCTGGCATTGGCGAATGCCTATGGAAAACTCCGCTGTCGAGTGAGAGAAACGACGGTCACCGCTTGTTCTTCAGATAGTTTCACGGTAAGGCCTAGCGCAATTAGCAGTATTAGCTCGACCGCCAATGCAGATAATAGTGGAGGTAGCGCCACCAATACGCCCATCGTCAAAGCTGGAGCTAACTTCAGTTTGACTGCCGATACTGGGGTGGTTGGCTACAACGGCACACCAAAGATCAATCCTGCTTTACTAGAATGGACGAGCGTACCAGCCAGTGGGCGCGCAACTCCAGGTACAGGAACGCTCGCAGGTTCGTTTACAACGGCGGCCAGTGCGGCTAGTGGCAATGGTGCAAGTGGCGCGGCATTCACATACGACGAAGTGGGGTATTTCCGCTTTAAAGCGCAAGGAGTCTATGACGATACCTTTGCTGCACTATCGAGTGATATTGCGAATGGAGATTGTACTAACGATGCCTCAAATACCCTAGTAGGCGGAAAGTACGGCTGTAAGTTCGGGAATACCTCGGTCAGCAATCATTTCGGTCGTTTTATTCCAGATCATCTAAGTATGGTGCCCGTGTCTTGGGTAGAACCATGTACAGGCTTTACCTACATGGATCAGCCATTGAATCTCAATGTGACTCTTGAAGGGCGTAATGCGGCAAATGGTCGTACCTTTAACTACACAGGAATATTCGGGAAGGCCGTGGTATCCGTCGAGATGGAAAATGCCAATAGCGGTGTAGCCATTGCGCCTTCTCGTTTGACAACCTCCGCGGCAAGTTGGCTGGGAGGGCAATATCTATTTTCTGCGTCGAGCTTTACGAAGGCAGCAAGCCCGGATGGCCCCTACGATGCGTTGGCGATTGGACTTGCGACAACGGAATCCGATGGTGTGAAGATGTTCGACCGTGACATGCAAGCCAGCACGACCGCTTGTACCGCCGATACCGCTGGGACCAGTAGCGGCACATGCACAGCGAAGACGATGATCAATACCAAGATGCGGCAAGGACGAGTAAAACTGAGTAATGCTTATGGCAGCGAAAGATTAGCTTTGCCGATTCCAGTGCGCATCGAGTATTGGGCTGGTAGTAGCGCTGGCTGGACCATCAATACACTCGATACAGCTTGTACCTTTCCATCGGCGACAAATTTCGCTAATAGTTTCTCTTTCACTTTTCCAGCGGGTACGACAGCCAAGCCGAATAATCTGGCAGCTTGTGAAACGGCGGTGAGCGTGAATCCGGTTCGACTGAGTGCACCAGGTGTCGGCAACAATGGATTTGCGGACGTCACATTGAATTTAGGTAGCGCTTCAGGTAATCAATGCGTTTCTGTTGGTGGCAGTGGTTCGGCAGCAGTCACTTTGGGCAAACCGTGGTTGCAATTCAATTGGCTTGGAACGGGTAATACCAATCCAAAAGCCCGAGTCAATTTTGGCATTTACAAGAAAGCCAATGAGTTTATCTACACACGTGAAAATCATTGAGGGAGCGACACCTTTGTTTAGAGTGATGTGAGAGACGGACTGACAACACCAATAAGAAGAATGATTGACAACAGTGGCATATTATCTTAACGTCAAGCAAGATGAGGAAAATGGGTTACATGCATGGGATTGTTTTCAAAAAGTAAACAGAATGCTGAAAATATAGCGATCTGCCTTGGGCACGATGGCTTGTATTGCGCCATTGTTCAGCACGACTCCGCCTTGAAACCGATCTTGCGTTACTTGTCCTTTTTTCCGGGCACCGAGGCGAACCACACCACATTGTTGGAACGCTTGATGCGAGAGGCGCCGGTTAAAGGAAAGCCAGTGAGCATGCTTTTGAAGCAAGGTGAGTATCAAATCTTGGCAATTGAAGCTCTGAATGTTCCCGAGACGGAACTGCGCTCAGCTGTGAAGTGGCGCGTCAAAGATATGTTGGATTTCCCAGTCGGCGAGGCGACCGTTGATGTGTTAAAGATCCCCGGCGATCCTGCCGCAGGTGGTCGCAATCAGTCCTCCATGGTGGTAGTCGCAAAGAATCAAATTATTAAGAAACTGCAGACAGATGTCATGGCCGCCAAACTGAAGTTGACGGTAATTGATATCCCTGAAATGGCACAACGAAATATTTCTGCAAAACTTGAGACGCCCGGGCGTGGCTTGGCTATGCTGTCCTTCGACGCCAATGGAGGTTTGCTGACTTTGAGTTTTGGTGGTGAACTTTATCTTTCAAGACGGATCGACATCAATTTAGAGCAACTACGAAATCCAGATAAAGAAGCGCAGAACTACGTTTTTGAAAGAGTCTCACTGGAACTTCAGCGCTCACTCGATCACTTTGAGCGGCAACATAATTACATCACGAATACCAAGTTGTTATTGGCTCCAATGGGAGATGTGACACCTGCTCTGCAAAGTTTTCTTTCGACGAATTTATACTTACCCATCGAGACGTTTGATCTTTCAAACGTGATCGATTTGGGCCAAATTCCTGAAATGAAAAGTAGTGATCAACAGCAGAAATTCTTTGACATCATCGGTGCTGCAATGCGCGTTGAAGCGAGGCCAGCATGAGTCAGCAGATCAATCTTTTCAACGAGAGTTTGCTTGAGAAGCCCAGCTTGTACTCGGCCAGTAGTTTGGGGCTGCTGAGTGTGGTTGCGAGTGTGTGCCTAGTGATATTGTGGGCTGCTTTGCAATGGCGTTTTCATGAACTGAGCAAGAGAGAAGCGTCGAGCGCACTGCACTTGGTCAAGGTTCAAACGGAGTTGACTCAGTTGAAGACGGGCCTCGTGATGCCCACCCACGATCCTCGTCTGGCACAAGAACTCAAAGACATCCAAGATGAAATCAAGCAGCGTCGAAAAGCGGTCGATATGTTAGGGAGTAATCAGCTTGGAAACACGGATGGTTTTTCCGAGTATATGTCTGCTTTCGCACGCCAGATTCCAGATCGCGTTTGGTTGACTGGTTTCGACTTCGATACCTTTGGTGATCGACTCAGTATTCACGGGCGTACTTTGCAGGCGGATCTTGTTCCGCAATTTGTGAATCAGCTCAAGCGTGAAAAAGTCATGAAAGGCAAAGCTTTTGCTGCACTGGATTTGCAACGTCCGACAGTAGAGGCGCCAGCTGGGGCGCAGGAAAAGCAGAAGCCTACTCTTGCCCCCTTTATCGATTTTGAGTTTCATACCATCGAACAGGGCGATAAGAAGGAAGTTGGGACGAAGCAGCCATGATGGAAAAATTGAAAAAACTTGCGACGAAAATTGATGCGCGTTCGGAACGTGAACGCGTCTTCATTTTTGCGATTTTAGTCACCACATTTATTCTGATTGCATTGAACCTGATTTGGTCGCCGATGCAAAAGAAAATGAAACTCGCTGAGCAAAAAGATCAACAGAACGTGACCCTCTCGCAAACGAGTCAGATCGAACTCGATAGCTTGAAAGCGGGTAAGTTTGCTGACATCGACTATGAAGTAAAGCACCAGATTTCTGAACAAAAGAAACAGTTGCAGATCTTGCGAACTGAATTGGCGAAATTCGAAGAGCGTTTGGTGCCAGCTGAAAAGATGAATGAGCTCTTAGAACAAGTCTTAAGTCGCAACAAAAACTTACGATTGATTTCGCTAAAGTCGTTGCCAGTTGAAAATGTTCTGCGTGTGATCGAGCCTGTGGCAGAAGGTAGTGCGTCTATACCTGTCGCAAATGCGAATAATGCAAACGAAATTGGTCTTTTCAAACATGAAGTTGAGCTCGTGTTTGAGGGGAACTACCTGGATATGCTGAGTTATTTGAAAAGCCTCGAGGCCATGCAACAGCGTTTATATTGGGGAAAAATTTATCTGCGTGTCGTGGAATATCCTCAGTCGCGTTTGAGCTTGCGTGTATTTACCATCAGTCAGGAGAAAAAATGGTTAGATCTCTAAAGCTGCTGCTGGTTGTGCTTGCATCGTTTTCTGTGACTGTGGTCGCCTCGGCTCAAGATTTGCGCGATCCTACCCGTCCTGCGATCGCCTCGATGCAAGGAAGCGCAGCCGAAGAACTTGAACATGTGCCGGTTTTGCAATCGGTACTCATCTCTCCGACGAGAAAGTTTGCTGTAATTGATGGAAAGACCGTACGATTAAACGCACAGTTCGGCGACCAGGTCTTAGTGAAATTAACTGAGACTGAAGCCGTATTGAAACGCGGCCGAGAACTACAGGTACTCAAATTGTTTCCTGAAGTGGATAAGAAGATAGTACGCAGCGCAAAGAAAATGAACTAAACAGCGATGATATATGAACCGCGATGGTTTGGTAAAAGAAGGTTGAAAATGAAAAAAATGAATTGGATTGTGGTGATAGCATTGGCTCTGGCTGGTTGTGCCATTCCGCCTTCACGGCAAGAGACTTACGACCTGATTAAGAGCGAGATGGAGAAGGCTAAAGCCTCGAACGTAAAAGCGGCTGACGCCGAGAAAGTATCTGCATCCTTATTGCCGGCGCTGAATGCCGAGTTACCTCCGGTAAGAAAACCGCTAGAAGAACGTTTTAATCTCAATTTTAGCAATGCGCCAGCGGGGCAATTTTTCATGGCGATCGTTGCGGGAACACCCTATAACATGTTGGTGCACCCCGAGGTAACCGGTAATATTTCCGCTAACTTAAAAGATGTCACACTGTTTGAAGCGCTCGATGCGATTCGTGACATGTACGGCTATGAGTATCGCGTTGAAGGAACACGAATTTATGTGCGCCCTTTAACAATGCAAACGCGTGTTTTTCAAATTAATTATTTAGCCTCGGTACGTAAGGGTAGCTCCGATACACGGGTGACCTCAGGTTCGGTTGCCGATGTTGTGGCGACGGGGAACAATCAAAATCAGAACAATCAAAATAATCAAAACAATGGTGATAATGCTGGATCAGGCGGATCTAATAACTCTCGTCAAAGCTTAACTTCCAGCAAAATCAATACAAGCTCGGTCAGTGATTTCTGGTCGGAACTGAAAACTTCGCTCGAAATTCTGATCAATAGTGGCCATAACGGGCGTCAAGTAGTGATTAATCCTCAGTCGGGCGTGGTGGTCGTACGTGCCATGTCGGATGAAATTCGCAACGTCGCCGCCTACTTAAAAGCGACTCAATTGTCAGTTGATCGTCAAGTCATCCTGGAGGCGAAAATTCTCGAGGTGGAATTGAATAGTCAATTTCAAACTGGGATTAATTGGGCATCGTTTGCGACTCCGAAAGCTGGCTCTAGCAGAGTTGGTTCGATCGGCTTTATGTCGCCGGGATCTGCGTTGAGTACTTCGCGCATCTATACGGATGACACTGGTCTGGGATCCACCAGTGTCGGTAATAATCTGTACGCGGCTTCACGCGCGGCGGGCTCTTTGTTTGGTTTGGCATTTCAAACTGCGAATTTCTCTGCATTGCTATCCTTCCTAGAATCGCAGGGAACTGTACATGTATTGTCCAGCCCACGTATTGCCACTTTGAACAATCAAAAGGCGGTATTGAAAGTGGGGAAGGATGAATTCTTCGTCACGAACCTAAAAACGACGCCTGGTACGACTAGTACGAGTGGAAATACTTCGCCGACCGTGAGCGTCGACGTGATGCCATTTTTCTCCGGCGTTGCTTTAGATGTGACACCGCAGATTGATGAATCAGGGAATATCACTTTGCATGTGCATCCCTCTGTCAGCAAGGTCTCCACTGTTGAAAAGACGGTCAATGCCGGATCGGCGGGTACGATTGTATTGCCATTAGCTTCTAGCGATATTTCAGAGACCGATAGCGTGGTGCGCGGGCAAAATGGCAAGATCGTCGCGATTGGTGGCTTAATGCGTCAAGCGAATGTGAATGATCGTTCGCAAGTGCCGGGAGCAGGCGAAGTGCCATTGTTGGGAGGCTTGTTCCGCAATACTAACCAAGTAACGCAGAAACGCGAGCTCGTCATTCTGATTAAGCCAACCATCGTCGATGGCGACCATGGCTGGGATCAAGATATTTTAGAAAGCCAACGCCGTATCGAGGACTTAGAGCCACGTGGTCGCATTGAAAAACGAGAAAACTAATTGATCAACGTAGTCTCTATTTAGATGAAAATGTTTGAATAGAATGGCAGGCTACAAGCAATGTAGATCTGAAGCGATGGCGCGGTATTTATGTATCAAACTTTTTTTGGTTTAACTGAAACACCGTTCGGTATCACACCAGACACGTCTTTTTTCTTTTCGTTCGGTAGCCATCGCGAAGCCCTCAATACTCTGATGATCGCAGCGCAAAACGGAGAGGGCTTTATCAAGATCACTGGCGAAGTCGGCACTGGTAAAACTTTGCTTTGCCGACAGTTTCTAAAGACTCTCGGGCCAGAATTTGTCAGCGCTTATATTCCCAATCCTTTGGTCGAGCCGCGTACACTTTTGTTGAATGTGGCGGAGGAATTGGGCGTGACTCCTTCTTCTGGCGTTGAACAACACGAGTTACTGCGAGCGATCAATCACCGTTTATTGGAATACGCCGAGCAAGAGAAACGTGTGGTGTTGTGTATTGACGAGGCCCAAGCACTTCCGATTGAAACCTTAGAAGCGCTGCGATTACTCAGTAATTTGGAAACTGAAAAGCGCAAGCTGCTGCAGATCATTTTGTTCGGACAACCAGAGTTAGATCGCCGCTTAGCGCGCGCGGAGATTCGTCAGTTGGCGCAGCGCATTACCTTCCACTATCGTTTGCGTTCTTTGAGTTGGGAAGAAACGGTCTTCTATATCAATCATCGATTGCGTATCGCTGGTTACAGCGAACTTCGTTTGTTTAGCCGAACCGCATCTTTTGCACTTTGGTTAGGAAGCCGTGGTATTCCACGAATGACAAATATTCTCGCTAACAAGGCCTTGATGTTGGCGTATGGCGCAGGGCGTCGTTTCGTGAATACACGCGATGTGCTGTTAGCGCTCAAGGATACTGAGTCCGCCCCTTTGTTGAAGGTATCCAAAAAACTCATTGCGGGTGGGGCATTGCTGTCTGTTTTGTTGATCATTGCCAGCCAGTTCTGGTTGAGCAAGATTGCTGGAGGTTGATGGTGAGTTTGATCAATCAAATGTTGCAGGATTTGGAAAAACGCAAAGCCGAGGGGAAATCTGAGGAATCGTCGTCTGCCCAATACGTGCAATATGGTGATCCATTGGCGAGGTCAAGTGGACGATCATGGAAATTTGCGATACTCGTACTGGTGATGATCGGACTTGCTTATCTCGCCTATCGTCAATTCGGTGGGCAAACAAATCTAGTGCAAACCAATGGCTCGCAGCCGCCACAAAGTAAGGTCGAACTTGGGCCAGAGGTGGCGCAGTTGCCTTTGCTGTTGAGGCTGAGTACCGATATCAGTACGCCGAGAGATCTTGATTCAATGCCAGCAAAAACGTCGATGCCTGTAGATTCTGCGCCCCCTGCGACCTCGATCTCGACATCGCCAAGCGGTGGTGAACTTCAGAGCCAGTCGTCGATTGAGAAGCGTGTCGATCGAGCAGGAGAGAAAGCACCCGAGAAGCTTGAAATTAAACAGCCAGACAAACAAACCGAAGTCGTTGCCATCGTAAGCAAATCAAGTTCAACGCCTGAGTCGGTGCAGACATCGGTGCAGGCCATTGCCAAGAAAGATGAGGGTGCACAGTCGAAATTAAACGCATCCGATAAGCCGGTCACGAAACTCGCTGCAGAAGCTAACAATGCAAACGCAATGGAGCGCTTACCAGCCCCTGCGCCGGTCATGGTCAAAGAAGTCTCCCCGCAACAAAAAGCAGAGAGCGAATTTAAACAAGCAACGGTGTATCAACAGCAAGGGCGAAATACTGAAGCGATTCAAGCGCTGCAACGTGCTCTGATCCTTGATCAAACGCATATGCCTGCTCGCCAGTTATTGGTTTCCTTGATGCTCGACAGCAAACGCTATGATGATGCGATACGTGAATTGCGAGCTGGCCTGGCATTGGACTCACATCAAGTGAATTTTGCTATGGTATTGGCGCGGATCTTGGTCGAACGCGCGAAACTCAATGAGGCGGTAGAAGTCCTGCAAAAATCAGTAGCTTTTGCGCAGGATAGGCCGGACTATTTGGCTTTTATCGCCGCGCTCCAGCAGAAGCTAAACCATCACAAAGAAGCCATCGCCTATTATCGTTCGGCGTTGGAGCGGCATTCACAGAATGGCGTCTGGTGGATGGGGCTCGGGATTTCGTTGCAGGCTGATGGTAATAGCAAAGAGGCGATAGAAGCCTTTCAACAGGCGAAACTCCAACCTGGCTTAGGCGCAGATTTGATCGCATTTGTCGATCAACGTATCAGCCAATTGCAGAAATAGATTTACATTGAGGTCTTATAAGCAGCTCGCTTTTTTGAGATTCATGCCATCAAACAGACTGTTTATCTAGTCATTTTGTTATCGATGTGCCTGTTTTCAGCTTTTTTTGCTGGCCGATTTCAGATAAACACGGCTTTGTTCCTCTCAAACCCGTAAAATAGAGGGAATTCCCGCTCTTTGATTGCTCAGAACGATCTTTTAGTTTGATCGCTCTCGATGGTGATGTCGAAATTCGGCCTCATGAGGCCTAGCCACTTCGACCTCCGCAATCCTATAAACGCATCAGATTACATTGATTACGATTTTGCGCCAGTGCTGTGCTTTAGGCAGACTGACTGCGAAAGCTATTTTGAAAAGTTGAAGAAGTATGTCGATACAATGGTTCCCCGGTCACATGAACGCAGCCCGCAAGAAGGCTGCGGAGTCAATGGAGAGTACTGATCTCGTGATTGAGGTTTTGGATGCTCGTATTCCACAAGCGAGTTGCAATCCGATGGTGGAGCAGCTGCGCTCAGCACGTCAACGGCCGTGCCTCAAAATTTTGAACAAGAGTGATTTAGCTGATCCTCATGCGACCAAAGCGTGGATGGAATACTACAACGCGCAAAAAGGCGTTAAGGCCGTGGCGATTAGTTGCAAAAAGCCAGCAGATGTTGCGAAGATTCCTGGCTATGCGCTTGAATTAGCTCCACATCGCGGTGTGCCAACCAAGCCATTGCGCATGATGATCATGGGGATTCCCAACGTCGGTAAGTCGACTCTCATGAATGCTTTATTGAAGAAGCGTGTGGCAAATGTAGGTGACGAGCCCGCCGTGACGAAAACCCAGCAACGTTTGTATCTCGGTAAAAACATGATTTTGACCGACACACCTGGGATGTTGTGGCCCAAGATTGAGCATCCAACGGATGGTTTGATGTTAGCGGCCAGCCATGCCGTGGGCGTGAATGCCTTGATCGAAGAAGAAGTCGCAACCTTTCTCGCGGAGCGGCTCTTGCAAACCTATCCTAAGCTGCTATCGGCGCGGTATGGCTTTGCCGCTGAAGAGATGGATGCGGTGGCTGTCATCGAAGCGGTAGCGAAGAAACGTGCGTATCGTTTAAAGGGGGGCGACTGGGATTTTGAAAAAGCAGCGCATACGCTGTTGCTCGATTATCGTAGTGGTGCGCTCGGTCGCATCAGTCTTGAAACACCTCAATCACGCGAACATTTGTTGGCGACCTATGTACCACCAGTCCTATTGGGGCAAGGTAAGAGCGTCGATACTGGAATGAGTGATGATGATACGCAAGATCTCGATTAAGAGATAAATTGGGGCCAAAATGATTGAGTGGCGCAGCGTTCTCCTATTGATCAGCAAAATCGTTTTCAGCATTGGTCTCTCATATATCTACTATGTGATCGCTGAGAAAATTAAACCTGGTCACGGCATCATCGGCGTGGTGATCGCGATTGGCTTTTGGGGGCGACTGTATTCGCGCGAGATCATCGAGTTCGTGCTGCTCTTTAAGTATTGGGGTGAGAAGTCTGCGCTGCAACAGTGGCATGGCAAATACTATACCTTTGATGGACGCCAGATTCGTTTCTACCTCGTCGATGAAATCGTGTGGGTCGCCTTACGGGATCTCAAAAAAGTGCTAGATCCTAAACTCGCTCAATGGGAAATCGATACTCTTGGCAGTGACTACGGCAAGATCGATCAGAGTCGTGAAATGGCGGTCACTGAGGCCGGTTTGATGCGCTTGCTTGAGAGCCGTACGGATGACAGAAGAGCGAAATATCCTATGATCCGTTTCAAACGGTGGTTGCTGAAAGAAGCATTGCCGAACGTCAAACGAATGCCGAGATCAGCTGTGAATCATCCTATGAAGGGACTTTAGTGCCCGTTGCGGTGAGTCCGTTTGATTGCCGATAGAAATGAATAAAACAGAAATAAAATAGACCGAATAAGAAGAATCGAGTTGCGAAAAATGGTGAGAAGGAAAAGCATAAAACAATGGGCCTGGATGATAGGCGCTGTATTGTCTATGGTTGGCATTCAGGCTTCAGCACAAACTGAAGCTAATGCTCGCATTCAAGCTCAAATTCAATCTCAATCTCAATCTCAATCCAAGAGTGGCGGATCAATCGCGCCGAAAGTCCGCGAATCGGCTTTGCGTAGCCATCTCGCTTATTTGGCGGACGATTTGTTGGAAGGTCGAGGCACCGGACAACGTGGCGGTGAGTTAGCTGCGCGCTATATCGCCACTCAGCTACAGCTGATGGGGTTGCAGAACATTTCAACCGATGTACGAAATCCCTATCTGCACAAAGTGAATATTTTGGGAATTAAAACACTCCCCGAAACCCAGATACGATTTGAAGGCAAGGTGGGCGCGTATGCGCCACAGCTAGGAAGCGAGATTTTGTTGGCCACTTCAAGCATACAAGAAGCGGTCGACATTGATGCTCCGATGATATTTGTGGGATACGGTATTAAGGCGCCTGAAGAAAATTGGGATGACTATAAGAATATCGATGTACGGGGCAAGGTGCTGGTGATGATGGTCAATGACCCCCAACCAACTGAGCTAGAACCACAACGTTTTGCCGGCAAAGCGATGACTTATTTTGGTCGCTGGGTATACAAATTTGAAGAGGCAGCGCGGCGCGGTGTCGCTGGCGTTATTTTGATTCATACTGATGCTTCGGCGGCGTATAGCTGGAGTGTGCCGCAAACGAGTTTTGGACGCGAACGTTTTCATCTTGCAGGCTCGGGAAATCCGATGGAAGGCTGGTGGGCTGAAGCTAGCATCAAACCATTTTTCGCGACGCAGGGGATTGATCTCGATGCATTGCGAGCACAAGCCGAGAAGTCCGATTTCGTACCAGTAGAATTACCGATTCGAGTGCACGCTTCGGTGCGCTCGACAGTGCGGCAAGTGGAGCAATTCAATGTACTCGGTCTTGTTCCCGGTACGGACGCCAAGTTGAAAAACGAAGCCTTGATTTACTCGGCGCATTGGGATCATCTAGGAAAAATTGAAGAGCCGGGTAAACCGTCTCAGATTTGGAATGGTGCGGTCGATAATGCGAGTGGTGCCGCTGCTTTGTTGGCGATGGCCGAATATGCTGTAAAACATCCGAGCAAGCGGAGTCAGATTTTCTTATGGCCAGCGGCCGAAGAACAAGGATTAATCGGGAGTCTTGCTTATACTCGCGCACCGGCTTGGCCGTTGAAGACCACGATTGCTGATCTCAATTTAGATAGTATGAATTTTGTGGGGAAGACGAAAGACATCGGTGTCGCGGGAAGTGAACGCAGTAGTCTGTATCATGATGCGCAAATCGTCGCTCGACAAATGCGCTTAAGCATTGCGAAGTCAGTGCCTGATTTAGGCGGAGCCTATTATCGGGCCGATCACTTTAATTTTGCGCGAGCCGGTGTGCCCGCTTTTAATGTGGGGTCAGCCGTGTTCTCGGGAGATGGTTATTTTGAGTTTGAGCATGAACACATGCATTCAGAACGCAAGATGAAGCATTTTAAGAATGATTATCACACCGTGCGTGACCGCTATGATCCTACTTGGGATTTGAGCGGCATGGTGCAACAGGCAGAATTCACACTCATGCTCGGCTATCGATTAGCCAATGCGAAGACGGTTCCGCAGTGGAATGCGAATGATCCATACCGAAAGATCAGAGAAGAGCAAGTCAAGGCTCAGGTTGGACAAAAATAAGCTAGGCAGAGCCCTAACTTAGATAGCTTGAACCATCAGTAGAGGGCGGTCTCATTTAAGCTATTCAAGTTTAAGCTAAACAAGAAAACGGCAAGCATGGAAGTGCTTGCCGTTTTTGTTTGAGAGAAGCGCTGTAGATTTAGCCGTTAATGACTTTACGAGTGTAAGACTCGAGATAGTTCATCAGATTATCAGCACCTTGGGCCGCGGCTTCTTCATTGCCTTCGGCAATGCCTTTCGCCAAAAGCATGTGGCAGCGTGCGGCCTCATGCATATCGCCTTCATGTTGATATGCGTACCAAAAGCGACGGCATTTGATGATTAAAGGAATGACCGCGGCAACTGCAGACGGATTGCGACACGCTTCGTGTATCACGTGGTCTAGAGCTTGATCAGCAGCCATGAACTCTTCGAGCTTGCCATTGTTGGCGGCGGCAACCATTTGCTCACCACAGGCCAGAATATCTTGGCGTAACTGCGGTGTCGCGCGGCGGGCGGCGCTGCTGGCAATTAAGCGTTCAATCACGCGTCGGGTCTCAATCAAGGTGACATGTTCGGCCGCTTCGATGTCTTTAACGATCAGGCCGCGACGCGGTAATTGCACGATCAGACCATTCGACGACATGCGCATCAAAGCTTCACGCAAAGGTGTGCGCCCCAAGCCGGTAATTTCGATCAATTCCGATTCAACAATTGGTGCACCTGGCTTGAGTTGCAATGTGACGATCATGCTTTCGATGGCATCGTAAGCGACGTCAGCCGCACGCATTTTCGTACTTGATGGAGCTTTGGGAGATGGCATACGCTGGTTGTTGTGAAATTGATCATTGGATTATAAGTTATACCTATGATTTTCCTCAATTTTCTTTTGCTTTTACACGTAAATTCCAGACAAAAAAAGCGACAGATTTTCATCTGTCGCTTTGGTTTTTGATAACACGGTCGCGCTTTACTTCAAAAACTTGTCGGCTTTAGAAGACTATCTGAAAAGCTTGAGCGTTTAGGAGGTCTTCAACCAGGGTGCTAATTAGGCGATGTAGTGCGTTTTGACTTTGGTGTAGAACTCGACCGCCATGTTTCCTTGTTCACGTGGACCGAAACTCGATGCCTTGCTGCCACCGAACGGTACATGGTAATCAACCCCGGCCGTCGGTGCGTTCACCATCACCATTCCGGCCTGCATGTCTTTTCTAAATTGAGTAGCATACTTCAATGAGCTGGTACAAATGCCGCCTGAGAGTCCGTATGGAGTGGCGTTGGCAACGGCGATCGCTTCGTCAAAATCTTTGACACGAATGAGTGTGCTGACCGGGCCAAATACTTCTTCTTGATTCAGACGCGCTTGTGGATTGTGATTTTCGATGATGGCGGGACTAAAGAAAAAGCCATCACCAGCTAGACGTTCACCACCACAGAGAAGTTGGCCACCTTCCTCGGTGCCGATCGCCACATAACGCAGGTTTTTATCGAGTTGGCGTTGATCGACTACCGGACCAATTTGGGTATTGGGGGCAACTGCATCGCCAACTTTGAGTTTGCGCGTGCGTTCCAGCATTGCTTCTGCAAAACGTTGATAAATTCCCTCGGTAACGATAGTGCGGCTGGAAGCTGTGCAGCGCTGTCCGGTTGAAAAGAAGGCGCCGTTGACGGCACATTCGACCGCGATATTGAGATCTGCATCATCCAGAATGACGAGAGGATTCTTTCCGCCCATTTCGAGTTGATACTTCTTCATATGCAATGCGCAATGTTGCGCAATCAGCTTACCAGTTTGCACCGATCCGGTAAAACTGATCGCATCGACATGCGGATCTTCCACCATGGCGCGGCCAGCGACGCCATCGCCCATCACCAAATTAAAAGCGCCCTTAGGTAACCCCGAGCGCGAAATAATTTCGGCCAAAGCCCATGCACAGCCAGGCGTGAGTTCAGACGGTTTGAGAATGACACTATTCCCGCAAGCGAGGGCAGGAGCTGCTTTCCAAGCTGGAATAGCGATCGGAAAATTCCACGGTGTAATCAGGCCGACCACGCCCACCGCTTCACGCGAAGTGAGAACTTCCATGTTAGGACGCACTGAGGCCAAGGCCTGGCCACCCATACGTAATGCTTCACCAGCAAAATACTTAAAGATGAAACCAGCACGCGAGACTTCACCGATCGCTTCTGGCAAAACTTTACCTTCTTCACTGGCCAATAGGTGACCGAGTTCTTGTTTGCGCGCGAGAATTTCGCTACCAATAAAGTCAAGTACATCAAAACGTTGTTGTGGCGTTGAACGTCCCCAAACTGTTGCGGCTTGGCGTGCAGCTTGTACTGCCAAAGCGACGTCGTCTGCACTTGCTTCAGCATATTCACCAACCACTTGATTTGGCTGTGAGGGATTGTGGTTCGGACGAGTTTGCGAAGAAGCGTGCCATTCACCGTTGATAAAGTGCTTGAAAATGCTCATTAAATAACCTCGAAAATAGTTTTGTTGGAGCTTAGCAGAGTTCGATTGATCCCAGTTTCGCAAAGCTCAAATAAGCGGCGAATAGAAAAATTAATTCAAACAATGGATGGGCGAGTAGTGTAGAGCGATTTAAATATATTGGCAATATATTCCAAAGAGGGGGTTTGTATAAGTACTGATGCTTTGGAGAAAAGTGTAAAAAAAGTTAATGTTAAAAACATATTTTGTATGGTTCTTTTTGAGCCCACTGAAAAAACCACACATTTAAATTTTCTTAATGATGCGATTTGAAAAATGGGCGAATTCAGGTAATATAGTTGCAAAATGATTAACCACAAGAAATAAGTTAGAGATGCTAGACATGATTTTTAGCGCGAAGATCAATGAGACCACTGACACGGCAGGGTCGACGCGTTTGCATTTGGCGGGAGCCATCGATAACGTCTTTTTCGCGGAACCTTTGTTTGACGCCATGCCTGATGTGGTGTTTTTTGTGAAGGATCTTGACGGTCGTTACGTCGTCGTTAACCAAACTTTGGTTAACCGTTGTGGTTTCAAAGATAAGTATGAATTGGTCGGTCGGACTGTGGGAGAAGTATTTCCAGCGAGCCTAGCTGCAACCTTCGAGCAACAAGACCAGTTGGTCTTGAGTGCTGGTCAAGAGGTGCGCGATCAACTCGAGTTGCACTTGTACCCGGATCGAGATCCTGGATGGTGCTTGACCAATAAAATCCCATTGCGTGACGCTCAACAGCGCATCATCGGTCTGACGGGTACTTCGCGTGATCTTGGTATGCCGGATCAGCGACATCCGGTTTATCACCGGATTGCAGCTGCGGTGCGACATATCCATACCCATTATGCTGAGAATGTGCATATGGCTGAGTTGGAGAAAATTACCGGTCTTTCAGTCGCACAAATCGAACGTTATTTTCAAAAGATCTTTTCATTAACGCCGCGTCAGTTCATGACTAAGGTCAAACTTGATGCCGCGACAAACTTACTAGAAGATCATAGTCGTAGCATTACGGATATTGCTATGTCTTGTGGCTATCAAGATCACAGTGCTTTTACTCGTATGTTTAAAGCGACGGTTGGTGTGACGCCAAGTGAGTATCGGGAAGTTCTATTGCGTAGGCAGTCCCGCGCACACTAGCTAGTGATATTCATGCATCACGAATAAGATATTTTTATTTGCAAATTGGTTTCTTCACGCCCGGACTTTGTGCCGGGTTTTTTTTGTGCGTAAGTAAGCGATAAGCTGATCGCTCACGGGCCAGTTGATAGTGCTAGCGAAAAGCAACGAACTTTCATTCTTTTTGCGATCAAACGGGAATTTTTTCCTAGATCGGCAGTCAGAGGTCGGTGCTTTATGTTTCAGTGAGCGAAAAGCTCGGTGACGCAAAGCAGCTTGAAGTTGAAGTGTGGCTTAAATAGAAAATTGATGGGTTTCTACCTATTATAAAAATTAATCCTAGGAGAGTATATGCAAGGACCATGGCGCTTAATGCCGCTTGCTACCCTTGTGCTTGGTACCGTATCGATGGTATCGCTCAGCGCACAGGCGCAAACAAGTACTTCACGAGTCGAAGGACTACGTGAAAATAATCCGAGTTGGCATGCTTTGACGGGCGCGCGCGTCGTCACAGCGCCTGGCAAAGTGGTTGAGAACGGCACTGTCGTTTTGCGCGAAGGCGTAATTGTGTCTGTCACGCCCAATGGCCCGATCCCAGCGGGCGCAAGAGTATGGAAGCTGGATGGGCGTACCATCTATCCTGGCTTCATTGATATGGTGAGTGCCATCGGTGTGCCATCGTCTCTTGCCGCTAGTGCACCCGCTGCGCCTGGACGCCCGAGTGCACCTCGCGTATTTAGCGGACGCTCAATTGCTGCAGACAATCCGCGTATCCATCCAGAGCAAGACGTTTCTAAACTCATTGAAGTGAAAGCGGATGAAGTCAAACTCTACAGAGAGCTCGGCTTTACGACCGTCTTAGCGACGCCTGCTGCAGGGATTTTCCGTGGCCAAAGTGCATTATTGAGTTTGAATTCGACAGATAATCCGAAAAATATGGTTCTGTCGACGCGTGTTGCACAACACATGGCGAATGAACTTGAATCAGGTGGGCGTGGTTATCCAGGTTCATTGATGGGCGTGATCGCGCAAGTGCGTCAGACTTTCTATGATGCTCAGTGGTACCAACGTGCGGGTGAGAGCAAGCTCAAAATTGAGCGCCCCCAAATTAATGATTCGCTTGAGGCACTCAAACCAGTTTTAGCCGGGCGCCAGTCGATTATTTACGCCACGGATAATGAACAAGCCTACCAACGGGTCGCAAAGATTCGTGACGAATTTGGTCTCAAAGTGATTTTGCAAGGTAACGGCTTCGAATATCGTCGCGCCAATCAATTAAAGGCGACCGGTATGCCGGTGATCGTGCCGCTTGCATTCCCTAATGCACCTGAAGTTGAACATCCTGACATGGTGCTGGATACGGCGCTGGAGTCGCTGCAGCATTGGGAACAGGCACCTTCAAATCTGGCTTACATTGAAAAGGCAGGGATTGAATTTGCCGTAACACCAGCAGGGTTAAAAGATCCAAAGAAAGACTTTTGGAATCGCTTGCGTCAAGCGATTCGTCGCGGCCTAAGCATTGATCAGGCTTTGGCGAGTTTGACGACCGTGCCCGCAAAATTGATTGGTGAGCAAAAGCGCCTCGGCACGATTGCACCGGGACAGTTGGCCAATTTGGTGGTGGCATCTGGCGATTTGTTCAGTGATGACAAAGCCAATATCGAGATCAATTTTGTCGAAGGCAAACCACTGACGACTGAGAATTACAATCGTTTTGAATTACGCGGTACTTGGACCGTCACGAGTGGCGGGAAAACTAGTACATGGGTGATCGAAGGAAGTTCTGCTAAGCCTAGCTTGAAGGTCGATGGTGCGAACGTCGAACTGAGTTTAAAAGATAGTCAGTTGTTGGCGAAATTCAGTGACAAAACGGGAAGTTATATTGTTGTGGCAGATGGACGTGGCGATCATTTGAATGGCACGATCCAAGATCCACAAGCGAAAGTATGGCAGTGGACTGCGACCAGAAGCAAAGCTGCGTCGACTGATACAACACCAGCAAAGGCAGAAAATATGCCGGTCGCATGGAGCGGCAATTATCCAGCAGGTCCATACGCAATGGCGACACCGGCAAAACCATCTGCAATCTTGGTTAAGAACGCGACAATCTGGACCAGTGCGAAAGCAGGTAAGTTAGAGCAAAGCGATATGTTAGTGGTGGACGGTAAAATCGCCGCGATTGGCAAGGACTTAAAAGTGCCCGCCAATGCCTTGGTGATAGATGCCACAGGTAAGCATGTGTCACCAGGTATTGTTGACGCACACTCTCATACCGCGATGATGCAAGGGATCAATGAGGCAACCAGTTCCATTACAGCGGAAGTTCGTGTCGGGGACATTATCGACGCCTCCAGCATCAATATTTATCGTCAGTTAGCCGGCGGCGTGACCACAGCGAATGTCTTGCACGGCTCGGCGAATACGATTGGCGGACAAAATCAAGTGATTAAATTGCGCTGGGGTGCTGATGCAGAAGGTTTGAAATTAGATGGCGCTTTTCCTGGCATTAAATTCGCGCTTGGGGAAAATGTGAAGCAGGCGAACTGGGGCAACGAATCCACTGGTCGTTATCCGCAAACGCGGATGGGCGTAGAGCAAATCTTGCGTAGCGCTTTCTTGGCAGCGCGTGCCTACAAAGAGGAGCGCGAAGCTTGGAAAAAATCGCCATCGAGTATGCTCGAGCCGCGTCGTGATTTGCAGATGGATACTTTGGTTGAATTGCTTGACCGAAAGCGCATGATTCATATCCACTCTTATCGTCAAGATGAGATCTTAATGTTCGCTCGTGTTGCTCAAGAATTTAATCTTTTGGTTGGCACTTTCCAGCACGTTATGGAAGGTTATAAGGTCGCTGACGTGATCGCTAGCTTGGGCGCAGGTGGGTCGACATTCTCAGACTGGTGGGGCTACAAAATGGAGGTCTCAGATTCTGTTCCATTTAATGGCGCGCTGATGCATAACGCGGGCGTGGTAACGAGTTTTAATTCTGATAGTGATGAGTTGGCGCGACATCTCAATACCGAGGCTGCTAAAGCGGTCAAATACGGTGGTTTGTCGGACACTGAGGCGCTGAAGTTTGTGACCTTGAATCCAGCGAAGCAATTGAAAATCGATCAGCGCACGGGATCATTGGAAGTGGGCAAAGATGCTGACTTTGTGATTTGGAATACTAGCCCATTGTCGACCTTCAGTCATGCCGAGCAAACTTGGATTGAGGGCCGCAAATACTTTGATCGCGGTGCCGATCAGCTTGCGCGTGATGAGGCGAAAGCGGAGCGTACTCGGATTGCCGCAAAGGTCGTGGCGAGCCGCAATCCAAGCCCAGTTTCTTCTGCAAAACCTAACGATGCTGATAAAGTCGTCGCTCCCAAAACACCAGCGGAAATGTTGGCAGCCAATTTGGCCTATTTGGAGCTCAAACAATGGCTGCATATGATGAGTAAACATCGTACTGCTTATTGGGCTGGCGAAGAAGAGCACGAATGTACGGAGAACGAATAATGAAGAAGATGATTTCTATGACAGCAAGTGCCACATCACCAAGTAAACTTGCTATGGCGCGCATGTCGACAGCGACCTTAGCAGCATTAGCAGCCTTTACTGGGATGGTACTGAGCGCGAGCGCATTTGCATCGGAAAATGTACCAGCACCAGCCCAAAAAGTGCCTTTGGTTTTGAAGGGCGCAACGATTCATACTGTGAGCCAAGGTGAGATCCCGAATGGGCAAATTCTGATTGAAAAGGGGCGTATCACTGCGATCGGCAGTACGGTCAATATTCCAGCCAATGCTAAAGTCGTTGATGTGGCGGGCAAACATATTTATCCGGGCATGATTGCTGCGAACACGGTGATTGGTTTGGCTGAGGTACAGTCAGTACGTGCCACTGCAGATTTTGCAGAGGCTGGTGCAATTAATCCAAATGCACGTGCGATTGTGGCCGTGAACCCAGACAGTGAATTGATTCCGGTCACTCGTGTGAATGGTGTGTTGGCGGCGCTCAGTGTGCCCAGCGCAGGCCCTGCGGGGATGATTAATGGTACATCTTCGCTAGTGCAACTGGATGGTTGGACTTGGGAAGACATGACCGTGCAAGCAGAAGTTGGCTTGCACATCAGCGTGCCTTTTATGCGTTTTAATCCCGAGCTCTTTCCCGCGCCTTTGGATTCGCGCCTAGAAGAAATGCGCAAATCGAGTATGCAGCGTGTAAAGATGCTCGAGGATGCCTTTGATTCCGCAATCGCCTATCGTGATGCTCGCGCCAATAAAGATGGCACACAGATCGATGTTCGTTGGGAAGCAATGTTGCCAGTGTTAGCTGGGAAGCGCCCCGTTTTCATGCATGCACAAGACGCAGCGCAGATTCGTTATGCGCTGAATTTCGCGCAACGCTATCAATTAAAATTGGTTATTGTCGGTGGTATGGATACGCCTTTATTTGCCGATACGCTTCGTGCTCGCGAAGTTCCAGTGGTGATCACAGGTATCCATAAGTTGCCGCAGCGGCGCGGGGCGGAGTACGATGAAGCTTATCGTTTGGCGAGCAAGCTATCGCAAGCAGGAGTGCGTTTCTGTATCGCTCGTGGTGGTGCTGATGATGATGCCCATAACGAGAGAAATCTACCATATGAAGCAGCGGTTGCTGTCAGTTTTGGTTTAGATCCCAATGAGGCACTTAAGGCAGTGACTTTGTATCCAGCACAGATCCTAGGAGTTGCGGATAAGTTGGGCTCGATCGAAGTCGGTAAGTTTGCGAATTTGTTTGTCAGTGACGGTAATCCTATGGAAACCATGACTAAGATTGAGCAAGTATTTATTCAAGGGCGCCCAGTGGATTTAAGCACCAAGCAGTCTCGTCTCACCGAAAAATATCAGCAAAGGTATTTGCAGAAAAAAGGTATGGTGGAATAGGTGGTTGATGAGCATGTTGCTCACGCAAGAAAATACCCGCCTCGGCGGGTATTTTTTTATCTGCAATATAGTGCTTGTTGAAGGAATTTTGCAGCGATCGTTTTAGACAATTTTCCAATTGAAAACGATCACTTTTGAATCGATCTTAGATTCGAACTTGCAGCTCTTGAGCGCGTTGATAGATGCATTGTCGAGTTCGCGGTTGCCGCTCGATTGTTCGATACGAGCATCGACGACCTTGCCGCGTACGTCGGTCGCAAAACGAAGCTTCACTGCACCGCTCACATCTTCACGTAGAAGTTGCTCGTTATATGAAGGTGCAGAGCACGCATTGGTCGTAAATGGATTAACGATTTCAGCAGCTTGCGCGTGAAAACTGGCAGCTAAGCTTAGCGTTGTGAAAGCGAGAGAGAAACGAGCGAATGTGTTCATAAGACCTCCAAAAATAACAAATAACGAAAACTGTGGTCGGCGTTTTCGTTCAGGGAAAGTAGCGATTGATTGTGTCAATTGCTGTGCCGTTGGTGTCACTATACGGAGACGATCCTAGATTTTGAAATTGCGTTTTCGCATACAAGTCATCACCTCAAACTATATCTACTTTCATGTTCTGATTTGGTGCGAAGGCTTGTTATGGAGGTCTGCATTTGGCACAAAATCAGTGCAGTTTAGGGCCCTGCAAAAGTAAGAAAAATTGACGCGGATTCTCAATGGTGACGATTTGCACAGAATCGGTGCTTGGTCGTCGTTTGAATAATTTGTGGTTTTTTTTGTGCTGAGGACGATAAAAAATTCACTTCGTCACGAAGTTTTACATTTTTGCGAACTTTTTGAGTTCAGTAAATACGCAAGTTCCTAGTTCGCTGAGATAATGTTAAATCATTCGCATCTCAATTTTTCTTGTGCTAAAAAAGTCCATCATTCGACGTCTCAAGGGCCTAGGCGAGCCACTGGTGTTGTTGCTCGTGGTGGCAATTTTGGTGCTCGTCCCCAAAAAAATAGTTGGTGATCATACGCGCCTTATATGGCGTGGCGAGTTGACCCTGGCAAGCCTGTCTGAATTACAGAGTTTGATTAATGCAAATCCTCAGCAATTCAATGTTATTCAATTTAGACATTCGCCGGGTGCCAGCGCATCAGCAGGTGTCATCATTGAACTGGTTGAAAGTTTGATCAATCGATATCACTTCGATACCGAGGTGCGTGGTGCTTGTGCCTCGGCGTGTGCGAGTTCATTTCTACTCGGCGAAACTCGCACCATGTTACCTGGCTTGCGACACGAACCAACCTACTTGATGCTGCATGCAACGCGTCAGTATAAGACGCGTGAAGTCGACTATAGCCACACTGAGAAAATTTTGCGTAAAATTTCGGCTCGCAGTGAAGGTCGGTTCCCGATGGTTCTGTTGGAGCGCATCTTTGACGATAAGAAGGGGACCGCCGACGGAGAAGTGTATGTGTTTCGTGAGCCACAAGCCTCGGTGGCGGGACCTCAGCATGTTTTTGTATGTGCGACGGCAGTAATGGCTGTGATGGATACCTGCGAGCCCGCTGTCGGTTTGAAGCCGCAGGACCTCGGTATTGAGATTGGTGAATAGAACTGAATATGAGCCGATTTCTTCTACGATTTACATTTTTTTTGTTGCTCGTCTACGGCGGCTTATGCCTTGCAATGTATATCGTGCAAGATAGTTTGATTTACTATCCAATTAAAACATCCCACAAAAATGATAAGAATGCGGTGACCGTTCGTTTGAATGATGAGGACATCGTTGTTGCGTATCAAGCCTCAGAAGGCGAGCGACCAGTTGCGTCAGGCTTGGCATCAGAACAAATGTCGGTAGAACAAACGACAACGCAGAGATCGATGGCCTTGCTTTACTTCGGCGGAAATGCCGAGGATGTGAGTTTGTCCCTTCCTTTGCTGGCGAAAGCCTTTCCGCGAGTTTCAATTCACGCGATGCATTATCGTTCTTATGGTGGAAGCACAGGCCAGGCAAGCCAGAAATATTTGTTTGCAGATGGTTTAGCCCTGTATGATCAATTGAAGCGAGAATATCAAACGGTCATGGTAATGGGGCGCAGTCTTGGGAGTGGGGTTGCGACCTATGTGGCGAGTCAAAGGCCTGTGCCACAGTTGATTCTAGTGACACCGTTTTATAGTCTTGAGAAGGTCGCCCAAGATCAATATCCGTACTTGCCTGTGCGACTTTTATTGCGGGACAAATTTGAGTCTTACCATTACGCACCGATGGTCAAAGCGAATGTCTTGATGCTTGTGGCGGAGTGGGATCAATTAACACCATTGGCGGGTAGTGTGAAGTTGAAGCAAGAGTTCAATGCTGCACAGGCGGTTGAACTGATTGTCATCAAACAAGCGTGGCATAACAGTATTTCGAACCAACCAGGATACCTAGAAGCCTTGCGTCGGTTCGGGGCGCGGTAGCCAAGTATTTATCGTCGAAATTAATTTACCTCAAAGAAAAATTTATTCTTTATGTTGCAAGCTTCGGTATTTAGACCGCATGGAAAATTTTCAGTCAGGGTCGAAGGTCAAATTCTTTTGACCGAAGTAACGGGCCCGTGGAATCGAGAGTTAGTTCAATTTTGGGCCCATCAAGCCTTACAGCTCGCACAGCAATTTCGAGCAGATTATCCCTATGTTGCAGTAACGGAAGTCTACGATTCCATTTTATGTCCACCCGATGCACTAGAGCGCATCGCCCAGGCTGTCGAGTATGCGAATCAGCATTTGTCTTGTGTCGGGCATTGCATCGTTGCAGGGTCGAATGTCGATGGGCGGGACATCATTCGCCATCAGTATGAAAAGATTCAGCTCGGGCAGATTTTTGATAATCGAGACGATGCAATAAGTTGGGCGCGTCAACAACTGGGTTGACGCGCAAATAGAAGGTAGACTAACGATGGCGCCAGTGACCAGGGCGGAAGTGCCAGTGCACGCCAACGCGTTCCCAACGGTGTGGGAACCAAGTAAAGCCAACCCGTGGTGGAGCCCAATAACCGGCGCGCCAGACATGACGGCCACCTTCCCAGTACCAAAAGCCATTAACCCACAAATATCCTGGGGCAGGAGCGACTGTGATCACTTCTTGCATCGGTGGTGGTGGGGCGGTTTCGGTTTGTACCGCCTGCACGTTGACTTCACTACCTGCTGGGTAGTTTGCCGGCGGCGGATATTGTGTGTTTCCTCGGTAGTAAACTGGTGCTGGCGTCATCACGGTACAGGCATTTAACAGCAAACCACTACCGACCACGAAGCTACTTACAAGAACTTTTGAAATAGCGATACTCATAACAAACTCCTTTTGCATTGCGTTGGGATATCCCCTCCCAATTGTCAGCATCTTAGTGAAATGAGCACCAGTTTGCTGTAAGAAGTTGTAACGATTGTTTGCAGGATTTGGTTGTCAAATCAAACGAAGAATTTGATTGGTACCAACAAAACATTATCCAGGTCACGTGATTTCTTGGTTCGATGTCACTTCCTTGCTTTCCACAATCGCAAGAAGGCTTTCAATAGGGCTGGCACTGAGTGGCATTCTTCCCAAATCACGTTCCCATCCAAACAAAAGACGATTAGCGGTGCCACAAACGCGCCCTTGGCAAGGCCCCATGCCACAGCGAGTATGGAGTTTTGCGCTGCGCCAATCTGGGTGTATCTTCAGTTCTTGAAAACGGACATCTTCGCAGCGACAGACAATGGTGTCGTCGCGGCAGAGTTGCGTGAGCTCTTCTCGTAGTGCGAAAGTAGATTCCAAATTGCTGGCGAATGTTTGCCATTTGTTGCGATCTGCTTTGGCCTCGACAATCGTGTTTGCCAATTGTTGCTGTGCTTCCGTTTCGTTCGGTGCAGTGTTATCTGTTTGTGCTTGCTTTAAGCTTAACACGGCTGAACTCGCGGCTAAGCGGCCCTCAACTAATGCGAGATCTACGCCACCAACGCCGGTGGTCTCGCCTGCGCAAAATACGCCTGCGATGCTTGATTCTAACCTTGGACTGAGTGTAAGCGGAGATCGCATGAAAGATTCCTCCGGTAGCTTGGTGGTGTCGAACTTGCAGCCGATTCCCGCGGCAAGTTCGAGGTTCGGAACCAAACCAAAGCCACATGCGAGGAAATCACATTCAATTGTTTTGCGCTCACCAGCGTGCTGGATGACGACGCGTTCGAGTCGTTTGCCACCGAGCGCTTCGAGCACAAAAGCGGTACTCCAGTATTGCTGTTGGCGGAGCTTCCAAGCTAGACCCAATGCCTGCCACAATTTGCTGGGGGTAGCGAAGAGTTTGAAGGCAAACCGTTTTAGTTTGCTGAACGAAGTTTGTTCCACGATATGCGTTACGATGGCGCCCCGCTCGACTAAACTTGCGGCAACGGCTAAGAGGAGGGGGCCTGTGCCGGCGACCACGACGCGCTTACCTTTCACTGGGTAGCCAGATTTTGCTAATGCTTGTAGGCCGCCTGCGCCAGTCACACCGGGCAAAGTCCAGCCGGGGAAGGGCAATAAAAGTTCGCGGGCTCCAGTCGCGATAATGACGCGCTTGGCCATGATCCGGCTCGAGGTCGAAGTCGTGTTTTGTACATGATCGAGCACTGCTGAGAACTGATTGATCGAACCGTTCAGATGGACGACTTTACTTTGAAAGTGACAACGCAAGCGACTTGATTGTGCCAACATCTTGGCGAGCAGTTGCGCTCGTTTATCGTGTTGAGTCTGCGCACCACCACGCCAGATTTGTCCACCAGACTGAAAATTATCGTCGACCAAATCGACTTCATAACCGTGTTCAAGCGCAAGTTGTGCTGCCGCTAAACCGGTTGGACCTGCCCCAATAATCAATAGGTCGGTGTGGAAAGTCGTCGTGTTCATGCGTGATCTCCTGTGACGATTTGGATCCCTTCGATACACAGGGTTTGGCAGGCGAGTTGATGTGGTCGACCATCGATATTGACGCGACATTCTTGGCAAATGCCCATGCCACAAAGTGGTGCTCGTGGAGATCCGTTGACCGCCACTCGGGTTACTTCAACTCCATGCAGTGCCAGCGCTGCAGCGACATTGATTCCAGGAGGAACAGAACAGGCTTGACCGTTGATGGTAATACTCAGTTGCGGTTTCATGATTGTGTTGGGTCGATAGACGTTTCAGGATTGAACATACGTGCCGGCAAAAAAGGGAGCATGCTAATCGCCGAGGTTTGTTCGCAAATGGCGTCTTTGATGAGGTCTGCCGTAGCCAAGGACGTGGTGATACCAAGTCCTTCATGGCCCGTTGCCATCCAGACGTTTTTATAGCGGGGGTGTGGACCAATATACGGCATACCATCAGGTGTGGCAGCGCGAAAGCCGGTCCAGCTACGAATCGCTTTGAGTTGTGCGAGTTGAGGAACGTACTCGATTGCGCGTGCTAGCATTTTCTTTAGCATTGCGGGGTCAACTTCTTTATGCGTCACGTCAAATTGGCGCGATGATCCGATAAACACTTGTCCGGTAGGGCGCGGTTGTAAGTTGAATGCAACCGAGTCACCATCTGCCGCATGTGCACTTTTGATGTAGCCGAGTTCAACGAGTTGGTGACGAATAAAACGTGGATAACGATCGGTAATTAAAAGATGCCCCTTTTTGTAACGCAACGGGAGATCCGGAACTAAGTCACGCGCTCCAATACCATTGGCAATCACGATTTCGCGAGCCCGAATAATTTCACCTGATTGTAAGCGCACACCATGCTCCTCAAGACCGATGACGCGGTCGCGCACCAACTGCGTGCCAAAGTTCATGGCTTGTTCCAACAATATTTGAGCGCTTTTTGGTGGATAAACCAGCGCATCATCGTTCACCAGCACACCACCAGCTAGACCAGGACGTAACTGTGGCTCGTGCTCATACATTTGCTCGGCAGTGAGTAATTCAGCGTTCACACCATGTTCGTTGAGAACTCTGCATTTGTGGACTGCCACATCCATTTCTTCTTGATCGGCGGCGACCCACAGCGTGCCACACTGACTGAACTCATGACGATGAAACTCGCCACCATTTTGTGAGACAAGTTGACGCCAAAGTTCTAAGCTTAAGCGCGTGAGTGCCAATTCATCGGGATTGTCGTCCATAACGACCAGATGCCCCATGCCAGCGGCGGTGGCGCCGCCACCTATAGTACTCGGTTCGACGATTGCCACTCGTTGCCCATGCTTTGCCAACGCGGCGGCGCAAGCACATCCAACGATACCACCACCGACAATAACGATATCAACATGTGCGCTCATGCACGAATACCCCAAACAAATGGATCGTTTTGGTTGAGTATCAAGTCAGCTTCAGCATTGACGAAGGCGCTTCCTCGAATACAAGGATGGATTTTGTTGGTATCGGCACTACGGGTGAAACTCGCTTCGAACACACTGCCGATAATGCTTTCTTGCCGCCACACTTCGCCTTCAGCTAGTTTGCCATCAGCCGCCAAGCAGGCAAGTTTGGCACTGGTACCGGTGCCGCATGGCGAGCGGTCATAGGCCTTGCCGGGGCAGAGGACAAAGTTCTGGCTGTCATTTGCTTCGGCCGACGGTGGTGCAAAGAGTTCGATATGATCGATCTCGGCACCGTTATCTCCAGTAATGCCAGCCTCGGTTAGCGCTTCGCGAATACGCCAACTAAAGCTTGTTAAAACGTCGACATTGGCCAGACGCATATCTTGACCGTGATCGGCGACGAGGAAGAACCAGTTGCCACCCCAGGCGACATCACCAGTCACTGTCCCATGTCCTTCGACCTCGACACGGACTCCTGTCCGCGAACGATATGCAGGAACATTGTGGACGCTGACGCTTTGATCTTGATGCAATTCGACTTCGACCGCGCCCACTGGTGTATCGATTTTGTGTTTTCCAATGCCGAGTTTGCCTTGGTAAGCGAGGGTGGCAACTAAGCCAATCGTGCCGTGGCCACACATACCGAGATAGCCAACGTTGTTGAAGAAAATCACGCCCGCACTACAACTTGGGTCATGCGGTTCGCATAGCAAAGCGCCGACTAAGACATCAGATCCACGTGGTTCGCAGACGACGGCACTACGAAAATGATCGAACTCACTGCGAAATCTCTGAAGTCTTTCGGCGAGAGGGCCATGGCCTAAGTCTGGCCCACCTGACACGATAATGCGGGTCGGCTCACCGCCAGTATGGGAGTCGATAATATGAATTTTTTGCATGTAAGTGATCCTCGCTGTGCCTGGGTACTTGATTGAATAGACTCAGAAAGTGTAACCAACGCGAATGGTCTTGTCTTGCAAATATTAAGGGCTCAAGATGCAGAATTTGGCATAGTACAAGCGATGTCGTAGCGAAAATTAAAGCTTGCTTGCTAAGCCGATTGCATCAATGTCGAATGCACTCATGCTTGAGGACAGAATGAGCTCGTTCATTTCAGAGCTAGTTTGCTAGGGAACTTGTGACGACCTTGGTATTCTAATGGCAATCAAGATGAGTTCAGCGCGGGTTCATTTGCTAGACTCAAGATTGTCTGAAATACTTCCCAATTCTTTTTATCGACGAACAAGTTTTCGAAAAACGATAAAGATCAATTTAATTTGAAGCCCCTCCATACTTTGAAAGCAAATGCATGAAGAAAGTAATTGATTTTCGTAGTGACACGGTGACTCGCCCTAGTGCGGCGATGCGCGCCGCGATGATGGCGGCAGAAGTTGGTGATGACGTATATGGCGATGATCCGAGTGTTAATCGACTACAAGAGAAACTGGCTGATATGGCAGGGCATGAAGCCGCACTCTTGGTTGCGAGCGGCACACAAAGTAATCTGGTTGCTTTGCTGACGCATTGCGGGCGTGGGGATGAGTACATCGTCGGACAGCAATATCACACTTATCTGTATGAGTCAGGTGGTGCCGCCAGTTTGGGTGGTATCGTTCCACAACCAGTTGCAGTTGAGGCCGATGGAAGTTTGGCATTGGCTTCAATTGATGCGGTTATTAAACAAAAAGATATTCATTTTGCGCGCTCACGTTTATTAAGCCTTGAAAATACTCATCTGGGTAAAGTTCTGAGTAATACGTATTTGGCGTCCGCAATCGCTCTGGCGAAAGGCCACCAGCTGGCGACGCATCTTGATGGGGCGCGCGTCTTTAATGCTGCTGTCGCTCAAGGAATACCACTGAGTGCAATCACTGCACGGTTTGATACCGTATCGATTTGCTGCTCGAAGGGACTCGGCGCACCGGTCGGTAGCGTGCTTTGTGGTAGTCGTGCTTTTATCAATGAAGCCAAGCGCTGGCGCAAGATGGTGGGCGGTGGAATGCGACAGGCTGGCTTGTTGGCAGGCGCTATTGAATACGCACTCGACCACCATATTGAGCGTTTGGCAGAAGACCATGCGAATGCGCTTGCGCTGGAAAAGGGCTTGAAGAATATCAGCGCAATTAAGGTAGAAACCGCCCATACCAATATGCTGTATATCGAATTAGAAAGTTCTGAACGTGGCACAGCATTGGGGGCGTACCTACGTGAGCGAGGTATTTTGATCTCAGCAGGAAAACGAATTCGCTTAGTCACGCATCTTGATATAGATCCGGATTCGGTTTCGACCATGATACAAACGATGCATGAATTTTTTAGAGCCTAACCAGTTTCGAACTAACGCTTAACTGATGCTCAGTAAATGCTGTAATGCAAAATTGAGCTCCTTGACTGGGATAGCGATAAGGATCAAGAGTGGAATCGAGCTAACAATCCTCAGAAGTGAAATGAGAATCTCTCTCAGATTCCTGCGATTTTTGGAAGTAATCTTCTAGGCTAAATTGTTAAATAGTGTCTTTTTTGTGAAAGAACCGAAAATAAAGGGTTTATTGTTTTCTGAAAGCAACTAAAATAGCTCCCAAGTAATACCAGTAAGGTGATTGAGAACCTATTCGGAATGAAGTCTCTCAATCCCGTCAAAGTAGTTTGATTGCGCTTTTGTCTTTCTTCAGATGGAAACGATATGAACTTTCAAAACATACGTATTGGTCAACGCTTGGCGCTTGGCTTCGGTGTTGTTATCGCTCTTTTAGTATTGCTTGCGGGACTTTCGTATTACCGCATCACCGGACTTAGCAAAGAAGTCTCTACCATGGTCAAGGATCGTTATCCCAAGACCGTGGTGGCAAATCAAATTAAAGCTCAGCTCAATGAAATGTCGCGCAACATGCTCAATGTATTGATCATGAGCGATGCAGACCAAATTAAAAAAGAGCTCGAGAACATTGCCAAAGAGAATAGTAGCAATGAAGCCGCTTTAGCGAGTCTCAATAAGACGATCACCGATGCCAAAGCGCGCGAGCAACTGGGTGCCATTATGGCGATCCGTGACAAGTTTATTCCTCTTCAAACCAAGTTTATTTCGCTCGTTAATGAAGATCGAAAAGACGAGGCGATGCTCAAATTTTTGTTCTCAATCCGACCGATTCAAAGTAAATATTTCGCGGCCTTAGACGACTTTATTCAACTACAAAATAGCCAGATGGAGCAAGCCGGTAAAGACTCCGAGGCAGTGGCTACGCAAACTAGCGGTTTCATTCTGATTTTGGCTTTGGCCGCAGGTGGTATCAGTATTGTGGTGGCTTTCCTTGCCACTAAGAGTATTACTCGTCCTTTGATTGATGCTGTGCGAGTTGCCAAACGAGTCGCGAAAGGTGATTTGAGTAGCGACATCGAAGTGAATACCTACGACGAAACTGGTCAAATGATGCAAGCTCTGCGTGAGATGAACGATAGCTTGATGAAGATTGTCGGTGAAGTTCGCGCTGGTACCGACAATATCGCTTCGGTTTCAATGGAAATCGCCAGTGGCAATTTAGATCTCTCGAATCGTACCGAAGCGCAAGCGCACTCACTGCAGGAAACTGCATCTTCGATGCGTGATTTGACTGACACAGTGAAGCAAAATGCGGAACATGCAGCGCAAGCAAATCGCCTTGCCTTGTCGGCGTCCGAAGTGGCGGAAAAGGGCGGCACAGTGGTATCGCAAGTGGTGCACACAATGGGGTCGATCAATGCCTCTTCAAACAAAATTGTTGACATCATTGGCGTGATTGATGGTATCGCATTTCAGACCAATATCCTTGCCTTGAATGCTGCTGTCGAAGCTGCGAGGGCAGGTGAGCAAGGACGTGGATTCGCGGTGGTCGCCTCGGAAGTACGTAGCTTAGCGCAACGGTCTGCAGCAGCTGCTAAAGAAATCAAAACATTGATTGGTGCCTCAGTTGATGAAGTCACCGCAGGTAGTAAATTAGTCGAACAGGCTGGCGTCACCATGGACGAAGTGGTCGCCAGCGTTAAACGTGTGACCGATATCATGGCTGAAATTACTTCGGCCAGCCAAGAGCAGAGTTCCGGCATTGAACGTGTTCATCAAAGCATTGCGCAAATGGATAGCGTGACGCAGCAAAATGCGGCCTTGGTTGAAGAAGCCGCTGCGGCTGCTGAGGCAATGCAAAATCAAGCAAGTAGTTTGGCGCAGGTCGTCAGCATCTTCAAATTAAAAGACGGCTATGCGTTGCCGACGCAGACCAACATGAGTGCTGCGCCAAGTCCGAAAGCGCGTCCAGCAATCAACGCACGACCAGCACAACGAGTGACGAGTAACAGACCAGCTTTGGCACGTGGTGGAGATGCCACATCTAGAGGCCGCCCTCAAGAACTCGACGACGACATGGAAGAATTTTGACAAGTATGATGTAATGGCAAGACAGTTTTGCATGAAGTTGCTTTCTGTTTCGTGAGACAAGTTGCTCACAAAAATGAAAGCATGTTGACGATAGACTTTTTATACCGGGAGTTGATATGCGCCAGACCAACCGCCTTACAACAGGCCTTAAATATTTAATCGCTAGCTGCAGTTTAATCTTGGCCTGTGGGCAAAGCTTCGCAAGCACTGAAGTAAATGGTGTGAAATTTGAAGATACCGCTAAAGTCGGTGGTAAAGATCTCAAACTCAACGGCGCCGGAATGCGCGTTAAAGCGGCCTTTTTTAAACTCTATGTTGCGGGTTTATATTTGACCGACAAAAAGACAACGACAGCAGATATCTTGGCCTTGACTGGTCCCAAGCGAGTCCAGATTGTAATGCTTCGTGAAATTAGCTCTGAAGATTTCGGCGAAGCTTTCATGAAGGGACTCAACGACAATTCAGATAAAGCTGAAAAATCTAAATTGGTAAATCAAACGGTCTCGTTTGGTGAGTTATTTGCATCGGTTCCAAGCCTTAAAAAGGGTGATGTGTTGATGCTGGATTGGAACCCTGGAACAGGCATGCAATCTTTTCTAAACGGGAAGCAAATTGGTGCAACGATTGCGGAGCCACTGTTTTTCAATGCGGTATTGAAAATTTGGTTAGGCGACCGTGCGGTCGACAGTACACTCAAAGAAAAAATGTTGGGTGATAAGGGCTAAGGATCAAGATGGAGGGCATCCGTCAATGTCGCGATCAAAACGGACTCTTAGGAGTCCGTTTTTTATTGGGCGAAACACAATGCATTATGCGTTATGCATTGTGCATTACATGGAAATGCTGCATTTTGATTTTATGACTACGTTAGAACTTCATCTGTGTTTATACTCGAGCCCTCGCCGATACTGGTTACGGCAAAGTGAAAAAGGAGGCGCTTGTGTTGCAGATCTTTGGAAAAAGCTCATCGATTAATGTTCGTAAAGTTTTATGGACGTGTGCTGAAATTGGTATCAGTTATGAACATGTTGAGTTTGGATCTGGCACCTCCAATTCAACGCAGAGCCCAGAATTTTTGGCGCTGAATCCAAACGCGATGGTGCCTGTCTTACGCGATGAGTTTGGAACCTTGTGGGAGTCGAATACGATTTGCCGTTATCTGGCAGCGCGCTACCAAAGACTCGATCTGTTACCGATTGATCCGATGGCACGGGCACAGGTAGAGAAGTGGATGGACTGGCAAGCCAGCGATCTTAATTCAGCATGGCGCTATGTCTTTATGGGACTGGTCCGCCAACATCCACACTTTCAAGCACCAGACAAAATGTTGGATAGTGCTACTCAATGGAATCGCTTAATGACGATTTTTGATCAGCACTTGCAACGCGGCGGCCCCTATGCGGCCGATAAACATTTCACCTTAGCAGATGTGGTGCTGGGCCTCTCGATTAATCGCTGGCGTAGCACGCCAATTGAGCATGCGCAGCTCAGACATGTGGATGCTTATTTTGATTTGCTATGTGAACGCCCGGCCTTCCTGCAGTTCGGGGCGAACGGTACTCCTTAAGCGAAAGGCCGCAGCGGACGCATAATTTCCGATTGGCGATGAGTACATAGAGTCCTATGCGATAATGCGAACTTTCGGATCGCATGTCGGTCTCAGATGACTCTCTTTGCCTCTCTGTCTCTTCGTCTCTTTGTCTCTTCTCTTTCAATTATGAATTTCGCCACTTGGTTTTCTTTTTTCTGCGCTGCTTGCTTAATCGCTATTTCGCCGGGGTCAGGGGCGATTCTCTCGATGTCTCATGGATTAGCATACGGTGTTAAGCGCGCCAGTGTGACGATTTTTGGGTTGCAACTCGGTCTTCTTTTGGTCTTGGTCATTGCTGGTGCTGGCGTTGGTTCTTTGTTGCTTGCCTCAGAAACTGCGTTTTCGATAGTAAAGATTTTGGGGGCGACCTACCTGATCTACCTCGGGCTACAACAATTTTTCGCAAAGACTAACCATGAACCTAGCATGCAGATCGAAACGAAAAACAGTTGCCCCAGTCCCGCCAGCCGCATTTTGACCGGCTTCTTAACCAATGCCAGCAATCCTAAAGGAATCGTGTTCATGGTTGCAGTGCTACCTAATTTCATCAACAGCCAAGCGCCTGTGTTGCCGCAGTTGAGCATTCTGGCCGTCACCATGGTTTTCGTGGATACCTCGGTCATGCATGGTTACGCCATCTTAGCTTCCTCATTACAGCGTTGGATGCGCCATCCCAAGGCGCAGAAAATGCAAAATCGCGTGTTTGGTTCTGTTTTAGTGATGGTGGGGTCTAGTTTGTTTTTTGTTAAGCGTGAGGCGAGTGTCGTCCTGTGAAGCAACAACGCGATCAAGAAACGACATTCCCTGAATGCTTGCCGTTTGTGCATAAAAATCTGGGATAATGCAGACCAAGTGATAATGCCAATGACGAAGTTGCACAACGAGCGCCTGCATGCATTTTGATTCTGTCTCTCATCAGCTGACACCACCGGACGAATTTGAGCCGGCTGAGCCGCGCGAACGGGCGGAGCGTCGTTTATGGAGCGGCTTACTCGTTTCTTTAGTGATTCATGCACTGATATTATCTTTGCAAATCGGCATTCCGGGCTTGGAGTTGCCCAGTCTAGAGCTTCCTTGGAAAGAACGCCGTAAGCCGGTCGAGGGTATTCAAGTACAACTTGATTTACCCGCACCGAATAAGCAAGCGGCTCCAGCCGCGCCATCGGTCACGATGACCGAATTATTTAAGCTGCCCGAACCAATCTTGCCTGTGCCAATTGCTAAGGCCGACGGTGGCATCGTCGTGCTGCCGCGACCAAGCGTCGTAACTGCGCAAGAACCGAACAAAAGGCTGGCAAGCAAGACCAAGTCTAGTGCAAAAAAGCAAGCATCCCAGAGCGCACCGCCAGTTCAAAAAACGGTATTGCCACCACCGGAAGCCCCGGTTCGCATCATCACGCAAGATCAAACAAAAAACGAAGACTTTTTAGTGCCACTGACCAGCGAAGAGGAATTAGAGCGTCAGCGTAGCGACAAGAAAGAACAAAAGCGCCAAGCAGAACCGATTCCGGCGGACGCGGTCATCGATAAAGACGCAGAGGCACAACTGCAAGAAGAGAAGCGTAAGGCCGAGCTCGCGGCAAAACGACTACAAGAAGAGCAGCAGAAAAAAGAGCAAGAGCAGCAGCGTCTCGCCGAACAAAAGCGGCAGGAGGAACTGCGCTCTCAACAATTGCTCGCCAAGGCGGCTGAGGAACAACAGCAACGCCTAGCGAAAATGCTCGATGAAAAATCACAAAAAGCGGTCGACATTACACCACTTGAAACGGTGCGTGATAGTAATGAGCAGCGCCAAATCGCCAAACAGAAAGCAGCACAAGCTTTAGCCAAACGCGAGCAGGAACAAGCACTCGAAGAAGCTCTGCAGGAAGCCAAACGGAAAGAGTTATTGGCTCAAGAAACCTTGAAACAAGAAGAGCAACGACGTCAGGCCGAACAACAGCGACAAAAGCAATTGGCTTTGGAGCAAGAGCAACAACGTCAAGCGGCCTTAGCTAAACAACGTGAACGAGAAGAGCAGGAGCGCGTGGCGAAGCAGCAGGCCTTAGCCTTGGCGGAGAAAAAAGCACAGGAACAAAAACAGCTTGAACAGCAGTTGCTTGAGAAGCGCATCGCTGAGCAAAAGCTAGCAGAGCAAAAAATACTCGAACAAAAACTCGCGGAACAAAAACTCGCCGAACAGAAGCTTGCTGAGCAAAAAGCAGCAGAACAACGCTTGGCCGAGCAAAAGGCGGCAGAACAACGCGCCGCTGAGCAAAAATTAGCCGAGCAAAGAGCCGCTGAACAAAAAGCCGCTGAACAGCGTTTGGCTGCGAAATTGGCAGCGGATAAGGCGGCTGCAGATGCCGCTGCGAAGGCCAACGCCGAGCGTCTATTGGCGCAAAGTGGCACTGGAAATAATCTGAATGGTGGGGAGTCGGCCGGATCACGCAATCCAAACGGCAACGCCAACCCTAATGGCACTGGGAATGGCGCAGGCAATGCTCAAATTAAGAACGGACAAGCTGCTAATCTCGCGAACGCAGCCCCAACGGACTTAGCTAGCCGACTGCGTGATCAAGTGCGTCAAGGTGATGTCCTAAAATCGCGCTTGCCAAGCACACGAGGAGTCGATGAGAGCCAGCGAGCACGTCGTCGTAGCTTCCTTGGCGCTTATGATAAAGAAGTCCCGCTCAGAATGTACATCGATAGTGTTCGTCTGAAATGGGAACGTAACGGTAACTTGATCTATGAAAAGCGTTCGATTGGTAACACAGAATTCAATCTCGAATTGATGGTCATCATTAAGAACGATGGTAGTGTTGAAGAAGTAAGCATACTCAAGAGCAGTGGCAATCGAGCACATGATGAGCGTGCTCGGAATATCGCTCTTACCAATGGCCCTTATGCCGCGTTCCCACCGGCACTGGCAGCGAAGTATGATGTGATCGAGGTCAAACACGTTTGGATTTTTGGCGATAGACTACGGATATTGGACGATCTTCCACAGTTCTAAAAAGGGAGCGCTGCTATGCATGTCTTGATTACCGGTGGTACTGGCTTGATTGGTCAACGCCTCTGCGAGGCATTGATTGCACGTGGTGACGCCGTGACCGTGCTGAGTCGACGGCCACATCAAGTCCCGCAAATCTGTGGTCCTCAAGTGAAAGCAATTGCCCATATTGATCAAATTGCTGAATACGATTTTGATGCCGTGATTAACCTTGCCGGCGCTCCGATTGTCGATGCAGCGTGGACAGAAACCCGAAAAAAGGAATTACTTGCGAGTCGTGTCAGTTTGACCCGCAATTTGGTCGAACAATTATTGCGCAAAGCACGCGGACCTAAAGTATTCATCAGTGGATCGGCAATTGGCTACTACGGTAATAGCAATGCAGTTGAGTTAAGCGAGGCGACTCCATCTGGCAATGATTTTTCTGCTCAGCTTTGCCGCGACTGGGAAGCCGAAGCAATGCGTTACGCCGACCAAGCACAACAGCAAGGTCAAGACGTTCGCGTGGTGTTGTTGCGGACCGGCTTAGTGCTCGATCCGCGTGGTGGTGTTTTGAAAAAGATGTTACTACCGTTTCGCCTTGGACTCGGAGGGAAGCTCGGGCATGGTCGTCAATGGATGAGTTGGATTCACCATGTCGATTACCTTCAAGCGGTACTCCGATTATTGGATGATGAAGCTTGTAGCGGCCCATATAATTTGGTTGCACCGCAGCCTGTCAGTAATGCGACTTTTACCCAATGTTTGGCGCAAGTATTGCGTCGCCCAGCGATATTTTCTACGCCAGCCTTCGTTCTAAATTCGCTGCTGGGAGAACGTGCGGTTTTGCTGTTAGAGGGCGCCCACATTGTGCCGAGCAAATTGCTCGCGCTTCGATTTCGCTTCCAATTTCAAGATCTCAATTCAGCCTTAACGCAAATTATTCACGCTGAATAGACTCGCTATCACCCGCACCTTATCGTTGATTTCATCATGATGGATGTTCCACAAAAGCGCGCAATGTGTGCGCGATGTCTGCGCGCTGCATCGGCTTGTATTTGTGCCTGTGTTGAAGTCGCATTACCTCTTACCGAGGTGCTGATCCTGCAGCATCCACAAGAAGCGTGTCACATTAAGAGTAGCGGACGCTTACTGCATTTGTGTCTACCGCAAAGTCAAATTGAAGTAGGAATCGCTTTCGATGAAGTGACACTTCGAAGTTGGTTGAATGGCGGTGCAAAGCAAAGCGTTCTGCTGTATCCAGAAACAGAAGATCATGAAATTTTGAAGAAAGCGAATTTTGAAATTGCGCCATCTACAAGCGTATACCAAGATCAGCCAGCCAGCGCGCTTCGCTTAGTAGTGATTGACGCCAGTTGGCGTCAAAGTCGAGCGATGTTGGCAGCGAATCCAAGCTTATTGCAATTGCCACGCATATCGCTGCAAGAGGTTCCCGCCTCACAGTATCTAATTCGTCAGGCACATAAGGCAGATCAATTGTCGAGCTTAGAAGCCTGTGCCTATGCGTTGCAGCGTATAGATGAGAGTTTCACTGGCACCACGCAACTGTTGAATGCGTTTGCGCGTTTCAATCATATGCAAATTGCCGCCGGCGTACATCGTTTGCATCGTTCTTAAGCTTTGATATTCGCGGTTTCTCCTCTTGAATGGTGGGCTTCGTAGTCCACCGCAAAACCACATTAAGCCTACATTGAAACTACATCAAAACATTAATGAACGCGTTACCAATGCCAATTAAAGCGGAACCAGCGAGTAATCCTGCGGCAATCGATTGTGCGCCTTCGACCCAGGTCTGATATCCGGCGCTATCTTTCGGCGCATGCCGATGGCGGCGTTCCATCAACCAAAAGAAAAATGCACCTATCCACATGGCGAGGACTGATTCGGGAGGCAAGACCACACCGAGTCCAATCGAGATGGCCGACAAAGGAAAACGTCCTTTGGTGAAAATCGAGGCGAGTTCGAAGGCAATCGCAATCACGGTGGCCACAACAATCGAAACTATCGCGCTATGAGAAAGATTGCTAAATCCATGTGCAATCAACTCAGCGACACCTTTCCATTGCATCGCTGCAGGAAAGGCAAATTGATCACTGACGATGCGTGCTGTGTGACGGATGCCCTCAGCGTCGGCTGGCAGAAACAGCAAAAAGAAGATCGGTACGCAAGCTAAGGTACCCGCGAAGATGCCAATTAGATGTCCAATGGCTTGGTGTCGTGGACGAGCTCCCAACATATACCCTGGTTTGATATCGGACAAGAGGACGGCTGCACTGGAAGCGACTTCGGCCGACATCCCAGCTGGAATCAAGTTGCTCGCTGGGTTACTGCGATCGAGGCTGCCGATTGAAAATTGCGTGATCTTGGCTAAACCACTGGTGGGTACCCATGAAGTCAAAGCGATTGAATTGATGCAGATGATCGTCAACAAATACACCAAAGCCAAAGAGAGAAACGCGAGCAGCAAAGGTACTTGGAAAAAATGATGCGTGGTCCATACGCCCAACAAGCTAAAGATAGGCACACCGATGAAGGAAATCCATAAAGGAACTTCGATATGGCGCAAGACATCTTGATGCGCTGGTGCGGTCGTTTCTTTCTTGGCTTGGAAGAGATTGAAAATACGTTGAAACACTTCGGGCTTGGCGAAGACACTAATGATGGATGCCACCACCATCATCACGATGGCCCACCACAGAGACCATTGATTCAAAATTTCGATCCGCGACAGCGGCACCACTTTGCCATCCAAACCAACCCGTGGTGCAATCTCACCGGCCTGTATCATCAATGGACCAAGCACCGCAAAGTTAAACAGGGCGCCGATCAAACAGCTGGTGGCAATACGGAGCCCCATCATGGCACCGACACCAGTCAGTGCCAAATCGAGTGTGAGACGTAAACCTAAAGTTCTGAAATCGATGCCTAAAATTTTAGGAATCCAGAGATCTAATTTAACCGCACCGAGATAGTAATAAGTGTCGAGTCTCTCTTTGAGAAACCACGGCTCGGCAAGTCCAGCCCATTTATCCATCATCAAAATTTTGAACTGAATCAGCTTCATCCAGCCATCGCTCATCAACAGTTGTAGCACCGCGGCAAGAGCCGCAACACGGGTCAATAATTTGGCTTTGTTGGCTCCGCTCGCTGCACCACCGGAATAGAGGTTGTCGAGTACCACACCGCATGCATTCCCTTCGGGGAAAGGAAGTTGTTCGTCGTTGATGAAGCGGCGTTTGAAAGGGAAGGCGAGTAGGACACCCAGGATGGCAATAATCTGAATCCAGATCACCATTTGCCACCACGCTGGAATGGTGTCACTGATCATCATGTAAGCGGGCAGGGCAGCCACCAAGGGCATGGTCATGTAACCCGCAGACGTAGCGATGGATTGCGAACAATTATTTTCGAGGATAGTGAAATGTTTGCAGATGCCGGCGTTTTCTAAGCTTCGGAAAATTGCAAAGGCGAGAATCACAGAAATAAGATTGACGCCGATCGAGATGCCCGTTTTGGCACCGATGTACATCGCAGTGGAGGAGAGAATGCCGCCAAGAAAAAAACCAGTTAGGCCAGAACGCATCGTCAATTGCGCCATGTCGCCACGGTAGATATTTTCAAACCACCATTGGTCTTTCTGTTGCCGTGTCCAAGTCTTGACCTGTTCGTCTGTCAATTGCTGAATCGCCACAACCACCCCTCTCGTGAATCTTTTGAGATTTTTTCTCAAGTATGAGCGCAGGTCATTCTTGGACTTTGCTTGCGCGCCTTCCATTTTCAAGCGCAATAAAAGTGCACATCTTCACTGCAGCACATCCCGTTTTTGTGCACCCAGTATCCTTGCTGCCAGAATTGAGTGTCAAGAAAAAATTTTACATGTAAATGAAATTGATTCTTCGTGTTGGATTCTGGTCTTCTCGGTTTGCTCAATGTTCGCTCATTGTTTGCTCAATGATTTGTAAATGGTAGCTGGAAATTATCTTAGAAACTATAGATATTTTTGGTTTGTCTTTTTTCATGCAGTTGAGACGAGAGCGTAGTCTGAAGTCGCTATGTGTTGAGGTATATCTCACAAATAAAACGGATCTCAGTTTGTGAATCAAGAAAAGAAGGGAAGCCGTGTCGCTTGAAATTAATCCGCATTTTTTATTGTGATTTGTTGTCGGATGTGAGGGAAGAGAGCTGGACCGAGCCCGATAGAAGTAAAAAACGCGAAAGTACTTTGATGAGTTCCATCAAATAGAAAAGCCCCGCAATTGACATTGCGGGGCCTTCATTCTTACTTGCGTTTGATCAGATGATCAGCGCGGTCTTACATCATACCGCCCATGCCACCCATACCGCCCATGTCATGGCCACCCATGCCAGCAGCTGGTTTGTCTTCTGGCAATTCAGCAACCAATGCATCCGTTGTCAAAATCAAGCCAGCAACAGATGCTGCGTTTTGCAAAGCAGAGCGTGTCACTTTCGCTGGATCCAAAATACCCATTTCGATCATGTCACCGTAAGTGTCGTTCGCTGCATTGAAACCGTAGTTACCAGAACCACCAACCACTGCATTGATGACGACACTTGCTTCGCCACCAGCGTTTGCAACGATTTCACGCAATGGCGCTTCGATCGCTTTCAACACGAGTTTGATACCAGCGTCTTGGTCAGCATTGTCGCCTTTGATTGTGCCAGCTGCTGCACGAGCGCGGAGCAATGCAACACCACCACCAGGAACGATACCTTCTTCAACTGCTGCGCGAGTTGCGTGCAATGCATCTTCAACACGTGCTTTTTTCTCTTTCATTTCAACTTCAGTTGCGGCACCAACCTTGATCACTGCAACACCGCCAGCCAATTTAGCGACGCGTTCTTGCAGTTTTTCACGATCGTAGTCAGAAGTCGCTTCAGCGATTTGTGCACGGATTTGCTTGACGCGTGCTTCGATGTTGATCGCTTGACCAGCGCCGTCGATCACTGTGGTGTTTTCTTTGCCGATTTCTACGCGTTTTGCTTGACCCAAGTCTTGCAATGTCGCTTTTTCCAAAGTCAAACCAACTTCTTCAGCGATCACGTTACCGCCTGTCAAAATCGCGATATCTTCCAACATCGCTTTACGACGATCACCGAAACCAGGTGCTTTCACAGCTGCTGTTTTCAAGATGCCGCGGATGTTGTTGACAACCAAAGTTGCCAATGCTTCGCCATCAACGTCTTCAGCGATGATCAACAATGGACGACCAGACTTCGCTACTTGTTCCAATACTGGGAGCAAATCACGGATGTTGGAGATCTTCTTGTCGAACAACAAGATGAATGGGTTGTCCAAAATCACAGCTTGTTTTTCTGGATTGTTGATGAAGTATGGGGACAAGTAACCACGGTCAAATTGCATACCTTCAACGATATCCAATTCGTTTTCCAAGGACTTACCATCTTCAACAGTGATCACGCCTTCTTTGCCCACTTTGTCCATGGCTTTAGCGATGATGTCGCCGATGTCTTGGTCAGAGTTTGCAGAGATAGAACCCACTTGAGCGATCTCTTTGTTCGTTGCAGTTGGACGAGACAAAGTTTTGATCTCAGCCACCAGAGCAGCAACAGCTTTGTCGATACCGCGTTTCAAGTCAGTTGGGTTGAAACCCGCTGCAACATATTTGAAGCCTTCGCGAACGATTGCTTGTGCCAACACCGTCGCTGTTGTTGTACCGTCACCAGCGTTGTCAGAAGTGCGGGAAGCTACTTCTTTCACCAACTGAGCGCCCATGTTTTCGAGTTTGTCTTTCAACTCGATTTCTTTCGCAACAGACACACCGTCTTTCGTCACGGTAGGCGCGCCGTAAGAACGTTCCAACACAACGTTACGACCTTTAGGGCCCAAAGTCACTTTCACTGCGTTCGCCAAAACGTTAACGCCGTTCACCACTTTCGCACGTGCGTCATCGCCAAATACAACTTGTTTAGCTGCCATAATTAAATTCTCCAAATAAGGATGAAATTCTGAATTTGTTTTCTTCTAAATCCGCGCAAAAAAGAAGCGCAAATTTGATAAATAAAACTGTGTAAAGAAGGTATGAATAAGCGTAGCGAGCAGTTGAAGCTTGAGTCGAGAAGCGCAATCGTACAAGAGGTACGATGAGCATCGCAGGCTCAAGATTCGGCTGCGCAGTAGCTTAGTCGTACCTTATTTTTGGACGATTGCGAAAATATCTTCTTCACGCATCACGAGTACTTCATTACCATCCACTTTAACGGACTGGCCAGAGTACTTACCGAACAACACGCGATCGCCAACTTTGACTTCCAATGCACGCACTGTACCGTTGTCCAAAACTTTGCCGTTACCTACAGCCAGTACTTCACCTTGATCTGGTTTCTCTGCTGCTGCGTCAGGCAAAACGATACCGGATGCTGTTTTTGTTTCTTGATCCAAACGTTTGACGATAATGCGATCGTGCAGGGGACGAAGATTCATACTAACTCCTAAAAAATTACAAAAGTAAAAGTACCAAAGTAAAACGCCAAAAAAGCGATCCACATCCCAAAGACACGAAACACTTTTTTCGCAAAAGATCTTGCTTGAGTCGATTGCTAACGAGAAATTTTAGTATTTGTTAGCACTCTCTCTTGCTGAGTGCTAATTATATGGTCGAGGGTAGGCTTTTTCAAGGAAGAATATTGAAAATCGCCGTTTTATTTTAGAAATCAGGGACTTAGCGATGAATCTCGTGCCGTTTGATGACTGGTTCATGCACCAAGCAACTTCCAACATCATTCCCGCGAAAGCGGGAATCCATGTTGTTCACATGTACTGATCCTATTGAACTTGGATTCCCGCTTTCGCGTGAATGACAGCAAACATGGCTATCGGCTCACTTCATGCAGAGATCGCTATGCAATTGCTAGTAAAGGTTTGGCCTAAATTTGACTGCTTAAATTAATTAAAAAGCATGTTAAATTATTACTCTTGGTAAGTGAGGGCGCGTCGACGAATTATCAGGCGAGAAAACCATCATCCTTTTCTGACCAACACAATAAGGACACTCAATGAGTTCAACCAATGCCTCTCCAACACCAATTGAGATCGAAAAGCGAATTTTGATATTGCGCGGTCAACGGGTGATGATCGATTCGGATTTGGCTGCTTTATATGGTGTGCAAACTAAACGACTGAATGAGCAAGTGAAGCGGAATGCGAGCCGATTTCCCAGTGATTTTATGTTTGTCTTGAATGCGGTGGAAAAAGATGAGGTGGTCGCAAACTGCGACCACCTCGCCAAGCTCAAATTTTCTAAAACACTTCCATTTGCTTTTACTGAACACGGCGCGATACAGGCCGCCAACGTGCTTGCGTCACCGCAAGCGATCGAAATGGGTATTTATGTCGTTCGCGCGTTTATCAAGATGCGTGAAATACTCGTTTCAAACAGTGAGTTCTTACACCGTTTAAACGAACTCGAGAGTAAGACGGATCTCCTTGAGCTACAGCACGAAACCTTCGCGCACAATACGCGGATACAGCTACGCCAACTCATCGAAACCTTGCGCGAGTTGAGTGTGCAGCCAGAGCAAGTCAAGAAGCGGTCGATAGGGTTTGTGAATAATGAGCAGTCAACAAAGTAACTAACGTCTATCGACGGTGGCACTTAGAATCGATGTTGTCGTTTTGGGATGGTCGTATCACAGTGCACCTGAGGATGCGTTCTCGGCGGTTCTTGTGTCAACTTTTTATGCCAAAAATCTAGTGCAGAAATCGTGCTGAATGGGGCCATGCAAAAATCTAGATCGTGATGCGATCAAGTGGGCTTCTCACTCCAGCGCCGCCGACCTTCAGAACATGGGTATAGATCATCGTCGTGCTGACATCTGCATGCCCTAGAAGTTCTTGGACCGTACCGATGTCGTAGCCTGATTGAAGTAAGTGTGTTGCAAATGAATGTCGTAAGGTATGTGGTGAAGCGGGTTTGTGGATCTGCGCTGCCTCCTTTGCTAACTTGAAAGCGCGTTGAAATGTTCGGTCATAAAGATGATGCCGACGAACGACCTTGCTGCGCGGATCAACAGAGACGTTCGCCTGTGGAAACACCCAATGCCACGCCCAAGTCTGACCTGCTGAAGGGTACTTCTTTGACAGCGCGTAGGGCATTTCAACACCGGCCACACGGTTTGCACGATCTTTCGCCCACAAAGTCTTGGAGTTGATTAGCTGTGCCTTCAAATGATCCACTAAACTAAGTGGCAACCTCAAAGCGCGATCTTTGTTGCCTTTCCCGGCCCTCACAACGATGGTGTTATGAAGGAAGTCGATATCTTTTACCCGCAGTTGTAGCGCCTCATTAATGCGCATGCCGGTGCCATACAAAAGTTGAGCCAGTAAGAGGTGCTCTCCAGATAATCGAGAAAAGATGGCACAAATTTCATCAACCGACAGCACGACTGGTAAGCGGCGCGTTGTTGTTGGTTGGCCAATCTCTTTTAGCCAAGGCAGGTCAATACGAAGTACGACTTTGTACATGAACAAAATGGCAGAGAGTGCCTGACGATGAGTAGAGGGAGATACTTGTTTTTCGTTGGCTAAAAAACTCAAGAAAGCTTCAACTTCAGGCGCACCCATGTCTTTGGGGTGACGTAATTGATGAAACCGAATGAAATAGCGGCACCAAAATACATAAACTTTCTCAGTACGCAAACTGTAATGTTTATAGCGAATTGCCTCCTTGACACGATCAAGAAGCTTGGTAGAATGCAGTTCCATCGGAATGACGCTTTCTGTAGAAATTTTAATACTGTATAAATGTTCAGTATATCTCTGGAAAGCTAATATGCAAAAGGCTTTGGAGGGTTTCTATGAAAAGTATTATGCGACAAGTTGCTTTTTCACCCGTCATCTCACCCTCTATATCTAGTTCGACATCGTGAAATACAGAGTTCACTCTTTCGCGGCAGTTGGCGCTCTCGCATTGCTTCTCGGCTGCGCAACAAATCGGAACGACCCCACTGCCACGTATGCGCTCGTCAACGGCTCCTATGAGATCACCATGACAGGCGTACGGGAGAGCATGGCTCACGATCCCGTCTCATTTATCTTCCGAGGCTCATCGCCACTGAAGGCCACCATTCGCGTGCCGAGGATTACTGGTCAAGTGGATGCGGCCGAAATCTTCCCGGCGTCTGGCGGCGGCTACCGCCACTTTGGAAAAATTAATTTCAGCGGTTTGCACATGGTTGTGGACATTCATTACGACAACACAGACGCGAAGCGCATTGCGCCTTTCACCTTTAACGGTGAGTACGTGCTCCGGGCCGTACAAGGCTCTCAATGACGAGATATTTTGCAGAGGCGCGAAGCCGTTCTCTAGCATTGGTGGCGTTGCCGATGTCGAACCTGTCATTGCAGCGGACGCCTTCGGCGTCCGCTGAATTCAAACGTTATGCATATGCGAGGTAAAAAATGAAGCCAGAGGAAGGTGGAGCTTGGTTTTTTTTGATGATGGAACCACACGGATTGATTATCGATCGAGAGCTTGCATCAACTGAAGAAATTAGGCTGCTGATTGGCAAGCTTGCATTAGATGGAATTAAGCCAGTTTTAAATACAGATGGAGCATGGAAAGCGTTAGACTTTCACGAAGACTTTTCACCTTATTCAATCCCAGAATCAATAAATATGCTGTCATCATTTCTAAAGCCAAAGTCTGTAATTACATTAGATAATGGCTGCCTACCTAGCATAGAATGGCGATTTACCGAAAATGGTGTTGAAGTTTTCGATACATTCGATTATTAAGTTCATTAAATATCATGCATAACATGGCATTCGAGTTCGCTCCACTTCGTTCCGCCGGACGCGCAAGCGCGTGCCGCTCAATTTTGCGTTATGCATTCAATCCCGAGGAAAGCTAGTGCTCTTCAATAAAAATAAGAAGAAGTACCGAGCAATAAAGCTGTATTCACTTTTTGGTGACCAAGATGGTATTGATAGGGATGCTTTAGTCAATTCCATTCTTAAAGTATTTGAGACTTTATTTCATGAAATGCCGGACGAGTTTGATATTCACGGGCCATATGGAATTAAGAAAGGGACCACGGTCAAATTTTCTACTTTCAAAAGTAAACTTGAGAAAATTGGTCATGAAAAATATTATGCATTGGAAGGTGAAACAGCAGGGAAATTTGGATTTCGACTTCTGTTTAATGCAAAGCTAGCACGTGGAACGTACACAGAATTAATTGTCTGGTACTCGAAAGTTGAATGGACGATTGAATTTAAGGAAGTCGTTAAACTAGTGATGGATGCCTTATCTCTTTCATCTGGATATGAGATAGAGATCGAAGAAGGTTGTGATATTCAAACTGAGAGCAAAATTAAAAGAGGATTGTTCGGTGGGATTAGTTTGAAGGTTTCTTATGAACATCTTCAATGGATTTTGGGTGACGCAGATGGCGCTATTCGCGCAATCTATGAGCATAATGTTTGGAATGAAAAGCAGTTGCAAGGTGTATTAAAACATTCTCCAGAAATTAACAATGAACGCATTGGGAATTTATTCTATGTCCAAAAAAATGCATAACTCAACATTCGACACCGACGCGCAAACGCGCCGGTCAATTTAGCGTTAGGGCTACCCATGCATGAGCAGCTCATTGATCTTGGTTGGCCTGAAGCAACTCTCTTTGACATGACCTTGATAGGTGGAGAGCTAAAATTCAAGATGCACGACATCCTTGAATATAGTGATCCGCTTAAATATGAAGTCGTAGAGGTTGAATTTAATGAGATTGAGGCGCTCCGAATTGAAATCACACCGTTCAAGAATGACAAGTATGCTAGTCGAGAAATTAAGGTAGATTTTGGAGAACTCGGGGTCGATCCTTCTGGGTTCGAAGGCATTCTCTTAACAGATCCTTTCTCAGACTCTGTAGCTGAGTACTACTGGGTAAGCGGCGACTTACGAGCCGGAAGAGTCTTAGTTAAACGCACAGGTCAATTCGTTTACAAGCCCAGAACACGATGAGCTTTTGCCCTAACAATTCCGTCGAGAGGGACGCCCAGCAAGCTGGGTTCCCTCCGCTGCGCTCCGGCGCCCCTCACGTCAAACGTTATGCGAAAAGGAAGCCGTCTTGAAAAATTTCAAGCTTAACGCCGGGCAAATTAAACCTCTGGCAAATGGCCACGGAGGCTGTATAGCCACCGACATGATCACTGTTGAAGGTAAATCTGTTGGCTATATGTATCGTGAAGAACCAAACAACCCACAGGATAGCGGTTGGTGCTTCATGTCTGGCTATGAGTCGCAAGAATACATGGACGATCCAAATAACCATGCAATTTACGATGTAAATACCATTGCAAATTACGACCCGGAAATTATTCCCTTCCTAAATGCGCCTGTCGGCAGTGCTTTCGAAAGAAATAGTGCTGGTGTACTGGCTGAAATAAGCGAGTGAATCGCATAACAATTGGTTCAAATCGTTCGCTTCGCTCACTGGGACCGGCTAAAGCCGGCCCCTTAACCAAACGTTCGACATCGTGAAATACAGAGTTCACTCTTTCGCGGCAGTTGGCGCTCTCGCATTGCTTCTCGGCTGCGCAACAAATCGGAACGACCCCACTGCCACGTATGCGCTCGTCAACGGCTCCTATGAGATCACCATGACAGGCGTACGGGAGAGCATGGCTCACGATCCCGTCTCATTTATCTTCCGAGGCTCATCGCCACTGAAGGCCACCATTCGCGTGCCGAGGATTACTGGTCAAGTGGATGCGGCCGAAATCTTCCCGGCGTCTGGCGGCGGCTACCGCCACTTTGGAAAAATTAATTTCAGCGGTTTGCACATGGTTGTGGACATTCATTACGACAACACAGACGCGAAGCGCATTGCGCCTTTCACCTTTAACGGTGAGTACGTGCTCCGGGCCGTACAAGGCTCTCAATGACGAGATATTTTGCAGAGGCGCGAAGCCGTTCTCTAGCATTGGTGGCGTTGCCGATGTCGAACCTGTCATTGCAGCGGACGCCTTCGGCGTCCGCTGAATTCAAACGTTAGGCACTTGCCATGGAAACACAGAAGTGGCTCTACGTGAGTTGGTTTCGTGATCAATCCGCTATGCCAGAGGATGAAGACCGGGAATGGGTTGCATGCTTCTGGGTTGTGGCGAAATCGGCGGAAGACGCAAAGTTCTGGGGTGACAAACTTTCAAAGGCCAAAAGCGCTCGCAAGCCAAACGACCGCTTCCTGTGGTCCGAAGTTCAAAATCCGGCCGAATCTCAGTACGCCAACACCAAGACCGGAGACGCTCTTCCCGAGATCAGGTACGGTGAGGAGCCAAGTGATCAGTTCATCGGCTGGTAGAACTTCAAGGGCAAACATGTATAAGTTGTTAACTCCATCCACCAGCGCAAAATCAACAATGAAGCGCACCACCAAGGCCCAAAATTCAGCGCCTAACTGTGCGGTCAAGCCGACGCCAATACTGGCCATGGCTTCGCCATTTTCATGGCCAGTATTGGTACCCTCCGCCCTGTCGGGCTCCGGCGCCGCTTACCTTGGGCGTTGAGGCTGTATTTTTAGTCCTTCAGTCATAAAAAATCCCAAACAATGTAAACGACCTCAACGAGGTATACGTTCAATCCTCAACCCACAAGGAGAACGTATGGCTCGCTTTAAAGTTATTGATCGACAACCGCGATTTATTCCGATTGATTTACAAGCGCAGTTGATACCAGGTAGTTTTGAGTTTGCTTTGGATTACCTGATCGATCAAGAAATTGACTGTGCTGCCATCGTTGCTCGCTATTGCAACGATCAAACAGGCGCACCTGCTTATGATCCTACTGTGATGTTAAAGATCATCCTGCTTGCGTACAGTCGAGGGATGAATTCAAGCCGGGCGATTGAACGTGCCTGTCGTGAGAATGTTCTGTTCATGGCGATCTCGGGTGACAGCGCGCCACAGTTCACGACGATTGCCAAATTCATTCGCGAATTGGAAACAGAAATTGCGCAACTATTCACCCAAGTACTGATGATTTGTCAGCGTCAGGGTTTAATTGGTGGACAGATGTTTGCGATTGATGGCGTGAAGCTCCCTAGCAATGCGTCCAAACAGCGCAGCGGCACACATGCTGAGCTCGCGCATGAGGCAGAACGCATGGAGAAGGCGATTAGGCGGATCATGGCGTCGCACCAAGGTAACGACAAAGAGCCTTTAGAGATCAACGAGCGGGAGCAAAAACAGATTCGCAAACTGCAACATGAAGCGTCACGCATTCGCACATTTTTGGCGACGCATTCAGAACGGAAAAGCGAAAAAGGGAGCCTGCGGAAAAGTAATGTGACCGACAATGAAAGCGCAAAGATGGCAACATCAAAAGGCGTCATTCAAGGCTACACCGCAGTTGCCGCGGTCGATAGCCAAGACCAGATTATCGTCGCCGCGCAGGCGCATAGTTCAGGAAGTGAACAGAGCATCTTGTTGCCAATGATTGAACAAACCTCGCAAATTCGGCGACGCGAAACAGTGATTACTGCTGACGCGGGTTACCATAGCGAAGCGAATGTGAAAGCACTGTTTGAGCAAGGCATTCCTGCGTTGATTGCCGATGGTCTGATGCGTCGACGAGATGAACGTTTCAAAGAGCAAGCCAAATATAAAGAACTCCCAGACCCATTGTGGAATAAAGCGAGTTCAAACCAAGAACGAAAAGGCCTTTATAGGCCAAGCGATTTTACGCATCTCGTTGAAGAGAATTGCGCCATTTGCCCTGCAGGAAAACGTCTTTATAGTAACGGAAGTCATTGCACCGTGAATGGTCGATAGCACCATAAATTCACCGGTGCAAAGCGCGATTGCCTGCCATGTGAACTTCGCCAACAATGCTTGCGTACGCCTGAAAAAACCGAAGTGCGACAAGTTGCGATCTTCCACAAAAAACAAACATCTCCGATGCGCTACACGGAAGCGATGAAACAACGCATTGATAGCGCAGAAGGACGCCAACAATACAGCAGACGACTAGCAACCGTCGAACCCGTATTCGGCAATCTTCGCTACAACAAAAAGCTCGATCGTTTTACGTTACGCGGACAAAAGAAAGTGAATACCCAATGGCACCTGTACTGCCTCGTGCATAACATCGAGAAATTAGCGCATCACCGATATGCGATGTGAGCGAAGAGGTCGAGAAGAAAGCACAAATCGCCCCTATGCTTGCCTCAGACAGACGATTTATGGCACATTGCTGCTTATGAAATTAAATTTTACTAATCTTGTGAAGAATTCAGAGACGCCAGCACATGTGTTGCTTAGTTTTTGGGTTTTTATACAGCTTCGTTAGGTTAGCCTCAATGCACCGCCTGATCAACTAGTGGGCCACAAATGATCACTCGCATTTCCTTCTTCATTGCGACAATCTGCTTGTCATTTCAGGTCAGCGCTCAGGACTCCTCTAAGCAAGCAGACTCTTACGCAAACATTTTTGCGACTACCTGTTTTAAGCATTTGTCCAAGCTTGAGGCATTAGAAAGCCAACTCCAGTCCGTACCGAGCCTCCCACCCGAAAAGGCGCAGCATTTCTTAGCTGGAAGGCAGGGCAAGGCCTGGCCGGTGCCAGATAAACATGGCACCTTTGTTCTCAGCATACATACGGACAAAAACTTCTGCGCTGTCTACGCGCGAAGAGTAAGCGGACCAGAAGCAATCTCACGTTTCCAAAAATTGGTTGCAACTGCCCCGCCTCCATTCATTGCACGCCAGGTTGAACAAACGAGCTATCAAACAAAACTGAACGGTATGGCAAGCACTCTTTCATACGAGTGGTCTCTCAAAGGTTCGGAGAGGAAGATGCTCTTCACGCTTTCGACAGCAGACTCACCAACTGCTGATATACAGGGATTGGTAAGCGCAGCCATTATTCGTTAACAGGCAAGCTATGCGCAGTCCTCGCTCCATACCTCTTGTCGCCCCAACCTTCCACTACGCTCCCCAGCCTAACTGGGGGTTCAACACGGACGCCAACATAGTCCATGCCTTCGGCATTTTCATGGCCTATGTCGGTGCCCTCCGCACTTCGTGCTCCGGCGCCGGTTAACCAGGGCGTTAAGCCTCTGTGGAGATCAAAGACATTATCGGGATAATCTTCTGAGGTTACGGTGCCACGATAGGCACAATAGGGTATCGACTTCTAGGTCTGGAATGGTACTTTTGGGCTTGTACCTTATTAGTCTTTGGTGCATGCTTTATTTGGGATGCTGCACGTGATCGAAAATTACGCGAAGCGTTAAATGAAGAGCCCGGTGATTGGGGCGATCGGCATTGCTTCTCAGGGGCAAGTTCGACTGATGGTTTTGACGAAGGCGGAGATGATGGAGACGCTTCTTAATTTAACGCTCAATACGGAATCAACGATGTTACCGTTGATTCGGGTAGTTCATCGTTCTGGGCTACACAACACACTCAGGTTCTTTCTGACCTGTGGCCGTCACCGAACTATGCTGGCGCGCGACCGTTTAGCTAATCTTTTGGTGGCTTGATGTTCTCTCTCTATAAATCCGAGACGCATGCGCCCCAATATGAGGATCTACTGATTTGCTACGAGCGAGACTTCAATGCTGACAACCATGAATGGCGTGAGGTTGTCTGTCGATTTTTGGAAATGGCAAACGAATTTGGATATAAGACGATACCGGATCATGTTCCGCCGTTCGAACCGTACGAAGACTTCGTCAAAATGAAGTATCTCGTTAATGGTGCTTCAGTGACCTTTGCCACGGATTCCTTGCTAGGCCTTATTAAGGTTGGGACTGACTCACCAGATGTACTTCTTCCTCTTTGGGAGTTAATCGGTGATAAGGTCGGATGGCTAGATCTTGGCGCGGCACCTTCCGAGCTCGCGCCGACCAAAAAGTGGTGGGAGTTATGGAAGTGAGTGTGGTCCCCAGCCGCTTAATTACTCAATGCAATTAGACCGCGTCTCAATGCGGGGCCTCTCCACTTACACTTTAAGCGTATGACTATGTACCTCTTTTTGATTGTTCTCTCCGTTGGCTCATGTTTTTTAGGCTTCATCTTAGAATGCGTTCGGGGAAATGTTGTACACGTAAATAATGGGCGAGAGCCAAATGCAGGTGCTGCTATATTTCCAGCGATTCCCCTCACACAGTGTTTTTACGTAGCAGTCGCATGGCCGCTAAACATGCTTAGTTCAAACCTCGGGTTCTTTGTGGTGATCGCCTATTTTATCGTGGCATCTGCAATCAAGACTTACCATTACGTGAAGCTGAACAAGGAGCTAAAAGCGCATGATCAAGGCAGGCTAACATGACGTTCCTTTGGGCTGGTCGGATACTGCGTGGTTCATGACTCAATCCATTGCCGACCAGCTGTGTAGCGCTATCATCGTTTCCAAGCAAAGCAGTATCTAGGCGAATCTACGGTAAACTCTGAAGGCCAATTCCAAGGACTTATATTTGCACTTGATAGGGCGAACAAATAAAATGCTTTCGACCCAAAACCTGATGTACCCGTTTGGATTGTTAATGCGAAGCTGCACCCGCGCTCGGTCGGGCCACCGAATAAATATGTAAAGGAATTAGCTTGAAAACCTTATTGATGATTTGCCTTTCAGCCTCTCTTCTCGCATGTGCTGATCCAGTGAAAAAAACGACTCAAGAAATGGAGCTTGCGAAAAATACTGAAACGCAGCCAACAAGCTGCCAAGAAGTGATTGAGAAAATCGCACGTAAGCTCGATGAGAAAAGCCGTGAGACTTTGAGGAAAACTAAGAAAGAGGGTTTGGCGCTGTTTCATTTTTCTTGGGGAATGGGCATACGAAATAGCTTTGGTTTGTGGAAAGATCAATCACCAGTTCGCTTATCTTGTGCCGAACGTGTCGGCCAGAAAGACATACATCCTGATAATGCTTCTGGAATTATTATGGAAGAGGTCTGGAAACTTGTGAATAGCGACAACATTTCAAAATAAATTTTTCCTTGTGTTTTCGATGCGCAAACCTTGTGAAGACTTCAAACACAGCCAACGCAGATGCGAAATAACCCGCAGCAATTCTCCACGACGTGAATATTTGGTGGGTGCCCTGTGCAAAGTGGCTGGCATCATTGTGTGTCGAAAAATGAATTGAATAATTTAGGAATTTCACTTGATTCTAGCCAAGGCAGTTCGATTCAGATGAGCACTACACTAAATCTTGGAACCACATGATCGAATACTATTTACCACTTTCCGTAGTTGTCGGAATTGTCCAATTGCTTGATGGTCTCCTTTTTCTTGCGCGCAGGGGGCGAGCCTCTGTTGGTGCTGTTCTTTTTTCCTTGATCGAGTGGATTTGGGGCGGCGTTTCGCTGTATGTCTTAAGGCAGGAGGCAGCCCACATACCGTCTTGGTTGCCCATCACCTTTATGGTGTTTTTGGTCGGCTGGACCCTTTACGGGCTCGCGAATGTAAAACGCTTTCAAAAGATGGACGAGGTCATGTTGACGCCGATCGAAGCCATTTTAGGTGGTCTGTTTGGGATTGTTTTCGCGAGTGCTGCTTTTGTTTGTCTTTGAGTTTCGATATCTTTGATGCCTAAACTCTTCCAACTAAAACATTAGCCCGTGAGTCACACGTTTGATTTTCACTTCCCGAAAGCTGTTATGACCAAGATTGAATCTTCAAAACTCAGTAACGCGGCAGATTTTCAATGGAAAGCGGATGATGTGTTTGGTCGTATCGCGTCTCGCTACGATCGTCTCTGTGATGTTTTTAGCTTGGGCATTCATCGACAGTGGAAGCGCCGCGTTGCGCAACGCATCGCGAGTGAGCGTTGGGATGTGCTGCTCGATGGTGCAACTGGTACCGGCGATATCATTTTGCGAGTGCTAGCGCTTGATAAAGAGCGCTAGCACGATCATTGCCTCGGACGTGAGCGCGAAAATGTTAGCGATCGCTCAGTCGCACTTGTCTGCGCATGCTGATTTAGTCGTGTTAAAGTTGCTTGATGCAGAGAATATGCCTTCGGTGGCCACTCACAGTGCCGATGCTTATTCGATTTCGCTTCGTCTCAAGATCTGTGATCGGCGCCTTGCTTTGCAAGAGGCGTTGCGAGTTCTGAAGCCAGGCGGTCGTCTGATTGTGTTAGAAGTGTCCAATATACCTTGGTTCTTCGCACATCGACTCTACCTCTTGTACATGTCGGTCTGCATGCCGGTACTCGGTTGGTTGGCGACCGGCGGTGACGCATTGGCTTACAAGTACTTGTTGCAAGGTATACGAGATTTTCCGAGCGCAGAGGGGTTGGCGCAGGAAATGAAACAATTAGGATTTACAGAGGTGGATTTTGAACGTCTATCGTTGGGCATCGTTGCGATCCACACGGCGCGCGCACCTGGTTTGGCTGATGAGGAATCGTTTGGTTGTTGACAGATAATGTTCGTAGATCATTGTCTTTCTTGTTTTAGACTTGTTTTGCAACAGTAAATTATCGAAAAGAAAAATAACTGAGTAAACAAGTTTAGAATCGATGAGCATCCATCTGCACAAGACCTAATTTTCAATTTTGTATTCAGTTAAGTTCGTTCATTTTTTTCTGACAGCAATTGTATTTAGCAGGGTGAGTGCGTTGTATTGCCACGATATGGATTATGAAAAGTGCGCTGATTGAATCGCAAATGTTGATCCATTTTGATTGCTTTGATCATTTTTTTTGGGGATACCGATTGCTATGAAACTTCATCGTAACTACGTTGTCGCTGCGCTGATTATGCTCGTGATAATAGTCTGCTTGATTTTGGTACGCTATTTAGGGAACCCAGCGCCCTTGGCGTTTTGTACGCCGGCAGCAGGGGTTATCACTTTCTTCGCACTACTGAGTGATCGTGGTACCTCACTTGAGGCAAATGGTAGCAATAATGAGCGTTTGCGCCAGACGATTGCAGCTGCTGTGATAGTTCAATATCTTGTCTTGGTCGGCATCGTCGCGCATTTCATCAACGGCGCAGATAAGCTGCCGCCCGTCACGGAAACCATGCTCACCAGCTTTACAACCGTGACGAGTGTGGTCATTGCATTTTATTTTGGTGCGTCAGCGTTCGTTGACGTCAAAACTAAATCCGGGGCGGAGAAGGTATAAGTTTTCCAACTCAAGTTCGAAGTAGGAAAAATGCATCAACACATCAAAAGATTTTGTTTGGCACTTTGGGACTCGTGATTTCAGGATCCATCGCTGGGACGCTCTTTGCATCCCATAGAAAGTTGGCATTCTTGTCGATTGGTTTAATTGCATTTGCATTGGGTGGGGGACTGATATTCTTGTGGTTCTGATCTGACTTAGCCTGATCTTATAGTACGAAGCAGGTTCTGGTTTGAATGGGAAAAGTAAGGGCACCGAATTTTCATCATAATCCTCTTAAAGATTTTTTCAATAAAATGGATGACGCTGCATTCTACACATCATTGATTCTCAATTTGTTGGTAATGGTGGGGATGATATTGAGATTTAAACTGAAAATTCGTAAAGGCAAACTAACAGAAGCTTCGGCCAAAAGACGATACACATTTTGGAGCGTCGGCCTTTGCGTAGTGTTTGGTTTCGTATTGTTTCCCATGCTGATTCACGTCTATGGTTGGATCGGATTTCAACAGAACTTGGGTCATGGCGTAGTACTGATTGCCGGGCCGCTCTTCCATGGTGTTCAATGCATTCTGGCGACGCTTGTTGGTCGCATGTTGTTAGCTTGGAAGAGTATGCATTGGTAACTTATATTAAGGTGAGATATGCTGTATTAGCTCATCTTGATCTTGCATCTTGCGTTCAATCTTTCCTTCTATTTTGACTATGTATCCCCGCAAGTCTCGTCAAAGAAAAAAGTTCCATCGATTTTGGTTGAGTTTTGTGGTGTTGGATGTGAGTCAAAATCCATATTGGCGGCGAAAGCTATTATCGTGTTCTGCAGACGACATTTTCTCGATCAATCGAGAACACATCGAAGGTCTCAGCGCGCAAACTGTGAATGCCGTTCGAAAGTACCAGCTCGACTATCAAGTGCGCTTGGCAAAGTTTAACGAAGCACCCACTTGGATGTTTGAAGGCGAGACGATCGTCTTCTATTTCGACGCCAGAGAATTCCCGAGCGTGTTCTTACAAAGCGCGAATAATCGAAGCGTGATTGGCTCTGTTCAATCGCGCTGGTAATTTGCTCTGATGATTGAGCATGTTGCCGTTTGTCCTCGGGAAAAGCTCTTTGCACCTAAAAATCAGCCTTCTCTTCAGCTTTTTTTTCAGCATTTTTCTCGGCAGATCTCTTCGCGAACTCCTTTGCGATTTCTTCAAATCGATCAGCGAAGGCCATGATCTCGGCTTCCAATCGATCAAAATCTAAAACATCGTTCGCGGCAAATTTGTATCGATTAACCTGTAAATGCTCGCAGAGAGCGCTGCTATAGATGTGTGTGTTTGCAATCATGATAAAGCCTACTAGAGTGTCGTTTTGGACAGAGCTGGTGTCTGATGTGCTTCTCGAATGATGATATTATCCCAAGCGGTAGACTTTGTATTGCGTTCGCAAAATATTCATCTTCTTTTCTTCATTTCATCTCATGCTTGCTCAAACGATTACTCGACCATCATCTTCTTTTTTTAACTTGAAACGTTCGCGTGCCTTGTCGATGCAGCATGTGCTTTGTATTGTTTTGAGTATGCTTGCCTTACTGGCAGCGCCCAACAGTTTTGCGAGTGAGCGCAAGCTTGTTGAGAAGCAGTTTCGTAGTTATTGGTCGGCCTTTTGTTTTGGTAAATTTGACCAAGCCGTGGAATACATCTATGAGAGCGATTTACTGGCGATGAAGAAGGAGTTCGTGCCGGTCTTCGAAGAGGCATTGCAGAGCCGCGATGAAAAGGTGCGGCAAGTCGGTAAGACATTCTTTTCGGGAATTGCAGAAGATCAGCGTGGCAATCTTTCGACGCGCGATGTTTTTGAGCGAGTGACCCGCTTCGGATTCTCCGCATCACCTGAGGCACTTCAAATTCTTCAACGTGCTCCAATGATGATTGATAAAGTCGAGTTTAGTCCTAAAAATGAAGCGAGCATTACCTATCATTTGAAAGTAAATGGACAGGATTTGGAAAGTGATCGTGAACGCATGATTCGTGTGGACGGTAAGTGGTTTTTGCGTTTGAAAGATGTTCAAGGCAGTGCAGCGGCAATGCGCCAAGCCTTGTTTGGGGCAAAGAACTGAGTTTTGCAAGGGATATAGTTCGACATCGGATTGACGCTGTGTGGTCGTGTCATTGTTGAAGCAGCAGTTGTGGGCAATTTTTTAGGTATTTTTTGGTCGTGAATTTTTGACTGATGAGATGACGAGGTAAACCATGCGTCCGATTTTTTTATGTATGTTGATGGTAATGCCGCTCCTGGCTCAGGCGCAAACTCAGGGGCAAACTCAGGGACAGTCTCAGGGGCAAACTAAGGCCGCGACCAAAGCAAAAGCTAAAGCACCCACGCAAGCTGCGGTGGAACCGATTGGGGCGCATGTCGAAGTCAAACAAATGGCATCCGAGTATCTGAGAACCCACTCAAGTTTGATGAGCCCGAAGGTGCGGGTGAATGCCGAACAGACTTTTATCGGTGGCTTCAAGCAGGGCTATGGTGATGTGGGCGAGACCGATAATCTCAGCGCAGAATCAGCAGATCCTTTTGAGGCTGGCTATAAAGCTGGCGCGGAATTGTGGAAAAAATTTCCAGAGAAACGTGACTACATACTTGCGGGTTTCGGTTATACAAAATTGAGCACGAACGGTAAGTGGCAGCTTGGGTTTGAATCGAGCCTGTTGACCATGCAAAACGGCATGAGTTGTTGGTTGTCACCGATGGACAATGCCATTGAAGGCATCGCGACTCAAGGTGGTCGTGCGCAGCTTGAAACTATTTCAGTAGATGTCGAAGGCTACCTTAGCCCCGAGGGTAAGTATGGACGTTTAGGCACAGCACCATGTGAGATCATCGCGACTTCTGTGAAGCTGAGTAAGAAAGTCGAATGAGGTTTCTTGAGCCATCTGCTCTTCACGATAGAATAATTAGTCCTCGCCAAGAGCTTTAAAGCCATGAAGGTTCTTCGATTCAAGGCCCTTTCGATTCAAGGCTCTTTGGATTTACTTTTCTCGCGGTCTAAAGTGGCTGTAATCTGTTCTGCTTTTAACATCTCGGTATGCATTTGCTGTTCAAGCTCGACCGCTGCCTTGAGCTCGGGCGTGCTTGCTAATTGTTTCGCCCGTTCAAAGTCGTTTGCGTTCATCATGCCTTGCAATCGTTTGAACTCTGCGGTGTCTTGAATACGCTGCTGCGGTTTGAACTCTGCTACAGCGCTGGCACTTCCACTCGCACTCCCACTCGCACTCCCAATCGCTTCTTGCGCCGCGACACTGCCGGACCAGATGCGGGCAAAGTCAGCCATCTGTCCGCGTGCATCAATATTCGGAATGTGTTGTGCCACTTGAACCGCATGATGATTGACGCTACTTGTTTTGCTTGCCTGCACGCCGCCGTGATCGGCGATGGTCGCTTCGGGCTTGCTACAGGCACACATGGCTAAGGCGAGTAACAAGGCCGAGGCGTGTGCGAAATTTGTAAGAGCGGTTTTCATCTGCGGTTCCTCCACAAGAAATTATTGCAAGCGGCCAACCGCAATCACACGGCAACTATCGATGCTGTAGTACACAGAGGCCGAAGACATGGACCAGGTATAGCCCGTGATTTGACCAGTTTGCACATTTTTATACAGACGAATCGTGCCAGTGCCAGCGCCGCTGCCATTTTCACCGCGCGTGTCATTGTAAGTATTGCCGAGCGCATCGCTGGCTTGATGATTGCTGCTTGATGAATCCGAAATGCTCAATTCGTATTGTTCAGTGCCAGGAATGATCGGGGCGGTATCTACGCTGCGTTTTACCGCTGCAGACATCGCCATCATCATATGACCCGTGGAATCTTTGTTCGCGCATGGCAGATAGTTAATCGCTACTAAGTCACCACGTTGAATGTTTTGTGGTGTCATGATGCGCTGAAAGTGATTTTGCGCAATGATGGCATCGTAGTATTGGCTTGAGCTCGGGCTTGTCGAACCAAACCAATTTTTGTACGTAGTGTCGCTGATGTTATAGGCGGTTTTGATGACTCGGGTGACGAATGGTGAGCAAGTAGAACGGTTTTGGTAAATGCTCGCGCCGTTGACGCCAGCCCAAGTGACGATGGTGGGATTGCTATCGTAAACATTGTTGGCTGGTTGAACATAGGTGATCAATTGCTCTGCAAAATTTGCATGCGTTAAGTAGTTGTCTGCATGTGCTGCACTGGCAATGCCAAACGTGAGTGCAGATGTTGCGGCGGTAGTGATGATAGCTTTGATGAGGTGTTTCATTCAGTACTCCAAAATTCAAAAGATAAAAATGTGAAAATCCAAAATGTGGTCTAAATGGGGTCTTCTCGTGCATCGCTCGTTACCGCATCGATGATGATTCCGAATGTGTCGATGGTTGGTCTCGAGCATGGGCAAGAAGAACGTGCTAGTTGATTGCAAACTCTTGCTGAGTGTTGAATTGCAGCGCGTAGTGAAATCTTAAATTCCTAGCGGAAATGTTTCTGTGAGGAATTTATCGAATTAAATGTGAAATATTACCGAAATGGTGAAAATGGCAATATTGAGCAGGCGAGAGAGTGAACTTGAATTGGCTAGGGGCGGCGGAATGCAAAGGAGGGCGAGCTTGCTGATGGTAGTCTCAATCCTCTTACAAAATGCTTCGCCTTCATATTACCAAGCGGCTGGCAGCGCGCGTTTGAGGATGATGTGGCGACGTGAGCATTCGATATAGCCGCCAGCGCTGAGGTCTTTCAAAATCTTACTGACCATTTCGCGAGAGCAGCCAATTCGGTTTGCCATGTCTTGTTGTGTGGGAGGGGCTTCGATGATGTGATCGACCGCCAGTTCATTGAGTAAGGCAGCGAGGCGCCCGTACACATCCAGCAAGGCCATGCCTTTGAAGTTTTTGGTGACGACTCGGGTGCGACGCATCAATTTGGTCAGCATGGCGAATACAAAATCTGGATGGCCGCCTAGGAAGTCCTTGAAGTCTTCAATACGAACGATCGCCAAAGTTAATGGCTCGAGCGCCATAATCGACGCAGATCGATAGGCTTCTTCAATCGCCATCTCACCAAAGAAATCGTTGGCTCTGGTGACGGCGACCGTGATTTCATTGCCGTTTTCGTCAGACAGATACACTTTCACGCTACCCGATACAATGAAGTACACACTATGCGCCTGATCGCCTTCATTGACGATGATGGCATTGCGGGGAAACTTACGTACCGTAGCGATCGCCATGAGCGCATCGACACCAGCTTGATCAAGACCTTCAATAGTGAGTGTGCTCATGGTGTCTCTTAGTGTCTCTTAGTTTCTCTAAGTGTTTCTTAGTGACTTGTTATGCTTCGACGTAAATCATTGAATGAAAATGCAAACTAAGAACGATAGGGAACGCGGCGTTTGAAATCATTTTCGTGAGTGCTAAGTATTTTCGCGAATGCGACCAAACTAGGCAAGTGATATTTAGAGCGTGGCGTCGAGGTTTGTGGAACACCACAGCCGATACCTTCGCCTATCGTTCGGCATTAATGTGCTAGAGTTGCGCGCAGATGATTTGCCACGGTTCGTGATGAAATGAGCGTCGAGCTCGATGGTGAGAGAGAATGCGTTTTTCAGTGAAGGTGAGTGTATGAGTTTTGAACAGATGATTGCGCAAGCGCGATTGCAAAGTGAAGTCGAGGTATTGGAAGGCTGGGGGCAGGGCCGCGCCTTGTTTGGTGGCTTGCTCGGGGCGATGGTATTGGCCCATCTCGAAGGGAAAATGCAGGATCGAGCAAGTGCGAGTGCAACACAGTTGGGCCCTGTGATACGGGCACTGACGATCTCGTTTGTGGCTCCCGTGGAAGTTGGCCAACTTGAGATTCAAAGTGAGGTATTGCGAGCTGGTAAGTCGGTTATTCAAATGCAGTGCACCATGCGTCAACACGGTCAAGTGGTGCTGAGTGCGCTGGCAAGTTTTGGCATGGCACGTAGTTCGAGCGTGGTGGTGGAGTCGTGGAAAGCGCCTGATATCGGTGCACCTGGCAGTGGTCAAGCCATTCCTTATTTCGAAGGCATCGTGCCGGAATTCACGCGCAAGATCGATTTCCGTATTACCGGCTGTGATTTGCCATTTAGTGGTTCTAGCCGCTCCCATATGGATGGGTGGATGCGCTGGAATGCACGCGCTGGAGTTACGACGGAAAAAGCGCGCTTACTCGATTTAGTGGCCTTGATTGATGCTTGGCCACCAGCGATTTTACAAATGTTGAAGCAGCCTAATCCCGCCAGTAGTTTGACTTGGACTTTGGAGTTCCCCGCGATTGATGACGCCGTTTTAAGTGAAGCCGCCAATCCATGGTGGCAATATCGAGCTCAAACTGAGAGCGCAAGAAATGGTTATGGCCATATCGCCGCACATATTTGGGACGAGAGCGGTCGACTCGTGGCGATTAGTCGGCAGACAGTGACGGTGTTTGGGTAAAATTTCGCCACGCATCGATACTATTTTCTGATGCGATTTTCTGATGCGATTTTCTGATGCTATTTTCTTGTGCGCTTCTTTTGATTGGAAATCTCTTTGTACTCACATCAAATTTCAAACGAAATGCAAGGTCGGCTGCAGGCTGAATTGAAGCCTGGTGAATTTGTGAAATGGGTCGGGCAGCCGGAACCGTCTCGCTATGCGCGACAATCCATGGTTATTTGGGTTTTCTTTATTCCGTGGACCGCCTTCGCGATCTTTTGGATGGCCGCCGCATCGGGATTTCGTTTCCCTAACTTCCATAGCGGCTGGGATGCTTTTCCACTTTTTGGCTTGCCTTTTGTTTTGGTTGGTCTCGCTGGATTGAGTTCACCCATTTGGATGCGAATGCGCGCGCAGTACATTCTGTACGCTATCACCGATCAACGTGCATTGAGTATTTCTGGGAAGACGACGATCAAGGTAATGACCTATCTGCCCAAGGATCTGGGTACGATAGAGCGGGTTGAGCGTGCTGATGGTTATGGTAATTTGATCCTGCAGTCCAGTGTCTACCACGATAGTGATGGCGATAGACGCACCAAAATGCAGGGTTTTATGGCGATTGCGGACGTGCGCAAGGTACAGACTTTACTTGAAGAGATGCTTCAATCAAATGCGCCTAAACAGTAAAATGAGTACCTTGGAATAGTTTGAATTGGCACCGCAGTGACATGTCGATCGGTGTGCGTGAGCTACCTCACACAAAGCTACCTCACACCAAGCAATTCATCCAGTAGGAAAAACAAGGAGAGCAAAATGTTAAAGAAGAAAATGATGTCTAGTGTCTTGTTAAGTTTGTTCACCGCTGCGATGCTGGCAACACCTCTGGCGCATGCCAGCTTAGATGATTTCTTGAGTCGTGTGAACGTTCAAGCGAGAGCGGATATGAATGGCTTCGCGGTGCAAGTCAGCGCACAATTCGGTGTGCCAGAGGCGCAAGTCCGGGTGGTACTCGGAAAAACAAATTCTGCTGCCGATGCATTTATGATTTTTCAACTTGGTCAATGGTCCCGCCAGCCTATTGATAATGTCTATTCCATTTATCAAAAAGGAAAAGGTCTAGGGTGGGGAGCCTTAGCGCAAGAGTTAGGAATCAAACTTGGATCGGCCGAGTTTCATGCGCTCAAACGCGGTGATTTACAGTTCCGTGGTTTGGGGCAAGAGCAGCAGGGCCAAGGCAATGGCAATGGGAATGGTAACGGCAACGGCAATGGCCATGGTCGTGGGAAAAATAAGAACCACGATTAGTGCTTGAGATACAAGCAAAGCGCTCGCTTTGTGATGGCAAAGTGAGCGAAGGGGGCTTGAATGAGTCGCTCCCTTTAAACTTCCGCAGGTTCGCCTGCCGCAGTATCGACTGCCGCAGGTTCGCCTGCCGTAGTATCGACTGCCGCAATTTTTTCCTCTTCACATCGTCCTCGCCCTCGTAAATCATAGCGCCTGCCACATTCGTGCATTTCATGATGTCGTAAATTGGTATCAGCTTCTTGCGCTTTCTTGAGACTTCATAGACACTTCAGCGGTCGTAAATTTTCATGGAGTTTTTGCTATGGCGGACAACGATAGCTTGGCGCAAAGCCAACTGCGTCCGGGATCGGGTGCGATCGATTTCGGTACCCATCGTTACAAGGCAAGTTTGGCCAAAAGTGCGCCCGCCTCTTATGTGCTCAGTAGTGATAAGCGTTGTATGCTAGGCATTTCCTTGGGTACCCATAATCTAGAAGGTGCACGCCTAGAGGCTTGCCTAGAATGGATTAGTGCTGAGTACGATGAATGTGCAGTCGTCATTGGCGACCAAGTGTATCGATTGACACTAGAGTTATTGCATCAGCTGCCACCCGAACAGGCACTACAACAAGCCTTGCTGGCAGGACAGGAATTCGAAGCGGCCTATGCGCCCTTGTTCCGTCAATACGCACACGCTTGTAAATTCCATTTTCTACCCCTTTCGGCGATCGCTAACGATGCGTCCTTTCCCATTCATCTCGCTGCGTTAGACAACTTGTACGCGAACAGCAAAGATTTTCAAGAATCCGTCGAAGGCTTTGCACGTGCTTACCTCGGACGCGGTGATAAGTTGGAAGGGCAAGGGCAGGAGTCAAATTCAACACCTGAAGCGATTATGTGTCGTCGTTATTTGATCGAAGAATCCGCCTTGTTCGCCTGTTTGCGTGAGCGCGATTGGCCGGTGTTGGTGTATCCCGGTTCGATTGATTCTATTGTTGATCTGTGTTCCGGCAAGTTTGGCGGTGCACCAGAACCGCTGACACGCCTAGCCTTTGTCGCGCTGGATGTGAAACGTAAAGGTCTCTTCTTCGCTGACGGTGCTAGCAAAGTGATTAAGGCTGGTGCGAGCACGGCTTTGGAAACGAAAGTCGAGCGAAGCGAATTTTTGGCAGAGCTGTCTGATGAAGATTGGACTGCTCTATTGAAGGTCACAAAACTGAAAAAATTTGCACCACGAGAAGCGATTATTAAGAGTGGTGATGCCGATAAAAATTTGTATATCCTCACCGATGGTCGCGCCGACGTTTCTGTCTCGCGTGCCGATGGTACGAAGCAGCAGTTGGCCGTGCTCGAAGCGGGCACGGTGTTTGGTGAACAGAGCTTCCTCGATGGCTTGCCACGATCGGCAACGGTCACAGCAGTCAGTGAGTGCCAGTTACGGAGTTTGAGTAAAAAAGACTTTGGAGTATTGATCGAGAAACATCCAAAAATCGCATGTGCAGTTCTGGAAGATTTGGGACGCGTGTTAAGTTTGCGAACACGACAAATGCTGTTTGAAATGCAGCACATGCCCTAAACAAGTTTTTGCGGCATATCTTTTTCAAATGAGATCATTGATTTCTTGAATGGGATTGCGTAAGTGGGATTGACTAAGTGGGATTGCCTAAGTGGGATTGCGTAAGTGGGATTGTTTATGTGCCTAGTGTGACCAAAAGCCTAGTCAGATCTGCCATACTCCCTTAACATTCCTACTAAGATGTCTGCACCTGCTATGTGCAGGATGCTGAAACGAGTTAGAGGGATAAGTTCATGTTTGCCGCAATTGTGTTTACTGCTCTTAGTGTATTCGTCATTTTGTTTCAACTCGCCTTGGTGTTCGGTGCACCTTGGGGCGAGTGGACGCTAGGTGGAAAGTGGCGTGGCGCTTTACCGGCAAGGGTAAGACTAATTCCAGTAATTTCCATCTTCATTATTGCGTTCTTCGTGGGGATTGCCTTAGCCCGCGCTGGCGTTGCGATGCAGGCATGGTCGGAATGGTCGCAAAAAGGAATTTGGATCGTCGTCGCGTATTGTGCCTTGGGTGTGGTCGCGAATTCTGCGACACCAAGCAAACGCGAACGGCGTCTGTGGGTGCCAGTCCTTGTGGTGTTGTTAAGTTCAAGCCTGTATTTGGCATTGCAGACTTGAGTCTATGAAGAACTTTAAGAGGGGAAACGTATGAAACGAGTGACTGGAATCGGTGGGATCTTTTTCAAAGCCAAAGATGCACCTGCATTGCGCGCATGGTATCAACGTCATTTGGGTATCGATGTGCAAGTGTGGGGCGGCACAGCCTTTTCTTGGAGCGACGAGAATGGGCAAGCTTGCGGCGGCACGACGGTGTGGTCAATTGGTAGTGCTGAGACAGATCATTTTTCTCCAAGCCAAGCGCCTTTCATGATCAATTATCGAGTTGACGATTTGCATGCCTTGTTAGCGGCTCTGCGTGAAGAGGGGTGCGAAGTACTCGATAAAGTCGATGATTCCGAATACGGCAAATTCGGTTGGGTAATTGATCCCGAAGGAAATAAAATCGAGTTGTGGCAACCTCCCGCAGGTCAATAGTTAGCGGGTAACAGCTCATACGGGGCAGTAGATCCTGATGGCGACCTCTTTACATCCATGATTGCTGAAGCGCAGGTATGCACATTCGTCGTCAACTTAGCTTATTTGTACCGCCGCCTATGTGCGCTCAGCTTGATCAATGTCGGGCGATTCTTGATCCCGTTCAAGCCAACTTGATTGCTTCGCATGTGACTTTGTGCCGAGACGATGAGTTACTTGAGATGACAAGTATTGTGGAGCGTTTGCACCAACTTTCACGAAACGCGCATCAGGGAGTTTTTCCTTTGTCTTTACGTTTTGGCGCTGCGCGGCGTGGCGATGGGCATGGAATCTTTCTTGATTGTGTCGATGGCGAGGCAGCGTATCAGCGCTTACGACAACTCCTCTTATTACCACCATCAACACCAATATCGGCGCCACCTCAAGTGCGCCGTATGGCTCCACATATCACCTTGGCGCACCCTCGAAATCCGTGCACCGACGCCAATCAGAGTTTGGATTTTTCAACATTGCCACAACACTTTTCGATTGAATTTTCTAAGATAGCGTGGATAGAACAATATCCAAACTGTGCTTGGCAGGTGGTGCAGGAATTTCAATTGAATTGAGTTTGTTTGATTTGGTTTAGTTTAATACGGAAAGGCGATAGACAATTGATGTTCGAAGTAAAACCCGCAGTGAAACCCACAGAAAAACCCGAAGTGAGAGCATTTGAGGCTCCGTACACTGATTCTATCGGCGCGATGATCGTCTCGATACAAAGCGAAGAATATGGCATTCCAATCACCTTAGTCGACCAACCGGACCTGCAAAATATTGAACAGTTCTATCAAAACGGGGCAGGTAATTTTTGGTTTGCTGAGTATTGTGGTCAGGTCGTCGGCAGTATTGCTTTGCTCGATATTGGCCATCAACAAGCGGCTTTGCGCAAAATGTTTGTGGCAAAGGAATTTCGAGGAAGAGAGCATGGCGTTGCAGCGATGCTTTTGCAAACACTCATCGAATGGGCGCGCACGCATCAAATTGCCGAAATCTATTTGGGGACGACCGCCCAGTTCCTCGCCGCGCATCGATTTTATGAAAAACATGGTTTTATCGAAATCGGTCGGTCGACTTTGCCGAACGCATTTCCTGTCATGGCGATCGATTCGAAGTTTTATCGATACACTCTCTAGCATGGCGGTCCTATCGGTTCAAATTTCGAGTCAAAATCCTAGCCCAAAGAGTTTCCTGCAGCAAATGCAAGACTAGGCTAAACTGAAGCCAAACTGAGGTGTTTGGGCGTTCTCATCGTGCGCGTCATTGAATACATCTCCGACCCGAGAAAATACTCTGAATGAAAGGATAGGTTTATGCGCGCTTTATCTTTTTCGAAATGCTTCATGATGATGGCCTCTGTGATGTTGACAGGTATAAGTCTCACAGCAAACGCGCAATTGCTTTCATCTTCGACGACGCATGCCGCGGCTGAAGAAGCAGGTCAGCAAGGAAGTGGCTCGGATTGGGTACGCGGCCCCGAGGCATCTTTACCTTTGTGGGAGTTGGGGGTGTCTGGCTTCGCCCTCAGTCGTACGGCTTATCCAGGTTCTGATACCTACGTTAGTCGCGCCCTAATCGTGCCGCACTTTCTTTATCGTGGTGAGCACTTACGGGTTGAGCGCGGCGGCACCGGCTATAGAGCGGTCAAGACGCCGCGCTTTGAGTTTGATATTGGATTTTCTGGCACCTTAGGCTCGAGCTCGGACAAGGTGCTGGCGCGCCGTGGTATGGAAACGATCGGCCACATGGTTGAATTTGGGCCACGTTTGAATTGGAACTTGAATGAACCCAACGAGACGGAGCGCTGGCGCTTAGAGTTGCCATTGCGTGCAGTTTTTGATGTCAGTGATGGTTTCCGTCGACGTGGTTTTACATTTGAACCGGAGCTGAGCCATAGCCATCGTTTCGATTCTGGTTGGCGCTATTCCAGCGGCATTTCTGCGGTGTGGGGGAATAAGAGTTTTGCTGATGTGTTTTACACAGTGCGTCCCGATCAAGCACTGGCAGATCGGCCAGCCTATCAGGCCCAATCTGGGCTACTGACGTGGCGTTTGTCGAGCACGATTTCGAAACAATTTGATCGCGATTGGCGTTTCCTTGCTGGACTGCGAATCGAGACGGTCGAGGGTGCCGCCAATCAGGCTAGTCCATTGGTCAGAAAGAAAACTGCTCCATCGCTCGTACTTGGACTAACTTATACCTTCAAACAGTCGCAGCGCCGTTCTGACGAATAAGTAAGATTTTTCTAGGCTCACAATCGACTTGGATTGTGAGTACGTTTTCTTACCCATGCCTTGCTTTTGACTTCTTTGCCGCTCGGCTTCTACGTAGTTTGGACGCTTAATCACTTTCGAGCGTCCATTCATCCCAAGTAACTGAACACGATTTTTTGCTCGTGCATACTCTTGTCATCGTGATTGCAGTTTAGCGAATCACCTCGATCAGGAGTAAGCGAAATGCATTGGACTAAGACCTTCGACGAAGAGCGCCTTTGGATATTGTTGCGCTGTTTCCTGGCGCTGCTCGTCAGCGTTCATGGTTGGCATCGTCTATTCGATGGAACAGTATTGACGTTTGCGGAAAATATGCAAGGGCAGATCTTTGCCGGATATTTTCTCGTGTTGGTGTTGCAAGCGATGGAATTGTTTGGCAGCCTCTTACTCGCCTCAGGATTTTTTGTGAGCATCTTGAGCTATGGTTTTGCCATCATCTACACCTGCGCCATTTATTTTTATCACTCACGCTTCGGGTGGTTTCAAAGCGGCGGTATAGAAAATGGTGCTGAATATGCTGTCTGCCTAGTGATGTGCTTTCTCGCAATCGGATTGCGTTATCAGCCTAGTCGGATTTTTGCATGGCGGTCGTATTGGAGGCCACGTTTAGCTTCAAGCTTGGCTAAGCAAACACAGACAAGGGGCGTAGGGATTGATCATGCGCTTGCTGGTTTGAAGGGTGAAAGAAGTGTGGGCGGCGCTACAAAATTAGCCGTACTCAGTTGGCAGTTATTGCGTTGGACAGTGCTCATTTTGATAGCCATCCACGTAGTACATAGAGTCGTTACTGGCAGCGTGCAGGATATGGTGCTCTTAATGCCGAGTTTTCTTCCGCAGCCGACCTGGATCGCAATTGCAGCGACGATCTTGCAAGGACTTGCATTAACAACGATTGCATTAGGTCGTCATCAGCGTTGCGCATATTTCTGTTTGATTGCGTTGAACGTCCTCGCACTGGTCTTTCATCACGCACAGCAAGGGTGGATTGTGTCTGGGAGTGACAAAGATGGGATGGAATATGTCGCGTTATTAACAGTCATTTTGCTACTTTGCGGAATTGACCAAACTAGGCTCAAGAAACGCGTGAATGTAAATCCGACTATTGTGGTTGGCTCAGAGCTTGTTTGACTTTTGCGAGATGACGCTCGCTAATCGGTAAGCGAACTTGATTCTTTAAGACCGCCTCGTAACTATGATCGGCGAGCACTTGCAGCGAACTAATTTCATGTGTACGCACCAAGATGCTGCGGTGGGTTCTGATAAAGGCATGTGGGGCGAGATGTTTCTCAAGTTGCGACATCGATGCACGATACATCATGCGACCGTCGCGCAAGTGCAATAGCACATAGTTTCCTTGTGCCTCTACCCACACAATGTCTTTCACGGCGACGCGATCGATACGTCCGATAGAACGAATGCTGATGTGTTCCCAAAATGCTTTGCTGGGTTCGGTGCTTGGCTCGTCGTTCTTGTATTCATCCTGAAACATCTCACGCAGCGATTGTGCGAGATGGGCTTGCTGCTGAAAGTGCAGCATTTGTTCGGCGCGATCGATGGCTTGCCTGAGATGTACATCATTGATGGGCTTGAGCAAGTAGTCTAGCGCGTGGAGGCGGAAGGCTTCGATCGCATGTTCATCAAAAGCGGTGACGAAGACAATTAAGGGAGGCGTCTCTCTGCCCATCAATTCTCTCGCCAAGCTCAGCCCTGATTCGCGTGGCATTTGGATGTCGAGAAAAATCACGTCAGGCAGGTCTTGCGTCAAGATTTCTCGGGCTTGCGGCACCGATGAGGCAGTGCCAAGCGGTTGCCAATAAGACTGCTCAGTGATGGCTTGGCTGAGATTGCGTTGGCTCAGAATTTCATCGTCGACAATCAGATATCGAATGGGTTTAGACATTTTCTTTTGCGTCTGAATCTGAATTTGAATTCGAGGCTGAATTTGAAATTAAGTCAGCATCCACCACGGTCTCATCAGGATCATACGAAATCAGTGGAATGGTGAGGCACACTTGGAAATACTTCTCTTGCATTTCGACTTCGATATGGGCAGTCGATCCATACAGTGCCGCGAGTCTCTCCTGGGTTTGTACTAAGCCAAGACCTGTGCCGGGATTGCTCGCCACTTGATGGCCTCGAGTATTGTGTACGCACAGTCTGAGAGCGTTTGTGTTGGCAGATTCTATCGTACTGAAATGGATCGTGATGCGACCACATTCGTCGTGACAGTCTAAGTCATGGCGTAGCGCATTTTCAATCAGCGGTTGTAAGAGTAGAGGTGGGCATGCAATATGGGCGAAGCTGTCGAAGTGATCATCATAGCCCTCATACTGAAACTCAAGTCGATCACCGTAGCGCAATTTTTGTAGGCCAAGATAATCGCTGATAAAGCGCATTTCCTCGTCGAGCGTGACGAATTTTCGTTTACTTGCGAGCAAAGCGTAACGCAGTAATGCGCTGAGTTGATGGATGCCGTGCAAGGCGATGCTACTCTCTTTGAGTCTGACTAAAGCACTAATGGCATTCAATGCATTGAAGATAAAATGCGGCTCCAGCTGTTGTTGGAGAATAATGAGCCTTTGTTTTTCAAGCGCTAGTCGGAGTTCCAAATTACTTTGTTCAGTGCGCTGCAGTTGTATCACCCGGCTTTGACTGAGATGCCAAATGCGCACGGCAAGAGTTACGGCGAAGGTACCGCTAAACCATGCGAATTCGAGAAACCAAGTGAAGTTGTCATGATCGATGACTCCTTGAATCAGGCCCGCCAGTGAATGTTCGCCCGTTTTGCGCTGCCATGCCGGGATAGCAATGTACAGCATATGTAAAGGGAAAAAGAGACACGCCAATACCAAGTAGGTGCGGACGACACCGCGTGCATTCGCGAGCAAGCGGGGCCGCCAGAGTAAGCTAAGATAAAGAAGACTGCTGAGAATAAATAAGGGAAGGTGTCCATTCAACCATGCTAACCAAACCTCGACGAATGAGCGCGCGTGATGAGCTTGATTGGCGAAGCGGAGATTGTCTTGATAGTTGCCAGCCGCGCCTATGGTGCAAATGCTCAGCCAAATCAGTAAATTGATCGCGAGGACCTTCACGATCTTTGATGCAGTCACGCATTCCACGGTGAGCGAATCGAAGGTGTTTGACGATGTGGGTGATTGGGTAGAGTTCATCGTTTGAGTATAAATCATTTGCCCCGTGAATTTGTTGTGCGCTCTGAGTCTTAGTCACGCCTTTTTCCGCATTGATCACATAGTTGCTTCGTAACAGGGAGATACTTGTTTGGCAACGTCGATTTGATATGATCTGAAATGTGTCCCTTAGAATCGTTAAACGTATCGTCTATGAAGTGTTTGCTTACAGAGAGCGAATGTCATGCAATCTTATTGGATTTAATCTATCAGCATGACACCATGATGGCGGTGCTTGATCATGCCAAGAAATTGGATTTGTCGTCGTGGGCGATCGGTGCCGGTGCGATTCGTGCCTTGGTGTGGGATGAACTGCATGGTATGAAGGTGCCAAGCCACGTTCCTGATTGGGATCTTATCTATTATGATACGCCGAGTTCAAGCGACGATGATGCTGCGATACGAGCCCACATGCACGATGCGTTTCCTCAATTTGAATGGGATGTCGTGAATCAAGCCCACGTACATCGATGGCTAGCAGTACATTTGGGGCGTGCTATTTCTCCGTTTCCTGATTTGATAAGTGCGATAGCGTCGTGGCCTGAAATCGCAACCTGCGTGGGCGTGAGTTTGGAGGAGAGTGGTCAAGTGAAAATTCACGCTCCATACGGTTTGCAGGATTTGTTTTCTCTGTGTGTGCGACGTAATGTTGCCTGCCTTGATCGTGAAGCTTTCGCAATCAGGCGTCTCACGAAGCAATGGGAGCGGCGTTGGTCACAACTCGTGTGGCTCGATGATCTTTGAGGGGAAAGTATGTTCGTAGGTTCTCATGTTCATAAATACGATTGATCAAAATTGAATAAAATTGATAGCGAAAGAAGAGGTGGATGAAATGGCGATTCAAAGACTCAGTAAGCTCACAATCAGTCTGCATTGGATTATTGCGGCGACAATGATCGTGCTCTTGGCGGTAGGCATTTATATGGCGGAGACAGATGCTTGGGCTCTGTACCCTTGGCATAAGTCTTTCGGTATTTTGATTTTTCCGGTCGCCGTGGCGCGTGTACTGTGGCGTATCAAAGAAGGGTGGCCGGAGCCAGTCGGCGACTATCCAAGGTATGAGCAAATCTTAGCGAAGTTGACGCATTATGCTTTATTGCTCGGTACGCTCTTGATGCCGATTTCAGGCATGGTGTTTTCATCAATGAGCGGGCACGGCTTTGAATTATTTGGCATACCCTTAGCGGCAGCGCATCCTTCGCCAGACAAACCAGGCGAAGTAGTTCCGGTAAATGAAAGTTTGGCAGACTTCGCCCATGAGGCACACGAAGTGATAGGTTGGATTTTGATCCTCGCGATTGCTTTGCATGTGATCGGTGCGCTGAAGCATCATGTGATCGATAAAGATCAAACGCTCCAGCGTATGCGTGGGAAAATGGATTAAAGGCAAAAGGAGTGAAGGAGGAATGAAGTTCTTGGATTGATGGTTTGCCGAACTCACTTGGACTTGATTTCAATTCCCGCTATCACCGCCGGCAGTGAACACTGCCGGTTTTTTATTTGATCTAAGAAATGCAGCGTCGTGCTGATGATCAACTCTTTTTCTTGTTTGTCACGTGTCATACCACTAAAGCTCATGTGCGTTGCGCCATCGATCACAGCACTCCATTTGCAAGGAGGCTGCATGTCTTTGAAGGGATCTAAACGCGTCTCCCAGGCCAAGCCGCCAAGCTCGGTATCTTTGGTGCCTGTCATCGTCATGACGGGCTTGCTGATGCCAGACCACGCATGGCTGGGGAAAATGCTGCCGACACCTTGCGGCGACATGGCGACGTAAGCGTCGAAGGGGAGTGAAGGAGCTTGCAGTGCAAGCTTATTGTGCGCTCCGGCAAGCAACATGGTGGTGGCTGCCCCCATAGAATGTCCAATTAACACCGTGGTGTCTGTATGGCAGTGTTGACGCGCATAAGCCAATGCAGCTTCGATATCCATGAAGCGACCACGGTAGGCGCTGGCATCAGTAATTAGATTTGCCAAGCCGGCTTTGATGCCTTTGCCATTCATTTGTTGTCGCAGTGCTGGGATACCACTCTCTCGATGACCGGGAACGACGGTGAACCAGGCTTGTTCTTGTAGTGCTTTGGCGAGGTAACTGTAGCCCGATTCCGAGCCGCCCGCGCCGTGTGAAATGACGGCGATGCCTTTGCAGTTGGTGACTTGGTAAAGCGCGGCGCGGGTGTTTGCGCCATCGGCCCGGATCAAGTCTTGCACGTCTTGCGCGCTAATCTCAGCTCTGGCCTTGGCTCGTGTTTCTATTCTTGCCTCCAGCCTGGTCTGAGCGCTCAATTCAGAAATGTTCAACAAACCGATCAGTGAAGCAGCGACGCTGCGGTAAGTATGTGTTGATTTTAGAGGTGCCATCATTTTCTTCCTCATACTAGGTCTTCCTGAGATTTTGTTGACCCATTCTTTGAAATTGGGTCACGCGATCGTAGGTAAGTAGAAATAGAAGCAGGAACCTTGTCCTTCCTGTGATTCGAAGCCTACGCTGCCGCCCATGTGCTGCACCATTTCTTTGCAGATCGATAGCCCCAATCCTGTACCACCTTTTTTGCGTGTGTTGCTACCGTCAACTTGGGAGAACTTCTTGAAAATCTTATCTTGATACTGTTGCGGGATGCCGTCGCCATAATCACGTACCGAGATCCTGATGAAAGGCTTTCCATCTTGCTCGATCGGTTCACCTAAAATATCGATTCTGCCTTCGGGCTTGGAATACTTGGCAGCGTTGGATAAAAGGTTAGACATGATTTGTTGAAATCGTTGGGCATCGCAACGAACCGACAAAGCTGGGTCCGAGCGATAGTCAAAATGAACTTGATATTGCTTGGCATAACTTTGGTTGTTTTCCATTGCAGTGGCGATCAATGGGTCAAGCGCATGGTCGTCAATTGTGAACTCCATCTTGCCAGCAGCAAGTTTGTCCATATCGAGAATGTCGTTAATGATCAAAGCAAGGTGTTGGCCATTTTGTAGACCAATCCTCACCATCTTTTCGAGCCCCACCGGCAGTTTTCCGAATACGCCACCGTCGATTAACTTGAGAGATCCAATAATCGATGTCAGTGGCGTTCGCAATTCATGGCTGACAATCGAAACGAATTCACTCTGCATGATTTCTAGGCGTTTGCGGGCGCTGATATCGCGCACGACGACGATCAGTTCCACGTGATCTTTTCGTTCGGTGGCGGTAATGCTGACTTCGATATCGATCTTGTCGCCGTATTGATCGGTGATCTGGGTTTCGAAATTGAGCGGAGCAATTTGCCCTGGTCGTAGTAATGCGCAGCCCTCAAGAAAATGCTGAAGTTGCTCGTAGATTTGTGGCCGCTCGTGACATTGCAGACGATCGATAAAACTCTCTCGGACAAACTGGGTTTCCGGCATTTTCCAAATCGCTAAACCCGCAGGATTAATGGTCTTTACTTTGCCTTGTAAATCGATACTCATAATTCCGTCAGCGACATTATCCAAAATCGCCTGTGTATATTCGGCACTGTCTTGCAGACGCGCTTCCGCTGCGATACGAGCACTGATATCGATCACTTGCAAGATCCAATAAGACTGTACGAGTTTCTTGCTCTCGACCAGTGCGATACTAATAATGCAGTCAATTTGAGTTCCGTCTTTTCGATGCAAAGGTATTTCGTATTGCAAGCTCGACTCATCCTGTTGGCGCCAATGTTGTAGTAAGCGTTCGGTATGTAATTCTGCTGCGAGATCAACGCTGTTCGATTGTTGTAAATCGATTTCTTCAAATTGGAGTAATTGCAGCAATGTCGGATTCATGCGCAACCATTTTCCATCCATACCAAGTAAGGCCATGCCCTGTGGTGCCGTCGTGAAGGCACGCATGAATTGTTCACGACTCTCGCTGAGGGCGATGGTCGCCAGTTTTTGTTGTCGGTAGGAGCGCACAATTCTCAAGACCAGAACGGAGACGATGCCGCCCGTGATCCACCCTAATATCCTTAGCCCCCACAAATACCATTGATTCTCTAACGTATTGAGATATTGCGCTTGGAGTGCCAAGTCTCGACCAGGCACCTCAATGCGGAAAGAAAGTGCGTTGTTATCGTTGAAGTTGTTGGTGCTCCAAATTTGTTTGGCTGGCTTGTTGCCGTTCGCTGTTTCTTGGTCGATCAAAGCGACTGCGATATCTAAGTCTTTGGCTCGCAGTTCCGCCTTGGCAAAAACAGATTCCGCTTTGAGAACTGTGCTGACCAGGCCCCAATACTGGTCGCCGCTGAGGTACACGGGAACGCGATAGGCTAAACCAACTCCGCCTTGTTTGAGTTCGAAAGGGCCTGCTAAGGTCGGTTTGCGCTCGCGAATAATTTTTTCGACAGCCGGCCACTGACTGGGGTTATCCGGATAGTACAGCCCTATCGCTGACTCATTACCTTCAAGTGGCGCTACTAACTGGATACGGTTATCGGGCGCAATAGCGATATTACGAATGCTGGTCTCGGACTTTTGTAGATTTTGCATCCACGCTTGGATTTCTTGCTTGTCGTATTTCCCATTCTTGGCTTGAATGTAGGACACCATGCCCGTCGCCAAATGGATGCTGGAATTCAGTTCGGATTCAATTAAAACCCGGATCTCGCCCGTGTGGCTGAAGAGGGCTTGCTGACGCAGGGCGATTTGACGTTGGCGCTCTTCGAATACGACAAATTCTGTGACAACCAAGAATCCCATCAACATGAGAAAGGGCAGCCAGGTCGCTAACCAGCGCCATTTCAAAAAAGCTTCGGTTTCGATGTTGAGCTGTGGTTTATGCATGAGCGAAGATCAGAATGCGATAGAGAGATTCAATCACAAACCATGCAAACTGTCCGGATCGTGGCGCGTCTGCTGATCGACTTTGTTGTATTCAAGAACAAAGTTTATTGAATTTTAATGAAATGTAAGGAATTGATAAGACGAAGTGCAATCGATTAAACATCATTCGTGACCGTTTTTTCCGCTTTATGCCCGTCGTTTTGCGCTTTATCTCAAACTGAATGCAGCACTCTCCACGATTTCGTATCGTTCCACCATCGACCACTCATGGCACGAATACGAAGGAGATTCATATGTTAGAAATTAAAAATCTGGTCAAGCAATTTGGTCCTCAATTTAAAGCGGTGGATGATGTGAGTTTATCGTTGCAGCGTGGCGTGGTTGGCTTGATTGGCCACAATGGCGCAGGCAAAACGACCTTGATGCAAATGATTGCGACCTTGAGTAAACCGACTGGCGGCACCATTACTTTTCAAGGCGTTGATATCGTCAAACATCCTGATGCGATGCGCACCCGTCTTGGTTTTCTGCCGCAAGATTTTGGTGTTTATCCGAATTTAAGCGCTCTCGAATTAATGCAATATTTTGCTGGTCTGAAGGGCGTTAGAAATCCCGGTCGCATTCGTGATTTATTAGAGTTGGTGAATTTGAGCGAGCATGCGCATCGTAATGCGGCGCAGTTTTCTGGCGGTATGCGTCGTCGTTTAGGAATCGCTCAGGCACTCCTCAATGATCCCGATATTTTGGTGGTTGATGAGCCGACCGCAGGGTTGGATCCAGAAGAGCGCTTGCGCTTTAGGAATCTCTTGGCTGAATTGGGTAACGATAAGTTAGTCATCATGTCGACCCATATCGTTTCCGATGTTGAGAGTGTTGCCAGTGAGCTCGCCATTATGCGTAAAGGACGCCTGATTGGCTTTGATACGCCAGAAAATATGATCGCACAGGCACGTGGTCAAATTTGGACGGTTGATCTCGATGCCAAACAACTCGAATCCTTGAAAGCGGAAGTGAATGTGTTGCAGGCGATACGCCAAGGCGATCAATATCAAGTGCGTTTTGCGCACCCTCGATCACCTTTGGGGGCAGCACAAGCATGCGAGCCGAATCTGGAAGACGCTTTAATGGCGCAACGCTACTCTCTGCAGGAGGTCGCTCATGTCTGATCCAAGTCTGAATACTGCTTCCACTATGACACCAATCAAAGCATTCGAAAATACATGGTCGGTGTCGAATCATCTCAATCAAAATTCAGCTATGCGTGCGTATTGGCCAAGTATGAAAATCTTAATCGCCACGGAATTGCGTTTGCGCGCGCGACGTTGGACCACCTTGTTTGCACTGTTCTTGATGGTCATGATTAGTTGGAACATCATTTCTGATCCAGCTAGCGGGGTGTCGATGATGGTGATTAACCATCGTCGCACGCTCTATACCAGTTCGGCCTTAGCTCTCGGCAGTGCCTGCTTGTTCGGCATCATTATGCTATTTGCGGGCTTTTACTTATTGCGTGGTCGCGTCGCTGAGGATGTGCGAACCGGAATCGGAAGTTTGATTGGTAGTAGTCCGATTCCGAATTCGGTATTTCTCGTGAGTCGTTGGATTGCTGGCGTGGCTTACTTCATGCTCTTGGCCTACACCGGCATGTTCACCGTCATGGTCTTGCAGTTGGTGCGCGGTGAACCGGGACTGGAACTATGGCCATACTTACAGACCTACACCTTGGTTTATCTGCCCTTGGCTTGTTACGTCACCGGTATCGCGATTCTGTTTGACAGTGTGCCTTGGTTGATGGGCAAGCTTGGTGACTTTTTGTATTTCATCTTATGGGTTGCGCAGATGAGTTTGCTGACGAAGATTATTCATCCGAGTGGCTTGGCAGGCGAGCTGTTGTTCGTATTTGACTTTACCGGATTGATGACGGCGATTCTGAATATCCAATCGTACACCAGTACATCGAACTTTTCACTCGGTGGCAGCAGCTTTGATCCCGCCTTGGAGCCTTGGCGCCTTCCGAGCAACTTGTGGACTTTGAAATTGGCCTTATTGCGAGTTGGCTCAGCCTTGACAGCATTGCTGCCGTTTTGGATTGGCGTTCGTACTTTCCACCGCTATTCATCCGACAAGATTAAGCTTTCTCAAACACGTCGTCGTCGTAATCCAATCCAAATGCTGAACGATTGGACGCGTCCTTTATCGTTTATAGCGAAGCCCTTGATGAAGGTATCGGTGTACTTGCCAAATGCAATAGGCCAAGTGATCGCCGAAGTGGCTTTGAGTTTAATTTCAGCGCCCATACTGATGATCGCTTTAATCGCTTTGAATGTGTTGAGCTTGAGCGTGGGCTTGAAGGAATTGGTGGTCGTTCAAATTTTTGGTGTGCTTGCGTGGGGAATGCTGATTGCCGACATTAGCACCCGCGACTTCCAGTCTGGAATGGAAAGCCTCACTGGCGTGGCAAAAGGTGGAAGTACGCGGCGTCTGGTTCGTCACTACTGCGCCTGCGTTCTCTTGGCTTTCATGTTCGTCGGTGTATCAATGACACGCTTGGCTGCTAGTCAGTTCTTCTTTGTTGAAGTTATGGTATTGGCGATCTTCGCCGTAAGCGCGATGGCGACAGCATTGGGATGCCTCACTCGCAACGCCCGTCCTTTCTTAGCAGTCTTCTTGTTTTGGACTTATATCGCCAGTCAAGCGACGAAAATTGGTATCGTTGATTTATTTGGTTACAACCATTCGGCGACCATGTCCACGGTGAGTTTGTTGGCGGAGATGGGGGGCCTTTCCTTGTTAGCCTTGGTCGTCCATCATGTTTGGAAGTCGCGCAAAGCGTAAATAGCGATTCATTGATGCAATCACAAAGTGTGAGGTTTCAGTTCTCCAGATCTATTGCTTGATCGCTTAACAAGAAAGAGTGTTGTAAATAAGGAAGCGCTTTCAGCGCTTCCTGTCTTTTTTGCACTTATTTGCGGTTGTGCTGCGGAAGTCGTGGTAACGTTACGCAATATATTGCCTTGCGTAAAGTTTATTCTTAAGTAATGACTAATCCCGATTGACAGTATGGCCTTAGAGTTAAGACGTAGTCCTCGTATTAATGTCACATGGCGGGGCGCATTTCGCGCCGCCGATGGCTCTATTTTGCCGATTAAAGTCATCAATATTTCTGACTCGGGAATTTTGTTCCAATGCCCGCAGCCAGCGGCAATCACACGTGACTACCAAATGATGCTGGAAATTCCGCACATTGATCACATTCGTGAGATGTATAAGGTGCCGTGTAAGGTTCATGTCTTGCATTGCATTCTCAGTGGCGATTTTTTCCGTGTTGGCGTCAAGTTTGTTGAGATCTCAGAACTCCATCGAGACCTTCTTGCTGCGTGGGTTTCATTGACGAGTAAGTTGGACCCTTAGTTGCGGCGATTGCAGATAACACCCTTCATGACGTTTCTTGACGCCGCATAGGTTTTCATCAATTGAACACTTCCGGGTCATTCTGTTACCTTGTCCTTGATTCGCTTACGCGTTAAAATGTGCACGTTTTGGTGCTCGCCGACATAGTCATGTTGGCGGTTAAACGGGAAACACGACGCGATTTTTAGTATCTGCCAACGTGTGCTGCCCCCGCAACGGTGAACAAGCGCAGGATATTCCTGCCAGCCTCCGCTCAAGACCACTGTGCTTTGTGCATGGGAAGGTTCGAAGGTGATGCTTGTCAGCCCGGATACCGGCCAAAATAAGTGAAGTGCCGCGAACGGGGATGTTCGAGTGCGTCAAGATCCGCTCTTGCCGTTGTTCTCTTTTGATACCCTTCGTCGCGCATTTTGTAGTCAAGCACCCAACGGGGATCTCGGTTGCTTGTGACCTTACTTTTCAAAATGTGTATGAACTCTTTTTTCAAACTCTTGGCCACCGCTGCTGCGGTTGCTGCGGCATTCCCATCTCAAGCGCAAAATTCACAATCTTCACAAATGGCCGCAAACTTCGATACGAACGAAACGGTTGTTATCACTGCAGGACGTCAGGCGCAAGTCGCGAAAGACGTATTGGCCGACAATTTGGTGATCACCGCTGAAGAAATTGCGCGCTCCGGTGCGACTACAGTGGTCGATCTTTTGCAGCAACAACGAGGTATCGAAATTTCACGTACCGGCGGCGCGGGGTCGGTTGCCTCAATTTTTATTCGCGGTGCAGGTAATGCGCAAAGTGTGGTGTTCATTGATGGTGTGCGGATCGGTGCTTCGACGACCGGTGGTGCAACCTGGAGTACGATTCCCTTAGCACAGATCGAGCGCATTGAAGTTGTGTACGGACCTTTATCAAGCTTGTATGGCGCTGACGCTATGGGCGGCGTGATTCAACTGTTCACCAAAAAAGATAGCAAAGCAGCGACCTCAAATGCCAGCTATGGCGTCGGTAGTGATGGCTTGCGCAGGTGGAATGCTGGTATTTTTAGTTCTGATGCCGGCAGTTTTAGCTATGCCTTGAATGCTGCACGTGAAAGCAGTGATGGCTTCAGTGCAGCGAAACCTGGTGCAGGCGCGTACACCTACAATCTCGATAAAGATGGCTATACGCAAAAAAGCGCCAGCGGAAATATGACGTGGAAATTTGACAGCGATTGGAAGCTCGGTGTGACTTTTCTGCAAAGCACGCTCGATGTGCAATTTGACGCAGGACCTAGTTACAACGATCGCAATCAACAAAAGTTAGAAAATACAGCGGTATTTTTGAAGGGTAAATTCAGCAGCGATTGGCAAACTCAATTGCAATATGCACGTGGTAACGACCGCGTGTTCACCGATGCTTCTTACGGCAAGAGTTCAGCGGAAACACTGCAACGAGGCTGGACCTGGCAGAACAATATCAGTTTCGGACGTGACGTCTTGCAACTGATCGCGGAAAAACGTAATGAAGATGTCACAACGACTACGGCGGGTGTTTCTGGTGAGCGTGATACCAATTCTTATGCAGCAGCCTACACCTTGAAGCAAGAGGCTCACTTGGCCACCGCAAGTGTGCGTCGTGACCAAAGTTCTCAATTCGGATCTCACAATACTTATAACTTGGCCTACGGTTATCGCTTGACTGAAAATTTACGTGCGAATGTAAGCTATGGAACAAGCTTCCGCGCTCCAAGTTTTAATGAATTGTATTACCCAGGATACGGTATCTCAACCAACCGCCCAGAACTTGGAAAGAACAAGGAAATCGGTTTTCTATACGATGACAATGTCAACAGCTTTAGCGGCGTTTATTACGACAATAAAGTCACTGATTTGTTAGCGACTGCAAACCCATGCCCAGTGCAACAGAGTACCCACAAATATGGCTGCGCTTATAACATCAACAAAGCAAGCTTGTCGGGTTGGACCTTTGCTGCCAGTACCAAACTTGACCAGTTGCGCTTGCGTGCTAGTGTCGACTTGCAAGATCCTAAAGACGATTTGACCGGTAATCGTTTGCCTCGCCGCGCAAAGCAACATGCAACCTTGGGTGCTGATTATCGTTGGAATCAATGGAGTTTCGGCATTGAGAACGTATTGTCGGGCGAACGTTTTGACGATCAAGCCAACAAGAACCGTTTAGGTGGCTATGGTCTTTTGAACTTGGTGAGCAGCTATCAGTTCGCCAAAAATTGGAGCGTACTCGCGCGTTGGAACAATATTGCAGACAAGAAGTATGAGTTGGCACGCAATTACAATACGCCAGGCTCGAAGTTCTTTATTGCTCTGAGTATGGGGTCGAACTAAGAAGGACAGTGTGAGATCAATCTAGTGCGGCCAACATGTCGTTGTGGTCGTGCTGGATGATCTCATCCATCAAGGTAGATTACAAAGTGAGGAGATCAACATGCCGCAATTGATGACAGCACGTCGTGCCATCGCCCTGTTGACGGCTATGTGCTTGCTCTCTTTGCTGAGCATCCTGTTTGCCTGTATCACTGGCTCAGTCAGCTTAAGCTGGGCTGAACTGATCGGTGCTTTCCAAGATGTATTGCGAGGCCAGAACACGAGTCTTGCCAGCAGCGTGCTCGACCTACGCTTGTTTCGCGCTCTATGTGCGTTTGTCACCGGAGCGACGCTGGCCTTATCCGGCGTTTTGATGCAGGCCTTGCTGCGTAATCCGCTCGCGGATCCCTATGTGCTTGGTTTATCAGGTGGCGCTTCGGTTGGAGCGCTTTCTGTGATTTTGTTCGTCGGCGCTGGAGCACTGGTTGACCTTGCTGCATTTGGCGGCGCGATGAGTGTGGCCGCGCTTTTGTTTGCGCTGGCTTACCGTGATTTTCGTGGCGCGGGTAGTGCTGAAGGCAGTGCGCCCTTACTATTGTTGACGGGCGTCATTGTGGCCGCTGGTTGCGGTGCGGTGGTGACGCTGTTGTTGTCGATCGCTCCTGATCAAAGTTTGCGCGGCATGGTGTTTTGGATGATTGGCGATTTGTCGAATACCCAACCGCGCTATCTGGCTTGGGCGATTTGGCTCGGCGTTGCGGGTTTGATGTTATTGAAGTCCCGTGCCATCAATATCGCGGCGATGCATGCTGATAATGCCCGCGCTCTTGGCGTGAATGTGGGAGCACTACGCAAACTTTTATTTGTTTGCGCTGCTTTGTTGACCGCGAGTGCGGTGAGCACAGCAGGTAGCATAGGATTTGTCGGTTTAATTATTCCTCATGCTTGCCGTTTTAAGTTTGGACCAGATCATCGTTTATTGATCCCATTAGCCAGTCTAGGTGGTGGCGCTTTCCTCGTGTTTGCCGACACCTTGGCGCGTACGGTCGCCGCACCGCATCAGTTACCGGTTGGCGTGATCACGGCCTTGATCGGCGTTCCGGTCTTCTTATTCCAATTGCACCAATTGAGGAGGCGCTAAGGTGAACCAAGCGACGCATGTATTACGCACCGAAGGTCTCCGCTTAAGCGCGGGCAAACGTGCCTTGGCGCACAGTTTAGATTGGCAAGTGCAAGTGGGTGAATGTTGGTGTGTGATTGGGCGCAATGGCGCCGGCAAATCAACGCTGCTGAAAACCTTAGCGGGTTTGCGCGAGATCGAAAACGGTGCCGTCTTCTTTAACTCAAAGGCCTTGTCCGATTGGGATTTATTCGAATTGGCGAGACTACGCGCATATCTGCCGCAGGGGCGAGTCGATGCCTTCGCTTACCGTGCATTGGAGACGGTATTGAGCGCGCGTCATCCCTACCAAGATAGTCATTTTTGGGAAAGTAATGATGATCTCGATATCGCTTTAGCGGCGATGCGTTTATTGGATGTGGAAGATCTCGCGCAACGAGATGTTCGTAGCCTCTCAGGTGGCGAGCGTCAACGCGTCGCCATTGCAGCACTTTTGGCGCAAGATGCGCAAATCATGTTGCTCGATGAACCCGCGAATGCATTGGATCTTGCACATCAAGTGAGTGTTATGCAAATCCTATCCGAACAATGCCATCGCTTCGATAAAGCGGTGGTGATGGTAAGCCACGACATCAATCTGGCGTATCAAGTTGCCACACACGTCTTGCTCATGATGCCGCATGGAGAGACGCTTTTGGGACTCAAACAGGACGTGATGACCGCAGCCAATCTCAGCGCTTGCTTAGGTCATCCGATTGAACGCTTTGAGCATGGAAAGCAAACCTTGTTTATGCCGAGTTTAGGTCAATGATACATTCTGAACAGACAGATCAGCTTGAGCAAAACCCACTCAAGTCTAATGACGCGACAGACCGAGATGCGTTGAATCAAAGACATACGCAAAGAATGCAGCGCAAGAAGGCTTTGATCGACGCCAAAATCGCGCAAGCGCAAACTCGTCGCGGCCTCATCATTGTGAATTGTGGCAATGGTAAAGGCAAGAGTTCCAGTGGCCTAGGCATGGTGATGCGTGCTCTGGGTCATGATAAGAAAGTCGGTATTGTGCAATTCATCAAAGGTGCCATGTCGACCGGTGAAGAGAAATTCTTACGACGCTTCCCCGACATGGTGTCGTTTCACGCCATGGGTGAAGGTTATACGTGGAATACCCAAGATCGTGAACGCGATATCGCGCGCGCTCAATTAGCCTGGCAACAGGCGCTGGTTTTTTTGCGCGATCCTGAGATTGCTTTGGTTTTGCTTGATGAGGTGAATATTGCGCTGAAATATCACTACCTCGATGTCACAACGGTACTGCGAGATTTGCGACAACGTCCGCCGCTACAACATGTCATCTTAACGGGGCGAGGCGCCTTAGCTGAGGTAATTGAGGCGGCAGATACAGTCAGCGAAATCATGGAAGTGAAACATGCCTTCAAGCAGGGTGTGATGGCGCAGGAGTGTATCGAATGGTGACTGCCGCACCTATCTTGATGATCTCCGCGATAGGTTCGGGACAAGGGAAGACCAGCGTGACAGCGGCCTTGGCGCGACGTCTTGTGCAGGCAGGTAAGAAAGTCCGTGTGTTCAAAACCGGTGCCGACTTCATCGATCCTATGATGTTGGAATTTGCGGCGGGCTCTTCGGTTGAGTCACTCGACTTGTGGCTGACGGGTGCTGAAACTTGTCGGACCTTGCTAGCGCAGGCGGCTGCCGAGGCGGATCTGGTTTTAGTCGAAGGCGTGATGGGATTGTACGATGGCAGCCCTAGTTCGGCTGATTTAGCCAAAGCATTTGATATCCCTGTGGTGCTAGTGATCGATGCGTCAGCGATGGCGCAGACGATAGGCGCAGTCGCCACGGGATTGCGCGACTACGGCGGCGTGCAATTGGCAGGTGTGATCGCCAATCGCGTCGCGGCACCGGGACATGTGGCAATGTTAAAAGAGTCTCTGCGTGATCTCCCTCTACTAGGTCATTTGCCACGCCAAACAAAGATCTTTCCTGAGCGCCATTTAGGCTTGGTACTTCCCGAAGAACAAGCCGATTTGAACGCGGTGGTCGATGATCTCGCACGGAATTTGGTATTGGACGAGAGTTGGTGGCAAGCACGGATGACAAGCTTGCCTCACTCTGAGATGAGCGCTGAAAATCGCCATGGGCAGTGCTCTCATGCTTCATCCACTGTGCTGGCGCATCGCACTGAGTCGCAAAGTTTAGCGGGACGTTGTATCGCCATTGCGCGAGATCCTGCCTTTGCTTTTATTTATCCGGCAAATATCGCTTGTTTGATCAGCCTGGGTGCGGAGTTAGTCTTCTTTTCGCCCTTGTGTGATGAAGCCGTCCCCGAATATGCAGATGCGGTTTTTTTACCCGGTGGTTACCCAGAATTGCATGCGGAGGTCTTGAGTCGTGCCCGCTTGTGGCAAGCCTCGATACGCCGCAAGCACAGTAAAGGTTTGCCGATTGTCGCTGAATGTGGTGGCATGATGGCCTTGGCTTCGCAATTGATCGATCAAGATTCGCGTACATGGGCCATGGCGGGTTTGCTGGAGGGGAGCATCCACGTCGAAACCCGCTTACAAGCACTCGGTATGCAATCCTTGGCATCGTCCTATGGACAATTGCGCGGTCATAGTTTTCACTTCTCGCGTTTTGAAACGCGCCTCAGTCCAAGTCAATATGCCGTGAAGCAGAACGCGTCAATCAAGGATACAAGTGAAATTCAAGAGCAAGATCGCGGGGAGGCAGTCTATCGCATGCATGGTTTGATCGCTTCATATTTTCATGCGTATTTTCCGTCGAACCCAAGCGCGACCGCGGCCCTGTTTTTAGGAAATTTCTAAATGGCGAGTTTATATCAACGGATTGCATGCTTGAGTACCGAGGCGGTTGAGGTTATGTATGCCTTGGGTGTAGAGGATTTAGTGGTTGGAATTTCTGGATACACGGTGCATCCCCCGCGAGCGCGGACCGAGAAAACCAAGGTCAGTGGTTTTTCTTCAGCAAAACCGGAACGCATCTTGGCGGTACGGCCGGATTTGGTGGTGACCTATTCCAATATGCAGGCAGAACTGTGTCGTCAATTGGTTGCCGAAGGTATCGAGATACATGCTTATAATCAGCACGACCTTGAGGGGATTTTTCGGATGATCCAAAGTCTAGGGATGCTGGTTGATCGGCGTTCGGCAGCCGAAGAGCTTGTGAACTATTTGCGTGATCTGCTGAAGAATGGCAGCCATCAACAAAATCCTTCTTTGCCACGACCCCGTGTGTACTTTGAAGAATGGGATGCACCGATGATTTCAGCGATTCGATGGGTATCGCAATTGATTGAAGTGGCGGGCGGTGAGGATATTTTTGCCGAGCTTTCCTTGCAACAAAAGGCGCAACATAGAATTATCGCGGATGCGAATGAAGTGGTCGCTCGTGCTCCCGACATCATTATTGGTTCTTGGTGCGGCAAGAAATTTCGGCCAGAAACCGTCGCAGCAAGGCCGGGGTGGAATGTGATTCCCGCTGTACAAAATGAAATGCTGTTTGAAATCAAGTCACCCGATATCCTCTCGCCGGGGCCTGCGGCCATACGTGAAGGATTGCCGCAACTAAGAAACCACATCGAACAATGGCGCCAGATCAAGCATGCGTCTGCGCAGCGCTCGGCATAGAACAGAGAAAAGCGAATAAATGAATATCTCCACCTTAATGGTACAAGGCACTACTTCAGATGCTGGTAAAACCACGATCGTTACGGCTTTGTGCAGACTCTTGCAGCGACGCGCTTGTAAAGTGGTACCGATGAAACCGCAAAATATGGCACTCAATAGTGCGGTGACTGAAGATGGCGGGGAGATCGGTCGCGCCCAAGCCTTGCAAGCGCAGGCCGCCGGCTTGGCACCACACACCGACATGAATCCGGTATTGATTAAGCCATCTTCTGATACCGGCGCACAAATTGTGGTGCATGGAAAAGTACGTGCTGATATGCAAGCACGCGATTACGATCAATACAAGACAGTGGCGATGGCGGCGGTTTTGGAATCCTATGCGCGCTTGAAAACGCAATATGAGTGCATCGTTGTGGAGGGCGCTGGAAGTCCTGCGGAGGTGAATCTCCGAGAACGTGATATCGCGAACATGGGATTCGCTGAAGCAGTTGATTGCCCTGTGATTTTGGTCGCTGATATTGATCGTGGTGGTGTCTTCGCACACTTTCTTGGCACACTGGCGTGTCTGTCACAAAGTGAACAAGACCGTGTGATTGGTTTTGTCATCAACCGATTTCGAGGTGACTTGAGTTTGCTGGAATCTGGCCTCGATTGGTTGGAACAGAAAACCGGCAAACCTGTGCTCGCAGTGATTCCTTATCTTCATGGTTTGATGCTGGATGCCGAGGATGCGATCCAGCTACAGCAAACCAAAAAAGGAAAATTCCGTGTGATCGTGCCAGCTACGCCACGCATCTCGAATCATACTGATTTTGATGCGCTCAGGGCGCATCCTGAAGTCGATCTGCAATTTATTGGCCCAGATCATCCGATTCCAGCGGCCGATTTGATTATCCTTCCCGGTAGCAAAAATACCCGCGAGGATTTGGCCTTTTTGAAAGCACGCGGTTGGTCTACTGTGCTGGAACGTCATTTGCGCTACGGTGGTAAGGTGATGGGAATTTGCGGTGGCTATCAAATGTTGGGTCAAATGATCGATGACCCGCATGGTGTAGAAGGCAATCCCGGCACGTCGGACGGTTTCGGCTTGTTAGATGTCAGTACAGTTTTAACGCAAGATAAACGTCTGCAACTGGTACAAGGACGCTGTTTGTTCGGACAGAGCACGCAAGCGTCGCAGTCGCACGAGACAAAGCTTGAGTCAGCAAGGGTGGAAGCCTACGAAATTCACATGGGCTTGAGCTATGCCAGTAGCGATACTCACGCGGCATTTGAGATCGATACGCCCGAAGGAACAGCGGAGGAGGGATGCCGTTCGCCAGATGATCTGATTCTTGGCACGTATTTGCATGGATTGTTTGATCATCCTGAAGCCTGCCGTGCTTTGTTAAATTGGGCTGGCCTTGATTCAGCTTACGAGTGCGATTTGCACGCTTTGCGCGAACAGAGTATTGATCGTGTGGCTGATGCCTGCGAAACTTTGTTGAAGCGTTTAGATCAACTATCGACCTGAGTGGCGATGTTGCCCGTCTTTTGGGCTTTCTAGGCCGATTTGTGTTTTACAATTTTTTCTCTTTAAGCTTGGACCAAACGATCTTCCCAATTTTTTGCTTCGGCGAAAGTCTTTTCGGTTTTCCTTTATAATGCGCGCCGTTGTTAGCGCTATTTGGTCTTGTCTTTTAGGTACAGATCGTGACTCTGGCGTTACATGAGGCCGTCGTTCCAATTGTGCCGAATTGACGTCTTGTCATTCAGTTCAACGGGTGAATGAATCTGTTCCAATGCTCATGTTTCCTAGTGTTTCAAGCCTATCTGCTTTGTTTCTTTCCCCTTGGGTTTTGTATCAAAGTGTTTCTTTTGATGCATGTTGCTGAACTTTTTTGCGCTGCAATAACTCCAAGCACCATTCTTTAACTTTATTGAGTCTTGTTATGTCTTCAGCACGATCTACTTTTCGATTGGCTTTAATTCCTTTTGCCTTGAGTTTGGCGTTTGGCGGAAGCGCCTTTGCACAAGAGGCAGCCAAGCCAGAACAAAAACCAAATCAAGCAGCCAAGCCTGCCGCCGCACCAACCCAAAAAGTGGAAATTAGCGGTGCGAAAGGTTATGACGAGCGTCGTCAAGATACGGCCAGCAAAATCGTCGTGACCCAAGAAGAAATCCAACGTTATGGCGACGCCAACATCGGTGACGTATTGAAGCGTTTGCCAGGTGTAACCATCGGCGGTGTACAAGGTCGCGGAGGTGCGATTCGTATGCGTGGTTTGGGCGCTGGCTACACGCAAATCATGTTGAACGGTGAGCCCAGCCCACCGGGATTTTCTTTGGACTCGATCTCACCTGACAATATAGAACGCATCGAAGTGTTTCGCTCTGCAACGGCTGAGTTGAGTACACAAGCAATCGCGGGTGCTATTAACATTGTGTTGAAAAAAGCGATCGTGACCGCACAACGCGAGTTGAAGTTGGGCATGAGCGATGAGAACGGTAAGTTGGGTGCGAACGCCAGTTTGCAATTGTCTGATCGTGCTGGTCGCATGTCTTACTCCATTTCCGGCAATATCAACCACGGCGATTTTGAGCGCCCATCGACGAGTAGTGAAGTCTTTACCGATGTATCAGGAAAGCAGGTCTATGCCCGCCAAACTGAATCCAAGAGCAATGGTGCTTTTAGCTCTATCGGCTTCTCGCCACGTATCAATTGGAATCTAGAAAATGGCGACATGATTACTTCGCAAAGTTTCATTAATGCGAATCGCTTTAGATTCAATAATGCGGATACGACATCGACCACACAAGTTGATGATCGTTTATATTTGAACAGTGCGTCGAATGGTAGTTCTAGTTCCGCATCGGCTCGCACGAACTTGAACTGGGTTCATAAACTGGCCGATAGTGCGAAACTCGATGTTCGCTTCGGCGCCAATGTCAATCGTCGCAGCAGTGACAATACTTTTGTGGCGAACTCTGCGAAGCAGACTTTGTCACGCACAGCAAATTCAAGTAACACCGACAATGGCTTTACCTTTGGTGGCAAGTACACAGCACCATTCGTGGAGGATCACGCGATCGCGGCGGGCTGGGATGGTGGCTACAGTACACGCGATGATGAAAACAAACAAACAGATAGCTTGACGGGTAGTGGCGTGATTCGCCCAATCAATTTGAACGAAACTTTCAATGCAGACGTCAAACGCTTGGCACTCTTCGTACAAGACGAATGGACTGTGTCGAAATTGTGGTCGATCTACGCTGGTGTGCGTTGGGAAGGTATCAACACGCAAAGTAAGGGTAGTGACTATGCGGAAGTGAATAATCGTTCGAGCGTGGTGAGCCCAATTTTGCAAACCTTGTACAAACTGCCAGGTAGCAAGAATGATCAAATACGCTTCGGTTTGACACGTACTTATAAAGCGCCTGATACAGGTAATTTGATTCCACGTCGCTTTATCTCCAGTAACAACAGCGCAACCAGCCCAGATCGTATGGGTAATCCGAACTTGAAACCAGAATTGGCATGGGGCTTGGATGCCGGTTTCGAACACTATTTGAGTGATGGCGGTGTGTTAGGTGTTAACGTCTTCTTGCGTAAAATTGACGACTTCACACGCACTGGCATCAGCAACGTCAATGGCACTTGGATTGCGATGCCGGTCAATGATGGGCAGGCGACCACTCGTGGCATTGAGTTCGATGCAAAATTCCCGTTGCGTGCCTTCATGGACGATGCGCCAGCGATTGATGTTCGCGCTAACTTGGCTTTCAATTCTTCCTCAGTGAACTCTGTACCAGGTCCGAATAACCGCCTTGACGCGCAAACACCTGTCAGTGCCAATTTTGGTATTGATTACAAGTTGAATGATATGCCGTTGACGATTGGTGGAAACCTGAATTTCCAAGCGGGTGGCCCAGTTCGTGTCTCGCTCAATCAGTATTCTTACTCGATTCCAAAGCGTGTCCTTGATGTGTATGCGTTGTGGAAGTTTGATGCGATGTCGAATTTGCGAGTGTCTTTGGGTAATGCGCTACACCAAGACAATATTTCGAACTCCAGCTATATCGATAATTCTGGTTCTTTGGTTCGCAGCAGCAAAACACCAACGAACGTCGCTTTGCGTGTGAATTATGAATTGAAGTTCTGATCGCTGAAGTAAATCGTTACATAAAACAAAACGCCACTGAAGTTGATTTCAGTGGCGTTTTGTTTTCAGCTTGCGAAATTGGCTGGTTACACTTTTGCTTTCTTGCGGCAAATTAGAGGTAAATATTGCTTGTCGATGGTGGTGCGATTGCGGCCTTTTATTGCCATGCCATCTGGTGCTTCCGCATCACCACAGACCCACGTGATGGGAACCATCGGTGCATCTTCAACCACGGCGGGGCGCAAGCTCAAGACTTTATTCTTGATTCTTTCGTTGGCGCGATTGCCGAAGGTAATGTGTACGGCGCCTTCTTCGATCGCCACGCTCTTAACATAGTTGCCAACGATTTTCTCTGCCGGCGGAATCCCCGCTATTTCATTGCTGGAGGGGAGTTTTTGCTCAAGTTTCCACTGCACGGCCACGGCTGGCTGCGCCACCTCGGCGGCGAGCGGTAGAGATTTTTCAATTTGCTCGCGAGTGATTTTGAACATATAGGAGGGCAGGGCCATGGCCGCAAGGATGGCAATAATCACTAAGGCGACCATCGCTTCCATTAAAGAAAAGCCAGAATTTTGTTTCATGATCAAACTCATACAAGTGGAAAAATGAAGTTAGGAAGGAGAGTAGACGGGTTTAATAAATTCTAACAGAGGCCGCCTCACTCCTTTTAACCTTTCGTCAGTTGCTGTGTGGTTTTCTCAAGCAGCCAACTCCGAAAGGCCATCAGCGGACCATAGTTTGCTTGCTCCTCGGGATAGACGAGGAAGTACGAGGCTTGCTCGGGTAGACTCAGTTCGATCGGAATCATAAGATTACCTGCGTCGATTTCTTTCTGTGCCATATAACGAGGAATCAAAGCTACCCCTAATCCAGTCACGCATGCCTCCAGCAGCATGGTAAATAATTCATAACGAGAACCTTTGACGGCCGAAATATCGTTGGGATGCTCATGGAGTTCAAACCAACGTCGCCAATCTTCTAAACGACTGGAGAGATGGAGTAAGGGCATTTCGGCTATATCCGACAACGAGAGCTGACGCCGTTTGCCAAGAAACCGCTGATACAACTGTGGGCTGCAAACCGGTATCGCGTGATCTTCCGGCAGTAAATAGTCGCCTATGGTGCCCGGCCAAGGGGCTTTGCCAGAATGGATCGCAGCATGGAAAAAGGACTCTGAAAACAAGAAAGCGCTGGTCTTAGTGCTGAGATGGATTGTGATATCGGGCCTCAGTTGTTGAAATTCTTGCAGTTTCGGAATCAACCACTGGGTTGCAAAGGTGGGGATGACGGCCAATTCTAAGACGCCAGAGCCTTCTTTGTAGCCCATTAGTTCCAAAGTGTCACGTTCTATTCTGTCGAGGTGGACGCGTATTTTTTCTGCGTAAGCACGGCCAGCGTTGGTGAGTACCACGCGTTTTTTGACCCGTGCAAACAAGCTCAAACCGAGCCATTCCTCTAAATTTGCGACCTGCTTGCAGACGGCACTTTGGGTTAAGGAAAGCTCATCGGCGGCTTGCGTAAAACTCTGTAGCCGAGCTGCGGTTTCAAAGATGAGAAGGGCGTTCAGACTGGGAACTTTGCGCCGCATGGTTTGCTTCCTTTTTGATGAGTTCATTCCATTTGGTAACTAAGTCGTGATTTTATATCCTTTGCTTGGCTATCGCAAACACACTAGCATGGCAGCATTCTTAAAACCCTCTTCGCTAGGAAGCCTTATGAACGCTCACATTCACGCCTTATTGCTTAAATTGCTTGGTGCTGACAAGACACAAGAAATTGAAAATCTCATGCAAATTTCGCCTAAGTTCCGTATTTGGGAAGAGGCGAAAGTGTCGCGCGCTGAGTTGGCACAAGCCTTGAATATGGCCTTGTTTGCAGGCGTTCTCGAGCGCGTACCAAGTGGTAAAGCCTACACTATGGATGTGGCTGCAAGCGGTGGCAAAGTGATGTTGGATCATGGTGCTTTGCGCACAGTGCGTTGGTTTGGTTTAGGTGATTTGCCACCGGGCGAAGCGGCCATCACACGTGTCTTAAAACCATTGGGCTTCCGCTTGAACGGTGTTTTCCCTTTAGACCGTTTGAAAATGACGGGCCGTTCTTATGCGCAGATCGATGATCCAGAAAACATTTCCCAATTCTTCGTCAGCGAATTGCATCCAGAGCGTTTCAGCAAAGAATTTCAAGAAGCTGTGACGCGTGTTTTGGGTGAATCACGTGATCCATTGACGCCAGCTGCGGTATCGATGTTGAATGAACTCGAACGCGACGGCAGTTTGTCCTTAGCGCAAGCGCAAGAATTATTGCCCGTGCTCGTTTCATGCTTCGAACGTCAACATGCGACGCCGACTGTGGCAGACTATGAGATCTTGTTGAAAGAATCCGCAGAAATGGCATGGATTGCGACCGAAGGTAACGTCTTCAACCATGCGACAGATCGCGTTGCCGATGTCTATGCTTTGACTGAAGCTCAACAAGCTTTGGGCCGTCCTATGAAGCCAGCAGTGGAAGTATCGAGCACAGGTCGTATCAAACAAACAGCCTTCAAGGCCGATCCAGTAATCCGTCAATTTATCGATGCGAATGGTGGTTTGGTAGAACGTGAGGTACCAGGCTCGTTCTACGAATTTATTACGCGTGATAGCTATACCGAGAACGGTAAAACGAAGTTGGATTTGGGGTTTGATGCGGGGAATGCAACGGGCATTTTTAAAATGACCGCCAATGGATAAATCGTGAAATGTCGCGCTAGCGGCGTTGCATGGCCTCGCCGTACTCTATGTACTGTCTTCGGCCATGCGCCTTGCTAGCGCGGCATTGCACGATTTATCCGGTTGTAAGTGGAATCGTGCGCTAGCGGCGTTGCATGGCCTCGCCGTATTCTATGTACTGTCTTCGGCCATGCGCCTTGCTAGCGCGGCATTGCACGATTTATCCTGTTGTACGTGAAATCGCGCCCCAGCGTTGTTGTTCCGCCTCGCCGTACCACGTGTACTGTCTTCGTCGGAACGCCTAGCTGGGAGGCGATTGCACGATTTATCTGGTTGTGAGTGGAATCGTGCGCTAGTGGCGTTGCAAGGCCTCGCCGTACTCTATGTACTGTCTTCGGCCATGCGCCTTGCTAGCGCGGAATTGCACGATTTATCCTGTTGTACGTGAAATTGCGCTGACGTTGTTGAATGGATAAATTCCCTCCCTTTCAAGGGAAGGCTAGGGTGGGGATGGGTTTTGATGTCGATACCTGTCCAGGATCGGTTTAAACCCATCCCCTTCCCAGCCTTCCCCTTGAAGGGGAAGGAGTCGGGGCGGTACACTGCAGTGACAGGGGGAAGCGCCCCAGCGTCGTTGTTCCGCCTCGCCGTACTACGTGTGCTTTCTTAAACGGGGTGCGCAGATGAGCCAATCCGTGAAGTCGTCATTCCCGCGAAAGCGGGAATCCAGTGTCTTTTGATTGCGGCACCTGCAGTAATCAGTCGATCAAACTGCCATCGTCGTAAGTTATTTGAATTTTGTTTTGGAGAGTAATCCATGTTGACCGTCACCACAAAAACTTCGCAACAAGAAAACCTGCTCGCGGGTTTGCGTGCTGTGTTGGGCGAGCATGGTTTGCTCACTGATGCCAATGATTGCGCGCGTTTCACGACGGGGGCGCGGTATGGTCAAGGTTCGACGCTGGCAGTGTTGCGTCCCGATAGTCACGAACAAGTAGTGGAATGTGTGCGTCTCTGCGCCGATGCTGAGCAAGCCGTGGTGCTGCAAGGGGCGAATACCGGCTTGGTGGCGGCAAGTACGCCAGATGCGAGCGGTCGCTATGTAGTCTTGAGTTTGGAACGGATCAAAAAGCACATCGAAGTCGATGTCATCAATCGCTCGGTGAGTGTTGATGCCGGTGTTAGCTTGCAAGAGTTGAACGAAGCATTGGAACCGCATGGTTTATTTTTTCCGATTGACCTGGGCGCTAATCCTTCCATCGGTGGCATGATCGCGGCTAACACTGGCGGTGCACGCTTGGTCAAGTATGGTGATGTACGCCAAAATTTGTTGGGATTGCGCGCCGTCTTGATGCACCCAGCCGGCGAAGTGCTCGACCTACAAACGGCGCTGCGTAAAAATAATACTGGTCCGGATCTGAAACAATTATTCGTCGGCAGCAGTGGTGCTTACGGCATCATTACACGTGCGGTATTGCAAGTACATCGTATCCCGAAACAAACGGCAACCGCCTTGGTGGTGCCGCGCGATCAAGCGGCGGTGCTGGAATTACTGAGTGTGTTGGAGCGCGATTGCAGTGAGTTCTTGACGGCGTTTGAAGGTGTGTCAGGCGCGGCATTGCAGGCTGTTCTGAAACACATTCCTAGCATCAGTAATCCATTTGCACCAGAACCTGTGCCGCATTATTGCGTATTGCTGGAATTGGCGAGCACTGCGGATCCACAAGTCACGGGAATCGATCTTGAAAGCGTGTTGATGCGCTGCCTCGAGAATTTGTTTGGCGACGTGGTTGAGAATGCAGTGGTTGGACGTGGTAAAGACCTGTGGCGCATTCGCCATGCGATTAGCGAAGCTTTGCGTCATGAAGGTAAGATGATCGCGTTTGACATCTCGATGCCTCGCTCATCTTTCGTCAAGTTCCGCGATGAAGGCTTAGCCTTGATGGCAGAAAAATATCCGTGGATTAAAGTGATGGACTTTGGCCATTGGGCTGATGGTGGGTGTCACTTCAATATGGTGTGGCCGAGTGCAGAGCAAGCTGAATCTACTAATGCAATTCCTAGCTACGACGCGCAAGTCGTGCAACAAATTCGTACGGAAATCTATGACTTGGTGGTGAACACCTATCAGGGTAGCTTTAGCGCAGAACATGGCGTCGGCCCGTACAACCTCGATTTTTATCAGCGTTATACGGCGTCTTCCTCACGTCAATTGGCGGGTGAATTGCAGACGATGTTGGATCCCAAACGCTTGTTGGGGTTGACTTGGTTTGGTGAGTAAGTCAGTTTTTGTTTGATCGCAAACTCTGTTAAAACATCGAATTAGTTTAGACAGTTTTCTGATTTTGACTCTATTCAAGTGCGCACTCTGTGTTTATGATGTGCAGCAAACTTAAAGCTGGGACATTTCGTTCTCAGCTTTAATTAATCTGCTTACCACCACATGGAGAAGACATGCGACTGCTATCTTTGGCTCTGGCCTCAACCACACTCCTTATCAGCTCCGCATTTGCGCAGCAATCAAACGCACCCTCATCGAGTGCGCCACAATCTGCAGCACTGAAGCGTATTTTCGCGGTCGAAGCAGAAGCTGCTCGTACTGCGGTCAAGGATCAGGCACGCACCAATACCTGCTGGAACTTTGCTACCGCTTCTTTCATGGAGAGTGAAGTCGCACGTCAAAGTGGTAAGTTAATTGAGCTGTCGGAAGTATTCGCTGTGCGCCATGCCTATCCTCTGAAAGCAGATGCATTTGTCCGTGCCCAAGGAAAAGCTAACTTCTGGGAGGGCGGTAATAATCACGATGCGATGGACATGTTACGCCACTATGGTGCAGTGCCTCGCGCTGCATTCACAGGATTGAAAGAAGGCGAAAGCAAACTCGATCACGCCGAACTCGCCCGTGTGACGACGGCCTTTTTGGAGGCTGTGGTGAAGGGTGGACGTCCGACCAAGTCGTGGAAGCCTGCGTTCGAGGGCATCTTGGATGCCTATATTGGCAAACCACCACAAAGTTTTGTATTCGAGGGTAAGACTTACACGCCGCAAAGTTTCCGTGATCAAGTCCTTAAACTGAATCCGGATGATTACGTCGAAGTGACGAGTTTTTCACACCATCCCTTCTACCAGCCAGTACGCTTAGAAATTCCAGACAATTGGTCACACAACGCGCGTTACCTCAATGTGCCGCTCGATGACATGGAAAAAATCATGACGAATGCGCTGAGTAAAGGTTATACGATCTCATGGGGTGGTGATACGAGTGAGAAGGGGTTTAACACCAAGGAAGGGATTGCCTTGCTTGATGATGAGGGCAAGGAAGTCACTCAAGCCGCGCGCCAAGACGCATTCGATGATTGGCGTAGCACCGATGACCACAGTATGCACATCGTTGGCTTGTCAAAAGATGAGAATGGTAAAACCTTCTACTTGACCAAGAATAGTTACGGCGCAGGGGTGGGGCCGTACGCCGGCTATCTCCACATGAGCCGCAATTATGTGCGTATGAAGACGATTTATTTTATGGTCCATAAAGATGCGATTCCTTTCGAGATTCGGACTAAATTGAATCTCAAATGAGCGATGAAATTCGTGCCGTCTCGATCTGCGCTGTTAAGTGAATTTTATCTTGACGTTGATGTCAACCAGGTTCAGTATCGAAGCATTAAGTAGCGGTGCTTGGAGAATGCAGTATTCAAGCAATTTTTTTTCAGTAGCATGCGGACTTATCGTTGAGCGATAGGTCCTTGTGCAGGACGCAGGACTTATTTGAATCGGGAGAATTTCATGTTGAAAAAAACAGTATCGATTTCTAGCATCTTGGCCGTAGTCGCAAGTCTCAGCGCATGTATCGCCGTCAGCGAGGGCGGTGGTGATAGCTCTAAGCAAATCGCGATCATGTCGCAACAAGCGATTTCAACTTGTGGTGCGGGAAATGTGGATAAAGTTTCGACCAGCAGCTTCACCTGCAAAGATCGCATTATTCGTCCGCAAAACTAAGGCAATTTGATTGGCGCAGACCTGCGCCGTCGGTCAAGCAAATTCGTATTTGCTTGACCTTGCTTGATAGTAGAGAACGGCTTAGCGCTAACATGCGCTAGGCCGTTATTTTTTGCTTTTGTTATTACTTATTCGCTTATTTACCCTCTCACTTGTTTCAGATTTTCGATCACATTGCTGGTGGAGTGCAGAGTACAAAACTCTCGATTTAAAGATGCGAGGTTGATTTGGTGCACTTGTTCGGCATCGATGATCTGACCATTCCATCCCACCCGTTCAAAACTAAAACATGCATCCGCTACCAAATGTACCTGATAGCCTAGGTTCGCGCCCATTCGGGTCGTGGTTGAAACGCAATGATCGGTGCTGATGCCAACAATCACGATCTGATGTATTTCATGCCGCTGTAAGTATTCATGTAGCTGTGTGCCGATGAAGGCGCTGTTGACGGATTTTCGGAACTCGATTTCACCGTCAAGCGGCGTGGCCTCAGGCTTATAGGCGTTGCCTGGTCGGTCTTCACGCAAGGGAGATTGTTCTTCGACTGAGCAGTGGCGGACGTGAATGACTGGTAAATTTGCTTGACGCCAGGCTTTGAGGAGTAAGGCAATATTACCCTCGGCGGCGGGGTTGTTACGTGCGCCCCAGTAAGGATCGTCAAAAGCCATTTGAACGTCGATGAGAAGGAGTGCAGTGCGAGTTTGGTGGAGATTAATGTTTGTCATCGTGTTGTACTAAGTTTCGTTGGAATCTGGAGGGTGATGTTTGGTGTTTGGCCTGCCAAACACGACGGAATTGACGTGTCGAGCCAAATCCAGCCGCCTCGGCAACGCGTTCGATCGACCATGATGTGTTGGCGAGAAATTGATCAGCGAGCTGAACTCTGAGCTGGTTGAGATAATCAATAACTGAGATCGACGTATGTTCTTTAAACAGCCGACTTAAATGACGGCTACTGGTCCCCAGCTTGCTGGCGAGTTCTTCAAGATGCCAAGGGTAAGCGGGGTCGCGACTCAATAAATCCTGGGCGCGGTGTACGGCAGTGTGCATATGATTGCGGTACATCAGCCATGGGGAAAGTTGGGGGTCATTGCTACCACGTCGAAAGTAAATCAACATCGCTTGTGCCACTTCAACCGCCAGTGATGGCGTATGGCAAGCGCTGATGAGGTGCAAGCATAAATCGATCCCTGCGGTCACACCGGCACTGGTCGCAAGTGCGCCATCCTCAACAAAAATGCGATGTTGATCAACTTGAATCGACGGATCAATCGCTTTTAATTCGGCAAGATGACTGTGGTGGGTGGTGGCATGTTTGTGCTGCAAATGACCTGCGTGCGCGGCAATTAAAGCTCCAGCGCAGATGCAGATGAGTTTGTTCACGTGCTTTTGTTCGCGTAGCCATTGAATACTCGTTCTGGCGGCGCTCGAAGTTGGGTCGAAAGTTTGGCAGAGCGTGCCTGGAATGACGATCCACGCATCACTCTCAATGTTGGAGGGCAGTGGCAGTGTGGACGTCAGTGTGAGTCCGAGAGAAGATTCAAGCTCGGGTTGCGCGCAAATATAGCGTAGCTCGAAAAGTTTCTTTTTGCTGATGCGATTGGCAAATAAGAAAGCATCAGCAGGGCCGGCGAGGTCGACCAAGAGCAGATCAGGTAGCAGTAAAAAGTAAATGATTTGCGGTTTCATTGAAGACTCATGTTGAGCGCAGGATTGCTGTAGTGGGGGCGATCGAGGGCTGGTTAGCTAGAGCATGCGGAGGGCGAGGTGGAGGTCGTTGTGGCGGACTCCTTTTGCCGCGCTAAAAGTTGTGCGTGAGCTTGAGGATCGACAGGTCGATATACTCTGCCGATGCGCGCAGGATGGTGTTCGAGGTTGTTGTTATTTTTCCAGTTGCGGCTTGGTCGAGTAGGGCGCTGACAGAAATTGCCGCCACAATTGGGGCATACTCCTTGTAACACTTGTTCAACGCAATCGAGACAAAAAGTGCATTCAAAACTACAGATCATCGCGTCGAGTGCATCGGCACCAAGATCTTTATCACAATGTTCACAGTTAGGACGAAGTTCTAGCATGTTTTCCTCAGAAGAACTGGTGTTAATGAGTAATTTTGGACAAATCTTAAGTGAGCATCATACGAGGATCTAGTTTCAAAAAATAGGCTTATAAGGGACGACTTTCGGACATTTTCGGACATGCAGTTAAAATTACCTCGTTGGACGATTTCCAGCTTAGTCTGGCGAGTCAGAGCGAGTGAGACGATTTCCATTAAACGCCCTTTAGCCTTACAGTTGCTAAGGATTTTGTTGTGAAAAGGTTAAATGTTTAGCACAATAAGGCGCATCAAAAGGGCGTCAGGAAGGCGGTCCAATGCTTGGTGAAATTTCATCGAGCGAACGAGTGTTTTACGCTATAAGAATATTGAGCAAATGCGTGGAGTTGAATGTGTGGATTGATAGTCATTGTCATCTTGATGCAAGTGAGTTTGCGGGAAAGTCGCTCGAGCTGGCCGATGAGGCCGTTAAAATGGGGATTTCTGCGATCGTCATTCCTGCCGTGCATCAGTCTAATTTTGCCCGTGTGCGCGAGCTGGCTGAGCAACATGAAGCTTGCTTCTTCACGTTGGGAATACACCCGATGTACGTCCCAACTTCCGCAGAAGAGGATCTAAGATCTTTACGAGAGATGGTGGCTCAGTTGATGCAGGACGCCAGCTCGAGTGTGAGTCGCCGTTTCCTCGGGATAGGGGAAATTGGTCTCGATTTTTTCGTGCCGGCTTTGTGTGAAAGTCCACTACGCGAAAAACAAATTTTCTTCTACAGCGAGCAGCTGAAGATCGCCAGAGATTTTAACTTGCCGGTGTTGTTGCACGTGCGCCGCTCGCAAGATCAAATTCTGAAATATTTACGTCGCATTCCCGTTGTCGGCGGCATCGCACATGCATTTAATGGCAGCGAGCAACAAGCACAACATTTCATTCAGCTCGGATTTAAACTTGGCTTCGGCGGAGCGATGACTTTTACGCGTGCGCTTCAATTGCGTCGTTTAGCAAGCAATTTGCCTTTCGAAAGTATCGTGCTTGAAACCGACGCGCCTGACATTGCCCCACGTTGGTGTCATCCCGGTGTGAACGTGCCCGGTGAGTTGGTCCAGATCGGGCATGAGTTGGCCACCTTGCGTGGTTGTTCGATTGCGCAGGTTGCCCAGCAAACGAGCATGAATGTACTCGATGTTTTGCCGCGCCTCCGGCCTTGGCTGGCTCACGCATAGACCATGCGTACCTTCATTCTTGCATTTGGATTGGGGGTTTATGTTCTGCAGCAACAGGCTCGTTTGTGGGCGTGGCAATGGTATTGTGGGGCACTTTTATTTCTGGTGCTTTATGGCTTGTGGTGGCTGTTTTCTCTTCATTCTCGGAAAGCGAAGGCGCTAGCATCGCGACTTCCTTCTATTGTCGAACAAGAGGCTGAGTGCACGCAAAATTTCTTGCTGTCGAATGAGTCGCATCGACATTTGCTGATGGGGGTAGTCCTTGCGATCAAGAAAATAACGCTTGGTTTCTTGTTGGGCTTTGCATGGGCCGGTGGTTTTGCGTCGATGCGATTAGAGCATCGATTGCCAGAAAAGCTCTTAGGTCGTGATCTTCAAGTCGTTGGCGTGATTCATAGTCTACCAACCCGTTCCGCACAGGGATGGCACTTTCAATTTGAAATTGAAACTGTAGGCGGGCACGATGCGGCGCAAAAAATTCCGAATGGTCCGAAAAGAATTGCGGTGTCTTGGTTTGTTTCGCCGAGCAATCCGCGCGATTTTTCTGAATTGAAGGCAGGGCAACGTTGGCGTTTGATGTTGCGCATGAAACCTATTTATGGCAATGCGAATCCCTATGCGTTTGATTACGAAGCGTGGATGTTGGAACAGGGCTTGGAGGCCAGTGCAACAGTGCGGTCTGAGTCAGCTTCGAAGTTGGCTGATGGCTCTAATTTGAGCCCAGTGCCGATCACCGATTCTGCCGTATCTCGGCGCGAACAAACGCAGTTTGACAGCCATCCTAACCAGAAGATTCAAGACTTTGTCTTTAGTTTGAACAATCTGGTTGAACGCACGCGATCGCTTCTGAGAGATCGCCTTCAAGCGCATCTTCATCATGGTGTCGATCGACCATTTCTCGGTGTGATTACGGCTTTGGTGATTGGCGATCAAAGTGGTATATCGCAGAGCCAGTGGGCGGTATTTAACCGATCTGGCATTGGGCATCTGGTATCAATCTCTGGCCTTCACATCACCATGATTGCAGGACTTTTTGCGGGTCTTTTCTCCTTCTTTTGGCGGCGCTCTTTTTATGTCGGTCGCGATTGGCCGCTTGTGCTGCCGGTGCCGAAAGTAAGAGTCCTAGTCGCAGCCGTAGTGGCGCTATTGTATGTTGCGCTTGCAGGCTTCGGGGTGCCAGCACAACGTACCTTGTGGATGATGATTGTGGTTGCTGTGGCAGTGTGGAGTGGCCGTCGTGCGCGCCCAAGTTATATTCTGTGTTTAGCTTTATTCGTTGTATTGCTGATCGATCCTTGGGCCGTGCTCGCGCCGGGATTTTGGCTATCATTCTGCGCTGTGGCATTGCTCCTGTATGCTGCAGGGCGGACGAGTGATATGAGTGAAGCGGTGTCGCCATTGCAGCGATCTTCTTCGGAATCGAGCTCGTCGGAACGGCCTTCGATATTGAGGCGCCTTGGGAGCAACTTAATCGAAGCGGGACGCGCACAGTATGTGGTGACGATAGGCCTAGTTCCCCTTACGCTATTATTGTTTTCTCAGATTTCATTGATCAGCCCATTAGCGAATGCCATTGCCATTCCTGTCATCAGCTTCATTGTTACGCCACTAGCTTTACTTGGAAGCGTTTTGCCAACGACGGCAGCGCAAGTAGTCTTGGACCTGGCCCATCTTTGTATGACAGGATTGTTCCAGCTGTTGGAAGTGTTTAATCAATTCCCAGTGGCCAGCTGGAGTGTGCCACAACCCAAGCTGTGGATGTTTTTGTTAGCTGGTCTCGGTATCATTTGTTTGCTGGCTCCGCGCGGTTGGCCCTTAAGACTGTGCGGAATCGTGTATTGCCTGCCCATGTTGACGCACGATGTGAGTCATCCTAACGAAGGACAATTTCAGATCACAGCTTTTGATGTCGGGCAGGGCAGTGCGTTGTTTATCGAAACCTCGCAGCATCGCTTGATCTATGACACCGGACCAGGGTCGAGTGATGAGAGTAATTCTGGTTTGCGGATTTTGTTGCCCTACTTAAATGGTCGAGGCATCCGGGCGGTTGATGATGTGGTGATTTCGCACGCCGATGCAGATCACTCAGGAGGTGCTGTGAGTACCTTGCGAGCCTTATCGGTGCAGCGCATTCGCAGTTCGTTGCCTGCTGATAGTGAGATACTAGCGGATACCTCGTTGCCGTCCACCAAACGGCCTCAACATCTACGTTGTGAAGCGGGGCAGAGTTGGGAATGGGATGGTGTCCACTTCGAGTTTTTGCATCCGGTTCCAGTGATTTATACCAGCGATAAGTGGAAAACCAATGCTCGTAGTTGTACGCTCAAGGTGAGTAATGGGAAGAGCAGCATGTTGTTGACGGGAGATATAGGCGTCGTGCAAGAAGACGAGTTGCTGAATTCAATTCCCGAAAAATTGAAAGCGGATGTCTTGTTGGTGCCACATCATGGTAGTGGAAGTTCATCAAGTTTCGCCTTTATTCAGGCTGTGCAGCCTCGCTATGCGCTATTCCAGTTCGGTTACTTGAATCGCTATCACCATCCACATCCTAGTGTCTGGCAGCGATATTTGGATTTTGGAGTGATTCCTCTAAGCACAGTCACAAGCGGTGCAATCACATTACAATTTGGCGATACCATAGAGATCGATCATTTTCGACAACAGCATCAACGGTACTGGTATCCCCAGACTGCGGCGGTGGATACGAGGGTAAACTCCACAGTAGCGCAAATTCCTCCTTGAGAAAGGTGGCACGGCGGGAATAATTGTTTGCCAGATGCGTATGCTTTTCTGTTGGAGCTTAGCTGCCTCACAAATCGTTCGATTTCTTCTCACCCTTTTTTTAGAAGGCGATATGAGCAAACCCATCGTTCATTTTTGTCATGGCAACAGTTTTCCAGCGGGATCGTATCGGCAAATGTTTGCTGAGCTCGAGGCCCATTACGATATTCGTTTTTTGGAAATGCACGGACATAATCCGGCGTATCCAGTGACCACGAATTGGCCTTATCTGGTGCAAGAGTTGATTGACACGCTTGAGAAGAATTATCAAGAACCTGTGATACTGTTGGGGCATTCTCTCGGCGGCATTTTGTCGCTGATGGCAGCGAGTCGCCGACCAGACTTGGTACGCTGTGTGCTGATGATTGATTCACCCGTAGTGACGGGGTGGCGTTCGATGTTCCTCAAGACTTTCAGAGTGCTAGGGCTATTGGATCGCTATTCTCCAGCACAGTTTTCTTTGAAGCGCCGCATCATGTGGAAGGACAAAGAGGAGGCTTTCGAGCATTTTTCGGCAAAGGATAAATTCGCCATATGGCCGCCGCAGGTTTTGCGTGATTACGTTGATGCTGGCACGATACCCCATCCAGAAGGCATCACATTAAAGTTCACGCGCGATATCGAGAGTCAAATTTATGTGACGCTTCCGGGTAATTTGGGACGAATTGCTCGCAAAGGATTAAAGGTCCCGCTCGGTTTTGTCGGTGGGACGGAGTCCATCGAATGTCGCCAGGGAGGACTGTCCGCCACCCGACGCATGTGTGGCGAATACTTCGTGCAATTGCCGGCCGGGCATTTGCTGCCCATGGAAATTCCTGAAAAGACCGCAGATGCTTGCCACCAGATGTTGCAGCGTCTGTTGCAGCGTTCGAGCTCGACAACTTAGTATCACCTTGCGCTAAGCAATGGCAATTCACCGATGAACTTTGTGGTTTGATAGCATCTAGTTAGGTGCGGCTACTAGGGTAAAATGATGATAATCACGCCTCATCACTAGCACCGTTTCTGTGCGAGGCCTCAGCAGCATGCAATGCTTTTCAAGATTGCCATCTTTTCGATTGGTGGGATTTCTATGTCTTTCAAACCTCAGTTCAATACTCGCCTTACAGTACTTCCATTGATGGCACTTGGGATGGCCATCGCGTCTCCTTCCGTGCAAGCTCAAGCACAACAGCAGGGCTTGAGTTTATCTTTTACGCTTTCGGATTATCAAGAAGTGCAAAACAAGGGGCAGAAGTCATTTGTGCTCGATGTTGAAAATGACAGTTTGCTGTTGAAGCGAGACGACGGTTTTTACACCAGCGGTAATCACTTATTGCAACGAACAAGTTTATTGCGCGACGGTGTGTTGACGACCTATAGTTGGACAATTGGCCAAGATCTGTACACCGCATCTGACATCAAACTCAAACCGCAGCAACTGTCAAAATACGATCATCCTTATGCCGGTTGGTTGTATCTGGGCCTACAGAAAGACCAGACGACAAGGAGTGGTGAGGCTTATAGCTTTGGACTCGAATTCGGTTGCTTTGGACCTTGCGCCGGTGGTGAGTGGACACAAACCCATTTGCATCGCCTGTTGAATCAACCTCTGCCTCAAGCTTGGAGTACGGAATTGAAGCAGGAATGGGGAGTCGTTTCAAAGTTTGCTTATGCTTATCCGCGTTTGAACCTTTCGAAAGACAGTGACTTACAGCTTCGCGCTGCGGTCCGATTGGGGAATATTTTTACTGATGCGGGCGCAGATCTGGTGTGGCGTTGGGGCGTGCTTAACGCTTTGCCAAGCGAATCTGCTAGTTTTATACAAGCGCGTTTGGGCGGTCGCTTGGTCGCCTACAACGCCACCATTCAAGGCGCATATTTTCGTCAGCAAGATTTAGCGGTCAGCCCAAAACGCTTTGTGCCTGAAGCCGAATTAGCCTATCAATATCAATGGGGGCAATGGCAATTCTGGGCATCAATTATTCGACGCGGCAATGAGATTGAGCAAATGAAAAATGCCGACGGTGCACAGAATTTTGCGAAGATTCAGATTGGACGACGTTACTGAGGTAGAGGCCTGTTTCCCTTTGCGCTTGAAAAAGTGAGGGGCAAGTTTGCTCTTTTTCAAGCGCTGCACATCATTACACTACCCGATTCTGAATTGTCTCGACTCTTGATTTCACAGCCGCCAGCCCGCAGCCCACTGCGAGAATTTGAGCCTTATTTTGGTGATCGCGTCGCCAATTCTTATTTGTCGCCAGCGATGCGCGATAACATCCAATAGTGGCGTGAAATGCCATCAACAACTTTGTAATTGCGGAGTAGGCCCTCGGTCTGAAAGCCGCAATTCTGCAAGACTTTGAGCGAGGCTTGGTTGTGCTCAAGAACAGTGGCTTGTAAGCGATTCAGTTTCGCCTCGCGAAGTGCCCAGTTTGATAGGGCGTCGCAGCAAAAACGCATGATGCCTTTGCCCCAGAATTGTGGGTGTAGATCATAGGCGATTTCTACGCTTCTTTGCGCCGTCGAAAGACTGTGAAACCCAATGGTGCCCAATAGCTTGCCATGATCTTTGTCGGCAATCGCAAACTTAAATTGTTGGTTCGATGTGTTCCAACGATGGTTGCTGATGAATTCTTGTAAGTCTTGCGAGCTCCTGGGGCGCCAACTGATGTGCTGTTGGACTACAGGCAAGCTCAAGTAGGCAAACCAAGTACTGAAATCATCCTTTTCAATTGGGCGCAAAAAGATGTGTGGATGATCGATGTTCGGGAACTTCGTGTCAGCAAACAGTGCAGGTTCGAGTAAGGCCTGCACACCTGGCGTGAAGAGCTGACTGGTGAAGTTCATCTTATCGAACTTTGGCAAAATGGGAGACGGTCAACATCGTGGGAACACCTATGGATCAAGCTTGCTTCCACGCACGCCACCAAGCGCCGCTGAGAACATAGCGCGGAAAGTTGATCCACTGTTCTACCATTAAGCGCGAAAGGGCGTTCCACGGACTTGAAAAAGGAATCGATGGATTACGCTCTTTTTTGTGACCGATTCCCTGCACGGCGATGGAGGCAGCGACCATCACTAGGCTCAGCGCGAGGATAAGCCAATTTGCGTGAAGGGCGGCCCATGCGGCCGAAATTTGTGCCGCCAAATTAGCGGGCACTGCAAAGATATGAATTAGTAAGTTGCTTTTGTTGGCATGAAAGTCTTGATATTCGCGCCATTGCCATTGAATAAGTTTGAACATGGTTTTTGCTATCGAAAGCGTCAGTCTTAGGTACGGTTGATCGTCTGCTTAATCCTACTTGCAGACTGATGGTGTGATCGCCTGTAGTGTTTCTTTACCAAACTGCGAGTGTTACTGAAAAGCCTGGTGCTGTCGATATGAATGCGGCTTTTATTGTCGATCAATACTTCTAAATTGCTGCGTAAAATCGCATGACTCGATGCGCTTGTCTTGAATTCGCTCGCGTGGTTTGATTTATTGCCATTGTTTTATTTTCTCTAAATTGAGTTTTTATTGCGCTCTCAATGCACTTACGCTGATGGCCTTCGATTGTCTGGTAAATCAATAAGAAAAGTAATGATTTGACATTAAAAAATCTCATCCGCGTATTTCTTCATCGGAGCGAATGAGGTATAATTCGAATTTCCCGCTTGTGCCTTAGCGCACCTTCTGCAATGACTAAGTTCGTATTCGTTACCGGGGGCGTCGTCTCCTCACTTGGCAAGGGCATTGCCGCTGCCTCTCTCGCTGCGATCCTTGAATCGCGTGGTCTCAAAGTTACTATGCTCAAACTCGATCCGTACATCAACGTGGATCCGGGTACCATGAGTCCGTTCCAACACGGTGAAGTGTTCGTCACAGATGACGGCGCTGAGACCGACTTGGACTTGGGGCACTATGAGCGTTTCATCTCAGCCAAGATGAAAAAAGTGAATAACTTCACGACTGGCCAGATTTATGAATCCGTGATTCGTAAAGAGCGTCGTGGCGAATACTTGGGTAAAACAGTTCAAGTTATTCCACACATCACCAATGAAATTCAAGAATTTATCCATCGCGGTGCCGCTGGTTTTGACGTGGCTTTGGTGGAGATTGGTGGTACGGTGGGTGATATCGAATCCTTGCCGTTCTTGGAAGCAGCACGTCAATTGAGTTTGCGTGGCGGCAAAAAGTCTGCTGCTTTCGTGCATTTGACTTTGGTGCCTTACTTGGCTTCTGCAGGCGAATTGAAAACCAAGCCGACTCAGCACAGCGTACAAAAATTGCGCGAAATCGGTATCTTCCCTGATGCATTGCTGTGCCGCGCTGACCGTCGTATTCCTGATGATGAACGCGCCAAGATTTCCTTGTTCTCCAATGTGGCAGAAGAAGGTGTGATCTCGGTGTGGGATGCCGACACCATTTACAAGATTCCACAAATGTTGCATGACCAAGGTTTGGATCGCATCGTGTGCGAGACTTTGGGCATCTCACCAAAACCAGCTGATCTCAGCATGTGGGATAAGTTGATCTATGCTTTGGAAAATCCAAAAGAAGAAGTCACGATCGGCATGGTCGGCAAATATGTTGATTTGACGGAGTCTTATAAGTCTTTGACGGAAGCCCTGCGTCACGCTGGCATTCATACAGAAAGCCGCGTCAATATCGAGTACGTCGACTCTGAAGAAATCGAAGCAAACGGTACCAAATCATTGGAAAAATACGATGCGATTTTGGTGCCAGGCGGTTTCGGTAAGCGTGGTGTCGAAGGTAAGATCTTGGCAGCGCGTTATGCCCGTGAAAATAAGATTCCTTACCTCGGCATCTGCCTCGGTATGCAAGTCGCCTTGATCGAATATGCACGTAACAAAGCTGGTTTGAGTAAAGCGAATTCGACCGAGTTCGATTTGGAAACAGAACAACCCGTGGTTGCGTTGATCAACGAATGGCAAAGCCATGACGGCAAAGTCGAAGTGCGCGATGAGAACTCGGATCTCGGCGGTACGATGCGTTTGGGTGCGCAGACTTGCGCGATTCAAGCCAATACTTTGGCGGCAGACATTTATGGCAACGTCGTGACTGAACGTCATCGCCATCGCTACGAAGCGAATAACCATTATCTGAAACGCGTTGAAGATGCGGGCTTGGTGGTTTCTGCTCGTACGCCAACCGAAGACTTGTGCGAAATTATCGAATTGCCTAAGGATGTGCATCCATTCTACTTGGGCGTGCAATACCACCCAGAATTTAAATCGACACCGCGCGATGGACATCCTTTGTTTACCGCCTATGCGAAAGCGGCGATTGCACATAAACGCGCCAAGCTCGGCAAAACTGAGCAAGCTTAAATTCGACGACGTCGGAAGGATAAAGATATGAAATTATGCGGTTTTGACGTTGGACTAGATCAGCCATTTTTCTTGATCGCTGGACCATGTGTGATCGAGTCCCATCAAATGGCTTTGGACACAGCAGGCGCCTTGAAAGAAATCACCACAGAGTTGGGGATTCCTTTCATTTATAAGTCTTCGTTTGATAAAGCCAACCGTTCCTCCGGCACCTCTTTCCGTGGCTTAGGCATGGAAAGAGGTTTGGAAATTTTGGCCGATGTGAAAAAACAATTGAACGTGCCAGTGCTGACTGATATTCATGAAATCGATGAAATCAAGCCAGTTGCTGCAGTGGTCGATGTGTTGCAAACACCGGCGTTCTTGTGCCGTCAAACCGATTTCATTCAAGCTTGTGCGCAGTCTGGTAAGCCGGTCAATATCAAGAAAGGCCAATTTTTGGCGCCGCACGATATGATCAATGTGATCGCTAAGGCGCGTCACGCAGCCAAACAAGCAGGTTTGCCAGAAGATAATTTCATGGCTTGTGAGCGCGGTGTGTCCTTTGGCTATAACAATCTAGTGTCAGATATGCGTTCCTTGGCCATCATGCGCGAGACTAATTGCCCAGTCGTATTTGATGCGACGCATTCAGTGCAGTTGCCAGGCGGTCAGGGTACTTCTTCTGGTGGTCAACGTGAATTCGTGCCTGTCTTGGCGCGCGCAGCGGTGGCCGTTGGTATCTCGGGCTTGTTTATGGAAACGCATCCAAATCCAGCGCAAGCCATGTCAGATGGCCCGAACGCGGTTCCATTGGGACGTATGAAAGAGTTGCTGGCGACCTTGATGGATCTTGATCGCGTGGTCAAGAAAAACGGATTTTTAGAATCAAGTTTTAACTAAGAAAAAATGCCTCGCACAGCTTCATCGCATTGCGGGGCAAATTTTTTTGTGGATGTGCTGAACAAGTCGGGGATAGAAAATTGTAGGGCGGGTGCAACCCGCGCCGCCAAACAATTGAGTACTCGAGCTAGTCGGGTTATAGCGACCCTACGAGTCGGCAATGTTCCCTCGCCTTGAACGGTAGGGAATAAGAATTGAAGGACGATTTTCGTCCTTAAATGAACAAGAAATTTCATCACCAAATCTTGGTGAATTGTGGACTGCAAAAATCGCTTCAAAACCATAAGCGTGTGTTGAAGCTGAGAGTAAAAGCAAACGATTGAGAACATCAATATTTTGCCGCGATGTGACAAGTTCGTACCCGAACACTTGTGCTTGTCGTGCACCACGAGTTAGCTCTGTTTTGAGCCTTTTTATTTTGATTGTATTTTGAATGCTTAGGAGATTTTGAATGAGTGCTATCGTTGATATTATCGGTCGTGAAGTGATTGATTCACGCGGCAATCCAACTGTGGAATGCGACGTGTTATTGGAATCCGGCGTGATGGGCCGTGCAGCGGTACCATCTGGCGCATCGACTGGTTCACGCGAAGCAATCGAATTGCGTGATGGTGATAAGTCACGTTACATGGGCAAGGGCGTGTTGAAAGCCTGTGAACACATCAATACTGAAATCGCTGAAGCGATTATGGGTTTGGATGCGAATGAACAAGCTTTCTTGGATCGCACTTTGATCGACTTGGACGGCACTGAAAACAAGAGCCGCTTGGGTGCGAATGCGATGTTGGCCGTGTCGATGGCAGTCGCAAAAGCGGCAGCTGAAGAAGCGGGCTTGCCACTGTACCGTTATTTCGGCGGTTCTGGCGCAATGCAATTGCCAGTGCCAATGATGAACGTCATCAACGGTGGTGCACACGCAGACAATAACTTGGACTTGCAAGAGTTCATGATCATTCCGGTTGGCGCACCAAGCTTCCGTGAAGCGATTCGTTATGGCGCCGAAGTCTTCCACAGCTTGAAGAAAATCTTGCATGACAAAGGCTTGACGACAGCGGTGGGTGATGAAGGCGGTTTTGCTCCTTCCGTAGAAAACCACGAAGAAGCGATCAAGTTGATTATTCAAGCGATCGAGACTGCAGGTTACACACCAGGCACACAAATCGCCCTCGGGTTGGATTGCGCAGCAAGTGAATTCTACAAAGATGGTAAGTACCACCTCGAAGGTGAAGGTTTGACTTTATCTTCTTCTGATTTCACGAACTTGTTGGCGACATGGTGCGACAAGTACCCAATCATCTCTATCGAAGACGGCATGGCTGAAGGCGATTGGGAAGGTTGGGCGATCTTGACTGAACGTTTGGGCAAGAAAGTACAGATCGTTGGTGACGACTTGTTCGTGACCAATACGAAGATTTTGAAGGAAGGTATCCAAAAAGGTATCGCTAATTCCATCTTGATCAAGATTAACCAAATCGGTACCTTGACTGAAACTTTTGCCGCGATTGAAATGGCGAAACGCGCTGGTTACACAGCCGTGATCTCACATCGCTCTGGCGAAACAGAAGACAGCACGATTGCGGATATCGCAGTGGGCACCAATGCTTTGCAGATCAAAACAGGTTCCATGTCTCGTTCTGATCGTATGGCGAAGTACAACCAACTCTTGCGCATTGAAGAAGATTTGGGCGAAATCGCTAGTTACCCAGGTCGCGACGCATTCTATAACTTGAAATAAGCTCAGTCGATTCGCTGTATTGAACAGGTATGCTTGCTTCCGCATTGGAGCACATACCTGTTTTTCTTGACAGAGATCGATGGTGGGCGATACCTTTCGCTTAGGTTCTGTTTGGTTGTTGTTTTGTCGTTGTGCAGTCTTATCAGAGTTGTGTGAATGCGTTTAATTACCCTCATTCTGTTAGCCCTAGTCATTTTGATCCAGTTCCCACTTTGGTTGGGGAAGGGCGGATGGTTACGCGTTTCTGAGTTAGATAAACAGGTTGCGGTCGCACACAGTAAGAATGAAGAGTTAAAGCAGCGCAATGCTAAGCTTGAATCTGAAGTTGAAGATCTAAAGAACGGTACGGAAGCAGTTGAAGAACGTGCCCGTTTCGAATTGGGCATGGTCAAGAAAGACGAAATTTTCGTACAGATTCTAGAGCCAGGAAGTAAGATTGAAGCGAAGTCCCAAACACCCACTAAAGCGACCCCAATCAATAAGAATTGAGCTCATCGCCAGCTCTACTACGTTTTGTCACCCACAGTTGGCTTGAGACACTAGCTATCTCTTGCAAAATCAATCTTGTTTGAGTCGAGCCGACGAACGATATCAAAATGAGTGTTAAAAAAATTACTTTGAGCACAGGCAAAGTTATAATCGCCAGCGTAGCTTGAATTTTTTTCATTTTTTGAGGTGAACCATGTTTAAGAAGATTCTATTGGCGGCATGTTTGGTATTGGGTTCCAGTTCTGCTTTCGCTCAAGATGAAGGTGTGTATGTTGGATTTGATGTCGGTAATACGCGTTCTGACAATTTCCTCGACAACTACGGCAGTATGGGGGCGTTTGCGGGTTATCAGTTCAATCCACAGTTTTCTGTCGAGCTCGCACATCGTCGTTTGCTCAGCTTTAATTTTTTTGGTGTGGACGTCGATATGAAGCAAACTTCCTTGTCAGGTTTAGGTTCTATCAATATCGTTAAAGATTTCGACGTCTATGGCCGTCTCGGTTATAACAAATTGTCTGCAACAGCTTCCTATTGGGGAACAGGCAGCAAAGAATCTGATTCAGGAATTTTGGTGGGTGTTGGTGCAGCCTATCATTTCAACAAAAATATCAGTGTAAGACTTGAAGTGCAAAAGCCTAGCAGCGATGCTCGCAATGTGGCCGCTAGCTTTAAGTTCAAATTCTAATTCTCGTTCTCATTGTCGTTCTAATTTTTGGCATGCATTGCCAAACTTTGCCGCTGAAGCGCAACGCCAAATGCAGAATATTGGTCTCATTACATTGGTCGTGCAAGACTACGATGAAGCGATTGCCTTCTATGTCGGTCGCTTGGGTTTTGAATTGGTAGAAGACCAATTCATGCCCGAGCAAAATAAGCGTTGGGTGGTGATCGCACCATCCGGCGCTACTGCTTCAAGCACGAAACTTTTGCTGGCGCGCGCCAGCAATGAACTGCAATCAACGCGTGTCGGCAATCAAACCGGTGGCCGTGTGATGGGCTTTCTACACACGGATGACTTCCAAGCCGACGTCGAACGATACAAGGCTAATGGGGTGCGATTCGCACGTGAACCACAACTGGCGCCGTACGGGTGGGTCGCGGTGATCCAAGACTTGTATGGCAATCTGTGGGATTTGATTGGACCTGCGACTTAAGACTAGGTCTTAGTTATTCCTAGCAGCTTCTCAAATGCAATCTCCACCTCAGCCACGCTAGGCGGCATCCCTTTATCGCCCAAGTTAATAATCTTAGGTGACCAGTTCCCCTCGGTTTTCCAGCGGGGTGAATCGCAATATAGTTCTATCGTCGGTGTTTCGTAGGCCGCTGCAATATGTACTAGACCGGTGTCGACACCGATCACTAAGGCGGCGCGTTGCGCTAACACGGTGGCTTCTTGCATCGATAATTTCGGTAGCACGGTGGCATTGCTCATCTGCGCTGCCATCGCTTCCGCTTCTTGCTTCTCGGCGTCATTGCCCCAAGGTAGAAGAATCGGTAGACCCGTCACTTGCAGATCGCGTGCAGTCTTAATCCAGTTGTTGCGTGCCCATTTTTTGGATTCTCCTGCGGTGGCGTGGAAGAATACGACGTAGGGGCCCTGTGGCATCCAAGCGGGCGTCAGATCCTGTTTTTGCAAGCCGAAGCTGGCCGGCGTCTTGAGCTCGTACCCAAGTGCTGCAGCTGCCACAATGCGGCCGCGTTGCACCGCGTGACATCGTTTATCGGTCGCCACACTTTGATCGTGAAAAATGCGTGACAAAGCTTCGTAGCCCGAACCTTCGGTGCCATTGGCGAGGCCGACTTTTTTACCAGTGGGCGACTTACGAGCCATGCCCATGATGATGCCGGTCTTTAGCAGACCTTGTGTTTCGAGGATGAGGTCGTAAGCTTCCTCACGCAAGCTGCGATAGAAGTGCTTAATTTCTGCGCGCGTCTCTTGCTTACCCAAACTCTTACGCCACCGTCTTTGTGCATAAGGAATGACTTTTCTCACTTTGGGTTGCAGCTTCACCAAATTGACATAAGCTTCCTCCACCACCCAATCAATCTCGGCATCGGGGTAGTGGGCTTTGATATCGTCGATGACGGGCATATTATGTAGCACATCACCTAGTGAAGAAACGCGGATTAGAAGAATTTTCATTGTCTTATCGGTCTTAGTAAGGCAATACCGCATCCGCTTTGACAGCGAGAATTGCATCTTTTAATGCCGCTTGAATACGCGCCAAAGCCTCTGGTGTCTCCGCTTCAAAACGCATCACGATTACAGGCGTCGTATTCGAAGAGCGCGCTAAGCCGAAACCATCGGGATATTCCACGCGCAGACCATCGATGGTGATGATTTCAGTAGCGCCTGGGAATTGCGCGGTCTTTTGCATTTCAGCGATGATGGCAAAGTTTTCGCCTTCATTGAGTTTGACTTGTAGTTCAGGTGTGCTGCTTGATTGTGGAAGATCGTTCAAAGTTTTGGTCATGTCAGTGACTTTGCTCAAGATCTCGAGCAAACGTGCACCGGCATATAAACCATCATCAAAACCATACCAGCGATCTTTAAAGAAGACGTGGCCACTCATTTCACCACCGAGCGGTGAACCAGTTTCTTTCAGCTTTGCTTTGACTAAAGAGTGGCCGGTTTTCCACATCAAGGCTTGACCGCCATGCTGTTTAATCCAAGGTGCTAGATGGCGTGTGCACTTCACATCATACAAAATGTGCGCACCTGCATTGCGTGACAAGACATCGGCTGCGAATAGCATTAATTGGCGGTCTGGGTAAATGATCTGGCCGTCTTTGGTGACCACGCCGAGGCGATCGCCATCGCCATCAAACGCCAAACCAATTTCAGCATCGGTCTCTTGCAAGCAGCGAATCAGGTCTTGCAAGTTTTCTGGATGTGCTGGGTCGGGATGGTGATTCGGGAAATTGCCATCGACTTCGCAGAATAGTTCAATCACTTCGCAACCCATGGCGCGATATAAGTCGCCAGCGAAAGCGCCTGCAACACCATTGCCGCAATCGACAGCGATCTTTATTGGGCGAGCGAGTTTGACATCGCTGACGATGCGTTCGATATAAGCGGCTTTGATGTCATGCGTCGTATACGAACCACTGCCTTCGGCGTAGTCCTTGGCGACGATACGATCATACAGCGCCAGGATGGTATCGCCATAAATGGCTTCGCCTGCTAACACCATCTTGAAACCATTGTAGTCAGGAGGGTTGTGGCTGCCGGTGACCATGATGCCCGAGCTCGCGCCCAAGATATTGGTACCAAAATACACCATCGGCGTGGCGACCACGCCAAGGTCGATCACGTTGACGCCACTATCCTGCAAACCTTTGGCGAGCGCTGCCGCCAGTGATGGACCAGACAGACGGCCATCGCGGCCAATCACGACGGTCTTTTCGCCTTTGGCTAAGGCCGCGCTCGCAAAAGCGCGACCAATTGAATAGGCAACGTCGGTGTCTAAAGTCTTATCGATAATGCCGCGAATGTCGTAGGCTTTGAAAATGCTTTTAGAAAGTAGAGACATAATATTCTTCGAAAAATAATAGAAAGCTTGTTAGTTCGGTAGTCCATCGCTGTACCGGCATGCCTGTATATTGCCCGGTTCGACTACTGCAGTTGTTTCTTCTGCCAAATGAAATCTTCAATGCCACATTGGGGTTGATACTCCGGTACTAAATCTTGAATCATTTGTCGCACCAATTCATAGTCGAAGGCTTGGCACGCAGTATCGAGTTGTACTAATGCTGCCTGCAGTTGCTGCCAGCCGAGTTCAGCTTCTTGAGCGCGCATGATCAATGGATGCGAGGTGCTGGTGACATTGTCGCCGATCAGCAATTCTTCATAGAGTTTTTCACCGGGGCGCAGACCCACTTCATGAATCTCAATGGTGCCCTCAGGATGTTCTTGCGATTTCACTTCTAAGCCACATAAATGCACCATGCGGCGTGCTAAATCGATGATACGTACTGGTTCGCCCATATCTAAAACGAAGACATCACCACCTTGTCCCATCGCGCCAGCCTGTAAAACCAACTGCGCGGCTTCGGGAATCGTCATGAAATAGCGTGTGATTTCTTTGTGCGTTAGAGTGATGGGGCCACCTTGCATGATTTGTTTGCGGAACAGTGGGACCACCGAGCCCGACGAACCCAACACATTACCAAAGCGAACCATACAAAAACGCGTACTGGCTTGGCGGCGGGCATGCGCTTGTAGAACCAATTCCGCTAAGCGTTTCGTCGCCCCCATGACATTGGTGGGACGTACCGCTTTGTCGGTGGAAATTAAAACAAACTGTTTAACCTTGGCATCGATCGCGGCCAGTGACAACTGCAAGGTGCCAAATACGTTATTGCGGATGCCTTCGATAGGGTTGTGTTCGACCAAGGGCACGTGTTTATACGCGGCGGCATGGTAGACCGTGTCAATTTCAAAACTCGTAAAAATACGTGTGAGTTTTTCTTGGTCAAGAATGGAACCGAGGAAGGGCGTAATCTCACAGTCCGGTGCGAGAGTCTTCGCAACTTGGCTGAGTTCTTGTTCGATGCTATACAGTGAAAACTCCGACATCTCCAACAGCACCAATCGACGCGGACCTTGCTTGAGAATTTGGCGACACAGTTCGGAACCGATCGATCCGCCAGCACCACTGACGAGGACATTTTGACCAGTGATGCAGGCGGCGAGTAGACGATTATCTGGTTCAACTTGATCACGTCCGAGCAAGTCTTCGATCTCTACATCGCGAATATCTTGGACGCGCAATTCGCCACTGACCAAACTCTTGATCGAAGGCGTTACTTTGATGCGTACTTTGTGGACTTCAAGTTGATCTAAAATTTGCTTTTGTCGGGCACGCGAGATCTGCGGCATGGCCAATAAGATCTCTTTAATTTGTAATGATTTAATGACTTGTTCAATCTGACTTGGCGCTAACACCTTCACGCCGCCAATGAAGGAGCCTTGCAGGCTAGGATTGTCATCAATAAAGGCCACGCAATCGTATTCGTCATTGGCGTGCAGGGCGTTGGCCAATTGCACGCCGGCTTTGCCAGCGCCATAGATGGCGATTTTTGTACTGTGTGGATTGCGATGCACATTGGAGAGATAGGCACGCGCCAGTAGTCGGCTGGCCCCAACATACAAAATCGCTCCAGACCAATAAATCACAAACACCGCACGTGAAATCCCGGTCAGTTGCAACATGAAGCTCAAGAAGGCGAGTGCCGCCACCGACAAGCTCACCCCAATCACGACCACGCGTATCATTTTTTGGTCGATGTAGCGAATCACTGCGCGATACAAGCCTAGTCGAATGAAAATGGGGATCGAGAACAAGGGGACTGCGGCGATCAAGTAAGCATAGTGACGTAACAAATCCAGATTGACTGACTCATAGCGGGTCATGATGGCTAACACGAAAGCCAAGGGCAAGAACACCGCATCTACGAGTGCCGCGATGATTTGTTTGGTTAAGCGTGGAAGTGCAACGAGGGCGTGCATCATAGTTTTTTTATTCTTATCAGTGTTGTGGTTGATGGATGCATCGCTTGTTTAATTGGAATTATTGGTTTGTTTGGCTTGATTGGTTTAATTCGCTTGATTGATTTGCGTTTTAATCAGACCCGATGAGTCTGCTTCCGGTGCTGAGTATGAACCGACCGCTCCACCTAGCTTAATGTGTCACACCATCGCGTTTGATCACTTTGAAAAACGTCAAAAATAAGATTTTAATATCAAGTAGCAGGGATTGGTGTGTCAAATAGTAAGCGTCGAGCTCGACCTTTTGAGGAATCGGTAACTCATCGCGCCCATTAATTTGCGCCCAACCCGTCAACCCCGGGACAATGGTGTGTACATTTTTTTCAGTACGCAAAGCGATTAAATCATCTTGGTTGTACAAGGCGGGGCGTGGACCGACGAAGCTCATGTCGCCAACCAAAATACTCCACAGTTGTGGCAATTCATCCAAACTGGATTTGCGTAGAAAAGAACCGACTGGCGTTAAATATTGATCAGGATTACTCAACAAGTGAGTGGCGACAGCGGGAGTATCAACCCGCATTGTTCTAAATTTCGGCATGCGGAAAATCTTGTTATAGCGCCCCACACGATTGGACCAATAAATCACTGGACCCTTGGAGGTCAAGCGCACCATCAAGGCGACGATCACAAATGGGATCAAGAGAATTAGGCTGGCCAACAAGGCCAATAAGAGATCAGAAAGTCGTTTCATTTTTTTGCAATCTAAAACTTGTCATCGGTACGGGTTTTTGTTCTATCGTTATTGTGTTCAACTTAAGTCTGAAGTACTAGCGTTCGAAAGATCGAACACTATCCTGCAGACCTTGCTCCACTGAGTACGGTGGCGTCCATTGCAGGTCACGCTTGGCTTTGCTGATGTCTACTTGCAGCGAACCACACAGACGATCTGCGATGGCGCGTTTGCCCAGTAAGGTGGCACCCACGTATAAGAAAACAGCGGGCACCGGGAGTAAACGCGCTGGTTTATTCTGTGCCTTGGCCGCTGCTCGCAACAGCGCGCTGGTCGACAAATCATGATCGTCTGAAATCAAATAGATTTGCTGTGCGGCTTCAGGTCGCAGCATACAGTGTCGAATAAAATCGACCAAATTCGCCACGTACACCAAACTACGTTGGTTGCGGATCGCTCCCAAAGGAAGTGGAATGCCTTTGCGTACCCAGCGCAACATACTGAGGAAATTGGCAGCGACACCATCTCCGTACACAAGTGGTGGGCGAATGATGCTTACTGCCATTCCAGTTTTTGCGCCAATCGCCAGCAGTGCTTGCTCGGCCTCGCATTTAGAAATGCCATAAGGATCACTAGGCACTGGCGTATCGCTCTCTTGAAAAGCCTTACCGCCCGTTGTTTGTTCGCCGTTGACCTTGACTGAACTCAGATAGATGAAATGTTTAACACCTGCGTTTGCGGCTTGCTGTGCCAAGGCGATACTGGCATCTCGATTGAGCGCACGAAAGGCGGCTAGCGGATCAGCGGAAGTATCGTTCATGACGTGAACGCGGGCAGCACAATGCACCACGACCTCAACCGCTTCTCCATCGACTGTCAGCGCGGTGCTCCAATCGGTTTTGTCACTCAAATCACCAACTGCAAAGTAGTGGATATTTGCCGATGGCTTGGCCGGATTTTGCTCCGCATTCGGTAGCTGCCAAGTTTTGCGTGTGCATAAACGCAAGGGATAAGCCGCTTGATGTAAAGTCTGAGCGAGTCGTTGACCGACGAAACCATTGGCTCCGGTAATCAAAACTGCGGGAAATGTTGAGGCGGTATCCGACATAGTCAGCACTTTGAGGAGGTAGTCATTTCAAAAATCTTAGGACGCATGGTGCGACCTGACTTTGGCACGGCGAAGGTAACGGCGCACTAAAAAAGTAAAGAAGCTTTGGAAAAACCATTTCGCGTGTTGTGAAAACAATTGGCGATTCTTGTGTTGTGCAAGATGGACCGCTTTCAACTTGGGATAAAAATACACTTGCTGCTGTAAGTCGCGGCGCGAGCGGTAACAGATATCGACATCTTCAAAGTACATGAAATAGGCTGGATCGAAACCCGCTAAGCGGCGAAAATGTTCAGGTTCAAATCCCAAAAAAGCACCGGAAGCCCACTCCACCGCAATACTCTCGATGCTGCCAAACTTTTGCTTATCGTAGGTCTCACTAAAGGAATTCACGATAGGCATTTTGATGATCGAAAGGATGCCAGGGAAGTGGCGAATATTGGTATCAGGAACTTGATAATTCGTGTCGCGGTATAAATTGATGGTCGCGAGCTGATGCCCTTGGCTCTTCATTTGCTCGGCGAATGCATCAATGGTGGCGATGTCGCACGTAATATCGGGGTTCATCACGATGAAGATATCGCCCGTCTGAAAGCCAACTTCACGCTCGACTTGGGCGAACAAGAAATTATTGTTTTCTCCAAAGCCAAGTCCCGGTTTGGCATCACTGTAATGGACACCGAGTGCGCGATGCTGTTCGCAATAGGATTTCAATTCACTCGAAGGCCGATTGTCCTTGACCCAGATGGTGCAATCCGCAGCGCCCAAGAGACCACCGAGCTTGCTGTTGATCAGCAAGTCTTGATGACCGTGGCTAATGATGGCGATGTGCTTCATGCGTTCTCTAACTTGTTTTTCGTATTTTCGTATTTTGTTGTTGACTACATTTTGTTCTCAACGCGTTTTACCCAAGTTTTTTCTTATTCCACCACAGCCGCAAAAATGCGATGCCTATTTTCCAATCGGGCCGACTGTGTACTGGTGGGCTGAATAGCGTTTGCGATTGCCAAATTTTCTCATAAAAAGTGGTGTCCACGGGAACTGGATTGCGCCATGGTGGTGCTTGTCGGTCTTGTGGGTGATTCTTAAGGTGGACGATGCGCCCTGCAACGATCTCTAGTGCATGTGCTTGCCGGACTTCGTGTTGTAGCTGGGCAATTTTCTCACGCACGACTTGTGGATGGTCGAGATGGCGTAAGACATCTTGGATCATGCTCGTTTGGTCCGCGGATTTGAGTTGATCTGCGGGGGAGTAGCCATGGGCGCCCGTTAGTATGCCGAAGCAGGGCACGCCTTGGCAGAGGATCTCAGAAAAGCTTGTGCCGCCAGTCATGGGGAAACTATCGATATACGCCGTCGCATGAGTGATGCAGTCGAGGTAGTCCTGATATTGGAGTTTGCCGGTGAACCGTAGGCTTTGCCCCAGACTCAAGCGTGGCTTCCACCACCACCAATCGCGCCAAGGATGGGGGCCGACCAGTGTCATGGCGAGTCCGGATTTCTGGCAGAGTTCAAGTGCGACCTGAGGGAAAGAAAATCCTTGGCTTGGTTTGAACTTGTAAGGGGATCCGGAACTAGCGAGGTAGGCAGTACGCTTTTGTTCGTTAGAGTTGTTCGCGAGCTGTTTTTCTTGAGCGTGCTCAGATTGCGCAGATTGCTCCTTTGTCGGCACCGCGCTGGCAACTTCCGGCAGATTGAGGGGGATGCCGACAAAGTGGGCTTTGCTATCCGTGCCACGGCGTTGCGCGAGTGTCCATCCAAAATAACTGAGTTCGAGCACCTGATCTGCGCTGGCATAGCCATAGGAGAACACGTGATCGGCATGGTTGTAAAAAAAAATGCTCGTCCCGAACCAACGTCGCGCTAAAAGAGCTGCGAGTGCGGTTTCGATATCGTTGGGATGGATATGCAAGACCACGGTCTCAGCATTCGCAAAGTGTTCCAGTAGGCGAGTGATTTTCGCGTGTGGGCTGAGCTTCGCTGGAAATGTGTGTAGACCATGGGCCGCCTTCGCCAAACGCAACTGACAATTGGCCTGTGCTTTTTCGGTCACGACGACTGCAGATGCTCGTAAAGCCTGGCTGGCGATGAAACGCTCAACCACTTTAGTATGACCACCCGTATCATAGGCTTTAGTCAAGACGTGAACGTAAGGAATTTTGGTTTTCGTCTGCGCTTGCGCCAAAATCTGCTTGGCTTGCATTTCGAATTCTGCAGCGAAGCGCTCGGCCAAATGATTTTCGAGATCGATTAGTTGGTAACAACCGATACTGTTTTTCCAGCATAACTCGCCCAAGAAGCGTGCTGCTCGAATCGCGTCGTCAAGACGCGCGGCGTTCTTGATGATGTCTTGAGAAGTGAGAAGGAATTGGTTTAACATTGATTCAAGATTGGGTAGGTGGCGGTGTAAGCAAAAGACGCTCGCGACTTAGTTTGGCGCAGTGCTTGGTTCAGTATTTTTAGAGTGATCGAACTTCAAGCGAGAAACAATCACCGCAGTACAGATCCAATACAACACATAATTCAAGGCGAAAGCTAGGACCGAGCCGAGCAGACCAAAGTGGGGCGTGAACAAATAGGTCAAGCCAACTAAGCTGGCGGCGAAGATGATTTCAGTCCAAACATAGGCGGCAGTCATGGCACGTCCTAACATGACAAAGCCAAAGATCCAACTTCCTATTTTGATGACGTCACCAATTAACTGCCAAGCTAAAAGTTCCTTCATCGCATTGAATTCTTGCGTGAACAAGAGCATCACAATCCAATCTTTGAGCAGGTAAACGAGGCCAGCGCCGAAAGCAGTTAGCGGCAAAATAAAACGAGAAACCTTACTGATCTCCGCCATCAATTCCGCGCGCGTTTGAAGTTCTGAAAGACGTGGTAGGTAGTACACGGTGAGGGTGGTGGTGATCAACATGAGATACACATCACTCATGCGTGTCACCGCTTGCCACATGCCGGTTGCTTGCCACCCAAAGGCGTCGACCAAATGATTGCGAATCAGAATTTGACTCAGTGGGACGGCAATTGCTGTCACCATCGCCATTAATCCATAAGCGCCTAACTTCTTCGCTAAGTCTCGGTCGAATTGACCGTACAAGAAGTTGAGCTTGAACCAGGCTTGGCGCCAGCAGAGGGCGAGGGTGACGAAAAATACGACGGATTGATTGATGCACAGCGCGATTAAAGCGCCGCTAAGTCCCCAAACCTGTGCCAGTAACCAAGTCGCGACTAAGGTGGCGATGCTGGTACTGATGTTGGCGCTCACGTATAGGGCGACTTCTTTCTTGCCATTCAGGATGGCCATCAGCAGTGTGTTCAACACAAACAGCACCAAACTGCCCGCGAGCCACAAAAAAACCGAGGCGAACTGTTTATCTTTCAAAACGACTTCTGCCAATTGCACATGGAAGAGGGCAATCCCTATCGCAGCCAACATCGCGCAACTGATAGAGATGGTGCCCGCTGTGCGCCATAGTGCGTGTTGTGCTTGGGGATCACTGTGAAATTCCGCAGTGTATTTGGTGACACCGGTGTTAATGGCGCCGCTGGCAAAGGTATTGATCACCGTCACCGCATTTTGGAATTGACCAAACAGTGCGTAGCCTGCCGGTCCGACCAAGACCGCCAAAATTTTATTGAGCCCCAACATCGCCAACATGCGGATGCCGACAGCAATGGCGTTGAGTAGACTTGTGCGTACTAAGGACATGGGCGATCTACTTTTCTGACGACGGGCCTAAGGCGTTTATGGCCAACATCAAGCAGCAAAAGCGCGCACCGCAGCAGCCACTTGTTTCACTTGTTCTTCGCCCAAGTAAGGATCTAAAGGTAAGCTGATTACTTGCTGATGAATACGTTCTGAAATCGGGAAACTGCCTTCACCGAGTTGAAGTTCCGCGTAAGCTTCTTGCAAGTGGGGTGGCAGGGGGTAATGGATGACGGTACCGATGCCCATCGCTTGAAGATGCTGCTGCAAAGCCTCACGGCGTGGATGCATCACAACGAAGACGTGCCAGACGTGTTCATTATTCTCAGCTGCACTTGGTAAGACGAGGTCTTTAATACCTTGCAGTTCATTCAAATAAACCGACGCGAGTTTGCGTCTTTGCTCATTCCAGGTATCGAGCTTGGCCAACTTGACGCGCAAGAGTGCCGCCTGCAATTCGTCCAGGCGCGAGTTAAAGCCCTTGACTTCGTTCTTGTATTTGACCTGCGAACCATAGTTGCGCAAGACGCGTAGTTTGTGCGCTAGTTCATCGTCGTCAGTGGTGATCGCACCAGCGTCACCCAGGGCACCCAAATTCTTGCCGGGATAAAAGCTATGACCAGCCGCATCGCCGAGTGCACCGGCGCGTTTGCCATGGTAGCGCGCACCTTGGGCTTGTGCTGCATCTTCAATCACCTTCAAGCCATATTTTTTGGCTAAGGCATTGATCGGATTCATATCAGCGGCTTGGCCGTACAGATGAACTGCCATAATCGCTTTGGTGCGTGGCGTGATCGCCGCTTCAATCAAGGCGGGGTCAATATTGTAGGTGTTGGCGTCTGGTTCAACCGGCACAGGCGTTGCGCCAGCAAACGATGCAGCAAGCCAAGTGGCGATATAGGTGTTGGATGGCACAATCACTTCATCACCCGCACCAATGCCATAAGCACGCAAAATCAAGTGTAGAGCATCGAGACCATTACCAACCCCAACACAATGTTTACTGCCGCAATAGCGCGCATATTCATTTTCAAATTCGACGAGTTGTTGCCCTTGAATGAACCAACCGCTGTCGAGCACCGCATGAAAGGCATCGGCCAATTCATTGCGTAATTCTTGATGAGGTTTTTTGAGGTCAAGAAAAGGAATAGGAGGGTGGGCTGGATTTGTCATTTTTCTTCATTCAAAAAGCGAACTATTCTTTATTTAAAAAAGCGAACTATGCTTCATTTAAAAAGCGAACCACGCGAGCGGGATTACCGACCACGAGTGCAAAATCGGGGACATCTTTGGTGACGACACTACCGGCGCCAATCATGGCAGATTGACCAATCGAGATGCCCGGTAGGATCGTCGCATTGGCACCAATCGAGGCACCTTGCTTAACAACAGTTTGCGGAAAAGATTCTGGATACTGTTTGGAACGTGGAAAGCGATCATTGCTGAAGGTGACATTGGGACCGATGAAAACATCATCGGCAATTCTCAAACCATCCCACAATTGCACACCGCTTTTGATGGTGACGCGATCACCGACAATCACATCATTTTCGATCAAACAATGTGAGCAAATATTGCAGTCCGCACCAATTTGAGCTTGGCTTAAGATCACCACGTATTGCCAAACGCGGGTGCCTTGCCCGATCGCACTGGTTTGGACATCGCTGCTGGGGTGAATTTGGCTCGAACTTGTGCTCATAGTTGTGCTCACAGTTGTGCTCATACACTTCATTCCTTGCTCGCCGTGTTGGCGATACTATTTTTAATAGAAGACAATGCCGTCGCACTATTTTTTGCGAGCCTCACTGCATCCATGAAAGCATCGTAATTACGAATGTAATCGCTTTCGTCATAGCCTTGATCAGCGAATACTAATAAGACACAGTCTTCACTGAACTCACGCATCTCATGCCACACCATAGGCGCGATATATACACTCTTGGCCGGATCGTTCATCAGAATATCAATCTGCTCTTGGCCATCGTCGAGTTTCATAATGCATGAGCCACGCACAGCAACGGCGACTTGTTTGAGTGCTTTGTGCGCATGGAAGCCACGTTCTACGCCATCTTTGGTGCCGAAAATATAGTAGACCCGCGCGATCTCGAATGGCACATCTTTGTTGCCTTCCACCGCGATCAGACTGCCACGCTCGTCGCCTAACAAACGGAAGGCGGGATTCTGATAAGGAATTTGTACCGACGAAGTAGGCTTGTCGTTGAGCTCGTCTTTGAGCTCATCTTTAAGTTTGACATTCATGCCGTTTCCTTTGCCGGTGTCAGTGTTTGTTTCTGTTTTCTCGTCATAGATACGGCGCAGGCATGCTTGCAAACCATCTTCCCACAATGGGGCTTCGATGTTGAATAGGTCACGCAGACGCGCGGTATTTAACATTGAGTTGCTAGGGCGTTTGGCGCGAGTCGGGTAGGCGGCTGCAGGAATCCCTTTCACTTCGGGCAGCTTGTTGATCAACTGTAGGCTGTGTGCTTGCTGCATGATGGCGGCCGCAAACTGCTGCCAATTTGTCCAGTTGCGAGGGGTCAAGTGCAGCACTCCGCCATGAGTTCGCCACCATTGTGCAGACTCGGTCAACTCAGTTGAGTCTGCCGATGTGTTTAAACGTACGGTCGAGCTTGCCTCGCCATAGGTGGCGCGCAAAGCCTGTTGCATGATGTCGATACAGGCTTCAGCAATCCATAAAGCGGAAGTTGGTGCGCCCCATTGATCGTTGACGATGCTCAGTTGTTCGCGCTCACCAGCGAGTCGCAGCATGGTTAGCATAAAATTCTTACCAAAGTCCGAATAAACCCAACTAGTGCGAAGAATGATGTGGCGGCAACCGCTTTGCATCACAGCGAGTTCGCCAGCGCGTTTGCTTGCGCCATACACACCGATCGGGGCGCATGCCTCGGATTCATGGTAGGGAACGAGCTGCCCTTGTTGGTCGCGTTTTTCACCGTCGAACACGTAGTCGGTCGAAAAATGAATCAGCGGAATGCCCAGCTTGGCCGCTGCTTCTGCCAAAGCTTGCGGCGCTTCGGCATTGACGCGGTAAGCAGTCTCTGTATCGTCCTCCGCAAGATCCACGGCTGTATAGGCAGCGGGATTGATGATGATGGCGGGGCGATTGTGCAAGACGAAGTCCTGAATCGCCGTCGTATTGAGCAAATCAAGCTCAGCGCGTTGTGGGGCCAAGACGATGTAGTCGCTTGTTTGTTGACGTAGGCGTTCAACTAAGGCACGCCCAACTTGACCTGAACTACCGGTGATCAAGACCTTGATCGTCATTCGAAGACCTCAGCGTCTGCCAATGCTTTGCCGACCAAATCTTTAGCGGACATGATCGGTCCGAAGCTTGCACCGTTGGCGCCAGTGAGTGGCCAATCGATGTTGACGCTAGGATCATTCCACATGAGGCAGCGTTCATATTCTGGGGCCCAAAAATCGGTCGTCTTGTACAGGAACTCAGCGCTATCGCTCGTCACCACAAAGCCATGAGCGAAACCTTCAGGTATCCACATTTGCAGCTTGTTTTGCGCGGACAAATACGTCCCAGTCCATTGACCAAAAGTGGGGGAGTTCTTGCGTAAATCGACCGCAACGTCAAAGACTTCACCGGAAATCACGCGGACTAATTTTCCTTGCGCTTGCTTGATCTGATAGTGCATGCCGCGTAGAACGTGAGCCGACGATTTGGAGTGATTGTCTTGTACAAAGCGAGGGCGCAGGCCAGTTAGTTGTTCAAACTTCTGCTCATTGAAGCTCTCATAAAAAAAGCCGCGATCATCGCCAAACACGGTGGGCTCAATGATTAACACACCTGCAAGATTTGTTTCTTTAATTTTCATACTACTATTTTTTATGGTGTTGTTTCGGTGCTACTTTACGGAGATTCGATGAAGGCTTGATTGCAGTCGCGACGCGCGTCAAAACCTTCTTCAAAAGCCTATCGATTGATCAATCGGAGCAAATATTGGCCATATTCATTTTTCTTTAATGGCTGTGCTAATTGCTCTAATTTATCGGCGTCGATATAGCCCTTATGAAAGGCAATTTCTTCAGGACAGGCGACTTTCAGACCCTGACGTTTTTCGATCGTCGCAATGAATTGACCTGCTTCCAAAAGAGACTCATGGGTTCCAGTATCTAACCAAGCCATACCTCGACCCATCAACTGTACCTTCAGTTGATTTTGCTTGAGGTAGACATTGTTGACATCGGTAATTTCCAATTCTCCACGCGCAGAGGGTTTGATATTCGCGGCAATATCGCAAATTTGCTGATCGTAGAAATACAAACCGGTGACGGCATAATTGGATTTTGGTTTGAGTGGTTTTTCCTCAATGCTGACAGCATTATTATCCGCATCAAACTCCACCACGCCATAACGTTCTGGGTCATTGACGTGATAAGCAAATACCGTCGCGCCATGTTGATTCTGGTTGGCCGCAGTGAGTTGGTTTTCAAAGCTATGACCATAGTAAATGTTGTCACCCAAAATCAGCGCCGATGGATGATCGCCAACAAACTCTTTGCCGATGATGAAAGCCTGCGCCAAACCATCAGGTGAGGGCTGCACTGCATACTGAATCTGAATACCCCATTGCGATCCATCGCCGAGCAACTCTTCAAATCGAGGTGTGTCTTGTGGTGTCGAGATGATCAAGATGTCGCGAATGCCGGCTAACATTAAAGTCGTCAGCGGGTAATAAATCATCGGTTTGTCATACACCGGCAGCAATTGCTTGGAAACGGCTTTTGTCACTGGATATAAGCGTGTTCCTGAACCACCAGCAAGGATGATGCCTTTACGATTTTTGAGAGTTGTCATGTTGTCTCCGGACAGTCTGTGTCAGCTTGTTTGACTTCAGACTGGGGCTAAGGTGTTTGTTATGTTGACTGAGGTTTTTGAATGCCCAGCTTATGCTTGTTGATACTGTAAGGCGACCCAATTTTTGTATTCGCCTGACAGTACTTGCGAAGTCCAAGCGTCGTTCTCGAGATACCATTGCACTGTCTTGCGCAGGCCGGTTTCGAAAGTTTCAACCGGTTTCCATCCAAGTTCGCGTTCGATTTTCCGTGCGTCAATCGCATATCGTTTATCGTGACCAGGGCGATCTTTGACATGCTTGATCTGATCGCGGTAGCTACCGCTACTCTTCGCTTGCAATTCATCGAGCAAATCGCAAATGGTATGAACCACGTTCAAGTTGGTTTTTTCATTCCAGCCACCAATGTTATAGGTTTCGCCAGGGCGACCTGCTTCTAGTACTTGACGGATTGCGGCGCAGTGATCGGCGACATATAGCCAGTCGCGAACTTGGCTGCCATCACCGTAAATCGGCAAATCTTTTCCAGCACGGGCATTGGTGATGACCAATGGGATTAATTTTTCTGGGAAATGATAAGGCCCGTAATTGTTCGAACAATTGGTGGTGAGCGTAGGCAAGCCGTAGGTGTGATGATAGGCGCGCACTAAATGATCCGAAGCAGCTTTGGAAGCCGAGTAAGGGCTATTGGGCGCATACGGTGTTGTTTCAGAAAACGGAGGATCGTCCTTTTCTAAGCTTCCGTACACTTCATCCGTGGAAACGTGCAGAAAGCGGAACGATGCTTTTCGAGCTTCATCGAGGTTTTGCCAATAGGCGCGCGTGGCTTCTAATAACTTGAAAGTGCCGTTGACATTGGTTTCGATAAACGCTGATGGACCATGAATCGAACGATCTACATGACTTTCTGCTGCAAAGTGCACAACAGCACGCGGTTGGTGTTCGGCGAAAAGCTGATCCAGTTTGGCGCTGTCGTTGATATCGGCGTGCACAAAAATATGACGCTGATCGCCTTGAATGCTAGCGAGATTGTTGAGGTTGCCCGCATAGGTCAGCTTATCGAGATTAAGAACGCTTTCAGTTTGCGTCGCTAACCAGCCGAGTACGAAATTGGAGCCAATAAAGCCCGCACCACCAGTTACTAAAATCATAATGGATCCATTTTGTATCATGCCCACCGTTCTCAAAGAGGCGGGCATTCATTGTAAGATGACCAAAACCTGCCATTTTACGATAAGTATGAAGGCTAGCGTTGAAAAGTGAGGTCGACTTTGTAACGTTCTTGTTTCGAGGCTGCGTCGCACGCGTTGATGATGCTGTTGCTGAGAGTTTTGCAGATCGATGTTGACGGGCTCTGAGGCTCCTTGATGTATTTTTGGTGCAAAAACATCATGCCTTTAAATTAAATCTTATTTTGTTCAATGATAGAGTCGGCCCGACAGAAATGCTTCGCTTAGCTTTCTTTTTTTCTCAGCGGTACATCGAAGCGCTGTCGATGCTTATAGCAAATTGTCTTTATGATTAGCTTTAATGATTATATTCAGTTTCATTTATTCCTTATTTTTAATTTTTGGCGTATTTATTCGTAGAAAGTGAGCCTTTTTTCATAGAAATGCTCTTGAAATGACGAAACTCAGTGCCATATACGTCGGCTGATAGTCGAACCCCGAATGGAGAATTTTGATGCAAGAACAAGAAAAGAATCAGGAACAAGCTGAAAACCAAGCGCCTGAAACTATTGTGACAAATGAATCTGCAGCGGATGCTGCGGCAGCCGATGCTGCGGCAGCCGATGCTGGCGCAAGCGCAAGCGCGGCTGCTGACGAAACGGTGGAGCCTGGTGTTTCTGCCGAGGTATTGGCTCAATTGGAAGCGAAAGTATTGGAATTGCAAGATGCTTTCATGCGCGCCAAGGCTGAAGGTGAAAACATCCGCCGCCGTGCGCAAGAAGATATCTCAAAAGCGCACAAGTTCGCGATCGAGAGCTTTGCAGAGTCTTTAGTTCCGGTGAAAGATAGCTTGGAAATGGGCTTGAAAGTTGAAGCGCCGACGGTTGAATCGCTCAAAGAGGGCGTAGAAATGACACTGAAACAATTGAGTGCGGCTTTTGAAAAGAATCGCCTCATGGAAATCAATCCGCAGCAGGGTGACAAGCTGGATCCTATGAAGCATCAAGCGATATCTATGGTTCCAGCGGATCAAGAAGCGAATACGATCGTTACAGTATTGCAAAAAGGTTATACCATTGCCGATCGTTTGTTACGTCCAGCTTTGGTGACGGTAGCGCAAGGGAAATAAGATTTATCACTGCTTATTTAAAGCCTGAGATAGGCTTAAAACAATAAAAAACAGAGGAAGATCTAAGGAAAACGGTCACAATAGTCAGAAAGTGACCAGAAAACTGAAAAAAGTCGAAAATTTGACTTGAAATTGTGGTTTTTCGCCTTACATCGGACTCAGACGGAAGCAAATGGAATGAATTTTTCAGTAAAACGCTTCCACCAGGTTTAAAAAATATAATTTTTAGATAGGGAAAATATCATGGGAAAAATGATCGGTATTGATTTGGGTACAACCAACTCCTGCGTGGCAGTGATGGAAGGTGGCCAGCCTAAAGTGATTGAAAACGCAGAAGGCGCACGTACCACTCCTTCGATTATTGCGTATCAGGAAGATGGAGAAATCTTGGTTGGTGCTTCCGCGAAGCGTCAAGCAGTGACCAACCCAAAAAACACTTTGTTTGCGGTGAAGCGTTTGATCGGCCGTAAGTTCGATGAAAAAGAAGTACAAAAAGACATCGGCTTGATGCCATACAGCATTTCTAAGGCAGACAATGGCGACGCATGGGTGACAGTGCGCGACAAGAAATTGGCGCCACCACAAATTTCCGCTGAAGTTTTGCGTAAGATGAAAAAAACCGCCGAAGACTATCTCGGCGAAGAAGTGACTGAAGCAGTTATTACTGTGCCAGCGTACTTTAACGATGCACAACGTCAAGCGACTAAGGATGCGGGTCGTATCGCTGGCTTGGACGTTAAACGTATCATCAACGAACCAACAGCAGCAGCTTTGGCGTTTGGTCTCGACAAAAAAGAAAAAGGCGATCGCAAGATTGCTGTGTATGACTTGGGTGGTGGTACGTTCGACGTTTCCATTATCGAAATCGCTGACGTTGATGGCGAAATGCAATTCGAAGTGTTGTCGACCAACGGTGATACGTTCTTGGGTGGTGAAGACTTCGACCAACGCGTGATCGACTACATCATCGACGAATTCAAAAAAATTAACGGCATCGATTTGTCCAAAGATCCAATCGCTTTGCAACGTATTAAAGCGTCTGCAGAACGCGCGAAGATTGAATTGTCGAGCTCCCAACAAACGGAAATCAATGAGCCATACATTGCCATGGCAAATGGCGCACCAACGCACTTGAACTTGAAGATTACACGTGCGAAGTTGGAAGCTTTGGTTGAAGAGTTGATCCAAAAAACCATGGAACCATGCCGTTTGGCGATCAAAGATGCAGGCGTTAAAACTTCTGACATCGATGACGTGATCTTGGTCGGTGGTATGACACGTATGCCGAAAGTTCAAGAATTGGTCAAAGAATTCTTCGGTAAAGAGCCACGTAAAGACGTGAACCCAGACGAAGCAGTTGCAGTTGGTGCAGCGATCCAAGGTTCTGTCTTGTCAGGTGATCGTAAAGACGTTTTGTTGTTGGACGTGACACCATTGTCTTTGGGTATCGAGACTTTGGGCGGTGTGATGACGAAGATGATTCAGAAGAACACAACGATTCCAACCAAGTTCAGCCAAGTGTTCTCCACTGCGGATGACAATCAACCTGCGGTAACGATCAAAGTGTTCCAAGGTGAACGCGAAATCGCTGCACGTAATAAAGGTTTGGGCGAATTCAACTTGGAAGGCATTCCACCAGCACCACGTGGTACACCACAAATTGAAGTGACTTTTGACATCGATGCGAACGGTATTTTGCACGTTGGCGCGAAAGACAAAGCGACCGGTAAAGAGAACAAGATCACCATTAAAGCCAACTCTGGTTTGACGGAAGAAGAAATCCAAAAAATGGTGAAAGATGCTGAGATGAATGCGGAAGAAGACAAGAAAGTCAAAGAATTGGCTGAGTCCCGTAATCAAGGCGATGCTTTGATCCACTCAACGAAGAAGGCTTTGGCTGAGCACGGCGACAAGCTCGACGCTGGCGAAAAAGAGAAAATCGAAAGCGCCATCAAAGAGTTGGAAGATGTTTTGAAAGCGGGCGATAAAGCCGAGATCGATACGAAGATCGGTAACTTGTCGACTGCATCGCAAAAGCTCGGCGAAAAAGTCTATGCTGACATGCAAGCACAGCAAGCAGCGGCAGGTGGCGCAGCGGGTGCAGCGCCAGGTGCAGACAGCAAGCCAAACGATGATGACGTCGTTGACGCCGATTTCAAAGAAGTGAAAGACGCCAAGTAATTGAGGGCTACCAAATAAATTAGGTAAAACCCTTCAACGCTGAGGCGCTGAGACGCTGAGACGCTGAGATAAGCAGAGGATATCATTATCTCCGCCTTTCTCTGTGTCTCAGCGTCTCGGCGTTGAAGGGTTTTGAATTATTCTGGGGGAGCTCGAAATTTTTTGTTTCCTTGAGATTTTGAATTACTAAATGAAAACAAGGTGTAATCGAGATGGCGAAGCGTGATTTTTATGAGATTCTGGGCGTCGCAAAAAATGCCTCCGATGATGAGATCAAAAAAGCGTATCGTAAGTTGGCGATGAAATACCATCCGGACCGTAATCCGGATAGTAAAACGGCTGAAGAGAAGTTTAAGGAAGCCAAAGAAGCTTACGAGATGTTGTCTGATCCGCAGAAACGCGAAGCATACGATCGCTATGGTCATGCTGGCGTTGATCCTAATATGGGCGGTGGCGGCGGTGGCCATGGTGCTGGTTTTGCTGATGCCTTTGGCGATATCTTTGGCGATATCTTCGGTGGCGGTCGCCGTAGTGCAGGTCCACAAGTCTATCGTGGTGCCGATTTGCGCTACAACTTGGAAATTACTTTGGAACAAGCGGCCAATGGTTTTGATACCACGATCCGTATTCCGAGTTACGACAGCTGCGAAACCTGTCATGGTTCTGGCGCGAAACCTGGTACTTCACCAGTGACATGTACGACTTGCGGCGGCCATGGCAATGTCCGTATGCAACAAGGTTTGTTCAGTATTTCTCAAACCTGCCCTAAGTGCCACGGCACAGGCAAAATGATTACGGATCCTTGCAGCCCATGTAGCGGAACCGGCCGCATCAAGCGCAACAAGACTTTGGAAGTGAAAGTGCCAGCCGGTATTGATCATGGCATGCGTATTCGCTCTTCTGGAAATGGCGAGCCAGGTATCAATGGCGGACCTCCAGGCGATTTGTATGTCGAGATTCAAATCAAGCCGCATTCAGTATTCCAACGTGATGGCGATGATTTGCATTGCGAAATTCCGATTTCGTTTGTGAAGGCAGCTTTGGGTGGCGATATTGAAGTCCCAACTTTGAGCGGTAAAGCGACGTTTACCATCCCTGAAGGAACGCAATCAGGGAAGACCTTCCGCTTGCGCAGTAAAGGTGTGAAGGGCGTGCGCTCTGGTTATGCCGGCGATTTGTTCTGTCACGTGGTGATTGAAACGCCAGTCAAGTTGACTGATAAACAGAAAGACTTGCTGCGTAACTTCGAACAGTTGACGGTAGAAGGTGGCTCAAAACATAGCCCACAAAGCAAGACCTGGATGGACAAGGTGAAGAAGTTTTTCGAATAACCGGAAGGCAACCGAACCGAAAAGCGCGAATGGCGAAACCGATTCGCGTTTTTTTTCGCCTTTTCGCATTAAAACTCAAGCAAATCTTTTGATTAATGCGTAGCCATTTGCGAGAGGAAATTAGGTGAAATCCTCTAGAAACGGTAAAATGTCGGCCATGAAAGAATAGCAAAGGTTTTACATGTCTGAATTGCAAAAAAATAGCGTTACGCCTGACCAGTTGTTTGAAAACAATCGTCGTTGGGCCGCAAGTATTGTGGGGCAGGACGCCGATTTCTTTAAGAAACTTGCGGCTCAACAAAGCCCTGAATATTTGTGGATCGGTTGTGCCGATAGCCGAGTCTCGGCCAATGAATTATTGGGTTTATTGCCGGGCGAATTATTTGTCCATCGCAATATCGCCAACGTCGTGGTGCACTCGGATTTGAATTGCTTATCCGTGCTGCAGTTCGCGGTCGATGTGTTGAAGGTGAAGCACATTATCGTATGCGGTCACTATGGTTGTTCTGGTGTGCAGGCAGCCTTGACCGGGCGCCGGGTTGGTTTGGCGGATAATTGGTTGCGCCACGTGCAAGACGTCGCACAAAAGCATGAGAAATATCTTGGTGAAGTATTGCCTGCGAGAGAGCGGCTCAATCGTTTGTGCGAGCTCAATGTGATCGAACAAGTGGTCAATGTTTGCCAAACGACGATCATTCAAGATGCTTGGGAGCGTGGACAAGAAGTGGCCGTGCATGGTTGGGTGTATGGCATTCAAGATGGCTTGTTAAGCGAGTTGGGAATGACCATCACCTCTCCGCAAATGTTGGCTCCGCATTTGGAACGCAGCATGACGAAATACACGAGCGCGGAAAAATAAAACGCTTGATCGGCGTCTTTTGCACCATCAATCAAAAAATAGCGAAGCCAGTCTTCGCTATTTTTTTTGTCTGCGCGCCCACGCTATCACCTTATTGTTTTAACTTGTGCGAGACATCGTGAATGTGACGAAGAAGGAAAATGGTGTCGCCAAACTTGTGACTTTTGGGGCGAGGATGATTACACTCTCCACACTTTTTGGACGGTACTTGATATCGGTGCAAACTGAAGTTTCTCTTTTGAGTTCCGATCTTTACGTTTCTTTATAGAGTCAACATCGCATGTCTACAGCAAATCTGCAAGCCTCCAGTAGTCTCCCTCGTCATCACGGTTTAGATAGTTTGCGCGCCGTCGCGATTTTGCTCGTCATGATGTATCACTATATGGTGTTTGTGAGCAATCAAGCGAGTTTTGGACTACTCAGTGAAATTGGATGGATGGGCGTCGATCTCTTTTTTGTTTTGAGTGGTTATCTGATTGGCGACCAGATTTTTTCCGAAATGGCGGCTCGTGGCCGTTTGCGTATTGCACGTTTTTACGGACGGCGTGCCTTGCGAACCTTGCCCAATTATTGGTTTGTACTAGCGATCTATTTTCTATTTCCTCAGCAAGCCGGCGGTAATCAAGTCACTCCGCTGTGGCAGTTTTTAAGCTTTACGCAGAATCTACATCTTGTCCCAGGTTCAGCTTTTTCACATGCTTGGTCATTGTGTGTCGAAGAGCAGTTTTATTTCGTATTGCCTTTGATCGCAGTCCTGTGTTTGGGCTTTTGTCGCTCAGTGAAAGCGATGTGGTGGGTGATAGGGGTGACGATGATCTCATGCGCAATCGCGCGTTGTTGGATGCTGCAAAAAGTTGGAGCCGACGGTGGCTTATATCGGACCTATGTGTACTATCCAAGCTGGGGGCGCATGGATGAATTGATGCCCGGAGTGGCAATCGCACTGATCAAGAATTTTCATCATGAGCGATGGAATGCCTTTATGCAGAAAGCGCAAACTCACTTGATAAAAGGTGGAGCCCTGTTGGTATTTTCCGTCGTTCTGTTTCAAGAATTTAGCTATGACAATGAAGTTGGCTTTCTGTGGTTTGCGACGACTTTTGGGTATTCGATTTTGTCAGTGGCTTTTGCCTACTTGGTGCTGTCGGCCTTGAGTCCACATTCGTACCTCTCTCGTTGGCGCATTCCTGGCGCCGAAACATTAGCACTGTGTTCTTATGCCTTGTACTTGATTCATAAGCCACTGATGAACGCCCTGGTCACGCCTTTGCAGAAGTGGCAGTGGGAGATGGATCAAGCCGTCGTGATCGCATTGATGTTTGTTGCGAGTGGCTTGTCAGCGTTTCTCATGTTTCGTTACCTTGAATCCCCGTTCATGCGTTTGCGTTCACGTTGGTTTCCCTAGATGAGCGCGTTCGTGAAGTTGATCTGCACCGGTTTTGTCCTGAGTTGAGTTTTCACTGTTGCCCGCTTGATGGTCGATTTTTGAGACCACTAGGTTTTACTTTTTTTTGTAAACGCACTGTATCGAAAGATGCGGTGCGTTTTTTTTGCTTGAAATGATGACTTAAAGTTAATGATTTTCATGTCCCAGCAATGAACCAAAACATGTGCTATATTTCTTCAAAAATATGGTTCAAATATGGTTCATAAAGGATTCGTTCGGTGTTCAATAAGATTTTGTTTCTTCTAAGTATGCAACGAACCAGATCAATTGCAGTGAGCGAACGCCGCATTTTCAAACAACTCTGAGAGGTGATTATGACTACGCAACAACGTGAAACACAGCATGCGTCAACATCGCATGCGAAGAGTGCCCAAGCAACACCGGCGCGTGTGAATGAACAAAATACCCATTATCGCAGCGGTGCCGCAGCGCGCTTGTCAGGTGTGCCAGTGGAAACTCTACGAGTATGGGAGCGTCGCTATGGCGTGACAAATCCGGTTCGTAGTGAACAGGGACAACGCCAATATTCTTTTGAAGATGTGCGACGCCTAGGTTTGATTAAACAATTGGTCGATGCGGGCAATGCGATCAGCGCGGTGGCGAAACTCAGTCTTGATGAATTGCTAGAAATGCAGCACTCAGCAGTTGCCGCAGGTGTTAGTTCGAGCTACGCCGGTATGTTGGAACAAAAAACCTTGCGGATAGCTCTGGTGGGAGCCCACCTTCGACATGGCCTGATCAGCCGAGGCGAAGAGTCGGCTCAAATGATCTTGGTGCAAACGGCGAATAATCTGCATCAAGCACCGCAACAACTCAAAGATGTGGTGGTCGATGTTTTGGTGATTGAGCTCGGTGAAATTGCCGAACCGGAAGAACAGTTGCAATTGATTCGGACCGCGCAACAAGCGTGCAGTGCACGTGCGGTGTTGGTCTTGTATCGCTTCGCCTCGAGTGATGCGATTCGTCGTCTGCGTCTGGCAGGTAATCAGGTGGCGCGCATTCCTGGTGATGCGGGTGAGGTGGCGTCTTTATGCCGTGTTGCATTGGCGCGCTCCCAAGTGCAGGTGCGGGCGCGCCAACGCCGCGCTACCAGCATGCCTCGTCCGCGTCCGCAGTACGCAGCGCAAGAGATTCCCGCACGCTTAATGGATGAAGATATGTTAGCCGTGATCGCGCGATCTGCAACCTCGATTCATTGCGAGTGCCCGCGTCACCTAGTCGACTTGCTGCAGACCTTATGGAGTTTTGAGCAGTACAGCGCGCAATGTGAAAACCGCAATGCCGATGACGCTGCTTTGCACCGCGATTTGCATTACACCGCAGCCCAAGCGCGGGCGTCGCTCGAACAGGCCTTGTTACGTGTGGCAGAGGCAGAGGGTATCAAGTTCTTGAATTGACATCATGTTTGAATCAAGACGCAAAGACAGAAATGGGTGGAGCACAGCATGAAGATGCAGAAGAAAGCTGACTTGCCACAGAAAGTGTGTGCGACCTGTGCTCTCCCTTTTGTCTGGCGAAAGAAGTGGCGCTTGAATTGGGAGAGCGTGAAATATTGCTCTGAACGTTGTCGGCGACAGGTGCGGTCATCGTAGTGATGTTAGCGATGATGGCACCGATGATCTCAACAATTTTTACATCTGCCCCCTCATGACTTTTAGTGAAACCCTATCATGCCCAGCTTAAAACCCGCAGCTTCAGGTTTGCGTCTCATCTTGGGGGACCAACTCAACGCCCAGCACAGTTGGTTTTCAAGCGTGTCGGATGAAGTTGTGTATGTCCTCATGGAAGTGCGCCAAGAGACCGATTACGTGTTGCATCATGCGCAAAAAATCATCGCGATTTTCGCGGCCATGCGCGCCTTCGCAGCGAGCCTGCGCGAAGCAGGGCATCGTGTGCATTATTTGACGATCGATGATCCTGCAAATCGTCATGCGATTACGGACAATTTATTGTGGTTGGCGCAGCATTATCAAGCGCCATCGTTCGCCTACCAAGAACCCGATGAGTGGCGGCTTGATCAGCACTTGGCAGAGTTTGCGCGAACTAGTTTGCCGGGCGAGATGTGTAGTAGTGAACACTTTTACACCGCTCGCGCCGAAGTTGGTGAGTTTTTCTCAACGCGCAAGCAGTGGCTGATGGAAAGCTTTTATCGATCGATGCGAGTGAAACACGAGATCTTGATTGATGCGCTCGGCAAGCCAGAGGGAGGCGCGTGGAACTTCGATCATGACAATCGCAAAGCTTGGCCTGGTTTGCCATGGGAACCTCAAGACGCTCGACCACAACATGATCATCAAGCTTTGTGGGCGACTATTCAAGCCGCAGGCGTCAAAAGTTTTGGTGAGCCGTCCGCGCAGTATTTTCGTTGGCCACTTGATCGCCAAGAAGCCTTAGAACAGCTCGATCACTTCATCGAATTTGCCTTGCCTCACTTCGGCGAATTTCAAGATGCAATGAGTAGTAAGGCATGGCGACTATTCCATTCGCTACTGTCATTTGCATTGAACGTGAAGATGTTGAACCCACGTGAGGTTGTGGCTGCAGCGCGTGAAGCTTATCGTGCGCGTGGATTGTCTTTGGCATCGGTTGAGGGTTTCATACGTCAAATCATCGGGTGGCGCGAGTATGTGCGTGGTGTCTACTGGCATCGCATGCCAGGCTACACCGAGAATAATTTTTTTGAGCATGAGCTTACGCTACCGGGCTGGTTCTGGAATGGCGAAACCAAGATGCGCTGTCTGCAAACTGCGATTACGCAATCCTTACAGCAAGCGCATGCCCACCATATTCAGCGCCTCATGGTGATCGGAAATTTCTCATTATTGGCCGGCTTGCATCCGCACGAATTGCACCAGTGGTACTTGGGGATTTACATCGACGCCTTCGAGTGGGTTGAGGTGCCTAACACCATGGGCATGAGTCAATTTGCAGATGGTGGACAGCTGGCGACCAAACCTTACGTATCGAGCGCCGCCTATGTGGATCGCATGAGTGATTACTGTAAGGGCTGTGCCTACAACAAGAAGAAACGTTTGGGCGACGATGCTTGTCCTTTTAATGCCTTGTATTGGGACTTCCATGCGAGGCATCAAGATAAGCTTGGACGTAATCCACGTTTAGCGATTGTCTATAAACAATTACGGCAGATGGGTGAGGAAGATCTCGCGGCAATTCGCCAACAAGCGCGCATTTGGCAAGCGCAGCTCGAGACGATTTGAAGTGTTTGGTCTTTTAATTCGTTTGAGTTCGATTTAGTTTAATCTAGGTCAGAAAGAGTCAAGAGGTCAGCATATGCAAAGTTTTGGTTCAGCGTATCGGGTTTGCATCGTCGGCGCAGCAGGGGCGATTGGCTCGGCAATGGTGCGTCAATTTGAAACCGATCCCGCTTGTGCTTTTGTGCACGGTATCACGCGAGATCAGACTCCACATTTTGATTTGCGCGATGAGGCTAGCATTGCTGCTTACGCAGATTATCTTCAGCAATTCGCGCCATTCCACTGCATTATCGTGACCACCGGTGTCCTGCATAATGCCGACTTCATGCCAGAGAAAAAACTGGGTGACCTAAACGCTGCGCAATTGCAGGAGAGCTTTTTGGTGAATGCGATCGGACCAGCTTTGGTGTTGCGACACTTTGCCCCATTGCTGGCCAAAGAACGGAGTGTCTTTGCATGCTTGTCGGCCAAAGTCGGTAGCATTGAAGATAATCGCCTCGGCGGGTGGTATAGCTATCGTGCTTCTAAAGCGGCGTTGAATATGTTGCTCAAGACGACCTCGATTGAATTGGCGCGCTCGAAGCCTCAGTCCATTGTGTTGGCGCTGCATCCTGGTACGGTCAATTCACGCCTATCAAAACCATTCAAGGGCGAGCAATTTGGTCGACCTGCGGAGGTCGCGGCTGCTGAACTTTTGGCGCAGATTGATCAAGCAAATCCGAGTGATAGTGGCACTTTTGTTGCGTATAATGGCGAGCGTTTGCCATGGTGAATTTCAACATATGGCTTGAGACAACACAGAACGCTGGGTGATTTTTCTGTGATCCGGTGATCTGGTCTGTGTGATGACGCCTCGTATCCTTGCGGCGCCATATTGGTGGCGTCACCGCTCAATCACTACTTTGCTTTTTTCATGAAAAATATCAACACCATCCTGTTCCGTCGTAAGAATTTTCTCGCGAGTATTCAAGGCGCTCTGAAGACTGCTGTACCGATCGTCATGATCAGTATTTTGAGTGGCTGTGCCGTGCTCGATCCGCAGCACTTGATCACGCGCCGCTTCGGTAATGAAGCGCCTCCGGCCGGTGTCGCGCTTTCTCCCCAATTGCGCCAAGACGCTTACGATTTTGTTTGGAATCGCGTTAACGAAGCTTACTTTGATCCCAACTTCAATGGCGTCGATTGGAAACTGGCTGGCCAAACTCACTATCCGCGCATCATGAACGCGACCAGCGATTCTATTTTTTGGCGCAATCTCGATGAGATGGTGGCGGAATTAGGCGATGCACACACACGGGTGTTGTCCGCCAAACAGTATGTGGAGGATAAACAAAAGCAGGGCGTCAGTCTGGGTCTTAACCTGATGCGAATGGACGAACAAATTATCGTCGTGAGCACCTCAAAGAATTCACCAGCGGAGCAAGCTGGATTGAAAGCGGGTGATCGAATTCTTGAGATCGATGAGCAAAATGCGTTGGCGTGGTGGCAAACCTATAGCGACAAGGCACGCAAGAACTCGACTGAACGTGCTCGCGAAAAGTCAGTGCGCCGCATTTTGAATAGTGGTGACCCTGAGTTGGAACGCGATGAAGTGCGCCTGAATGTTGAGCGTGCGGATCAGAGTCAATTCAAAGTGGAACTCAAACGTGCTGTATTGCCACGCCGCGATACTTTGGATGCGAAGCTGGTCGAAGATAATCTCGGCTATGTACGCTTAACTGGTTTTGATCCCAAATTGAACTCCTCGATCGCTGACAAGATCGCGCAGGTAAAAAGTTCGGATGGACTGATTATTGACCTGCGTGGGAATGGCGGTGGCTCGCTTGAAATGGCACTGAACTTGATGAATCACTTCGTGGATAGGAAGACCTTTATCGGCGATCGAAAAACGCGCACAGGGAAGGCGCCAAGTTTGTTCTTTGGCCTGTTTCCGACTGGAGGTCTGCGTTTAGAGTTGTCTGGAAAAGAAAACGCCTACGACAAACCGATCGCGGTCTTAATTGATCGTGACAGCGCAAGTGCGAGTGAGTTTGTATCAGGTAGTTTACAAGCGCTGGGACGAGCGCGCGTCTTCGGTGGCACAAGTTGTGGCTGTCTATTGGCTTATTTGGGATATGCAAATGTCCCTGGCGGCGGAGCCTTGGCTTACAGCGAAGTTGATTTCGTTCCTCTGCGCGGCCCACGCATTGAAGGTAATGGTGTGGTTCCTGATGTGTCGATCGCAGTCACGCGTAACGACCTCATCGAGCGTCGGGACCGTACCTTTGAAGCGGCGAAAGAATGGTTGTTGAGTCAGCGCAAGAGTATGAGCCTCGTTGCTCAATAAGTTGTCGCTGGCGAAAAAATGTCATTACTGCCGACGACGAGAAGATACTCGGGAGGTCCTCGGCATGCGCTCCCACAAGTTCATTAGTTTAGTCTTCAAACTTCGCTAAAGCTTGTCGTTCCCGATTCACAATGAGGCGTGTGATATCGGGGCGCGAATAGTGGCCGGCCACGTCAAAATTTTGTCGTTCACGTCTGACTTCATTGCGATCAAGCGTGGCCACTAGTAAGCATTCTTGATCGACCACAGGTTCAATAATCCAACGGCCATCGGGGCCAGCAATGCACGAGCCGCCATTGGCGAGGACTTCGGGGCAACGTTGAAGAATCAGATCGAGATGGGGGAAATCTTGTGGAAAATCTCCGCGGCGCATTAAACCTGATACCGCAATACTAAAACTACGACCCTCTTTGGCGATGAAACGCGTCAAGTCTTCGGTATTGCGTAGATTGCCAGGCCAAATGCCAATATGCACATCTTCGCCTTGGGCGTACAAAGCCGCACGCGATAAAGGCATCCAATTTTCCCAGCAGTTTAAACCGCCAATGCGGAAATTTTGCAAAGCATGGGTCCGTAACCCATGCCCATCACCGGGTGCCCAGGTGAGGCGTTCCTCATAGGTTGGCATTAACTTGCGATGCACTGACTGCACTAGGCCCTCTGCATCAATGTACACGCATGAACAGTACACACTGTAGCCGGTGCGATCTTGTGGACGTTCGAGACAGCCGAGCATGACGGCAATGTGCAGTTCTTTGGCAACCGCACAAATAGGTGCCAGATCACCTGCCTCAATATCCACACCTTGCGCCACGTAGTAAGCGTGTAGATCCTTTTGTACCTCATCGTTAAAACGAGAGCCTTCGGTGAGATCCAGCCAAAATGGATAGCCTGGCAAAATCGTTTCACCAAAACACACCAATTGTGCGCCTTGTTGTGCCGCCCGTTTGATGTACTGAACAATTTTCTCAGTACCCGCCTGACGATTCAACCATACGGGGGCGATTTGTGCGAGGGCGACGGTGAGTTGGTCAGGTGCGTTCATCTGTTTTCTATGGCGTTGGCAAAGTCGGTGAAATGAATATCAAACCTGGGGCAAGCCAAGCTTTTTGGTTTTTACGTCAGAAGCAATGCTCCGGCGCAGGGAAGCTACGGTCTTTGACTGCTGCCACATAGGCTTGGATCGCCGCATCGATCGAGCTTTGACCTTCCATGAAATTTTTCACGAAACGTGCTTTGCGGCCGGGGAAAACGCCGAGCAGATCGTGCATCACCAAAACTTGACCTGAACAATCGGGGCCCGCACCAATGCCAATGGTTGGGATGTGTAAGAGTTCGCTGACTTCTTTCGCCAGTGGCGCAGGGATCGCTTCCAGTACCAACAATGCCGCACCAGCAGCTTGTAATTTCAAAGCATCGGCTTTGAGTTGTTCTGCCGCTTCAACTGTTTTACCTTGCACTTTATAGCCGCCGAGTTGATGGACCGATTGTGGCGTCAAGCCGAGATGGGCGCAGACCGGCACCGCGCGTTCAGTGAGAAATTGAATGGTCGAGGCGATCCAAGCACCACCTTCTACTTTCACCATTTGCGCACCAGCTTGCATCAAGGCAGCCGCATTGCTGAAAGCTTGTTCTGGCGTTGGGTAGGTGCCGAAAGGCATGTCCGCAATCACGAATGCTTTGGTGTTGCCGCGGGCAACACAGGCAGTGTGATAGGCCACATCCTGATTTGTGACGGGAAGGGTGGAATCATGTCCTTGGCAAACCATGCCGAGCGAATCACCCACCAATAAAATGTCGACACCGCAACGATCCATCATGGACGCGAAACTGGCATCATAGCAGGTCAACATAGCGATTTTTTCGCCTTGCTGGCGCATGTTAGCGAGGGTGCTCAAGGTCACCGCTTTACGATCTTGTAAATATTCAGCCACGACATTCTCCGAAAACGTGAAGGCAATTGAGTGTGAAAGTGTTCATCAAACTATTGAATGATCTCTAGGCACCGTCCAGCAAGGCGAAACTTAGAAAATAAAATAGACTCAACTGCGGAAAATAAAATAGACAGCGCCGATCAAGCACAAACCAGCCCAAACGTAATCGAATTTAAAAGGCTGGCCCATGTAAAGCATAGAAAACGGAACAAACACCAACAAAGTCAGAACTTCCTGCAAGATCTTTAACTGCGCCAAACTGTAGGCAGTGTACCCGATTCGGTTTGCTGGCACTTGGAGTAAATATTCAAAAAGCGCGACGCCCCAACTCAGAATAGCAGCAACATACCAGGCTTTGCTTTGGAGATTTTTGAGATGCCCGTACCAAGCAAAGGTCATGAAAAAGTTGGAAAGCAAAAGTAAGCCAGTCGTTTGAACGATTACAGGAATTTGCATTCAACACTCCTTACATTGCGCAATGTGCATGGTTCAAAGTCCTCAACGCCCATCTAACTTCCAGTCCATTTGCGTATGCCTTGGTCCGCCACGTTCGGTGCAAACTGATGGGCTGGACCTTTTCCTGGAATATCGACAAAGGGATCGAGTTGGAGTAGTGGAATCAAAACGAAAGCACGTTCGTGCATGCGCGGATGCGGCACGATCAGATCACTTTCATCGATGCGCTGCTGGTCGTACAGCAAAAGGTCGAGATCGAGTGTGCGCGGGGCATTCCGATAGGGCCGTTCGCGGCCGCATGCTAATTCGAGTTTCTGCAGTTGCTGTAGCAAGTCTTGCGGACTGAGTGCAGTGCGCAGTGCAGCGACCGCGTTGAAATAATCATCGCCACTTGAATCGATCGGTGCGGTCACGAATAAAGAGGAAGCTTTTTGCAGCTGCGTCGAGGGAAATTGACGCAACTGTTCGATCGCATATTCCACCGTAGCGCGCGCCTCACCGAGGTTCGCACCGATGCCGATGTAGGCTAAGTGAGTCGAGCTCGTCATGTTCTCTGGATTTTTCTAGATACTCGTGCTTGTTCAATCGGCATCGGCCGCTTTAGGACGGCGACGATTGCTACGACGAGGGCGGCGTTTTTTGGGGCCTTCATTGTCGTTGGCTTTGCCTTTGGGCTTCACACTAATTAAACGAACCCGTTCCTCTTCGTCGGCCTCGATAAATGCGGTCCACCATTCGCCAATTTCGGCATCAATCTCGCCGGAGGCACAGCGCAGCAAGAGGAAGTCGAAGCCAGCACGTAAGCGTGAATTTTCGATGAGTTTGAACGGTGCCTTGCCGACCCGCTTTTCGAAGCGCGGTTGCATGGCCCAAATATCTCGCATATCGCTACCGATTTTTCTTTGTACGGCGAGGGTATCGGTTTGTGTATTCAAGACATCGTCGGCTGCCAAATGCAAAGCTGGAATCGTCAGTTCACCAGCCGCTTTATAGGCTTCCCATTTTTCTAAAACTTGGTGCCAGAATAGCGAAGCAAAGAGGAAGCCCGGCGACACCGTTTTACCTTGGCGTACCCGCTCATCGGTGTTGGCTAAGGCCAAGGTGACAAAACGTTCGCCAAGTGGCTGTTCCAAGACCACGTCCAACAAAGGCATTAAACCGTGATGGAGACCTTCTTTTCGCAGTTGTTGCAAGCACGCCATCGCATGGCCGCTGGTCAATAACTTGAGCATCTCATCGAACACGCGCGCACTGGGTACATTGTTGATGAGCGGTGCCATCACCGTGATCGGCTTACGCGTCTCTTGATCGATGGAGAACTGTAATTTTGCTGCAAAACGCACCACGCGTAACATGCGCACCGGATCTTCGCGATAACGTAGTTCAGGCACGCCAATAATCCGTAAGACTTTCTTGCGAACGTCCGCAATGCCGCCGTGATAGTCCAACACCGTTTGACTCGCGGGATCGTAGTACATGGCATTGACGGTGAAGTCGCGCCGTGCCGCATCTTCATGCTGCTCGCCGAAAGTATTGTCACGCAACACACGACCGTGCTCATCGGTTGGTGCATCGGTCTTCGCGGCACCACGGAAGGTGGTGACCTCGATCAGGTCTTGCCCAAACATGACGTGGACGATCTGAAAACGACGACCAATGATAAAAGCGCGGCGGAATAAGCGTTTCACTTGCTCCGGCGTGGCATTGGTGGCGACGTCGAAGTCTTTCGGTTTGATGCCCAACAATAAATCACGAACTGCACCACCGACGATGAAAGCCTTAAAGCCGTGTTCTTGCAAGGTCTGTGTCACGCGAATGGCATTATTCGACACCATGGCGGGATCAATGCCGTGTTCATCGGCATGCAGCACCTTAGGCTTATGTTTGCCTTTGCTTTTGCTGTCGTTCTTCGACGGCTCGGCTTGATCTGCTTGATTTTTGACGCCGAGGATCTTACGAATAAATTTCTTAATCATTATTCTCAAATAAATAGAGTACAGGCCATGCTTTTTCTTGGGCGTGGGCCAGCAAGAGGGCATTTGGATTGGTCGCAACGGGATGGGAGACGAGCGACAATAAGGGAATGTCGTTTTGAGAGTCACTGTAAAAATAGGAACGCTCAAAGTCATCGAGTTGGCGGCCTTGATTCTGTAGCCAATGCTGCAAGTGCGTAATTTTACCTGCGCCCGAGCTTGGAACACCGATTAATTTACCAGTTATGTTGCCATTTCCATCCACTTCTGGCTCCGCCGCCAGTAAATGCTTCACTCCCAGCGCCTGCGCAATTGGTGCCGTCACGAAACGATTGGTCGCTGTAATGATCACGATTTCATCGCCATGGTCTTGATGTTTTTTTAACAAATCGAAGGCTGACGTCCGTAAAGCAGGTTGAATGACTTCTTGCATAAACTGTGCATGCCAAGCGTTCAGTTGTGCTTGATCGAAGGCCGCAAGCGTGCCGAGCGCAAATTCGAGATATTCGACAGGATCTAAGGTTCCTTGCTGATATTGCGCATAAAAATCAGCGTTGCGACGACTGAATTCATCGGCGTCGACCGCACCAATACGGCATAGAAATTGGCCCCACTCGTAATCTGAATCAATCGGGATGAGCGTGTGGTCGAGGTCGAAAAGGGCAAGATTGATCATGGTTGTCCGCATTAGTTTTGATCAGTTGGTGCAAGAGGTAATTGGTACGCAGGCGTTTGATCGTTGGTGCCACGCTCTTGCTGGATTTGTCGGTGCAAAAGCTCGCGCAGTAAAGGCAGCGTAATGGCGCGCTTGGTTTCTAAGGAATAGTGGTCGAGTTCATTGAGCAAGTGACTCAAGGACTGCATATCTCGGTGATGATGCGTAATCAGGTATGGCAATACGCCCGGTGCCAAACTAATGCCTTTGGCTTCGGCAGCGCGTTCTAAAGCATCGAGTTTCTCTTCGTCGCTGAGTCCGAAGATTTGGTACACCAAGCCCCAACCAAATCTCGTTCTTAAGTCTTCTCGTACTTGCAAAAGCATCGGTGGTTGTTTGCCAGCGGCGACAAAAAAAGCACCATTCGCCTTGGCTTCGTTGAACAATGCGAAGGCATCGATTTGTGCTGCCGGCGTGAGTTGATCGCAATCGTCCAGTAGATACAAGTCAACACTTGGGCTATACCAAAATTGTTCTTCAGGGGCATCGGCGCTGATATAGCGGCTATGAGGATGTTGCGCCAAGGCGTGCAGTAGATGTGTTTTGCCAGCACCATTTTCGCCCCAAAAATAGACCGATCGTTCACCGTATTGACTAGGTGTTTTTTCGGAAAACAAGCATAAGACCTGTGCCAGTTCCGCATTTTGACCGACGACGAAAGTATCAAATGAAGGCGGTTGTTCGGCGTCGAGGTCGAGAAGGAGTTGTCGCATTGTGTGGATGAATTCTGTTATTTCTGGTGATGCTATTTTTGTTCTGCTTTGTTTCTTTTTATCTGTTTCGTGTTGTTTGTCGGCTTATTGTTGACGATAAAACGTGCTGCCGAGATAAGAAGTTCTTAGATGACGCAGTGCCACTGACACGATCGCAGAAGCAGGGAGAGCAATCAAGATACCGATAAAACCAAATAATTGACCGAACGCCATTAACGCAAAAATCACCGCTAATGGTGGAAGGCCGATCCTTTCGCCCACTAATTTCGGGGTCAGGAAGAAGCCTTCGATCACTTGTCCGACGCTATAAATGATCGCCACAGCGATCAGCCCGTGCAAATCGTTAAATTGCAAGACCGCGCTGACGAGTGCCAAGAATAAGCCGAAACCAAATCCCAAATAGGGAATGAAAACTAAGAGTCCCGTCAAAACGCCAACCGGTACGGCAAGCTCAAAGCGGGCGATCCATAAGGCGATTGAGTAGTACAAGGCTAACACCAGCATCACCATTAATTGCCCATGCAAGTATTGGCCCAGCAAGCTGTCGACTTCTTTGGTCCAAGACAAAATCGAGTTGAGCCAGCGCCGTGGAATGAAATTGCGGATGCGATGGACTAGACTGTGCCAATCCATCAACAAATAATAGAGAACGATAGGAATCAAAAGAAGATTGGCGATGACGCCAAGCACCGCGGTTCCGCCCACGCGAATCGAGGACAATATGGCTTTGCCGATCACGTCGCCACTTGAAGCAAGGTGTTCAGTCACAAGCGTTTTTACCGCTTGCGAATCAAACTTCCCACTGACGCCAAACTCGGTCAGGAGTGGCGTGATCATGGTATTGAAACGTTCAAGAAACAGGGGAATCTGATTTTGCAGTTGCGGAATTTCTTTTTGAAAGATGGGAACCATGATCAAAAAGAAAGCGAAAATAATCGCGATCAATAGTATCAAAACCACAGTGACCGCAAGGCCGCGTGGCATAAAACGTTTGGCGATGCGTAATTTACACAAGCGATCAACGAAGGGATTGAGGATGTAGGCGAGGGTGGCAGCCACCACAAACGGCATCAAGATCGGTCCGAGGAGTGATAGCAAAAGAATAAAACCTGCAGCGACGCCGAGCCAGAGCATGCTTTGTTTTTGGTTATTTGTTAACTTGATAGACATGGTTCACTCTGTAGGTAAGTCACTGATTTGCCTAAAAACTAGGTAAAACGTGGGTCGATTTGTTAAAATACTGTTTTTTTCAACGATCTGCACTCGGCATGGACGGCGAAAGCCCAGCGCTTCCGCTTTTTTCCGCAACAGGTCACTGGGTAAATTAGCAATTCCGCTATTTTACCGCTTCAAGCCCCTACTGACGAATATCCTATGAGCACAAATAATCCTGTTTCTCTTTCCTATGCTGACGCTGGTGTCGATATGGTTGCTGGCGATGCGCTGGTTGATGCGATTAAACCGTTTGCTAAACGTACTATGCGTGAAGGCGTGATGGCGGGAATCGGTGGTTTCGGCGCCATGTTTGAAGTCAGCAAAAAGTACAAGGAACCAGTGTTGGTATCGGGTACCGACGGTGTGGGAACGAAGTTGAAATTGGCATTTCATTTGAATCGTCACGATACAGTGGGTATCGACTTGGTCGCCATGAGCGTCAACGATATTTTGGTGCAAGGCGCTGAACCTTTGTTCTTCTTGGACTACTTTGCTTGTGGCAAATTAGACGTTGCCACTGCGACTGATGTGATCAAAGGGATTGCTTACGGTTGCGAATTGTCTGGCTGTGCATTGATCGGTGGTGAGACGGCAGAGATGCCTTCTATGTACCCTGATGGCGAATATGACTTGGCTGGCTTTGCGGTCGGTGCGGTAGAAAAGTCAAAGATCATCGACGGTAGCAAAATTGTTCCAGGCGATGTGATCTTGGGCTTGGCTTCCTCTGGTATTCACTCGAATGGTTTTTCTTTGGTACGCAAAATTATCGAAGTCGCGAATCCAGATTTGAACGCAGACTTCCATGGTCGTAGCTTGGCGGACGCATTGATTGCACCAACCCGCATCTACGTCAAACCATTGTTGGCTTTGATGGCAGAGATGGAAGTCAAAGGCATGGCACACATTACTGGCGGCGGCTTGGTTGAAAACGTACCACGCGTACTCGGCGACAAATTGACTGCCGTTCTCGATAGCACGACATGGGAAATGCCACCATTGTTCAAATGGTTGCAACAACACGGTGGCGTGGCAGATGCTGAAATGCATCGCGTGTTTAACTGCGGTATTGGTATGGTGGTGATTGTGTCTGCCGATCAAGCTGAAGCAGCGGCGGCGCATTTGCGCGCTTCCGGTGAAACGGTCTACCAAATTGGTACGATTCGTGCCCGCGAAGGTCAAGAGCATCAAACAATCGTTGTCTGATGTAATTTCGAACTACGACAAAAAAATTGAGGAAAGCCGCAGTTGATCTGCGGCTTTTTTGTTTTTACTGTGTTTGTCTTTACTGTGTTGGTGCGTCGATGGTTTCCCACAAAAAGTCCCAATCTTCCGACTTAAACATGCCTTCGCGGCGCAATACGACCTCGCCCTGACGATTAATGACTAAGTGCGTCGGATCGGTTTTGATCGTGCCGAGTCCGTCGAAATTTTTCAAACTGCCTTTCCAAATCAACTGAAATTGCTGATTGATTGGGGTAGCAATATTGACGATGCGTGCGTACAGGTCGAAGTCTTCTTTGCGCTTTTCTAAGTTGACACCCACCATCATGAAATTGCGTTGGCGATTATCTCGATAAAATTCCCGCATCAGTTTGACATCACGCTCACAGGCAGTGCAGCCAGCGCTATAGAAAGTGAGTAGTATGGTTTTGCCTTGCAAGTTCTGCAGATCGAAGGCCTGTCCTTTGCTATCGATACCAGAGAGTTTGATGTTATTTAAAGAAGTCGTTGATACCTTAGTGTTGGCCAGCGCTTCACTCTGAAATAGTTGAAGTGACAAGGTAGACAAGAGGGCAATAAAGATTTGTTTCATCATAGCTGGACGATTAAATGGGTGACAATGAAAGGGAGGCGATGTCCATTAGTCGTCGCAGGTCGAGAAAACTTACACCTCACTGCAAAAATGAGTTGGGGCCACAGCAATATCGGGGCCGCGAATTGAGTCGATAAGACTTTGTGGTGATGGGGACAACAGGGCTCAAATGCTGGCCCTCGGTAGGATTCGCATGGCAGGGAAGGGACCCGTACTGGTTAAAAACTGGTTTAAAACCTGTTTGAAACTCGTGAAAGCTTGACACTTACAAGATTAAACAGGGAGCGGGTTTGGGGCGGTGGGATGCAAAGCCTTGTGTGATCGGCCTTCAAGTTGAAGCATGAAGGCCGATGTCTTGCATTATTGGGGTTTGACGAGACGGTTTTGGCGCCAAGCGCGTTCGCGTGCTTCGATGGCGTTGCTCAGTACCGGATGGGTTTGCATCGGTGCAGCAGCGATGCCACTGGTCCCGCATCGACCACGATCTGCGTAGTTGATGGCGTTTGCGAGCAGATTTTCGGAATTGCTTCCCAATGCGTTTTCGAGATCGTCACTGGCGGCGCATTGAGGTGCAAATCCATTGACGTAATCACCTTTGCCCGCATCGTTCACACCAGAGAATTCAATCGCAAAGTAGGCAGTGCCGCAGTTGTCTGCTTGGATAAAGCCGTAAGGTTTGCCGCAGGTGGTGCCTCCAATCGTAATGACTTGTACGAAGGGAGATAAGCCATTAATGATGGATTCACTGGCGGAACAAGTGCGTGCTGAGGTCAACACAAACACGCGACTGAGATTGAGCTGTGGCAAATTTTGCCCGCTTCGACTACGAGTAGTGAAAAGGTCGCGGTTATCAGCAGTTTTTTCTGGATGCTTATCATTGAAGTGTAGTTGCTCGAACACGCGACCTTGGACTTTGCTACCACCAATCATGGACGCGACTTCGTTAGCAATGTAGAGATAGCCCCCGCCGTTATAGCGTAAATCCAGCACCAAATCGTCGATGCCCGCTTGTTTGAATTGAGTAAGCGTGGAAATGAGAGGTGCTTCGGCCGTCGCAATATGGTCGGTAAATACCAAATAGCCTAGTTTGCGATTGAGTGGCGTGGTCACGATCGATGATTGTAAAACCGGAAAACTGGTGATGTTGGCAGAGACGAGTTCAACCGTGCGGGTGGCAAGGCTACCGTTATCGCGTACTTGTAATACCGTTTTCTGGCCGGTTTTGTCCGGATACAGCGCCGCGATTTGCGTATCGCGGGACAGTGTTTCAATTGCTAGACCATTGATACCAACGATGCGTGTTCCTCGTTTTAAATTTTGCGCTGCAGCTGGTGAATTGGGCTGCACGTAAGTCACCCGTAAGCTGCCATTTTGATTGACCAATTCGTAGCCGAATCCGACCTCCGCACCTGAGTCGAAGTAACTGTTAATTTCATCGGCGTTGCCCGTAAAGCTAAAGCGATCGAGTGATTTTACGAGCAAAGCGTCAAAGTAGGTCTGTGGCGTAGGGTAGTTGGCGGCAGGTACTTCGACAATCTGTTTGTACCAGAGATAAACATCGTTGAGGTGGGCTCGTACCCAAGCTTTTTCGCTAGTCGGGGTGCAAATGTTGGCGTATTGGCCTGGGCTACCTATCCCATCCGTGTTGTTGCCGTTGACAACATTACATAAGGGGCTATTGCTGTTGCAGCTAGATAGGACTTGGGAGCCGCCGCTCGATCCACCACCACTTCCGCCACCACAACTCATCAGGCTCAATGCAAGGCCAGCAGTCAACAGAAGGCGTGTAGATTTGAAAAACTGATGAGTGATGTGCTGAGTGGTGGAGCTAGGCATATTAATCTCCTAAGGATTTTTTTTCCAACAACGTCAAAAAGCGACATGCTCAACAGAGCGCGCTTCTGGAACTGTGGCAAATAGTGATCTGGCAAGTATAATCCAAGTCATTTGCCAGTTACCACCTATCGCCATGATACAACTTGGTTTCCTGTGTGGTCACTGACGCTTTTCTGGTCAAACTCAGTTTCTGTTGACCATTTGTTTTGTTTGGAATTTTATGACATCGCCATCAACTCCTGCCCGTTGTGCGTGGGCTAATCCTTCGAATCCGCGCTACATCGAATATCACGATCATGAGTGGGGCGTACCTTGCCACGATGAACGCCAATTATTTGAGATGTTGAATCTCGAAGGCGCTCAAGCTGGTTTAAGCTGGGAAACCGTGTTGAATAAACGCGATCATTATCGCAAAGTGTTCGACCAGTTTGATCCACATAAAATCGTCAAGTACGACGCTCGCAAGATTGAGAGTTTGATGCAAGATGCAGGCATTATTCGCAATCGCTTAAAGATTAATGCGGTCATTAGTAATGCTCATGCGTATCTCAAGTTGTGTGAAGAGTTCGGTGGCTTGAATGCCTATTTGTGGCGTCATGTGGATGGAGATCCGCCAATCAATCGCGCGGGGCGCGTTGTCACCAATGCGCTATCCGACGGCATTTCGAAAGACCTTAAAAAGCGGGGCTTCAAATTTGTTGGCTCGACCATCATCTATGCCTACATGCAAGCGATAGGTATGGTGAATGATCACAGTGCAGACTGCGCTTGGCATCCTGATCATGCAAAAAAGAAGAACCGCGCCTCATGAGTAAGTTAGTCAATAAATTAAAGTCGATGGTGACAGCGTCGCCGACAGATCACCCTGATGTGTTTGTTTCAGAGTTTCGTGGCGTGTGCTCTTTGCACTTAGCAAGCGAAGTCAACAGTGATACCTCGGTTGCCCCAATTCAGGGATCGATGCGACTCGCTGTACCCGATCAAATTGAACTTGAGTATGTTCAGCAAATGTGTGTTTGGATGTTGTTCAATATGGTGCCACAACATATTGTTCAGCTCGGTTTAGGCGCCGCTTCTTTGACGAAGTTTTGTTACCGCTCTTTCCCGCAAGCGAAAGTGACTGCAGTCGAGTTAAATCCCAAAGTCATCGCGATATGTCGTGAGCAATTTCGTTTGCCTGAAGATGATGAGCGTTTGCAGGTCTTGGAGATGGATGCATTTGATTATGTGCGACAAAAGAAACTGCATGGCAAACTCGATGTGATTCAAGTCGATTTGTATGACGCTGAGGCCGAGGGACCCGTATTGGATAGTCCCGAGTTCTATCAAGCCTGCGCCGATTGTCTCAATGAAACGGGGATGTTGACGGTCAATTTATTTGCCAACGACAAGCAACGCCAAAAGAATATCGAAGCCATGCAAGCTTGTTTTGATGTCGTGGTGTGGTTACCCGAAGTGCATGACGCCAATGTGGTGGCTATCGCCTTCAAGACGGCACCCGAGGTCGATTTTGATGTGCTGTATCAGCGTGCCGCGATTTTGCGGGTCAACTACAAATTGCAAGCGCCAATTTGGGTCAATGGTTTAAAAGAGTGGATGGTGAGGGATTAAGTAAGTGCCGGATGAACTATTTTGAATAAAGTCGGTCATAGCTGGCTACATTGTGCGCCAAATCGGCCGTGCATCTCAGTCAATATAGAGAAAAAATACAAAGAAAATGCGAGGAAATATGAAATTAACGAATTACAAAGCACGCCTAAGTGCTGGTGTCATTGCACTCAACATCCTATTTGCCGGAGCGGCCTTAGCCCAGAAACCTAGCAGTGATATGGCAAAACTGCCAGCACCTGCACAGGCAGTGGTGCAACAGGTGTCGGCTCAGACCATGCGCGGTCATATGGAATTCTTGGCGTCTGACTTGTTGGAAGGCCGCGATACACCATCGCGTGGCTTAGATTTGGCGGCAGAGTACATCGCTGCACAATTCCGCATTATTGGTTTGGAGCCAGCTGGTGATAATGGGTATTTCCAAATGGCAGATTGGGATGAGCTCGTTAAAACTGTGCGCCGTCGTCCGGGCACACCACCGCCACCAGCGAAGCCAGAAGGCGTTCCACATGACATGGTAAAAAATGTGATCGGTGTCTTGCGTGGTTCTGATCCAAGTTTGAAAGACACGTATGTGTTGGTCACAGCCCACTATGATCACGTTGGCATGAAACCGAGTGGCGAAGGTGATCGCATTTTCAATGGCGCCAATGATGATGCCAGTGGTACCGTGTCGGTGATTGAATTGGCGCGCGCCTTTGCAAGCTTGAAAGAACGTCCAAAACGCAGCATTGTATTCATGACTTTCTTCGGTGAAGAAAAAGGTTTGATCGGTTCGAAATATTATGGCGCCCATCCTATCTTCCCGATTGAGAAAACAGTGGCGGGTATCAATATCGAACAGGTCGGACGCACCGATGATTCTGAAGGTGCACAAGTGGCATCTGTTGGCGTGACCGGCTTCGATTATTCTGATGTCGGCGCTATCCTTAAGACAGCAGGTGCGAAAACAGGGATCAATGTATGGAAGCATCCAGTTAACAGCGATAAATACTTTGGTGCGAGCGACAACCAAGCTTTAGCAGATCAAGGTATTCCGGCCCACACCATCAGTGTCGCTTATGGCTTCCCTGACTATCATGGTGTTGGTGATGAAGCGAGTAAGATTGATTATGAAAACATGGCAAAAGTAGATCGTGCGGTCGCTTTAGCGGTGTGGACTATCGCGAATGATGCTAATGCACCCAAGTGGGATGAAGCCAATCCAAAGGCAGCGAAATATGTGAATGCTTGGAAAGCTCGCCAATCGGGCAACTCCGGCAAATAAGTTTGAGAAATGAATCCAAAGGCGCAGCTCAGTTCTGCGCCTTTCTTTTTTGATGAATCGAGAACGTCGATGGACGCGACTTTTATGAAGTTACAGACTCAAGCTCCAATGAAATCAACCTCAACAACGCGAGTGGCACGAGCTTTTTCGCTACGGGTAGCAATGGTGGTGACCGCCTGCGCATTGAGCTTATCGTTGGCTAATTCCAGTGCCGTTGCCGCTGATAATACTTGGCCACAAACCCGCTTCGAACAAAATGGATATAAGACCACCAGCAGCGTCGCTGATGTTGATATCTTCATGTCTGCCCTGATGAAAAAAGATAAGTCACTGCAAGTGTATGTGCCGAAAAATGGCCCGCGTACGACGGAAACTGGGCAGCCTTTGAATGCATGGAAATTAGCATCAACCGGTAAAGATCCTCTGCGTGTGTATATCAATGCTGGTATTCATGCGGGCGAAGTTGAAGGCAAAGATGCCATACAAACGATCATGCGTGAGCTAGTGCAGGGCAAGCATCCAGAAATTCGCAAGGCTTTAGAAATCGTGACGCTGCCGACCTATAACGCGGATGGTGCCGACGCACAAGATCCAGCAAATCGTCGTCATCAACCGAATCCAGAAGGTGGTGTCGGTCCGCGTGAAAACGTATTCGGCATCGATTTGAATCGCGACATGATGAAAGCCGCAGCAGCGAACACGCGTTGGATGCTGGCCATGTACAAAGACTTTCAACCCGCTGCCGTCTTTGATTTGCACACGACCAACGGCAGCTATCACGGCTTTCATATTACCTACGAACCAGCGTGGGCGACTGGTGGTGATGCAGACCTCCAAGGCTTGAATCGAAAAATGTTGACCGATGTACGGGCCACGATGGCTGAGCGCGGCATGCCCACCTACGATTACGGTAATTTCCGCTACAACAAAGAGAAGCAAATCGATGGCTGGGAATCAGCTTTCTCGTCACCCAATTTAGTGTCGAATTATCCGACCTTGCAATACGCTTTGGGTGTCTTGGTCGAGACCTATGTGTACCGCACGTATCCGCAACGCATCGAGGATAATCGCCTGTATGTGCTCGAACTCTTGCGTTGGTTGGTGGTGCACAAGGATGAGGTCAAGAAAGAGCAATTGGCCGCACGTGAGCGTTGGGCGCAACAATGGAAGAATAAACAGGCGCGTTTGCCCTTGCGCACAGAAATGAGTTTCGCCGAAAACTATATTTTTGACGTGGTCGACCCCATCAAAGATGCTAATGGTCAAATCATCGGCGAGAAATCGCGCACCAAAATGGAATTGCCAGCCTATGTCGCTTTCAACGCGGTCGACGAAATGCCTGTGCCTGAAGGCTACTTAGTCGATCCGGCTTATGCTGATAAGCTGCGCCCGATTCTAGAAGCACATGGCTTGAAGGTCTTGCCAGGCACCTCACGGCCGCGTCAACAAAGCTTGATGTACTTCCATGAGAGCGAACGCAATATCGCCAAAGATACTTTCCAAGGCATATTTACCGCGCAAATCAAAGGCGTTTGGAAGGAACAACTGCCAGAAAAGCGTGCGGGTTATGTCTGGACCCAAGACACACTTGATCGTGCATTGTATGTTCCAGTCAATCAGCCTCTGGGACGCTTGGCGTTCTATTTACTTGATCCACGCAGTGCCGACGGCTTGGTGTATTGGGGCTACCTGCATGCTTACTATGCACGTGGCAAAGGCATGTGGGGTGAGCCACCACGCCAACCGATCCTTGCGGTCGGGGCACAGTTGAGCGATGCAGCGAATAAAGTGAATAAGATAGAGCAAAAAAAACCGGAGCATGTGCAAGAGTAAGCAAGCTTTTCTGGAATGAAGAACGAATGCGAGCTAACTACCCGGCATATAACCAGCTCGTAAAAAAATGCCCTCACAAGTGGGGACGGTGAGGGCTCGTGAACGAAGCCGATTTGCTGAAGCTGGCTTCGTTGATCATGAATGCTCGAGTGTAAACATTGGGCGATTTTGTTCCAGAAACTAATGGCGATTGCTACGAATCAGGCAAGAGTTTTCACCATCAATTTTGACGAAATCTCCGTCTTCAATTTGCGCCATGATGCCGGGAATATTGACGATCGTAGGAATGCCGAGTTCACGGGCGACAATCGCGCTATGTGATAAGTAGCCTCCGGTTTCGACGATCACACCGCCAGCCTTTAAAAAGAGTCCTAGCCAACTTGGATCGGTTGAGGGCGCTAACATGATTTCACCTTGTTGCAGTTTTTCAATTTGGTCAGGATGCGTAATTTTTCTGACGATGCCTTCGTAACTCGCCATTGAGATGGCAATACCTGGCCAGCAATCACTATCCGTTGCGGTGTTGGATTTGGTGATCGCATTCTTGCTGGCCTGAGTTTTTTTCGAAATTTGGCCCTCATAAATCAGATCGGGAATATTTTGCTGTTGCCATTCACTGACTTTCTTGATTCTGTCCTGTACGCGAAATTGAATGGCAGCGGTGTCGATTCTGTGCTCAAAGCAAGCGCGAATTTCTTCCACGGTCAGGTGAAAAATTTCGTCGGCGCGATTCAGGATCTGTCTGGCCTGAAGTCGTCTTCCAAGCTCGATAAGTACATAACGACAGCGCTCAAGCAGTTTGGCAAATGTACTTCGCGCCAGTTCGCGCTGATTGCACTCTTGTTTGGCCTGTTTGCTCAGTACGCGTAGCAGTATCCGTTGAGCCAGGTTGAAGTGTTGTTTGATGATGCGTTGCGCCCAAATCTGTTGCTCGTTTTGTCGGCTGCGTAGGGTGTTTTCATCGGCTTGCAGCAGCCCCAAAATGCTCTGATGAAGTTCGCGAGGATCTTCGCGCCAACTAGGACGCGAGACATAAGATTCGTAGTTGCCCCGATGACCGTAACAGTACATGAAATTCTCGTAAGCTTCTCTGAAAAGGCTCTCTGCTCCTAGTGCGCTTACATCATATTCTTTTGAATTTTGTTGAAGAAATTCACGGGCCTTGTCGTCTCTTGCGGCAAGCTGTGCCAAACGCAACATGTCGTACGCCTGTTGCGCGCTCACACTGGTATCTCCGTCAGTCATTAGTGCGGCCGTGATCGCATCGGCGTTCAATTTGAGATGATCCGGAAGGGCCGCGATAATACGTTTGCGCAATTCCAAAAGACTGCCACTTGCACCTTGCATCATGCACATACCGGATCGATGGCGGTAAGTATTGACGGAACGTTCACCGAGTTCTTCGAGTAAGGCGGTGTCGGGCATTTCACGGAGACCTGCGGTTGACCAAGTTTTTGCCTCGGCTTCCACTTGTTGGACTTCTTGCAAACCCTTGTTTCTTGCGCTGTTGTAGAGCAGGGCCGCTTTCGCCATGTTCATTAGCATTTGCAGTCGCTCACGCCCACTGATCTTTGGCACCTCAATACTTTCTTGATGACCGCCAATGACAAAGTTGCTGACTTCGGGAGCCAAGCCGAAGCCGTGGTAAATCTCCCATTGAATCAGGCTCGCATTGAGATACGCATGGCCGTGAAAGAATGCGATTCTCTGAACGCCTTCTAACAGCTTATGTCCGACCACGCGGTGCGGTTGTGCCAACATATGATTGACTGCATTTTGCATCACGGTCGTTTCACTGACTGTCACGGGATAGGGCAATATTTCGCGCGTGTTGCCACGGGTCCAAATAAAGCCTTGCTCACGGATTGCGGAGTAACTGTGGCAGACTTTGTGGGTGATGGGGCGGGCCTGAACTAGCGTAAATTCATACCCGTCAAAAACCCATTCGATGTCTAAGAATGGCGAACTGTAGTCGAAAGCGTAAGCCGTCTGAAGCGCTATTTGAGCGAGTCGAATGGCATCTTGGTCACTCAGAACATGGGTAAGCGGTATTGTTGATGCGGTCCGATTTTCAGTATTTCTGACGACGTCATTTGAACTGCGTCGCTCGATGACTTCCCATTCCATGCATGACCAGTCTCTTTGTATGACGATGTCTTCACCATCCGTAAGTCCTGCGACGAGTTTGTCGGCTAAACCAGCGACCGCCGAGATCAGCAATTGATCTTCACGACCGCTGCGAGGATGTCGAGTAAAAATGACACCCGCGCTCTGCGCCTTTAGCATCGGCATCAAAACGACAGCCATGCTCGCCGCCTGATGCGGCATCTTTACTTTTTCACGATACAACGCGGCTGCTGGCGTCCAGATCGATGCGATCACCTGAATTATGGCGGAGCAGACAGCTTCAAGTCCGATCACGTGCAGCACGGTTTCATGGATGCCGGCGAAAGAGGCTTGCTGTGAATCTTCTCCTGGTGCTGAAGACCGAACCGCTAATGCAGTTGAAGTCCAGGTGCGCGCCTCGAGGAGTTGCGTCACGTGCGCGATCAACGACTCCTCATTGGCGCTTTGCATCAAAGCATTCTTGGTTTCTTCAAGGGCAGCCCAGTCATGTTGTTCACTGGCTTCGATGGCAGCCTTCCAAAGTTCAGGATTGAAAAGTTGGCGACAGTCGCGGGCCTTCAGAACGAAGCCCTCGGCACTTGGCAAACCGTAACGCGCCAAAGCAGCGAGTTGCGCGGCTTTACCGCCAACTTCGTGTGCGCCGAGTTCCCACGCCTGCACCCAGTTGTAAGCAGTCAGATTGATGTGAGACGTGCTCATGAGTTCGCCTCCGGCTTCTGAAAGCAAGCGCCTTCCATGAACAAGTCCAGCATGCGGTGATGTAGTTGTCGAAGATCTTCTTGTGGCCCAGACAGCCAATCGAACAAGTCGGCCGAACGCAAAAAATTAAGGTAGTTCGCCATGCTCTCTGCCGAGAGATCGCGGCGCAGTTCGCCGGTTTGCTGCGCCATTTGAAAAATGATCACGAGGGCCTGAAAGAACTGACTTTTGTCGCGACTGGATTGGTGATTCTGAAACTGTCTCAAACGATGATGCAACAGTGGTTTCATGTAATTCTTCTTGCTCTCCAAGAATTCAGCTTCCACTTGAAAGAGAAAATCAAGGCGCGAGCGCAGAGTGGGGCGCTGCAAGAGTTCTGTTTGAATATGCTCGCGCTGTTCGCCCATCGAGTGGCGTAATTGAAATTCGAGTAGTGCTTCTTTGCTGTCGAAATATTTGTATAAGGTTGCTTTCGCGACATCCGCTTGTGTTGCGATGGTTTCCATGCTGATCTGCTCGAATCCCATCGTTTCGAATAGCTCCCAAGCGACTGTGGCGATATGACGCATGCTTTGTGCTTGCTTTCGTTCGCGTCTGCTTTCGTTTGTCGCGAGATCGGCCTGCGGAGGAAAGTCGTTTATTGTCTTTGATGTGGAGTGCGGCATGGTATGTGTGATGCTGTAAGCTTAGTTGGATTGAACCTAGTAAGTCTCGATGCACATGGGCTTGAAAGTGAGAAGCCGCAGGGCACGACTTGAGCATTAAATAAATTTGTGAACGTCGTATGATATTGAACGTCGTTCAAAATGTAAACTATCTTTGTGAAATTGACAGATTGTTCACTTCAAATGAAAAGCAATGTCACTGAAATTTGTACAAAAAGAGCGTTCTAGACCGAGAATTTATACACTTTCGCGGTATAATCGCGGCACTTGATCGGGAGAGAGCAGTCGACTACAGGTCGCAGCTGCCGCCGAAGGGGCTAATACCCAACAAACTCTCAGGCAAAAGGACCGATCAGTGGGGTGGTGTGAAAACTCCCCCTACTCTGGAGAGCGGTAGCAGTGCGATTGGTTTTGAACGATGCACTGGACTACCCACCGAAGGTGCGACGAGCTTGTTGGAATATGCTCGTAATCTCTCAGGTACCAGGACAGAGGGGTAACGATTTATGGTCACCTCAATAATCCGATTATGGGGCGCACTGCGTTGTTGCAAATCCTCGCAATACCGACGTATTGCTGTGTTTTGCGCCTAGCATTGCATCCCCAAAATCGAATTCTTAAGGTAACCAAATACATACGAAGAAGTCGGAAATCGTATGCTTTTTCGTCCCTTAATTTCTGTCCAAACTGGTACCGAGGCACACACATGACGCAAGCAACTCTGAAAGTTACTCCCCTCAACGCAGCCCATCGCGCAGCCGGCGCCAAGATGGTCGATTTCGGCGGCTGGGATATGCCAGTCAACTACGGTTCACAAATTGAAGAACACCACGCAGTGCGTACCGATGTCGGTATGTTCGACGTGTCCCACATGTGCGTAGTTGATCTCAAAGGCGACAACGTCCGTAGTTTCTTGCGCGGTTTGGTCGCCAACAACGTTGATAAATTACAAGTGCCAGGCAAAGCTTTGTACTCTGCCATGTTGAAACCTGAAGGCACCGTGATCGATGACTTGATCATCTACTTCATGAACGAATCTTGGTTCCGCCTGGTGGTGAATGCAGGTACTGCAGAAAAAGACGTCGCGTGGATGAACGCGCACAATGCAGCGACCAATGCTGGTATCACCATCACTCAACGTCGCGACGGCGCCAATGCTTATGGCTTGATCGCGGTACAAGGCCCGAACGCTCGTGCAAAAGCATGGGAAGTTTTGCCAGAAACCAAAGCGGCTAGCGCAGAAATGAAACCGTTCAATGCAGTCATCGTTGAAAACACATCGTTCGGCGAAGTGATGGTTGCTCGTACAGGTTATACCGGCGAAGATGGTTTTGAAATTGCTGTTTCTGCAGAACGTATCACTGACTTGTGGAATGCCTTGGCAGCCGCTGGCGTGAAACCAGCAGGCCTCGGTGCTCGCGATACATTGCGTCTTGAAGCAGGTATGAATTTGTACGGCCAAGATATGGATGAAACAGTTAATCCATTGAACGCAGGTTTGGCTTGGACGATTGATCTGGTTGCTGAACGTGATTTCGTCGGCAAAAAAGCCTTGCAAGAACAAGGTCAAACACAACAATTCCTAGGCTTGATCTTGCGTGAAAAAGGCGGCATCTTGCGCGCACATCAAAAGGTTGTAACACCACATGGCGACGGTGAAATCACGAGCGGTACATTCAGCCCAACCATGCAAGAAGCCATCGCCTTGGCACGTTTGCCTATGGGCGTCGCGATTGGCGACACAGTACACGTGCAGATCCGCGACAAACAATTAGCAGCAACAGTCGTAAAATTACCATTCGTGCGTAATGGTAAGGTTCTGGTAGCTTAAAGTATTCGCCAAAGAGGCGCAGAGTACGTAGAGATTTTTGAATTTGTCATTCCCGCGAAAGCGGGAATCCAGTGACGTAACAAGCAGAGACGCTGGATTCCTGCCTTCGCAGGAATGACATGAAAAGAAGTTTGGGCTTCTCTGCGCCTTCGCGGCAAAGATTCTATTTTTATACATAATCAATTCAAATTTTTTTGGAGAACAACATGACAATTCCAGCAGATCGCAAATACACAGAATCCCACGAATGGGTGCGCGTAGAAGCAGACGGTACAGTTTCCGTCGGCATTACTGATTTCGCACAAGACGCATTGGGTGATATCGTTTTCGTGGACTTGCCAAAAGTGGGCGCAAGCTTGGCTGCAGGTAAAGATTGCTGCGTGATCGAATCTGTTAAAGCAGCTGGCGATGTTTACGCACCAGTGGCTGGTGAAGTTGTTGCTGTGAACGATGCAGTTGCTGATGAACCAGCATCCATCAACAGCGGCGCATTCGATGCATGGTTGTTCAAATTGAAGCCAGCGAATGCGGCTGATGTTGATGGACTCTTGAGCGCAGAAGCTTACGCTAAGAATATTGGTTGAGTTTTGAATACCCCTCGCCCGCAAGCGGGAGAGGGGCAGGGGTGAGGGTGCTGTTTATTTGCTGATCTTCTACGAATGGGATGCATATCCATTTGATTTGATGAGCGCCTCGTAAAGAATTTATCTTTTCCGAACCTCCTTCACCCTAACCCTCTCCCGCCCGCGGGAGAGGGGACTAAGCCAGCTTCGCTAGCGTAGCTGTTCTTATTTTTGAATTCTGTTTTTCATACCCACAAATACCATGACACGTACTAGCCTTTCCCAACTTGAGGCACATGATGCCTTTATTGCCCGTCATATCGGCCCATCTGAAGCAGAACAAGCTGCTATGCTCAAAGTGTTGGGCTACGCGGATCGCACGGCTTTGATCGATGCGCTCGTTCCAGCGAATATTCGTCGTAAAGACGTTTTGCCATTGGCGCAATTTACAGAGGCGAAATCTGAAACTGAAGCTTTAGCGACATTGAAAGCCTTAGCGAGCAAAAATAAAGTGCTCAAGTCTTTCATTGGTCAGGGTTACTACAACACGCATACGCCAGGCGTGATTTTGCGTAACATCTTTGAAAACCCAGCGTGGTACACGGCTTACACGCCATACCAACCAGAAATTTCTCAAGGTCGCTTAGAAGCGATTTTGAACTTCCAACAAGTCATCATGGATATGACAGGCATGGACATCGCGAATGCGTCTATGCTCGACGAAGGTACCGCCGCTGCCGAAGCGATGACTTTGATCCAACGTGTTGGTAAATCGAACTCAAACGTGTTCTACGTCGCGCATGACGTCTTGCCACAAACACGCGAAATCATCGAAACACGCGCCAAACCATTGGGCATTGAAGTACGTACTTTGACAGCCAACGAAGCCTTAGAAAACGAGTGCTTCGGCGTACTCTTGCAATACCCAAGCGTTGATGGCGAAATCCGTGATTACCGCGAATTTGCCGCAGCCGTGCATGCAAAAGGCGCGATGGTCATCGCTGCTGCAGACTTGTTGGCATTGACCTTGATCGAAGCACCAGGCACTTGGGGTGCTGACGTGGTCGTTGGTAACAGCCAACGCTTCGGTGTGCCGCTCGGTTTCGGTGGCCCACACGCAGGTTACATGGGCACGAAAGATGCGTTCAAACGATCCATGCCAGGTCGCTTGGTCGGTGTTACCGTCGATGCGCAAGGAAAACAAGCTTACCGTTTGGCTTTGCAAACACGTGAACAACATATCCGCCGCGAAAAAGCGACATCGAATATTTGTACAGCACAAGTATTGTTGGCAGTGATCGCATCGATGTACGCGGTGTATCACGGCCCAGCAGGCTTGAAACAAATCGCGGAACGCACACATCGTTTGACTGGCACCTTGGCTGCTGGTTTGAAACAAATGGGCGTTGCGATTGCAAATAGCACTTTCTTCGACACCTTGACCATCAATGTCGCAGACGCAGCAGCAGTACACGCAGCAGCACAGGCAGCCGGTTACAACTTGCGTGAAATTAGCGCGACACAAGTTGGTGTATCGCTGGACGAAACAGCAACACGTGCTGATGTCGAAGCTCTGTGGACTATCCTCGGTCAAGGCAAAGCAGTGCCAGCGTTTGACGCGACTGAAGCAAGTGTTGCAGATGCATTCCCCGCAGCATTGGCTCGTACAACCAGCTACTTGACGCACCCGACTTTCAATCGCTATCACGCAGAACATGAAATGCTGCGTTACTTGCGTAGCTTGGCAGATAAAGATTTGGCTTTGGATCGTACTATGATCCCGCTCGGTTCTTGCACGATGAAGTTGAACGCGACTTCTGAGATGATTCCAGTGACCTGGCCAGAATTCTCTAACATCCACCCATTCGCACCGAACGATCAAACCGTTGGCTATCGCGAAATGATTGATCAACTCGAAGCCATGTTGTGCGCGGCAACGGGTTACGATGCAGTGTCTTTGCAACCAAACGCGGGTTCACAAGGTGAATACGCTGGTTTGTTGATTATTCAGGCTTACCATCAATCGCGTGGCGATCATCACCGCAACATCGTCTTGATTCCATCGTCTGCACACGGTACCAACCCAGCATCGGCATCAATGGTGGGCATGGAAGTTGTGGTCGTTGCCTGCGATGCAAACGGTAACGTAGACTTGGTGGACCTCAAAGCCAAAGCAGAAAAACACAGCGCCAATTTGGCGGCGGCGATGGTGACTTATCCATCAACCCACGGTGTGTTTGAAGAAGGCATCCGCGAACTGTGCGACATCATCCACGCCCACGGTGGCCAAGTGTATGTTGACGGCGCCAACATGAACGCCTTGGTTGGCGTAGCTGCGCCAGGTAAGTTTGGTGGCGACGTGAGCCACTTGAATTTGCACAAAACATTCTGTATTCCACACGGTGGTGGCGGCCCAGGCGTAGGCCCAGTCGCGGTTGGCGCGCACCTCGCACCATTCTTGCCAAATCAACGTTCCAATGGTTATGTACGTGGCGAGAAGGGTATTTCCGCCGTCAGCGCAGCACCATTCGGTTCTGCATCGATCTTGCCAATCTCGTGGATGTACATCGCCATGATGGGCGCAGAAGGTTTGAAAGCGGCGACAGAAACAGCGATCTTGGCAGCGAACTACATTGCGAAACGTTTGGCTCCACATTACCCAGTGCTGTACACAGGTCATGATGGCTTGGTAGCGCATGAATGTATTTTGGATTTGCGTCCATTGACTGATGCGACTGGCATCTCCAATGAAGACGTCGCAAAGCGTTTGATGGACTTCGGCTTCCACGCACCAACCATGAGCTTCCCAGTGCCTGGTACTTTGATGATCGAGCCAACAGAAAGCGAATCTCAAGCAGAATTGGATCGCTTCATCGACGCCATGATCACGATTCGCGAAGAAATCGCGAAAGTGGCCAGCGGTGAGTTCGACGCCAAAGACAATCCACTGAAGAACGCGCCACACACGGCAGAAGTCTTGGTCGCCAACGAATGGAACCACGCTTACAGCCGCGAAGTAGCAGCCTTCCCAGTAGCCTCCTTGCGTAAGCAAAAATACTGGGTACCAGTCGGCCGCGCAGACAACGTCTACGGCGACCGCAACTTGTTCTGCGCTTGCGTACCGATGAGTGATTACGAGTAATTGGTCGTTGAAGTTTTAGTTTGGTAGAAAAACGGGCATGTGTGAGCATGCCCGTTTTTTTATTTAAATTTCTGTTGGAGGTATGATGCTGGTGATCGAACCAAGGTTTTCCAAAGGGGCTTCGACGTCCGTTCAAGGTTCCTTATGTTGAACTGAGGTTTTGTGCAGTTTAACAATTCGGAGTGAGTGTTCATCGGTGTTTCGAGATGATTGTAACTGCATTGTTTATAATGCATGTTTGTGTTAATGTTGGTGTTTCCACTTTTAAACAAGTTATGCTCGTATGAAGCGATCCGGTCTTCCTCCACTAGTTGGTGACATCCGCGATGGCAAAGTCAAGTGGCAACGGCTTGAGGATTTGAACTACGAGTTACTTGGCTACTTTCTGTCTTGCCACCTGATTATTGAGCACTACCTTGATGAATACCTGAAGACCCGATACCCAGAATTAGATTGGGATGCATCCAAACAAACTTTTGGGCAAAAGGTCTCGCTTCTTGCAACAGATCACTACCCTGAGAAGTACAACTCCATTCCAGCTATAAAGCATCTGAACAGTCTTCGGAACAAGCTTAGTCACAATATCGACTTCAAGATCACACAAGCAGACTTGCTTCCTCTCTCTCAATATCTGAAGAAATGTTGTGGTTCCGATCTTGAGGAGCCAACTGAGCCAAAAGAAATACTAGATCTTTTCACCTCAATGGTATGCGTATGGTTTGCTTCCGGAATAAGTGCAACTGCTAAACAAACGAGGCATTCAAGAGAATGAGAGACGATACTTCTAGGACAATCCGGCCTAATTCGCCAGTCCAGAGGGACTGCGCAAAAGAGCGCATCCCCTCACTTTTGCGTTAATTGTCATGCCAATACGTCCTTCTGATTTTGATCGAGTTGCGGCGGAACTCGAGCAGGTGCTGACCAGCCATCCGGCGAAGGTCGTAGCAATAGACGGCCGCTCAGGAAGCGGTAAGACTACGCTTGGTCGATTCCTGGCCTGGTACTTCAATTCATCTCTCGTCGAATTGGATCTTTTTCTTGCAGAGGGTGGGCTCGTTCACCGTGAGCCAGAGATTGATCGCATCATCGGCCACCGCTTGGCCTTACGCCGCCCGGTCTTTATTGAAGGCCTTAAGGTACTCTCCGTACTCGAAGCACTGCAGAAGCCGCCGGACATCCTGATCTATGTGCGCAATCCAAAACATCCGCGCGGATTTGGTTTTGGTTCAGAACTCGACGAATACGAACAGACTTTTCAGCCTCAGCAACGTGCCAACATCGTTTTGGAGTGCGAGCATGGTCTTTAAACATTTGTTCGACGTCGATGAAAAATACACCTTGTCTTGGTGCTCGAATGCCAGTTAGGTCCAATGTTAAGCGTCTGTGAAGGCCGATACCTATTAGCTTGCTTGGATACGATAAATTGTGGCTTAGTTGTGCGCTTGGCTGATCAAAGAATCTTGTTCAAACGATACGTCCATTATTCCGCTCTGTGATGAATTTGATTTGCAGCCGCATCTCGATAACACCCATAACGATAGTGCCGAAGATGGATCAATGAAACCATCTAAGGCATTCGTGTACACAAAGTCGATTTCACACCACCAAGGCGCCATTTCATCGCAAACCATTTCCACTTCACTACATAAGCAAGTAAAGTCACCATTTTTAAGGAGGATCGTATGCGCTCATTGAAACCGCTTTGTCTTGCAATACTATTGATGTTCCCGACGCTTAATAGCTTTGCTGAGAACGTTCAACCGCCTATGCCCGCTGCTGAGCAAAAAGCAGCGAAAGCATCGATCGCGCGGCAGCTCGATGCGATTAGTGCTAGCTTCTACAAATCTAATGAACCAGGCGCGACAGTAATCGTTACCAAAGCCGGCAAAACGCTCTTGCGTAAAGGTTATGGTTTGGCGAGTGTGGCGGAAAAACGCGCAATGCAAGCGGATGATGTGATGCGCCTTGGATCAGTATCGAAGCAATTCACTGCTGTGGGTATTTTGATGTTGATGGAAGAGGGAAAGTTGTCGCTTTCTGACAATCTCCAAAAGTTTTTTCCCGATTACCCTGAGAGCGGTAAGAAAATCACTGTCGAACATTTGCTGACGCATACTGCTGGCATTCCGAATTACACCAGTAAGCCTGGCTTTGTGAGTACCATCGCCAAAGACATGACGGTCGATGAAATGATCGCGAGCTTCAAGAATGATCCTCTCGAATTTGAACCAGGATCGACGTGGAATTACAGTAACTCAGGGTACTTCCTGCTCGGCGCGATTATTGAAAAAGCGAGTGGCCTACCGTACGCCAAATTTGTTGAGCAGCGTATCTTCGTGCCACTCGGTATGAAAAACACAGCTTATGAAGGCTATGAACGTAGCCAACATTCGCATGCAGCAGGTCATGCGCCCGGTGCGAATGGGTTTGAACCGAGTCGAATGATTAGTATGACTCAACCGTATGCGGCGGGTTCTTTGACCTCAACCGTCGATGATTTAGCGGTATGGGATGCGGCGATTAGTGCGGGTAAATTGTTGAAACCAAGTAGCTGGAAACGCGCGTTCACCAACTACAAACTGACCAACGGAAAAAATACCGACTACGGTTATGGTTGGAGCATCGGCGAGCTGGAAGGCTCTACTATGATTTCTCATGGCGGTGGCATTAATGGTTTCGCTACCTTTGCACTGCGTCTACCGAAAGAGAAAATTTATGTCGCGGTGTTGACCAATGCCGAGAGTGGCTTGGCGGCCTCGAGTATGGTCGCGAGTCGTCTCGCTGCGGCGGCGATGGGTAAAACGATTCCAGAATTTAAAGCGATCACACTCGATGCCAAAGTGCTCGATCAATATGTTGGTGTTTACAAAATCGATGAGAAAAATCGTCGTCAGTTTGTCAGAGATGGTGATAAGTTGATGATGTCGCGCACCAATGGGCCGACCACTGTCTTGCAAGCGTATTCGACCACAGGCTTTTTCAAAGATAATACCTCCTTGCTGCGCGTGGAGTTCGTTAAGAACGCACAAGGCGCTGTGATCGAAGCGCTTGTCTACCAAAATGGTACAGTGACTCATCATGAACGCACTAATGAAGCAATCGCGAAAGAGGCTCCAGCCGTGGAAGTCGCAGCCGAGGTGTTCGATACCTATGTTGGTGATTATGAATTGGCACCGAATTTCATCTTGAATATCCGCCGCGAGGGAAATCGATTCGTTGGGCAAGCCACGGGGCAAGGATCGATCTACATGACCGCCGTCGCACAGAATGCTTTTGTCTCGAAAGAAGTCGGCGCCAAGGTCACCTTTGAAAAATCTGCTGATGGTAAAGTGAATCGACTGATCTTAAGTCAAGGCGGACAAGACATTCCGGCAAAACGTGTCATCGTAAAGAAAGCTGAAGCGAAAACATCCGCATTGAAAATCAGTGCCGAAGTCTTTGACCAATATGTCGGCCAGTATCAGCTGGCACCGAACTTCATCTTGACAGTGAGCCGCGACGGCGAGCGTTTTTTGACACAAGCAACAGGGCAGGGAACCGTCGAAATTATGGCGGTGGAACCTGATTTGTTCGAAGCGGTGGGCGTGCCAGCCAAACTACGTTTTGAAAAAGCGGCCGATGGAAAAGTGACACAGCTGGTCTTGCTACAAGGTGGCCGCGAAATGCCGGCGAAGAAATTGCCTTAATTTTCGCTGTAGTGGTTAAGTAAGGATGGGTGAAATGCATGCGGTTGGTAGTAAGTCTGCAGCAGTATTTCACCCATTTGATTAATGGAAGCAGTGGTGCAGTCTTCTTCCATCTGGGTACCCACGACATTCCGGCGACAAAAATTTCACCGCCACCACAACCAAGCTTCCTACAGAAACACTCCACATTCGATTGCAACCAATTAAGCAACTAATTACAAGCAATCCCCCCTCGATTCACCAAATAAAACTGCATGAATCGCCATGATTCCCATGGGAAATTCGCCAATTTGCGACGATTTTTGGAATTTCATTTGGGTTTTGAATTTCTAGCCCGTTCAAAATTTCACAAAATTTTAGCTTTCCAGAATTAACTCTGTTTTTGTATTGACCAGTCTTTCATTTATCTTTTGTTGTTCATATATCGTTGATATTTCTTAGATATATTTATAAGATAGGTTCACCTCGCTTGTTACCGGCTTTCTTCTAAGGGAGGGGAAGGCAAACGAGTATCTTCAATGAAGCTGTCATGGACAGGTTCGATTGGGAGGGGGCGGAGTCTTAAATGGGCTCCGCGAGTGCTGGGTTTGTGATGATCTTCTTGAACATCTCAGACTCATGGCGACAACAACAATAGGGAGTTTACAAATGTCGATGAAACGAAATCACATCAATAGCTTGATGGTGGCTGCACTGGTTGCGGCGAATTTTTGCAGTGTGGCGAGCGCGGGGGAATTGTTGAAGCGTTCTTCTCGTTTGGCTGATGAGCACGATCATCAACCGGCGAAGCAAGCACCACGGCCGAAAACGCCGAGTCCTTTGCCACCGAGTGCGGCGCAAGTGCAGTTTAACCTGCCGCAAAGTAAAAAAGATTTGCAGGCTTTATATGCAAACTCAAATGCGAATGTAAAAAGTACGGCCAATGCACGTGTCGGCTCTTTGATGGCGCCAGCACCAACCACCGCCTGCAAAGACATGACAACTTTGGCGAGCTATAGCGGTGCAGCTCTGGCAAATTATTTGGTGTCCTTGCCAGATCCAGAATGCACGTATGGTCTGTTTTCTTTGACTGCGTCGCAGGGTTCGACGATCTATTCGGCGACGAATATGAATGCGGTCGCCTCACGTTTTGCTCAGGAAGCCACCAATTACAATGCGACTAATATCGCTCTAGTGAATCTGACTTTGTATTTACGCGCTGGCTATTACTTGGCGGCAGGCGGCACGATTCCAGCACCAGCGACCAGTGTGATGACCAATCTACGTACACCGATTAAGCAATTGGTCGATGGTTCGGTTTTATACAATCCCAATGCTGCGTGGGGTAATACGGCGAACGAAGTTTTTAAGTTGATTACTAACCTCAATGACGAAGCCTACTATCTTCCAAGCGTCAAGAATTTGGTGGTTCGTTACACGAATACACCATCAAACCCGAGTGCAGCGAATGGCTTGTTGCAGAGTTCGGCAGCGGGTGCATTCACTGGTGCTTTGACCGTCTTGTTTTACGCCCATGACCGCGCCAATGCTGCGAGCTTGATTCAAGATGCGTCTTATCCAACTGCCTTGAACAATTTTGTAGTCAATAACAAAGCTGCCTTGTTGGGTTCTAGTGTGGCGTATCAGTTGTCTGACACCGAAAACGAAGCGTTCCGCTTTATGAAGTACAGCAGCTTACTGCCGGTGGTCAAGCCAATGGTGAAAAATCAGTTGGCGACTTCAAGTATGACGGGATCAGATAGTGATTTATGGCTGAACGCGGCGCAAGCGGTTGATTATTACGATAGCGCGAATTGCGCTGAGTATGGCACTTGCGGCTATCAAACGAAATTGGCCGATGCGGTGTTGAAATACAGCTATACCTGTAGCCCTACGGTCAAGATTCGAGCACAAGACATGACGACGCAGCAGATGCAAGACTCATGTGCAATCTTGAGTGCCGAGGAAACTTACTTCCATAAGATGCTGCTTACGAATAACACGCCAGTCGCGAATGACAATAACAAGTCTTTGGAATTGGTCGTGTTTGATGACTACACCAACTACAGTAAATACGCTGGGGCGATCTATGGCATTGGTACCGACAATGGCGGTATGTACCTCGAAGGCGATCCTTCTGTAGTGAATAACCAAGCGCGTTTTATTGCCCATGAAGCTTCATGGCTGCGTCCAAACTTCTCAGTTTGGAATTTGGAACATGAGTATGTGCATTATCTCGACGGCCGCTTTGATATGGCAGGTGATTTTTCTGCAGGTACTGCCAAACCGACAGTGTGGTGGATTGAAGGTGTCGCAGAATATTTGTCACACAAAAATAATTACCAAGAAGCGATTGATGTTGCCAAGACTGGGACTTATAAACTCAGCACAATTTTTGGTAATACTTATTCGATGTCTGACTATGTCACTCGCGCTTACCGCTGGGGCTACATGGCAGTTCGCTTTATGAATGAAAAACATCGTGCTGATATCGATGCGATGGTTGCGAAGTTCCGTGTTGGTGATTACGCGGGTTACCAAAATTACGTTAACGCGATCGGCACCAAATACGATACCGAGTTCGCTAACTGGGTGCAGTCAGCGACGGTTGCCGGGGAACCACCTTTGCCAAGTACACCAGTCGTCAGCTTGCCTGCGTGTTCTTCGACTAGCCAACTTGGTAAAAACTGTTCCATCAAAAACTGGAGTTCTAGTTCGCAAGCCTACGCTTACATCATGCTGCCAACTGGTGCGAAAAACTTGCGCTTGTTCACCAATGGCGGTACCGGCGACGTGGACTTATATGTGAAGAGAGGCACGTATCCAAGCACTACATCTTATGACGCCGCATCGTTGAAAGCAGGGAATGATGAAAGTGTCTTGTTGGCGACGCCTACAGCAGGTCAGTGGTACTACATTGTGCTCCGTGCTAAACAGCCATTCTCTGGCGTGACTTTGAGTGCTACTTACGATTAGGTCGGGGTGAACCTGGTTCAACCCGCGGTCTCCCAACGGGGTTGAATTTCATAGCCGGAAGTTCTTTTTGAGCTTCTGGCTTTTTTATTATTCAAACGACCATATCAACTCGATAGGCCAAGATTTTTGCTAAGAAAATGGGCAAAGCAGTTGCCATGTGGAAAAAGTTTGCTTACAATGTTGCCTTTCCATGTGGAAATAGTTTCCAGTGGGCATTTGTTCAACTCTTTCCGTGATTGTGATATGAAAAACGTAATTTTAGCTTTGAGTCTCGTGAGTGTATTCGGTGTTGTGAATGCTGCAGAGGTTGCACCAGTCGTTGAAAAACAAACTTGCGAAAAAGCGGTCTATCCAAAATCCGCGTTGATGAATGAAGAAACAGGTACAGTGATGTTGTCGGTTTTGGTGGGGCCAGATGGCAGCGTAGTTGATTCGAAAGTGGATCAAACCAGCGGTTCCAAAACTCTAGATAAAGCAGCAGTTAAAATTTATTCCTCTTGCAAATTTAAGCCAGGGATGAAAGACGGCAAGCCACAACAGGCTTGGGCAAAATTGGAACACATTTGGAGCCTTTCTTAATCTGAATGAAAAGAGGGCGCATCAATGAGGGAATCAGAATTGCGAAACCTCATTAGTGCTCTGACAGCTCAGTCAAGAAACGAAAAAGCCGCAGCGTCAACTGCGGCTTTTTGCTTTTGATTGCTTGCTGTGAGACTCGTCGAATCGAGAATCTTCGTTCGCCTCAATCTCAATAGCTTAATACCGAATGTTTAGACGGCGATACAAAAAGCTGAGGACGAATAAAGGACCAATCAAGAGATAGCGAACATCTTCAAAGAAAGACGGTTTCTTGCCTTCGATTTTGTGGCCGATAAATTGACCTATCCAAGCGATGACGAAAACAGCGCCGGCCGTTGGTAGTACATAGGCTTGGGGAATATTTTGCAAGATCAGCAGCATGATACTAGCCATCACTGTCATCCCGAAGGCAAATGGAATCGATAAGGTGACGTAGTAAATCAGGGCAAGCGCAGCACCCGCGTAGGCCGCCCATGGGTGGATTGACCATACTAAGCCTAGCACGGTCCACACAATCACCGGCACGCACACAAAATGAATTTTTTCGTTGGTGGGATTTCGGTGGCTCTCGGCATAGTGGCTTAAGAGTCTTATTACTTCGCGCATCTCTTGCTTTTGCGGTGCAGCAGCTGAAGGTAAAGAATCGCTCATGTCCTCTCCTTTGTTTTTGTTGGATGGCGAAAGCTTACGACAAAACGCCGAGACTGATAAGCGGGTTTGTGCGATTTAGAGTTGGGTTACCAAAATCGTTGTCGATAGGTTCCTTGTCTAAAGCGCACCGATTTAAGTTCGCTCTTTTTTTGTCCTTGATGTTTGTTCTTAATGTTTGTTCTTAATGCTCTCTTGGGTTGCTTCCTCAGTGTAAAGCGGGTTTGGCATTTGTATCGGCGTGACATCCAGTCTCAGACCTTGGATGGTATAGGCTTCCATGCCCGTCTTGCTTGAAAAATAGGCGCGACTTTCTGGCGTCTTGCTAAATGTAAACTTGAAGCCAACCGAGGCTTTTGGCTTGGAATTAGGGGAATTGCTGGCATCGAAAGCGAGGCCGACCATTTCCTGTGCAGGACTTTCGATCAGCTGGCTCATTAGTTCGACCACGGCGGTATTCGCCAAAATATTGCTGGTGGTGCTCATGAGTTGGTCGGCTTCCTCTGATTGCGCTTCGACCAAGCGCTCTTTGTCGCTACTGGGCGTGATCTGTTTGGAACGTAAATCGAGTTTGTCTCCATGGGTGAGATAGTGAATGCGAATGTCATGCGCGGCGAACGGGATCGATTTTCCTGGTGCGTTCGCGGGATGCATTTCCAACACAATCGCACCCTTGTAACCGATGACTTCCATCTCACGCTGCTGTTGAATCAACATGGCCGTGTTTTCGTCGATGCCGAGACCAAGAGGAATCGATGTTGCTTGCATGACGGGCAGCATCCGCGCAAAACGACCGCGGATGATGAGGTGCTGGTCAACCAAAATTCCTGGCCCGATGAAACCAAGACCCCGATCAAATTCTTTTCCTCGATGTGCACCTTGCTGCAATGTTTTTAGTACAGAGCCAGCATTGGCAAACATGGTTTCACTCATGATCGCTGCGCCAGCGCTGGTGCCTGCGATAATGCCTCCGCGTCGATACATGTCCCAGATCGCTTCGAGCAAGGGCGTGGCCTTCCCATCGGCATCGTAGAGTACGCGGGTAATGCGATTTTGATCGCCGCCGGTGAAATAAATGCCTTGTGCATTCTTGATTTTTTCGACCCATTCCGTTGACCGTGTAAGCCGTTGTGTTTGTGATTTTCCAGTCTCATCGAGCAGTTTTTCAGAGAGTGGAACGACATAGGCATTGGCACCGTAGGCTTTGATATTGTCGACCACAAGCTGTGCCGCTTTGTTTGGATTGCCGGATGCGGTTGGAATCACTGCGAACTGTGCCGTGGTGCCACCGGCCTCTTGGATCAAACGCTGCCATACCTGTTGATTGTCGTAGCGCAGTGCACCACCAATGATGAGCAGTTTGCCTTTAACCTCAGTCGGGGAGTTCACAGATTGGGCGCTGGCTTTTGCATTCGCGAATGAAAGCAGAAATCCCAGAAGTATGAGTTTGGCAAGTGTCATGCTAGGTCCGAGAATGTGGATGTTAGTTCGCGAAGATGTGATAGAAGATGGCGACATGATCGGTTGGATTTCGCCAAATAAATTCACGGTGCAATTGCGAACGAGAGTGTAAAGCTGATTCATCATGTCACTTCTATCCCGAATCTTTCAATTGGTTTTAACGAAAAAAAGGGTAGCAGTGATGCTACCCTAAATGCGGGAGAAATACCGCACAAGAAAACGATACTACCGAATCGTCTGAGTGTGGAACTGGAGGATAGTGACACCAAACCCAGACGACCGGCTTACTACAAATTACTACTTACAAGGTAAAACAAATTACTGATATCGAACCTCAGATTACTTGAAGGCGTAGTTCAAACGAATGTAGAAAGAACGACCGCGTGGATCTACATAAGTCGAATCGAAGCCTGCAAAGTAAGTCAAAGTTTGGTTCGAGAATGGTGGTTTGGTATTGGCCAAATTCATGATGCCACCACTGATCTTGATATCTTTAAAGCCGTAATAGGCGGTTTGCAAATCCCACAGGCTATAAGATGCCACCGTCGGGCGCTTGCCGTTTGGATCAAGCTGTTGATCTTCGTGATGTAATTGGAAGCTATTCGCCAACGTGAAGCCCCATGAACCAACATCCCAATCTGCGCTCAAGCGATGACGCCATCTTGGAGTGACATACTCAAAGCCCCATTTGCCGAGGTTGTCGAACACTTTCGAACCTTCAGCAAATTGTTGTTCGCTCTTCGTCATTAAAGTGCCAGACAAACGTGTTGTGAGCTTGCCTGCGCCTTCCAATTTCAGACGATAGGCAAGATTGATGTCGATCCCGCTCTTAGTTTCTTTACCTTGGTTTTGTGCTGTTAAGGCCCAATTCAAGATATAGCCATCGCTGTCACGTGTGATCGATTTTTCGACATAAGCAGGATCTGTATCGATCAAAGTTTCAGGTGCGAATTTGATGACGTCTGTCTTGCGAACACTCCAGTAGTCGATCGTTGCAGAGAACGATGGGACTGGTTCCCACACCATACCAAACGAGAACTGTTTGGATTTTTCTGGCTTCAAGTTCGGGTTACCAGATTCTGTTGTTGGGATCTGATCGCTGTAACATTGAGAGTTGTACTTGGCGCAGCCAATCGTATCGAAGTACAAGCCACCAGTGGAAGTTTCAACGCTCGATGGATCCAGGTCTTTCATGGTCGGCGCGCGGAAGCCAGTACCAAACGACGCGCGGAACAAGATGTCTTTGTTTGGTTGATAGCGCAGTGCCAATTTTGGATTGGTCGAGCTGCCGATGTTGCCGCCATAGGAGTCATGACGCAGTGCGGCTTGCGCGCTGAGTTCTTTTGTCAATGGCACTTCGAATTCAGTGAAAATCGCTTTGACATCCCGTGTTTCGCTGACGCGGCGCGATTTAGAAGTTGAATAAATCGTACCAGCCAAGATTTCGTCAGACGAATTGTCTTCCAATTTTTCGCGGCGGAATTCGATACCGGTTGCCATGCCGATTGGGCCAGCATCAGTTTGTGCGATTTCGCGAGTGAAACGCGCATCGAAGACGTCACTTGTCGATTTACCTTTACGGCCATCGATGTTGCGCTCGGCTGAATCCAGTAAAGCTTGACCTTCGGCAGTTTGTTCGCCGAATGGATTGATCTTGCCAGTTCTGAATGCAGCCAAGAGTTTGGCGCGATCATAGTAACCATTCGTCAAAGTTTGAGTGTTTTCCGAAACGGAACGCGCAAAGGCCGTGTTGTAATCCCAACCCGCGATCGTACCTTCGCTACCGAGCAGGAGGCGAGTTTGATCGGATTCTTGGCCGTTGGTGCGAGCGCCACCAGGAACCAGACGCATACGAACGTTAAATGCCTTGCCGTCAGTCGCGACTTTCACACCAGCTGAATTGACGTAGTAAGCTGGGTAGAAAGGACCACCAGCTGGATAAGTCCACGCACTGCTGCTGGTGCCTGTATTGCCATTGACCCCAGTTGGCGAGAGGCGATATTTAGCATCATTCTTTGAGGCCGTGAATTCTGCAAAGATGGTGTGATCTGCGTCCAATGCAAAAGTGGCGCGGCTGATCAAGTTTGTTTTTGCTGATTCAGGATAAATATCGGCTGCGGCTTGATAATCGAAACGGCAGGCACCGCTGATATTGATACTGGCTGGTGGCGCGCAGTCTGGAGCACTTGGGTTACCCAAGTATTTCTTGCCAGAGACAGAGTACATGCCAGCAGGGAAGGTGTTAGCGGAAGTGAAGTTATCTGGATAGCCGCGTGCTTCCAATGGACGCCATGCGCTGACTGCGAAGTCGCGTTGCGCGGTGCGGAGTTGATCATTCTTTTTATGCTGTACGCTGGCGAAGAAGTTGTAGCTATCTTTGTTCAAATCGCCGAAACCCGCTAAGAGACTGACTGTGCGATCACCACCGCCACCTTCTTTGGTACGCATGCCACCAACACTTGCTTCGAAACCTGTGAAATCTTTGCGTGTAATGAAGTTGATGACACCACCGACCGCATCCGCACCATAGACCGCTGAAGCGCCGTCTTTCAAAACTTCAACGCGCTCGATAGCGGACAAAGGAATCGAGTTCAAATCGGTACCTTCACCACCAAATGCAAAGGCAGCGAGACGGCGGCCGTTCAACAAAACCAGTGTTGAAGAAACACCCAAGCCGCGCAAGTTCGCACCCGATAAACCACTTGAGCCAGGCTTGTCGCTGATACTGGCGGACTCTTGCGTGTAACCGGTGTTGGCACTCAGAGTTGTGAGCAATTGCTCAGCTGTGGTCGCACCTGTCTTGGCGATTTCAACGCGGTTAATCACTTGCACTGGCAAGGCAGTTTCAGCATTGATGCGCTTAATCGAAGAACCGGTAATTTCGATTTTTTGGACGCTAGGTTCTGCCGCTTTCTCTTGCGCGTAGACACTATCACTCAAGCTGAACATCGCCATGACGCTCAGTGCCGACCACGTGGCTGCGGTTATTTTCTTCGGCACCAAAGGAAAGCCTTGGGATGCCTTTTGCTGTTGACTCATTTCTTAACTCCTCTGTTTAAATAATGCTGCAAAAATTTTGCGAAAAAGAGATCCCCTCAAGCACTGTTGGCAGTGCTTGTTGCGATAAATCAGAGATATTGGGTGGCGCTAGAGACTTACTTTTTCGGCTTGCGACTTTCCAGTTGCATGGTTCTTGAGGTGTTATCGTTATTGTGTAAATAGCCTGAGATCGCTTCCGTTAAACGGATCGCTTTCTCGACGTTTTTCTTATTGGAGACCATGATGCTGCTCACTAATGATTCAATCACTGCAATCGCAGCGGTTGAACTACTCGATAAAACAGCATGGGTGCTCGGTGCTAATAAAAGATAATCCCCTAATTGAGCCAAGGGGGAGGCTGCTGAATCAGTGATGGCGACAATGCAGGTTGAATGGTGACGCGCAAATTGCGTTAAACGGATAACGTCAATCGCATATCGCGGAAATGAAATCACGACCAAAACATCTTTGTCTGTGATATTCGCCAAATTACCGGCCGCAACCTCGGTACCGCCGTAAGTCACCACCTCGACCACGCGGTTGCAGTACGGTTGTAAATGCAAAGCGAGCATGCCTGCGATATGGGCGCTAATACCAAAACCCATAATGTATACAGTGCCCGCCTTGCACAGTTTATTGACCACTTGCTGCATTTGATCTTCTTCGAGGCCATTGCTCGCTGCATTGATATTGGCCGACGCTGATTGCAGACTCGCTTGGGCAGGCGAACTACTTGGTTTCTTACCTTCGATGGTATTACGTAGTTTTTCGACGGGAGAGAAAATCGCTTGTACGGTTTCTGCAATTTGGTTTTTCAGCGCCGCATAGTTGGCAAAGCCGAGATCACGTGCGAAGCGGCTGATGGTTGCAGTGGAAACATCACACTGCGCGGCCATGTCTTCAATTCCGAGTGCAGTCACTTTGACCTGGTTGCGCAAGAGGTAATCAGCGATACGTTTATAAGATGCTGAACCTTCTTGTAATTGAGCGAGCAAGGCGTTGCCGAGACTAGACTTTGCAAACACCAAGTCAGGAGAGTTGCTGGTGTTATTGCTATCTTGCGCCGCATTTGCCGCCTGCGTTTCCAATGTCGTATTTTTTTTCATTGATTTTTAATTTGAAAAAAATATGTAAAAAACTGCTGTGACTGAACTTTAGAACGAAACAAAATAAATTTCAATAGTTATTGTCAGATTTTTTTCATAACGCTAAAATGTGTAAAAAATCAGACATGAACTTTTTCATAATTTGTCACAAGCTGTCACAAGCTTCAAGAATGGCCGACAAGCTGAATCAGGGGCAGATTTTCCTGATACGTGCACCGTATGGATCTGTAAGAGAGATGAATCTAATGTCTATTCTGAGCGTTGAACTTGGTAAAACTTGAGACGTTCACACTGTATTAGGATTGAATTCAAATTTAGGACTGAATTCAAATAGAAAGAGAAGCCTGTTGTAATTTCAGATGCTACCTACCTTGCGTTGGTTTGTTGGCTGCGTTAGGGTAAGGTGACTGTGTCAAAGAATTTTCAAGTAGGCCCACAATGGTGGTATTCCAGCAGCAATTGCTATGCGTTTGCGCGGAGGTTACGCCGTCATTCAAGAAAACATGCGCGAGTCGCTTGATCGCAGCGGCTCATTGGGAGCGTTACTAAAAACGAAAAGTGAGAGTGTTTCATATGCGTAGTGAAATTCATGTTCTGAAAAATCGAAGTGCCGGCAGTGAGCGTCAATTGGTGAGCTTGCATTTCGGCCGAAATCAAACTCGTAAGAAAACCTATATTCAAGCATCTCTACATGCTGATGAGATTCCCGGCATGCTTGTTAGCCATTACTTGAGAAAGCGTTTCAGTGAACTTGAGGAGGCCGGCGCCATTGAGGGGAGTATCGTGTTGGTGCCTGTATCGAATCCAATTGGCTTGAATCAAGATATTCAAGGCACGGCATTTGGACGCTTTGATCTAGCGACCGGCATTAATTTCAATCGCGGGTATCAGCATCTCACGCCAGAATTAATCCGACGTATTGGTGATCAACTGAATGGTGACCCAGCCTTTAATCAACAGCTAATTCGTCGAACCGCAGCCGAGATTCTCGCCGAAGTACCCGCTTATGATGAGACTGCACAACTGAAGAAGACTCTACAATCGCTTGCGATTGATGCTGACATCGTGTTGGATCTGCATTGTGATAATCAAGCGGTCATGCATCTTTATACGGGGGCGCCGTTAGCCGAGCGCGGCATTCCTCTCGCAGGTTTTTTACAAGCTCACGCGCTGTTGATTTCAAAACTCCCAGGTGATGATCCCTTCGATGATTCTTGTTCGCGTCACTGGTGGGAACTCCAAGATCATTACGGTCAAAGTAAATCGATTCCTCTGGCTTGCCAATCTTTAACTGTGGAATTACGTGGTGAAACCGATGTGACGCATGAAGATGCGCAGCGCGATGCCGAAGCCATCATCGCCTACCTCGAACATGAAGGGCATATTACGCGAGTGGGAGATCGAACAGGTGTCGATCAAGTTGTGCCTCCAGCTTTGTGTGTCGCGACACCCTTGGAAGGCGTCGAACCCGTGGTGGCTCCACATGCTGGCATCGTGGCCTTCACAAAGCCGCTTGGATCTATGATACAAGCAGGCGAAGTGATTGCTGATTTGATCGATCCAATCACAGCGGAGGTGACTCCCTTACGTGCGAGCGTGAGCGGCGTTCTGTTTGCACGCATCGCTCGTCGTTATGTGCACGCAGGCGCGAGGATTGCCAAAGTGGCGGGCCAACATGCCTACCGCACTGGTAATTTATTGTCGGCATAAGTCAAGCATGGAATCGAGGAGATGATGATGCTGAAAAAATTACGGATGCCGAATACCTTCGTGTTGTTATTTGGCCTGATGGCGTTGATAGCGTTGGCGACATGGCTGGTGCCAGGTGGGAAGTATGCAACGCAAGTGATTAATGGGAAGACGGTGGTTGATCCATCTTCTTTCCAAGTGATTGCAAGTCACCCACAAGGCTTTGTGGACTTGATGATGTCGCCAATTAAAGGCTTTGTAGAGGCGGCTCAAATTATTGGATTTGTTTTGATCGTCGGTGGCGCATTCGCTGTCTTGCAAAGAACCGAGGCGATTGATTCCATGATTAAATCCGTCGCCAAAGCGCATACGCATTCGCGCCTAGTGCGCGCCATGATTATCCCCGTATTTGTGACTCTGTTTTCCCTCGGTGGAGCGAGTTTCGGTATGGCGGAAGAAGCGATTCCTTTCGTGATGATTTTCATTCCTTTGGCTCTGGCCCTAGGCTATGACTCGATTACGGGAGTAGCGATTCCCTTTGTCGGTTCACAAGTCGGATTTGCTGCGGCCTTTTTGAATCCTTTTAATGTGGGGATTGCCCAAGGAATCGCTGGTGTCCCTGTATTTTCGGGCATTGGTTTTCGTTTGATTGTGTGGGCAACGGCCACCATTTTGACGATTATGTTCTTGAGTTGGTACGCTGCTCGCATCAAGGCGCGACCAGAGTTGAGCCCGACTTTTGCGATTGATCAGGAGCGTCGTCGCGAGTTGAAGAATGATGAGCTAGCGAATTTTCAAGGAATGACCGGAACTCATAAGGCCGTCTTGTTGATGTTCGTTGGAACGCTAGCAGTGATGGTGTTGGGTGTGGTGAAGTATGAATGGTTTGTGAACGAGATCGCGGCCTTGTTCTTGGGTATGGCGATTGCGGTCGGTGTGGTGGGGCGTTTAACAGCGGATCAATTCGTTGAAGCCTTTATGCATGGCGCGAAAGATTTGGTAAGCACTGCGATGGTGATCGCATTGGCTCGCGCGACTATGATTTTGGCACGCGATGCGCAGATCATTGACACCATGTTGTATCACTTGATGCCATTGGTGCAGTCTGACAGTGCGGTGATCGCTTCGCACAAAATGTTTGTGATTCAATCGGTCATCAACTTCTTTATTCATTCCGGAAGTGGTCAAGCAGCGCTGACTATGCCGATCATGGCACCGCTGGCTGATCTGGTTGGTGTGTCGCGCCAGACTGCGGTGCTGGCCTTTCAATTCGGTGAATTTACGACACCGATGATTCCAACTTCTGGCATCACGGTCGGTGTGCTCGCCTTGGCGCGCATCCCTTGGACGACATGGGCGAAGTGGATGATTCCACTGCAGTTGATCTACTTCGTTTTAGCCTTGATTATGCTGGCATTCGCTTGCCAGATCTCTTGGTAAGGTGCGATTGCCTGGTCCTAAACAAGCCTGTCATACGAAGCTTCATTACGCTGACGATGAAATTTCGAATGGCAGGCTTTTTCACTTAAGTCGTTGCTGAAGAATCTTCAGTCGATACTCTGCGCTTGCACACTGGCTTTAAACTGTGTCGCTTGATAACCGAGACTCTCTGCCTTTTGCATCAACTTTTGCAGAGTTTGTGGATCGACTTGCATGTTGCGTGACAGAACCCAAGCATATTTGCGTGAAGGTTCTCCGACTAAGACCCATTGATAATCAGGGTCGAGATCTAATACCCAATAATTTCCATAGAACGGTCTGAAAAAACTGACTCGTAGTTTTGCGTTGTTACTGCCATCGACAATTTTTGCAATGCCTTCAGCGGTTTCAATTTTGCCGTCTTGCTTCCGACAACGATTGATGACTTTGATGCGATCGCCATCTTTGACGTATTCAGCACGAGTGTCTGAGACGCACATGGCTTGAAAGCGGTTGGGGATCGAAGTGATTTCATACCACTTACCGAGGTAGCGATCGAGGTTAACACTGTCGACGGTGGGCATCGGAGCATATTCCTCATTGCAGGCGACCAGCGAGCTGAGAGTGCCGATCAAGAGTAGTGATGCAAAAAGTCTGGAAGTCTTCATAAGTCTTGAGTGTGTTAAATGTGAAAAAACACGAGTGTGTGTGAGATGGAGGCACTGAGATCTATCTTAAGCGATTTTTACGGGTCAAGTATTCGACATGACCAACATGTCGGGGTAAATCGATAGAAAGCGCCTTTTTACCAACAAGCGAGGGAATCTAGAAAATGCAAAGTGATGTGATCGTTTGCACGGGGTAAAAAAAGGCTGACATGAAGTCAGCCTAAAGAGGGAGTAATTGAATCGAAAAATCCAATTTATTCGTGATCAACGAACAGTGTGCGCTTGGTTGTGCGAGCCGCGCGCTTTACATTCCATTACTGTGTCTGCACCATGGAATTGATGAGAACGGTGGAGTTTGGCACATCGGTAAGTCCATTGCGAGTCGCAGTGGGAACAGCTTTGATTTTATCGACGATGTCGAGGCCGCTAATGACCTTCCCAAACACGGCATAGCCACCGCTGCTCGTATCGAGTGAAACGTTGTCGACAACGTTAATAAAGAATTGCGAAGTTGCGGAATCCAAGGCCGATGTTCGTGCCATGGCGATACTGCCACGTAAGTTGCTGAGTCCATTGTTTGCTTCAAGTTTGATCGGCGCTTGAGTGGTAGCGAGATTTAAATCAGCCGTATAGCCGCCGCCTTGAATGACAAAATTGCTGATGATACGGTGAAAAATCTTATTCACATAGAAGCCAGACTCTGTGTAATTCAAGAAATTATCGACCGTGACAGGGGCTTTGGCCGGATTGAGTTCGAGCACCACGGTCCCCAGCGATGTTGTCATCGTCACCTGCGGTTGTTTGCTGAGGGGAACGTTCAAGGTTTCCGCGTAGAGGGAATTGCCGGCTGCATCGCTGATGACGAACGACTGTTGACCCACCCCCACAATTTTGCAGCTAAAGGTTTTTTGTGTATTGGTGCCGCCGGTCAGTTCGGAAATCGTCAAGCATGCTTTGTTCGACATGTTGAAGCCATCGCTCAGGTTTTCACCTTTTACCGTGAAAACGGTATTTTTACGATAGATCAATTGGTCGGAGGTGACGCTCGTAATTTTTACTTTGTTGCTGGGCGGTGGTGCAGATTCGCCACCACATGCGCTGAGGAGGCTCAGAGCAAGAATTGAGAGTGCGATAGACTTCAAAGTGTACTCCACTGCTGAAATGAATGAAGCCCAGAGTATAGAGAATGCGCCGCACTAAAAACATCGTGCGACTGTCGCAACTTTGTGGAAATTTGTAGGCGATTGTCATCGCCAGAAGAGGATCTCTAGCGTTGGGCCTTGCCACGGCTTTTCGCTGATTTGAGATCGAGAGCGTGATACTTTAAGAGTGCGTTTGAAATACGATCCACCAACGCATCGTTACTGCCTTTGAGTGCAGCAAAACAAATGCCGTCGCGTAGTACCGGAGACGATAAAACTTTAAATCTGTTCGATGCGGAAACGCGTTCGCGTTCATCGATCTTAATCATATTGACTTGGCGTTCGACTTCTTTTGCATCATTCGATGAGCTTGCGATAAGCATCGCGTCGACGCGACCATTCAATACCTTTTGCAAACGGGGTCCATAGGCATCGATATCATCATCGATACGAAACAGTTTTCCTTTGTGCTCATCGAATTCGCCACCGTATCTTGCGCCTCTGACGACGCCAATCGTTTTTCCGCGTAAATCGGCAATTTCATCGAAAGGAAATTGTCGATCGTGGCGTGTGATCAACCATAAATAATTGTGTAGGGCTGGCTCTGAGAAATGAAATAGATTTTCACGTTCAGGTGTTCGACTTAATCCAAAAATGACACCACCATCTGTACTCGCTATTTTGATAGCGCGGTTCCAAGGGTACATTTGAAAATCAAATTTGATGTTGAGATCTTTTTCGACAAATTGAAACATCTTGGTGAATCGTTCGGGCATAGGAACGTATTCACCTTTCTCATTCTTATTTTCACCGAAAAGTAGTGGCACACGAGTCTGCGCGGCAGCATTGCCTTGGACGAACAGCAAACTCACCAGCAAGGTGGTGAAAAGTATGAGTAAGTATTGTGTGAGAGAGTTGCGCGCCATAAAACTGCTGATAGTCAACGGTGGATTTATCAGCGAGTTGGCTGAATTTGTTTCTATTTTTGTTTCTGTTCGGCAATTATACGCAAGAATTCACGGTTTTGCTTGAGCGCTCTCAAGTTCTTAAGGTCTTAGAGCCCATCATCCACATCTAAAAGTTAGAAAAAAGACCATGCAATAGATGGAGATGAACTATCTCTCCGGCTGAAAGATCACCCGTGTTATCCCCCAGCACCAAGATCGCGTTGGCTTCTGACATTGAACGTAAGATGCCGGAGCCTTGTGATCCTGTAGTCGAAGCGTACAACTGACCAGTCGCATCAAGATGGACGATGCAGCGTTGAAATTCAGTGCGACCGGGACGCTTGCGGATACCATGGCTCAACTTTGCTGGAACCAGCAGAGTTTCGGTGGAAAGCAAGCCTTGTAGTTGCTGCAGGGCGGGGCGGGTGATGAACAAAAAGTTGAGCATGGCCGCAACTGGATTGCCGGGGAGACCAAAGAGATAGCATGATCGTTTTGTGACATTTGATCGTAGGCGGCCAAATGCCATGGGGCGCCCGGGGCGCATTTCAACATTCCAGAATTGGACTTCGCCGAGCTCATGCATGATTTGCTTGGTGTAGTCGGCCGTGCCCATCGACATCCCGCCCGAAGTCAGAATCACGTCGGCGTCGCGGCAGGCTTGCTGTATTAGGCCTCGCAATGTTTCGGGCTCATCACGTACTACGCCCAAATCGATGACGTCGATCTGCATTTCACGCAATAGTGCGCACAAGGTGAATCGATTGCTATCATAAATGCAGCCTGCATCGAGTGTTTCGCCCAGCGAACGTAGTTCATCTCCAGTCGAAAAATAAGCTACACGTAAAGTTTGATAGACAGGAACTTCTGCAATGCCGACCGAAGCAAGCAGTCCAAGATCCGCCGCATGTAGACGTTTGCCCTTGGTCACAATGTGCTGGCCTATTGCCAAATCTTCGCCAGCTAAGCGGCGGTTCGTACCGGCCGATATTCTCTGATTTTGAAAACGAATTTTTGTCGAACCAGCCGCAGCGTCGTGAAAGACTTCACACATTTCCTGTGGGATGACAGTGTCGCAGCTATCTGGCATGACCGCGCCGGTCATAATGCGTATGCACTGATGTAGTTCTACTGAATGTGACTCTTGTGATCCTGCCAAGCGTTCACCGACGACAGTTAGCTCAAGTGTCTCTGCCTCTTGCAGAACGGTAGAATGAAAGGCATAACCGTCCATGGCAGAGTTATGGTGCGGTGGAACATTGATCGGCGAGCAGATGTCAGTCGCGACCACGCGTCCAAATGCTTGATGGAGCGATACAGTTTCAATCCGTGTCGTGGGACTGATGAAAGCACGCATGATGTCACGCACGGTTTCGACACTCAGACTGTCTTGATTTTGGTAGGGGGCGCAAAGTTCTTCTAATGTAGACATGTTTAATTCGTTCTGGTGGTGTTGCCTAAGTTCGCTGAGTGGCATCGTTAACATAACTGTCATCGCCATTTTGGCCAGCTAGATTTGTATCGTATCGTGCAGTCACATCGCTCATGCCGATGCCAGAATAGCGCAGTAAGTCGTGTTGGGTATTGATATTGGTGAAGGCTATAGCATGATCGAAATGCACCTGCTGGGCCTGTATCGATTCGAAAAACACACGTACTCTGTTGCCACCGTTAGCGACAAACTGACGCAATATTGGCGCGGCATCTCGGTGCATCAAATTGAACACTGGGTGGATCTGTGCTTGAGTGTTTTCTTCTGCACTCCTTGTTACTGCGATCGCTGCGAGTGCCGTGCCGCCTGTGGCAGATATGGCCTGTGCAAGTCTAGTGGCTAAGTCGAGCGGAAGAAAAGGGGAGTCGCACGGTACAGTGAGCAAATAGTCAGTGTCGCAGTGTTCCCATGCGCTGACCATACCCGCCAAGGGACCTGCAAAATTTGGATCTTGATCAGATACCACCGATTGAGCGAAATTTTGGTAGTGTTCTTGATTGCGATTAGCACTAATGATGACGGTGCTCACTTGTGGCGCGAGTCGTTCCGCCACATGCTGTACTAAGGGTTTCTCATCGAGTAGTTGCAAACCTTTATCGAGATAATCCATGCGACTTGCACGACCACCTGCGAGAATGAGTCCAGTGATGGCGTCACACTTGATCATAGTGAATTATTTAGCCGCCGATGTAAGACATCTCGATTTTTTGTGCGAGCGCTGTGTGTCTGTGTTCAGAGAAATGATCTGGCGAAGTTTGCCCGCGCAATTCCGAGTAGCGATCCTGCCTGGCTTCCCAAATTTGTCGGATAATCGTGCTTAAGGCCGCGTCAGCCGTGGCTTGATCGGTAAATTCCGAAGCGCGCAAATGGCTGCGCAGATCATGACCCTGTGTCGCAAACAAGCAGGTGTACAGTGCACCTTGGGTTGATAAACGTAAACGATTGCAATCGCCACAGAAGGCTTGACTGACGCTGGAAATGAAGCCCACTTCGCCGCCATTCTGATAGCGATAACGCACCGCCGTTTCACCTTTTTGCTGCGGCGCTACCGGCGCGAGTTCGAGCCCAGCATGCTGTAATCGATCGATAATTTCTTGACTGCTAACAACGTGCTGATGCTGCCATGCATTGCTGGCGCCCACATCCATAAATTCGATGAAACGCAGTACCTGTGAAGTCTTTTGAAAGTAGCGCGCCATCGGCAGAATTTCGGAATCATTCACTCCGCGTTTGACGACCATATTGATTTTGATCGATGCAAAGCCTGCAGCTTCTGCAGCGGAAATGCCATCGAGGACGGCGCTGACGGGGTAGTCGACATCATTCATGCGTTTAAAGATCAAATCATCGAGTGCGTCGAGTGACACGGTGAGCCGATTGAGTCCAGCCTCTTTGAGTGCGCGTGCTTTTTGCGGTAATAAAGAACCATTCGTCGTGAGTGTCAAATCGATCGCTTGACCATCGGGTGTTCTTAATTGCGCCAGCATGGCGACCAGCCGCTCCACATTTTTACGCAGTAAAGGTTCACCACCGGTCAAACGAATTTTACGTACACCATGCGCAACAAAGATTCTTGCGAGGCGCTCAATCTCTTCAAAACTCAATAGCTCGGAATGAGGTAGGTAAGGATAGTCTTTGGTGAAGACCTCTTTAGGCATGCAGTAGGTGCAGCGAAAGTTACATCGGTCGGTAATCGAAATTCTGAGATCATGCAAGTGACGACCGCGCTGATCACGGAGCTCACCTTCAGCAGCGATTGTGCGTACTGGCGTGTCCCAATGTCGAAGCCTCAAATTGTTCGCGCCGCTCAGGGCCTGATCGTTTGAGCTTTTCGTGACTGACTGAATAGGGATAAACTTTTCTGACATGAGCTAGGTGATCTAATGAACGACCACAAAAAGTCTTATAGTGAAACTTGATTTTAGAGCCAAGCTGTAAAGATAGCACGATGTACCGAATGTTGCAGAGTCAAAATTGACCTGACTCAAGTCGATCTTACTTCATTGCACTCACAGCGCTTTCTTGGATCTGGATCTGGCACTGGCGAGTACTATAGAAATGATTTGATTGAAGCTTGAGAGCGCTCAATCAAGACGAAAAAAAGACCTGAATCTTGTAAAAAGTTTCAGGCCTTTTTTCATTTTACCTAGGCTGTCATTGTTGGCCTGAGCTGGTCAATTTTATTTCAGCTTCAGTCCAAAAACGAGAGCTGCATTCAGCGTTTTGTTTCGACTTGAACTAGAGGTTCATTCGAAACGGCTGTTGCGGCTTTGCGTTCACGGATGACACGTGGCGCAACAGTAGTTTGTACGGCCGCTTCTTGTGCAGCCTTTAACTTGATTGGATCTGTGCTTGCCAGAACCAAGCCCGCTTTCGCTAACACTTCGCTGAGGTCTTCCACGCGATCCGATTTTTGGATTGCTGGCTTGCCTACCGGTGCAGGGACTGTTTCAACTGGCGTTACGCTGGCAGTCGCTTCAACTTGCGGCGCTACTGCAACTTCACTCAACAAATCTGCTTGTACAGGTACAGGCGCAGGGCTTACCTCAGCCGTTGTTGTTGTAGCCGTTACTTCTGCAGCGATCTCTGCGACGACCTCGGTGACAGCCGCAACGGTTTCTGTAGCCACGGCAGCTGGCGCGATTACTTCAGTAGGAGCTGGTGTTTGCGGCGCTACAGATACTTCGCTTTGTGCAGCTTCGCTTGCTGTTGATTGAGTCGGTGCAGCTTCAATGCTTGCAGCAGTAGTGACAGGCTCGGCATTTGCTACAAGGTTCGACTCTGCGACACTTGGCTCGACGGTTTTCACTTCAGCAGTTGCGCTAGCTTCGTTGGCCACTTGAGCAGCCTCTACCGCAGCTGGTGCAACGGTGGTCGAAACGACTTCTGCAACTTCAGTTATAACCTCAGTTGTTGTTGCCTCAGGCGCTGCAGGTGCAGTTACCTGTGGTGCTGTTGCTGCGGATGCTGTTGATTGTGCCTCTGGAGCCAAATCCAAACTAGATTGAACAGGCTTGCTATCCGCGCTTGCTGCTTCACTTTGCAACAGATCAACGACAGGAATAAATGCTGGTGGCGCAGCGACGGCTACTTCACCATTGTTTTCAGTCGTTGTCATTTCAGCGTTTTCTGCAGCATGACGATCGCGACGATTACGGTTGCGTCCACCTCTGCGGCGACGACGGCCTTCCTCTGTGCTAGGTGCATCTGCGTTTTCAACATCCGCAGTCGCTTCAGAACTTTCGGTGAGTTTAGGTTTGTGACTTGGAGTCGTTGCTGCAGCCGCTGTAATAGACGGTGCTGCGGATGCAACCGCTAAGTCTTCCTGTTTTGCTTCCGCATTATTTTCTTTGCGAGCATCACGTTGTTTTTGCTGACGTTCACGACGAGATTCTTGACCTTCTTTTTCCTCGCGTGCAGGGCGTTGTTGCTGTTTGTTCTGACGCTGTTGATTGTTTTCAGAGGAAGATTTTTGCTCTTTATCGCTTACTCTATCGCTCGTTTTATCAGCAGATTTATCTACTGATTTGTCGTTGGCACGATCGTTGGATTTATCGTTGCCTTTGCTATTGCGTTCTTCGTTTTCCGCACCATTGCCATTGCGGCCACGATTGCGTTGGCGATTACGTTGGCGATTACGGTCGTTCTTATCGCGAGCATGTTTCGGTTTTTCTTCGACAGCAGGAGCAGCTTCGCTTGCGCTACCGAACAAAGAACTGAAGAATTTTGCGATACCTGCGAACAAACCGCCCGATTCTTTGGCAACTTCTTTCGTAGGTTCAGGTTTGCGTTCAACGATAGGTGCTGTTTCTGGCGTAATTGTTTTCACAACGGCTTCTTGACGCGGCTTCACGTCATCTTTTTGACGCTTGTTATAACCGATGTCGGTATCAACTTGCTCAGCCATCGCATAGCTTGCATGAGCTTCTTCTAGGCGTGGATCATCATGTTTGAGACGATCTAATTTGTAATGTGGTGTTTCCAAATGTTTGTTTGGAATCAGGATAGCAGTAACACGGTGGCGTGTTTCGATCTTCAAAATCTCGCCACGTTTTTCGTTGAGCAAGAATGCTGCAACGTCAACTGGAACCTGAACATGGATCGCTGCTGAATTTTCCTTCATTGCTTCTTCTTGGATGATGCGCAAGACTTGCAATGCGGACGATTCTGTATCGCGGATATGGCCTGTGCCGTTACAACGTGGGCAGGTTACGTGGCTGCCTTCAGACAGAGAAGGGCGCAAACGTTGGCGTGACAATTCCATCAAACCAAAACGGGAGATCTTACCCATCTGAACGCGCGCACGATCGTAACGCAAAGCATCTTTCAAGCGCGTTTCTACTTCGCGCTGATTCTTCGCGTTTTCCATGTCGATGAAGTCAATCACGATCAAGCCGCCCAAGTCGCGCAAACGCAATTGGCGGGCAACTTCTTCGGCCGCTTCAAGATTGGTATTGAATGCAGTTGTTTCGATATCGCCACCACGTGTTGCACGTGCTGAGTTGACGTCGACGGAAACCAAAGCTTCGGTATGATCGATAACGATCGCGCCACCAGAAGGCAAGGGTACGGTACGCGAGTAGGCGGTTTCGATTTGGTGTTCGATCTGGAAACGAGAGAACAAAGGCACGTCATCGCTGTAGCGTTTGACGCGATGAACCATGTCAGGCATGACGTGGCTCATGAACTGCTGTGCTTGTTCGTAAATATCGTCGGTATCGATCAGGATTTCGCCGATATCAGGTTGGAAGTAATCGCGAATCGCGCGGATCACTAACGAGGATTCTTGGTAAATCAAGAAGGCGCCTTGGCCCGACTTACCAGCACCATCAATGGCGCGCCACAATTGCATCAGGTAATTAAGATCCCATTGCAATTCATCAACATTGCGACCAATACCAGCGGTACGGGCAATCACAGACATGCCGGCTGGCAAGTCTAGTTTGTCCATGGTTTCGCGCAACTCTTGGCGATCTTCGCCTTCGACGCGACGAGAAACACCGCCACCGCGTGGGTTGTTTGGCATTAACACCAAATAGCGGCCAGCCAAGGAAATGAAAGAAGTCAGAGCCGCACCTTTGTTGCCGCGTTCTTCTTTTTCTACTTGGACGATGATTTCTTGACCTTCGCGCAGGGCGTCTTTGATGGTCGAATTGCGGACGTCGATACCTTCTTTGAAGTAAGAGCGAGCGACTTCTTTGAAAGGCAAGAAGCCGTGGCGTTCTTCGCCGTAATTGACGAAGCAAGCTTCTAAGGATGGTTCGATACGGGTGATAACACCTTTGTAGATATTCGATTTGCGGAGTTCGCGTCCGGTTGTTTCGATATCGATGTCAATGAGTTTTTGCCCATTGACAATAGCAACACGCAGTTCTTCTTGCTGTGTTGCGTTAAACAGCATACGTTTCATAGTTTTCTCCATGGCATAAAGCCACCTAAGCCTCAGATGCTTGCGCAACGAGGACTGCTCCCATTGGATGTATGCGAGGAGCGGAGAGTTTGAGCGGGCGGGAAATGCCACTGGCATGAAACGATACTGATGTCGAATGTCGCACAACGCAGGCAAAAGCTCTGGTGCGTAACCATCAATAGGTTATTCATGCGCTTGGCGCGGATAGTTTTTCCAGTCAGTCGAGTGCACATGTCTCTCAGTTGGCCGCTACTCGCTGTCGTGCACACTGGGTGCAAACTTCAGCTGGCGTCTTCAAACTCAGGCGATGCGCAACTTGCTAAAAATCAACGTCACTTCAACGTCGTATTCAGTGTCGAAACAAACAGCACGCGATTGTGCGTCTTCAACAAAATCGACTCGGTTTATTAAAACTATCAACCGGCAAGCTGCTCAATTAAAGTCAATTGCAGCGTCTTGCCGGACTTATCCTTTATATTTCAAACTAACTGATCCAAATCGTTTTGTGAAAGCCCGATTGCCACATTTGGTTGCAACCCTGACTTGCAAAACGATGTGCATACACATCTTTTCTATCGAATTTGCGAAAATGGCGAGGCCGATAGACACGCCCCTGTGTAGAATACTGATCTTTCCAACACGCGCTTTCAAGTGAACGCATTAATAGCGACTTTTAAGCTTTGGTGATTATATATTCAAAATGAAGGACTTAGCGATAAAAATGGGGGGAATACTTCAAAATTCGTCGAAAATGGCCAGTGAACAAAACTTTGCGCAGGTGCAACTCCTTACGGTTGCTGAAGATGACGCTGGGCAACGTATTGATAATTTTTTGTTGCGAATTTGCAAGGGTGTTCCTAAAAGTCATATTTACCGCATTCTACGTTCTGGTGAAGTGCGGGTGAATAAAGGGCGAATTGATCAGTTATATCGCTTAAAAGAAGGTGATGTTGTCAGAGTTCCACCAATTCGAGTTGCTGAAAAGCCATCGAATCATGTTCCAGGCGCGGAATTTGCGGTTATTTTCGAAGATCCTCATCTCTTAATCATTGATAAACCTGCCGGTGTCGCGGTGCATGGTGGTTCTGGCGTGAGTTTTGGCGTCATCGAGCAATTACGTGCGGCCCGCCCAGAAGCGAAGTTCTTGGAATTAGTCCATCGCCTCGATCGCGAGACTTCAGGTCTTTTGTTGTTAGCCAAGAAACGTACGGCATTGGTGAGTTTGCATGAGCAGATGCGTGATGGCGAAACGGACAAACGTTACTTAACGATGGTCGCAGGTGATTGGCGTAATCAACGGCAACATATCAAATTGCCTTTGCATAAATATACAACGGCCGATGGCGAGCGTCGGGTGCGAGTTCAAGCGGATGGGATGGAGTCCCACACGGTTTTTTCTTTGAAGAAAAAGTTTAAGGATTTTGCTTTGTTGGAAGCGGAGTTAAAAACCGGACGCACACATCAGATCCGTGTGCATTTGTCTTCCAGTGGATTTCCAATTCTTGGTGATGACAAATATGGTGATTTCGCTTTGAATCGAGAATTATTGAAAGCGAATGAACATCGTGGGGCCTTGAAACGGATGTTTCTTCACGCGCATCAGATTAGCTTTCGACATCCAGCCACTGGCGAGATTCTGAAACTCAACGCGCCTTTGCCGAAAGAATGTGAAAACTTCGTGCGATCGCTGATGGTGGACGGCTAGTCGCTCAAGATTAAGGTTTAAACTTCAGAGACCTTGCTTCTAGAAAACGCCTCGCAGTTTGATCAGGTACAATAAGAACAATATTACATTTGCTGCTGGGTCTTGCTCAAAAGGCGATCTCCCCAGACTTCACAATCATGCCAAATAAGCGTTTTGACTTCATCGTCTTTGACTGGGACGGTACTTTAATGGACAGCACGATGACGATTGTCCGTAGTTTGCAAGGTGCTGCTAAAGACTTGGGATTGCCAGTTCCAACAGATAAAGACGCATCGCATGTGATCGGTTTGGGTTTGCAAGAGGCGATCGCCCGGGTTTTTCCAGAGATGGATGGATCCATGACCCAGAAAGTGATTGACCGCTACCGTGTCCATTACTTTACGAAAGATCACGAGCTCCCACTGTTCGAGGGAGTCAGAGAAATGATCACTGACTTGGCGCAACAAGGTTATTTTTTAGCGGTGGCGACCGGCAAAAGCCGAGTGGGATTAAACCGCGCACTACATACGTCCAAGTTAAGTTCCTTCTTCGATGCAACGCGCTGTGCCGATGAGACCTTTTCAAAGCCGCATCCTGCAATGTTACAAGAGCTCACCCGCGAGTTGGGTCAAGACATGCGGCGTACCGTGATGATTGGTGATACCACGCACGATTTGCAAATGGCGAACAATGCTGGAGCGGTAGCAGTGGCGGTCGAATATGGTGCTCACGATCCGCAAACATTACAAACATGCGCACCGATTTTTTCCGCCAAGAATGTACCGGATTTACACCAATGGTTGGTACAGCCAAAATAATCTGAAGACTAATCCTTGGCATCTTGAATGTTGGGGCTGTCGATAAGCAAGGGCGCTGCGAGGACTTTAAACGACAGCCAAGATGGAGATCGTGAGATATGGAAAATTATTTGATTTGTGAATCGAGTCAGGTTGAAGAGGGTGGCAAAGGAATTCGATTTCCTGTGATCGCCGGTGGTGATGAGGCGACTGGATTTGTGGTTCGTTTTGACGGACAGGCACATGCCTATTTGAACCGCTGTGCGCATGTACCGGTCGAGTTGGATTGGACTCCTGGCGAATTTTTCGAAGGTAGCGGCCTTTACATTATGTGCGCAACCCACGGTGCGATTTATGTGCCTGATACGGGCCATTGCACTGGTGGTCCCTGTCGCGGTGGACGTTTGCGAAAAATTGCTGTGCTTGAGCAAGATGGGAAAATTTTTTGGACTCCGGACGACTATATCAAGCCTCCACTTGCGGCGTCGAACTGATAGCAAAAATGTAGCCTTTGTTTTCTTTAATCTGAGCTCACTTTTAGATAGAAAATTTTTTCTTTGCTCTCCTCAAACGCTGTCCTATATTGACTGCGTAACTGGTTCAAAAGAGGAGGTCAAAATACGTCACTACTTTTGCATTGAAGACTCGTTTAGACCAAAGAAGTTTGAAATCCGGTGTACGACTTTTACCGGTTATGAAGTAGAGGTAATCAAACCAATTTGCGCAGTACAGTGACGGGCGTATTTGCTCGAAAAAGGAACTTGTCATAAGCTCCAGCTTGTAAAAGCAAATAAAAAACGATGGCAAACACCATCGTTTTTTTTCGTGTTTTTGTTTTGCAAATTGGGCTGAGAGAAAGATTCGCTGAGATAAGTAGCCACCAAGCAGCGGCTTTAGTACGAGCTTAGTACGAGTTTACTGCGAGCATAGTGCAAGTTCTAAAGGCCGTTTTGATTTGAGCTCGCCAGACTTTAGGATATTTGCAATGATATCTTGCGACAAATCAAGTTTTTTTGGCTTGCTTGCTTTACTATAGGGCTGCCCCAAAATAAATGAAAAATAAGATCTCATGTGATCCGCGATGATTTGACTACCAATGATCAGATCGTCGACAAATGAGTCAATAAGTATGAATCTCTCTTTGCCAAATCACTTTCGGAGTCGCCTTGATGCGTGGATCACCGCCGTACGCGGCGAGTCGTGCACGTGCTTCCATTGTGGCGAATCGATGCGTGTCAAAAATGCTTTGACTGTTCAAATTAACGGGGAAGCCCAGCCTGTTTGCTGCCATGGTTGTCAGGCGGTCGTGCAAACGATTTTGCGAGAAGGACTGTTGGATCAGTATCTCGCTGCAAAAGATGTCAATGTGAACTGATTCTGTAGGCAAAAATACGATGTCGCTTGAGAATAATGTTCCGACTTTAGAATCTGAAAAACTCAGCATCGCCGGCATTCGCTGTGCGGCTTGTGTGCAGTTATTGGAGTACAGTGTCGGCCAGCAAGAGGGAGTTCGCAAATTCACCATCAATCCGCTCAATCAACGTGCAGATCTGCAATGGGATCCGCGCGCAATCGATCTTAAATCCATTATTCAACAAATCGTCAAACTGGGTTATGCGGCATTTCCTGCGCATCAGTCTTTGACTGAGTTCCAACAAAAGGAACGTAAGCGCGCATTATGGCGTCTATTCATCGCTGGTTTCGCCATGATGCAAGTCATGATGTATGCTTTCCCAGCCTACTTGGTGCCAGAACCCAGTGTTGACGGTGATCTCACCCCCGACATTGATCGACTTCTCAAATTGGCGAGCTTGGTGATCAGTCTGCCGGTGATTCTTTTTTCGGCGCGTCCCTTCTTCGAAAATGCCATACGTGATTTACGTCATCGTCATATCGGTATGGATGTACCAGTGTCTCTCGGTATCTTGCTGACCTTTTTTGCGAGTGTTTGGGCGAGCTTTTTTGGTGGCGCGGTTTACTTCGATTCGGCGATTATGTTTGTGTTCTTGTTGCTGGGTGCCCGCTTCATTGAGGACATCGTAAAGGGACGCACCAATGCAGCGCTGCAAGCCTTGACTCAATTACCACGAAGCTTAGTGACGCGCTTGAAGGCCTATCCAATCGACCGCAGTACCGAACAAATTGAAGCGGCCTCATTGGCTGCAGGTGATGTTTTACTGATACCTGCTGGAGAGCAAATTCCCTGTGATGGTACGGTTGTAGAGGGCAGTAGTGAGTGTGATGAGGCCTTGATGACTGGCGAGTCGGTGCCGGTGTTAAAACAAGTCGGCGATGAAGTCATTGCAGGATCCGTTAATCAACATAGCGCTTTGCTAGTGCACGCGACCAAGGTTGGCAAAGAAACGCGTTTGGCTCAGTTAATTGGCATGATGGAAAACGCCAGTTTGACCAAACCTCGATGGGTACAAATTGCGGATAAACACGCTAGTCAATTTTTGCTGATGATTATGGTGATCGCAGTACTGAGTGGTCTAGCGTGGAGTTTCATTGATCCGAGTCGTGCGCTGTGGATCGGTATAAGTGTCATCGTCGTGACTTGTCCGTGTGCTTTGTCATTAGCCACGCCGGGCGTCATGTCTGCAGCGATAGGGCAGCTCGCGAAAGCAGGCATGTTGTTGACGAAAGGTCAGGCGATCGAATCGTTGGCACACGCGAGTCATTTTGTTTTCGATAAAACAGGGACGCTTACTTTTGGGCGTTTGCGTGTGGTGGCTGAGCACGTGGATTGTCGCAGTGATCTGACAAGTAAAACAGACTCGCTCGAACTGTCGGCCACGATTCAGAGTGACATTCAACACAAACTTCAGTTGGAAGCACTGTTACTGAGGGTGTCTGAGTTATCTTTACACCCGGTTTCTAAAGCCGTTCACTTGCATTTAATTGAATCGAGTTCAAAGTCGGTACGAGATCAAGCAAGTCAGATTCAGATCGGTAATTTTACAGAGGTCGCGGGTGCTGGATTACAAATCGAATATGAGAAGCGATTCTTGCGATTCGGTCGACCGGAATATGCCTTGGAATTAAGTGGCAAGATGTGGGAGTTACCGGAACACGCTAAAGGTAAGAGCGTCACTGTTTTCGCAGATCAAGAAGGAGTCTTGGCCTACTACGTCTTAGAGGATGGCCTGCGCGATGATGCAGCAGACATGGTGCAAGCTCTACGAGATCAAGGAAAACAAGTGTTATTGTTATCTGGCGATCGGGTCGATGTGGTCAGTGAATGTGCGGCGGCGGTGGGGATCGATGATTTTCACGCTCAACTTCAGCCACATCAAAAATATGAATTGATTCAGCACTTGCAACAACAAGGTGCTGTGGTTGTGATGGTGGGTGATGGTATGAATGATGGTCCTGCATTGTCTTTGGCCAACGTCTCAATCGCGATGGGGCAGGGGGCGCCCATGTCGCAAACCCGCAGTGATGCCTTATTGATGTCAAATCGATTGATGGACATCCTTTACGCCCTGAAAATTTCCAAATTGTCTTACCAGCTGATTCGTGAGAATTTGGCGTGGGCGATGTTGTACAATTTAATAGCGATTCCAGCGGCAGTCGTTGGCTGGTTAGAGCCTTGGCACGCGGCACTCGGGATGTCATTGAGCTCTTTACTCGTGGTACTGAATGGTTTGCGTGTTTTACGTTTGCAGCCGCCAAGTTCCAACATTGAGAATGGCATCGAATAATTTAATCAGCGGCGCTCAAAACACGTCGTTTTGCTCAGTGAGATTTCACGATGGATATTATGTATTTGCTAGTTCCACTCAGCGTTGTGTTGATTTTCGCAATTGGCTGGGTATTCTGGTGGGCTCTTAATCATCGACAATTTGAAGAACTCGACCAAGTCGGGCAAAGTATCATCGAAGATAAAGATGATTAGATCGCATCGTCGGCTTCGAATCTTACTTTGATTTCCTCAGCGATCTTTGCGATATCGTCGATGTGATGTGACGCTAGCATGAAGTGTCTTGCTTCCCTAAGTTTTTTGAAATTTCGAACCGCACTCTTGGTGTAGGCTGGATCATAGTGTTTTTCGAGTAGTTCCTTCACTAATGTTTTAAGCTCGCCTTGTTGTATGAGTCGATGCCAGTCCTTGATCTGCTGATGCCCGTGCAGTGATGTTAGAAAGCTGAGCTGCTGGGTGAGCTGCTCTGGTGTATCCGCCAGATGCTGATAGTCATCACATAAGAATTCGATGCGGGATTCCATTGAAAGGTCGATTTGGACGCACTCGCCTTGGCGAATGTATTCCATTAAGAGTTCAGGGACGCGAAGTTCTCCTATTTTTTTGCTTTCCGCTTCGACAAAAACGGGCTTAGTCTTGTCGAACTGGCGCAATGAATTCCAGATAGCTGTTTCAAAACTTTTTTGTGAGGCCTGTCTATGTTCGGGTAGGCTGCCGAGCACAGAACCTCGGTGTCCAGCGAGTGCTTCGAGGTCCAGTGTCTGTGCGCCACCTCGCAATAACTCTTGTAGCAATTTGCTCTTACAACTGCCCGTTGGCCCGCATAGAACTTTCCAAGAAAACTGTGATGAAAGCTCGGCGAGTGCCTGATTGACGTGTCGGCGAAACTCTTTGTAGCCGCCGTCAAGTTGCGCGACTGGCCAACCAATCTTGGCAAAGATGGTTGCCATCGATCCGCTACGATTGCCGCCGCGCCAGCAGTAGATTAATGGGCGCCATTCGCGCGGCTTGTCATGGAAACTTTGTTCGATATGGTTGGCGATGTTCCTTGCCACAAGTGCTGCACCGATTCGCTTCGCTTCGAAACTTCCGACTTGTTTGTAGCAGGTACCGACTCGAATACGTTCTTCGTTGTTCAGTACGGGGCAATTGATCGCCCCGGGTAAATGATCCTCTTCAAACTCGGCTTCACTACGGGCGTCGATGATGGTATCGAACACATGTAGTTGAGCGATGACTTCAGCGATGGAAATGATGTGCGGATATTTCATTATTTGAGCATCTTTTCGAGTTTGGTCCAGACATTGTCGAGGATGCGTGGATGAGCCTCTGCTTTCATATGAATGCGATCGGCTTGAAATAGCTCTGCCTGTTCAGCCACTCCTTCCAACAAGAATGGTACTAAGGGAATATTGTTCTCTTTGGCGATTTTTGCATACAAATTGAAGAATTGATCACCGTAGGTCTTGCCGTAGTTAGGAGGGATTTTCATGCCTACCAATAAGACTTTGGATTTTGATGCAAGTGCGCTCTTTACCATTTCCCTAAAATTACTTTCTGAGGCTTTCAGATCGAGACCGCGTAGGGCATCGTTGCCGCCTAATTCGATAATGACAATCTGAGGGCGATGTTCTTGTAGGAGTGCATTCAAACGTGATTTGCCACCACTACTGGTTTCACCACTGACACTTGCGTTAAAGACTTTGAACCCCAATTTCTTTTCACTCAGACGCTTCTCCAGTAAGGCAACCCAGCCCGAGCCGCGTGTGATGCCATACTCTGCAGAGAGGCTATCGCCAAGCACAAGTATGGTTTTTGGTGCAGAATGTGCCAAACTTGGAACAGCCAACGACATGACGATTGCTGTGGCGATCAAAACAGCATGGAGTTTGTTTTGAATCCATTGAACCTGCTGTTGAATTTGTTGTTGAAATTGTTGTCGAATCATCTGTCGAAACATCATTAAAAGTGAACCCTATGAATGAAAGCGCAAAGTTGGCAATCGAAGTAAGTCAGTTAAACAAACGCGTGGCCGATGCGACTGGCGAATTAAGTATCCTCAATGATATCGAGTTTACGGTCAATGCGGGTGAGACAGTCGCAATTGTAGGGGCGTCTGGTTCGGGCAAATCGACTCTGTTGGGAATCTTGGCGGGGCTCGATACGCCTAGTAGCGGCAAAGTAAACCTAGGTGGGGTTGATATTTTTGCTCTCGACGAAGATGGACGTGCTTTATTTCGTAAAAATCAGTTAGGTTTCGTGTTTCAATCGTTTCAGCTTTTGATGCATTTGACCGCGTTAGAAAATGTAATGTTGCCGATGGAATTACGTGGCGATAAAGATGCGAAAGCCAAGGCAGAGGCGATGCTAGAGAAGGTCGGATTATCAGCGCGTCTTAAGCACTATCCCAAGTACTTATCCGGCGGCGAACAACAGCGCGTTGCGTTGGCGCGCGCTTTCGTGACTGAACCTCCGTTGTTATTTGCTGATGAACCGACGGGTAGTTTAGACGCAGCGACGGGCGAAGCGGTCATTCAGTTGATGTTCGAATTAAATCGCGAACGCGGTTCAACCTTGGTTCTAGTCACTCACGATATGTCGATTGCGGCTCGATGCGGTCGCACTTTGAAAATTGCTGCAGGACATTTGCAAAGCTAAAATAAAAGAAGCGCACCACCTCCGGTGCGCTCTCTTTAAGGCCTTTTGGCTACTTCGCTTATTCGCCAGCTTCTCTTGGTTTTCAATCTAGAGAGCTGTTATGTTTTCCCTGCTTATGTTTATCAGAATCGATAATTGGCGACGGAGAAAATCGTTACCGAAGAGCGTTGCGTATTGAATGGGTTTTTATTGACATCATTCATAAAGTGACGTGCGCTCATTCCGGTGGAAATACTCCAGTTCGAATTGATTTCCCAGTTCCACGTCACACCTAAGCGCAGGTCTGGGCGGGTACTCAATTTGCTGGCGCTAAAGCCGTTTTCAAAGTTGAGATTACGATCAAATTGCGACCAAATATTGGGGCGAGTATTGCTCCAGTTAAAGCTGAAGTTAGCAGTCAATGAATGCTTGCGACCAAAAAACTTGCTGGCTTTTGCGCCAACGCTGAATACCTTGCCATTTTCGACTCCGTTCAAGCGTGTCGCGCTGGCTGTCAAGCTGTAGTCGGGCGTAAAACGATAGTGAAGATAAGCACCAGTTTGAATGCGATTTTGGTTGCTATGATCGAGTTTTGCATCGAGACGCTTTTCGAACGCGAATGGATCAAAAAACTGATCTGCTTCCAACTTGAATCCGTATTGGATCTTGTCGTTCTTCGAAAAGTTGAAATTGGCAAGCGCACTAGTTTTGATTACTAATGGCCGTCCTTTCAGTGAACCTGAGTCGTTCTCTGCAGATACTAGCTGCATACCAGAGCCCGCGAGTGTCACACTTGCTAGCTGTTTGGTTTTATATTGCTCAAGCGGGGACTTCAAGCTGAACGCAATGGCACTAGGTTCTTGTGCGCATGCGACTCCCGAGAAAATCAATAGCGGAACCAGAACGATACTTTTCATAGTTTTCTTTGATCAAAGATGAAACCAAGCAAAGCCAGAAATAACTAGGCCACCGGCGGCAACCGCGTATGAGCCATACTGTAACCAATTTTTCTTGGTTAATAAAGCGATTGCAGCGAGAGAAATAGCGATTTGTACGGCAGTCATGGCTTGCGCCCAACGATGGTGCTGATGTAGGGCACCTTCAGATTGGTGATCGAGCTCTTGGACTTCTTTTTCGTAAGCTTCAGCTTCCTTTTTGATATCCTCTTTTTCTTTCTTGTAACGCTCGACTTCAGTCTTGTATTTTTCTGTATCGGTACCGGGCAAAGAGATCGCTAATTCAGCAAGATTTTGTTTGGCTGACTTCGATTGATAGTAGCTCCATTTGTTGGCCGCTTCGGTTTTTTTGATCGCCGCTTCATTCTTCAACATGGCAGCTTCATTTTGAGTAGCGCCTGCTTTGTAACCAATCAGCGCGCCGACGGTTGCCATAATCGCAGTCATAACCGCGATGCGGCTGGAAAATGAGTCATTACCGTGGGCGGCGTGTTCTAATTCATGGTCGTGTGGGCCATGTACATGAAATCCGTGTCCAGACATAAAAATCCTACTTCTTTATATAAATAACAATATCATACGCCAAATTGCCATTGTCTGAATGGAAATGTTGGCGCGAGTCTTCTACCCATATTTGAGGGTCAATTCTCGGAAAAAAAGCATCACAGTCGTACTCTGCTTGGATCTCCGTGACGACCAATCGATCGGCTTGTGTCAAAGCTTGTGCATAAATCTGAGCACCACCAATGACGAAGGCTTCATGGCCATTCAGCAAATCGATCGCCTGTTGCAATGAGTTGACCGTTTCAACGCCTTCTTGGTTCCATTCTTGGTTACGCGTGATCACGATATTGCGGCGCTTTGGAAGCGGGCGACCGATGGAATCATAGGTTTTGCGCCCCATGATGATGGGAAATCCTGAGGTCGTATTTTTGAAGTGCTGCAGATCTTCAGGTAAATGCCACGGCAGCTGATTATTGATGCCAATACCGCCACATTTATCAGTGGCGACGATGATGCTTATTTTACTCATACTGTTTTAGGCTCAAACGGCGACTGGCGCCTTGATGTGCGGATGAAATTCGTAGTTCAGGATTTCGAAGTCCTCAAACCTATAGTCAAAAATGCTTTCTGGTTTGCGCTTAATCTCGAGCTGCGGGAGCGCAAAAGGTGTTCGTGAAAGTTGTAATTCGACTTGTTCTAAATGGTTGCTGTAAAGATGACAGTCACCACCAGTCCAAATGAAATCTCCTACCTCAAGCCCTGTTTGTTGCGCCATCATATGCGTGAGAAGGGCGTAGGAGGCGATATTGAAGGGAACGCCCAAGAAGATGTCGGCACTGCGTTGATACAGCTGGCAAGAGAGGCGACCATCTGCTACGTAAAACTGAAAAAACGCGTGACACGGAGGAAGCTTCATTCGAGGGATGTCAGCCACGTTCCATGCCGATACGATCAGACGACGAGAGTCAGGGTTATTTTTGATTTGATCAACCAACTGTTGGATTTGGTCTATGTGTCCGCCATCGGGGGTCGGCCAGCTGCGCCATTGTGAACCATAGACAGGGCCCAGCTCGCCATTGGCATCGGCCCACTCATCCCAGATAGAGACGCCATTGTCTTTTAGGTATTTAATATTGGTCGATCCAGCAAGAAACCAGATCAGCTCATGAATAATCGACTTTAAATGCAGCTTTTTGGTGGTCACCAAAGGAAAGCCTTCTTGCAGATTAAAACGCATTTGGTAACCGAAAACCGAGACGGTTCCGGTGCCAGTACGATCGGTTTTAACTTGCCCGTGATCGCGAACATGGCGCATAAAGTCCAAGTACTGTTGCATTGTCTAAATCCAAAGGTGATTCAAAGAAAGGGGGGGCATGATGGCAACAATTGACGCTTTCGCGTCTTGCTGTTGGCATCATGCTTTAGAGGTGAAAGTATAACAGGCTCAAGCCTCGATGACTTGTTCGTTTGTTTCTTGATTGCCTGGCGCAATCAAGGGAAGATTAATTTCGAAACGGGCTCCCAGATTGGGCTCGCTCGTAACACGAATTTCACCGCCAAGTACGTTTGTGATGATGTTGAACGTAATGCTTAAACCAAGGCCGCTCCCGCCCTTGCCAAACTTGGTTGTAAAGAAGGGTTCGAAAATCCGTTTGATGATGGCGGGTGGGATACCTTTGCCAGAATCCTCGAACACAATCAGGACATGATCGCCTTGTTTGCGCGCCATACAACGCATGGTGCCTTGAGTATATCCATCAAGGCCATGCACGACAGCATTGTTGACCAAGTTACTGAAGACCTGACCGAGAGGTCCAGGATAGCTGTCAAGTTCGATCGAGTCAGGAATATCCAGTTCCAAGGTAAATGGTGTTTTTCGTAAGCTCGAATGCAACAAAGCGGCCAGTTCTTGAAAAACAACCAAGAGTGAGAATTTGCGACGTTGGGCACTTGATTGATCGACCGCAACTTGTTTGAAATCACCAACTAGCTGTGCCGCTTGTTGTAAGCCGCGCATAAGGAGCTTACTAGATTCATTCGCGGCCGTGACGTAATGGCTTAAATCGGAACGGCGCATTGTTCCTTCATTCATGGATTTCTCAAGTTGACGCGTCTCATCACTGAGTGTACTCGCAACTAATAAGCAGTTTCCGAGTGGTGTATTGAGTTCGTGCGCAACACCTGCAACCATGGAACCCAAGGCCGCCATTCGTTCAATACGTGCCAATTCATTCTGCGCGCTATTCACACTGGCAAGCGCAGCCTCAAGGTGGTGGTTCGCGCTTTCGAGTTCCTGTGTCCTCAGCCGCACTTTCGACTCAAGCGTGCCGGAGTACTCAAGCAATTGTTGGTTCTTCACTTCGAGTTCTTTGAACGACCTTTGTAGGGCTTGGCGAGTTGCTTCTAGACTTAATGCCAAATGTCCGATTTCATCTTTGCGATCGAATGAAATGACTTCATCAAGTTCACCGCTGGCGAGCTTGTCAGAAGTCTCAATCAGTAACTTAATCGGTTTGACCAAACGCCATTGCAGTACCATCAAGATACAGAAGGTCGACAAAAGAAACGAGATACCGGTAATGGCAAGGGCACGCGTAAAGTTGTCTGCAATTTCTCGCTGGAGAATGTCGTCCGTCAGTGTGAGCTGCACTTCGCCGATGACTTGATCTCCATGGGTGATCTTACTGGTCAGTGTTCGACGTTTTCCTGTCTGAGTTGCGCTTCTCTCATCTAAGGTAATGAAGACTTTTTTGTCTGGGAGAGTGATTACTTTGATCTCCGACACGCGTCGATCTGAATAAACTTGTTCACTGGAGGACTTTGCAATTTCAGGAGTGATCTGCCATACAGGCTCACTCAAAATCACGGACAAGATACTAGTGAGGCGCTGGTGATCATCGACAGTCTTTTTTTCAAGATCTGCAGTAATGATATTTCGCTGATAGGGAACTAGCACCAACGCGGTCACGCTGAGGCCTAAGAACACGGCCAAAATGACAGCAAAGCGTAAGGTGATTCGGCTGAAGATGTTGGAGACGAATTTAGAAAGCATCACTCCAACCCTTATCTAAATAGATGAAACCGCATACGAAATTCCTTCTTTTGCGACACCCGCACTAGTCCTATTTTTGCGAAAAATATAACAGCGAAAGTGTTGAAACTCGGAAAAAGATGCTATGTGGAAAATAGTTTGGACTGTTGCTGATGGTAGAAGGTTTTGGTCAAATGCACAAGCAAGAACAGGAATGGAAGTGGAATCGTCACCAAAAAAATACACTCGATTGGTGATTTGCAAAGGATGGGACTTCACTTCATGAGCAAAGCCCGAGTCTGGATTGCTTAGTGATTTTCGCGAGCGTGGTTGATCGTGTATTTTGGAATTTCGATCGTGATATCTTGCGCGCCAAGTTTGACTTGGCAGGACAGGCGAGAAGTGGCCTCTAAGCCCCATGCTGCATCGAGCAAATCTTCTTCGTCTTCAGTTGATTCATTCAAGCTATTGAAGCCTTGACGAACTACCACGTGGCAGGTGGTACAAGCACAAGACATTTCGCAAGCATGTTCGATCTCAACATCGTGCTCAACCAATGCTTCACATAGGGACTTGCCGGTTTCTACTTCGATGGTGCGACCCTCTGGGCACAGTTGAGCGTGCGGCATGATCGTGATTTTAGGCATGATGAGGGGCTTTCCAAAAATTAGATTTCATTGAGTTTTTTGCCAGACAAGGCCGAACGCACGCTCTGGTCCATGCGACGCGCAGCAAATTCCTCAGTCGCATCAGCAAGTGCAGTGATCGCTTGCTTGATCGCTTGATGATCTTGACCTTGTTTGATCTGTTTCAGTGTTTCGATATGGTTTGCAATACTTTTTTGTTCGGCTTCGCTGAGTAAATGCCGATCAGCGCTGAGTGCAGAATCAATCGCCAACAAAAGGCGATCTGCTTCAACTTGCTCTTCACGTAAGGCGCGCGCTTGCATGTCGAGTTCCGAAGCGGAGAACGAGTCTTGCAACATCTTGGCGATTTCATCGTCTGCTAAACCATAGGAGGGCTTGACGACGATAGAGGCCTCAACACCTGAACGCATCTCACGCGCAGCAACCGAGAGCAAACCATCGGCATCAACTTGGAAGGTGATGCGGATACGCGCCGCGCCAGCGGCCATTGGCGGAATACCGCGCAATTCGAATCGCGCTAAGGATCTGCAATCGGAGACCAGTTCGCGTTCACCTTGGACGACATGGATTGCCATCGCTGTTTGTCCATCTTTGAAGGTGGTGAACTCTTGTGCGCGAGCACATGGAATCGTCGAATTGCGTGGGATGACTTTTTCAGAAAGTCCACCCATGGTTTCAATTCCTAGCGATAAGGGAATGACATCCAACAACAACCAGTCATCGCCTGGAGCACGATTACCCGCTAACAAGTTAGCCTGTACCGCAGCGCCTAAAGCCACCACTTTGTCAGGATCGATGTTCGATAGTGGCGTGGTTTGGAAGAATTCGCCGACTGCTTTGCGCACATGGGGCATGCGTGTGGCGCCGCCGACCAAGACTACGCCGTCGATATCGTCGACCGAGAGTTTGGCATCGCGTAAAACTTTACGGCATGGCGTAATCGTTTTGATGACGAGATTCTCTGTGATTTGAGCAAAGATTGCTTTGGTAATCTGCAAGTGAACCACATCGCCAGTCGACAATTTGGCGTCGATGTAGGTCGACGGCTGATTCGATAAGATTTCCTTGGCTTCGCGTGCTTTCACCATCAAGGTGCTGGTGTCTGCATCGGAGAGTAAGGAGAGACCAGCTTCTTGCAAGATCCAGCAAAACAAACGGTGATCAAAGTCGTCGCCACCGAGCGCAGAATCACCGCCAGTCGAAAGAACTTCGAACACACCTTTACTCATTTTCAGAATGGAAATGTCGAAGGTGCCACCGCCGAGGTCGTAGACTGCATAGATACCTTCTGAACCATTGTCGAGGCCATAGGCGATCGCTGCCGCAGTTGGTTCATTGAGTAAGCGCAGTACATTGAGGCCCGCAAGTTTGGCGGCATCTTTGGTCGCTTGACGTTGCGCATCGTCGAAGTAAGCGGGAACTGTAATCACAGCGCCAACCAGATCATCGCCCAAAGCATCTTCGGCTTGTTGGCGCAGCGTCGCTAAAATCTCGGCGGACACTTCGACTGGGCTCTTAATCCCTGCGACAGTTTTCAGTTTGACCATGCCAGGTTCATCATGAAAATCGTATGGCAGATTTTCAGCATGGGCGATGTCTTTGAGGCCGCGTCCCATAAACCGTTTGACAGAAACAATGGTGTTCTTCGGATCGCGGGTTTGTTCTTGTTGCGCTTTATAGCCGATGTGGGCATGGCCATTTGGTAGATAGCGCACTACCGATGGCAGCAAGGAACGACCTTCTTCGTCATTCAAAATTTCGGGAATACTATTGCGGACGGTCGCGACCAAAGAATTTGTCGTGCCTAAATCGATGCCCACTGCCAAACGGTGTTGGTGTGGTGCGGTCGACATTCCTGGTTCTGCAATTTGTAAGAGGGCCATAGGCGAGTCTGTTGATATGTTCGAGTCTTGATGAAAACGGGTTTTGCTAACGCCGCGTCAACTTGCATCAGTCATCGAGTGCTGCGATATCGTTCAAAAATTTTTCAAGAAATAAGCTGGCGCGAATCTGCTGCGCTGCTTGGGCATATTGGTCTTGGGCTAGTGCTTCGGCGGTGGCGCTCAATTCCTGCTTTAGTGCGGCTTGAACTTCGCGTTCCAATGCGTACAAGGCATTCTGGTCTTGGGATTGACGTGCATCATCAAACGCCTCACGCCATTCCATTTGCTGCATTAAAAAGGCGGCAGGCATGGCCGTGTTGGACTCAGTCTGCAATTCCACGCCATGTAATTGACACAGGTAAGTGGCACGCTTGAGCGGATCTTTCAAGGTTTGATAAGCCTGATTGGCTTGCGTAGCCCATTGCATAGCGACCCGTTTTTCGGCGTCACTGGCTTGTACAAATTTATCCGGATGCACGCGTGACTGAATCTCACGATAGGCGAGATCGAGCGCATCACGGTCTAGTTCATAGCGAACCGGAAGTTGAAAGAGCTCGAAATAATTTTGCATGCTGGCAGGTTTCAAAGAATCAAGAACTAAATGCGGAAACTCTCGCCACATCCACATTCGTCTTTGACGTTGGGGTTGTAGAACTTGAAGCCTTCGTTCAATCCTTCGCGCGCGAAATCGAGTTCGGTGCCATCGATATAGGGCAAGCTTTTTGGGTCCACAAAAACTTTGACGCCATGCGATTCGAACACTTGATCATCCGTGCCAGGCTCGTCAACGTATTCCAACTTATACGCCATGCCCGAACAACCTGTGGTGCGCACACCAAAGCGCAGACCAATGCCTTTGCCACGACGCTCCATGTAGCGCGTGACATGCTTGGCTGCTTTTTCTGTCAGGGTGATTGCCATGATTTTGCTTAAGCCTGATGTTTGTTTTTGTAATCGAGAACGGCTGCCTTGATGGCGTCTTCTGCCAAAATCGAGCAGTGGATTTTCACTGGTGGCAATGCCAATTCTTCAGCGATTTCTGTGTTCTTGATGGCGAGTGCTTGGTCCAAGGTTTTGCCTTTGACCCATTCCGTGACTAAAGAAGATGATGCAATCGCAGAACCGCAGCCATAAGTCTTGAATTTTGCATCTTGAATCACGCCGTCTTCGCCGACTTTGATTTGCAATTTCATGACGTCGCCGCAAGCTGGAGCGCCAACCATGCCAGTACCCACTGACTCATCGCCTTTTTCGAACGCGCCGACATTGCGTGGATTTTCGTAGTGGTCTAATACTTTTTCAGAATATGCCATGATTATTTCCTTCTTTGTCTATTCGTGTAAGTGGAGCAGGCTCCAACTTTGGTCTTCGTTTAGTGTGCTGCCCACTGAATCGTCGAGAGATCGATGCCGTCTTTGTACATATCCCACAGAGGTGACAATTCGCGCAATTTGCCGACTTTCGATTTCAATAAATTGATCGTGAAATCGATGTCTTCTTCAGTGGTGAAGCGACCAATCGTGAAACGAATCGAGCTATGCGCCAATTCATCACTGCGACCTAAAGCTCGCAACACGTAGGATGGTTCCAAACTGGCGGAAGTACATGCAGAGCCAGAAGAAACGGCGATGTCTTTGATCGCCATGATCAAGGATTCGCCTTCGACGTAATTAAAGCTCACGTTCAAATTGTGAGGGACGCGGTGTTCCATATCGCCGTTGATATAGGTTTCTTCGATCTCGCTCAAACCTTTGGCAAGGCGATCACGCATGGCACGAATATGTGCCAATTCACTTGCCATTTCTTCTTTGGCGATACGGAAGGCTTCGCCCATGCCGGCGATTTGATGTGTCGCCAAAGTGCCAGAACGCAAACCGCGCTCATGACCACCACCATGCATTTGTGCTTCTAGACGCACGCGTGGTTTGCGACGGACATACAAAGCACCCACACCTTTCGGGCCGTAAGATTTGTGTGCGGAGAAGGAGACTAAATCAACTTTGACTCTTTCCAGATCGATCTCGACTTTACCAGTCGCTTGCGCCGCATCCGAGTGGAAAATGATGCCACGTTCACGGCACAATTCGCCGATTTCAGCGATCGGTTGAATCACGCCGATTTCGTTGTTGACCCACATCACCGACACCAAAATCGTGTCTGGACGAATCGCTTCTTTGAGTTGCTCTAAGGTGATCAGGCCATTGTCTTGCGGTTGCAAGTAAGTCGCTTCAAAACCTTGGCGCTCAAGTTCACGCACCGTGTCTAAGACGGCTTTGTGTTCGGTCTTAACGGTAATGATGTGCTTGCCTTTTCCCTTGTAGAAATGGGCAGCGCCTTTCAATGCCAGATTGTTACTCTCGGTTGCGCCAGAAGTCCAAATGATTTCACGTGGATCAGCATTAACCAGTGCGGCAACATGATTGCGCGCGGTTTCGACTGCAGCTTCCGCATCCCAACCATAGGCGTGGCTGCGGGAGGCAGGATTGCCGAACTGAGCGCGCAGGTAAGGGATCATGACATCCGCTACGCGTGGATCAACTGGCGTCGTCGCCGAATAGTCCATGTAAATCGGGAAGTGCGGCGCTTTCAAAGTGTCGATCAAACTCTTGGTCAAGCTAGGTGTCGCAGGTGTGCTTGCTGCAGTCATTCAGAACTCCAAATTTAGGAAATAGTACGTTCGGCATGACCATGACGAACGACAACAACGGATTTTTCTTGGGCTTTTTGTTTTTGTTGATTGACCAAGTCTTGTAAGGAAACAGAGTCGAGATAATCGACCATTTTTGCGTTCAAATTGGCCCACAGATCGTGAGTCATGCAATGAATGCCATTGCTGTGATCACTGCCGTGGCAATTGCCCTTGCTCCCGCATTGGGTTGCATCCAAGGGCTCATCGACTGCGATAATAATGTCAGCGACCGTCACGTTCTGTGCTTTGCGAGCGAGGTGGTAACCGCCGCCGGGACCACGTACCGACTCAACGATTTCATGGCGCCGCAATTTGCCGAACAACTGCTCGAGGTATGATAGGGAAATATCTTGACGTTGGCTGATACCGGCAAGGGTTACAGGCCCATTCTCTTGACGCAAGGCAAGATCGATCATCGCTGTTACAGCAAACCGGCCTTTAGTAGTGAGACGCATGAGTCAAAACTCCATCCTGAGTATGTTTCGATAATAAGCATCGATAATGAATTGCTGGGCTTTCAGATCTGAAAAAGATCTGAAAAACTAAATCCCGAGCGAATAACTCAAGTATAGCAAACTTGAGTAATCTTGTCAGGTAATGGGTGTTTTTTGATTGCCCTCGATTCATCGAGGATTGGTGATGCCTCCTCAAGCGAGAGAGGAGGCTGTTTTCTTACTTCAGATTAAGTAGAACTGATATCGCTTAGAAGTCGATTTGTGCCGACAGTTTAAAGGTGCGCGGCGCGCCGGGGAAGAGATATCCGCCCAAGGATTGCGTTACATCACGCCAATAGAACTTATTGAATGCATTGTTGATATCGAAGCGCAATGTGGTTGTGATGCCGTTTTGACTTAAGGCATAGCGCGCACCGAAGTTAAATACGTGGTATCCAGGAACGGAGATCTTGTTGTCAGGGCTAAATGCTTTGCTAGCCGCATACTGCCAAGAACCATTCACATGCACGCCCGCGAGGGCGACAGGTGCGTAGTCGGCATAGACACTTGATTTGAAGTTAGGGACGTTGCTGATGCGTTTGTCTTCGATGCTTGGATCATTGGTGCCGCGTTGACGCGCATCGATCGCAGTGGCGCTGGCGCCGAGCGTCCAATCGGAGTTGATTTTGCCTTGAGCGGAAAATTCCACACCTTGGTGCTCCGCCTCACCTGCGCTGACGTAGGTGTTAGCGCTATTGGTGTATTCCAAGGGTTTGCTAATGCGGAATAGGGCTGCATTCAGACTAATGTCGTTGGCGATAATTGCCTTGGTGCCGATTTCGATTTGCTTTGAGCGACCGGCGTCGAGCATCTTGTTGGCATTGGTGGTGCCGATCGGTGCCACACCACCATGCTCGAGACCGCGACTAATGCTCAAATAATTGCTGACGCTTGGTGATGCCTTGAATACCAAGGCGGCGTTTGGCAAAGTGTAATCTTGGTCAAAATCTGGGCTACCCAATTGTTGACGCTTTACTTGGAGGTGACGTAAGCCGAGATGCAGGTCGAACTGCTTGTCCAAAGCAATGATGTCTTGCACGAAGAGGGAGTTTTCTTTGTCGGTGCGACGCAGGCTAACCGGACCAGTTTTGTTTGCTGATGGTGGTACCGCAACTGGATGGAATACATTACTCGCACCGGCATGCTCGTATGCATAGTCACCGTAGTAGTCGCGACGTTCTGAGTTGTTGAAGCCGGCCGCTAATTGATGATGAGTTCCAGCGAGTTCGAACTTGCCAGTGAGTAACGCTAGGTTGCCTTGCAGCTTTTTGAGTTCGCCGACGCTTTGGTAGTCATAAACGTCGTAATCACCATTGGCGCAATAACCTGGATAGAGTTCTTGCGCACTGCAGCCGTAAGGGAAGGCGGTGAAGTCGTCGCGTTTGAATTCGTGGTAGTTGCTGGCGAGGCTGAAATTCCAATCTTGATTCAATTGATATTCAAAGCGAGCGCCGATGTTTTGATTGCGCGTATCAACCGGTTTGGCCCATTTTTGATTGTTGAGCATCATGTCTGCTTTGATGCCAACTGGCAGTGCGGTGCCGTTGAAGAGTTGAAAACCCGGCGCAGACAATTGTGATTTGTGCTGATAGTCGGCGTCGAATTGCAATAAGCTTTGTGCGCTTGGCTTCCAGTCTAAGGCAATTGATGCAAACTGACGTTCGCCATCGGCGCCTTTGATGTAGGAACGCAGACGTTCATTGGCGGCATTGAGGCGGTAGCCAAATTGTTTGTTGCTGGTTTTGCCGCCAAGATCGACCGCCCCATACAAAGTGCCGCGTTCGCTTGCTTCTAATGTGATCGACCGTAGATCGTTGTTGGAAGGGCGTTTGGTGACGTAGTTAATCATTCCGCCGGGCGTGGTAAATCCTGCCTGGAAACCGCTAATGCCTTTCAGGATTTCGATGCGTTCTTTATTTTCCAGTGGGATGGAAGCGTCACCTGGAATCGCGAATCCATCTTTGCGATAGCTGCTGGAGTTATCGAGGGCAAAGCCGCGAATCGAGAATTGCTCGGCGTAGCCGACCGCATTGTAGGCATCGTTAATACTGGCGTCGAATTTGCTTGCATCAGTAGTTTGGCGAATGCGTAGATCTTGTAGTTGAGCACTCGAGAAGGCATTGATGGATAGTGGTGTGTCTTGTAGGCTGTTTTCGAGGAAGCCACCTACCTTACTCGACTCAACCTTGGTGGTGCGAGTGCCGCTGACCACGATTTCTTGCAAACTTTGTGTTTTGGAACTGTCTTGAGCGTGGCTTGGTAGAGTTGTTGTGGAGAAGGCCGCGCTAAGACTGAGGGCGAGCAGTTTTGGTTTAAATGATGTTGTCGTCATGATGTTTGCTTCTTCTATGAAATTCGGCTGGATGAGTAATATCAGCGAACGAAGAAGTGACGGTATTTAGGCCAGTGCACTGAGAGTGCGAGCATAATTGCGACCGATGAGTCGCACAAAACACCTTACGCTTCCCTTCGCTGGCATTATCCAGATCAGGTTCAAGGGACTATCTCACCCGCAACTTTTTGATGCTTCAAAAAGTGCAGGACCCCTAGCGAAGGCGAGACTTTAACACAAAAGAGTGTGGAATGCCGCATGGGTCTTCGGATCTTGTAGTGAGGGCTTTGTGCGCCCTGGTGTTGGCGAGGTTTTACTTGGATGAGAATGTTGGCGGTGGGGCGACGTTATTGATGCGTGTGTGTGGCGGCGCGTGAAAAACAAAAAAGCCTTGTATCTCTACAAGGCTTTTTATTTGGCTCCCCGACCTGGACTCGAACCAGGGACCTGCGGATTAACAGTCCGTCGCTCTACCGACTGAGCTATCAGGGAATAGAAGACTAGCTTCTTAACTTTTACTACGCGACGTTTTGCAACGCGCTTACTTCGAATTCTGTGGCTCCCCGACCTGGACTCGAACCAGGGACCTGCGGATTAACAGTCCGTCGCTCTACCGACTGAGCTATCAGGGAACAGAGACAAAAATTATAGTGGTCAAAGGCGATCTTGTCAAAAGTTTTTTTGCGCTACTTCGAATAAATGAATGTGGCGACTGCAATCGAAAGAAAACAAATGATTGAATAGCTTGCTGATAATGCTAAGTACCTGAGCGCTTGCGGCCACCATCGCCCACGGTAGAAATGATGAAAACTCAAATATTGGTGGAGAAGGATGGAAATGATGACGAATGCTCCGTGAATATTGGGAAAGACGCTGAGAATGAGCAGTATCGCAAACGTCCCAGCGTGCAAGTGTAAAGCAAAGACGAGGTGTTCTCCGTAGAGCATGGAACGCTTGCGGTAAAAAAAGGCCAGCAGCAATGCGTAGACGGGAATGAAGGCGAAATATGCATAGGGCATTTTCTGACTGACCGTTTTTGTGCTGGGGGTAAACTTTGGTGTGATTGTTGAAGTCTGAGATATCGCGGATGACTCTAATGTGCTTGACGTTTTGTCGAGCGTGCTTGCTGCTGTCGGTGTCGGAGTTTGGTGCTTGCTTGTCTCATTGTCGGAACTAGAAAAGTTCACGATAAGCAGAAGGACCAGAAAGAATACGAAACTCACGCTCAGATAAAGGGCAAGTGGTCCAACATATTTTTGTTTTCGACCACATAGGTATTCTTGACTGAGTACGCCTGGTGAAAAAATGAGGGTGCGCAAGGTGCCAATTAATTTGCCTTCGAGGGCGATATAGTGATGTAGATATTCGTGAATGAAATGCCATAAGCTAGGCTTCTCATGATGCGTTTCTTGACCGCATTCGGGGCAGAATTTTTTTGGTGCTGGATGATCGCAGTTCAGGCAATAGCCGTGAAACTTCGTTTGGTAAAAAGACATTTGTTTGGTAAAAAAGGCAAGATCATAGCATTGCAAGAGTTGATCTGACAAAAGATAGCGGCATTTGTTATACTGGATAAATATACAGTTTGCCTGCCTTAGTTTTTTGATTTTTGAGAATGCCCTATGTCGAATAAGCCTGTGGTCCAGGAAGTAACCAGCGAAGAAAAGTTTGTGACTTTTCCTGATTCGCCATACCAGCTATGCCAGATTTTCGAGCCTGCTGGCGATCAGCCCACTGCGATTGGACAGCTGGTTGAAGGCATTAACGACGGCTTGTTTTTCCAGACTTTGCTTGGTGTGACGGGTTCGGGTAAGACATACACCATGGCGAATGTGATCGCGCGTACTGGACGACCTGCCATTATTTTTGCGCCGAACAAAACTCTCGCAGCGCAGTTATACAGCGAGTTTAAAGAATTTTTTCCGCGCAATGCGGTTGAGTACTTTGTCAGTTACTACGATTACTATCAACCTGAAGCTTACGTCCCTCAACGCGATTTGTTCATCGAAAAAGATTCGGCAATCAATGAGCATATCGAGCAAATGCGTTTGTCTTGTACGAAAAGTTTGATGGAACGCCGTGATGTCATCATTGTGGCGACTGTATCGGCGATTTACGGTATCGGTAACCCGAACGAGTACCACAAGATGATTCTCACTTTGCGTACCGGCGATAAACTGAGCCAACGCGATGTGATTGCGCGGCTGATTCAAATGCAGTACACCCGCAACGAAGTCGATTTTGGTCGTGGGACTTTCCGTGTACGTGGTGACACGCTGGATATTTTTCCTGCTGAACATGCAGAACTGGCAGTACGCTTAGAGATGTTTGATGATGAGGTTGAAAGTATCGCCTTGTTTGATCCTTTAACTGGCAAAGTGCGACAAAAGATTCCACGTTTTACGGTGTATCCGGGCTCCCATTACGTCACGCCGCGTGAAACAGTATTGCGAGCCGTCGAGACAATTAAAGAAGAACTGCGCGATCGTATTGCCTTTTTCCGTCGTGAAAATAAATTGATCGAAGAGCAGCGCATTGAACAACGCACGCGCTTTGATTTGGAGATGTTGGCAGAAATCGGTTTCACCAAAGGTATTGAAAATTACTCGCGTCATTTGAGTGGTGCTAAAGCAGGCGAACCGCCACCGACCTTGGTCGACTATTTACCATCTGATGCGATTATGTTTTTAGATGAATCGCATGTTTTGGTGGGGCAGCTCAGTGCCATGTATAACGGCGATCGCTCGCGCAAAACTAATTTGGTCGACTATGGCTTTCGCTTGCCCTCCGCACTCGACAATCGCCCACTCAAATTCGAAGAGTTTGAAAGCAAGATGCGGCAAACGGTCTTCGTTTCTGCGACTCCAGCTGAGTACGAAAAACAGCATGCTGATCAAGTGGTCGAGCAGGTGGTGCGTCCGACGGGTTTGGTGGATCCCCGCATCGAAGTACGGCCAGCTTTGTCACAAGTCGATGATTTGCTCAATGAGATTCATGAGCGCGTGAAGCTTAATGAACGGGTGTTGGTGACGACGCTGACCAAACGTATGTCAGAACAATTGACAGAGTTTTTGGCAGACAACGGTGTCAAGGTGCGTTATCTACATAGCGATATCGATACCGTCGAGCGGGTTGAGATTCTGCGTGATTTGCGACTCGGCGCTTTCGACGTCTTGGTGGGGATTAACCTCTTGCGCGAAGGTTTGGATCTGCCTGAAGTGTCCTTGGTGGCGATTTTGGATGCGGACAAGGAGGGCTTCTTGCGCTCAGAACGTAGCCTGATTCAAACCATCGGCCGTGCGGCGCGTAATCTCAATGGTACGGCAATTTTGTATGCGGATCGTGTCACCGATTCGATGCGACGCGCGATTGATGAGACCGAGCGTCGTCGCGCCAAGCAGATTGCCTTCAACGCCGAAAATAATATTACGCCGAGCAGTATCAACAAGAAGATTAAAGACATCATCGACGGCGTCTATAATCCGCAGGAAGCGCAAGATGAGCGCAAAGTCGCCCAAGAGCAGGCTAAGTATGAGGCCATGAGCGAGAAGCAAATCAGTAAAGAAATTAAACGCCTCGAAAAATTGATGCTCGATCACGCCAAGAATCTTGAATTCGAACAGGCGGCGCGAGTGCGTGACCAGTTGGCGGTCTTAAAAGAGCAGCTATTCGGTGCTGGTGGTCACGATAATGTCGTGTCCATCCTTGGGCGACCTTAAGGTAGATAGAGAACGTAGGAACGGAAGGTTACTGGTGTGATGCCTCGTTCGAGGGTAAAGAAAAAAGAGCTGATCTCGTGAGAGTCAGCTCTTCTTGTTTTGGGTGCTTTATCGTTTATGCACTTGCCTTAGATTCTTCAATACGCTTTGCGATATGCACCAGAGATTCTTCCACCTGATCGATCAAAATCAAACACAGATCACCCGGATTCAATGAAGCCAAGGCAGTGTCGATTGCGATGAATTCGCCATTGATTTCCTTGATATTCGATGTTCGTGGTGCGCCTTCTAAACCAGAGCGGAGTAGGGCAACCACTTCGCCATCGGCACGACCGCGTTGGCATTGGTCTTGATACAAGATGACTTGATCGAAAGCTTTACCAAGGATTTCTGTTTGTTGACGAATGTCTTGATCGCGGCGATCACCGGCACCACTAATCACCACGGTACGACGATTGCCTGGCATGCTATCGACAGCTTGTACCAAGGCAGTAATTGCGTCTGGATTATGACCGTAATCGGCAATTAATGTCGCGCCGCGATAATCGAAAACATTGAAACGGCCTGGCGCATTGTCGCTATCGTTCATGAAGGTTTTGAGACCCTTGCGAATCGCATCCCAGCTCAAATTAATACCCCATGCTGCAGCCACTGATGCCATCACATTTTCAACTTGGAAGCCAATGCTGCCATTGCGTGTGATAGGGATGTCGGTCAAAGGAATACGTTGCATCAATTTACCTTCGACTGCGACCAAGTCACCATCTTCGATGAAGACAACGCGATGGCCTTTGACGCGATGTGCTGCCATCACCGGTAGGTTAGAATCGGCGGCGAAGAAAGTGACAGCGCCCGTACAATTTTTTGCCATGCCTGCAACGATAGGATCTGCTGCGTTTAAGACTGCGACACCATTGTCTGCCACGTTTTGTACAATCACGCGCTTTAAGACTGCCAGATCTTCGACAGTCGTGATGTAATTCAAACCTAAGTGGTCACCTGTGCCGATATTGGTCACGACCGCGACTTTACAACGATCATAAGCTAAACCTTCACGCAAAACGCCGCCGCGCGCAGTTTCAAATACGGCTGCATCCACGTCCGGATGAGACAGCACATTACGAGCACTACGTGGGCCGCTACAGTCGCCGCTATCGATTTGACGTCCTTCGACGTACACGCCATCGGTATTGGTCATACCGACGCGCAAACCGCTTGAGGCTAGCAAGTGTGAAATTAAACGTACTGTTGTGGTTTTGCCGTTGGTGCCAGTGACGGCAATAATCGGAATACGTCCATCTTCACCATCGGCGAACATCGCAGCAACGATGGCTTCACCAACCGCACGGCCTTTGCCGAACGATGGAGATAGATGCATGCGCAAGCCAGGTGCGGCATTGACTTCGACAATGCCACCATTTTGTTCTTCAATGGGTTTCAAGACGCTGTCGGCCACCAAGTCGACACCGCAAATTTCGAGTCCGACCATTTGCGCAGCAGCGACAGCGCGGGCGGCCACTTCTGGGTGAACGTCATCGGTCACATCAGTGGCGGAGCCACCGGTGGAGAGATTGGCATTGTTACGCAAGATGACACGGGTTCCTTTGGTAGGGACGGAGTCAGCGTCGTAACCTTGCTTCGCTAAACTCGCCAAGGCGATGTCGTCGAAACGAATCTTGGTTAAGGACGTGGCATGTCCACTGCCGCGACGAGGATCTTTGTTGACTTGTTCGACCAACTCACGCACTGAGTGGGTGCCATCGCCGACCACTTGAGGTGGGTCGCGGCGCGCTGCGGCAACCAGTTTGTTGCCAACCACCAGCAAACGGAAGTCGTTGCCAGGTAAGTAGCGTTCGACCAAAATGTCATCGCGGAATTCAGAGGCGGCGACGTAGGCGGCGTCGAGTTGCTCACGGGTCGTGACGTTGACGGTCACGCCTTTACCTTGGTTGCCATCCTTTGGTTTGACGACCACAGGTAAACCGATTTCTTGGGCGATTGCCCATGCGTCTTCGGCATTTAAAGCAGTGCGACCGAGTGGCACTGGAACGCCAGCGGCATCTAATAATTTCTTTGTGAGCTCTTTGTCTTGCGCGATCGCTTCAGCAATGGCACTGGTGCCGTCCATTTCGGCAGCTTGAATCTTGCGTTGTTTGCTGCCCCAGCCGAAAGTGACCAAACTTCCGCTAGTCAGGCGACGATAGGGGATGTTGCGCGCTACAGCCGCATAGACGATAGAGCCAGTTGAAGGGCCTAAGCGTAAGTCTTCGTCCAATTCACGCAGCTCATGGAGGGCTGCTGCTAAATCAAAGCTGGTGTTCGACAGTGCAGCGTTAACCAATTTTTCCGCGAGTTCCAATGCCAAACGGCCGACATCTTCTTCTGAATATTCGACAACAACTTGAAATACGCCATCTTCTAAGGTCGGCGTGGTGCGGCTAAAGGTCACCGGGCAACCAGCTTGCGCTTGCAAGGCCAGCGTTGCCAGTTCGAAGACGCGCGCAAGAGGAATGGCATCGTCATGGCCAGTCGCCTGCAAAGGGCCAATTTCAGGAAAGAGCGCTCGTAAGCGTGCTTCAAATTCTGGGATCTCGACGATAGATAATTCGTTGGCTTGGCAGCGAACAATCGCTTCCACTGCAGTGTGATGAGTCCAGAGATTTGGTCCGCGAAGGGCTCTGATGCGTGATACTTCCATAAAACTTAATCCTATCTCGTAGCTTCTGTGGCGATGATTGTCGCGATATTCGATGCTCGTGCCGTCGTCGGCTTCGGGCTTATTCAGTACAATTTAAGTACAGTTCAAGTAAGATGTGCGTGGTCTTAGTACAGTTTTTTCGGTGGTGCGGAATCGAAATTACGCAAAGCCGCACCGATCAAATCTGCACTGATGCCCATCGCCCAAGCTGCCGCCACCGCCGCCAAAACGGCTTCCGGTTGTTCAACTTTGGCAGGCTTGAGACTGTGCAAACTCATTAATGTGGTTTCGTGTACACCCATGCCCAAGATGATGTTGTCATCCTTTAGATAGACTGCGCGTTTACCTTGCTGCAAATGTTTTGCCATGGAGCCGCTGTGCGTAGTAATGCCGTAGTAAATCACTTCGCCATCGCACAATTCGGCCAATTCGCCGGCACAATCAATCGCAGCGTTAATCACGGCGAAGCCATTGTCGAGCACGACGTCAATTTGGGTGCGCATGACTTTGAACATTTGATCGGCTTCGGTGATGTAGTGTTCACCAAGCTCAGCATGACCATCGAAATCGGTGACAACACCAACCTTGCAGCGGTCATAGGGCAAGCCGTCGTTTAGTATGCCTTTTGCATTGGATTCGAAGACGGCTGCTTGTACATTGCGATTTAAGAGTAGACGTTGGCCGGCGTCCCAACGCGTGCAATCAGTTTTGACGACTTGTCTTTGATCAAGATAGAGGCCATCGGCGCAAGACACGCCAGAATACTGACCACTCATGCTGAGCATGCTGCCAATCAAACGAGCAATCAAGCTGGTGCCTTTGCTGCCACTAATGCCAACGATAGGAATGCGGCCGTTATCCTTTTCGCCGAACAAATGTTTGATGATGGCAGAGCCGATATCACGTGGTTTTCCTTCGGCGGGTTTTAAGTGCGACAACAGTCCAGGGCTGGCGTTGACTTCAATAATCGCACCGCCTTGTTCTTGCAGTGGACGTGTGATGTCATCGCAGACGAGGTCGATCCCGGCGATGTCTAAGCCAACGATGCGAGTGGCGAGCGCGGCGAGGCGGGCGTTCTCAGGGTGAACTTCGTCGGTAACGTCGATTGCGACATTACCATTAATTTGAATCAGGACTTTTTGACCATCTTGTGGGATGGACTCATGCGTCATGCCTTGGCGTTTCAATTCTAAAATGATCTCGGCGCTGACGTCTGGTTGCACCAAGCTCAGCGGGAACTCTTCAGTCATGCCACGGCGGGGGTCGATATTAATTTGTGCGTCGACCAATTGTTTTACCGTCGATTTACCATCACCAGTAATCCACAAAGAATCACCTTTTGCGGCGGCAACTAGTTTGTCTCCGACGATCAAAAGGCGGTGTTCATTACCTGTGATGTAACGCTCAACAATCACGCTCTTGCTCTCACCTTTGCGCACGGCGAGGTCATACGCTTCGCGAATCTCTTCTTGACCTGTTAGATTCAAGGTCACGCCACGGCCATGATTGCCGTCGTAAGGTTTGATGACGACCGGAGAGCCAATATCTTGGGCTTCTTCCCATGCTTCATCGGCACTGCGTACCAAAGTTCCCTCCGGAACTGGGACGCCACAGGCTTTCAGCAGTGACTTCGTCATGTCTTTGTCGCTAGCGATACTTTCAGCAATCGCGCTTGTACGATCAGTTTCAGCAGTCCAAATGCGACGTTGAGCGCAGCCATGACCTAGCTGCACCAAATTGCCTTCGGTTAAACGGATAGATGGAATTTTGCGATCGGTTGCGGCATCCACAATGTGGCCAGTACTTGGGCCGAGGCAAAGTGAGTCGACCATGTCTTGTAATTCTGTGATCTGAGCGGCGAGATCGAAGTGCTTATCATCGATGCAGGCCATCAACAGTTCACGAGCAACGTTCAAGGCCGCACGTCCGACTTGTTCTTGACGAGTACGGAAAGCCATTTTGTACACGCCGTCGATATGGGTCGAGCGCGTTTGACCGAAACCGGTTTTCATGCCGGCGAGATTTTGGATTTCTAGTACCACGTGTTCGAGGATGTGACCAACCCAAGTGCCTTCTTTCAGGCGTTCTAAAAAACCACCGGGTTCACCTACGCCACAACGGTGAAGCGCCAAGCCGGGCAGGGCAGAGGTCAATCTTTCATACAGACCGGGAAGTTTATTAGACGGAAGTTCCTCGAATTCACCAATGTCGAGCACAACTTCAATGACTGGACGATATGTCCAAATATTAGGACCGCGAAGATGGTTAATACGTAGCGGCGTAATCTCTCTCTTTTTTGTCGTCATGAATAATGTCTGTATTTATTGAATTTTATTCTTGCTATTTTGCATCGAAAGTGCCTTGCCTTCACTCGAAACATCAGATCTGCTGAAGGTTTCCAACTATTTTGGCGGGCACTAAGTCTATTAACGCGTATGTCATCGATAGGCTGACATGTGCGTTAATGGACACAAAATTGAAATCGTCTGGCATTGTCTTGCTGGTATACTTGAGCGCAAGTGCAAGGTCAGATGATCGCAAGGATTTTGTTTCTCTTTCGACAGAATACCGTAAATTGTGCATTCAGTCATAGAGCTTGATGCAAACTCCTTGCAATTTGTAATTTTTTGGCAATGAAATGTCGGTCGTAGAACATCACTTTTCTGCCATTGACCGCCTTTTATTTGTGGCGCCGACGCTAACAAGTTTCTGTAGCGAGCGCTGCTTACTTCCATTGAGGATCAACATACTAATGACAACTTCCGTCACGCTGGTGCCAACTTGGTCTGAACAAATTCAGGCGCAACTTCGGGAAAACGAAACGGTACTCCATATTGTAGAAACTGATCTCGATGCGCGATTGCAATTTCGCTCAGGGGTGATTGTCGTCACCAATCAACGTTTAATGGCACGCTCACCTGATGTAGCCACATGGCAGACTTGGGACTATCAAGACGGTTTGCAAATGCGTCATCATGATCACGCTGGCGTAGGGCATTTGGAACTGTCGAATGCCGACGGCTTGCTCGCGCACTGGCGTTTTACCTTGGGGCAGAATCTGTTGATCATTCGTTTGATGGATGGTTTCAAAGAACGCTTGGAAGAAGTGGTGACTGGCAAGCCAGCGCCAAAAGTTGAGCAAAATACCTGTCCGAGTTGCAAGGCAATTTTAGAACCTGATCAAGAAGAGTGTCCGGTTTGTACCAAGGTAGTTCATACACCGCCATCGACCTGGACTCTTTTCCGCTTGTGGCGTTTCGCTCGTCCTTATCGTTTCCAGCTAGCGATCGGCTTCACATTGATGTTGTTGGGCACGGCGTCACATATGATTCCGCGCTATCTCACCAAGCCTTTGACGGATGAAGTGTTGATTCCATTTCAAAGTGGTCAGCATGTTGAAGTTTCATTGGTCGCGACTTATATCGGCGGCTTATTGGGCGCGGCGGTGCTGGCTTGGCTCTTAAGTTGGGGCAAAACCTATATTTTGGCCTTGGTATCTGAACGTATCGGTGCCGATCTACGTACAGCAACGTATGAACATTTATTGAAACTTTCGCTCGAGTATTTTGGAAATAAACGCACCGGTGACTTGATGTCGCGGATCGGTAGTGAGAGTGATCGGATTTGCGTCTATTTGTCCTTGCATTTGCTGGATTTTGCGACCGACGTGCTGATGTTTTTTATGACCGCGGCGTTCCTCTTGCAAATCAATACGAAGTTGGCTTTGGTGACTCTATTGCCTTTGCCGCTGATCGCTTGGGCGATTCATTTGGTGCGCGACAAATTGCGTACTGGTTTCGAGAAAATTGACCGCGTATGGGGCGAGTTGACGAATGTCTTGGCTGACACCATACCTGGTATCCGTGTGGTGAAAGCTTTCGCGCAAGAGCAACGCGAAGCGACCCGTTTCCGTACAGCGAATAAAAATAATCTGGCGGTCAATGATAAGTTGAATAAGGTGTGGTCCTTGTTCTCGCCAACGGTTTCTTTCTTGACCGACTTGGGTATTCTGGTCGTTTGGGTATTTGGTATCTGGCAAATTGCGCACGAGGAAATTACGGTTGGTGCTTTGGTGGCGGCCGTTGCCTTCATCAGCAACTTCTACGGCCGTATTGATTCGATGAGTCGCATCGTATCCGTGACGCAAAAATCAGCATCGGCGGCGAAACGTATTTTCGATATTTTGGATCATGTTTCTAGCGTGCCTGAACCACAAAATCCGGTGCAGATTAAAGAAGTCAAAGGTCAAATCGAATTGCGTGAAGTGGGCTTCCGTTATGGTAATCGCGCTGTCAATCGTGGCATCAGTTTGAGTGTCCAACCTGGTGAGATGATAGGCTTGGTAGGACATAGTGGTTCTGGCAAGAGTACTTTGGTTAACTTGATTTGCCGCTTCTATGATGTGGCAGAAGGTGCGATTTTGCTGGATGGCGTCGATATTCGTTCGTATCCGGTGTCGCAATATCGCAGCCAAATAGGCTTGGTCTTGCAAGAGCCGTTCTTATTCTTCGGTACGATTGCTGACAATATCGCTTATGGCAAACCGCATGCGACTCGTGAGGAAATCATCGCTGCTGCACGCGCCGCACATGCCCACGAATTCATTTTACGCTTGCCGCAAGGTTACGATTCCATGGTCGGTGAACGTGGACAAGGCTTGTCGGGCGGCGAACGCCAAAGGATTTCTATCGCACGCGCTTTGTTGATTGATCCACGCATTCTCATCATGGATGAAGCAACCGCGTCAGTCGATTCTGAGACCGAAAAAGAAATTCAAAAAGCACTCGATAATTTGGTTCAAGGCCGTACGACGATTGCGATTGCGCATCGCTTGTCGACTTTGCATAAAGCGGATCGCTTGGTCGTCTTGGATCGCGGCGAAGTGGTGGAAGTCGGTAGTCACGATGAACTGATGGCGAAAGAGGGCGCGTATTTCCGTTTGTATGAAGCGCAAGCTCGTAATGAAGCTGCGGCAGCGGTGGCAGGAGAATAAGCATGACAACAGCATTTGAATTACAACGCGATCAATTCCGTAAGCTGGTGCTCACCGATGCCGATGGCAATCATCATTACGACGTCAGTCCCGTTCGTGCATTCCCGATTCAGGCGCCAACGCAGGGAATTTCATTGGTGCTTGAGAATGGGCAAGAAGTCGCTTGGATTGATGACTTAGCCGACCTGAAAGAAGAGATTCGTCAACTGATCGAAGGCGAACTCGAAGGCCGTGAGTTTATGCCTGAGATTTTGCGGATCGTGAGTGTGACGAGTTTTGCGACACCTTGTACCTGGCAAGTAGAGACCGATCGTGGCAATACGCAATTTGTCTTGAAAGGCGACGAAGACATTCGTCGTATCGGTAAAGACTCACTCTTGATTTCGGATAATCACGGCATTCACTTTTTGATTCGCGATATGTTTGGCATCGATAAACATAGCCGCAAAATCCTTGATCGTTTCTTGTGATCGTCAAGCTAGGTGATTTGAGTTTTCTTCGAGACTGATCGATTGTTGAGTTAGTCAGTTGAGGACAAAATTTAAGCGAAATAACTGAACTGGACCATCCTCCCAGTTCAGTTGTTCTTGCAATTGAAAGCCGAGTTTTTTCAGTAAATTCGCAGACGCAAGATTGCTTGGTGAGACAATCGCGTAGAGCTCCTTGAAGTTGAGACCATTTTTTGCCCAATCAAGAATGCCGCGGCACGCTTCTTCGGCAAAGCCTTGACGCCAGAAATCAGGCAAAAAAGCGTAGCCGATATCGACTCCTGGTAAATTGTCGCGCTTTACCAAACCGCACAAACCAAGTTTTGCTTGGTCGCTTTTTCTCTCGACGAGATAGAGACTAAAGCCGAGTTTTTCTTGAATATCTTGATGGCCGGTTGTGATCGCCTGTTGCGCTTGCTCAATGGTACGGATGCCTTTGTCGCGAATGTTCTTGATGAAGGAAGCATCGTTGACTAAGGAGAGATAAAACTCGGCGTCTTCGACGCTGAGCGTACGCAGACTGAGGCGTTCCGTATCGACAAAGTATTGGAGCTTGGCTGTGTTTTGCAATTGGGCTTCCTTTATGGCTGCGGTACAATGTCGTATGGAACTCGTCGGATGTTTGTTAATCTTCGATGGATTTTCGATGCCGTAGCGCAGTCGATTTGAGTGCGGCTGAAGCTTAGCATATCCAAATTGAGGCGTCGATTTAGGATGTTGCAAACGGGCTTTAACGCTGCCTTTCCCTGGTAGATTGTTGGTAGGCATACTTGGTTTTTGATTTTGAATTCTTCGTTTAGGACTTACGCAAAATGAAACTTGCAACGCTAAAAGACGGTACCCGTGATGGCCAATTGGCTGTGGTTTCTCGTGATCTGAAAACCGCCCAAATCGCTGATGGCATTGCTCGCAGTTTGCAGCATGCGCTTGACGATTGGAATTTCATTGCGCCGCAGTTAGAAGCGGTTTACGAGCGTCTGAATGCTGGTCGCGGCATTAATAGTTTTGACTTTGATCCTAAAAATTGTATGGCGCCATTGCCACGTGCGTTTCAGTGGGCAGATGGCTCATCGTATGTCAATCACGTTGAATTGGTGCGCAAGGCTCGCAACGCAGAAATGCCTGAGAGTTTTTGGCATGATCCCCTGATGTACCAAGGCGGTAGTGATGATTTTATTGGCCCAACGGACGATATCGCTTTGTTATCTGAAGAGTGGGGCATCGATTTCGAAAGTGAAATCGCCGTGATCACTGGCGATGTGCCGATGGGTGTGAAAGTACAAGAAGCGCAGGAACACATTCGATTATTGATGCTGGTCAACGACGTCTCTTTGCGTAATTTGATTCCTGCGGAATTAGCGAAAGGTTTTGGATTTTTCCAATCCAAGCCTGCTTCGAGTTTTTCGCCAGTGGCGGTAACGCCAGACGAATTAGGCGAGTTTTGGAAAGACGGTAAGGTGCATTTGCCTCTGCGCTCGACATGGAATGATGTGTTAGTTGGTCAGCCCAATGCTGGTGTGGATATGGTTTTTTCCTTCCCACAGTTGATCACACACTTGTGCAAAACGCGTAATGCTCGCGCTGGCACGATCGTCGGATCAGGCACAGTGTCGAATAAAGATCCCAAGAAAGGATTTAGCTGCATCGCAGAAAAACGCGCACTTGAAATGATCGCGAACGAAGGTCAAGCGACCACAGAGTTTATGAAATTCGGTGACAAAATTCGCATCGAGATGTTGGATAAAAATGGCAAATCCATCTTCGGTGCGATTGAACAAAGCGTAGTGGAATATCACCGGGATTGATTGATGGGTTTGCATGCTTGCGTGCGGTGACACGTATGTTAGGCGGTGTTTGACCCATGATCTTGGGTGATTGATCATGGGTACTTTCGCGCGAATTCCAATTCTCTTAGATGCCAAAACGTGTTGTTGGAATTGCTAGAACGCATAGCCTCGCTTTCAGCTGTGAGCCAAATATGTGGATCGAGCATGCTGAGATCGCTCATCGTCTTGATGGTCAAATCGCCCTCAACTCTATATACTTCAAATAACATATCAATCCTGTTGTTATGACTTGCTTTCTTATAAAGGAGGCAGCGTACTTTTCCAATACGGGACTTCAACATGAATCTACATCAATTGCGTTTTGTGCGCGAAGCGGTGCGTCAAAACTTTAATTTGACTGAAGCAGCGAAAGCGCTGTTCACTTCACAGCCAGGCGTGTCCAAAGCGATTATCGAACTCGAAGAAGAGCTCGGTATCGATATATTCGCTCGTCACGGTAAGCGTATTCGCGGCTTGACGGAACCAGGACGTGCGGTACTGAAGTCGGTCGAAATGATCATGCAAGAAATCGATGGCTTGAAACGCATCGGCAAAGAGTTCGCCGCGCAAGACAGTGGTAGCTTCACGATCGCAACCACCCATACCCAAGCGCGCTACGCCTTGCCAAAGTTGATTCAGACTTTCATGCAGAAATATCCCAAAGTGCGCCTGTCTTTGTTGCAAGGTAGCCCTAAACAAATTGCGGAAATGGTGATGCGTGATCAAGCGGATTTGGCAATTGCGACCGAGGCGATTACTAATGTCGATGGCCTCGTTTCTATGCCTTGCTATCAATGGGAGCACGTGGTGGTGGTTCCAGTTGATCACCCGCTGTTAAAGAGCAAGTCGATCGCACTTGAGGAAATTGCCAAGTATCCTTTGATTACCTATGACACGGCGTTCGCTGGGCGCAGCAAAATCGATCATGCCTTTGAGGTCAAACAGCTCAAGCCCGATGTTCTGCTGGAAGCGATTGATGCTGACGTGATTAAGACTTATGTCGAATTGGGAATGGGAGTCGGCATTATCGCCGGTGTGGCTTTCGATGCGGAACGCGATACCAATTTACGTGCGATTCCGGCCGGCCATTTGTTCGGCATGAACGTTACGCGGGTCGCCGTTCGGCAAGGCGCGTATTTGCGTAGCTACATGTATTCTTTCATTGAGCAGCTTTCGCCGAGCATGAATCGCAAGTTGATCGATCAAGTCATGCAGGGTGGTAAAGACAACTACGACCTGTGATGAAGCATAGTGGAAAAGGTCGATTGAGCGAAATCGTCGTTGTTGATGTGAGCGTGACGAGCCTCTGCTTAAGTTGAAGAATTTAAAGAATTGGAAAAAGTCGGAAAGAAGAAGCTATGGCAGAAAATAGTTTGGCTGCGTATTACGCGGCTGTCGCAGAGATTTATGAAGACAAGTATCTGGAACCTGATTTGGATGAAGATGCTGAGGCGGCGGCTGAGCATGTCAGCGAGGCACTCGCGAATCACGAGGTTTTGGAGCTTGGTTGTGGTACGGGATATTGGACCGAAGCGATCGCGGAAAATGCAAAGTCGGTACTCGCCACGGACATCAATCCCATCATGTTGGAGATTGCCCAAGAGCGTGAATTCGTTTTGGAGAACGTTGAATTCGCCGAGCTCGATTGGCTGAATCCTGAGCTACCAGAAGGGCGACGCTTCACGGCCTGTTTTGGTGGCGGTGTTTGGTCGCACATCAAGCGCGAAGACTATACCAAAGTATTTAAGCATCTACGCCAAACGCTTGGCGCTGGCGGTTTCGTGGTCTTGGTGGATGATAATTTCGTGGAAGATTTTACGCCGCCGACCGCACGTACGGATGCCGAGGGTAATACCTATCAGATGCGCCAATTGCCAGATGGTAGTCGCATGGAAGTCTTAAAAAATTTTCCTAGCGATAGTTTCTTGAAAAAGAAATTTTCTGCCGTTGCACGCGATGTGCGTTTGAGCCGTAATGAGTTTTTCTGGATGCTCACTTGCGTGCTCAAATAATTCTTGAGTACATCATATTTTTACCTTGAAATCGCTTGGAGTAGAAAATGGATTTGCAAGCTTGCGCAGCGAAGATTCGCGAGAAGTTAGGGCAGGACAGTAGCCTCAACGCTGTTTTGAAATTTGATTGTGGGTCTGATGGTGTGATCGTGGTCGATGCGATTGTGCGCCCGCATCTCGTTGATCACGTTGATCGTGATGCTGATTGTACCGTGAGCCTGAGCCTGAGTGACCTTGGTAAATTATTGAATGGTGAATTGAATCCAGTGATGGGTTTCATGTCGGGACAACTGAAGCTCGCCGGTGATATGAGTATCGCCATGCGCTTGCAAAAAGTGGTTTGATGTTTGTCTTTTGAGTTGACACAACTTGACTGATAACACGACGAGAAGGCATCAAGTTCGCTTGCTCAAGCAAGGCTGGACATTCGAGGTGCAAGAAAACCAAACGATACTTAATGCAGCACAAGAAGCGGGTATTCGTTTCGTGAGCTCTTGTCGCAATGGGAGTTGTCGTACCTGCCTATGCTTGGTGAAAAGCGGCAGAGTACGACATCTGATTGAGTGGCCCAGCTTAAGTTTTGATGAGAAAGATGACGGTTATGCCTTGGCCTGTGTCGCCACGATAGACAGCGATGTGGAAATCGAAACCGATCAAGCGTTTCTTTTCTGACGGCGTGTCGTCATTAAAAAAATCAATTTTAAAATATCATTTTGCGACGAAGGGCTTGCATTGTGTCTGTAAGCCTTTTTCTTTGGACCAGCATGCACTTAGTTCATCTGTGCTGTTCGGTATGCCTTCTTCATCGAGTTGTATTAACTGGGTTTGCCAGCGTTGCACTGAGGTGCCTTTCAATTCCAGTCGCACAGCCCAACCACGCGCTTGATTGGCGTTGTCCATTGCATCGATCATGAAATTGCCGAGACTGTAGATAATAGGCTTGCCTTTGTATTCTTCGGTATCTTGAATCACATGAGGGTGTCCACCGATGACAGCATCGGCTCCCGCATCAATCATTTTGCGTGCTAGAGCACGTTGCCGAGGTCCTGATCGCAATTCGTTTTCCCAACCCCAATGCATGAAAGGGATGACGATGTCAGCGCTGTACACAGAGCGGGCGTCGCGGATATCTGCGGCAACTTGTTCGTCTTCACTCCAAGCGACCCCAGCATCTTTCGCCGTGGCCTCAAAACTTCTTGGCATAAATTCGTTGTAGCCCAGCAGGGCGATGCGATATCCATTCTTCTCGATGATGAATGGTTTGTGTGCTTGCTGGAGATCATTCCCACCACCAAAGAAACCGATCTGATGCTGTTGCAAGTGAGTCAGCATTTCGCTGAAAGCCTTCGGTCCAAAATCTCCAGAATGATTGTTAGCGATCGATACGGCATCAACATATTTTGCCAAGTAAGGCAAAGTTCTCGGATGCGCACGGAAGTTGAAGTTCTTATCGACCACTTCGCCTTGTAAGGCGACCACGCATTCGAGATTGGCGATTCTCAGGTCGGCGCTTTCAAAAATTCTTTTTACGCCTTTAAACGGATCCGCCCCGCGCTGTATGTGCTCACCAGCTTTGCCATCGAGTACGATGTCACCGACAAAAACAAGGCTCAGCGATTTTTCTGATTTGATTTGGTTCGACGTCGCGGCATGTGCGGAGCTGATGAGACTGGCGAGTAGAGTCGCTACAGCGATACAAAAAAATGTAGCCCGTTTAAACCTAGCTTGCATAAAAGTAGCCTGCATTATTGCGCCTCCAATTTGAGTTCGCAGTTGTATTTCAATTCACGTTCCACTTCGCCGGCATACAAATGGTTTTCCGGTCCCAGCGTTTGCGCTTTGTGAGTGGGCTTGAACGGACCGCGATAAATGGCTTCATGAATCGGTAAATCTTTTGGTGAGGCTTGAAAGTAGGTGTACAACGCGATGTAATTGATTTTGTCTTTGTCGCCAACCATCGCAGCTTTGAATGTGAATCGTCCCCCAATATCGACAGGCTCAATGGCGTAAGGAGATTGCTGTAAGCGAGTCTTGACAACGGTAGTTTGATCCGCGTAGCTCACGAAGCACTGCAGTAGAGGCGCCGCGACAGCCGCTTTTGAATTCGTGCTTGCTTGAGCGATTGCCCAACAAGGGCTTATCGAAAGAAAGATAGAGAGAATAAATCGAAGCATGTAGGTCAATGTGAGCTTGTGGTTAGTCGTTTTTTTGGTTATCTATTGGGAGCCAACAATCCAGCGAAGAAATTTTGAGCAGGAGTTGAATCATAATGTTCAGACAATCTCTTGCGTAAGGAAGTTCATAATTCTGATTGCTCTCAACTGTAACAATTCAACGAGTACTGTTCGAAACAAAGAAGATTATTGTGGAAAATTCACCGCGAAATGCTACTTATTAAGAAAGTTTGAAGTAAAAGTACACTTTATTCAAAATATGTGCGTATAATCGACGAGTCGTTGAAATTCGGGGTTGTAGTGCAGTAACTGCTGTCATTTCATGCTTGGTTGAGACGATGTATCGGGCTTATTTTTTAGCCCACTTTAACTGAAATAGGAAATAGTAATGGCAACAGGTATTGTTAAATGGTTTAATGACTCTAAAGGTTTTGGTTTCATTACTCCTGACGAAGGCGGCGAAGATTTGTTCGCGCACTTCTCTGCGATTCAATCGAACGGTTTCAAATCTTTGAAAGAAAACCAACGCGTTTCTTTCGAAGTGACAACTGGCCCAAAGGGCAAACAAGCTTCTAACATCCAAGCAATCTAATTGCGGCAATGTAGAACAGTCTTGTTCTCGATCCCCGAAAAACCCAGCATATGTGCTGGGTTTTTTTTCGTCTAAATTTTCGATTGATAGGGTGTCGCTTTTTGAGCGTTTTCATTGAAATTCAGCAATATTTCTTACTTTCATCCAAGAAAATATCTATACTCGTAGTTACGTTAAATCAAAGTTGATTTTCGGCAATAGTTTAACTTATGCAGTAGTCCGACTTGTTTCTGGATTTTGAGGTCTCGACCATAAGAGGGAAAGTGTATGTTGAATTTGACGATCAGATTTCGATTGATTGCCACGATGGCCGTTATGGCGATCATGTTAGTTATCGGTGGCTTGATGGGGGCTTATGGCGTCCGTAACAGTAACCAAGTGATTGATGAACTTTATAGTAATCAATTGCCTTCGCTTGAGGCATTGTCGTCGACGCGTATCAATCTCTTGCGAGCTCGTGTCCTTATCGATCGTGGCATTGCACACCCTGAAGCAGGTGATGCGTCTGAATTGATCAAGCGGGTTGAGGGTTATCTTCAAACGTCCGATACAAGTTGGAAAAAATATTTGGGTTTGCCGATGGACGCAGGCGAGGAGAAAACTCTGTCAACTGAGGTTAGTTCCGCCAAAGATAAATTTCTCTCTGATGCTCTTATTCCTATGCTCGCTGCTTTGAAGGCTGGCAATTTACAAGAGGCCGATCAAATTAATTCAAATAAAGTTCCAAAGCTTTATGAAGAGTTTGCGTCGAAGATTGTCAAACTCGATGAAATGCAATTTAACAGTGCGGAAGGCCTGCTGAAAAAGAGCCAATCTGACTTCAAAACTTTTGTCTGGATTGATCTGATTGGTGTGAGTGCCGGTTTGATCGCGGTTTTCATCTCGGCCTATTTCTTGTTGATCGCGATTGCACATCCGCTCAATTTTGTACTCGAACAATTTGAAGCCATTGGTAACGGTGATTTATCCAATCAAATTCGAGCCCGATCAAGCGACGAAATGGGACAGTTGTTGACTGGTTTGGAGAACATGCGGCAGAACTTGGTTCAGACAGTCACTGTGGTGCGACAGGGTAGCTCGTCGATAGCAATCTCGTCGGAGGAAATTGCGAGCGGTAACATGGATCTGTCGTCACGCACGGAGAATCAAGCAGCTAGTTTGGAAGAGACCGCATCATCCATGGAAGAATTGACTTCCACCGTTCAGCAAAATGCGGACAATGCGCGTCAGGCAAATACGCTAGCCTTGAAGGCTTCGACTGTTGCGAGCAAGGGCGGTGAGGTGGTCGGCAATGTGGTTCACACCATGGATTCGATCAAAGAAAGTTCGAAGAAGATTGTCGATATCATTGGCGTCATCGATGGCATCGCCTTCCAAACCAATATCTTGGCTTTGAACGCTGCGGTAGAAGCTGCTCGGGCCGGTGAGCAAGGGCGTGGTTTCGCCGTGGTGGCGTCGGAGGTGCGTAGTTTGGCGCAGCGTTCCGCAAGCGCAGCTAAGGAAATTAAAGAGCTGATTAATGACTCGGTTGAGAAAGTTGAGACGGGCTCACGCCTCGTTGATGATGCTGGCCATACGATGGATGAAATTGTGGTATCTATCAAAGGTGTGGCCGATATCATGGCCGAAATCACCGCGGCGAGCGTGGAGCAGAGTGATGGTATTGCTCAAGTCAATATCGCTATCTCGAAGATGGATGAAGCGGTGCAGCAGAATGCTGCCTTGGTGGAAGAGGCTGCCGCGGCGGCAGGTAGTATGCAGGAACAGGCGAATAACCTTAATTCTGCCGTGAGTATCTTTAAACTCAGTGACAACGATACGTCGGCAAATCAAGCCGCCGCTCGCGCTCGACCTGCTCCAGCTGCAGCGAAGAAACCGGCGAAAGTTGCAGTGAAGTCTTTGCCGAAACCAGCACCGGCGCAAGCGGATTCGGCAACACGACCTTCACGCGCCAATGATGGTAGCCCAGATCAAGATTGGGAAGAGTTCTGAGACTGAGCGTCGAGATTGAATGGGCAAAGGGCGAATATCAAAATTCGCCCTTTTTTGTTGTCGATTGAGTTGTTCTAAGTTTCGCGATAGAGGTGACTGATGGTGGGAAGTGTTCCCACGCTTAGGTCTTATGCTGCCAATAATTCGGTTTGCTATAAGCTGCGCGTAGGTAGTCAACGAAAGCACGAATGCGCAATGGAAGGTGTCGACGCTGTGCAAAGATCGCATAAATGTCATTGCCTGGTGCGGTATATTCATCCAGAACGGTGACCAGTTTCCCTTGTTCGATTTCGCTACCAACTTCCCACATCGAGCGCCATGCCAACCCTTTGCCCGAAAGGGCCCAATCGTGCAAGACAGCACCATCATTGCACACCATATTGCCTTCGACTTTTAAGAGGATATTCTTGCCGTTTTCTCGGAAAGTCCAGCCACGTTGACTTCCATCGCTACTGAAAGTTAAGCAGTTATGTTGGTTTAATTCGTGCAGGCTAACGGGGCGACCATGTTTTTTGATGTAATCGGGTGAGGCTACAACCACGCGTTTGTTATCGGCCAATTTCACGCCGATCAGATTTGAGTCGGTTAAGGTGGCAATGCGAATTGCCACGTCAACGCCTTCACCAATCAAATCGACCACGCGATCACTGAGATTCAAAGTCAGGCGAACTTCTTTGTGTTCCTCGAGGAATGGTGGAATCAGCGGCGCTACGTGTTGACGTCCAAAACCAGCAGGGGCGGAAATGGTGAGCTGTCCGCTAGCTTTAGCACTTCGCTCAGAAACAGAGGTTTCGGCTTCTTCAAGTTCGGCGAGAATTCTTTGGCAATCTTCCAAAAATGCTGCACCCTCGATGGTGAGGGCAATCTTGCGAGTGGTCCGTTGTAAAAGTTTAACGTTGAGTCTTTCCTCTAGTGCGTCAAGACGACGACCTATCATGGCGGGCGCGACGCCTTCCGCTCTCGCTGCGGCGGAAAGACTGCCGCGTGTGGCGACTTCGGCAAAAGTCGAAATCTGCTTAAACTGATCCACCGTTTTCTCCTCGTAAAACCTGTTTATATCGAGCGTTAATGTTGGTCGTCTTCGTTGATCAAGCAAGGACTCTCGAAGTCCTGCCAAAGCATCTCTGGTTGACCTACTGCACTCTATTTGTTTATTTCTCGTCAAAGTCTTGTGACAAAAAAGCGTATATAAATGACATATTAACGCTGATTTGAAACTAAAACGCAAAAATACTGTGATATTTCGGCGTATTATGTTGACGGAAATGTTGAATATACTGCGAATCAAGAAGTGAATTGATTCTTTATTGATGTCGTTTTTTTGTTTTTATTAAATAGTTTTTGCTTTTGCGACTGAATCAGTCAAATTAGACGGAAATTATTGAGACAAATAAAAATATTGTGCAGTGCAATGAATCAATTCAATGATGCAGGTTTTTTCTTAACGCTGAGGCTGCTATGACACAACTACGTTTACCAGAGGGCATGCACATTAGTGCACCTATCGAACCAGGTTTTGAACAGATCTTAACTTTTGAGGCGCTGAGTTTGGTCGCCAAACTGAGCCGTAGCTTCGAGCTGCGTCGCCAGGAGCTATTGGCAAAACGAGTCGAGCGTGCGCAACGGATGGATCAAGGTGAGCGCCCAGATTTTTTACCCGAGACAGCAGCCATTCGTGCCGGCGATTGGACCATCGCGCCGCTGCCTGCTGCTTTGCAATGTCGTCGTGTAGAAATCACCGGTCCTGTTGAACGTAAGATGATCATCAACGCGCTCAATTCTGGTGCCGATAGTTACATGACCGATTTCGAAGATTCGAACACACCAAACTGGCAGAATCAGATTCAAGGACAAATCAATTTGCGTGATGCTGTACGTCGTGAAATCCGCTTAGAGCAAAACGGTAAGACCTATCAGTTGAATGAAAAGATCGCGACCTTGGTGGTGCGTCCGCGTGGCTGGCACCTCGATGAAAAGCATGTAATGGTGGATGGCAAACGTGTTTCGGGCGGCATCTTTGATTTTGCCTTGTTCATGTTCCATAACGCCAAAGAACAGATTGCGCGTGGTGCGGGTCCATTCTTCTATTTGCCGAAGATGGAGTCGCATTTAGAAGCTCGTCTGTGGAACGATATTTTTGTGATGACACAAAATGAGTTGGGTCTGCCGCAAGGCACGATTAAGGCGACGGTTTTGATCGAAACCATCGTTGCTGCGTTCGAGATGGATGAGATTTTGTATGAACTGCGCGAGCATAGTTCTGGTCTCAATGCAGGTCGTTGGGATTACATTTTCTCGTGCATTAAAAAGTTCAAGAACGACAGTGATTTCTGCCTCGCTGATCGTGCGAAAGTCACGATGACAGCGCCATTTATGCGCGCCTATGCTTTGCTGTTATTGAAGACCTGCCATAAGCGAAATGCGCCAGCGATTGGTGGTATGTCGGCCTTGATCCCCATTAAGAATGACCCCGAGAAAAACGAAGTCGCGATGGGCGGTGTTCGTAGTGACAAGGCACGTGATGCTGGTGATGGCTATGATGGTGGTTGGGTCGCACATCCGGGTTTGGTTGATTTAGCGATGACCGAATTTAAGAAGGTCCTCGGCGATGCACAGAATCAAATCAGTAAGCAACGTCCTGATGTCGAAGTTAGCGCCGCAGATCTTCTGAATTTCCAACCAGAGACACCAATCACCGAGGCAGGTTTGCGTTACAACATCAACGTTGGTATTCACTACCTCGGCGCATGGTTAGCAGGCAATGGGTGCGTGCCGATTCACAATTTGATGGAAGATGCCGCGACTGCAGAGATTAGCCGTTCGCAAGTCTGGCAGTGGATACGTTCTAGCAAAGGCAAACTGGAAGATGGACGTAAGATCACCGCTGACATGGTGAAAGCGATGATTGTTGAGGAGTTGGTGAAAGTGAAGCAAAGTGTTGGCGATGGCCCGACTTATGATCGCGCTGCCAATATTTTTGAAGACATGTCGACCTCTGCTGCCTTCGCTGAGTTCTTGACGCTACCATTGTACGAAGAGATCTAAAGCAATGACTTCAAAGTTTCAGTATGGTCGGATCATAACTTTGAGTTGGGTTTAAGTAGAGTGAGAGTAGAAGTCAGACCCACGGCTTCTACTGAAACGAAGCTCATGAGTTTCGAGTGGGAGCGAGGAGAAGCGTGTAGCGCCACAAAGAGGGCGTCGCACGTAGAGGTGTTGCTCGTTGCGGAGATAAAAGCGAACGAATGCAGCAGCACTGAAAGCAAAAGGAAAATGGGGTTCAGTTTTTAAAGCTGAACCCCATTTTTTTGTGCTGCCTGCCGTAAATTCTTAGTGCAAATTTACTTCAGTTTTCGCTGCAATCTTAGGCTGATGGCGGAACGTAGCCTTGCGCCGCATCGGCACCGTCGCCGAAAAAGTGTTTTTCCATTTGTGTCGCGAGATACTTGCGTGCACGCACATCGGCTAAGTTCAGGCGATTTTCATTGACCAACATGGTTTGATGCTTGATCCATGCTGCCCAAGCTTCTTTCGAAACACTATTGAAAATCTTTTGACCTAATTCACCAGGGTAAGGTGGGAAATCTAAGCCTTCTGCTTCTTTGTCTAATTTGATGCAGTGGACCATACGGGCCATGGTAAAACTCCTTCAATGAAACTGTGATTGGATACTGCAAATTGCGGTGGCGTGATTATACGGCGCTTTTGCTCGCTGCGTCGCCGCCCAATTAATCGAAGTCGTGTTCGCGATGCATTCGCTTACAGTTGCTTGATCAAGACCAAGGATTTGCGTTGCCAGTTGTACATTTTCTGACGATCTTTAGGGAGGTCGTCGACAGTCGCTTGGACAAATCCTCGTTTCAAGAACCAGTGCGCGGTACGAGTCGTCAGCACGAAGAGCGAATGGAAACCGGCACGGCGTGCGCGCTTTTCAATATGCTTCAAAATGCGTTCGCCATCGCCTTGGCTCTGGACTTCTGGATTTACTGTTAAACAGGCCATCTCGCCCATTTTGTCGAATGGGAAGGGGTATAGCGCAGCACAACCGAAAATCACTCCGTCATGCTCGATGACTGAGAAATAATTGATTTCACGTTCGATCAATTCACGACCGCGTTTCACCAAGGTGCCGTCGGCCTCGAGTGGTTCGATCAATTTAATGATACCGCCGACGTCTTCGATCGTCGCTTCGCGCAAGCTTTCGAGATTTTCAGTCGAGACCATGGTGCCGACGCCATCATGCGTGAATAACTCGAGCAAGGCAGAGCCATCGATCTTGTAAGGCACGATGTGAATACGCGGTACGCCGCCACGTGAAGCTTTGACCGCGTGTTCGAGATAAAAACTGGCATCGGCAGGAAGGTAGTCTTTCTCTAATTCCGATTCAGCTTGTTTGAACGAGAGTTCACGAATTTCATCGCCATCTTGATCCACCATCATCGGCGTCTCAGAGATGATAATCAATTTGTCGGCACGTAAAGCCGTGGCAGCTGAAACTGCCACATCTTCCATGGTCAAGTTGAAGGCTTCGCCAGTAGGTGAGAATCCCAGAGGCGAAAGCAAGACCAAACTGCCGGCATCCAAAATGCGACCGATCGTATCGTAGGCGATTTTTCGGGTGACACCAGTGAGTTGAAAATCAACACCATCGACGATACCAATCGGCTTTGCGGTGATGAAATTGCCCGAGATAATGCGGATCGCACTATGGGCCATCGGTGTGTTCGGCAAACCTTGGCTGAATGCTGCTTCGATATCCAAGCGCAACTCACCCGCGGCTTCTTTCGAGCATTCCAAGGCTGCTGTGTCGGTAATCCGCACGCCATTGTGAAAGCGGCCCTCGACATTACGCAATGCCAGCTGTTCGGCAACTTGCGGACGGGAACCATGCACGATCACAATTTTGATGCCGAGTGCATGTAGTAGCGATAAATCCTGTGCCAAAACGGGCAGGGCGCCAGCGACCACGAGCTCTCCTGGGAAGGCGACCACAAAGGTTTTTCCTCGGAATGCATGAATATACGGCGCGACTGAGCGCAGCCAATGAACGAATTGAACAGAATTTTCCATACTCGAATTATAATCGCAGGACTATGTCATCTCACAAAACAACAAAAAATTCTCCTGAAAAAGTCGCCTCCGATCTACGCCAGCTGCGTGATCAGCTGCGCCAAACGGCGCAAGAGGTCAATAAACAGCAGCCGTTTCGCAAGAAAGAATCGATCGCGAGACCAATGAACGAGTCCGAAGTCGCGGAAAAGCGTGCAGAAAATGCAAGCACACGCGGCCGTCGTCCGCCCGCACCGGCCAGAACCGCAAATTCTGCGAAAGCTGTAAATTCAGCCAATCGAACTCCGCGTCGCGATCAAAACGGGAAGCCGGCCGTTGCCGCTCGAACAGGTCCTCATGAGAGGGCGGACAAGGCTCGCCCACACAATGTTGCGACGGACCTGGCTACCGAGAGTTTGCGCAATCCTCTCCCGCCATTGACCTTCCCTGAAGAGTTACCCGTTTCAGGCAAGCGCCATGAAATCGCGCAAGCTTTATTGCAGCATCAAGTGATCATCGTTTGTGGTGAGACCGGTTCGGGAAAAACCACGCAGTTGCCGAAGATTTGTTTGGAACTTGGGCGTGGGCAAAAGGGCTTGATTGGTCACACCCAACCACGTCGTATCGCCGCATCATCAACCGCCAAGCGTATCGCGCAAGAATTGAATTCGCCTTTGGGTGAACATGTCGGTTTTAAAGTGCGTTTCACCGATACCCTCAGTAAGGGCGCCTCAGTCAAGTTGATGACCGATGGGATCTTGTTAGCGGAAACGCAGAATGATCCGCTGCTGCGGCAATACGATACGATCATCATCGATGAAGCCCATGAGCGCAGCCTGAATATTGATTTCCTTTTGGGATATCTGAAACAGATTTTGTCCAAGCGTCGCGATTTGAAAGTCATCATCACCTCTGCGACGATTGATGCTGAACGTTTCTCCAAACATTTCGCGCAAGGGAATAAACCTGCTCCTATCATCGAAGTATCGGGGCGCTTATATCCTGTCGAGATCCGCTACCGCCCGATTCAAGAGACCGAGAAAGATAAAGATCGCGATTTAATGGTGGCGATTACGGATGCGGTCGATGAGTTAGCACGATGCGGCTCAGGTGACGTGTTGGTCTTCCTGCCAGGTGAGCGAGAAATTCGCGATGCTGCCGAAGCGCTGCGCAAACATCATCCACCACATGTGGAAATCTTGCCTTTGTTTGCGCGTCTGTCCGTGCAAGAACAAGAACGCGTTTTAAAGACCTCGAATGCGCGTCGTATTGTATTGGCCACCAATGTAGCGGAAACATCGTTGACCGTGCCTGGCATTCGCTACGTGGTTGATGCGGGATTGGCACGCGTGAAACGCTATAGTTACCGCAACAAAGTGGAACAGTTACAGGTCGAAGCGATTGCTCAATCGGCCGCGAATCAACGCGCCGGTCGATGCGGGCGTGTGGCAGCAGGTGTCTGTATTCGTCTGTACGACGAGCAAGAGTTTAAGCAGCGTCCGGCTTTTACGGAACCTGAAATTTTGCGTTCATCCTTGGCGGCGGTGATCTTGCGCATGAAGTCATTGCGTTTGACCGATGTCGAAACCTTTCCCTTCATCGAGCCACCTCTAGGTCGCGCCATCGCCGATGGTTACCAGCTGCTGCAAGAGCTGGGGGCAATGGACGACAATAATCAGCTGACTGCGGTTGGACGCGAGCTTGCTCGCTTGCCATTAGATCCGCGTGTTGGTCGCATGATTTTGGCTGCGCGTGATAATCAGGCGCTGGATGAAGTCTTGATTATTGCTGCCGCATTGTCGGTCCAAGATCCGCGTGATCGCCCGATGGATGCGCAAAATGCGGCTGACTTGGCACACAAAAAATTTGCTGATGAGAAGTCGGAGTTCACTTCCTTTCTGAAGATCTGGAAATGGTTCGAAGAGGCGATCGCGCACAAAAAGAGTAATCGGCAATTGCAAGAAAATTGTCGCGAAAATTTTTTGAGTCAACTACGTCTGCGCGAATGGCGCGAAGTGCATTCACAGCTGCTCACGATAGTGAAAGAGCAGGGTTGGCGTGTGAATGAACTCCCCGCCACCTATGAGCAATTGCATCTCTCTTTGTTGACAGGCCTATTAGGTAATATCGGTTATAAGTCCGATGAAGAAGCCCATTATCTTGGTGCCCGTGGCATCAAGTTTTTTGTGTGGCCGGGTTCATACTTAGCGAAGAAAGCAGGACGTTGGATCATGGCCGCGGAGTTGGTAGATACGACACGCTTGTATGGTCGCTGTTTAGCGCAAATTCAATCGGAATGGTTGGAGAAAGTCGGCGGCCATTTGTTGAAAAAATCCTACGGCGAGCCGCGCTGGGAGAAACGCACTGGGCAGGTTTCTGGCTTTGAACGCGCCACTTTGTATGGTCTGGTGGTGTATAGCCAAAGACGGATTCAATACGGCTTGATTCACCCTGAAGAGGCGCGTCAGATTTTTATTCGTGAAGCACTTGTTGAAGGTGACTTTGATACCAAAGCACCGTTCCTAGCCTTCAATCAAAAGTTGGTGCGCGAGATTGAAAACATCGAACATAAATCCCGCCGTCAAGACGTGTTGGTCGATGATCACTTAATCGCTGCTTTTTACGATAAGTTACTACCTGCCGGCATTTACAATGCAGTGCTATTCGAGCAGTGGTATAAGGAAGCCAGTAAGACACAAACGAAGCTGCTATATCTCAACAAAGATGAGTTGATGCGGCATGAAGCGGCGGGTGTAACGACGGATGTGTTCCCGAAAACCATGCAAGTTGCCGGCGTGCCGCTGCAGCTGTCCTATCATTTCGAGCCGGGAAGTCCGCGTGATGGTGTAACGCTGTGGGTACCTTTGTACTCGCTCAATCAAGTGTCGAATGATCGCTGCGAATGGTTAGTGCCAGGCATGGTGAAGGAAAAAGTTCAACTGTTGTTGAAATCCCTGCCGCAGAAAATACGTCGCCATTGCGTGCCTTTGCCGGACTATGCGGCAGGCTTTTGTGATCGCAATGAATTCGGTAAAGGGAATTTCCTAGAGACCTTGATCGCCGATATTCGTGAGCAAAAAAGCTTGCAATGTTTGACCACTGACTTCAAGTTTGAAATGCTGCCACCGCATTTGAGTATGAACTTCAAGGTCTTGGATGAGCACGGTCGCCAGCTTGATATGGGACGTAATCTCGCAAGTCTGCGCGCTGAATACGGCACGCAAGCACGGCAAAGTTTTCAGAAGCTGGCAAGCGCCGAGAAACTTGCTTTACTCGACACGTCGGCTGGCGCTCATTCCGACTCCAGTTCACGCAATACCGCGGCACAAGTCTCTGCAGCACCAATACCAACTAGCCCGGGGAAAGCGAAGGCTAATGTCACCGCAACAGGTGGCACAACGTCGGTCATGCAGCAAGAGACACTGACCACATGGTCGTTTGGCGAATTACCAGAATTGCTTGAAGTGCAGCAGGGCAAACAAAGTTTGATTGGTTTCCCAGCCTTGTTCGATAAGCAAAGCCATTGCGTCATCGAAGTATTTGATGATCCTGATGAAGCATTGCGCGTGCATCATGTTGGTTTGCGACGTTTGTTCGCCTTACAGATGAAAGATCAAATCAAATATCTGGAAAAAAACATCCCCAATTTGCAGCAAATGGGAATGCAATTTATGTCGTTGGGTACGCAAGAAGAGTTGCGCGAGCAGATTATTACGAGTGCGCTCGATCGCGCCTTCATGCAAGCACCATTGCCGAAAAATTCGGGTGAATTTAATCAACGGCGCGAAGAAGGCAAAGCGCGTTTGAATCTCTTAGCCAATGAGATCGCGCGACTCGCCTCGGTGATTTTGACTGAGTACTACGGCTTACCGAAAAAGCTGCAAGGCTTAAAGGCTCATCCGCAAGCAATGAACGATATGCAGCAACAGTTGCAGCAGCTATTGACCAAGCGCTTTGTGGTCGACAATGATTACACGCAGTTGGCGCATTTCCCGCGTTATTTGAAAGCGATGGCTGTGCGCATGGATAAGCTGCGCGCAGATCCAAGTCGCGATACGAAGTTGATGGCGGAGTGGAGTAGCGTGGCACAAGCGTGGCAGCGTACTCCAAAACGAACGGGAGCAGATGCGGATCCGAAGCTAACGGAATTCCGTTGGTTGCTGGAAGAGTTGCGCGTCTCGCTTTTTGCGCAAGAGTTGCGGACGCCGATGCCGGTGTCTGTGAAGCGTTTGCAGAAGGTGTGGGAGAGTATGCAGCGTTAGGGCCCAATATCCATAAGACCTTCATTGTGATTGGGTGGTTACAATCAAATTAGAAGGGTGACTCTAATTCGAATGTGGTCTTAAGGATGGAAGTGTTTGAGGTAATTCCATCATTGGCGTGTCCAATCAGAACTTTTGCCGAGGCGCGTTACCAAGTCTTTGTTTGACGCGCCTTGGTCCAATCGGCCATCGCACCTTTTGTATCGATCTGCAATTCATCGGTCGTCATGAACAAATACTTGTTGCCGACGCGGCCACGATAAACATTTTTTGATTCAGAGACCATTCGGGTCACTGCGGCAAGATTCCACACTTCATCCATATTGCAACTGAAGGTCGGTTCTAAAAAGTGTGGATGCCGATGAAAGCGTCCCCAGTTGCGTGCCTGACGTGCGTGAATTTGCTGGTTTTTACGTAGCTTTTGCGCCCATGCCCAAGTGAATTGCCCAGTAATTTCGTCGTACACGCCGATACTTTGGAAGTGGCATGTGGCCGTTCGGTCGCCAGCGAATTTGAAGACAATGACTCCCGCATCGAGGTCTGCGGTCCATCCCATTTCTTTACCATAGCGCCAACTAGCCGCGTGAGTTCGATTGTGATCAATCATCTCATTGAACGCAGATTGAATGAATTGGCGGGTGTCTTCCTCTGGCGGTTTTGCAGAACCAGAGCTGAAGAAAGAAAGAAGAAAATTTTTAAACTTGTTCATCGCACAACCATCAAAAATGCAGTCAATTCTCCAGGCTGCTGTGATTCTTCGCCCGAGCTAACTGATTCCCTCGATTATAGCAGCTTTGACCTTGTGCTTAAATTGTAGGCAATGCAAGATTTGTGAGTGATGGCCGAATTGCGAAACATTTTGTCGATGTTTGTAGAAAGTCAGAACCGCATTTTGAAATTGATTTGATTGAGTCGTCCCACGAGAAAAACAATTAAACAAGAGTAAAGAACACAGGCGATTGCACCATAAAAACCGGAGAGACCGTGAATTGGATTGCTAACTTTGAAGACCTGCAGGATACCTGCGACAACAAAAGGCATGAGATAGCAAATCAGTGGATTACTAGCGACTGGGTACACGAGATTTGCCAGTTTTCGCTGACACCGCATGTCAATCTGGAAGTAGAGCAAACAGTAGATTGCGACGCAAAGTGCTGCCGAATACATACACCATGTTGGCGTGGCATAGATCTTAGAAATTGGATAGGCGTTATGCAGAGCGAAAGCGAAAAACAATAGAACAAGACTAAACTGCATGGCTTTGCTTAATCGCACAATCGCACTGACGGAAGAGCCGTTGTAAAAAAATAGAGTACTTGTCAGGAGGCCACATAGAACAATACTACTGTGAGCAGCATGGGCATCTTGGCTCAGGAAAATGTTCAGCGCTGGGGAGAATAATATGGCGCTATGGCTTGCAGCATAGTAGGCGATCATGCCAAGCAAGGCGACGCCAATTTTCATCAAACATGGACCGGTCACTAAATAAACCAGAGCGCTTACTAAATAGGCCCACCCGATAAGGCCTAGTATTCCCCACCACTGCGGGCTCATCCAAGACTGAGTTTGGTCACCATGATAAATCGAGGCGAGAGCGGCCAGAATAAAGATTCCGAGCAGTCGACCGCCAATATTGACGAGCTGATTTTTAAATTGATAGACGCCCCAAATGAGCATGAACGCGAGGTAGGACGTTAAGGCCCATGCTCCAATTGAAATCGGCATGCGCGCCTCGTCGTAGCCAGCCTCTGCATTCACCATAAAGAAACCCATCGTAATCAGGCCAAGCGCACGTAGAAAGATATGCTGAACGATCTTTAAGTTTGAGTCGCCAGCTTTTTTTCGCGCTTGCACTCCAAAAGGAATCGACATGCCGACAATGAATAAGAACGCGGGGAAAATGACGTCAGGCAAACTCATCGCATCAGCATGTGCCGGCATGTGTTTGAGCCATTTCGATATTCCCGGGACCCCGTGCAGTTCATTGACGATGATCATGAAGAAGAAAGTGAGACCGCGAAAGCAATCAATTGACTCTATTCTTAACTTTGGCTTCGCTTGAGTTATTTGGTTCATAGATTTGTTCTCTGACCGAGTTTAGGCATACAAATTACGTTTAGCTCATGACGCATGTAAAACTATTTTGAGAACGGATTTGGTTCGCAGCTATCTTTTTTCATGTTTGGTACTGGCACGAGTGGTAATTTAAAGGTCTCGGTTTAACTCTGGTAATAAAAGATGGTGATGTTTAAGACGCTTCGATCGTGTTCTTGGGTTCTTGTAATCGTGAGTTCTGTTCGTTGTTTGTAACTCTCGCAAAGTCAACCGTGGCAATCAACGATCGGGAGACAATATGAAGATACTGTAGCGTATTTTCACGTATTGAAAAATTCTAGGAAGAAGCTAAGCGCGCAGCGGTAACACCACTTCGAACGGTTGTCTCGAGCGTAGCAGGGTAGTCTGAGTGTGTGTAATCGCCTGCCAAGAAAAGATGCGCGTAGGCCGTTGTTTGCTGGGGGCGCTTTAGATTCGGTGTGCAGCGGAAGGTTGCTCGCTTTTCTGTGATGATGCGTGACCAAAGTGGATTCTCGAGCGCAGGCATCTTGAAATCATTTGCCAACTGGCGAGCAATTAGTTTCGAGAGTTCTGCGTGAGGGAGCTCGAACTCTTGTTGGGGGGCGCTGACAACAACAGCGAGCAAACCCGCGTGATCGCTGTGCAGTTGTCCACGATCGAATACGAACTGGCCGAACGCTTGTACGCTCGGGTCGTCACGAAGCGCAAAAAATGGTCGTGCTAGACGCAGTTCTGATGAGTATTGCAAATAGCAGGTGCAAATTGCTTCATATTCAAACTGTGGAATGTCGAAAAGGCCGGTATCTGATTTGAACTGCTCGGTTGACTTTTCGAGAGATGCTTCGAGCGAGTTTTCAAATGAATACTCGATTGGGGGTGATAGTGCTGCTGGCGTTTGGATGCCACTCATCGACGCTAAAAGGCGACGACTCGTCTCAGCAGGTGTAGCGAGAATCAATGCATCGTAATTCACCTCGGGTATCATGGTGCTCGTATTACTTCGAATTCTCCAGAAAGAAGGATGCTGTTCCAGATGGTCAATTCGAGCACCAAGAAAAACACGGCCACCATTTTCTTGAAGTAGTCGAGCACAGGCGTCAGGTAACAATCGACTTAGATCGGTCTTGGGCAGTAGCATGTCAGATGCACTGCGTTTGGCACCTAGGCTGTCTCGAAGGATGGCGAGGAATACTTGTGCAGAAGCGTGTTCTGGTAAGGTGTTGAGAGCAGCGATGCACAGTGGTCGCCACATGAATTCGATCAATCGAGGCGTCTGTTGATAGCGATTCAAAAGTTCACTGACGCTGCAGTCAACGTTGAGTTGCCAATCCATCCAGCGAGCGGTCGTTGAAAAGCGCGCCAAGGCAAATTTGTCTTCGTTGTTTAAACCATGAGCTTTGAGCAGCGCAAATGCGAGGTGTAACGGCGCTGGTAACTTTGGCGCGATAAAGTGCATGCCCGTGCCATTGGGGTACACCATTTGGAGCGGCAAGCGGAGAAAAGAATCGTTTTGCTCTATGCCTAGTCGTTTCAGTAGATTGAGACATTCTCGGTAGGCCCCGAGCAGAATATGCTGGCCGTTATCCAGCATTTTCCCTTCTACTTCAACAGCCCTTGCGCGACCGCCGAGTTGACGGCTAGCTTCATACCAATCGACCTGATGCCCAGCAAAAACGAGCTCTGCGACGGCGGCAGCACCAGCCCAACCTCCGCCAACGACCGCGATGGTTTTCTTGGATGGTTTGTTGATTTTCGAATGCAGCCACATTTGCGGAAAACCCTTAGGCCTTAATGTAAGTTTTCCAAGCCAACCAGAGTTTTCGAATCGGCGTTAGTGAAATGCGTTGATGCAGTACCTTAAACCCATCGTCTTTGATTTCTTCAAGCAGGGCACGATAGATTGCGGCCATGATGAGGCCGGTGCGTTGTGAACGCCGATCTTCCTGCGGTAGTAAAGCGAAGGCTTCTTCGTAGGTTTTCTGCGCACGCTCATACTGGAATCGCATCAGTTCTTCAAATGCGGGACTATATCGTGCATTCAGGATGTCACTTGCAGGCACGCCAAATTGCTGCAATTCGTTGACGGGCAGATAGATGCGCCCTTTACGAGCATCCTCGCCGACGTCGCGAATGATGTTGGTCAGCTGAAAGGCAAGTCCAAGTTTTTCTGCAAATTGTTTGGTTTGTGGATTCTTGATGCCGAAAATACTCGCAGAGAGTATGCCAACGACACCTGCAGCATGCCAACAATACTTTTGAAGTGCGAGGAAATCGAGGTAGCGGTTCTGATTCAGATCCATTTCCATTCCATCGATAATGGCCAACAAATGTTCGCCCTCGAGCTGAAATGCCCCCGTATGCGGTAACAGTGCAGTCGTAACAGGATGGCTAGGCTGTTGTTTTAACATCGATTGAACTTCTTTGCGCCACCAAACGAGTTTGGTACGAGCGACGTGATCGTCACTGCAATCGTCGACTACATCATCGACTTCTCGGCAGAAGGCGTAGAGTGCGGTAATGGCTTTGCGTTTTTCCTGTGGTAGAAACAGAAAGCTGTAATAAAAGCTCGAACCACTTGCTGCGGCTTTTTGTTGGCAATATTCGTCGGGAGACATTCGGCGGTTTCGGGTGAACAGTTGCAAAGGCGTAATCGTAACGGTTTCGAGACTTTAGTACAAACAGGCTTATGAGGAAAATACTGGTTTCATGGTGTCTTGAGACCGAGGCTTGCTACATTTTTACACAAGAAATCAGGGTCGCGCTTTGCATATGTTGTTGTACAATGCGTGCTTCCAATGCCCTAGGGGATGCTGGTTCGTGTAAGTTTGCCTAAGTTGCAGTACATGTTTTTGTGAAAGAATCGAATGAAATTGACAAGAAAAACGAAGTTAATCGCCGGTGTGTTTTCTCTCGTGTTGGCAGGTTGCGGTGGTTTTGTGTACACCACAGTGGGTGGAAATGTTACTGGCCTGACTACAGGTAGCACACTTGTTTTGAAAACAGATACCAATTACACGGCACAACTAAGTGCGGATGGTCCTTTCTCTTTCCGAGTTGCGAGCAATGCAAGTTACAACATCACGGTCGGTCTTCAACCAAATCCAGTCAATTGCACGGTAACAAATGGTAGTGGGCAAATGCGCGGAGAGGCCCCAGTAACGAATGTATCGGTGCAATGTTCGCCGAATGTGCAGTTGGGAGGAACTTTAACTAATCTGCCAGATTCCACCTCCGTCGTTTTGGCTGTGAATTCGGATACCAGCTATCCGACAACCTTATCGGCAAACGGTCCATTTAGTTTTTCGAAATATGTGGTTGATGGTCAAGCCTACACGGTGAGTGTCGTTAGCCCACCGTCGGGAAAAGTGTGTGTGGTAACGAACGGAACGGGAACAGCGCGTCTATCGAGTCCACCAACGAATATCGGTGTCGATTGCGTGACAGGGGTTCCTATTGGTGGCACGATCAGTGGCTTGAAGGCTAATACTTTATTGGTTTTGACAAATAATGGATCGGATACCGTCAATGCGGTTGTCGATGGTGTCTATACATTCAGGTTTAGTTTGCTCGATGGCCAAGGCTATGACGTGCAAGTGTCGACGCAACCAACTGGCCAGAAATGTACAGTCGTGAATGGTAAAGGCGTTGCGTCGTTAGCGAATCCAGCACCTGCTGCTGCGATTGCTGTGACTTGTGTTGCGGGATAAGCTTAGCTGCACAGTCTCCTTAATTGCGATCACAAAAAAAGCCAGCTTAAGTGCTGGCTTTTTTATTTGGGCTTCCCATTTTTTTATTTTGTTGATTCAATGAAAATCGACTGAAAATCAAAATAAATTCAAAATCAAAGAAAAATCACTTAATAGTCAAAGGCAAATTAACTGCTCTTGCTCGTTGAAGTAGTATATTTCTTCGTGCTTGAATCCCCAGTGACCACCTTTGACACGTACAAACGGTTCGAAACTGAAAAAATGGATGTCACCCAGTTGGGTGTGGTCGTCGGCTTGGATAAAATGACGGTCGTCTCGAGTGGTTGCGATACTGTGACCGACATTGCCTCGGAAGTCTAAATTGACGAAGCCTTTTTCCCGAATGCGAACGTTGGCCCAATCGAATAATTGATGGAGGGTGTGATGTGGCTTGAGCCAACGCATCAGCTCCGCATGAATGTACTGTTGAAATTGGAAACCATTCAAATATTCTCTGGTTTTTGGATCTTCAACCCACGTGCCAAATTCAAAAGCAAAGGTGCGTGAGCAATCTCCCCAAATGTCGCCGAGCTTTGGGCTTAAGTCTATACTGATGAGGTTTTGGCCGCCAATGGCTTCATTTTGGGGACTATATTGACGCCCTGAAATCGAGAGGCAGCTTCGGCTGCCAAGCAGAACTTGGGCGGGACAATCGTAATACCAGGTCTCGGGATAGCCGAGTTCAGCGAGCATGGTAACGGCTTTGGAAGCGATGCTCGCTTCGGTGTCATGTATCGATAATTGACCAGGCAATTCTCGCAAGACTTTTTTGGCTGCGTCTTGGATTTGTCGATATTGCTCAATGGTGCGGAGGTCGGGCTTCACTTTGTAATTTGCCTATCCTTACATTGTGAGACTGTGCCACATCATGATGGCTCCATCCCACTTTTTGAGTGTTGGCCGTTTTTTAAAAACGTCGTATTGTACATCTTCTATCTTCTGAAGAATACGTAGTCCTCCTTGCACCACCATGCGTAATTCAATGCCAAATCGACCAGGCAAGTCTTTGGCAAGTGGGGCGCCTCTCAGCATGAGATCTCGCGCTCGATCGATTTCAAATTGCATCAATTGTCTCCACTTGCTGCTATTTGCGAGAGCTTCTTGCGCCAGATTGCTGATTTCGAATTGATCGAGATCTTCCTGTGGCAGATAAACGCGTCCCTTTGCGAGATCGAGCTCGACGTCTTGCCAGAAATTGATGAGTTGGAGTGCTGTGCAAATGTCGTCTGATTGTGCGATGTGAATCTCTGAAGCCTCGTTGAAGAGATGTAACATAATTCGACCAACCGGATTGGCCGATCGTCGACAATAGTCGAGCAGCGTATCGAATGAGCCATACTGCTTGATGGTGATGTCTTGTTTAAAAGCTGAAAGCAAATCTAGGAATAGACTTGTTGGTATCTGATGCTTCTCAATTATTGATCTCAGGTCGATGAACAGCGCGCGCTGACTCGGTAAAGCACTTTCAATTTTTTTTATTTCTTCTTCGTAATTTTTCAGTAAGGCTAGTCGCTCCGAGTCTTCAAGCTCGCCCTCGTCGGCAAAATCATCGGCACTGCGGGCAAAGGCATAGATCGTCCGGACGGCCGGTCGAAGCTCTGCCGGCAAAAGGAATGATGCTACAGGGAAATTTTCGTAGTGATCGATTGTCATGAAGATAAATGAAAATAAATGACTCGAAAGTCATTGGCAAACAAAACTTTCGTCATTATAATTACTTACCCGCGAGTCATTTATTAAATTTGGGACTGTTCTTATTGTTTTTCTGACCCAAACAGTTCAAAGTGCAAGAGGCATCGCTGCTCAGATTGTTTCCATCGAGCAGCAAGCAGAGTTTGCTTATAGTTAGTGAGCCTCAATCAGCCGAACGACTTCGCAGGTCGGAATTTTAGAATGACCTCAGCAACAGGTGACGATAAGTTGAGTTGCTATGTGAAATGCTTTCATTATCGTTACTCCCAAGGAAAAGGAAAATCCTGTGATTAATTTCAATGTATCCCAATTTGGGCAATTCCCCAAAGCTCGCAGAGGCGCGATTGCGGCTGGACTGCTTAATATGATGTTGGTGAGCTCGGTGTTGGGTTTGGTGGCTTGTAAGAAACCTGCGGAGAAAACCGATGATATTCGTCCTGTCCGAGTGGTGACAGCGGCTCTCGAATCATCGGAGTTGCAAACCGAGTTTCCAGGCGAAGTGCGTGCGCGTATCGAGTCGCGACTGGGCTTCCGTGTGCCTGGAAAAATTATTTCTCGCAAGGTCGATGTTGGTACTATGGTCAAAAAGGGCCAGGTTCTAATGCAACTTGATTCGCAAGATTTATTATTGGGACAGGCATCCGCGAAAGCTGCGCTGAGTGCAGCTGAGAGTAATCGCGATTTGGCTAAGGCGGAATTTAAACGCTATCAAGAGCTGCGCGAGAAGAACTTCGTCGCACAAGCCGTTTTAGATGCGAAGGAAACGACCTATAAAGCAGCACAAGCGAGCTATGAGCAAGCGAAGGCAGGTTTTTCGAACCAATCTAACCAAACTTCATATAGTAGTTTGGTGTCGGACGTTGATGGTGTCGTTACAGGCATTGACGCTGAAATTGGCCAAGTTGTGGCTGCGGGAACGCCAGTAGTGCGCGTTGCGAAAGAAGGTGAAATGGATGTCGTGGTTGGTATTCCAGAAGACCGTATTAACGCGATTCGACAAATGAAAGATGTTAGCGTTCGTATGTGGGCGAATAAGACGGAGGTGATCGCCGCAAAACTTCGTGAGCTTTCTCCGATTGCGGATCCAGTGACACGCACTTTCACAGCGAAGTTGGCTTTGCCGGCGAATCAAAAAGATGTGAAGTTAGGAATGACTGCGACTGCATCGTTTGGTATGAAAAATCCGAATGCATTGGTAAAACTTCCTTTGACCGCATTGTTTCATGATAAGACAGCGACATCGGTTTGGGTGGTTGAGAATGGCGCAGTGCGATTGCAGTCTGTCAATGTTGCTTCGACGATTGGTGAGGATGTGCTCATTGCAAGCGGTGTTACTCCAGGTCAGCAAGTGGTGACTGCTGGTGTGAATCTGCTCAAACCGGGGCAAAAGGTTAGTATCCTTGGTGCAGAGGTCAAGGCGACTAACAATAATGCTGGCACCAGCGCAAGCGCCAACCCAGGAGCAAACAAATGAGCGATGTTCAAACCGACAAGAAGTCTGGCGGGTTTAATCTATCGCGCTGGGCTCTTGAACATATCCCACTGACACGTTACCTGATGGTTGCCTTGCTACTAGGCGGCATTTTTAGTTTTGGTCGTCTCGGGCAAGATGAGGATCCACCGTTCACTTTCCGCGCCATGGTGGTGCGTGCCGTCTGGCCGGGTGCAACATCCTTGCAAATGGCTGATCAGGTGACAGATAAACTTGAAAAGAAACTTCAAGAGGCGCCTTACGTCGACAAAATTCGTAGTTATTCCAAGCCAGGTGAAACCCTCATCATTTTGCAATTGCGGGAATCCACACCTCCTAAAGAGACTGCGCAAGTTTGGTATCAAGTCCGTAAGAAAATCGGTGACATCAAAGGAACTTTGCCTGCGGGTGTGATTGGGCCATTCTTCAATGATGAATTTGGCGATACTTACGGTTCTATCTTCGCGATTTCTGGTGACGGTTTTAGTTACGAGGAGGTGCGTCAATACGCCGATTTCGTACGGCAACAACTGTTACGTATTCCGCGTGTCGCGAAGGTCGAAATGTTCGGCGTTCAGGACGAGAAGATAAATATTGAGTTCTCACAGAAAAAGTTTTCGCAGCTGGGTATTTCATTCGATGCCATCGTTTCACAAATCAGTGCGCAAAACTCAGTTGAGGGCACTGGCGTCTTAACGACTTCGACGAGCAACTTGCAAGTGCGCGTGTCTGGTGCGTTGAATACTGTCAAAGATCTAGAAAACTTACAGTTGCGTGCGAACGGTACCACTTTCCGCCTCGGAGACTTTGCGACGATCAAACGTGAGTACAAAGATCCTCCAGGAGACAAGATGCGCTTCAATGGCAAGGAAGTCATCGGCTTAGGCGTGTCAATGGAAAAAGGTGGCAACATCATTGAGCTCGGGAAGCACCTTGAGACCACTGTAAAGACCATTAAATCGCAATTGCCTGTTGGCGTAGAGTTGGATCGAGTGTCGGATCAGCCTAAGATTGTGGCCTCATCTGTTGGCGAATTTGTGAACACCTTGATCGAAGCGGTGGTAATCGTGTTGGCGGTGAGTTTTCTCTCACTGGGCTTACACACGAAACCTTGGCGCTTGGATGTTTGGCCGGGGTTAGTTGTTGCGCTCACCATTCCACTAGTCTTGGCGGTGACATTCTTGTTCATGCGCATATTTAACATCGATCTACACAAGATTTCTCTTGGTGCGCTGATTATCGCGCTGGGACTATTAGTTGATGATGCGATTATCGCGGTCGAAATGATGGTTCGTAAGATGGAGGAGGGGTATTCGCGATTTGATGCCGCCACCTTCGCTTATTCTTCGACGGCGATGCCAATGTTGACGGGTACTTTGATCACCGCGGCAGGCTTCTTGCCAATCGGCTTGGCTGAGTCTGCAGCGGGTGAATACACATTCTCTATGTTCTCGGTGAATGCATTGGCGCTTTTAATTTCATGGTTGGCGGCAGTGTTGTTCACGCCATATCTCGGCTATTTGTTTTTGAAAGTGAAGCCGCATGCAGGCGCGGATGGACATCATGAATTGTTTGATACGCCGTTTTATACACGTTTCCGTGCACTGGTTAATTGGTGCGTGCAGTGGCGTAAGACAACAATCGTGATTACGCTGGGTGTGTTCGGTTTGGGCGTGTTCGGCTTTAAATTTATCGAGCAGCAATTTTTCCCGGACTCGAGTCGCCCGGAGTTGATGGTTGAGTTGTGGTTGCCAGAAGGCTCATCGTTCAAAGCGACAGAAGCGCAAGCGAAGAAATTTGAAGCCTTCATTCAGAAACAAGAAGGCGTGCAGAGTGTGACTAGTTATGTGGGAACAGGAAGTCCACGTTTCTACTTGCCTTTGGATCAAATTTTTCCGCAAACGAACGTGACACAGATCGTCGTTTTGCCGAAAGACTTAAAGGCGCGTGAAGCGTTGCGTTTGAAAATTAATCAAGCTTTTAAAGAAGATTTCCCCGAAGTTCGTGGTCGCGTTAAGTTGTTGCCGAATGGGCCTCCAGTGCCGTATCCCGTGCAATTCCGTGTCACAGGCTTGGAAGTAGAAAAGGTGCGAGAGGTTGCTGATCGCGTCAAAGAAGTAATGCGCGCTAACCCGAACGCATTAGGTGTGAACGACAACTGGAATGAATCGGTGAAAGTCGTGCGCATCGACATGGATCAAGATAAGTTGCGGGCTTTGGGTGTTACATCGCAAAGTGTTATGCGCGCCGCAAACACCATTTTGTCAGGCACGCCAGTCGGGCAGTTCCGCGAGTCAAATCGTTTGATCGACATTCAAATTCGACAGCCAATCGATGAGCGTTCTACTGTCCAAGCGTTGTCAAGTGCGAATGTGCCGACAAGTAGCGGCAAGACCGTGCCTTTATCGCAAATTGCGACGATTCGTTTGGCATGGGAGCCGGGCGTGGTATGGCGCGAGGGGCGTGAATGGGCAGTGACGGTACAGTGTGACGTTGTGGATGGTATTCAAGGTCCAACAGTATCTTCTCAAATTAATCCAAAATTGGACGCGATACGAGCAAGCTTATTGCCTGGTTATAAAATTGAATTGGCGGGGGCAGCAGCGGATAGTGGCAAGGCGCAAGAATCGATTGCGGCGAATGTGCCATTAGTGATTTTCATTATTTTCACATTGTTGATGCTTCAATTGCATAGCTTCTCACGTTCCGTGCTCGTATTCTTGACCGGACCTTTGGGTGTGGCGGGTGCCGCAATGGCGCTGTTGATTTTGCAAAGACCATTTGGCTTCGTTGCTCAGCTAGGTGTGATCGCGTTGTTTGGGATGATTATTCGTAATTCCGTCATCTTGATCGATCAAATTGAGCAAGACCGTGCTGCAGGTGTGCCAGCTTGGGATGCGATCGTGGAAGCGGCAGTGCGCCGATTTAGGCCTATCATATTGACAGCTGCGGCTGCAGTGTTGGCGATGATTCCCTTGTCGCGCTCAGTGTTCTGGGGGCCGATGGCGGTAGCGATTATGGGTGGACTGATTATTGCAACTGCCTTGACATTGTTGTTCTTGCCAGCGCTTTATGCGGCTTGGTTCCGCATCAAAAAAGCATAAAGGCGAACGAGATAGTCGGGAAAGGAGTTTGCAACCTTCTCGACTCTCGTTCAAATGTCTTTGGTGGTGATTAGATCCCACTGAGTGTGCGCGTTGCAATCAACTTTTCTCGTGCTTTTGCTGACTGCTTGTCCCTCGATCAGAGCAGCTTGTAGATTTTCTGTGGTTTTCTAAGCAAGGTTTCTTAAGTCTTGTATTAATTTGAGCATAAAAAGGTGAGACAAGTTTGGATAAAATCTAGTAGAATAGTTGGTTGAAGTTGAAATGCCACATGCAATTGTTAGGGGCGACACTGGAAACTTAGGTCGCCCTTTGCTTTTGTGCTAGTAGTAAAACCGACTATTAGCTTGTGTTTTCATCCCGCGAGGATGGCGAAATTGGTAGACGCACCAGGTTTAGGTCCTGACGCCAGCAATGGTGTGGGGGTTCGAGTCCCCCTCCTCGCACCACAGTTTATTTTATTTGGACGATTTTCATGGCAACTGCAGTCGAAACTTTAGAAAAATTGGAACGCCGTATTACGATCACATTTCCTATCGCTGAAATGCAGCCGGAAATCGAAAAGCGTTTGAAAGTACGTGCACGTACAGCGAAAGCACCTGGTTTCCGTCCAGGTAAAGTGCCGATGAAAATGGTCGCGGCACAATATGGCTACCAAGTCGAGAACGAAGTATTGAACGAGAAAGTTGGTATCGCGTTCAGCCAAGCAGTGCAAGAAAATAATTTGCGCGTTGCTGGTTATCCACGTATCGAACCTAAAAACAGCTATTCCGACAACTATTTAACTTTTGATGCGACATTTGAAGTCTATCCAGAAGTGGTCGTTGGTGATTTGTCTGGCGTTGAAGTCACTCAAGTGAAGTCCGATGTGACTGACGTTGAAATCGATAAGACGATTGATATTCTTCGCAAGCAACGTGTGCATTTCCACGTCAAAGGTGAGCAAGGTGCTCATGGCGATGGTGGTGCTGATCAGTCTGCTCAAAAAGGTGATCGTGCAACCGTTGACTTCGTCGGCACAATTGATGGTGTTGAGTTCGCTGGCGGTAAGGCGGAAGGCTTTACCTTCGTGTTGGGTGAAGGACGCATGTTGCCAGAGTTTGAAGAAGCAACTTTGGGCCTGAAAGTTGGCGACTCTAAAGTGTTTCCATTGGCATTCCCAGAGGACTATCACAGCAAAGACGTTGCAGGCAAAACAGCAGAGTTTACAGTGACTTTGACGAAGCTTGAATGGGCACACTTGCCAGAAGTTGATGCGGAATTCGCCAAGATGTTGGGTGTTGAGGATGGCGATCTGTCCAAAATGCGTAACGACATCAAAGAAAACCTCGAGCGTGAAGTTAAAGGCCGTGTCAAAGCAAAGACTAAGGACAGCGTCATGGACGCCTTGGTGAAAGCGGTTGAGTTTGATGCGCCTAAAGCATTGATCGAACAAGATGCGCAACGTTTGGCGGAAATGACACGTCAAGACATGGCTCAGCGTGGTATGAATGTAAAAGACGTGCCATTCCCAACAGATTTGTTCTTGGCGCAAGCGGAACGTCGTGTTCGTCTCGGTTTGATTTTGGCAGAAATGGTAAAGGCGAATAACTTGCAAGCGACTGCAGAGCAAGTTAAGGCGCACGTTGAAGATTCTGCACAGAGCTACGAAGATCCTCAGCAAGTCGTGAAGTACTTCTACAGCGACCGCAATCGTTTGGCGGAAGTGGAAGCCCTTGTATTAGAAGAAAACGTCGTTAACTATGTACTCGGTAAAGCAAAAGTCGAAGAAAAGGTTTTGCCATTTGACGAATTGATGGGTAACACACAAGCTTAAGAAGGGAACACTATGGCAGGCATCATCCAGAATTCAGCTTTAGATACAAATATGCTAGGCATGGTGCCGATGGTGGTTGAGCAAAGCGGGCGTGGTGAGCGTGCTTATGATATCTATTCTCGTTTGCTCAAAGAACGTGTCATTTTCTTGGTTGGCCCAGTAACAGATCAGACTGCAAATTTAGTCGTGGCTCAGCTTTTGTTTTTGGAGAGTGAAAATCCTGAGAAGGACATTTCTCTCTACATCAACTCGCCAGGTGGTTCGGTTTCTGCGGGCATGGCGATCTTCGATACGATGCAATTCATCAAGCCTGATGTCTCTACTCTGTGTACTGGCTTGGCTGCATCTATGGGTGCATTTTTGTTGGCGGCTGGTGCGAAAGGTAAGCGTTTTTCGTTGCCGAATTCTCGTATCATGATTCATCAACCCTTGGGTGGAGCTCAAGGTCAAGCGTCCGATATCGAAATTCAGGCGCGTGAAATTTTGTATCTGCGCGAGCGATTGAATGCAATCTTGGCGGAAAAGACAGGGCAGTCGGTTGAGCAAATCGCACGTGATACCGATCGAGATAACTTTATGTCGGCTGAAGCAGCAATGCAGTACGGATTGATCGATCAAGTACTCACTCACCGCGGTTGATATTTAGGAAAATCGAAGAACGCCTGCATCGAATTGATGTGGGCGTTTTTTTATGTGGGTTTTGACTTTGTGAGCTTCAGGAAAATGTGAAAATCCTGCTCAATCTCGGCAAGGGTGTCGAATTTTGCAGTAATATTACGATCACAAGTAAATTTAGATGTACGTCAAAAAAACGAAAGCATTATGTCAGATAAGAAAAGCACAACCGGCGAAAAATTATTGTATTGCTCATTTTGTGGCAAGAGTCAGCATGAAGTTAAAAAATTGATTGCTGGGCCATCGGTATTTATCTGCGATGAATGCATTGATTTATGCAATGACATCATACGCGATGAGATTAATGCAATGGAGCCGATTTCTTCTGCGAAGTCGGAGTTGCCAACACCTGCTGAGATTACAGAATTGCTGGATCAGTATGTGATCGGACAGGAGAAAGCAAAGCGTATTCTCGCGGTTGCGGTTTACAATCATTACAAGCGCTTGAAGCATCTCGGCAAAAAGGATGATGTTGAGCTGGCAAAGAGTAATATTTTGCTGGTCGGACCGACTGGATCTGGTAAAACCTTATTGGCTCAGACCTTGGCGCGTATGCTGAACGTGCCGTTCGTCATTGCTGATGCAACCACGCTGACCGAGGCTGGGTACGTTGGTGAGGACGTGGAAAACATTATTCAAAAATTGCTGCAAAACTGTAATTACGAGGTTGAGCGTGCCCAGAAGGGGATCGTCTATATCGATGAGATCGATAAAATTTCACGTAAAGCGGAGAATCCATCGATTACGCGAGATGTCTCTGGTGAGGGCGTGCAACAAGCCTTGCTGAAGCTGATCGAGGGAACGATGGCGTCTGTACCTCCACAAGGTGGACGTAAGCATCCAAATCAAGATTTCATACAGATTGATACCACAAATATCATGTTTATTTGTGGAGGAGCGTTTGATGGTTTGGCAAAAATCATTTCAGATCGTTCTGAGAAAAGTGGCATTGGTTTTTCTGCGAGTGTAAAGAGTCAATCTGAAAAGACGGCGAGCCAAGTCATGCAAGACGCTGAGCCGCAAGATCTTATCAAATTCGGTATCATTCCAGAATTAGTTGGTCGTTTGCCAGTCATCGCAACACTCAATGAGCTTGATGAAGCTGCGTTGATTCAGATTTTGGTTGAGCCAAAGAATGCGATGGTGAAACAGTACGCCAAGTTATTGGAGATGGAAGGTACTGAACTGGAAATTCGCCCATCTGCATTGCAAGCGATTGCCAAGAAAGCTATTGCGCGTAAGACGGGGGCTCGTGGCTTGCGGAGTATTTTGGAGCATGCCTTGCTTGACGTGATGTATGAATTGCCAAGTGAAAAAGATGTCGCGAAGGTTGTGATCGATGAGAATACGATCACTTCTGGTGCCAAGCCTTTGTTGATTTATAAAGAGCAACCAAAAGTAGCCGGAGCTTAATCGATAAAAGATTAAGCGTTTTGTTGCAGTAATTTCTCGTGCTTTTGTTGATAAAAAGAAGCAAATCGAAAAAAAATCAACTGCTGAATTTGAATTGACTGTGCGTTTTTGGATTTAGCGGTACAATAAAATCAAACAATAAAGAACAGCTTCAATCGGAAAGCTACCCGGAGACGACACTCTGAGTAGCTTTTTTTATTGTTTTATTCGGATGACGGGCTTGAGTTTTAGCCTAGTGCGCCAATCTATGAGTTGAAATTTTTTAAAAGGTGCGCCATGACAACTTCCATCATTAAAGATCGTACTGAATTGCCATTGTTACCGCTGCGCGATGTGGTGGTATTTCCTCACATGGTAATCCCTTTGTTTGTCGGTCGTCCTAAGTCTATCAAGGCTCTCGAAGCCGCCATGGAACAGGGTAAGTGCATCATGCTTGCGGCGCAGAAAGCTGCTGCTAAAGATGAGCCTTCGGCCGATGATATTTACGAGATCGGCTGTGTCGCCAATATTCTCCAAATGCTGAAATTGCCGGATGGAACCGTAAAGGTTCTAGTTGAGGGCGCTCAGCGTGCGCGTATTCATCACATTCAAGACGGTGAGACGCATTTCGTTGCTGATTTAACGCCAATTGCTGTTGAAGCTGGCGACGATGCTGAAATTGAAGCGATGCGTCGCGCGATTGTTCAGCAGTTTGATCAGTATGTAAAACTCAATAAAAAGATTCCTCCAGAGATTTTGGCTTCTTTGTCTGGTATTGATGATGCTGGTCGTTTGGCTGATACCATTGCTGCTCATCTGCCACTCAAGCTTGAGCAAAAGCAAGTGATCTTAGAGATTTTTAGCGTTGCCAAGCGTCTCGAGCATTTGCTCGGACAGTTGGAGGGCGAGCTAGATATCTTGCAAGTTGAGAAGCGTATCCGCGGTCGAGTGAAGCGCCAGATGGAAAAGTCTCAGCGTGAGTACTATTTGAATGAGCAAGTGAAAGCGATTCAAAAAGAGCTCGGTGAGGGCGAAGAGGGCGCTGATATTGATGAGCTCGAAAAGAAAATTACTGCAGCTAAGATGCCTAAAGAGGCGCGTGACAAAGCGATGAATGAGTTGAAGAAACTCAAGATGATGTCGCCGATGTCGGCCGAGGCTACGGTCGTCCGTAATTACATCGACACCATCGTTAATTTGCCATGGAAGAAAAAGTCCAAGGTCAATAATGATTTGACGAATGCGGAAAAGGTCTTAAGTGATGATCACTATGGCCTTGATAAGGTGAAGGAGCGTATCCTCGAGTATTTAGCAGTTCAACAGCGTGTTGATAAGCTCAAGGCACCGATCCTTTGTTTGGTCGGCCCTCCAGGCGTTGGTAAGACATCGTTGGGACAATCAATTGCGAAGGCGACCAACCGTAAGTTCGTGCGTATGGCCTTGGGTGGTGTTCGCGATGAAGCGGAAATCCGTGGTCACCGTCGTACCTACATCGGTTCGATGCCAGGTAAAATTTTGCAAAGCTTGAGTAAGGTTGGTGTTCGTAACCCACTCTTTTTGTTGGATGAAGTCGATAAGATGGGAGCTGACTTCCGCGGCGATCCATCGTCGGCACTGCTGGAAGTCTTGGATCCAGAGCAAAATCACACTTTCTCTGATCATTACATCGAAGTTGACTTTGATTTGTCTGATGTAATGTTCGTTGCGACGTCGAACTCCTACAATATTCCAGCGCCGTTGTTAGATCGGATGGAAGTAATTCGCTTGTCCGGCTATACAGAGGATGAGAAGGCAAGTATCGCGCAACGTTATTTGCTACCAAAGCAGATCAAGAACAATGGCTTGAAAGAAGACGAGATCAGTGTCTCTGAAGCCGCAATTCGCGACATTATTCGTTACTACACACGTGAAGCAGGCGTTCGCGCCTTAGAGCGCGAAGTGTCGAAAATCTGCCGTAAGGTAGTGAAGATGCTGTTGTTGAAGAAGAGCGAGAAGAAGGCAAGCATAACTCCGAAAAATTTGGATAAATATCTTGGCGTTCGTCGCTATGATTTCGGTGTAGCTACGAAGGAAAATCAAGTAGGTCAAGTTGTTGGTCTTGCTTGGACTGAGGTGGGCGGTGATTTGTTGACAATCGAGGCTGTTTCTATGCCGGGTAAAGGCGGCACCATCAGAACTGGTACCTTGGGAGATGTCATGAAAGAGTCGATCGAGGCAGCGCGTACGGTTGTGCGTAGTCGCTCGGCTCGATTGGGTATTAAGTCCGATGTATTTGAAAAAACGGACGTGCATATTCACGTACCAGAAGGTGCAACTCCGAAAGATGGCCCGTCGGCGGGCATTGCAATGACAACTGCATTAGTTTCCATCTTCACTGGTATTCCTGTTCGCGCAGATGTGGCGATGACCGGCGAAATTACGTTGCGTGGCGAAGTTTTACCAATCGGCGGTTTGAAGGAGAAACTACTGGCGGCTCATCGCGGTGGCATTAAGACGGTTTTGATTCCAGAGGAAAATGCTAAAGATCTCGCGGACATTCCAGATAACGTGAAGAATAAGTTGGAAATTATTCCAGTACGTTGGATTGATAAAGTTCTTGAGGTCGCTCTGGAGCGGCAACCAGTCGCTTTAACCGAAGAGGAAATGGCGGTTCCTGCAGTCGCTGCAAAAGATGCGACTAACGATGCGACGACAGTGAAGCATTAATCGTATCTAAAAACAGTGTGCAGCTTGAGGAGAGCAATAAGTTTGGCTCTCATCGCCTTGTGACTTAAATCGAAAAAATCCCGAATTTAGCAGCTAGATTCATTGCTAAATTTGGGATTTTTGTTTTGATGCGCATTGATGAAGAGGTAGTTCTGTGGATCTTGGAAGTGCTTAGTTGCGATGATGTTTGAAGGAGCGTTAGCCGATCATCTCAGTTGGAGCGTTGGCGTAATCTAAATTCAGGCCGCTGCCTTTTAATTGAGATTTTAGTCGCCGCTTATTCTCACCAAGATCGCAGTAGTCCTACAGCAAGACCTTCTAGTGCGAACTCTGACTCACTTTCATTGACAATGATTGGTTTAAAGTCAGGGTTCTCAGGGAGCAATTCAATACCGTTTGAAGTGCGCATGTAGCGTTTTACCGTTACCTCTTCACCGATTCTTGCGACGACAATTTGCCCATTTCTTGCGGAATCGGTTTTTTTCACTGCGAGCAGGTCGCCATCCATAATGCCCACATCGCGCATTGATAATCCGCGCACCTTCAATAAAAAATCCGGTTTGGCTGAAAATAACGATGGATCGACGTTATAGGTCGCTTCCACGTGCTCTGTTGCCAAAATAGGTGAGCCTGCAGCGACGCGTCCCACTAAAGGCAAACTCAGTTGCATGAGAGCGGGGTGGGGGAGTGCCATTTGAGCGTTCGCAGTGTGGCTGGGGTTTGTATTGAGGCTTGATTCCTTCAGTCGAATTCCGCGCGAAGTGCCAGCCGAGATTTCAATCACTCCCTTGCGTGCCAATGCTTGCAAATGCTCTTCGGCCGCATTAGTGGAGCGAAAACCTAGTTCATTAGCAATTTCAGCGCGAGTCGGAGGGAAGCCAGTATTTTGGATGGCATCTTTAATCAGCGTGAGAATTTGTTCTTGGCGGGCGGTTAATTTAAGCATGATTGCTATCGAAACTTTGGGTGGCTAAAAATACCTTATCAATCTCGCGGAGGTTGAAGGCAATTGACACATTTCATATTTGAAACCAGGACTTCGGTGCTCAAATTAAAAAAATAGTTAATGCTTGATAAGGCTGTATATAAAAGCAGTCTGTATTTTTGTACAGTATGGGCTCGATTGCAAGCATTATTTGCTACTTTGTGCCGTACTTTTGCCAAAAAAGTCTTAAACGTTGCTTTCCGGATCTAAAAAGCCAAGCCGTTTCGCTAATGATTCGCTTTTGTGAATAGCGGCGAGTGCTCATCAATCATGCATCGACAGGCCGTATCAGGAGCTTTCGCAGATAAGTTGTTGATTGTTTGGGAGAAATCAATTATGATAGCGGGCTTTCCTCTTCCTGCACTCGTCTTGACGCCGAGGCAGGCTTTAATTTTGTCCACAAGGAGAAATTATGCGTCATTATGAAATCGTATTTATCGTACATCCCGATCAAAGCGAGCAAGTGCCAGCAATGATCGAGCGTTACAAAACTACAGTGACTTCCCGTGGTGGTCAGATCCACCGCGTTGAAGACTGGGGTCGTCGCCAATTGGCATACATGATCCAAAAATTGGCGAAAGCACACTATGTTTGCATGAACATCGAGTGCGACGCGGAAACTTTGCTCGAGTTGGAAACAGCATTCAAATTCAATGATGCCGTGTTGCGTCACTTGACAGTAAAAATGAAGAAAGCTGAAACAGCACCTTCTCCAATGATGAAGTCTGTGCAGAAGGAAGATTCTGCTAAGGCACAACGTGTTGAAGCTCCTGCAGCTTAAGCATTTTTAACTTAGAGAGTGTAAGTACCAAGAATTATCTCGGACACGTGAATCAGCTAACAGTCGTTGCGCAACTCATCGAAAAATCCGTATTGCGATATACGCCAGCGGGAATTCCAATCGCGACAGTGTCGTTAAAACATGATTCGAAGCAGATGCATGCCGGCGCTGAGCGTCTCGTTGAGTTTGAAATAAACGCGATAGCAGCAGGTGAAATCTCTAGCCAAATGTTAGAGATCGAGCTCGGTGAGTTTAGAGAGTTCAAAGGTTTTCTTGCACGAAAGAACCGCAACAGCAAAAGTATCGTTTTTCATGTGACGCACATCGAAGCGCTGAAAAACGAAACGCATTTACTAGATTAGGAGCCAACCATGGCATTCGGTAAAAAATTTGATAAAAGCAAATTGAAACAAAAGCGTCAGCAACAAAATCCTTTGTTCAAGCGTAAAAAATTCTGCCGTTTCTCTGCAGGTCACGTAGCTGCAGTTGATTACAAAGATATCGACACATTGAAAGACTTCATCCAAGAAAACGGCAAAATTATGCCTGCACGTTTGACTGGTACTAAGGCTTTGTATCAGCGTCAAGTTGATACAGCTGTTAAGCGCGCACGCTACTTAGCGTTGTTGCCTTACACTGATTTGCACACAGCGTAATTGACGACGGAATTTAGGAGAAAAACATGCAAGTTATTTTGATGGATAAAGTCGTTAATCTCGGCAATTTGGGCGACGTAGTTCGTGTTAAAGATGGTTACGCACGTAACTTCTTGATCCCACAACGTATCGCACGTCGTGCAACTGCTGCAGCGATCGCTGAATTCGAAGCGAAGCGCGCAGAGCTGGAAAAAGCAGCTGCTGAGAAATTGGCTGCAGCACAAGCTCAAGGCGAAAAATTGAACGGTTTGACAGTTCAAATTTCTCAAAAAGCTGGTGTTGATGGTCGTTTGTTTGGTTCTGTTACAAACTTCGACATCGCTGAAGCTTTGACAAAACAAGGTTTCGCTGTAGAGAAAGCTCAAGTTCGTTTGCCACAAGGCCCATTGAAGGCAGTTGGCGATCACCCAGTTTCTGTTGCTTTGCACACTGACGTTGTTGTTGAAATCGTCGTTGCAGTATTGGGCGAACAAGCGTAATTCGGTTCTCAAAGAATCGACGAAAAAGCCGGGGCTTCCCGGCTTTTTTTACGTCAGAGATGATGTTAATAAAATAATTTGTTTATCGATTATCTAGGCTGTCAGGAAATACGTTTTACTGCGTCGTTTGTGATACGGCGATTGCCGTTGCGAGCGAATAAAAAGGTATAATGCGCACCATGAAACCATCCTCAGATCCTCAGTTAGATTCACTCCGCGTTCCCCCGCATTCTATCGAAGCTGAGCAGTCAGTTCTCGGTGGTTTGATGCTCGATAATGCGGCGTGGGATCGTATTGCAGACTTCATACGCGAAGATGATTTTTATCGCTTCGATCACCGCTTGATTTTTCAAGCCATCGTTAAGCTGATCAACTCCTCACGTCCGGCCGACGTGATCACCGTGTATGACTATCTGAATGCCGCTGGTAAAGCAGATGATGCCGGTGGCCTCACTTACCTCAATGCTCTCGCGCAAAACACACCATCAGCTGCGAATATTCGCCGTTATGCTGAAATTGTGCGCGATCGTGGGATCTTGCGAAAGTTGATTACGGTGGCAGATGAAATTGCCAGCGACGCCCTAAATCCGCAAGGCAAGGAAGTGAAGCAATTGCTTGATGCAGCGGAGGCGAAAATTTTCGCGATCGCTGAAGAAGGTGCGCGTGGCGCACAAGGTTTCCAAGCGATTCAACCTTTGTTGACGCAAGTGGTTGAACGTATCGATGAACTGTATAACCGCGATCAGACCAGTGATATCACCGGTGTGCCGACCGGCTTCGTTGATTTGGACCGCATGACTTCTGGTTTGCAGCCAGGTGACTTGATTATTGTGGCGGGTCGTCCCTCCATGGGTAAGACCGCGTTCTCCATCAATATTGGTGAAAACGTCGCGATTGATAGCGGACTACCGGTTGCTGTGTTTTCGATGGAGATGGGGGGGGCACAGTTAGCGATGCGTATGCTTGGCTCGGTCGGACGTCTTGACCAACATCGTTTGCGTACAGGTCGTTTGATAGACGAAGATTGGCCACGTTTGACCTACGCCATTCAAAAGATGAACGAGGCGCAGTTTTATATCGATGAAACTCCCGCTTTGAGTTCGATCGAATTGCGCGCGCGTGCGCGTCGTTTGTCTCGTCAATGCGGCAAGTTAGGTTTGATCATTATTGACTACTTGCAGCTGATGGCGGGTAATTCGGGCGGCGGTGAAAATCGTGCGACTGAGATTTCTGAGATTTCGCGAAGCATGAAAGGCTTGGCTAAGGAATTGGGCTGCCCTGTGATTGGTTTGTCGCAGCTGAACCGTTCTTTGGAGCAGCGCCCTAACAAGCGCCCGGTTATGTCCGATTTGCGTGAATCTGGTGCGATTGAGCAGGATGCTGACGTAATCTTGTTCATTTATCGTGATCAGGTCTATAACCCTGATTCGCCTGATAAAGGCACTGCGGAAATCATAATCGGTAAGCAGCGTAACGGCCCGATTGGTAGTGTGCGTTTAGCCTTCTTGGGCGAATACACTAAGTTTGATAATTACGTTGGCTCCTTGAGTATTTACGGCGACAACGAATAGTTTTTTTGTAGTTTTGTTTTACCACTAAGTCAGATGCGCCGCGTTGCCATGCGAATGGCCGAGGCAAATTAAAATAATTTCTAATTCAGGGAAATAAACATGTTCGGACGATTAATGCCCACTGAGGGTAAATTTTTTGATCTCTTCAACCAACACGCCGAATTGTGCGTCAAAGGTTCTAAAGAGATGGTCGCATTGATGACCAATTTCGACGACTTGGAAATTCGTGTGCACGCGATTGAGAGCGTTGAGAAACAGGCGGATGCAGTTACCTACAGCGCTATCGACCTTTTGCATAAAACTTTTATTACTCCTCTCGATCGTGACGATATTCATCAATTGATCACGAAGATGGACGATATTCTCGATTTACTCGAAGATGCGGCACAGACAATTTCTTTGTACGACATTCGCGAAGTGACTCAAGAAGCTAAGCGTCTGGCAGAACTTTGCTTAGCTTGTGCTGAGAAAGTCAAAGCAGCCGTCGCTTTGTTATCGAACATGGATAATTCACGTCAAATTCTGTCGATTTGTGAAGAAATTGATCGATTGGAGTCTGATGCTGATCACGTGATGCGTGCGGCAATGTCCAAGTTGTTCCGCGACGAGCCTGATGTACGTAATCTGATTAAGTTAAAGGCCATTTACGAAATTCTCGAGACGGTAACTGACCGTTGCGAAGACGTTGCAAACATTATCGAAGGTATCGTGGTTGAAAACGCCTAAGGCGCAATCATTGTTTTTCTTCTTCACTTTTGTTTGCGAGTAACGCAAATTTTCGAGAGAATTTATTATGGAAACTAGTCTGTACGTCATCATTCTGTTGGTGGCTCTGGCGTTAGCATTTGACTTCATGAATGGGTTTCATGACGCCGCGAATGCGATTGCGACCATTGTCTCAACGGGTGTGTTGCGACCAGGTCAAGCAGTGGCTTTAGCAGCAATCTTTAATATGCTTGCTTTCTTTGTGTTCAATCTATCGGTCGCAAAGACGATCGGTAAGGGAACCATTGACCCTACTGTGATTGATCATTATGTGGTTTTTGGGGCCTTAATCGGAGCCATTTTTTGGAACTTGGTGACATGGTATTTCGGTATTCCATCGTCCTCATCACACGCACTGATCGGTGGATTGATTGGTGCTGCTGTGGCGAAGGAAGGAACCGGTGCATTGATTGCTACAGGTTTATATAAAATCATCACCTTTATTGTCTTGTCACCTTTGATTGGATTTTTGCTTGGGTCACTTTTAATGCTTCTAGTGTCGTGGATCTTCGTGAAATCGACACCAATGAAAGTTGACAAGTGGTTCCGCCGTTTACAACTCGTGTCGGCCTCTGCTTTCAGTCTTGGTCATGGTGGCAATGATGCACAAAAGACGATGGCGATCATTTGGATGTTGCTGATTGCGACGGGACATTCGGCAAGTACTGATGCTCTACCGCCAATGTGGGTTGTTTATTCCTGCTATGCTGCAATTGGTTTTGGTACCTTGTTCGGAGGTTGGCGTATTGTGAAAACGATGGGCCAGAAGATCACGAAGCTGAAACCAGTTGGAGGTTTCTGTGCGGAAGGTGCTGGTGCATTGACTTTGTTGTTCGCCAATTTGTCGGGTATCCCAGTTTCGACAACCCACACAATCACTGGCGCGATCGTCGGTGTTGGTTCCGCACAAAAGATGTCTGCGGTACGTTGGGGTGTTGCGGGCAATATTGTGTGGGCTTGGATCTTAACGATTCCTGCTTCTGCCTTTGTTGCAGCAATTGGGTGGTGGATCGGTACAAAGATTATGTAAGACTGCCTTTAGTTCGAAAAATAAAGAACCCGAAGCATGCTTCGGGTTTTTTATTGCTTGTTCTTGAAGTCTATATTTCCACTAGAGGTAAAAAATAATATAAGAGTCTAAAAGCGCATCTCAGTCTCTTTTTGTTCATTCCATTGCTGCTGAGCGCGATAGTGAATCACGAGCACATTGCCAAGTGAGGACGGTAGCTTCAGGCGGCATTGATTCACTTCTTTCATGGCGATCGCATCCGCTTGCACCTCCACAAAGTCATAGTGAATATGCTCTTGAGGAGAAACGATCATCTGCGCGCTCAACTTTCGAATTGATTGTTGAATGTGCGAGACTTTGGGCCATCGCCAATGACTCAGCTGCAGTGGAGTATCAGCACCAGCATTCAATATCGTTTGCTCGATAAAGAGTTTCTGAGATTGTTGGTAGAGCACATCGAATGCTTGGTCGGATAGCGATGCCAGTTCTAGCAGCGCTTGTTTCTCATTAGCCGTCGGTGCGTATGCTTGGCGCAAGAAATTGAAGTAATCGATTCTAAACTGTAAGCTCAAATGAATGTTGTCGCGCAAGACGACGCTCACTCGATTGGCTTCCAAGTCATGTGCTGCGGCCACAGAACTCAGACAGCCAGCGAGGCATATGCTTAGTGCACCGCGACGAAATAGTTTAGATAGCATAAGAAACTCTAACGGCAATAAGTGATATTAGGCTGTGTTGTTGTACCGCCGCTGGTTTGGAATTGGAAGGCCCAACACATCGATTTACCAGCATTTTTCGGCGTAGCTAACGCGCTCGCGAGATCCGTGCCGCTGAGCGCCTTGTAACGAATCTTATAGGTTCCCGCAGTGTTGGTGTAAGAGTCACTTCCCACTTCATTCGTCACAAATGTTTTGGCGGACGTAAATTGCAGCACCTGATAGCCATCACTTGGATCAGTGCTTAATGTCATATTCGAAACACTAAATGGTGTCACAGGTGGTTGTCGCATTGGACTATATTTACTCGACTGATTAGCAAGATCGGGACTAGGCGTACCGCGGAAGCAAGATAGAACGTAAGGCGATGCGTCGGTCACATGATAAGCGTAGCCGCTGGGACCATTTGTGTTTGGATCGGTATTGCCACCGCAAACAGAATCACGTGGTGCCACTTTCCCATCAGCGTTGTTGTAACCGTAAATAGCGAATCCATCGAGAGCCCAACCGACGGGATGGGTGTCCCAATAGCTGCTTGGCTTAGCCGCCATCACGCAGGTCGGCGCAGCATGGTAGTGGTAGTCATCTGAGCGGCCTGCATGGCCATTGCAAATATCGAGTTCACCTAAGACCTTGGTGTCACCATTCTGACACCCGCCTTGCTTACACGGATTGAAGATAGGGACGCCGTTAATTGCAACGCCGATAGGTCCATCAACGGCGGAGGTGGTAGACGCCGCGATTGCCGGACTCAAAGGGATTTTCCAACCGTAAGCGCCATTGAATTTCTGTACTGTCGGCACTTGCAAATTCGTCGCAGTGATACCGTTCATCATGGTGTGATTTGCGATACCGAGCGAACTAACATAAGCGTAGTTCGCGTCGCAGCTGACGGATACATAGCCTGTATTCGAAGCGGTCAAGGAATTGCGTATCATCTGGCAAGCATTTGAAGAACCTGTCATTGTGGTGCGCGTAAAGCTCAAGTTGGTGCTGGCACTGCCGAGGGTGATGTTGGCAATGGCGTCTTTTAAGATTGCACCAGTAATTGCACCACTCGATGGAAGTGTCGGTGCAGCGGAGAGGGCATACAGGGTTAATGTATAGACTTTCGCGCCCGGTCCTTGTGAACATGGTGCTTGATATGCCGCCAATGGGCCATCGCTACCGACACCCAATGTGCCAACTCCAATACTATCTTTCACTAAACTGCTAGTTGCGGCCGGAATATTGTAGAGCACCCAATTCCATTTGGTAGTGCCATCGCCTGGAATGGTCGTCATGAGAAGGGCGAATTCTTTGGTGCCGCTTGGCGCGTTACTCCAAGACAGTGGAATGCTGGAACCTGTTCCATCGCAGGTGTAGTCGGCTGCCATAGCGGCGCCGTCTAAGCCAGCACTACTGATTAATTTAAAACTTGAAGTCGGTGCGCTTGGTGTGGCGTTGACACTATTTGAAGCGTCGCTATCACCCTGTGCATTGGTAGCGCGCACAGTGCAGCTGTAGCTAGTTCCATTGAGCAAACCAGTCAAACTAATCGGACTGCTTTGGGCGGTCTGTTGTGATGTCTTGCCATTGCCAATGCAAGTCGCCGTGTAGGATGTAATTGCGCTGCCACCGTTACGACTCGGAGCTGAAAATTGGAGGCTGATTGAGGCGTTGCCGACAGTTGCCGCGAGAGATTTTGGCGCGCTCGGAACTGTTTTCGATAAGGTGAATTGTTGATCAGCGGTGGCCAGCCCAGCTAATGCTTGGTCCGTGTCGTTGGCATCAATCAGAGCGGCGATGGCGATGGATTTTGTGATGTTGTCGGCGTCATTGAGAAAACTTAGTCCTTGTTCAATGGCGAGATAGCGACCAACACTGATTTTGTTATTGAGTAGTCGGGTGACCCAACCAACGACAGGATCGTCTGCCAAGACGCGAGCCGAGTACAACATGGCGATCACGACTGTGCTGCGGCTTTGCCGTCCAGATTCAATATCATTCACCCAGTAATTGACTTCGGCTGCGCTAGGTGCGCTGCTGCCAGATCGACCCAATACATTTTTGTACAGTATCGTGACGAAATCCGCATTGCTCATTTTGTCCGAGTATCCAGTAAGGTCAGGATAGAGTTTTCCAGCACTGTAAAAACTATCAGCGATTTGCAAGACAGTGCGTCCGTCGATGATTTGTTGGATCCAATAATGCATACCTTCTGCGTCGGGAACACGATTAAAGAAGGCGATATAGAGCTCGATCAAGGAACGTAGTTGAGTTTCGTTGATTTTGGGTAGTACTGTACTCAGGCTGAGATCAACACTCACGTCTTTGAACACGAGCTTGTCGCTCATGGATGCTGTGCGTTGCGCCTCTTGTCCGGTGATGTCCGTGATGCTCGCAGTGCTGCCAGCGACACTGATCACATAATTGTTCCGAGCGCCAATCAGTGTTGCTGGTGGCCCTGACATCGTCACGGCTTGGGCCGATGTATTGCGTGCTGGCTGATCTTCTGCAGTTCCGCCACAAGCGCTGAGTAGTAGGGCACTGGCGAGGTAGACTAGCTGACGCAGAGTGAGAAAAGCAGACATAGATCCTCCAATGTTTGTGATTTGTATTGCCAACGTGGAGTTGCGGTTTGCTCAAACGCCACCTTGGTAAAAATTTCTGATTCCGGCTTTAATGTTGGGCTTTATTGTGATGTTGTACTTTGCCATGTGTCGTCGATTTGACGATTTTTCCTCGACGCGGTTTCACTTGTTGGTAACCAAGAGCGAACGTACTCAGTTTTCACACCCTGCGGTGAAACGCTCACGCGAATGTGTCCTGAACTACTTTGAATGACCCCATTTTCGTAGTGGTAATCTCGAGCTAGGTTCGCCCCACTCGTATTGTTAGCTGCACTTGGTTGAGGGACTTCCTGGTATAAAACGCCATCTAGTATTTGTCGAACATAGACATGGTCATGCCCGTGAAATACTGCGGTCACTTTGTTTTTCACGAGAAGCTGATGAATCGGAATTCCCCAACCCGGACGCTTCTCGTCAAAGCCATAACTACTATCGGTATTTTTGCCGCCCCATTCGTAATATGGAGCTGCTTCAATTCCTCCACGCATCTGGCCGTCCAGTCCCCCCACCAGATTATGGAGAAACACAAATTTGTATTTGGCTTTGCTGTTGTTGAGTGTGTTGGTGAGCCATTGGAATTGAACTGCACCTAGGGTGAGGCTCCACGCGTCCTTACTTGCTTGTGCCTTACTGTTCCAATATGGGTCCAGTACGATAAACAGCGCATCACCCCAGTTCCACGAATACCATGCAGACCGCAATCCGATAAAGTTGGTTGGATTGGGGTCGCCACTATAGAACTCTGATGGTTGTGGATTGACGTAAAACTTTTGACGAGCCAAGCCAGCCCAAACGGCTATTGTGTTCGCCGTATTATTGTTGAGCCAACCTAGTTCGCCTTCGTGATTTCCATTGGCGAGGAATAGCGGGACGGAATGGCCGATGCGGCCGAAATGCTGCCGCTCGTAGATGTAGCGTGCATCGACGACACTTTGACTAGTCGCCATTCGCACAACGGCATCGAAAGGGCCGGTATGTTTTTCTGTCATGAAGGTGTCGCCGAGATCAATATGGAAGTCGGGGCGATCTAACAAAATATTATCTAGAGTTTTTTGATACTGAGCTAGATTTGAGTTTTCGTCCAAGTGCGAGTCGGCTTGCACTGTGAAGCTGAAACTTGAATTTGAATTACTCGGCCGCGCGGTATGGAAAGTGTAGGTGGGGGATGACGCTGGGCTCAAAGTTGCGTCGCTTTGATATTTGATCGTATAGTTGATAGTGGCATCACTTGGTAGACCATCAAGTTGAAATTCAAGTGGTGTCCCTGCACTTAAGTTCTTCACTGCAGTGTTTTGAGTGAGGTTGTTTCCGTTTATTCCGTAGCTCAATGAGACGAATCCAGACTGCGTCGCGGAAAAGAGTTTGATACGAATACTCGAGTCCGTTGGGCTGCCAAGGATAATGTCGCCGCCAAAAGCACTCGAAACTTGTCCGCTGCCATTCGTGACCGAGACCAACGAAGAGGGAATGCTTTGATCGTAGCGGTTAATTGCCCGCATCGAACACTGATATGTTTTGCCAGACGTGAGGCCAGCAAGGGTAATTGGACTACTGCTGGCAGTGGTTTGCAGCTGTGAATTTTCAAATGCACAAGTCACGGTGAATGCTGTGATCGTTGCTCCTCCATCATCGAGCGGCGCATCGAAACGGAATACGACAGTGCCATTCTGTGCTGTTGCGGAAATGTTTTGAGGTGGGCTTGGTGCTCGCATCGTCGCGCTGAACAGCGTATCATCAATTTCGAGAAGTGTCCTAGCGGCGCTGGTGTCATTTGGTGTGACCGCTGCAATGATTTGCACGCCACGAGTGATGTTTTTTCCAGCATCGGCGAAACTGACGCTCTGCTCAAGCGCAACGTACTTTCCTAGTTCAATTTTGTTATTGAGCAAGCGTGTCACCCAACCATAATCGGGATCGTTTGCAAATAGTCTTGCCGAGTACAGCATGGAACTGACTAGGCTGCTCTTAGTTTGTCGTCCGCTGGTTAAGTCGCTGACCCAATAATTGACTTCAGCATCACTAGGTGCGGTGGCTCCGGTTCTTCCTAGAACGTTTTTATAGACGATCCTGACAAAATCGCCCGCGCTCATGTCTTTAGTGTAGCCAGAGAACTCAGAGGTGATAATGCCTGCTTGGTAAAAATTCTCAGCGATCTGTGTCAGGCTGCGACCCGCGATCAGTTGATCCATCCAGTAAGCTAAACCATCTGAATCCGGTACCCGGTTAAAAAATGCGATATACAGTTCGATGAGGCTTTGGACTTGAGCTGCCGTGAGTTGTTGGACGCGCGAGCTGAGTGTCAGATTGACGTGCAAATCGGTGAAGTAAATACTGCCAGCGTTGCTAGCGTCGATGACCACGCTTGGATTGAGCTTATCAACCACTAACGTGGAAGTGGCTGTGCGAACGATATTGAAATTGTTACGGGGCCCCGCCACGCTCACGTTTGATTGTATGGGTGCTGGCGCCATCATTTGGCTTCCTACCCTTGTGGTAGGCTCAGTGCCACCACATCCGGCAATCGCGGCAATGATTAAAACGTAGCTGAATGCATGAGCAATTTTCATGAGATGGCTCCGTTCGATTTATTGAGGATTCGAAATTGTGTAGCTGAAAACCGGCACACCATTGGTTTTCCCCGGGCCTTCATCTTTCGGTAGATATGTGCGGACATATTCGACCTTAACGCCAGATGGAGAGACTTGAACCCGTGTGTAACCAGTGCTAGGGAAGCGTTCACCTGTGAGATATGCATCGGAGTTCCACAACGCATAGTTTGGATCAGCGGGCTCAGAGAGGCTTTGATATGTAACGCCGTCGAGCTGCTGGTGAACCCAGATATGATCGTGACCTTGGAAGAAAATGCTCACTTTATTGGCGACCATTAACTGATGGATGGGAAGATTCCAGCGCGGGCGCTGCGTGGCGAATTCGTTGATACCCTTGGAGTTTTTTCCACCCCATTCCCATGATCCAGCTAGCTCAATACCGCCACGGCCAGTTCCCATCACGTGATGAGCGAAAACGAACTTGTATTTTGCTTTGCTTTTCTCCAGCGTATCTTTCAACCAGAGGTATTGTTCATCGCCGTGCGTGACTTCCCACATGTTGGTACGCTTTGGTTCGCCTCCGAATACATTATCGACCGCAACTGGCGATGACCAATATGGATCGATTACGACAAACAGCGCATCGCCCCACGTCCATGCATAGTAATTGCGCAATAAGCCGATAAATGGAACCTGTTCTTTGTTGCCAGAGTAAAAGGCATCAGGTGCCGGTTGAGAGTAGAGCGAGTTGCGTGAATTTTGTGCCCAGACAGCGACATTATCTGGTGTTCCATTCAAGTTGAAACGCGCAGCTTGCTCATGGTTTCCGTTCACAAGAAATACAGGCGAACGGGCGCCGATGATGCCAAGATAAGGGCGCTGTATAGTGTAGCGTTCTCGCACCTTGGCAGCATCGATGGTCTTGGGATCTAGCGTGTCTACACTAAAATCGTCGCCCATCAATAAGTAAAAATCCGGCCGATCATTGGCAGCAGTTTCTAATGTTCTGCTGTAGAGCGCACTGTCAAATTGGGAACGCTCGCGTTCAGGATGCGAATCTCCTTGGAGTGCAAAGGTAAAACTTTGGCCTGGTGAGCGGGCGGACTGGAAGCTATATTCGATTGTCGGTCCTGAGCCGACACCATTGGCGGCGGTATAGTCGAGTCGATAGAAATATCGAGTGTCGGGTTTTAATCCCGTGAGCGTGAGTTCGGACGCTTGATTGGCTAAAAGCTCTTTTTGCTCAGTTTGCGTGTTATATACCCCAGGGCTTGTGCCAAAGCGGATGCGTACTTGGCCGTTCTGAGTGCTTGAAAATACACTTGCTTTGATGGAGGTATCAGAGGGCGTTCCTAATACGATATTGCCATTGAAGTTCCCAAGACTGGTGCTGCTGACAGGAGTCAATTTAGCACTAAGGCTTGCAGTGCTCATGCCAAAAGCATTGCTGGCAACTATGGAGCAGGTGTAGCTTCGACCATTTTCGAGTCCACTTACGATGATGGGACTGCTACTGGCAATACTTTTGATGGTGGAGACTCCATCAGTACAGCTGAGCTGATAACTTAGGATCGGCAGTCCACCTTGGTCGGTTGACGCCATAAAACTAATGACGCCTCCGTTGTCGTTTGGGCTTGCTACTAAATTTGACGGTGCGCTTGGGACATTAGCCAACAAATTGAAATTTGGATCGTTCATGCCAAACACAAGAATCGCTTGGTCGGTACTGCTTGGTGTGATCAAGCGCGCGAGATTTGAATATTTTTGAATGTTATCGGCATCGGATAGATAGCTGATACCTTGTTCAATTGCCAAATGCTTACCGATCTTGACTTTGTTATCGAGTAATTGCGCTACCCAGCCGAAGTTCGGGTCATTCGCGAATGTTCTAGCTGAGAAAATCATGGTGTTGATGAGACTACTTTTCGTTTGTCTTCCCGAAGTAAGATCGTCGACCCAATATTGAACTTCTGCGTCACTTGGCGCGGTGGTTGCGCTGCGTCCGAGCACGTTCTTGTAGATCACTTTTACGAAATCGCTGGAAGTCATGGTTTTGGTGTAGCCAGTTAACTCTGGCAGTGAAACACCCGCAGCATAGAAATTTTCTGCAACCTCAACCATCGTTTTACCGTCACGAATTTGCGCTATCCAGTACGCCATTCCATCTGCATCCGGTAAGCGATTGAAGAAAGCAATGTAGAGTTCGACTAACTTTTGCACCTGAACATCGCTAATACTTTTGCTCAGTTTTGCCAGCCCTAAGTTGACTCGTGCATCACTAAAAATCAGTATGTTGGCGTTACTGACGTCGACTGTTCCGTCATAGCCGACTAAGTCCTTTACTCTTGTGCCGAGGCTGGTGTATTCGATCGCATAGTTATTGCGTGGTGCTGTGAAAGTTACCGAGCCATTTGTTTCAACTGGTGGCCCCCCCATCAGTTCCGCACTGGAGTTTGTTTTCGCACTCTGTTCCATGCCACAACCTAGCAAGGTGATGCTGGTGATGAGTGATGCGATGTAGATGGCAATTGATTTCATGGTCGTTCTCGGCGTGCTTAATTGAATGCTTTGGTATGGTGGTGGAGAGGTAAGGTCACTTGGATACTCACGATGTGTGAAGGGGTATCGAGTAGACTTATTTTTCCGTGATGTAATCGAACGATTTCTGCCGCAACATTTAACCCAAGACCAGCGCCGTCGCTATGTTTTCTTTGTGCGGTTTGACCTCGAAAGAAGGCATCGAAGAAGTGCGTTCTCTCATCGTTGGACAAGGAGTCAGTATGGTTGCTGATGGTAATCTGACAGAGATCCTTATGTGTGCTTAATTCCACTGAAATTGCTTTCTCCCTCTCGCAGTAACGAATCGCATTTGTCAGTAAATTGCTGAGCAATTGCCTGATGAGAATAGGATCGGCTTCTATGTCGATTTGAGCTTCAATATGCGGGGAGATGAGGGCAGATTCATCAAGCATCTCGAGATCTGCGACGAGTTCACCGATTAGTCTGCTCAAGTTGATGAGTCCAAATTGTCTTGGAAACGTACCAGCTTCTGCTTGTGCAAGAAACAGTAACTTCTGCGTGATGCTGGCGAGACGAGATACTTCGTCGAGCATCGCTGATAGCTCTTGTTTGTGTTGGTCGTCGTTGGGGTGATTGATAGCACGTTCCAATTTGACCGTAAGTATGGTCAATGGAGTCCTTAACTCATGTGCAGCGTTTGCCGCAAAGCGAGAAGCGTGCTGAAAACTCTGCTCGAGTCGATCTAGCATTTGGTTGTATGAGTGGATTACCGATTGAAACTCGGTGAATTCTTTGTTAGAACTAAGGCGTGAATGCAAATCATCTTTATCAATGCTCTGCATTGAAGCTTGAAGGCGTAGAACTGGACGACTGATCAGTCGAGCTAATAGTAAGGAGCCAATTGTGGCAAGTACCACGAAAATCGCTAACAGTTGAAGTGTGGTCTTCGTCATCACAATGTGCACATCTTGGAGTGCAGCGTCGCGATTGACAAGAATCGACGCTTTTCCAAAGTCACCCTCAGTTTGCGCTTCGATCCATTCCTTATCTGCGATCAGCGTGGTTTGAATCTTACAGGTCTTTTTTGCTGTAGAGTTGGTTCTGTTTTGATTGAATTTGGATGCTGATGATGGCTCATGCTCGATCCAGTTAGGCGTTTTACTTAGCCACATCATTTCGGGAGATTCGATCAAATTGCTTGAGAAAGCGAGATCATGCTTCTGGGTGAGATGGAGTTTTTGGCTCATGTCTTTCCAGATTCGCTCAATTTCATCTTGGTCCAAACGACGCTTCGTGAGCCGCTTTAGTTCCATGCACAATCGATTCTCTAAACGAGCCTGCTCATAATCAACCAACTGCGTGCGGGTAATTAGGAAAGAGAGTGCCAACATGAGCAAAGTTAAAATCATGGTGGCGATGAAGGCGTGTAATCGAAAGCTGTGCATGATCACTTACGATCCGGTTCTCTAAATCGATACCCAATTCCACGAATAGACTCAATCGCTGATAAATGCGATTGATCGTCAATTTCGGCCATTTTTCCACGGATACGTTTGATGCATACATCGACGATGTTGGTACTAGGATCAAAATCGTATCCCCACACATGTTCCAAGATTTGTACCCGTGTAAAGATCTTTCCCGGTGAACGCATAAGATATTCAAGTAAATTGAATTCACGACTACTGAGCTCGACGGTGTTATTGCCAAAGTAGGCTTGACGATTGATGCGATCAAGTTTGAATTTCCCGACTGCGAGTGTTTGCTCACGCTCGCCTTGCGAACGCCTCAAAATCGCTTGAATTCGCGCATACAGTTCTTCAACAAAGAAAGGCTTTGCTAAATAATCGTCAGCTCCGAGTTGTAAACCTTGAATGCGATCATCAAGATGGTTACGTGCAGTTAGCAAAATCACTGGGGTATTGTCACCGGATGTTCTGAGATTCTTGAGGATTTGTAGTCCATCAAGACCAGGTAGCATGATGTCCAGTATGTAAAAATCGTATCGATGATTTTGCACATGATCGATGACCATATTGCCGTCTGCGATATGCGTGACTTGAATACCATATTCGCGCAGGCCAATCGCCACGCTTTCGGCGATTTTATTCTCATCTTCGACGATCAAAATGTTCATTTGAATGGTGTTTTAACTAATCGATGTGTGGGGCTAAAAGTCGGTAACAGCGCATATGCAAGCTCAGCTGAGTTGCGAGGTCTGAAAAATGCAGCAAGGCCTAGATACGATGCGTAGATACATGAATGTATAAATGATTGTAGGGGATAGGGTAGGCATCGATAATGACAATCACGTCATCGATGTTAGAAAGTGTAACTTTTGTGAGCGTGCCGACAGAAAGAGAGTTAAGGTCTTGCTGAGTGTGATGGGCGTCGGCGTTAGTGCGGCGTGGGTAATCTATATCACACGTGTGTTACAACTATTTACGAATTGTAAGACGAGGAGTGCCGTTTTTAGACACTCCACATGTGGTTGTGTGGGTTTGAATTTTATTCTTTTGTTGAGGTATGAAACTCTGGGTATGCGTAGTAACGCTTGTGCATTACATTTGCTTAAAGAGATGAACAAAGCTGCGACTGACTTCGAGCTTTTCGGTGAGCCCCTTGATTTGGACAAGATGACGGCCACGCATGTCGCGCACAACGCCTGAAATTGCCTTGGAGTTGACCAACGTCGATCTGTGGATTTGCCAAAATAAATGAGGGTCGAGTTCTTCCGCTAAATCTCGTACCGGCTTCCGAATTAAGGCCTCGTAGCTGGCAGTTTGAACGCGCGTATATTTCTCATCAGACTGGAAGAATAAAATATCTTCCACTGGAATCAATCGTAATTCCTGACCAATGGAAGCTTGGATCCATTGGAGATAATTCGGTTTCGCCGCAATCCCGAGTTGTTTGGCAAGTTGTGCCAACATATTACTCATGTCTTGTGGCTCTGCAGATGTTTGCAAGCGCGCCTTCAAGCGTTCCACGGTTTTGCTGAGGCGCTCAGGATCGGCAGGCTTCAGAACATAATCGACCGCACCTTGATCGAAAGCCTCAACCGCGTATTGGTCGTAGGCGGTGATGAAAACGATGTGGGTTTTGGTACCGATATCACGTGCAGCTTCTAAGCCAGTCTTGGCTGGCATTCGAATATCCAGAAATGCGAAATCCGGCTTGTGTGTCTCGACTAATTGGACCGCCTCCTCACCGTTTTTGGCCTCATCCAAAATTTGTAACTCTGGCCAAACTTGCTGGAGGCGAGTGCGTAATTGATCTCGCATCAGGCGTTCATCGTCTGCAATAATTGCTGTTGCCATATATGTCCCTTGGTTAGAAGTTTTGATCGCTTAGATGATCTTATCGAGAATTAAATTATTTGGCAATTTCGTAAGGAATTTCTATCATCACGCAGACGCCACTTGGTTGATTGGCGGTGATGATCAGTTGTCCCTGTTCTTTATACAAGAGCTTCAAACGTTCGCGAATGTTTTGTAAGCCTAAGCCAGTGCCATTGCTCGGGACTGCTCCAAAGCCTAAACCATCATCACGAACGATGACACGTAGTTTCTGGTCTTTTACCTCCACACGGAATTGTAGAGTGCCTCCTTCAGCCTTGACTTCTAGTCCATGTTTAATGGCATTTTCAACCACGGACTGAAGCATCATTGGGGGGAAGGAAGCAGAGCGTAAATCTTCAGGCATTTCAAAGTCGATATTCAATCGCTCTTCCATGCGCATTTTCAGAAGCTGTAGATAGGATTTGACGATATCCGCTTCACGTCCCAAATTCGTTTTGGCTGCGTTTTCTCGCATCTGTGGCAGCACTGCACGCAGATAGGCGATTAGACTTCTTTGCATCGCCGCAGCGCGTGGTGGATCGGTCTCAATCAGGTATTCGACAGACGCCAAGGTGTTGAACAAGAAATGTGGCTCAACTTGAGCTTGCATCATCTGCATTTGTGCCTCGCTCACTTGACGGAGTAGTGCTTCACGTTCTGCTGCAGCATTAGCGACCTTGGCTTGTTCTTCTGCACGCACTTTTCCGCCCATCAGCGCTTTCATGCCAAATAAGCCAAATACAAGAAGGGCAATGAAATTCTTAAACCACTTCGACGATTTGGTTTTTTCCTCAGTGCTCGCAACTTCGGCGGCATCCGCTTTCGCTTTTTCCAGTTCGGCCTGAATTTCCTTGGCCAACTCTTTCGGCAAGCGGATGTGCACATCATCTTTACCAATTGTGATCCCTGGCATTGACGGGACTTGATTTTTTAAGTCATCAGTTTTGTTGGATTTATTTTGATTTTCAGTAGCTTGCGATGTGTGCGCTGCCTGGTCATCAATCACTTCGACACCATCACCATTAATCTCGACCCGTTTGCCGATTTCAAGATTCTCTGGACGTTTTACTCGGATACCAGTATTGTCAATTTCAAAATTGGCGTCGTCGGTTTTGATCGTTTGTTTGCCGTTTTCCGAGGATATTGGAGAGTTCTTGGCCTTGCTCGGTTTGTGTTTGATGATGCGAGTTTCCTCGGGCGAGAGCGCATCTTGAATAATGTCTCCGGAAATGAAAAGCAAGATGGCAAATAGAAAAAATTTCCACCAACTTAGTTTTCCAACCCACGTCGCTGTTTTGTCAAAGGCGATGCTAAGCCCCGCAAAAATTTGTTTTGCTATGAGCTGGATTTTTTCGATTGTTTGTTGATCCATTTTGATTACTTGAGAATGAGTCTGAGACTGTCAGGATCGATTGAGAATTCTCTGGAAAAGTATTCGATCCAATATCGGATAGTCAGACTATAAAGCTTTGAGGTTTTGCGAGTGCAGCCTTTGCGACAGTCGCGCAATCAAGCGGAATAGAACGTCAATTTGGGACGTTTTCCGCAAAGATCACCTGTTTGTCTCAAACAGGTAATCCCCGTGGAAGATGAATGAGGTCTTGGCCCGGCTCCTGCGCTAACCACGCTCGTAGATCAAGTTGCGTTTGCGGTCTGGCATACAAGTATCCTTGTGCGAGATGGCAGCCAAAGCTCATTAAAGTGTCGGCTTGTAATTTGGTTTCGACGCCTTCGGCGATGACTTTAATATTCAAACTTTGACTAAGTTGAACGATCATCTTGGCGATACTGCCTTCGCCTGATTTATCGTTGATTTCGTTGACAAAAGCACGATCAATTTTGAGCTTATCAACATTAAGTCTTTGCAAGTGGCTCAATGACGAGAAGCCAGTACCAAAGTCATCAATCGAAATTTGGACGCCGAACTGTTTAATGTGCAGTAGCGTCTTGATCAGCATTTCAGGATCATTCATTGCCATGGATTCAGTAATCTCGAGTTCCAAGCAATTTGCTGGCGCCTTCGTTTCAACGAGTGCACGTTCAAGACTTTGCAAAAACTGCGGATGCGAGAATTGTGCCTGTGAGACGTTGACCGCCATTTTGAAATCGGTATAGCCGAGTTGATGTAAATGCTGAAGTTCGAAGCATGCGCTACGAAGCACCCATTCGCCAATATCGACGATAAGGCCAGAATATTCTGCAATCGGAATAAATTGGTCTGGAGGTACGAATTGCCCCTCTTCATTTTTCCATCGTAGGAGTGCTTCGGCTCCGACAGGTGTTGTGGTCCGCATATCGACTTGGGGTTGATACACAACAAACAGCCGTTCATTCTCAAATGCTGCACGTAGTGCGTGCATCATTCTGACTCGCTCACGGATCTCGACCCCCATATCCAGAGTGAAGTAGCTGTGCGAGGCCCGTTGATGCGCCTTGGCTCGTTTGAGGGCGATATTGGTGTCCTTCAAGGCATCGGAGCCGCCGCCTTCGTAGCCACCAAGTCGGATGAGGCCAGTGGTGGAGGACAGTTGAACTTCCTGATGATCGACATCAAAGGCATGTTGAAAAATCTGACTGATCTTGATCGGGGTTACTAGCTCCTCATCGCCTAACAAGGCGAAGGTGTCGCCACCGACGCGGGCAAGGTGACATGAAGTGCCGAAGTTGTCTAATAGTCGTTTGGCGACAGAGCACAGCAGCATGTCGCCAAACTGATGACCTAAGGCGTCATTTGTCTCAGCGAAGTGATCAATGTCAATGAGGGAGAGAACGCTGCGATCTTTGAGAGGGGATTGCAGTGTTTCGTTGAGGGTTTGCAGAAGCTTTAATCGATTCGCTAGTCCGGTAAGCGGATCAAAGTAAGCATATTGATGAAGCCGACTGGTCAACATCACATTATTCAAACCGACCGAAATATTGCTGCAGAAGACTTCGAGCAAACGTTTATCAAGGTCTGTGACTTCGAGATTGGTCTTTAATAATACCGTCAGATGGTTTTGTGAGCCGCTCTCAAAGTGTAGAGCGATATGCGATGCCTGATATAAATTTGCTTTGTTCGTGATTGACTCGGCAATTAATTCTTGCACCTCTGAATCATCAATCTTGTCGACGGTTTTCTGTGTGTAAGCTGCAAAGTCTGGACTTGCAGCGATTACGAGTAAGGAAGCGAGTTCTGTCTCACCACCAATGCTTTCAAGTTGATTGCAAACGAATCCTTCGACTTTACGTCCCAATAACGATGAGATCTGCTGTAACACGCCGTGCGAAAAGTTTTGCAAACCTTTTTGTGACATCAGCTCGGCACTGGCATTGACAATGTATTCGAGGCCTCGTTGATTGGCCGAAATAGAGCAGATTTGCTCGTACGAGCGAATGGCGGAAGTAACGGTAGTGTAAAGCTTGGTGCGAGTCAGCTCGGACTTTGTTTTGTAGTCATTGATATCGTAATCACGAATCGCGTCAATTTCTGGGGCGTAACCAGGTTGACCGGTGCGCAGGATAATTCGGACATCGATGAGACCAAGGTTTTTTCTGACATAGTTGACCAAGTTAAGCCCAGCGTCCTCTTGCTCCATCACGACATCAAGAAGAATTACGGCGATATCGGGCTCTCTTGCCAGAATGTCTCGCGCTTCTTGTGCGGAATAGGCATGTAGGAAACTCAAGCTGCGATTTTGAATTTCTAGGTTGCCGAGCGCGAACATCGTCGCTGAGTGCACATCAGGATCATCATCGATAATCATGATACGCCAGCTGGGGCGGACGATTTGCGGATGATTTGACTCCGCAGTTTGCTCATCCATGAAGATCAATGCATCGTCATTTGCTTGATTCAAATCACTCATCAGCTGAGTCACTCCGATGTAGGCCGTCCAGAATTGTGGTCATAGGCGCTCCACGTTTCCAGTAAGTTTGTCTATTTGTCTTGAGCGAGTATAAAACAAGAATAAGGTGGTGCGATGTTGGTTTGCTGCAAAAGTCACGTTTTCCTTCATTTTTATTGAGAAAAATCCTGAATTAGGCTCGAGAGGCTGAACACTGATAGAATCTTGTGAAATTCTTTCTAACTCTTACGCGTAGCTATGTCAGGCAATACTTTTGGTACTTTGTTCACGGTCACAACTTTTGGAGAGTCGCACGGTCCAGCAATCGGATGCATTGTTGATGGGTGCCCTCCTGGAATGGAATTGAGTGAGGCGGATATTCAACCAGATCTTGATCGCCGTCGACCCGGTACATCACGTCACGTCACACAAAGACAAGAGCCTGATCAAGTTGAGATTTTGTCAGGAGTCTATCAAGGGAAAACCACGGGCACTCCGATCGCGCTGTTGATTCGAAACACGGATCAACGCAGTAAGGATTACGGCAATATTGTCGAGAGCTTCCGCCCGGGGCATGCTGATTTTACTTATTGGAACAAGTATGGCATTCGAGATCCACGTGGGGGCGGGCGGTCTTCTGCTCGTTTGACAGCGCCGGTTGTGGGGGCAGGAGCGATTGCCAAAAAATGGATGTTTGAAAAGTTTGGGACTCAGTTTTTTGCTGGTTTAACGCAGTTAGGGGATATCGAGATTCCTTTTCAGGCTTGGCGACATACATCTGAAAATCCTTTTTTCGCACCTTCCGCTGATCAAGACTTGATTGCGCGTATGGAAGATTTTATGGATGCTCTTCGTCGCGATGGTGATTCGATTGGGGCCAAAATTGAAGTTCACGCGACCAAAGTCCCTGTCGGACTTGGTGAACCGATTTACGACAAATTGGATGCGGAAATTGCCTTTGCGATGATGGGGATTAACGCCGTCAAGGGCGTCGAAATCGGAGCAGGTTTCAAGTCGATTCGACAACGCGGTTCCGAGCACGGTGACGAGATTACACAGCAAGGTTTTCTCGGTAATAATGCCGGTGGGGTGTTAGGCGGCATTTCAACCGGTCAAGATATCACGGTATCAATGGCCATCAAGCCTACATCATCGATTCGCGTGCCACGTCAGTCAATTGACATTCATGATAATCCAGTCAATGTGGAAACCTTCGGACGCCATGATCCATGTGTCGGTATTCGTGCTGCTCCAATTGCAGAAGCGATGTTGGCACTGGTATTGATGGATCATGCTCTGCGCCATCGCGCTCAGTGTGGTGACGTTCCAAAGCAGCCAATTGGTATATGATTGGAGTGGTAATATGGCAATTTTCTCGCGAAATTTTAATCGGTTAAATTGTCGTTTTTTTGGTGAAAACCGGTAAAAAATTCTGCATTTTTGATTTTTTCTAATTTTTATTTTGCTTTTTGGGGTTTAAAAAAGTCGTTTTGGACGGTTTTGCAGCGCACAATTGTGGCATAATCAAGAGCTTAGTATTTTGATTATCGATCGTTTACCACTAGGTTGCAGCTTATGTCTAAAACGCTTTACGACAAACTCTGGGAGTCTCATTTAGTTCATTCCGAAGAAGATGGTACGGCCTTAATTTATATTGATCGCCATCTACTTCACGAAGTCACCAGTCCCCAAGCCTTCGAAGGCTTAAAGTTGGCGGGACGCAACCCATGGCGCAAATCGGCAAATTTAGTCGTGGCGGATCATAATGTGCCGACCACGAATCGTGCTAATGGCATCGATGATCCTATTTCTCGTCTACAGGTCGAAACACTCGACGATAACGCTAAAGCATTTGGCTTGACCTATTTTGATATGCGCGACCTGCGTCAAGGGATCGTGCATGTAATCGGCCCCGAACAAGGTGCGACCTTGCCAGGCATGACTGTGGTTTGTGGTGATTCACATACTTCAACTCATGGAGCCTTTGCCTGTCTCGCACACGGTATAGGCACCTCAGAAGTAGAGCATGTGCTTGCTACCCAAACTTTGATTGCTAAGAAATCGAAAAGTATGCTGATTCGGGTCGATGGTCAGGTTGGCGCGGGCGTCACTGCAAAAGATATCGTGCTCGCCATTATTGGTAAGATTGGTACAGCAGGTGGGACGGGGTATGCGATTGAATTTGCGGGGGCGGCAATCAGTGCGCTCTCAATGGAAGGGCGGATGACGGTTTGTAATATGGCGATCGAAGCTGGCGCTCGTGCTGGCATGATTGCGGTTGATCAGACCACGATTGACTATGTGAAAGATCGACCATTTTCTCCGAAAGGGGAGCAGTGGGACGCAGCTGTCGCGTATTGGAAAACCTTGCACAGTGACGTCGATGCTCAGTTTGACACGGTAGTTGAAATCAATGCTGAGTCTATCGTTCCCCAAGTGACTTGGGGTACTTCGCCAGAAATGGTCATCGGTGTTGATGGAGTTACGCCTGATCCACAGGCTGAGACTGATGTCGTAAAACGTGATGCGATTGTCAAAGCACTCGCTTATATGGATTTACCTCCAAACAAACCAATTCGTGAAGTTTCCATCGATAAGGTGTTTATCGGTTCTTGTACCAATTCTAGGATTGAAGATTTGCGCGCGGCAGCCGAGGTCGTCAAAGGCAAAGTTAAAGCTGGCAATGTGAAGTTGGCAATGGTCGTGCCCGGCTCTGGTTTGGTCAAAGTTCAGGCCGAGCAAGAGGGCTTGGATAAGATTTTTGAGGCGGCAGGTTTTGAATGGCGTGAGCCGGGATGCTCAATGTGTTTAGCGATGAATGCTGATCGCCTCGAGCCTGGCGAACGTTGCGCTTCAACCTCGAATCGCAACTTTGAAGGTCGGCAAGGGCAGGGAGGGCGCACTCATCTGGTGTCGCCTGCAATGGCTGCGGCAGCTGGTATTGCCGGACATTTTGTCGATGTTCGACATGCGTAATTGGTTCAAGAGTGATCGATAAGGGTCTAGTCAAAGTTAAAGGAGCTCAAAATGAAAAAGTTATTCGTACTCTTTTTGGCGGTTGTGTCCGTATCCGCATTGTCTGCTTGTAATACGGTGCAAGGCATTGGTAAAGATGTCAAAAAAGTCGGTGAAGTGGTTGAGTCTGCAGGGAAAAAATAAGAATGGAAAAGTTCAGTTTGCATGAAGGTTTGGTGGCACCGCTTGATCGCGCCAATGTTGATACCGATGCGATTATTCCTAAGCAGTTCTTGAAATCGATTCGTCGTAGTGGTTTTGGCCCCAATCTGTTTGATGAGTGGCGTTATTTGGATCATGGTGAGCCCGGGATGGACAACTCCGTTCGTCCATTGAATCCTGATTTCGTGCTCAATCAACAGCGCTATGCAGGTGCATCCATCTTGTTGACTCGTAAGAATTTTGGTTGCGGTTCCTCTCGTGAGCATGCGCCTTGGGCTCTGGAACAGTTCGGCTTTCGCGCGATTATCGCGCCGAGCTTCGCCGACATTTTCTTCAATAATTGTTTCAAAAATGGTTTGTTGCCGATCGTGTTAGACGAGGAAACCGTTGAGAAACTTTTCGTTCATGTTTATGCGAATGAAAATGCACATTTAATTGTGGACTTAGAAAGTCAAACGGTGTCAACCAAAGATGGGGGATTGTCGTTGCACTTTGATGTTGATCCATTCCGCAAGTATTGCCTGCTCAATGGCTTAGATGATATTGGTCTGACCTTGCAACACCAAGAAAAAATCCGTGCCTTCGAACAAAAGCACGTTCAATCGCAACCGTGGTTGCTCAACACAATTTAAAGAATAAGCGCATGAAAATTGCTGTATTGCCTGGTGACGGTATCGGGCCAGAGATTATTGATCAAGCCGTCAAGGTACTTAAGGCTCTTGGCGAACAGTTTGAGATGGAATTTGCGCCGGTCGGTGGCGCAGGATATGAGGCGAGCGGTCATCCATTGCCTGAGGCGACTCTGAAGTTGGCATTGCAGTCTGATGCGGTTTTGTTTGGCTCAGTCGGAGATTGGAAATACGACACTTTGGAGCGAGCGTTGCGTCCGGAGCAGGCGATTCTTGGCTTGCGCAAAAATCTACAGTTGTTTGCGAATTTTCGTCCGGCGATTTTATATCCTGAGTTGGCGGGTGCGTCGACTCTGAAACCTGAAGTAGTTTCTGGATTGGATATTTTGATTATTCGTGAATTAACAGGTGATATTTACTTCGGCCAACCGCGTGGCGTCAGAGAATGTCCTGACGGTCCATTTAAGGGGCAGCGTGAAGGGTTTGATACGATGCGTTATGCCGAAGGCGAGATTCGTCGCATCGCTCATGTCGCTTTTCAAGCGGCCCAGAAACGACAAAAGCGCTTGACGAGTGTTGATAAAGCAAATGTACTTGAGACTTTCCAGTTTTGGAAAGATATCGTTACTGACGTCCATAAAGAGTATCCTGATGTGGCGCTCGAACATATGTACGTGGACAACGCTGCGATGCAATTAGTGCGGGCACCGAAAAAGTTTGACGTGATCGTCACAGGTAATATGTTTGGTGATATTTTATCTGACGCTGCAGCGATGCTGACGGGATCGATCGGTATGCTTCCATCCGCTTCTTTGGATGCAAATAGTAAGGGCTTGTACGAGCCATCTCATGGCTCGGCGCCCGACATTGCAGGAAAAGGCATTGCGAACCCGCTCGCAACAATTTTGTCCGCTGCCATGATGCTGCGTTATTCTTTGAATCGTGTGGAGCAGGCTGATCGAATTGAGACGGCAGTCAAAGCTGTGTTGGCGAGTGGATTGAGAACCCCAGACATTTACGAGTCCGGTTGTGTCAAGGTTGGTACGTCCGAGATGGGTGATGCCGTAGTGAAGGCTTTAATGTAGTTCGTGTTCAGTGCGAGAAATTCTCGCGATTTTTAGGGAAAGAAGATGAAGCTTGTTGGACTGGTAGGTTGGCGTGGAATGGTGGGCTCAGTCTTGATGCAGCGTATGCAACAAGAGGGTGACTTTGATCATATTGAGCCTGTGTTTTTTTCGACTTCAAATACAGGTGGTGCCGCACCTGCAATGGCGAAAAATGAAAAGACCTTAAAAGACGCAAATGATATTGACGCGCTGAAGAAATGCGACATTATTATCACCTGCCAAGGCGGCGACTACACTTCAGCGGTTTTTCCAAAATTACGTGCTGCGGGATGGAATGGTTTTTGGATTGATGCGGCGTCGACATTGCGTATGGAAAACGATGCAATCATCGTGCTTGATCCAGTCAACCTTGATGTGATTAAGTCTGCGCTCTCCCGCGGCGTAAAAAATTATGTCGGCGGTAATTGCACCGTCTCTTGTATGTTGATGGGCTTAGGCGGCTTGTTTGCTAATAACTTGGTCGAATGGATGTCCTCCATGACATATCAAGCGGCATCCGGTGGTGGTGCGCAGCATATGCGCGAACTCTTGACACAGTTCGGTTCGATCAACGCAGAAATAAAGGCTTTACTGGATGATCCTGCATCTGCGATTTTGGAAATCGACCGTAAAGTGCTGGCGAAACAACATAGTTTCTCACCTGATGAAACGAAACAATTTGGTGTTCCTTTGGCAGGTAACTTGATTCCTTGGATCGACAAGGATTTGAATAATGGTCAGTCGAAGGAAGAATGGAAAGCTGGTGCAGAGACTAATAAGATTCTAGGACTTGGCGAAGCCTTCGGATCTGCGGCGATTCCTGTCGATGGCTTGTGCGTGCGAATCGGTGCTATGCGCTGCCATTCTCAAGCACTGACGATCAAACTGAAGAAGGATGTGCCGCTCGATGAAATCAACGATATCATCGCTAGCAATAACCAATGGGTCAAAGTCGTACCAAATACGCGCGAAGATTCTATGCGTGACTTAACTCCTGCAGCCGTCACTGGCAGCTTGACGATCCCAGTTGGTCGTCTGCGCAAAATGCAAATGGGTGGCGACTATTTGTCGGCTTTCACAGTAGGTGATCAGCTCTTGTGGGGTGCTGCAGAGCCTTTGCGTCGTATGTTGCGAATTCTGATCGACTGATTCGAGATCAATTTACGACAGTGTGTGTTTAAAAAAGGAGCGCTCTAGCGTTCCTTTTTTTTAAGTCATTGTTTTAAGTTTTTCATTGAATTGTCTAGTAGTAACAACGAATTTACCTGCAAAGAAAGATTTCCCCTCTTAATGTATTTACCATATCTAGAATTCACGTTAAGCTTGCGTCGTAAGGTGGGTAATGTTATCTTGGTTCAACATATCTTCCCCTAGTGCAAATTTACTATAAAAACAAGATAAATTTGTATTGTTCAAATTTCCCTGGAAATGTTCTGAAAATGCATAAACAAAAACGTCTATCGACAAGATTGCTCGGAAGCAAGGCACTGAAGGCGGCTGCTTTTTCTTCTCTGCTTGTCTTCTCAAATGCATATGCGACTGGTCTTGGGAAGTTGACCGTACTCTCACATCTAGGTCAGCCTTTGCGAGCAGAGATTGAGCTCACAGCTCCAAACAAAGAAGAAATTAGTTCGTTGGTGCCGAAAGTAGCATCGATTGAGGCTTTTAGGCAGGCCAATATTGAATTTAATCCGGCATTGCTGTCCTTGCGTTTCGCTGTCGAACCGCGCGGAAATGGATACATTATTCGTGTCACTTCGACTCAGCCGATGAATGAGCCTTGGATTGATTTCTTGCTTGAAATGAATGCGAGTAATGGGAAGCTAGTGCGCGAGTACACGGCATTGCTTGACCCGGCCGAAATGGCAGGTACCCAATCCGCTCAAATTGTGAATCCAAGCACTCCTAATGTTGTCGTGAAGCAGGTGACTCCAGTTGCTCGTCCATTGGATAACCGACCAGCTGCTCGTGAAGAGTCTCCGAATACTCCCAAAAAAAGTGCTAAGGTTGCTCGTCAAGTCGCTGAATCGCCACGCGGTGAACACGACTATCGTGTGAAACCTGGCGACACGTTAGTAAAAATTGCTGCGGCAAATTTGAATGGCGTTTCTTTGGATCAAATGCTGGTTAGTATCTACCGCGCCAATCCACAGGCATTCGTCGGCGATAACATGAATCGCTTGAAGGCGGGTCAAATTTTGACCATTCCCGATGCCGATTCTGCCAAGGCGACAAGTAATTCTGAAGCCCATGCAATTGTGCAAGCACATTCTGCGGATTTTAGCGCGTATCGAAATAAGCTTGCAGGGCAAGTGATGGCAGCTCCTGCAGAGAAGGGCAGCGCGAATAAACAGTCTTCGTCTGGAGCTATTACGGCGAAAGTTAAGGAGACCCCTACTGCAACGAATGAAGCCATAGATAAACTGAAATTGTCTAAGGTTCCTGCCGCAAGTGCCAAGGCAGTGGCTAAGGGGATGACCGAAGAAGATCGTATTGCGAAGGATAAAGCCTTGGCAGAGGCCAACGCGAGAGTGAAGGAACTAGAGAAAAACGTCAATGAATTGAATCGTTTGTTGGCGGTTCCTTCTAAGACGGCTCAAGCATCTTCATCCGCTAGCGCGAAACTCCCAGAGCCGAAACCTGCGGAGGTTGCATCGAAGGCCCATGCGTCAGCGTCTGCAGCTGTGCCAGCGCCAACACCTATTGAAAAGGCAAGTGCTTCCGCTAGTGCAAGTGCATCGGTACCTGCGAGCGCGTCTGCTTCCGTATCCGCGAGTGCTAAAGCACTTGAGGCCAGTGCAAGTGTTGCAAGCGCAAGCGCGTCGGCCCCAGCAAAGCCAAAACCTAAGCGTCCAGCACCTCCGCCTCCACCGGTTGAAGAGCCAGGTTTTTTCGATGGTATAAACACCTATTTGATTGGCGGTGGATTATTGCTTGCGATCACGGGTGGTATCGGTATCTATCTCAGCCGACGCAAAAAAGCTGCCCATCAGTTCGAGGATAGCATTTTGACCGGTTCGAGCCTGAAGGCTAACTCAATGTTTGGCTCGACTGGCGGTCAGAGTGTCGACACGAACAACAGTGTATTCAACTCAAATTTTGCCCCCTCAGCAAGTCAATTGGACGCAAATGAAGTGGATCCGGTTGCTGAAGCGGATGTGTACATCGCATATGGTCGCGATACGCAGGCAGAAGAAATCTTGAAAGAGGCATTGAGAACGCAGCCTGATCGCCATGCTGTGCGCCTTAAATTGCTCGAAATTTACTATGGCCGGAAAGATCTTCGTTCTTATGAGGTCTATGCTGGTGAGTTGTATGGAATGACCCATGGTGAGGGAGAAGAGTGGTCGCAAGCAGCATCGATGGGTGTTGCTCTTGATCCAAATAATCCATTGTATGCTGGTGCGAGTGCTCCCACTGAATCGTTTAATCCAGCCAATTTGAGTGTGCCTACTCAACCGCTCGAGGATTTGGAACCAGATCCAATTTTGGATAGTTCGCTTTCTGAGGATATGTTGGAATCGATTAGTATTATCGATACCGCACACGCTCTGTCTGATGAGTTTGCATCATCAGAGGTTGGTGGTGATCTTCGTGCTTCGAATGCGGCTGAATCTGATGACGCAGTTCTGGATTTCGATTTGGACATCAGTGATGCGTCCGAACCAGAATCGTCATCTCCGGCCGATAATTCTCTCGAGTTTGCGCCGACGCTGCCAGAGATTGATGCGGTTAGCACGGTCAATAAAGTTGTCGAAGAAGAGCCTGCGCCAGTGATCGATTTTGGTTCAATTGATTTTGATCTCGGTACTGATGATGATATCAAGGCTGAAGAGCCAGTATTAGAGGTACGTCAAGAGTCAGCTCAAGCTCCATCAGGTGCTGATTTTGACTTGGATGTTCCTTCACTCGATTTTGGCAAAGTGGATGAAGTGAAAGCTACAGATGTGTCTGAAAGTTCAGCCTTAGAGTTTGTGATGCCAGAAGCCGATGGCGGTGTAGAGCTCGAGATTCCTGAGGCGTCTGCGGATGGTTCATCGTCTGACGAAATTTCGCCTTATAATGCGGAGATGGCAACCAAACTTGATTTGGCGGTTGCCTATCAAGAAATTGGGGATAAGGAAGGCGCTCGCGAACTCTTGGAAGAGGTGTTGCGCGGCGGTTCTAAAGATCAAGTTGAGCGTGCTCGCGTGATGCTGGAAGAAATATCCTGATAGGTTTAAGTCTTTAAGACGGGCGCGTTTTGTACGCGCCCTTTTTGTTTTTCGGGATCATATGAAGCGTATAGCTTTAGGTATTGAATATGATGGTGCGGGATTCCAGGGTTGGCAGACGCAACCGCATGGTGCTACGGTTCAAGACGTCTTGGAGCGGGCCTTGTTTAAGTTTGGTAGTGAACCTATACATACTTTCTGCGCAGGTAGAACCGATGCAGGTGTTCATGCGCTAGAACAGGTGGTTCATTTTGATACCGAGCTCAATCGTGAAATGTATTCTTGGGTGAGTGGCGTCAACTCGTTTTTACCAAAAAGTGTTGCGGTGAAGTGGGCTGTCGAGGTCGGAAATGCTGAAACTTTCGATAACTATGGATTTCACGCTCGTTTTAGCGCATTTTCACGAACCTACCACTATGTTTTGCTGAACAGCGTTGTCCGATCTCCAACATTGAGCGGTAGGGCTGGTTGGTTTTTTCGGCCTTTGGACTTGGATCGGATGCAGGAAGGGGCTGCATACTTGTTGGGCGAGCATGATTTTTCAAGTTTTCGAGCAACTGGCTGTCAAGCAAAGTCTCCGATTAAGACGATGTATCAAGTTGACATTCGTCGTTCTGGCGAATTGATTGTTTTTACCGTTCGAGCAAGTGCGTTTTTGCATCATATGGTCAGAAATATTGTTGGATCTTTGCTCTTCGTTGGGTCAGGGAGGCGTCCACCGGAATGGATGGCCGAGCTGTTGATTGCAAAAAATCGCAGCCTTGCAGCGCCGACCTTCATGCCTGATGGGCTATACCTTGCCAAGATTGAGTATGATACAAAGTGGGGAATTCCCGATGATGGTAGGCTAGCCATGCCTATGGGAATGCAGTTCGCCACGTAATGTAATTGGATCTCATTAAGTCGCACTGGATGTCTTTTGAGTAACTTTAATTGTTTCTATCAAGGAAAAATAGGTCATTAGTACCGAATTCCGGTAAAATGTCGTTTTTGCATAACCCATTGAAAAGGCGCTCGCCTGGGGATCATTGCCCAGTCAAGAGCGCCTTTTTTGTAATTGCTAGCTGATTCAGATGAATAACATTCGTAACTTTTCAATTATTGCTCACATCGATCATGGTAAGTCGACTTTGGCCGACCGAATCATTCAGTTATGTGGAGGTCTATCCGAGCGCGAAATGGAGTCACAAGTTCTCGATTCCATGGATATTGAAAGGGAGCGTGGCATTACGATTAAAGCGCAAACGGCAGCTCTTCAGTACAAGGCGCTTGATGGTGAAATCTACAATCTGAATTTGATCGATACTCCTGGACACGTTGACTTTAGCTATGAAGTAAGTCGTTCTCTGTCTGCATGTGAAGGTGCTTTGTTGGTTGTTGATGCATCCCAGGGTGTTGAGGCTCAGACCGTGGCTAACTGCTACACGGCGATTGAATTAGGCGTCGAAGTTGTGCCAGTGTTGAATAAGATTGACTTGCCTTCAGCGGATCCAGCTAATGCATCCAGCGAGATTGAAGAAGTCATTGGGATTGATGCGAGCGACGCAGTTCAGTGCTCTGCTAAGACCGGTCTTGGCGTTCAAGATATCTTGGAAAGTCTCATCAAAAAAGTTCCACCGCCAAAAGGTGATCCTGATGCACCATTGCAAGCGCTTATCATCGACTCATGGTTTGATAACTACGTCGGTGTAGTAATGTTGGTGCGTATTGTGAATGGTACATTGCGCCCTAAGGATAAGATTCGTTTTATGGCGACCGAAGCGCAACATTTGGTGGAGAGTGTTGGTGTATTTACGCCGAAATCCTTGAGCCGAAGTGAACTTACAGCGGGACAGGTCGGATTTATCATCGCTGGTATCAAAGAGTTAAAGGCGGCAAAGGTAGGCGATACGATCACGCTGGTCTCTAATCCTGCAAGCGCTCCCTTGCCCGGTTTTAAAGAAGTTCAACCGCAGGTTTTTGCAGGTTTGTTCCCGGTCGAGGCCAATCAATATGATGCTTTGCGCGACTCCCTCGAAAAGCTCAAGCTCAACGATGCGGCATTAATGTATGAGCCAGAAGTTTCACAGGCGCTTGGGTTTGGTTTCCGTTGTGGCTTCTTGGGGCTGCTTCATATGGAGATCGTTCAAGAACGCTTAGAACGTGAATTTGACATGGATTTGATTACTACCGCTCCAACGGTGGTGTACGAAGTCGTGTTGGGTGATGGAAGTATTATTCAAGTTGATAATCCATCGAAGATGCCCGATCCGTCCAAGATCGAAGAAGTGCGTGAACCGATTGTGACGGTGAATTTGTACATGCCACAAGAGTATGTCGGTTCTGTCATCACACTTTGTACTTCGAAACGCGGTGTACAGATGGATATGAGCTACCACGGACGTCAGGTAAAGCTGACCTATGAAATGCCGATGGCCGAAATTGTGTTGGACTTCTTTGACCGTTTGAAATCGACCTCCCGTGGTTACGCATCGATGGATTATGAGTTCAAAGAAAATCGAGCGGCTGACGTAGTGAAGGTTGATATGCTCATCAATAGTGAAAAAGTCGATGCATTGGCCATCATTGTGCATCGTTTGAATGCGCAATATAGGGGGCGCGCCGTCGCGGCCAAAATGCGTGAATTGATTCCTCGTCAAATGTTTGATGTAGCAATCCAAGCCGCGATTGGATCTAACATTATTTCGCGCGAAAACGTAAAAGCTTTACGTAAGAATGTTCTCGCAAAATGTTATGGCGGTGATATTTCGCGTAAACGCAAGCTGTTGGAAAAACAGAAGGCCGGTAAGAAACGCATGAAGCAAGTTGGTTCGGTCGAGATTCCGCAAGAAGCATTCTTGGCGATTTTGCAGGTGGAAGAAAAATGAGTTTTCAATTCTTAGTAAAGAATTTTGCCCTGATCCTGTTCATTCTGTTGTTGGTGACTGGAGTTATTTGGACCCTCGATTTGTTGATTTGGTCAAAACGTCGTAAGTTAATGGCTGAAGCGGCGTTAGAGCAAGCTGGTGGGGCAGCTCGTTTGAGTGCTGATGAACAAGATGCGATCACCAAGCCAATCTTGAGACAGCCGGCTTGGGTTGAATATACCGGTAGTTTCTTTCCAGTGATTGCAATGGTATTCGTGTTGCGATCGTTTTTATTTGAGCCTTTTAAGATTCCATCAGGTTCAATGCTGCCAACGTTGTATGTGGGTGATTTAATCCTAGTTAACAAGTACACCTATGGTATTCGCCTACCAATTATCGGTACCAAAGTCATTCAAATTAATGATCCTGAGCGTGGCGATGTGATGGTCTTTAAATATCCAGAGGATCCGAGTCTTGATTACATCAAGCGCGTTGTTGGAGTTCCGGGCGATGTAGTAACGTACAAAAATAAACGCTTGAGTATCAATGGTGTTCCATTAGAGTATCAGGAGCAAACTCAGTTCTTGCACGATGCTAAGGAAGGTCGATATTCTTCACAATTTCAAGAAAATCTTAGTGGTATTAGCCATCGTATTTTAAACAATGATCTGCGAGCTCCTGGAGATCCACAGCTCAACTTCAAGGGGTCCGAAGTGTGCGAATCTTATCAAGATGGTTTCTCGTGTAAAGTTCCTGCGGGACATTACTTTATGATGGGCGACAATCGTGATGATAGCCAAGATAGTCGCTTTTGGGGCTTTGTACCTGACCAAAACATCGTTGGCAAGGCAGTCTTTATCTGGATGAATCTTAGTGATATGAAGAGAATTGGTAGCTTTCAATAATTAGGAGGGTCTTAACATGAATTCCCAAAAAATTGCATCTTCTTTCCGTTCCTCTCAAAAGGGAATGTCGGTAGTTGGTCTGATTTTCTTGTTGAGTATCATTGCAATGATTGCGCTATTGGCTGCGAAGATCACGCCTACTGCGATGGAATATCTTGCGATAAAACGGGCAATTGTGACTGCGAAAGCAGCCGGTGCCTCCGTGAGAGACATGCAAGTTGCTTTTGATAAGCAAGCTGAGGTGAGCTACATCACTTCAATCAAGGGTAGTGATCTCATGTTCGAAAAAGATGAAACTGGCTACGAAGTAAGTTTCTACTATACAAAAAAGATTCCTTTGGTAGGCCCAGCAAGTCTGTTGTTGGAATATGAAGGCTCTACTGCGAAAATTAAAACAAGAACACGTAAGGCCGAATAAAAGAATATGAACGAGCAATTGCTGCAAAAACGTTTGGGGCACCAATTTAAGGATGTTGCACTTCTGCAGCAGGCATTGACACATCGTAGTCATAGTACCAGCCACAACGAACGGCTGGAATTTTTGGGAGACTCGATACTGAACTGTGTAGTGGCTTCGATCTTGTTCGAGACTTTTGATCGAATTGACGAAGGGGATCTCTCTCGAGTTCGGGCGAATCTAGTGAAACAGCAGAGCTTGTTTGAGATCGCTCAGAAGATGGAGTTGTCACAATTTTTGCGTCTTGGTGAAGGTGAGTTGAAGTCGGGTGGATTCCGTCGACCTTCTATTCTTGCAGACACACTTGAAGCTTTGTTCGGGGCGATCTATCTAGATGCTGGTTTTGATGTTGCGCGTGCTGTGATTAAATCCTTATACGCACCGATTTTGGCGACTGTGGATCCAACTACGCTCGGTAAAGATGCGAAGACGCTATTGCAAGAGTTTTTGCAAAGTAAAAAGATCGCCTTGCCGCAATATAACGTCGTTGCAACGCATGGTGCAGCACATAATCAGGAGTTTGAAGTTGAGTGCTTGGTGCCAAAATTGGAAATTCAAGTTTTTGGTACTGGAGGCAGTCGACGCGCGGGTGAGCAAGCCGCTGCAAAACTTGCACTCGATACCGCAGTCAGCATGTTGGCGAAGACTCCAGCTAGTCGCAAGAATAAAACACGTAAGGCGCAAATGAAGCTCGCAGGAATCGCGACCGTGCAAACAGCAGCGGCCGAGTCTAATGGTGATGACTCAGCCCAGCTTTCGCTTGATGTTGCCGTTCCAGATGTGCCGCAGGGTGAAAAAATATGAGTGAATTCATGGAAAATTCTCAATTTCGCTGTGGGTACATAGCAATTGTCGGACGTCCCAATGTTGGTAAGTCGACTTTGATGAACGCGTTGATCGGTGCCAAAGTGAGTATCACTTCACGCAAAGCGCAAACGACACGTCATCGTATCACTGGCATTCAAACTAAAGATCAAACTCAATTCGTCTACGTTGATACGCCTGGTTTTCAAACACGGCATTCGAACGCGCTTAATCGTACTTTGAACCGAACCGTTACCAACACTCTTACTGCGGCAGATGTCATTCTGATGATCATCGAAGCTGGTACGTTTGGTCCAGCCGATCAGCAAGTGTTAGATTTACTTCCAAAAAAAGTGCCTTGTATTTTGGTGATTAACAAGTCTGATCGTGTGAAAGACAAGGCTATTTTGATGCCTTTTGCTCAAAAGGTGATGAGTGCATTTCCTTTCGCTGCAGTGGTGCCGGTGTCGGCGACATTAAGATTTCAGCTTGAGAGTCTCGAGGGCGAGATTCGGAAGTATTTGCCAGAGAATGAGCCGATTTTCGCTGAGGATGATATTACCGATCGCAGTGAGAAATTTCTCGCGACCGAGATTGTGCGCGAAAAACTTTTTCGTTTTGTTGGGGATGAACTTCCATACACCAGTACCGTGGTCATGGAGAAATTCGAGCAAGAAGGAAACTTGCGGCGTGTCTTTGTCGCGATCTTGGTTGATCGTGATGGCCATAAATCTATGGTCATCGGAAATAAGGGAGTTCGGCTGAAAGAAATTTCGAGCCAATCAAGACAAGACATGGAGAAACTCTTCGGTGGTCCAGTTTATCTTGAAATCTGGGTGAAAGTGAAATCCGGTTGGGCGGATAATGAAGCCGGATTGCGCGCCTACGGTTACGAATGATTGGCAGCACGGTAATCTGTGCGTATTCTAAACTCCGACCGGGATGGCCAGATTGGCGAACGAAGAAAATGAGATTGTGTTAGACGAGCTTGGCGACTTTTCGCCGATCACGAACGTGTCGTCGCGTCCTTCTTCTAAAAAACGTGCAGAGAAAATTGAACTCCGAGTTTCGCATCAACCGGGTTTCGTGCTCCATTCTTATCCTTATAAAGAAACAAGTCTGATCGTGGATTTGTTTTCTCGTGATTACGGTCGTATTGCATTAGTCGCGAAAGGTGCCAAGCGCCCGCACTCCCGTTTGCGCAGTGTACTGCAGACATTTCAACCATTGAACGTTGCTTGGTCTGGGCGGGCGGAGGTTAAAACAATGACGAATGCAGAATGGGTTGGCGGGATGCTGCCTGTTGAAAAGTCAGCCCTTCTCTGTGGTTTCTATCTTAATGAACTTCTCACCAAATTTCTCATTCGAGGCGAGCCAGCGCCATCGCTCTTTCAAGATTACGTTTCTACATTAAATCAATTAGCTCATGGTGCTAGTGCCGCGATTGCGTTGCGCCAATTTGAAATCGCATTGCTTCAACAAGCTGGATTATTGGGCGATCTGAATTTTTGTACGGTAAGTGGTGCCCAAGTCCGCGAACAACTGCGTTATATTGTGAATCCTGAGGCGGGAGTGCAGCCAGCACAGATTTTCGAAAGTGGTCCAGTGGTGATCGGTAAAACCTTGCGCGATATGAGCGCGAAGGATTATTCTGATCCAACCACACAGTCACAAAGCAAACAACTGATGCGTTATCTGCTCCAATATCATCTACAAGGACAGACTTTAAAAACGCGACAAATATTGATAGACCTTCAGAAATTATGAATATTCATCAGCAAACACAGATCATAGACCTTGGAATCAATATCGACCATGTCGCGACTTTACGAAACGCGCGTGGTACAAACTATCCAGATCCGCTACAAGCGGCTCTTATGGCGGAAGAGGCTGGTGCTGATTGTATTACGCTGCATTTGCGTGAGGATAGACGTCACATCAAAGACGCTGATGTTTTGCGTATTCGCCCCGAGTTGCGAACCCGTATGAATCTGGAGGCTGCCGTTACAGCAGAGATGATCGACTTTGCGTGCAAAGTGCGCCCGCAAGATGTGTGTTTAGTTCCGGAGCGCCGGGAAGAGGTAACGACAGAAGGTGGATTGGATGTGGTTCGTTACTTTGACGAAGTGGAAAGCGCCACGAGGAAACTACAGGCAGAGGGGATTCGTGTGAGTTTGTTTATCGATGCTGATGATGTTCAAATTCAGGCTGCGAAAAACACCGGCGCAACGGTGATTGAAATTCACACAGGTAAGTATGCGGATTCCCATGGTGATGCGCAACAGGCTGAGCTGCGAAGAATTGCCAGTGCGGTCGATACTGCAACGGCTTTAGGTCTGAAAGTGAACGCTGGGCATGGTCTGCATTATACAAACACCCAGGCTATTGCCGCGCTTCCAGGAATCAGTGAATTGAATATTGGACATGCAATCGTCGCCCAAGCAGTTTTTGTGGGATGGCACAAAGCTGTCGCCGACATGAAGGCCTTAATGGTCAAGGCACGCCTGCAAGCTTAAGTTCTTTTCGTTCTCTTTCGTAGGAATTCGCGCATGATATTTGGCATCGGTACCGACATCGTTCAAACATCAAGAATGCACGATGCTATAGCTCGACATCAATATCGGTTTGCCGACAAGATTTTAGGAGTCGACGAGCAACTTGTTTTTCGCATGAGATATGACAATGATCCTGCCAAAGGTGAGCGTTATCTCGCCACGCGATTTGCTGCGAAAGAGGCGTTATCAAAAGCAATGAGAACCGGCTTTCGTGAGCCCATGAGTTGGCATGGAGTGCAGCTGCTAAACCAAGATACCGGCATGCCATATTTTTTGTTCAATGAAACCTTGTCGAGTTGGTTTGGTGAGCGAGGTCTTGTTGCCCATGTTTCGATTTCCGATGAAAAGGAATATGCACTTGCCTTCGTAATACTTGAAACAAGTGCAGCCTCATTAGCGATGAATGAAAAATGAAATGGCGAAAAAAATAGAAAGTGCGTCAGATGTATCTGATTCTCGTTCAAAATTGCTCGAGCATGTTTCGCAGTTGCCGCACTTGCCAGGGGTTTATCGCTATTTCGATGTGAATGGACAGGTACTTTATGTTGGTAAGGCGCGTGATCTAAAAAAACGTGTTTCGAGTTATTTCCTCAAAAACTTGAGTAGCCCGCGTATTGCCATGATGGTCGAGCGTATTGATCGTATGGAGACTACTGTTACTCGCAGCGAAGCGGAAGCACTCATTCTTGAGAATAACCTCATCAAGGCTCTGAAGCCTCGCTATAACATTCTGTTTCGCGATGATAAGTCATATCCATATCTGAAAATAAGCAATGAAGCGACCCCACGTATGATGTACTACCGCGGCGCCGTTGATAAGAGACATCGATATTTCGGACCTTTCCCTTCATCTTGGGCTGTGAAAGAGTCAATGCAATTGTTGCAGAAGATTTTTCTGTTGAGGACTTGTGAAGATAGTGTTTTTCAAAATCGCACAAGGCCCTGCCTTCTGCATCAAATCAATCGATGCAGCGCGCCTTGCGTAGGAAAAATCGATTCGGATGCCTATCTAGCAGATATCGAGAATGCAGAGCAATTCTTGCGAGGAAAGCAGAGTGAGATTTTAAAAAATCTTGAGATCAAAATGTATGATTACTCAGCGCGTTTAGAATTCGAAAACGCTGCAATGGTGCGAAATCAGATGGCAGCTTTGTCGAAAGTACTCCATCAGCAAGGCATGGAGACTAGCGGTGATGCAGATCTCGACATTATTGCAGTTGTGGTTGAAGGTGGGCGCGCCTGCGTCAATTTGGCAATGGTGCGTGGTGGGCGGCACTTAGGAGATCGCTCATACTTCCCTAATATTTTTGACGCAGCACATGGCTCAATTGGTGGGGAGATTGAGGCTGAAGTGATGGAAGCATTTTTGGCTCAGCACTATGCTGATCAGTACATTCCATCACAGTTGGTGCTCAACGTCGAACTTGATGCGCCCGAGTTGATGCTCGCCATAATGGAGCAATGCGGTCACAAGATTTATTGCATTTACCAACCTCAAGAACAAAAGCGGGCGTGGTTGGAGATGGCAGTAAAGGGCGCGCACCTTGCCTTGGCTCGCGCACTTTCCGAACAAGGTGCGCAACAGATGCGCACAAGAGCATTAGTCGATGTGCTTGATCTTGAAGTTGAAAAACTGGACGAGTTGCGGATCGAGTGTTTTGATATCAGTCATACGCAAGGGGAGGCAACGCAAGCGTCTTGTGTTGTTTACGAGAACCATGCGATGCAGTCTGCACAGTATCGTCGGTTTAATATCAAGGATATTGTTGGTGGTGATGATTATGCTGCGATGAAACAAGTTCTGCAGCGGAGGTTTGAGCATTTTTCGTTGAAGCTAGATCAGTCCGAGACATTGGAGGAAGGCAAAGAGCCTGATGCGAGACGTAAGATGCCACACGTCGTTTTGATCGATGGAGGTAAAGGTCAAGTCGAAATTGCACGGCAAGTGTTTGTCGAATATGGACTAGATTTGAGTCTCATCGTTGGCGTTGCTAAGGGGGAGGGGCGCAGGGTTGGCTTGGAAACATTGGTATTCGTCGATGGGCGCGAACCCAAAGAGCTCGGCAAAGAGTCGGCTGCGCTGATGCTTATTGCGCAAATTCGTGATGAGGCACATCGCTTTGCCATCACCGGAATGCGCGCAAAGCGTGCGAAGGCAAGGCAAACTTCGCGCCTAGAAGAAATTGATGGTATTGGCCCTAAGCGGCGCCAACGCTTGCTTACCCGTTTTGGTGGTTTAAAAGGGGTTGAAGAGGCCAGTGTTGAAGATTTAATGACGGTCGATGGGATCTCCAGAGCGCTTGCGGAAGAAATCTACCAAAGATTGCGCTGAATGATTGGTACTGGGCTTAGATTTTTGTAATGTTGTGAAATGGTTTTGCATGCAAAAAAATACTGCCTCTATTTGCAGGGCAAAATATAATGCTGGTTATAGTGCTTAAAAACAGAAAAAAATGCCTTTCAATTTCCCCATTTTGTTAACGTGGCTTCGTGTAGCGCTTATTCCTTTGGTGGTGGGCGTTTTTTACGTGCCAGATCATTTCCTTGCTCCAACTGAAAAGAATATTGCCGCGACGGCCGTCTTCGTCATCGCCGCAGTAACGGATTGGTTCGATGGCTTCTTAGCGCGGCGCTGGAATCAGACTTCGGCCTTTGGCGCCTTCTTGGATCCCGTCGCAGATAAGTTGATGGTCGCGGGTGCTCTACTCGTTTTGGTGCAGTGGGATCGCGTAAATGCTGTTATCGCTTTTATTATTATCGGTCGTGAAATCACGATTTCAGCATTGCGCGAATGGATGGCTCAGATTGGTGCATCGAAGTCAGTGGCGGTAAGTTCACTCGGCAAGATAAAAACGGCTGCACAAATGGTGGCGATTCCTATGCTGTTGTTCTATGGTGATTTATTTGGGCTGATCCACACCGAAATTATTGGGCGAGTCTTGATTTTAGTTGCTGCGGTTTTAACCGTTTGGTCTATGTTTTACTATTTGCGTCGTGCTTGGCCATTGATTAAGGAAAAATCTGAAAACTGATTGTCAATAATCTTGACAACTTTTGTGGGTGCTATATAATGTGCGCCTGTTGTCGACGCGGGAATAGCTCAGTTGGTAGAGCGCAACCTTGCCAAGGTTGAGGTCGAGAGTTCGAGACTCTTTTCCCGCTCCAAGAATTTAAAGCGCTGATTTGATTGCAGTGCGAAGTAGTAAAAATGCGGGAATAGCTCAGTTGGTAGAGCGCAACCTTGCCAAGGTTGAGGTCGAGAGTTCGAGACTCTTTTCCCGCTCCAAGAATTTAAAGTGCTGATTTAATTGCAGTGCGAAGCGGTAAAAATGCGGGAATAGCTCAGTTGGTAGAGCGCAACCTTGCCAAGGTTGAGGTCGAGAGTTCGAGACTCTTTTCCCGCTCCAGAATGCAGAGGGGAAGCCAAGCTTCCCTTTTTTGTTCAGAGTTGTAAGTCAAGCGTGAGCTTGCTTATGGCGGGGTAGCAAAGTGGTTATGCAGCGGCCTGCAAAGCCGTAGACGCCGGTTCGATCCCGACCCCCGCCTCCAATTTGTCGTAAGACGTAGTGAATGTTGCTGATCTTTGATCGGCCGTAAGTTGAGTGCCCGAGTGGTGAAACTGGTAGACACATCGGACTTAAAATCCGCCGCTTTCCGTAAAAGGGGCGTGCCGGTTCAATTCCGGCCTCGGGCACCATTCATATAAAGTTAAAACCCGCCCTTCGGTCTGAAGCGCGGGTTTTTTTATTTTGTTTTTCGTAACTTGCTAAACTAATGTTTTTTATCGGGTTGAATGAGAATGGAAGCGACCAAAGTAATTGAATTTGAACGTCCGTTGATGGAAGCTGGAAGTAGTTGTGTTGCTTCGGCTTGGGCTCGCGTTCCTGATGCGCCGTCGCAGGATGAAAAGCGTGAGCTAAAAGAGAAAATTAGGCGCTTGCTGAAGGAAAAAAATGCGGTGCTTGTTGCGCATTATTATGTTGATTCAGATTTGCAGGACCTAGCGGAAGAGACTGGTGGTTGTGTTTCTGATTCGCTTGAGATGGCTCGTTTCGGTCGTGATCATGAGGCGAAAACGCTGGTTGTGTCTGGTGTCAAGTTCATGGGTGAAACTGCGAAAATTTTAAGCCCCGAGAAAACGATTTTGATGCCAGATCTCGACGCAACATGTTCTCTTGATCTTGGTTGTGATGCTGAGGAATTTGCTGCATTTTGCGACTCCCATCCTGATCGCACAGTGGTTGTTTATGCCAATACCAGCGCAGCAGTCAAGGCGCGTGCTGATTGGATGGTGACCTCTAGTGTAGGGTTGGATATTGTCGCTGAGTTGCATGCACAAGGTAAGAAGATTTTATGGGCACCAGACAAGCATCTTGGTAGTTATATTCAGAAGCAAACCGGTGCGGACATGTTGTTGTGGCAGGGATCCTGTTTGGTGCATGATGAGTTCAAGGGTGTTGAGCTCGAGGTCTTGAAAGAGCAGTATCCCCTCGCGAAAGTCTTGGTGCATCCCGAATCTCCTGCAGGGGTGGTTGCGTTGGCGGACGTGGTGGGATCAACTTCGCAATTGATTAAGGCCGCAGTCGAGTTGGATGCAACGCAATTTATTGTTGCTACGGATAACGGCATTTTGCATAAGATGCAGTTGGCTGCGCCAAACAAGCAATTTATCGTTGCACCAACGGCCGGTAACAGTGCTACTTGCAAGAGTTGTGCTCATTGTCCTTGGATGGCAATGAATGGTTTGCGGAATTTGTTGCAAGTTCTGGAGACTGGTGAAAATCAAATTCAAGTGGACTCCGAAACTGCAACGAAGGCGAAAATTGCAATTGATCGGATGCTTGATTTTGCTGCGGCAAAAAATAGGCGTGTGCAAGCCAGTGGTGATTTGGCGAAAGACGGAGCCTTATTTTCTGGAATTGGTCCTGCTTAAAAGGGTATTGATATGCAAGAAGTGAGTCTCGACAGTCGATTTGGAATAGTGAATGCTGATTTGCAGGCAGCTTTGCGAATCAATGTTCAATCTGCATTGGCAGAGGATGTGGGGGCGTGCGATCTGACTGGATTGCTGGTGCCTGAGTCGAAGCAGGTTGAGGCGCGGGTGATTGTGCGTGAAGAGGCGGTGTTGTGCGGTGTGCCGTGGTTTGAGGCGGTGATGAAGGCGGTTGATCCGCAAATAGTGATTGAGTGGCTAGCTGTTGAGGGTGATGTGATGCAACCGAATGATGTTGTGTGTCGATTGCGTGGTTCTGCTCGATCACTGTTGACTGCTGAGCGAAGTGCGCTCAATTTTTTGCAGTTGTTGTCTGCCGTTGCCTCTGCGACAAAAAACTATGTCGATATGATACGTGGTACATCGGCTGCGATTTTGGATACGCGCAAAACTTTGCCGGGTATGCGTTTGGCTCAAAAGTATGCGGTGCGTGTCGGTGGTGGTGAGAATCAGCGTTTGGCTTTATATGATGGAATCTTAATCAAGGAAAATCATATTGCAGCGGCTGGTGGAATTCGTGCTGCATTATTGGCTGCGCAAGAAGTTGTTTCTGGTCGAGAAGGTGTCACTGTTCAGATCGAGGTGGAGTCTCTTGAGGAGTTGAATGAAGCCTTAGAGGCGGGAGCTGTCTCTGTTCTATTGGATAACTTTAATTTGCAAATGATGCGTGATGCCGTTGTGCTAAATCGAGGGCGTGCAAAGTTAGAGGCGTCTGGTGGGGTGGATCGGAGCACGGTAAGGGCTATTGCAGAGACTGGCGTTGATCGCATTTCGATTGGGGCTTTGACGAAGGATGTGAAGGCGGTCGATTATTCTATGCGAGTGGTGGCGTCCTTATAGCGGCTAACAAGATCTTGTAAAAGGCGCCTGGCGAATGCTGGGCGTTTTCGTTTGTATCATCGGTGAATCTACTTTGGCTTTGGATGTGCAGTTAGTTTTATGGTTGAGTATCATTCGCAAAATTTAAACTAAATGATTTAGATAATACTTGCCGAGCTGCATCATTTCTTGCTATAGTTCGGCTCCCGCAGAAATGTGAAGCAAGAAAAAAGAGTGGCAAGCCAGTCAATTTTCCAAAGTATTTCGATTGCTGTAAATGAAAGAAATCGAAATCAAGTTTGAAAGAAGTTCAGAAAGTTCAAACGAGGGGGTTGACGAGAAGTTGGAAAGGCTGCATAATCTCATTTCTCTGCTGCTGACGAACAAAACGATTCGAAGCAAAACGCAAAAACTGAAGTCGAAAGATTAAATAGTGAGCGTAGCAGGCCAGATCTTTAACAATTAACAGTCAATAAATGTGGGCACTTGATAGTGATGGCGACTAGCTACTTCGGTAGTTAGGAAACTTAAAATATATCAAATGTTCACAAGAAATAACAAAGCAAGACGGTTTCTAGAAATAGAAATCGAACTGTCAGTATTTTGAGTGAGCGACACCGTCTAACGACGGAAGCAGAAATGCTAAAAACAGAGATTGAACTGAAGAGTTTGATCCTGGCTCAGATTGAACGCTGGCGGCATGCCTTACACATGCAAGTCGAACGGCAGCACGGGTGCTTGCACCTGGTGGCGAGTGGCGAACGGGTGAGTAATATATCGGAACATACCTTGTAGTGGGGGATAACTATCCGAAAGGATAGCTAATACCGCATACGCTCTGAGGAGGAAAGCGGGGGATCTTAGGACCTCGTGCTATAAGAGTGGCCGATATCTGATTAGCTAGTTGGTGAGGTAAGAGCTCACCAAGGCGACGATCAGTAGCTGGTCTGAGAGGACGACCAGCCACACTGGAACTGAGACACGGTCCAGACTCCTACGGGAGGCAGCAGTGGGGAATTTTGGACAATGGGGGCAACCCTGATCCAGCAATGCCGCGTGAGTGAAGAAGGCCTTCGGGTTGTAAAGCTCTTTTGTCAGGGAAGAAACGGTGAATCCTAATATGATTTGCTAATGACGGTACCTGAAGAATAAGCACCGGCTAACTACGTGCCAGCAGCCGCGGTAATACGTAGGGTGCAAGCGTTAATCGGAATTACTGGGCGTAAAGCGTGCGCAGGCGGTTTTATAAGACAGAGGTGAAATCCCCGGGCTCAACCTGGGAACTGCCTTTGTGACTGTAAGGCTAGAGTGTGTCAGAGGGGGGTAGAATTCCACGTGTAGCAGTGAAATGCGTAGAGATGTGGAGGAATACCGATGGCGAAGGCAGCCCCCTGGGATAACACTGACGCTCATGCACGAAAGCGTGGGGAGCAAACAGGATTAGATACCCTGGTAGTCCACGCCCTAAACGATGTCTACTAGTTGTCGGGACTTAATTGTCTTGGTAACGCAGCTAACGCGTGAAGTAGACCGCCTGGGGAGTACGGTCGCAAGATTAAAACTCAAAGGAATTGACGGGGACCCGCACAAGCGGTGGATGATGTGGATTAATTCGATGCAACGCGAAAAACCTTACCTACCCTTGACATGGCAGGAATCCTGAAGAGATTTGGGAGTGCTCGCAAGAGAACCTGCACACAGGTGCTGCATGGCTGTCGTCAGCTCGTGTCGTGAGATGTTGGGTTAAGTCCCGCAACGAGCGCAACCCTTGTCATTAGTTGCTACATTAAGTTGAGCACTCTAATGAGACTGCCGGTGACAAACCGGAGGAAGGTGGGGATGACGTCAAGTCCTCATGGCCCTTATGGGTAGGGCTTCACACGTCATACAATGGTACATACAGAGGGCTGCCAAACCGCGAGGTGGAGCTAATCCCAGAAAGTGTATCGTAGTCCGGATTGTAGTCTGCAACTCGACTACATGAAGTTGGAATCGCTAGTAATCGCGGATCAGCATGTCGCGGTGAATACGTTCCCGGGTCTTGTACACACCGCCCGTCACACCATGGGAGCGGGTTTCGCCAGAAGTAGGTAGCTTAACCGTAAGGAGGGCGCTTACCACGGCGGGGTTCGTGACTGGGGTGAAGTCGTAACAAGGTAGCCGTATCGGAAGGTGCGGCTGGATCACCTCCTTTCTAGAGTGCGCTTGAATGTTAAGTGTCCACACTTATTGACTGTTAATGTAAAAGAACGCAGTACTGTTTGCTGAGATGAGATCAGTGAATGGTTCGAGATTTGCCCGGTTAAGTAGTAATACGAATGGGGGTTTAGCTCATCTGGTAGAGCACCTGCTTTGCAAGCAGGGGGTGATCGGTTCGAGCCCGGTAACCTCCACCAATGACTGGGGCTGTAGCTCAGCTGGTTAGAGCACCGTGTTGATAACGCGGGGGTCGTTGGTTCGAGCCCAACCAGCCCTACCAAATCGCAGAAATGCCGAGATCGTAAGATCGAAATAACAAATGTGAGTAGCGCGAGCGCTATTGAGATTTGTTCTTTCAAAGCGAAAGCAAAGTAATAAAGTAGTACCGTTCTTTAACAATTGAGAAGAAGTAAAGTAAGAAATAATCAAAATTTATTTCGTAGAGGAGTTCATGAGACATCGTGAACAAATTTATGGAAGGGTTGTGATTGTATCGAACAAACAAAGTAGTAAAAGTGATCCAAGTCGTCGTCAAGCAATTGGCGAAGAATAAAACTCACTTGAGCTACGGCAACGCTAAAGTAATACTCATATAGTAGTAAAGAACTATAACGGCTCTAGGAATAGAGATCAAAGTTATAGGGACAAGTGACTAAGTGCACATGGTGGATGCCTTGGCGATATCAGGCGATGAAGGACGTAGTAGCTTGCGATAAGCTGCGGGGAGTGAGCAAACACACCGTGATCCGCAGATTTCCGAATGGGGAAACCCGGCCGTAAGGTCATCGTTATCTGAATACATAGGATAACGAAGCGAACGTGGCGAACTGAAACATCTAAGTAGCTACAGGAAAAGAAATCAACCGAGATTCCCAAAGTAGTGGCGAGCGAAATGGGAAGAGCCGCAAATGATAACTACTTTCATACTAGAACAGCTTGGAAACGCTGACCATAGAGGGTGATAGTCCCGTATAGGAAATGATCGTAGTGGTACTAGGTTTGCAAGAAGTAGGGCGGGACACGTGAAATCCTGTCTGAATATGGGGGGACCATCCTCCAAGGCTAAATACTCGATATCGACCGATAGTGAACCAGTACCGTGAGGGAAAGGCGAAAAGAACCCCGGGAGGGGAGTGAAATAGAACCTGAAACCGTGTGCATACAAACAGTCGGAGCCTCGAAAGGGGTGACGGCGTACCTTTTGTATAATGGGTCAGCGACTTACATTCAGTGGCGAGCTTAACCGCATAGGGAAGGCGCAGAGAAATCGAGTCCGAATAGGGCGACAGTCGCTGGGTGTAGACCCGAAACCAGATGATCTACCCATGGCCAGGTTGAAGGTGCGGTAACACGCACTGGAGGACCGAACCCACTAATGTTGAAAAATTAGGGGATGAGCTGTGGGTAGGGGTGAAAGGCTAAACAAATCTGGAAATAGCTGGTTCTCTCCGAAAACTATTTAGGTAGTGCCTCAAGTATCACCAACGGGGGTAGAGCACTGTTATGGCTAGGGGGTCATCGCGACTTACCAAACCATTGCAAACTCCGAATACCGTTGAGTGCGAGCTTGGGAGACAGACATCGGGTGCTAACGTCCGGTGTCAAGAGGGAAACAACCCAGACCGCCAGCTAAGGTCCCAAAGTACAGCTAAGTGGAAAACGAAGTGGGAAGGCTAAAACAGTCAGGAGGTTGGCTTAGAAGCAGCCACCCTTTAAAGAAAGCGTAATAGCTCACTGATCGAGTCGTCCTGCGCGGAAGATGTAACGGGGCTAAGCTGTACACCGAAGCTGCGGATATCCGTAAGGATATGGTAGGAGAGCGTTCTGTAAGCCTGCGAAGGTGTCTGGTAACGGATGCTGGAGGTATCAGAAGTGCGAATGCTGACATGAGTAGCGATAAAGGAGGTGAAAAGCCTCCTCGCCGTAAGCCCAAGGTTTCCTGTTCAACGTTCATCGGAGCAGGGTGAGTCGGCCCCTAAGGCGAGGCAGAGATGCGTAGCTGATGGGAAGCAGGTTAATATTCCTGCACCGTCGTATGATGCGATGGGGGGACGGATCGCGGAAGGTTGTCAGGCGGTTGGAAGAGCCTGTTCTTGACTTGTAGAAGGTGCTTAGGCAAATCCGGGCACGAAATTCAAGGGGTTGAGACGAGACACTTAGGTGTCGAAGCAATCGGAAGTGGTTCCAAGAAAAGCCTCTAAGCTTCAGTCATACGAGACCGTACCGCAAACCGACACAGGTGGGCGAGATGAGTATTCTAAGGCGCTTGAGAGAACTCGGGAGAAGGAACTCGGCAAATTGGTACCGTAACTTCGGGATAAGGTACGCCCTTGTAGCTTGACCAGCCTGCGCTGGAAGGGTGAAAGGGTTGCAATAAACTGGTGGCTGCAACTGTTTAATAAAAACACAGCACTCTGCAAACACGAAAGTGGACGTATAGGGTGTGACGCCTGCCCGGTGCTGGAAGATTAAATGATGGGGTGCAAGCTCTTGATTGAAGTCCCAGTAAACGGCGGCCGTAACTATAACGGTCCTAAGGTAGCGAAATTCCTTGTCGGGTAAGTTCCGACCTGCACGAATGGCGTAATGATGGCCACACTGTCTCCTCCCGAGACTCAGCGAAGTTGAAGTGTTTGTGATGATGCAATCTACCCGCGGCTAGACGGAAAGACCCCATGAACCTTTACTGTAGCTTTGCATTGGACTTTGAACCAATCTGTGTAGGATAGGTGGGAGGCTTTGAAGCGGGGACGCCAGTTCTCGTGGAGCCATCCTTGAAATACCACCCTGGTTTGTTTGAGGTTCTAACCTTGTCCCGTTATCCGGGTCGGGGACAGTGCATGGTAGGCAGTTTGACTGGGGCGGTCTCCTCCCAAAGTGTAACGGAGGAGTTCGAAGGTACGCTAGGTACGGTCGGACATCGTGCTAATAGTGCAATGGCATAAGCGTGCTTAACTGCGAGACTGACAAGTCGAGCAGGTACGAAAGTAGGACATAGTGATCCGGTGGTTCTGTATGGAAGGGCCATCGCTCAACGGATAAAAGGTACTCTGGGGATAACAGGCTGATTCCTCCCAAGAGTTCATATCGACGGGGGAGTTTGGCACCTCGATGTCGGCTCATCACATCCTGGGGCTGTAGCCGGTCCCAAGGGTATGGCTGTTCGCCATTTAAAGTGGTACGTGAGCTGGGTTTAAAACGTCGTGAGACAGTTTGGTCCCTATCTGCCGTGGGCGTTGGATATTTGAAGGGGGCTGCTCCTAGTACGAGAGGACCGGAGTGGACGAACCTCTGGTGTACCGGTTGTCATGCCAATGGCATTGCCGGGTAGCTATGTTCGGAAGAGATAACCGCTGAAAGCATCTAAGCGGGAAACTCGCCTTAAGATGAGATATCCCGGAGCTTTAAGCTCCTTGAAGGGTCGTTCGAGACCAGGACGTTGATAGGCTGGGTGTGGAAGTGCAGTAATGCATTAAGCTAACCAGTACTAATTGCCCGTACGGCTTGTCCCTATAACTTTGGTCAGTTATAGACAATAGACAAGTATTACAAAGTGTTTGCCAAATAAGTTTGGTCAATCACAACCGATTATGAATTACTGTCAGACCAAAACCTGACATACTTCTTCCCAATTGGATTTGTTGCGATTCACAAGTCAACGTGAACCACAGCAAATCAACAAGTTATGCCTGATGACTATAGCAAGTTGGTCCCACACCTTCCCATCCCGAACAGGACCGTGAAACGACTTTGCGCCGATGATAGTGCTGCAACCAGTGTGAAAGTAGGTCATCGTCAGGCTCTTATCCTGAAAAGCCTCAAGTTCCTTCGAACTTGAGGCTTTTTGCTATGTAGTTCAAATGCCGTCGATTTGGCTAGAATTGCAAGTAATATTGCTGCAGCTAAAATAAATACCAGAATCAAGCAGTGCTTGTGTACGCAAATCAATTAAAATAGCTGTTTGCCTAATAAACTCGAATAGTCACCATTTGTGACTTTCGTTGAATTTCAAATGAATATCTCATCCACACAAGAAATCGTCGAAGAATTACGCGCTGGTCGCATGGTCATATTGGTTGATGAAGAAGATCGTGAGAACGAAGGAGACTTGGTACTCGCGGCCGAATTTGTGACGCCTGAAGCGATTAACTTTATGGCCAAATATGGCCGTGGTTTGATTTGCCTAACTCTCACAGAAGAGCGTTGCAATCAGTTAAATTTGCCAATGATGGCTTCACGCAACGGCACTGCCTATGGTACCAATTTTACCGTTTCTATTGAGGCAGCTGAAGGTGTTACGACCGGTATTTCTGCTGCAGATCGTGCCCGCACTATTCAGGTGGCGGTTGACCCAAACGCAGGTGCAGATGATATCGTACAGCCTGGTCATATTTTCCCGTTGAAGGCACAAAAAGGTGGCGTGCTCATGCGTGCTGGACACACCGAAGCCGGGTGTGATTTGGCTGATCTCGCCGGCTTAAATCCTTCTGCCGTCATCTGCGAAATCATGAAGGATGATGGCACGATGGCTCGCCTGCCAGATCTGCTGGAGTTTGCAGAGCAACACAAGCTAAAGATCGGTACGATTGCAGACCTAATTCGTTATCGTAGCCAGAATGAGAGTATGGTTCAACGTGTTGGACAACGCCAAGTTGAGACTTTGTACGGAACATTCGATGCGATCATTTATCGAGACCTCCCAAGTAATTCTGCGCATCTAGTTCTTCAACACGGAGAGATTTCGTCGGATACAGAAACCTTAGTACGCGTGCATCAACCAGTATCAATGTTAGATCTGTTAGAGATGAAAATAACGACGCATTCTTGGAATATTGCGAGTGCTTTAGAGACGATCAAGAGCGCACCGAGTGGGGTCATGGTCTTGCTCAATTGCGAAGAATCGGCGGAGCAATTGTTCGCTCAATTTACTGCTCTTTCTACTCCGGAGAAGAAACCAGCGGGACGTGCGGCTCGTTTAGATTTGCGCACTTATGGAATCGGTGCACAAATTCTTCGAGATGTTGGTGTTGGCAAGATGCGATTGTTGGCGAACCCACGCAAAATGCCGTCGATGACAGGCTTTAATCTCGAAGTGACTGGCTATATCGATTGTCCCAAAATCTAACTACATCAGATTTGATTTGCAAGCTTCGATGTACGATGGAAGCATAGAAAGATTTAAACTTAAAAACCTAAGAGGCGAAAATGACAGTTGGACATTATGAAGCAAACCTAGATGGTGCTGGTGTTCGTGTAGGTATAGTTCAGGCTCGATTCAATGAAGAAATTGGTGCAGGGTTACTAGAGTCCTGTCTTATGGAGCTCAAGCGTTTAGGTGTGATGGATGAAGATGTCTTGCATGTCACTGTTCCTGGTGCGCTTGAGGTTCCACTGGCGCTGCAAAAGCTAGCTGCGACACATCAGTTCGATGCGTTGATTGCCTTGGGGGCTGTTATTCGAGGTGAAACCTATCATTTTGAGCTTGTCTCAAATGAATCGGGTTCGGGGATTACACGTGTTGGGCTTGACACAGGTATCCCAATCGCGAATGCGATCTTGACCACAGAAGATGATGATCAAGCCTTAGTTCGTATGCGTGAGAAGGGAGCTGACGCGGCCCGTGTTGCAATTGAAATGGCCAACTTGACGCTCGCGCTTGAAGAATTGGCGGAAGCGACCGAAGAAATCGATTACGAATCTGATTGAATGGACTGACTTTTGTTTGAATTCACAACAAAAAATATTGAAAGTTAAAGAAATGAGTAATTCCACACAACATGCCAATCCAAACAAAAATCGTTCACCGAGACATCGTGCGCGTGAGTTTGCATTGCAAGGTATCTATCAATGGTTGTTGAACAACGAGGATTCTGGTGTCATCGATGCTCATATTCGTGAGGCACACGGCTTCGATAAAGCAGACTTGGAACATTTTAAGGCTTTGTTACATGGTTCAATCAACCAAAGTATCGAGTTGCGTGCCGATTTTTCGCCGTTTATCGACCGAGGTATTTCGGAGTTGTCACCGATTGAGCATGCAGTACTTTTGATTGGTGCGTATGAGCTGAAAAACCATATTGAAATCCCGTATCGTGTTGTCATCAACGAGGCTGTGGAATTAGCTAAATCGTTCGGCGGACAAGATGGTCATAAATATGTGAACGGTGTATTGGATAAGCTATCTGCTAAATTACGCGCCGCAGAAGTTACCACTAAATAAACGTGTAGATCGTCACGATCTTTGAATTGTTGTCTGAGAATGACGCTTTCATAGTATTACGAATTTAGAAAGCCCTCGTGATGAGGGCTTTTTTTTAACAGTACACGTCGAGTTTGCCTAGTTTAGGCGTTGTGTGTTCGATTAATCAAAGCTGTATTCTAACAACACCTGAGAGCAGTCACTGCCATTGGAATTCCAGGTTGTTCTACCATGACCACGAATACCCTCGAAATCGCCTGTGCCTGAACCATTGATGACATTCAGGGTGCTAACGGTTTGCCCTGATTTTACGGATCCGACATGTTGAATGATAAATCCACCTCTACGATTACCTATTCGGCCAGTGAGATATTCAAGTCCAACGAAATTTTGACTGCCTGCAGCGCCCGCATAGGCAAGGCATTCAAAGCGAGATTCGGCTTCTATGTCACCTAGGTACTGGTGAGTAAGCTTTGAGCGTCGTAGGCCTGTTTCGAGGTCTAACTTTTCATCTAAACCAAAAAGCTTTACTGTTCCACAAGCTAACATTTTTCCTCCTTCTTCGAGCCGGCACGGCAATCGCAACACATGGGTAGAAACCCCGCATGAGATCTATCCACATTCGCTTTTTCTCGCTCCACCTTCCAAAAGTGTTTTGATACACTAAATTGGGCCTGATTTTTTTTGAAAAAACTAAAGCGAAAAAAACAATAATCATTTGAGTTAATCAGTATTCCAAATTTGCCGTATCATGTCTAATCACATAATCATATGAATAATGCGCAAATGTTATATGTGATTAGAAAAATTGATCAAATGAAATAATAAATTCATAATTTCGTGTTTAGTATATGATGAAATTTCGACAAATTGAAGCGTTTCGATGTTTGATGGTCGCCGGCACAAGCGCAGGTGCCGCACGAAAAATGAACGTGACACAGCCTGCCATTAGCCGATTGATCGCTGATCTAGAGGAAAGTCTAGGATTCCGATTGTTTAATCGTTCAAAAGGGCGCCTTGAGCCAACAACCGCAGGGGTCAGGTTCTATCGTGCTGTGGAGGAGAATTTTCTTGGACTTGAACGTTTGACGCAGGTGGCAGCGAATATAAGAGCCGATGCCCCAGAAGGAATATCGGTAGCCTGTCTTTTCGTTCTTTCTACAACTCTCATGCCTTTAGTCTTAAAGGAATTCTTTAAATATCATCCGAATGTGCCAGTCACGGTTGATACATGCAATGGACCTGAAATTTTGGTTCGCCTACAAGATATGAAGGTCGATATGGCGATAGCACTGGACTTTCCCCCATTTGCTGGTATCGACATCGAAAAGATCCTAAAGGTCCACGTATCTTGCGCCTTGCCAGAGGGACATAGGCTAGTTGATAAAGAAATGATTTTTCCAGAGGATATCCATGGCGAAAATATGATCGGCTGGGTACCAATAATTTCGCAAAACTATGAGAAGGAATTGGAGAGCCTTCAAGCAGCGAAGAGTGTCCCGAAAAATGTAATTAAAACCCATACGTCTCATACTCGATATGCGATGGTTGCACATGGTCTTGGACTATCTTTAGTTGAGCCGTTTGCCGCAAAAATCTGGAGTAACAATGGAGTGGTCGTAAAGCCATTTGCCGGAGAAATTAGCTATGACTATGTGCTTGCATATCCTAGCGGCGGGATTCGGTCGCAAATCATGCATGACTTTCGAGATGCTGTCATTAAGGTTGCTAACGAATACGATTTTGGATTCGATTGCAGGGCCAAATGAAAAAAGCCTAGGGGACCTAGGCTTTTTTGTTTGAAACTGAAGCTATTCGCTACAAACCAGCAACGGTTTCGTTTTCAGGAGCATGAGTTTTGTTTGAAGTAACTTCATCGTTCAATTTTTCAGCGTTATTTTCAACAGTTCGTGTCGTATTGGCCGGTTTCGCCGTTGTGCTGAATACCGAAACGGACTTTCCAGCAGCGACATCCTTTAAGCGACGATACTCTGCCAAGACTAAATTACCATAGCCGCCGTCAGATTCGTTGTCGGTTGCGCCAACGTAGCGTTTAAGCCCACCCTCAATCGAACCTGCTGCTTTGATGCAATCTCGGAGAATCGTCGCCCCAACTTTGATGTTTGCCACCGGATTCAATGCGGCCTTTACTCCACCAAGTTCGTTGAAGCGATCTTTGTGGACACGTGACATGACTTGCATCAATCCTTGTGCTCCGACTGGACTTTCTGAGAAAGGGTTGAAGCGTGATTCAATCGCGATCACCGAAAGGATCAAAAGGGGGTCTAATTTTGTGTCCTTCGCGGTCAGGTAACTTGCGGAAACGAGCATGTCGATCGCATCGTTTGCGACACGATAGCGCTTTGAAAGCCAGTTAGTAACTAAAGCTTGTTGGCGTTGATCACCAATGAATTTGCTAGGTGCCGTTGGAGTTGAATCATTCGTTAACTCTTGCTCTCCGTTTTTCGCAATAAGTTCCGGCGTTGCCATCAACATAGACAAATCGGGATTGGACGATGCTTCTGCTTCAATGGTGGGATTGGAGCCGAACGGTGATATCGCATGGAATTTTGTCGCTAACTCTGGATTTAAAAACAAAGCCGCGAGCAAGAAGATTGCCATCAAGCCGATGCCCGCCGTGACGTGAATCAGTTTGGTCAAAGTATCTGCTTTGCGTTTTTGAGCGCGTACACGTCCCGACTCTTTTTGGGAAGAGTTAGGTCGACCAGTTGTCTGAGCTGGTAAAATTAAATTGTGAATCATTACTTCCTCCTGAAGTATCGAGGCGCGAACGTGCCGATAAAATGGCGCATAGGTGCTTCGAATCAGAAACATCATCCAAGGGTTTCAATACATGTCGTTTGAAATTGATTTGGATGCCGGAGTTACTCATCCTTTTGTGTCTCGCCAGATGTAGGCATAAAAGGATAAATAACAAGTCTCGGGATGAGGCGAATCGCCTTTTGTGGATTTCCTAAATCCGAATTGGGATCCCGAATCCCAAATTAAGTGATACTGTTGGTTTGCCAGTTTTTGACTTGGTCAAAAAATTACTGTAAATCAAATCAGTAGTTTTGAAGTTGGTCGCATTTTAGGTGGGCATTTATATCGAGTCAATACTAAAGAATCGATTTAATATAACCATTGGTTTTAATGTTTTTTGTTGCGTTGCAATAAAACTGAATGAAATCAAATACTTGGCGATCTTTTTGAGATCGAAATATTAATTTAGAGGAAGCGTAAAAAAAGATGAAATATTCAGATTTGCGAGATTTTTTGGCGCAGCTTGAGAAACAAAACGAATTAAAACAAGTAGTTACCCCAATTTCGACCCATTTGGAGATGACGGAAATATCTGATCGTGTATTACGCGCGGAAGGTCCGGCTTTATTATTCAAGAATCCGAAGGGGCACAGCATCCCAGTGCTGACCAATTTATTTGGCACCCCGCATCGTGTTGCGATGGGGATGGGTGCCGATCATATTAGCGAGTTACGGCGGATCGGACATGTGTTGTCCTCCCTAAAGGAGCCCGAGCCGCCAAAAGGCTTCAAGGATATCCTAGGGATGGGTTCATTGGTGAAAGCCGTATGGGATATGGCACCGAAAGAGCTTCGTACCGCTCCATGCCAAGAAATCGTCTGGGAGAGTGATGAGGTCGATCTCGCGCGCCTGCCAATTCAACACTGTTGGCCTGGTGACGTTGCGCCGCTCATCACATGGGGCTTGGTGATCACCAAAGGACCACATAAGAAGCGACAAAATTTGGGAATTTATCGCCAGCAGGTGCTCTTTCGTAATAAAGTTATTATGCGTTGGTTGGCACATCGGGGTGGCGCCCTAGATTTTCGTGAACATACGATTGCTAATAAAGGTAAGCCATACCCGATCGCAGTCGCATTGGGAGCTGATCCTGCGACGATTCTAGGCGCAGTGACACCTGTTCCTGATACCCTTTCTGAATATCAATTTGCTGGATTATTGCGAGGAAGTCGAACCGAGTTGGTGAAGGCGATTGGAAGTGAGTTGCGCGTGCCGGCCTCGGCGGAGATTGTTTTGGAAGGACATATATATCCTGATGCAAACCATCCTAGTGGTTTTGAACATGCAATCGAAGGCCCATACGGTGATCACACTGGATACTATAACGAACAGGATAGTTTCCCCGTATTTACGATTGACCGCATTACGATGCGCAAAGATCCTATTTATCATTCGACCTACACTGGAAAACCACCTGATGAACCAGCTGTGCTTGGAGTGGCTTTGAATGAGGTCTTTATCCCACTGTTGCAGAAACAGTTTCCCGAGATTTTAGATTTTTATTTACCGCCCGAAGGATGTAGTTATCGCATGGCGGTGGTGCAGCTGCGCAAGTCTTATGCAGGACATGCCAAACGCGTCATGTTTGGCGTATGGAGTTTCTTGCGTCAATTTATGTACACCAAATTCATTATCGTTGTGGATGACGATGTCAACATTCGCGACTGGAAGGAAGTGATTTGGGCGATTACTACGCGAGTTGATCCAAGCAGAGATACAACTTTGGTCGATAACACACCGATTGATTACCTAGATTTTGCTTCGCCTATCAGTGGTCTTGGCAGCAAAATGGGAATTGATGCGACCAATAAATGGCCTGGTGAAACAAATCGTGAGTGGGGAACAACCATTAATATGGATGTCGCAGTCAAGAATCGAGTTGATGAGCTTTGGAAAGAACTCGGAATATAAACGCACGCAACTTCCGGACGCAACTTCTTTTAACCCAAGTCACCACCAGTGAACTGGCTTGGGTTATAATTGAGTTTGGCGGGCCCCTGCGCATTGCGGCGTGACCAATCTGGTCAGGTCGGGAACGAAGCAGCCACAGTCATTTCCCGTAAGTGCCGCAGATCAGGCTCGCCTCCTTCCTCTCTTTTTCTCTCCCAGAATTCCTCGTTTTTTGTATGCTTGCATATTGCGAGACTTCTGCATTCTCCTTGAGTTTTCTTCCAAATTTGCTTGCATAGAATTTGTGTATTGTTGATCTTGTCTCGGATCGCAACTTTTCCGCACATGATCAGTGTGACTTCAGTCGAAAGTTGGCATCGGATAGAGTGCAAGAAAATCTCATTGCTGAATTGATTATTAGACTCACATAACTAATACAAAATTCGGTAGTTCGTGTAGAAGCAATGGCTTCAGACGATATAATGGATGCTTCGAATTGCGTCGCATAGAATAAGGTAAAATCGCGCCATGTCCTATCAAGTTCTCGCTAGAAAATATCGCCCCAAAAGTTTTGCCACCTTGGTTGGGCAAGAACATGTGGTGCGCGCCTTAACCCATGCGTTAGATCAACAACGATTGCACCATGCATATTTGTTCACTGGGACTCGTGGTGTCGGTAAAACGACTTTATCGCGGATCTTGGCGAAGTCGTTCAACTGCGAGAAAGGTATTACTTCGCAAGCTTGCGGAGAATGCGAGGCGTGTACGGCGATTGATGCGGGGCGCTATGTTGATTATATCGAGATGGATGCTGCCTCAAACCGCGGTGTCGATGAAATGGCTTCGCTTTTGGAGCAAGCCATTTATGCACCTTCGAATGCACGCTTTAAAGTCTATATGATTGACGAAGTTCACATGCTGACGAATCATGCATTCAACGCGATGTTGAAGACTTTGGAAGAGCCGCCGCCGCATATCAAATTCATTTTGGCTACCACAGATCCTCAAAAAATTCCGGTAACCGTTTTGTCTCGGTGTTTGCAATTTAATTTGAAGCAGATGCCACCGGGACATATCGTCGGACATTTGGAAAATATTCTCGGACAAGAACGGATTGAGTTTGAGCAGCCGGCATTGCGCTTGTTGGCTCAAGGCGCGCACGGTTCAATGCGTGATGCGCTCTCTTTAACAGATCAAGCGATTGCATATGCGGCTGGCAAGGTCAGTTTGGATTCCGTGCAATCGATGCTAGGAGCACTTGATCAATCGTACTTGATTCGTTTATTGCAAGCTTTGCTCGAGGAAGATGGCAGCGCTTTGTTAACTGTCGCCGATGAGATGGCGGCACGTAGTTTGTCCTATAAATCTGCACTGCAAGATCTCGCCACGATGCTGCATCAAATCGCGGTGGCGCAAATGGTGCCGAATGCTTTGGCTGAGGATGTGCCTGAGCGCGCTGCTTTGTTGAGCCTCGCCGAACATTTTGGCAAAGAAGAAGTTCAGCTCTATTATCAGATCGCCGTGCATGGGCGCAACGAAATTGGACTTGCCCCTGACGAATATTCGGGCTTTTCAATGACTTTGCTGCGCATGTTAGCTTTCCGCCCGAGTAAGTTGCCGCCGCTTTCCGGTGGTTCCGGTGGCGGTTCAAATATGCCCCCCCCATCTAACAGAGGTCCAAGTAATTCTGGAATTCATAGTGCCCGAGAAGCAATGCAAGCGGCTAAAAGTGCTGCAGTTGCAGGCCCGGCCGTAGTGAGACCGCAGTTGTCTGAAACAGTTCAAGCGCCGCAGTCGATTGCGGTCGCGAGTGAGGCAATTGATCGCCCTCGTATTGTTGCGGATATTGTTGCAGATTCAGCTTTGCAAATTGCGCCGCAGGTGCTGCCCGTTGAGGCAAGCCGAATCATTGATGAAGTTCCGAATCGATCCGCGGTGAAGTCAACTTCGCCATCGCAGTCGAATCCTCAGCCTGATGAGTTCGCAGGTATTCGTCTACCGCCAGTGATTGCCAAAACGATGGACTCGGTGTCAACTGCAGAGACTCCAAAGTCGGGTAAGTTGAGTCCTGCGATGGCAGCATTAGCTGCTGCCCGTGCAGCGAGTGGCAAGCCGGCAGCAACACCAATACCTTCGCAGAGTTCTAATGCGGAAACCACCATGCCCGTGGCACAAGCAGTCACGCAAGGGCAGGCCAGAAATGCCTTAGTAGAGCCGACAGTAAAGCCTCACGATCCATCGCCGGTTGTGGCTCATGATCGCGACACCAACGGCGCGACGAAACGTGTTACGGCGACTGGGCTGTCGAAAGTTGAGGATGAAGTCATGCCGCCATGGGAGGAGGCTGATTTTGAAGGTGTGGAATTGGCATCGATGCCGCCATTAAAGCAGAAAGATTTTGATGAAAGTGAATATTTCCAAGAAGCCTCTAGCTTGAGAGTTGAAGAAATTGCTGCGTCATCAAGTGCCCCTTCGGTAAATGCGCCTGCGCAGCAGGTGCAAGTCCCAAGTGTGGCTGCAGCACCGCAACAGCCATTGCAGTTAATGCCTGTGAGTGAAATTGGATGGGATGGTCATTGGCCTAATTTGGCCGCATCTTTGCCAGTGAAGGGGGTTGCCCAGCAATTGGCGCAACAAAGTGAACTTCGTCAGGTCTCTTTGAGTGGGGGGGCGGTCGTGTTTCGACTTTGTGTTCCGGTGCAGACTTTATTGTCGGCGGGGAGCGTTGATAAGTTGTTGGCAGCATTATGTGATCGTTTTGCTGACTCGGGACACGCAATTCGCATTGAAACCGAAATTGGCGCCGTCGAACAAACCGCCAATGCGCAAGCGCTTGCAGAGAAGGCTGCGCGGCAGCAATTCGCTGAGCGAGCGATTCAGGAAGATGGATTTGTACAAAACTTAATGCGAGAATTCGGCGCTTCGCTGTTGGCAGGAAGTGTCCGTCCGATTTGAGGCCAGTAACTTAACGAGAAATGCAACAATCAAGCGCGACGCATACTTGTTGCATTGTGGCCTAGTCTCATATGTGCCATGGTACAGAATGAGATTTGAAATGAGAATTGAATAGAAATTTATATTGAGATTTTTTGAGGAGCTTTAGAATGATGAAGAACCAATTGGCTGGCTTGATGAAGCAAGCACAAGCAATGCAAGACAATATGAAGAAAGCCCAAGATCAATTGGCTTTGATCGAGGTCGAAGGGCAATCCGGGGCTGGCTTAGTCAAAGTTGTGATGACATGCAAGAACGACGTAAAACGCGTCACCATCGATCCTTCTTTGTTGGCAGATGATAAGGACATGTTGGAAGATTTGGTTGCCGCAGCATTCAATGATGCAGTACGCAAAGCTGAAGCCACTAGCCAAGAGAAAATGTCTGCTTTGACTGCGGGCATGCCATTGCCGCCAGGCTTTAAGATGCCGTTCTGATGATCGTCTAAGAGTCGATTGCTGATTTGATTGCTTGCATGACACAGGCGCAATGAGCGAGACTCATGCGCCTGTTGTAGTTTTTGGTGGTAGTCCTTTTGTCCGATTTTATTCAACAAGGTCTGTTTGAAGGCGGACCCAACACAAGCGAGAATTGAAGCGTGAAAGAATTGAGTAGCTTAGATCAGATGATTGAGGCTTTGCGACGTTTGCCGGGTGTTGGTCCAAAATCCGCCACGCGCATGGCATACCATTTGTTGCAGCATGACCGCGAAGGTGCGCAGTTCCTTGGTAACGCGATGCTTAATGCATTGCAGCAGATTCGTCACTGCGGTTCGTGTAACACCTTCACTGAGAATGCGGTATGCGACACATGTGCTGATGCGAGTCGTGATACAAGCATTTTATGTGTGGTCGAGTCACCTAGTGACCAATTGATGATCGAGCAGACCATGACTTACAAGGGTTTATATTTCGTACTGATGGGGCGATTATCTCCTCTTGATGGAATTGGGCCACAAGACATCTATCTCGATAAACTGATTCGTAGAGCCACTGATGGTGTCGTTGAAGAGATTGTCCTTGCGACCAACTTCAATAACGAAGGGGAGGCGACCGCGCACTACATTGGAGAAACACTAAAGGCCAAAGGTTTAAAGGTTAGTCGTTTAGCGCGTGGTGTACCGGTTGGTGGTGAGCTTGAATATGTCGATCCTGGGACAATCGCACGCGCAATACTTGATAGAAAGTCGACTTAGGATGGATAAGCAAGTTGGCCCTGGTCCATTGGCCGGCATACGCGTATTGGAACTCGGCACTTTGATTGCTGGTCCTTTTTGTTCACGCATGTTGGCCGAGTTTGGTGCCGAAGTGATCAAGGTTGAAAGTCCAGATGGCGGTGATCCTCTGCGGCAGTGGCGTGTGCTAAAGGATGGAACCTCATTGTGGTGGTCGGTGCAAGCGCGTAATAAACAGAGTCTCACGCTCAATATGAAAACCGAAGCTGGTCGTCAGATCGCTCGTGAGTTGGCGTTAGCGGCGGATATTATTATTGAGAACTACAGGCCTGGCGTTTTGGAAAAATGGGGACTAGGCTTCGAGGAGCTGCGAGCCATCAATCCTGCACTCATCATGGTGCGTCTGTCTGGCTACGGTCAAACCGGGCCCATGCGAGATCTTCCTGGTTTTGGTGCTATTGGTGAATCCATGGGCGGTTTACGTTATGTCTCCGGTCACCCGGATCGACCACCCGTACGTGTCGGCATTTCGATAGGTGACTCGGTCGCCGCTTTACATGGTGTGATCGGAGCCATGATGGCTTTGCGCCATCGTGATGTCACCGGTGGACGTTGGAATGGCAAAAGCGGTACTGGCTGCGTTGCTGGGCAAGGTCAAATGGTTGATGTTGCATTGTATGAGTCGGTCTTCAATCTCATGGAGTCCTTGGTGCCAGAGTTCGATGTGGCTGGAGTCGTGCGTGAACGCACTGGCGGCGCCTTGCCTGGGATTGTTCCTTCCAATACTTACACGACAGCAGACGGTGAAAATATTGTGATTGCTGGTAATGGAGACGCGATTTTTCATCGTTTAATGTTGGCGATTGAGCGTGCTGATCTTGCGCATGACCCCGCTTTGTCACGTAATGATGGACGTGTACCTCGTACTTTGGAAATCGACGCAGCAATTCAAAGTTGGTGTTCGCAGAAGACAATCGATTGTGCGCTCGAAATTTTGCGCAGTGCGGATGTGCCGGTTGGAAAAATTTATAGTATTCGCGACATGATGCAGGACCCTCAGTTCTTAGCAAGATCTATGTTTGAACAGCATCAATTCTCTGATGGTGAAGCAGTGAAGCTGCCAGCTATTTTGCCAAAAATGTCGGAAACTCCCGGCAAGACTAAGTGGATGGGGCCTCGCTTGGGAGAACATAGTGAGCAGATTTTGCGCTCTTTGAATTACTCAGAAGAAGATATCAAACGCCTGCGAACTGAAGGTGTAATTTGAAGCAAAAACGGACCAACTCGGTCCGTTTTTGCATGGTTGCTTAAGGCCTTCAGTAGCGCAGCAAACTCGTCAAGTGAGCGTCTTTAAATAGTCGCGAATACCGGCGAGCAGCATTTCGACCGCCATTGCAGTGAGTATTAACCCCATCAATCGTTCTACTGCGGTCATGGTTTGTTCTCCGAGAACGCGCTGCATTCTTTCTGCGCTCAGCAAAACGATCAACCAAACAATGGCAACTGCGACAAGCGCTGCGACGTGAATCATCGTGTCCATACGGCTATCAGATGAAAATAGGAGCACGGTCGCGAGGGACGAGGGCCCTGCCAGTGCGGGAATGGCAAGTGGAACGATAAACGGCTCCGTCGCGGCGCCACCTCCGCCAAACACACCACCTTCTTGCGGAAATACCATTCGTAAGGCAATCAGAAAAAGAATGACGCCGCCGCCGATGCGCAAGGATACTTCGCTCAAGTGCAGCGCCTCTAAAAAATGTTTTCCGAAAAACATAAAAAGAAATAGCAGGACAAATGCGATGAGACATTCGCGAACGACAACTCGCCATCTGCGTTCAGGTGCAACGTGCGATAATGCGCTGACGAAGATAGGAATATTGCCGAAGGGATCTGTTACCAAAATCAAGAGGATGAGGGATTGAATGAAATCTTTTGTCATGCGTGAGTTCCCCTATGGCGTAATGTGGATTGTCGCATTTGTAAATGCGGTTTTTTGTAAAGTGATTCTGGTTGCAACTGTTGTTGCTGTCAATAAAACTTTGCAATGTTGTATGTGGCTTCAAACGGTTTTATCTGATGGGTGACGATGATTGGCAGATTTCCCAAAAATTGATCGAACTTTAGAATCGAGGAGAGGAAATGTTGGAAGAAAAAAAAGAAAGACCTGATACGCCCTGCGTAGCGGTTTGCTCGACGACTTTTGATGAGATTTGTCGAGGCTGTGGTCGAACCGTGCTTGAGGTTGCAGACTGGGTCTTTATGTCGCAAGAAGAAAAAGATAAAGTTTGGGACAGAATCCTCGCGCAAGGATACCCAAGGCGCAATACGTGAGGAATGTTCGCAAACCGTTCGCGGATGTCAAACGGTGTAGGGCAATTGTAAGAATTTTTGCAGTGTGCGCATTTCCCAAACAACTAGGGCTACAATTAGTGTTGAATGTCGAGCTTTAGTTGTCATTTTTTTTCTTATTCGTGATAGGATTTCCTTCCCAATAATTTGTCAATTTTTCACAAGTCGTGAGGTGCCTACGAGTGGAATGTGAAAAAGATAAGACTAAAATGTGTTTGTTTCATATGTTTGAGCAGAGTTGAATAATGAATACTAAGTTTGCAAAAAAGAACACGCTACTTAAGTCGGTTAAAAGTGCGGGTTTTACATTGATCGAAATTATGATCGTGCTGGTGATTATGGGCATCTTGGCTAGTTTGGTTGTTCCGAAGTTGATGGGACGTACAGACGACGCTCGTGTTCTTCAGGCGAAGCAAGATATTTCGACCATGCTCGGTGCCTTGAAAATGTACAAGCTGGACAATTTGCGCTATCCAACAACTGAGCAAGGTTTGCAAGCATTAATCACGAAGCCAACATCAGGTCCTGCCGCGAATGGGTATAAACCTGAAGGATACATTTCGAAACTTCCCAAAGACCCTTGGGGAAATCCTTATCAGTACATGTCGCCAGGCTTGAAATCTGAAATTGAGATTTTTTCTTATGGTCAAGATGGTCAGCCGGGCGGTGCTGGCTATGACGCTGACATTGGATCTTGGGACCTTTAAGCGCCTGTTTTTTTTGAGTAGTCTGCATTGAAGTAAGTAAGTGGTACGAACGTGAAAAAACAGCGTCAAATCGGATTTACATTACTTGAACTTCTGGTTGTTCTGGTGATCATGGGAATTATGCTTGGAGCTGTGTCACTTAACGCAGTCCAAACGACTCATCAGCGACTTCAAACGGATGCGCAGCGTTTGTCTTTGCTTTTGCAAATGGCACGTGAAGAAGCGATCGTGAGGAATCGGCCTACAGCTTTTGAAGCAGCGCAAGAAGGCTATCGTTTCTTGGTGCTCAACGAAAATAAGTGGGAACAAATAGAGGATTTTGATTCACTCAGATCGCGTAGCTTCACCTTCTCAGACACTAAATTAGAAATCACCCCACGCCTAGATACTGATCTGGATCGCTTGCGAATTGTGTTTGGAAGAGAACCGGTTAGTCGTCCTTTCGTATTGAACCTCCGCGTGGCAGATAGTGCAGTGGCGATTAAGGCTGATGGTGTCGGCCACTTTGTGGTGGAGTAATCATGCTAACGCGAATGAAACATCCTTTGCTTTCTTCTCGATCGAGGTCAGGCTTTACGCTGCTTGAAGTTTTGGTTGCATTGGTCATCGTGGGCACTGTTTTGATTGCTTGCCTGAGATCAGTTGCAAGCCTTGCCCAGAATAGTAGTGGACTACGTGCGACCATGATGGCTAATTGGTCGGCTGAGAATCGTTTGGCTCAAATTCGCTTAGGCCATGAGTGGCCGGAGCTAGGTGAACGCAATTTTCCCTGTTCACAAGGGGACCTTGCCTTACAGTGCGAAGAACACGTGATCGGCACACCCAATCCATCGTTTCGCCGCGTAGAAGTGTTGGTCTATGATCCAATTGATACACGTCGACGTCTCGCTAAGTTGACGCAGGTGGTGCCCAATGCGCCTTAGAAAAGTTCATTCCAACGCTGGCTTCACGCTTATCGAATTATTGGTGGCGATCACTGTGCTCGCGATTATCGCGGTGATGGGCTGGCGAGGTTTGGATAGTATTATTCGAGCGCGCGTCAGTTTAAATCAAGACTTGGAGCGCAGCAGAGGCGCGCAAATCAGTTTTGTTCAGCTCGAGAATGATTGCGCGCATTTGGTGAGTGAGGCAATGTTGCCGCGGCGGGAAAGTATTCGTGCGTATGAACAAGATTTGACACTGATTCGGACCGTGTATGAAGACGGTCAAGCGACGATGTTACAGGTCGTAGCCTATCGTTTGCGGAATGGTGTTTTTACTCGTCGCGAATCACTCCCCACTCGCGATTTGGCGATGTTGGATAGTTTTTGGCTGCGGGCAATTGGCAATACGGATGATATGCCCGAGGTGGTCTTGCAAAAAGATGTCATTGCCTTTCAGATGCGGACGTGGAACCCCAATGAAAACACATGGCGGGTTGCTGGCACTGATGTTGCAAACCCTCAGCAAGCCAATCCGCTCACAAAGACAACTAAAGGTGTGCCAGAGAAAACGGGCTTGGAAGTAACGATGCAGCTCAAAGGGCAAGAATTTCCCTTGCTGAAAATTTTCCTGTTGGGGGCTGCTTGATGAGGCATTCCGTGCACGCAAAACAAGGCGGCGTCGCTGTCGTTACGGCATTACTGCTAACCACCTTGGCGATTACGATCGTTGCCAGTCTTTTTTGGCAGCAACAAGTGCAGGTTCGGTCGATCGAAAATCAGCGATATCAACTTCAAAAAAAATGGGTCTTGCGAGGGGCTTTGGATTGGGCAAGTCTCATATTGCGTGAAGATGCTCGTACCAGTGGTGCGGTCGATCACCTTGGTGAGCCCTGGGCAGTAAATCTAGGGGACACACGACTTGATCAATATGTTGAAAATGGAAAGACCGATGTTGAGGATAGCGATGCAACGTTATCCGGCAAAATATCTGACGCACAAGCTAAATTTAATTTAACGAATTTGGCGAGCGGCGGTGAGGTTGATCAACGTGAGTTAGAAGCTTTTATGCGTCTACTTGCAAATTTGAAGATTGATACAGCGCAGGCGACAGGTCTTGCTTTGCAAGTCGCTCAAACACAAGATCGATCTGAAAAAACTGAGAAGTCGACTGAGCCTGGTGTTACAGGTCCGCAACCTAGCTCGGCCGAAGGGACGGGCGCAGCCCCCTCCAATCCTGGCTCTTCTGGTCAAACAACAACGAAAACATCGGCTACAAACCCCGTTCCAGATCTTATTTCAACGACAACGGTCAATTCCACAGTACAATTTCTAAAGTTTAGCCAAGTGGATGATTTGCTTGCGATTCCTGGTTTTACACCGGAGATCGTGGCGAAGTTAAAAAATTACGTCACGGTCTTGCCAGTGCGAACACCAATCAACGTGAACACTACGACGGCTGAAGTGCTATCAGCAAGGTTAGAAAACGTGAGTATGACTGAGGCTGCCTTGATGATCGCACAGCGTGATCGTGCATTTTTTAGAGACTTTGTGCAGTTTCAATTGAATTTTCCTGACAAGGTGAAAGCAAGCGCGAAGCAAGATGTCTCTTTCTCTTCGAATTACTTTATCGTGAATGGCAGAGTGCGCTTGAATCGTTCATTTTTGGAAGTGAATTCCTTGATTGAGCGAAATGGCCAACGCAGTCAGATTTTGTGGGTAAAAGAAAATTAAGACGTCAAAAAATAAAATAACAAGAGTGTAGGGGAAGATGGCGAGTACATTATTTATTCAAATTCCACCGCGTGTGGTTGTGGAGGAGCAGAGCGATTGGCGTGAGAGCGCATTCGCGTTCTGTCTTGCCTCGACCGAACGCCATTTGCAGCAACATGGTCGGCAGAATCTGCAGGATTTAATTTCTATAGCGCGTTCTGCCAGCCAAGTCGTGCTCTTGCTTGCAAGTTCCGATGTAGCCTTGTTTTCGGTGGAAGTGCCACCGATGTCTCCTCAGAAATTGAAAGCAGCGTTGCCGAATTTGTTAGAGGAGCGCGTTCTTGAAGATACGGCCGACTTGATTTTTGCCTCGACTCCGATTGTCGATGGTCAATGTACCGTGGCTGCAGTGCAGAGAGCGTGGATGGAAAGTTTGTATGCGCTGGTAAGTGTTCTTGAACCACGCAAAGTTGCCGCTTTTCCGTTGGCCTTCGGTTTGCCTTTGGTGAATGAAATGGCATCCGTGTTATTGGAGCCGGCGGGATCTCATGGCAGCAATCTGCTGGTGTCGATCAAGACAAACGCTGCAGAAGTGGCCGGTTTGGCGTTGCAAGCACAAGAGGAGAGTGTCAGCTCTAGTTCTCTCCTCGAAATCCTCAAGACGGTTTCTATTCTGTCGAAAGGACTGCCACTCGAACTAGCACTCGATAATCACTTGCAGCATGCATTCGATGGAATCGATGAAACGCATAAGCATGAATTGCAGATTGTCCGTCAATTTAATGCGGATTGGTCGACCAAGATTTCTTCAGAGTTTCCTCATTCTCTCAATTTGCTGGCAGAGCTTGTCGCGGAAAATTCGGTTTCTTTTGATTGGCCGAAATGGCGTTGGTCGATCGGTCTGGCGGCAGCAATTCTTTTGTGTGGTTTGTTTGGTCTCAATTGGGAGGCCTATCAGTTGCGATCTGAGGCAACGGCTTTGAATGCCTCGTTGCGAACCAACTATCAGCAATTATTCCCGAATGAAACAGGATTGAGAGATCCTATTCTTCAGTTGCAACAGAAGATTAATCAGTCCAAGAAATTAGCGGGGCAGTCGACGGATGATGATTTTCTGGTTCTCAGTGGCCAACTCGCTTTAGCTTGGCAGTCTGCGCACCCACAGCAGCAAGGTGCTCCCCTTGCAAGTATGGAATATCGCGAGCGTGCGCTATTCATTAAGCCTAAAAACAGTAATGACATTCAGCTCGATGCCTTGCGTTCGGCTTTGCGCGAACAAGGATTAAAGATCGATGCGAAAGATGGACTCTATAAAGTCTCAAGAAATGAAGGTGACCTGAGATGATGCAAGACTTCCTTGAGCAATGGCGCAATTCTTGGGAAAAACGAGCGCCTCAAGAGCGGCGTATCTTGACGATCGTTGCCGTTCTAATTGTCGCCTCAGTGATTTATTTAGTCGGGATTGCACCAGCGACACAGAATCGAACGCAGTTGGAAAAGAGTATTCCCGAGATGAAGCAGAAAGCAGCTCAGATGAACGAGCTGGTAGTGCAATATAAAGGCTTGGCAAGCAGTGTTGCAGATGGTGTCGCTCCAGTAACCCGTGAATTAATCGAGCCAACTTTGGTGCGTAGGAATATTAAGACTCAATCACTGTCGGTGACTGGTGAATTGGTTCGTGTACAAGCGAATGTGGCGAACTATGCGAGTGTAATGGAGTGGTTGCTTGAGATTCAAAAAGCCATGCGTTTGACCGTTGAAGACATTAAGATCACCGCACTGACGGAACCTGGGCAGGTCAGTGTTGTTGTCACGCTTAAGCAGCAGAGAGCGGCTTAAATTCATGTTGTTGAGTTCTAAAAAATCGATTCTTGGATTGGTACTGTTGGGTTTCATCACGGTGCTACTTACGATCGTGGTGTACTTGCCAGCGAGTTGGTTAGGTGCAGTTCTGGAGAAACAAACCGCTGGGCGTTTAAGCCTTGGGGATGTGCAAGGAAGTTTTTGGCATGGCTCAGCCTTTTTGGGTGTCGCTGTTGACCAAAAAAGTCCAGTGACCGCGCTTTTTCCTGGACGATTTTCATGGAAGATTTCGCCGAAGTTGCTGCTCGGTAGAATTGATGTTGAGATCACTAACGAGCAAGTGTTAAGTCAAGCGGTAGTGGTGCAAGGAAATTTTGCGCAATGGCAGGTGAGTGGGGCAAGTCTGCGACTCCCGTCGGAAAGATTAGAAGGGCTAGGGGCTCCATTAAACACGATTGGGCCGACCGGTAAGATTGTGTTGAGTTGGGAACCCTTGGAGATGACGCGTGATGGAAACCGCGTTAATGCAGTCGGTAATGCAACATTGGAATTGAATGAAATGGCTTCGCGAGCTTCTTCGATCCGACCGTTGGGAAGCTATCGCTTAGTAATGAAATTAAGTGGCGAACGCATCGACATGAATTTGTTGACCATCAAAGGACCGATGAATCTTGAGGGGAGTGGCGCCTTAGCGCAAGGGCGCATGCAGTTCTCAGGGAAAGCATATGCGCAAGCAGGGCAGGAAGAAAGATTAGCGAATCTATTGAATTTGCTGGGGAGACGTCGCTTTGAGGGCGATAAACAAATAATAGCTTTAGAATACAGATGAGATAGAAGCATGAAGATTGATCGCAAACAGTTAGAAAGTGTAGATGCAATGAATTCAAAGAGACATTGGCGCAAGATCGCTGTGCATACGGCGTTGGTCGGTTCATTATTGATGTCGGGCGTCCTAGCGCAAAGCGGTTTCGCGCAAGATGCGAGCCAAAACGCCGCGACTTTGAATTTCGTGAATGCTGATATCGAATCGGTGGTCAAAGCAATTGGCCATTACACAGGGACCACATTCGTGATCGATCCTCGAGTCAAAGGTCAATTGACCTTAGTCTCAGAGAAACCGCTCACCAAAGAACAAGCGTTTAAATTATTAACTGCAAATTTGCGTATGCAAGGTTTTGCGGTTGTGACTGCCGATGGTTTTTCAAAAGTCGTGCCTGAAACCGATGCGAAACTACAAGGTGGCCCTACCCAAGCGAAATCGGTCAAAGGTGATCAAGTGGTAACGCAGGTGTTTCGCATTAATTACGAAGCGGCCAACAATATTGTGACAGCTTTGCGCCCCTTAATTTCGCCGAATAATACGATCAATGTCACGCCTGGAAATAACTCCATCGTCATCACCGACTATGCCGACAACATGCGTCGTATGGCGGAGATCATTGCATTATTGGATGTACCTGCTAATCCAGAATTGGAAGTGATTCCGATCAAACACGCGATCGCAGCGGACATTGCGACGATGGCCAATCGTTTGACTGAGGGCAATCAAGCGGCGGGTGACTCGGGACGTACCATCATCATGGCGGATTCACGCACTAATTCTGTATTGGTGAAAGCTCCCTCACAAGCGCGCGGTAACTTGATCAAAAAATTGGTCGCGGACCTAGACCAACCTACAACTTTGCCTGGCAATGTTCACGTGGTTTATTTGAAGAATGCCGAAGCGGTTAAATTGGCAGCCACTTTGCGTTCGATTGTGACTGGTGAAAGTTCTAATTTGAACTCAGGTAGTTCGAATTCTTCGAACTTATCGTCGAGCGGTCCAGGTTTGAATACATCGGCGATGCCACAGCAAGGCAATAATTCCGCATTAACCAGCACGGGTAGTAATTTAAGTCTGCCAGTCAGCACATCGGGTAACTCACAAGGCACTTCTGGTGGTTCAGGTTTTATTCAAGCAGATCAAGCAACGAATACATTGATTATTACCGCAAGTGATGCTGTGTATCGTAATTTGCGAGCTGTGATCGATCAATTGGATGCGCGCCGTGCACAGGTCTATATTGAAACTTTGATCGTCGAAGTTTCAAACAATAAGTTAGATGAATTGGGCGTTTCATGGGTGGGTGCCTCCGGTGATTCCAGTAGTAAATATCGACTTGGGGGAATTACGAGCTATTCAAACGATCCTGATAGACCTGAACTTCTTGGTTTTGCTGGAGGAGCGGCTGGAGCTGCTACAGCGGTAAAAGGTAAAGGTCTTTCAATCGGACTCTTCAAACAAATTGGTGGTCAGCTCGGTCTGGGAGCTCTGGCACAAGCATTAGCTTCCGATGGCAGCACGAACGTATTGTCCGTTCCAACATTGATTACCCTCGACAATGAAGAGGCCAGTATTGTCGACGGAAAAACAGTTGGCTTTGTTACTGGTTCCTATACATCGAGTAGTACTGGAACTGCAGGCCAAAATCCGTTTCAAACCGTTGACCGTAAAGAAATTGGTATCAAGTTAAAAGTGAAGCCGCAAATCTCAGAATCGGGCACTGTCAAACTGGCGTTAGTACAAGAGGTCTCCGATGTCGCTGACCCTATTCCAGGTGGAGTTGGTATCACGACAAGTGTTCGGTCGATTGCCACAAATGTTCTGGCTGAAGATGGGGAAATCGTTGTGCTAGGTGGTCTCCTGAAAGATCAGAATTCTGATGGTGTTGCCAAGGTTCCAGTGTTGGGGGATATCCCGTTGCTTGGGAATTTGTTCAAGACCAAGAAGCGAACTGTTGATAAGACAAATCTGATGGTCTTCCTGCGACCAGTCGTGATTCGAAATGCAGAACAAAGTTCGGGAGTATCCTTGGATCGCTATGATTATTTACGCACACAGTATTTGAAAGCGACAGGCCAAGATGCAAATGGTCTCATGCTGAAAATGGAAAAAGGCAAATTGCTGAAATTTCCCGACGCTACTGAGAAGACAAATTCGGCACCAAAAGAAGGCCAGTAATCGTATGTCAGAAAACCGATTATTACCTTTTGCGTTCGCGCGCGATTTTTCAATTCTGGCGCATCGTCGTGAAGACTTAGAAGGCTTCCCGGTCGAGCTCAAAGTATCTGACCAGACTAAGCCAGCTGCCATTAATGAGGTTGGTCGACGTTACGGCCGCGTCCAGCTACAAGTGTTGGCGCACGAGCAGCTACTGCAGGAGATTGCACGCGCATATGCCGGTTCAGGTGGCGACGCTGCAGACGTCGTTGGTGAAGTTGAGTCTGATATGGACTTGGCGAAGCTGATGCAAGATATGCCTGCCATCGAAGATTTGCTTGAGTCCGCCGACGATGCGCCGGTGATCCGAATGATCAACGCTCTGTTGACACAGGCATTGCGTGAAGGTGCTTCAGATATTCATATCGAACCGTTCGAGCAAATTTCTATTGTGCGTTTCCGTGTTGATGGCGCTTTGCGTGATGTGATTAGACCGAAGAAAGCGATCCATGCGTCTTTGGTCTCGCGTATCAAGATTATGGCGCAGCTCGACATTGCTGAAAAACGTTTGCCGCAAGATGGTCGTATCACTTTGCGCATCGGTGGTAAGCCGGTCGATGTGCGTGTGTCGACCTTGCCGACAGGTCACGGTGAGCGCGCCGTATTGCGTTTGCTCGATAAGGAAGCGGGTAAGCTTGATCTTAGCCATCTAGGTATGAGCGACGATGTGCTCAAACAATTTGATCATCTCATCGCGCAACCGCATGGCATTGTATTGGTAACAGGTCCGACAGGTTCTGGTAAGACTACGACTTTGTATGCCGCTTTGTCGCGTGTCAATTCCGGTACCACCAACATTTTGACGGTGGAAGACCCAATCGAATACGAACTCCCAGGTATTGGGCAAACACAGGTCAATGCCAAGATCGATATGAGTTTTGCAAAGGCCTTGCGCGCTATTCTGCGTCAAGATCCTGATGTCATCATGATTGGTGAAATTCGTGACTTGGAAACGGCGCAAATCGCCGTGCAAGCGTCGTTGACGGGACACTTGGTCTTGGCGACATTGCACACCAACGATTCGGCCGCAGCGGTGACGCGTTTGCTGGATATGGGTATCGAACCATTCCTCTTGTCGTCTTCACTTTTAGGAGTAGTCGCGCAGCGCTTAGTCCGTAAGTTATGCGGTCATTGCAAACAGCATGAGGCAGGGCAGTGGCGTGCGGTGGGCTGTGAGCATTGTGGTCACACAGGTTATCAAGGCCGGGTCGGGGTTTATGAATTGTTATTGACGACGGAAGCTATCTCCGCACAAATTCATCATCAGGCGTCGGAAGCGGAAATCCGTTTGGCCGCGCAGAACGATGGAATGAAAACGATGCGGGAAGACGGTCAGCGTTGGTTGGACTCCGGTGTGACGACGCGAGAAGAACTTCTGCGTGTGACCAAAGAGTAGTGGTTTGTTACGAATCATTTGTTGAATGTTTTTAAGAGAAGATCAAAGTGCCAGCATTTCGTTATGAAGCGATTGACGCGCAAGGTGCCAATAAGAAAGGTGTGATCACCGCTGATTCGGCGCGTGCCGCGCGTTCCGAGCTTCGGGATCTGAAATTGGTGCCGGTGTTGGTAGAACAGATCGCCGCACAGGGTGCGGACGGTAAGGCGCGTCGCGGTATCTTTTCCGACAAAATGTCGACCAACGAGCTCGCCTTATTTACGCGCCAGCTGGCGAGTTTGCTTGAAGCTGGCTTACCGCTCGAACAGTCATTCTCTGCTCTGCTAGATCAAGCAGAGCGCGTTTATATTCGTGACGTGATTGCGTCTGTGCGCTCGGAAATTCTGGCGGGTTCCTCTTTGTCGGACGCCCTCAAACAACATCCCTCAGATTTCGCCGATATTTATGTCGCCCTAGTTGCTTCTGGTGAGCAGATTGGTCAGTTGGCACGTGTTCTGTCTCGTTTAGCTGATTACATCGAACGGCGTAATGCATTGGTTCAAAAAGTGAAGCTCGCGTTCACTTATCCAGCAATCGTGACGGTGGTGGCGTTTTCGATTGTGATTTTCTTGTTGACCTATGTGGTACCACAGATTGTGTCGGTGTTCGCCAACACCAAACAAAAGCTGCCGATGCTGACAGTCATTATGTTGGCGCTCTCGGACTTTGTTCGGAATTACGGTTGGTTGGTCGCGATCGTCGTGATCGCAATGGCATTTGCATGGCGCCAAGCTTTAAAGAATCCTGACATTAAAATGCGTTGGCACACATGGCTTTTAGTTGCGCCCATGTATGGAAAGTTTGAGCGCAGTCTGAATACAGCGCGCTTTTCGAGCACCTTGGCGATTACCACCGGTTCTGGCGTGCCAATTTTGAAAGCACTACAAACCAGCCGAGAAACACTTTCGAATGTCGCGATGCGCGCGCAAGTTGAAGATGCGACGAATAGCGTTCGCGAAGGTGTGAGTCTTGCCAGAGCACTGTCAGCGCATAAACACTTTCCGCCGATGATGATTCATATGATCCGTGCTGGCGAAGTAACTGGCGAGCTGCCGTCGATGCTGGAAAGAGCGGCGGCAGCGCAAGAGCAAGACTTGGAAAGACGAGCATTAACGATGGCAAACGTGCTTGAACCCTTGCTGATTTTGGCGATGGGCGTCGTCGTTTTGTTAATTGTGTTGGCGGTATTGATGCCGATTATTGAGATTAACCAATTGGTTCGCTAAGACCTTATTTGGGTGATGATGGCCTATTCGATCGATTGGATTGTCGGAAGAAGAGTTTAGAGAAAATGAAACGTCTACCGTTATTTGTAAATATTGTGTTGTTTGTTTTGTTGTGTGCTGTGATTGCATTTTGGGGAATGCGGTTTTTCGCTCCGAAACCTCGCCCACAAATTGCGCCAGTGTCTGCAGCAACTTATGAGCCTGGCGTTGGACAGTGGGGTACTTTGTTTGGGCAAGCGCCAGTGGTTGAGGCTGGACCTAGCGCTTATTTGGTCAAGGGTGTAATCGTAGCGCCTAAAGCAAGTGATAGCTCAGCGATTGTGTTTGTTGAAGGCAAACCGACCTTCATTTTGGGTATCGGTAAGGAGCTGAGTCCTGGTGTAGTGCTGCGAGAAGTACACTCCGATCACATCGTTGTGACTGAGTCTGGTGCGCCCCGACGGATAGACGTGCCACCGCAGCCGCCTGTGGCGGCGGGGTTGAATCCAGTTGCACCCGGTACTCCACAAACCATTCTCAAAAAGAATAGCGTGCCGACGACACCACCGCCAATTATGGCGCAACCTGGTGGCTAATCATTAGATGGCCTTTTTCGAAGCCGAGATCGCGCGTGCCGATCCGAGTTGGCGTGCGGCCTTACGAGCTGGACTTGCTGCAATTGAGCGAGACAGTCCAGCTTACTTAGAACAACTAGTTAGTTCTGAGTTTCTTCCTCAAAGCGCGGATATTTTCGCGGCCTTTTCGCTGCCGATTGATAAAGTAAAGTATGTGTTGGTTGGTGAAGGACCTTATCCGCGCCTTGAAAGCGCGAATGGATATTGTTTCATGGATGCCGCAGTGACAAATCTGTGGTCTGAGCAAGAAAATGGTGGCTTGAGCAAGGCTGTCAATCGCGCCACTTCATTGCGTAATTTTATGAAAATGTTGCTGGTCGCCGAGCAGCATATTTCACTTGAAGAGCTCAACCCCAAGTCGATTGCCGATTTTGCGAGTCGAGCAAAGGGATTGAACTCCCCTTATATCCGTACAATGACAGACTTGCAAACGAAGTTCTTAGATGCTGGCTTTTTGTTGCTCAATGCAAGTTTGGTTTTTCGTGAAAGCGTCTCACCTGCAGTCGATGCACGCGCGTGGTTGAGTTTTATGCGCGTAATCGTGACTGTGTTGGCGGAGAACGCGATGCAGCAGGGCGGGAGCAGTAAACCCTATTTCGTTCTGTGGGGGAAAATTGCAGACCGGTGCTTGAGTCTCCCAGAACTCGCTAACGCAAAAGACTTTCGAATAGTGAGAGCGGAGCATCCTTACAATCTTTCCTTTATCGCCAATCCAGAGATGCATTCGTTATTTCGACCTCTTACCTTATTAAATTCGGCTCAACCCTAAGAAGCTGATGGATGTTTCTTTTCATTCGGTCTTGCATATAAAGAACGATGATCTCTCGAAACGATTGTGTCCATACTGCGATTGAATTTGTCTAGACCGTCGGTATTTCTTGGTAGATGAATTTTTGTTGTTTTTGTGCGATGACTCGACAACGTACCTATCCCTTCGATTGTAAAATTTTCCCAAAATCAACAAAAAGTCGACCTCTGTTCATGCGAGGCGAGACACTCTACGGTAGAATTAGGGGGTATTCGTACAGAAAGCTTGGGTTCGCATCACCCTTATTCTGTATGGCGAAATTGCACACTTTAAGGCATTGTTGACTGGCTTTATGATCAAGAAAATCAAATTCGAACAGTTGCGGAAGGGCATGTTTATTCACGAGCTTTGTGCTTCGTGGATTAGTTCACCCTTTTGGCAAAAGTCTTTTTTGATCGAGAATCAAGCGACCATCGAAAAGATTAGGAAAGCAGGTATTCAAGAGGCGTGGATCGACACTGCTAAGGGTTGCGATGTATTGGTGGCAGAAACAAATACATCGGCACCGGTTGAAATCGAAGAACCGGCTGAGGAAGATATTCCTGAACCAAGAGTGCCTTTTGATACGATTGCTCCCATTTCGATGGATGCGGAAATGGGGCGTGCCGCTAAAATCGTTGACAAGTCGAAGACTGCAGTATTTTCGATGTTCAGCGAGGCTCGCATGGGGAAAGCCATCGAAGCCGAGCAAGCAATGCCCCTTGTGGAAGAGATCGCCAACTCTGTGATGCGCAATCCAGGGGCGCTGATTGGACTCGCGCGTTTGAAGACTGCCGACGACTACACTTACATGCACTCAGTTGCTGTTTGCGCCTTGATGATTGCTTTGGCAAGGCAGTTGAAGTTAAGTGATGATGAAACCCGCGAAGCAGGTTTGGCAGGTTTGTTGCACGATATCGGTAAGATGGCGGTTCCTTCCGAGATCTTGAATAAGCCTGGCAAATTGACAGATGAAGAGTTTGTTTCGATTAAAGAGCACCCCGGTGCCGGTTACGAAATGCTGCTGGAGGCAAAAGGAGTTGGCCAAATCGCTCTAGACGTCTGTCTACACCACCATGAAAAAATGGATGGGACTGGATATCCAAAAGGACTCAAGGGCGAGCAAATTAGCCTCTACGCGAAGATGGGGGCAGTGTGTGATGTGTATGATGCGATCACCTCAAATCGCCCTTATAAAGCTGGATGGTGCCCCGCCGAATCACTGAAGAAAATGTCGGAATGGGCCAAAGGTCATTTTGATGAAACCGTGTTTCAGGCTTTTGTTCGAAGCATAGGTATTTATCCGGTTGGTACTCTCGTAAAGTTGCAATCGGGGCGTCTCGGTGTGGTAGTTGAGCAGCAAATGGGTAAATCACTCTTGCTGCCCAAAGTTCGTGCCTTCTTCTCGACCAAGTCAATGGCATATATCTCTCCGGTTCTTTTGGATCTGAGTGCGCCCGGTAATCAGGATAAAATTGTTTCCCGAGAGGATGCCTCTACTTGGGGACTGAAGGAGATTGATCGCTTCTGGCTTGGTGATGCAGCTGGTCATCAAAGCTAAGTCCCGAGACGTCGTTCCTTGACGTTGGTTTAAGCTTCGTCTCGGCACAAAAAAGATGTTGTATCTTCAAAATTCGTGAACTGCATCAGGTACAATGCAGAGCATGAAAATACTCATTAGTAATGACGATGGATATCAAGCGCCGGGCATTCGGGCACTCGCCAATGCACTGCGCGATTTTGCCGATATCACCATTGTAGCTCCTGAAAATAATCGATCCGGTACATCGAACGCATTGACGCTTGATCGCGCTTTGCGTTTGCGACAGGATGAGTCGGGCATCTACTATGTGGACGGAACGCCGACAGATTGTGTGCACGTGGCGTTGACTGCACTGATGAGTTCGCCACCAGACTTGATCGTGTCTGGGATCAATCAAGGGCAAAATATGGGCGACGATACCTTGTATTCAGGTACCGTTGCCGCTGCGACCGAGGGCTTCTTGTTCGGCATTCCGGCCGTCGCTTTTTCTCAAGTCGACAAAGGCTGGGAAGAGCTAGAGGCTGCTGCGCAAATTGCTCGTAAAATCATTTTGAATCACCTTCCTCCATTGTCTCCAGCGTTCTTATTCAATGTGAATATTCCGAATCTATCTGAACATGCTATCAAAGGCATTCAGTGGACTCGTTTGGGGAAGCGTCACATGTCCGAACCGGTAATTCGCGAGGTCGGCGTGGACGGTGGTGAAGTCTACCGCATCGGTCCGCCAGGTGCAGCGCGAGACGCTGGTCCCGGAACCGATTTTCATGCATGCTCGGAGGCCTACGTGTCGATGACTCCGCTGCAAATTGATTTGACGAATTATCAGGTGCTCCAACAAATTCATGCTGGCGAAAAGGGGAATCAATGACTCAACAAGGCCGTCGTTTTCCCTTGAGCCTTTCGTCCGTTGTAGAGGCAGATAAACGCGGAGTGTCGAAAGGCGTGGCCATGCCTCAGACGGCTGTACGAAATGCCGCAAAACATCAACAAGATAATCCTGTACGCCAGAGTTCCATCGGGGTAAAAGCTTCTATACCAGTTTCGACGAAAAGCGATTCGGCAACTAGCGCGCCAAAAGCGGGAAGTGGCATCTTGGTTTCTGAAAAGATTCGACAAGCTATGGTGACTCGCATCGCGCAACAGGGTGTGAAAGATGCGAAAGTTTTGGGCGCAATGGAAGCGATCCCGCGTCATATGTTTATCGAGCCAGGCTTATCAGGTCAAGCCTATGTCGATGCATCTCTACCGATCGGACACCACCAAACGATTTCGCAGCCATATATTGTCGCCCGCATGATAGAGATTTTGCGGAATGGAAAAGATCTGGAGCGCGTCTTGGAAATTGGCACGGGTTGTGGTTACCAAGCGGCCGTACTTTCTTTGGTGGCTAAAGAGGTTTATTCGATTGAGCGCATTAAGGCTTTGCATGAGCTTGCAAAGGAAAACTTGCGCCCCATGCGTATCGCCAATATCCGTCTGCATTATGGAGATGGAATGCTAGGATTGCCACAAGTTGCACCATTTGACGGTATCATATTAGCGGCGGCAGGTATGGAAGTGCCAAAGAGCTTGTTCTTACAGTTGTCGATCGGTGGACGCTTAATTGCTCCAGTCGGCTCACGGAATCAAGTGCTGCAACTTGTTGAGCGGATTGGCAAAGATGAATGGCGAAGTACAACACTGGAACACTGCCATTTTGTGCCATTGCACCAAGGCGTTATTTAGATCATCTTTGATCGAATTGAAATTGCAATGATTGAATGAATTCAGATGAAAATGCAACAGCTTAAACAGATAAAACAGTTCAAGACGGCAATTCGTAATGGGGCGTTGTTAGGTATTGCCTTGTTCATGAGTGCTTGCGTTAGTACGCCGCATCAAGCACCAGTCGTTGAGCGTAGCAATGAAGTTGTAAAAGAAACGCAGCCCACTCAATCGGATGTTAGTGCGACGAAACCGGTCGTTGATAATCGCCCAACCTACACTGTTAAACGTGGTGATACTTTGTTGCGAATTGCTTTCGAATTGGGATTGAATTATCGCGACATCGTGGCTTGGAATAACCTCAGTAATCCTAATGACATCAAGGTTGACCAAGTTCTGTATGTGGCCCCACCGGACGCACAGGGCACCGCGAAGGCGAACCCAGTGGGAAACAATTCGAGTATCGAAGTTCGTAATCTGAATCCGATCAATCCAGCAACCAACAAAACCGCTCCTCGCGGAGATAAGCGAGCATACTCCGAGGCGACGTTGGCTGAGATGCAGAAGAACGAGCAGAATTCGCCATCGCTTGGTGCTCCGGTGAAAAATGAAGTCGCTCCGAAAGTTGCCGAGAAGCCAGCCGATAAGGCTATTGAGTCAATTGATTGGGCGTGGCCAACTGAAGGTAAAGTCGTTGCGACATTTGACGATGTACGAGTCAAAGGCGTACAGATCGCTGGCAAGTCCGGACAAGATATTTACGCATCGGCTTCGGGTAAAGTCATTTATCAAGGAAATGCGATGCGCGGATATGGCAATATCGTAATTATCATGCACGCGAATAATTATTTGACTGCGTATGCCTTCAATAAAGTAAATGTCGTAAAAGAGGGGCAGCCAGTTTCTAAAGGACAGAAAATCGCTGAAATGGGTAATACCGATACCGACAGCGTGAAACTTCACTTTGAAATTCGTCAAGCAGGTAAGCCGATTGACCCTTTGAAGCTGCTACCTCCTAGGTGAATCGCTTCAGAGAAATTCACCAAAAATTAAACAAGCACGTATCCTTGATTTGATCATGACAAATAAATCGAAGCGCGAGTCTTTGGAAGTAAAGGATGAAAACCATCACTACGATCGTCATGAAACCGATGATGGTGATGAAGGTTTGAATGAATCTTCAAGTGATGAGTTCGAGAGCGTTCATGGAGATGAAGTCACAGAAACCTCAGCGGCAGTATTGGCGCCGATCGACGAAATCAAGAATATCTTGGCGGCGGAATTATCGACCGATACGACGCAGCACTACCTGAATCAGATCGGCACGCGCCCCTTGTTTATGGCGGCAGAAGAGTTGCATTATGCGACGTTGGCGAAGCAAGGAGATTTTGCTGCTCGCCAAAAGATGATCGAGCACAATTTGCGTTTGGTGGTGTCGATCGCCAAACACTATATCAATCGTGGTGTGGCTTTGTTGGATATGATCGAGGAAGGCAACCTCGGTTTGATGCACGCCATCGACAAGTTTGAGCCAGAACGTGGCTTCCGTTTTTCGACTTATGCTACTTGGTGGATACGCCAAAGTATTGAACGGGCGATTATGAATCAAGCACGGACGATTCGATTACCAGTCCACGTCGTGCGCGAATTGAATCAGATTCTACGCGCCAAATACCATTTGGAAGCGCAACAACGTGATGGCAAAGATGCCAGTGCAGACGATATCGCACATCTCGTCAGTCGACCACTCGATGAGGTGCAGGATATCTTGGCTTTGTCAGAGCATGCGATGTCCTTGGATACGCCATTGGATGGTGATCCACAGAGTAGTTTGTTGGACATGCTGCCTGGCGATAGTGAGCATGCACCCGATACGCAAGCCGAGCATCATGAAGTGACGGTCTTAGTCCGCGATTGGTTGTCCAAGCTACCGGATAAACAAAGAATTGTGATCATGCGTCGTTTTGGTCTTGATAATGACGATCCTGTGACACTAGAAACTTTGGCTGATGAAATGGGAATCACCCGTGAACGCGTCCGCCAAATTCAGCAAGAAGCTTTGGTAAAGTTGAAACGTAGCTTCATTTCGCGTGGCGTGGGCCGCGATGCCTTGCTGTAATCGCACGCTATTGCGCGGATCTTGAGCTGTATCCACGGTTCTGTATCACTGGTTCTTTATCACGGTATAATGCCGCCTGGTTTTTTCCTTTTAGCTCGCTCGACCTGACAATCTTGTCGGTGAGGCATTCCTCGATGCCATCTTGGCATCGTCTTGTTAATCATGAATACAATTAATATCCGTTCCCTCGATATGGACGCGCGCGGCGTTGGCCATTTGGAAAATGAAGACGGCTCACCTGGAAAAGTAGTCTTTGTCGAAGGTGCGTTGCCCGGCGAAACTGTGGGCTTTAACCCTTACAAGAAGAAAGCGAGCTGGGAAGCCGCTACTTTAGGCCCTATCGTTAAAGAATCCTCGCAACGCATCAAGCCGCGATGCCCGCACTTCGGTGTTTGTGGTGGCTGTTCTATGCAACATCTAGAGCCGAATGCGCAAGTGGCAATGAAGCAGCGCGTGCTAGAAGATAACCTTGGACATATCGGCAAGGTTAAGCCAGAAATGGTGATGCGCCCAATCTATGGGCCGACCTGGGGCTATCGTTATCGCGCGCGTTTATCAGTGCGTAACGTCCATAAAAAAGGCATCGTCTTGGTTGGTTTCCACGAGAAGAAATCACGTTATGTCGCGAATATGGAAACCTGCGATATTTTGCCGGCCCATGTATCGGCGATGTTGATGCCATTGCGTGAATTGATTGCTTCCCTGACGATTATCGAAGCATTGCCGCAAATCGAATTAGCGATTGGTGAAGGTGTGACTGCGATGGTACTGCGTATCATGCAGCCACTCGGACCAGGTGATGCCGAAAAATTGAAAGCCTTTGCAGATCAATTTCAAGTGCAATGGTGGCTGCAGACGGCCGGTCCTGATAGTGCTGAGCCGTATTATCCAGCGCAATCTGACTTGCATTATTTGTTGCCAGAGTTCGGTGTGAAGATGCCTTTCAAACCGACTGATTTTACGCAGGTGAATCATCACATCAATCGCGTATTGGTTGCTCGTGCTCTTGGTTTGCTCGATGTGCAAAAAGGCGAGCGTATTCTTGATTTGTTCTGTGGCTTAGGGAATTTTACTTTGCCGATTGCGACTTTGGCGCGTGAAGTTGTGGGTATCGAAGGTAGCACGGCATTAACTGAGCGTGCGATGGAAAACGCGAAGGCGAATGGTCTCGATCATAAACTATCGTTCGCAACACGCAATTTATTTGAGGCGAAAGCCGAGGACTTCGTTGCGCTTGGAAAGTTTGACCGCTTCCTAGTTGATCCACCGCGCGATGGCGCCATGGCGGTCTGCCAAGCTTTGATCGATTTAGGAAAATTAGCACCAGAACTGCGTCCTAAGCGCATTGTGTACGTATCCTGCAGTCCTGGTACTTTGGCACGCGATGCAGGCATGTTAGTGAATGAAGCTGGCTATGTAATGCGTAAAGCAGGTGTCGTAAATATGTTCCCACATACCTCACATGTGGAATCAATGGCAGTTTTTGATTTACCTTGAAAAAATATATGGTAGTATATGATTCAACAGCCGGCTCTTGTAGCCGGCTTTTTTTTGGGGACTCGCTTTTTGAAGTGGGCGTATTGACAGATTAAGAACTTTTTTTCGATCAATTTCATCGCGATGATCGACGTCCACGCAAGAGATTCCCGTGCTGTACTTGCCAGATCTTACCAAGCAGCAGATACTGAAATGGCAAAATGTGAAATGAGTAGAGAAAATTGGTATTGAAGAGTAGTAGCGAAGAGTAGTAGCGAAGAGTAGTAGCGAAGAGTAGTAAAGAAGTAAAAAGAAAATAAAGGAAAATAAAAAATGGAATATGAAGTAATCGATACTGAAATTGCCCCGGAAGGGCGTCTAGAAGTTTTGTCTAAAGCAGAAGTGGCCCGTTTGTGGGACACCAGTCATAGTGGTTTGTATCAGTTGTTTCGTAACTGCGCATTGGCGGTATTGAATTGTGGTAGCGGCCTGGATGATGGCAAAGAATTGTTAGAGCGTTATAAGAGTTTTGATATCAGCATTATTCAACGTGAACGTGGCATCAAATTGTTTGTGAAGGGCGCACCAGCGAGTGCCTTCGTTGATGGTGTCATGATTAAAGGGATTCAAGAACATTTGTTCGCAGTGTTGCGAGACATTTTGTTTATCGATAGTGAAGTTTTGCAAAACGCAAAAATTGATTTGTCGACGACGGAAGGGATTACTGACGCGGTCTTCCATATTCTGCGCAATGCGAATATTTTGCAGCCACAAATTAATCCGAATTTGGTTGTGTGCTGGGGTGGTCACTCGATCTCTGGTATCGAATACGATTACACCAAAGAAGTTGGTTACCAGTTGGGTTTGCGCGGTATGGATATCTGCACCGGTTGTGGTCCTGGCGCGATGAAAGGCCCAATGAAGGGCGCCACGATTGCGCATGCGAAGCAACGCGTTGGACATGGCCGTTACTTGGGCTTGTCTGAGCCAGGCATTATTGCAGCCGAGGCGCCGAATCCTATCGTCAATGATCTTGTCATCATGCCAGATATCGAAAAGCGTTTAGAGGCCTTCGTTCGAGTGGCTCACTCGATTATCGTATTCCCAGGTGGTGCTGGCACTGCGGAAGAGATTTTGTATCTGCTCGGTATTTTGCTGCACCCAGAGAACGATGAATTGCCTTTCCCTGTCGTGTTTACTGGTCCGTCCAGTGCCGCGGCTTATTTTGAACAGATTGACCAGTTCATCGCTGCCACTTTGGGTGAAAAAGCGCGTTCGAAATATCAGATCATTATCGATGATCCTGTTCAAGTGGCGAAGGTCATGCAAGAGGGCATTAAAGAAGTGCGCGCCTATCGCAAAGCACATGGTGATGCGTACTACTTCAATTGGATGCTAAAAATCGATGAAGAGTTTCAGCGTCCATTCCTGCCAACGCACGAAAACATGCGCTCATTGGCTCTGCATAAGAATCAAGAACCACACTTGTTGGCCGCGAATTTACGCCGAGCCTTCTCGGGCGTAGTTGCCGGCAACGTCAAGGATCAAGGAATTCGTGCGATCGAGAAATATGGTCACTTTGAAATTGTGGGCGATCCAGAAATTATGCATTCGATGGACGCCTTGTTGCATTCCTTCGTCACGCAATCGCGGATGAAGTTACCAGGAAAGGCCTACGTTCCTTGTTATAAAGTCATCAAATAAGCGAATCTTAGACGATCGTTAGGTCATCTTAGGGAAGAGATTGGGGCGAAGTTGCCGACTTTATTGTCACTGTTGGTGAAACAAACTTCGCCAAATTCGTGCCTAGCTCTTCTCGAAACACGGTCTTTCCCCCGGAGTTGTCACATATTTGTTGCATAGATCAAAAAAGACAAATATTTCAGATGGGAAAGTAGTGTTTCCTGGAAAAAAAGTAGCATAATAAAGATAAATAGCTTTATCTATGCAACTCGGTGCAGATGGGGCTTGTAAGTTCTTCCTTGACCGTCTCACTAACCTATAAGGATGATGAACATGAGTACTGTACAACACGAAGTTGATGAACGTACCAATTTGATTTCCTCGAATAAGTTCGAGTTATTGTTGTTCAGACTTGGCGTTGATACCGTGAATGAGCGTTCTGAGCTGTTCGGGATTAATGTTTTCAAGGTACGGGAGATTGTGGCTATGCCGGAAATTACGGCGGTCGCTGGTGCTTTGCCCCACAACTTGGGGGTGGTGAATCTGCGTGGTCAAATTATTCCAGTGATTGATTTGCCATCGGTGGTCGGGCGCACACCGAAATCTGGTTTAAACATCATGCTGGTGACTGAGTTTGCTCGGTCTACTCAAGGCTTCGCGGTGGAGTCGGTTGAAGAAATTGTCCGTCTCGATTGGAGCCATGTTCTCTCAGCGGAATCAAGCGCTGCTGGTGGTTTAGTTACGAGTATCGCACGTCTTGATGGTGATGCCGAAGACACCCGTTTGGCGCAGGTCTTGGACGTCGAGCAAATCTTGCGTCAGATTGCACCGAAGGGCAATAAGGACGTCGATTCTGAGACAATTGGCGCGAAATTGAAAATGAAGCCTGGTTCAGTGATTATGGCTGCAGATGATTCAGCGGTTGCCCGCGGATTGATTGGGCAAGCCTTGGATGCCATTGGCGCACCTTACATCATGTCGAAAACCGGCAAGGAATGCTGGGATAAGTTGCAAGTAATGCAGGCGGGAGCTGTTGCAGAAGGTAAGGATCTACGCGATAAAGTGGCACTGGTGCTGACGGATCTCGAGATGCCTGAGATGGATGGATTTACCCTTACACGCAATATCAAGCAAGATGATCGTTTTAAAGGTTTGCCTGTGATTATTCATTCCTCACTCTCTGGTACGACAAACGAAGATCACGTTCGCAGTGTTGGGGCTGACGCTTACGTCGCAAAGTTTGTGGCGGAGGAATTAGCTGCGACGATTCGCGAGGTGATTGCTAACTGAGTGTAAGTTTCGTCACGAAACAAAAAACAAAAGGCGCCTTTTTGGCGCCTTTGTCTTATATTGCCGTTTGATTTTTTGGTTGAGCCGCTAGACTTTTTCCATCTCTTCGCTGTCAAGTCCGATAACGTGGCTTTGCAATTGGCCGCGCTCATTGTGCCATTCGCGCTCCACACAGGCCGCACCATCCTCAATGGCAATGACTTTAAAGAAGTTGCCGATCATCGATTCGATTAAGATTCTCTCATCAGCTGGAAACTGCTTAATAAACCCAGGGGCAAGGGTGATTACGCGAACAATGTCGCCGACTTGGACGGTTTGGTTTTTGCAGTCAAGGGTAGTGTTCATCATTGTGCCTTACTTGTTAGTGACTGATTATCTTCTGAAAGCTATTTCATATCCCTTTTCGTATCCTTCTCTCGGCCTATTAAATAGAGGCCTAAGCAAATCAAAGAGAATGGAATCAATGAGAGCCAGTCGGATTTCGCGCCCTCGAAAAATGGATTGTTGGTGCTCGCCCACGTTGTGATAGTACGGTCGAAATCCGTCATGATTCCCGCACTAAAGGCAATCACAATGCCCGCTAACGCGCCACCCGCAATATAGCCAGACGAGAGTAAGACGCCATTGCTGCGGTCACCAGCTGCTTGCATTTGTTCCTCGTCAAGACCTTTGTATTGACTTAATTTTGCATTCCTTCTGTCAACAAACCAACGCACCATGCCGCCAATAAAAAGAGGGGCTGATGATGCGAGCGGCAGATACACACCGACTGCGAACGCGAGTGATGGGATGCCTGACATTTCGAGGGTGATCGCGATAATTACGCCAAATAAAACCAAGCCCCAAGGTAATTCCGCATCGAGAATGCCTTTAATGATGTATGAAATCAGCACGGCTTTGGGGGCATCATACTTTTTGACTTCTGAGCCATCTGGTCGCTTGTTATGTGTGCCATTGATGCCGGGATCTACTAAATACACTGCAGTGCCTTGTGGATCAACTAGGTATTTCCCTGCTGGTGCGTCTTTATTATCTGCCTTATGCCAGACAAGGTAAGTATTTTTATCTTGCTCGCCTTGAGGCCCGATCAGATTTGTTTTTTCTTTGAGTGAGTTGGTGTTGGTTTGCAGTCCAGGTGCAACTTCTGCGATCGGTACGTAGACAGTACTCGAATCGTTGAGTTTCAGCAGGATGGGGCCGAGTAACAAAGCAGAGCAGAAGGCACCAATGAGAATGGCATATTGTTGGTATTTGGGAGTTGATCCAACTAAGTGACCTGTTTTTAAATCTTGTGAAGTGCAACCGGCGACGCTTGATGCAATACAGACGATGGCACCGACCGATAACGCAGTCACATAATATTGACCACCGACCCATCCCATGAGTAGGAAGATGAGGCAGGTGAACAGTAATGTTGCGACCGTCATACCTGAGATTGGATTTGAAGACTGTCCAATTTGGCCAGTCAGCTGTGATGAAACCGTTGCGAACAAAAAGCCAAAGACAAGAATCAAAAGCGCTCCGAGGACATTCATGTGTAAAGGTGTGGCGATGGTAATCATCGCAACAATGCCCAAGGAACCGATTACCACCCATTTCATGCTCAGACTTTGTTCCGTGCGACGAATCTCATGCTTGGTTTCAGTGCTTATATTTTTTTCGGTCAAGCCGCTGATGCCGCTCGAAAGACTGCGCCAAATCAAAGGCATTGCTCGCATCAAACTGATCAAACCGCCTGCAGCAACGGCTCCCGCACCAATGTAGAGAACATAAGCCCCACGGATTTCATTGGGACTCATGGCGTTGATGAGCTTTGTGCCCGGTGCTAATGGGACTAGCAAACCATCACCGAAAAATTTGATCATCGGGATTAACAGCAAATAGGATAGGACGCCACCCGCGGCCATGATAGCCGCTATGCGTGGGCCAATGATGTAACCAACACCAAGTAGTTCGGGTGAAATCTCCGATCCGATCGAACCACCTTTTAGAGGCGCAGAAAAGACGAAGTCGACGGTGTCTTTCCAGCCTTTCAACGCGATGTTGCATACCTTGTAGACCAAGCCGACGATAAATCCACCAAAAATAATTGTCGCACGTCGACTTGCATCTGCTTGCGCATTAGGGTTGCTCGATTCCCCAGCCGCAGCGCGTGAAGCGTCGTCCGCGGCCGCTTTAAGCACTTCGGCACAGGCGGTACCTTCTGGATATTTTAGTTCGTGATGCTTCTCCACAATCATGGTGCGGCGCATCGGGATCATCAACAAGATGCCAAGCAATCCACCGAGCACCGCGACCAACATGACGCGAAAGATTTCAAGATCAAACCCTAAAATCAAGATCGCGGGCATGGTTACGCCCAAACCAAATGCAAGGGATTCGCCAGCCGATCCTGCCGTCTGTGCGATGCTATTTTCAAGAATGCTTGAATCGCGAGTGCCGAATTTATGACCGAGCCTGAATAAGGTAATGGCGATGACTGCGACGGGGATTGATGCACTCACTGTAAGGCCAACTTTGAGCACCAAATAGAGCGATGAGGCGCCAAAAATCATACCCAGTATCGTACCCATCAAGAGCGAGCGCAGCGTGAATTCAGGCAAATTTGCTTGATCTGGGATATAGGGGCGGAATGGCGTGGTGGTGCCCTGCGACATAATAAACCTCGGTAGAGTCTCGTTATAGATTTTATGTATTCGATGATCGGATATGTCGTGCACTTAAGATCAGTTTGACTTCGTACAACAAAGTTGAGCGACATCACTCAATTCAGTTGGAGTACTCAAACCTCGTATCTCAACACAGATCTAGCATCATGGAATGGCTGGCATTATGGCGGGTTTATGTGGTGAAGTGCAAATTTTGTATGTGTCTGGCAAGATCTTTGTTTGTATTGCCACAGTTCGCTTTCAGTGCGCACTTGCTTTCGGTAAGCTTTTAATTCCTTGAATAGTCTGATTGCGCCAGGCGAGCACACCGACCACCAGCACGGATATCGCGGAAAATGCAAGTGACTCACGCAAACCATAATGTTCACCAAGCCAACCTCCGAGCAAAGCGCCTGGCCCAGCAGGAATCAAGATCAGCCAACGCATGGTGCTCGTCATACGACCTAGAAGATGTTCCGGCGTGACACTTTGGCGTAAGGCAAGAAAATTAATAAAGATAAATACACCACCAGTGGCGAGACAAAATAACATCAAAGCAAACGCCGCGATACCCCAATAGTTTGCGGGGGCGAGTGCTAATACCGACCATCCAAATCCGCAGATAAAAATGCCGAGGGTAAGGCAGTAGCCTGGCCCCTTGGTTTGACTGATTTTGTTACCAACAGCACTCGCGAAAATGGTTCCGACGCCCATCGCCACATAACTGAGACCGACCGCATGTTCGGAAAGTCCGAGCGTGCGAGTAGCAAACAAAATTTGAACGACCAACGCGGCGTTGTAGGAAATCTGCCAACCGCCGACGATCAAGGCGAGATTCACAAGAATTCGGTTGTTCTTAACGAAGCTCAGTCCTGCTCGCAGGTCGCGCCAAAAGTGGGATTCGGTAGTCGGAGCGATGGTTTCATTAATGGTGATTTTTCTCAAGATCGTAGCGGATGTGATCAGTAAAACCGCATCGGCGATCAATGCTAAAGGTGCTCCAAGCAATTTGATAATCGCGCCAGCGGTTGCTGGTCCAGCAACTTCGGCACCTGAGCTGGCTAAGGCGTTCTTGGCATGGGCTTCGATCAATCGCTCACGCGGGACAATCTGAGTGAGCACAATTTGTGCCGCCGTACCGGCCGTCGTGTTCACGGCACCGATGATGAAGCCCACTACGTACAGCCAGTAAATATGCAAGGAGTTGAGCCACCAAGCCACCGGGACACTGGCAACCGCTAGTGCAATGGCAACTTCACCGACAACGTAAACTGGTAATTTGCGAATTCGGTCTAGCCATACACCTGCAGGCAAGGACAGCAATACGTAAGGGATGAGTTCGAAAAAAGCAAGCAGCCCCATTTGCGTCGGCGTCGCATGGAGAAGCACCGCAGCGGTCAAGGGTAAGGCTAAAAGTGTGATTTGGGCGCCAAAGGTGCTAATCAGGATCGAAAGCCACAGACGTCGGTAAACCGGATCGCGCAGAAGATCATTTTCACTCAAGTAGTTATTCACGCTGACGGCGCGACGAAGGGATTGAAGGCTCTTACTGATCATGCAAGCAATGATTCGAGGAATTTTGTAACGCTTACTAAGTTTTGCAACGACTGGCGCTGCAGAGGAATACGCGAGTAAAGTTGGTCACCAAGGTGGCAGCGCACGTTTTGCTTGATGATATCGAGAGCTCGTATTTTACTCGATGTGGTGAAATCTGTATTTTCTCTAAACGGCATGGGAGGAGAAGCTAACTGGACTCTGCGATAGGCTTTACAATGCTGAGTAATTCCTATTCGTCAGCAATCAGAATTTTTATAGCGGGACAACATGTTTCGAAAACCATTAGTCGTACTTGATTTTGAAACCTCAGGCATGAGTCCAGAACATGGTGGGCGGGTCACGGAAGTCGCTGCGATACGCATCGAGGGCGATCAACTCACCGAGCGTTTTGTGTCCTTGGTCAACGCTGACGTCACTATTCCGAGTTTTATCACTCAGTTGACGGGAATTACACAAGCGATGGTAGATCAAGCTCCCAGTGTGGATGAGGTGATTCCAAAGTTGATTGAGTTTATTGGCGAGGATTATTTGGTGGCCCATAACGCGAGTTTTGATGAGAAGTTTTTATTCGCTGAAGCCCAATTGTGTCAGCAGTTACCGCGTCACCGTGGAACGATTTGTTCTGTGAAATTAGCGCGGCGCTTGCGTCCCGGTTTTGAAAGCTACTCACTTGGGCCGCTCGCTTTACGGCTAGGGATTAAGTTTTCTGGACGTGCCCATCGAGCAGAGGCGGATGCGGAAGTGACGGCGCATTTAATGCTCAATTTGGGGCAGCATTTGATACGAAGTCATTCTCTTCAAAATGCGCAGATCGATGCGATCGATCCAGAACTTTTAGTGCAGGTCACACGCTTGAAGGCAACGAAGGTCCCCACTTATATTGCGTCTTGGTGTACTGAGTCTGTAGTCGCAGCGGCTACTCTTCACAATTCAAATACCGGAAAAAATAAAGTTCAAATCGCAGAACCGAAAGAACAAGGAAAGCAATTCATGAATCATCACGATCATTCAAAACACGAGCCGGTCAATGTGCCCGCGCCGAAACCAATCCGTTTTCGCCATTACAAAGGTGGCATTTATGAACTCGTTGGTGAGGCGACGCAAGAGTCTGATTTGAGCCCTGTCATCGTATACCGTTCGCACGATGGCAGTATGTGGACCAGACCGCGCGCAGTTTTTTTTGAGATGTTGAATATCGATGGTCGGCAAGTCCAACGTTTCACGCAAATAGAGGAATGATGGAATCGGTCGATTTAGAGGTTTTGCGTACCTGTGCCACTTGGCTGGAACAAGGAAAACGATGTGAGCTCGTTACCGTGGTAAAAACTTGGGGTTCAAGTCCGCGTCCAGAAGGTTCAATGTTGGCGCTCGGTGAGGGTGGCTTGGTGGTCGGTTCGATCTCTGGTGGATGCATCGAGGATGATTTGATCGCACAAGTCCAAGAGCATGGGTTTCGACGTCAAGTGCCGGAACTCCTGACCTATGGCGTGAGCGCTGATCAGGCACATCGCTTTGGCTTGCCTTGCGGCGGAACGATCCAGTTGTTGATCGAACCGCTGAGTGAACGCAGTCGTATCGCAGACCTGCTCTTCATGTTGCGTGAACATCGTCTAGTGCAGCGAAGTTTGGAGTTGGCGAATGGCGCTGTGAGTCTGATACAGGTTGCCCGAGATCGTGGCCTGAGCTTATCGGATACGCATCTCAACACGGCACATGGCCCACGTTGGCGTTTGTTGGTGATTGGCGCAGGCCAGATGTCGCGCTTTTTAGCGAGTATCGCTGTCGGATTGGATTTCGAAGTGACGGTGTGCGACCCGCGTGAGGAGTATCACGAAACTTGGCCCCTTGATGGGGTGAGATTGTCCCGAGAAATGCCGGATGACATCGTGATGTCGATGCAGTTAGATCAACGTAGTGCGGTGGTGGCATTGACCCATGATCCTAAGCTAGATGATTTGGCCATAATGGAGGCACTCAAGTCAGAAGCGTTTTTTGTTGGAGCGATCGGTTCGCGCATCAATAATGCAAAACGGCGTGAACGGCTTGCATTGTTTGATCTGAATGAAGAACAAATTTCTCGTTTGAAGGGGCCAGTGGGGATTTACATTGGCAGTAAAACGCCTCCTGAAATTGCGGTCTCTATCATGGCGGAAATTATCGCCGTCAAGAACGGGGTAAAGATTCCAAAGGAAATCGAAGTCGGATTCGTAAAAGAGCAAGAGAAGGGGAGTAATGGTTCGAGCTAAGTCGCCAAATGAGTCGTTTTGCCCCGATTCGCCCTGTTTTCGTGCGCTTTTACGTGCTCTAATGCTCTAAAACTTCGCATACTTTCAATGTTTTCGCGTAAAATTTCACGCTATGAAAGACTTTCCAACTAGGATAAGAAATGAGTATTAAGTCGGATAAATGGATACGGCGGATGGCCGAAGAGCATGGCATGATTGAACCGTATGAGCCGGGTCAAATACGTCAGGCGAATGGTCAGAAAATCGTTAGTTATGGGACTTCATCGTACGGATACGATATTCGATGTGCTGATGAGTTCAAAATTTTCACCAATATCAACAGCACCATCGTGGATCCGAAGAATTTCGATGAAAAATCATTCGTCGATTTCAAAGGCGACGTGTGTATTATTCCTCCTAATTCGTTCGCCCTTGCACGTACCGTCGAATATTTCCGTATTCCACGTAGTGTATTGACGATTTGTTTGGGTAAGTCGACTTACGCACGTTGCGGCATTATCGTGAATGTGACGCCGTTTGAACCCGAATGGGAAGGCTACGTCACCTTGGAGTTTTCGAATACCACACCGTTGCCAGCGAAGATTTATGCAGGCGAGGGCTGCGCACAAGTCCTCTTCTTCGAAGGCGATGAATTGTGTGAAACGTCTTACAAAGATCGTGGCGGTAAATATCAAGGGCAGGTTGGCGTGACGCTTCCGAAAACCTAATCAGTTTCCTAGGTCGAAAAATAAAAAACCTCAAATTTATTTTGAGGTTTTTTTTCGTCAACGAATGAAGTTTTGTGGAAACACCTGCCTTGCTGCGTCCTCATACCAGTACTTGGCGATCATCAAATGCTTTCGACCAATGTAAGATCTCTACAGATAGGCGTAGATCTGCAATCCAAAACGGATCACTCTCGATCAGCGCCATCAATTCTTCCTTGCATTGAGCTTGCGCAATCCATAAGCCTCCAACAGGTGATTGCTCGGGACTGACGCGGAGAGAGCCTCCGACCAGAATGGATTCCTTATGTTGATCTAACCATGCCAGGTGGGATGGTAAAAGAGCCTTTCGAATCTCTTGTGTTTCTGGTTTATCGTGAAATCTGATGACGAATAACATGGGCGACGGATGATCCTTATGGCGCCTAAATGAATCCGAGATTGCGAGTCGCAAAATTGCCAATGTTTGGAAACACGTCACTGATTTGTGTCGGAGTCAGTCCAAACCAGGTCGCCAATGTCGCGCCATACTGATCAACCGAAAATTGTGGTAGCAGACTGCCAGAGCCAACGTCTTCGGCGTGTTTTAATCCCGTGACCGGGAACGTGCCATAAATATTGCCGCCTTTGACAGCTCCGCCAACAATAAAGTGGTGTGAGCCCCAACCATGATCTGTGCCATCTCCGTTGCTGGTGAAAGTGCGACCGAAATCGGACGCGGTGAATAAGGTGACTTGATTGCGTAAGTCAGTTCCCATCAAATTTCCCATTACGCCATCGAAATAATTGATTGCATGAGATAGGCGGGCTAACAAATCTGCCTGCGCAGTTTTTTGGAAATCATGTGTATCGAAACCACCCATACTGACGAAAAATACTTGGCGTTTTGCGCCAAGCGCGTTTCGACCCGCGATGATTCTTGCTACCGTTTGTAATTGAGTGGCAAGTGCGTTATTTGCGAGGGCACCAGTGTTAGGATTGGTGTATTGGCCAGGGTTTGGAACACCGTTGGGGCCTGCGACCGCCATTGACGGTCCCAAAAGCGCTTGTGCGTTGATTGCTCGATTTGTGACAGCCGCGTGTTCCTTTTGAAAGTAGTTAGCCGTGTCGCCCGTGATCACCGAACGTAAAGTACTTCCAGCGGTAGATGATCCATACAGGGTGCCAGAAAGGCCTGTTATTGGTGTTGCTCCAGATGCGCTGACTTGATACTGAATGATGTTGCGGCCGGATAAAAATACAGCATTACCGGACGTGGAAATCGCCGTAAAAATAGGATTACTATTATTAGCAGCTAATAAGTCCCCCATGCGGCCACCCCAACCATACGAAGCACCTTCTGGCGCGTAGGCTTGCCATAGACTTTGTTGGTCATTGTGCGAAAAAAGTTTGGGCGGCAGTGGAACTGTTGCCTTTTGATATTGCGTGAGCGTGGTTGGCACAATCAGTGGGCCAACGTTGGCAATAATTGCCGCGCGCTTGTTGTCGAAGAGTGTTTTTAGATCCGTCAAGCTAGGGTGTAGTCCAAAGCTTCGACCGACTTGTGGGGTGCTTGGTGTAATTGGAAGCACGCCTCCATTGGTGCCAACCGCGGGCAATGCTATCGAACCCGCTTCAGCAGTGGTCCGTACGGTCGTGTATTGGGTCCATGAAGTCGTATCGGTGGCGAGCACCGTGTTAGCGTGATCGTTAGCGCCGTACATAAAGAGACAGACGATCGCCTTGTAATCACTGACGTTGCCCTGCGCCGCAGCACTTCCCATGGTGGCCAAATTGAGTGCAAATGGCGTTGCCACGCCCAAGGCGCTCGCTGATCCGAGCATACTGGAGAGCCGTAAAAATTCGCGTCGCGATACATTGAGTTTGCTCATGTCAGCTCCTATTTCTGCACTAAATATTCTGGCGATGCCATGGTCAGATAAATAGCCAAGTAGACGCGATTTTTCTTGGCGTTTTCGATATTGGTTGTGTTTGTCGCGGGAATCGTCACGGAGTTGACGGCGCTTAAGATTTGACCTCTTAAAGATGAACTCATTTGATTCGCCATTAAGAGAAGATTGACTTGGTCGAGCAGTTGATCTGGTGTGCTCGCTAATGCAATCAAGTTCGTATAGTCCGCTTTAACATCGCGAGAAGATCCAACGCCATTGGGGATAATGTCACGCATGAAATTCAGGTAGCCAACGACCGATGGTTCGGCCACGATCTGCATTTCAGGGGCCACCAATTTAGCATTTGCGATCTCGGAATTTGGAGGGACGTAGCCTGGGCGGTAAAAATTGAATACCGTCGGTGAGCGCATCGGTGTCTGCGCGAGGCTAGTCAAGGGGTCGTCAAGGCTCGTGACCTTGAAAAAAGTCGAAGTCGATTTTGCATTGAAGGCCCGCATCCAATTGGCTAAACGTACGACGGGTTCACGGAGCTTTCCTGTACCTGCGTTTGATAGGACAGGATCATTGCGCGCTTCGGTATCCATTAAGATTGCCTTAACGACGGCTTTCATGTCGCCTCGTACGCCTTTGCCGTTGTCGTTGAAAGCAGCACTTACTCGGGCCACATACTGTGGGCTAGGATTGCTGGTCACTAAACGTTGAATCAATTGTTTGCTGATGAATGGCCCCACGTTGGGGTGATTGAAAAGGGTATCGAGGGCGGTCTTTAGACTCGCTTCTGGATTGGCGGGAGATTGTGGCGCAATAGTTACCCCCAAAAATTTCTTCTCAGAGATTGAGTGAAAGTTGGGGTAGGACTGCATCGGTAATACGTCACGATTTGGATCAGCGTTTCCGCCAAAAAAGCGAGTGCTCGTCTTATCGGGACCTGCCCAGCTCCAGCCAGTAAAGACTTTGGCTAGGCCCCTGATGTCGGCGTAGCTATAAGTCTCGACAGGTTTTCCATTGACTAAGACATTTGTACCATCTGGGTTGAGTTGATAAAGGCCAATCGTGAAAAGCTGCATTACTTCACGTGCGTAGTTTTCATCAGGGACGCGCGTGCCTGATTCTTTCTGGTTGCGCATCGAGGTTAAATAGATTCCCATCATGGGATGTAAAGAGACATTCTCAAGGAGAGTTCTGAAATTGCCAAAGGCGCCGCTGGCAAGGGTGTCATAGTAGGATGCGACGCCGCGCGGGTAGTTATTGACACCACTATCCTGGAATGAAATAACAAAAATTTCAGATAAGGCGAAGGCGACGCGTTGCCTTAATTGGTCTTCGCCCGTGACAGCTTGCTGCCAGTAGGATTCGAAGAAGTTGTTTTGGCTCAGTCCGCTGATCCCATTCAATAATCCTGCAGCGGTCGTGTCCATGTATGTCTTATGTAGGCTTTGATTTTTTGTGAATTGCACATCGATCCAATTCGAGATGCCTGTGGACATCAATAAATTGATATCGGCATTGGTGGCACCGAAAGTAGCTTGGCCAAGGAAGCGCGAGGCTTGGCTGGCGGTTGGAAAGTTTGTGGTGTTTGGTATGGTGCCGAGCAAAGCGTCAATTAAGCCTTTGGCCACACTTGTGTCGGATGGTGTGACGGTCGCCGCAATGGCCATCCCTTTGGAAATTGAATCTGAATCACTGATGTAACTAATACCTTGTGCGATGGCAAACTCGCGTGAAACGCTGTTTTTGTTATCGAGTAGATTCGCCACCCATCCGTATGTCGGATCACCGCTAAACGTATGTGCGGAACTCAACATGACACGGACTAGCGTGCCGCGTGTGGTCGCGCCACTTGCTAGACTGTTGGACCAATATTCGAGACCTTGTTGGTCTGGGTTGGGACGGCCCAACACATTTTTGTAGATCAGAGTAACGAAAGCTTCGTTCGTCATTGTGGCTGAATATCCTGTCTCATTCGGGAAAAACAAAGCCGCCGCATAGAATGATTCGCCGATCTGATCGAGGCTCATGCCTGCTTTGAAACGGTCTATCCAATACGCCAATCCATTAGCGTCGGGAACGCGATTGAAGTAGGCGATATAGAGTTCAATCAGGATATTCAAGTCTTTCGCCGCGATACTCGAAGCCTTTCCGGCGATTTCTAAGTTGATTGAGATATCTTTGAACAACAAGGCCTTAATTGTTGGGGCCACGGCGGTCGTCCCATCTGTCCCAACTCTATCGGTCACACTGAGACCGGTTGGTGTGGCGGTGATGGTGTAATTGGAACGTGGGCCATTAAAGCTGATGGCACTAGTTCCGATGATCGGTGGACCAGCGTACACGGCGCTTGTGTTCGTGCTTTGACCGCTTGAAGAGTCGGTTTTTCCGCAGGCAGCAAGCGCGATAGTGCAGCAGATGAGCAGTAGTACTTTCAGAGTGTTCATTACGCGTTCGGTAAAGCTGGGCATGTAATTCATCGGGGTCTCCTCAACGCGGCATGACTTTGAGCTTGCTTTATTCAGTCTCTGCGAGAGTCTGGTGTACAAATGAAGAAAGAATTAATTTCGATTGTGTTGGCACTTCGAAGAATTCAAATCCATAACGGAACTCGTCGGCGTTTTCTGTTTCGACGATCGAGCGAACTATGATAGGCAAGGTGAGGTAGGCATCTTCGCCAGCCGTCGTTACTTTGAACTTAATCACGCCAGTATCGCCTTTGGCGCCGATCTGACGCTTGATGATCCCGGAAGTGCCGCCCATGCTGATATCGCTTAAGGTCGCTGCCGCCGTTTGCTCCGGAGTGCCGACTGTAACCGAAGCGATGATCTTGACGCTGGCGCGAGAGTTTTGACGTATCGTGGTACAGCGCACAATTTTGGGGTAAGACAAATGCAAATAGGCATGCGGCGTATAGACAGACTTGATTGCATAAGCCGTAAACGCATAGGCCTTCTTGCCTGGAAATGCACGTACGATAAAAGTTTGCCCATCGCGAATAATCGCGCCGCGACCATCAATTCTTGGTGCTGTTACGAGGATCGATTGATTCTTCACATAGCCGATCAGTTTCACGGTGTAACGAATGGCCGCGTTATCATGCACCTGTAAGAAAAAAGTTTCACCCACGTGCCAACGTACACTATCAAGATCGAGCATGACCGATTCTTTGTTGAGCTCGTCCTGTTCATTCGCATTAGAAATGCTCGTAGGCTGGATGATCGGTTCTAGCGGAACGTTGGGCACCGTAATTTTCGGTGCTGGCTGGGAAAAAGTATTGCTTTGTGTCGGGGCAGGTAAGGGTTTTTGATCGTTATTCGGATCTTCTAGCGAGTCCTCGAAATAGCCATCTTCGACAATACTGTCAAATTCATTTTGATCAGTAATGACTGAGCCAGCATCGTGAATCTGGTTGCCCCATGCATCGAAGATAGCCCAAGGCAGTGGAACTCCCAATGCAATCTTGTCTTTCTCTACAGGTGTTAGCGCTCCGAGTTGGCTCATAATGAAGGGAAATGCAAGTGGAAAATGCTTTCTATTGTATATCGGAAATAGTGTTGTAGAAGCCATAAAAAAAGCCGCTGGCTTGCGCTGGCGGCTTTTTGTTGTGATTTTGATAGAGTCGCAAGTAGTCACTAATTGCGCCGATAGCAAATCAGTTGGCGATCTCACCATCCTTTTTGACGCAATCGACGAAGTAACCAATTTTTCCATCAACTTCAGCTTTCACAAGACCATGACAGTCCGTTTCAAAACCAGGGAACTGTTCATTGAAGACGCGCACGAACTTGAGGTAGTCGACAATCGTCTTATTGAAACGCTCACCCGGAATCAAGAGCGGGATACCTGGCGGATAAGGAGTCAACAAGATCGCAGTGACACGACCTTCCAATTCATCAATCGAAACACGTTCAATTTCACGATGTGCCATCATGGCAAATGCATCGGATGGCTTCATCGCAGGTTGCATATCGGACAAATACATCTCTGTCGTTAAGCGTGCTACATCATGAGATTTATACACTTCATGGATGCGTTGGCAAAGGTCGCGCAGACCAACGCCTTCATAGCGCGGATTAGCGGCAGCAAACTCTGGCAAAATGCGCCACATCGGTTGATTTTTATCGTAGTCATCTTTGAACTGCTGCAAAGCAGTCAACAAGGTGTTCCAACGGCCTTTGGTAATACCGATCGTGAACATGATGAAGAACGAATACAGACCACATTTTTCAATGATAACGCCATGTTCAGCCAAATATTTCGTCACGATCGATGCAGGAATGCCGGTCTCAGCAAACTTACCTTCGAGTGAAAGACCTGGTGTGACGATGGTTGCTTTGATCGGGTCGAGCATGTTGAAGCCTGAGGCCAACTTGCCGAAGCCATGCCAATCATCTTCTGCACGAATCATCCAATCTTCACGGGTGCCAATGCCATCTTCGGAGAAATGATCGGGGCCCCACACTTGGAACCACCAGTCTTGTCCCCACTCTTGATCGACTTTGCGCATCGCACGACGGAAGTCCAGTGCTTCCAAGATCGATTCTTCCACCAAGGCTGTACCACCGGGTGCTTCCATCATCGCTGCAGCGATATCGCACGACGCGATAATTGAATATTGCGGAGATGTGGATGTATGCATCAAATAGGCTTCATTGAAGCTATCTTTGTCGAGCTTCACCGTCTCAGATTCACGCACCAAAATTTGCGAGGCTTGAGAGATACCCGCTAGTAATTTATGTGTCGATTGCGTTGAGAAGATCATCGACTTCTTGGCACGTGGACGATCTTTGCTGATGGCATGCATGTCTTGGTAGAAGCTGTGGAAGGTTGCATGTGGCAACCAAGCTTCGTCGAAGTGCAGCGTATCAATCTCGCCATCCAACATGTTCTTCAATGTTTCCACGTTGTACAAAACACCGTCGTAAGTGGATTGTGTGATCGTCAAAATACGTGGTTTCTTGTTCTTTGATGCGCGAGCAAACGGGTTTGCTTCAATTTTCTTTTGGATGCTTTCCATGGAAAATTCTTCCAATGGAATAGGGCCGATAATACCAAGATGATTACGGGTTGGCATCAAGAAAACGGGGATTGCTCCACACATAATAATCGAGTGCAAAATCGATTTGTGGCAGTTACGGTCGACCACCACGATGTCGCCTGGTGCAACGGTTGAGTGCCAGACCATCTTGTTTGAAGTTGATGTGCCGTTGGTCACAAAATAGCAGTGATCCGCATTGAAAATACGGGCTGCATTGCGCTCGGAAGCCGCTACGGGACCAGTATGATCCAGCAACTGACCTAATTCTTCAACCGCGTTACAGACGTCAGCACGCAACATGTTTTCACCAAAGAATTGATGAAACATCTGACCGATTGGTGACTTCAAAAATGCCACACCACCCGAGTGTCCAGGGCAGTGCCAAGAGTAAGAACCATCGTTCGCGTAATGTACTAAAGCACGGAAGAATGGTGGCGCTAAACTATCGAGGTAAGACTTAGCTTCACGGATGATATGGCGCGCCACAAACTCTGGCGTATCTTCAAACATGTGAATAAAGCCGTGCAATTCGCGCAAGATATCATTAGGGATGTGACGCGAAGTGCGCGTTTCACCATAGAGATAAATCGGGATGTCGGCGTTCTTGTAACGGATTTCTTCGACAAATGCGCGCAATGGTTTTAAGGCCAAATCACTTTCTTCGTCGGTGCCTTCACCGAATTCTTCATCGTCGATCGATAAAATAAATGCAGAGGCGCGCGATTGCTGTTGTGCGAACTGCGAAAGGTCACCATAGCTAGTGACACCCAACACTTCCATGCCTTCTTTTTCCATAGCATCAGCAAGAGCGCGAATGCCTAGACCAGAAGTGTTTTCAGAACGGAAGTCTTCGTCAATGATGACGATGGGGAAGCGGAATTTCATTAAGGTCTCCAAAAAGCTTGTTACGGGAGACGCCTGGGCCAGTTCGTTAAACCGCTTGCGCGCCAAAAAAATAAAGATGCGAATTTTCGCAGAAATGCAGGTCTCGTTGTCAAAAAAATTGAGGAAATTTGCGGATAATCGACATGATTTCAGGATATTTCACAGCTTTGATACAAAAAAGCCTATAAAAAGCAGCTCTAGCCGATTTCGGCCCTCGACTCGTATCATTAATCGGGTGGTGCCAGCGGCGCTTTAGTCTCGACTTCGGTTTTGCCTTTATTGAAAAATGTTTGTCGAAGTCCATCGGCACTATACAGAATTAAGCCCAACCAAATCCCCATAAAGCCGATCAGCTTGTCGTTACCGAAGTGTTCGTTGTATAAGACCACGCCCATCAAGAGTTGGATGCTCGGGGAGATATATTGCAGCAGTCCCAAGGTTGCCATGGGAATGCGTCGTGCGCCCGCTGCAAACAATAGAAGAGGAATGGCAGTAATGGGCCCAGCAGCTATGATCAATAACTGAATTGATAAGTTGGCTTGAAGAAATCCGTTTTGTCCTTGGATAGCCAAGAACGTGAGATAAGCAAACGCGAACGGAAATAAGATCAGGGTTTCGAGTGAAAGTCCTTCTAAAGCGCCGAGACTGGCTGTCTTGCGTAGCAAGCCGTACATGCCGAAGGTGCAAGCGAGACTTAAACCGATATAAGGAAGATGCCCGAGATGAAACGTCATCCAAGCCACACCCGCTGCGGCACAAAACACCGCAAGGGTTTGCGCAGGACGCAGTTTTTCCTTGAGAAGGAGGAAGCCTAATAGAACGTTGACCAGCGGCGTCATGAAGTAACCGAGGCTGGCATCTACAATACGTTCATTGTTGACCGACCAAATGTAAATGAACCAGTTGGTTGATAAGAGTGCAGCACTAGCGGCGAATCTCAATACGACGCGAGGTTGTTTGATGATGTCGCTGAGCCATGCCCACTGCTTGCGTATGCTTAAGATGATCCCCAAGAAAAGTAGCGCCCACACCATTCTATGCATCAAAATCTCGAGCGGTGCTACCTCACGCAAGGCACGAAAGTAGATCGGGAATAGTCCCCACAGTAAATAACAGCTAGCGGCGTAAATAATGCCTTGGCGCATACGATAGGATGGAGTGAGTGACCGAGTGAGTGAGAAAGCCGGCGCGTGGAAGTCCGTGCAGCAAGACGAAGCAATTTACGCAAAACAAGATTATCGCAGCAATTACTCTTGTTTGCTGAAGGGAAGCTGGGATAAGTGATTTGAAATGAATTTACCTGCCTTGAAATGCGCACCCTCGTGCACATATGCTTAACTCGTATGCTTTGAAATGACTGGTCGAAAGGGTGATGATGTGGGCTTTAGCCGTAATTTGTGTGGGTTTGATATTGGCGTTTTTCGTGATCCCACGTTTGCGTTTGCAACGTGTCTTAAGCCGCGCGTTTCCCTCTCATCATGCGAAGATTTTGCGACGTTACGTGCCACAGTATCGCTATATGCCGGTGGATTTGCAGTTGCAATTGAAACAGAGGGTGAAACAATTTTTGTTTGAAAAAACCTTTGTCGGATGTAACGGACTTGAGATTACCGATGAAATAAGGGTTTGCATTGCAGGACGCGCCTGTCTGTTGCTGTTGAATCGTGATGCGCAAGTGTTCCCAAAGTTGACCCACATTTTGGTCTATCCCGATGTGTTTCACGCGCCTCGTCAACAAGTGCAAATGGGCGGTGTCGTCACTGAGGTAGCACACAGTCTTAGCGGTGAATCGTGGAGTGATGGGCGAGTCATTCTGGCATGGCAAGAAGTTATGCGTTCGAGTGTAGATGATGGAAGGGCACATGATGTGGTGATCCACGAATTCGCGCATCAATTGGACAGCGAAGATGGGAGCACCGACGGTGCGCCATCTTTGCCAAGTCGACGTGCTTATCGGGATTGGGCGAAGGTGTTTTCCGCAGAATATGACAGGCTGTGCCAAGCGCTTGAGCAGGGATACCAAACTTTGATCGACCCCTACGGTGCCAGCAATCCAGCGGAGTTTTTTGCTGTGTGCAGCGAGAGCTATTTTTATCAAGCTGATTTGCTAGCGCACTATCATCCCGAATTGTTTCAACAGCTGTACAACTACTATTGTGTCGATCCTCGTGATTGGAAGTAGTTCGATGCTACTGGCGAGTACGTGCTTCGCGGATTTGCTTGCACAACATTTCAGTTGCATCGAGCACTCTCGGACCAGCTCGATGCAACCAATCACCTGGAATGCTAAACAGATTTTTCTTCTTCACTGCACTCAAGTTGGGAAATTGATTCCACTCGTTTTGCAACTTCCCACTTTCTTTACCGCTGCTAAAAATAACATCCGGATTTGTCGCTAACATTGCTTCAACCGTGATGGTCGCACTGATGTCTTTCAGATCCCCAAACACATTCGTGCCGCCACAGATTTCGATCATCTTCGAGACAAAGTGATCTTTGTTGACGGTCATCAGTGGCGATTTCACCATCTGATGAAATACACGGACTGGGGTCTGTTTGTTTTTGAGCTGATATTCTTGATTGAGGCTTTGCAGGCGTTGTCGGAAAAGTCGAGCGTTCTCCTTACCGACAACCTCAGTACCGCTCAGAATGGCGATCTTCTCAATACTACTGGCGATATCTTCAAAGCTATGCGGCTCGTTTTCATATACGGTCAATTGATTGTCACGTAGTTTCTGCGCCAAATGCTTAGCGTTACCGGTTCCCCAGATGATGACCAGATCGGGTTTAAGAGCAATCAGACGCTCTAAATCAAGCGCAAAAATACTGCCGATAGAGGCGACTTTTTTCGCGTCTTCTGGGTAATCGCTGTATTCCGACACGCCAACAAGCTGTTTGCCTGCGCCAGCGGCAAACACAAGTTCTGTGACATGTGGCGCGAGGCTGATGATGCGTTTTGCTGGCTGTGTCAGGCGGACAGTTCGCTTGCCATCATCGATCACACTGACGTCTGCATAGGCACTATGTGTCGTCCCTATACAAGCAAAGAGGAGGGTGATCCAAGCGATAGTTTCGAATCTAAAAAAGGAGCGCATTAAATTTCGAGATTGTCGATGAGACGTGTGTTGCCCAGCTTTGCCGCGGTCAACACCACCAGCGCCTCATTAGCCGCGATATCTTCCACTGTTGGAGCTTGTAAATTCGAGCGTTTGCGAATCGCCACGTAGTCTGGCTTCCAGTCACGCGCAGACAAGTCTTGCATGGCTTGGCGTTCAATCGTTACCAAGTCATGGTTACCAGCGCGGACGCTTTCTGCCACGCGATTAAGCGTTTGATAGAGGAAGGGCGCTTCTTCCCGCTCAGTGCTACTCAAATAGCCATTGCGTGATGAGAGCGCAAGACCATCATCGGCACGCCAAGTTTCGGCTGCAATAATCTCAGTCGGCAAGGCAAACTGTTTTGCCATCTTGCGGATGATCATCAGCTGTTGATAGTCTTTTTTTCCGAACACCGCAACTTTTGGTTGTACGCACGAAAACAACTTCATTACCACGGTGCTGACGCCGTTGAAAAAACCTGGACGGAATTCTCCTTCGAGGATGTCACCCAGATCGTTAGGCGGTTGAACGCGATATTCTTGTGGTTCAGGATATAAATCTTTTTCTGTCGGTGCGAAGAGAACATATACACCTTCTTTTTCCAACTTCTCAACGTCAGCCTCGAACGTGCGTGGGTATTTGTCGAAATCTTCGTTTGGCCCAAATTGGAGCCGATTAACAAAGATCGATGCAACAACTGGATCACCGTGACGACGTGCAAGGCGCATCAATGAAAGATGTCCTTCATGGAGATTCCCCATAGTAGGAACAAACGCGGTTCGTAACTGGCCACGTAATTGGTCACGCAGTTCTTCGATGCTAGAAATGATTTTCATGGGAATCTTGGTGTGTGATAAAGGGTGAAACTTGTTTTTATTGGTGTGTACTACAGCATTAAACCGGAGCGTATGCAAGTCTCACGTAAATCGGTGCGAATGACTCTGCCTGTGTAATTTCAATTAAGGTCTCTTTGGCTAGCTCTAGTAGGGCGACAAAATTGACTACCACCACGGGAGCGCCTCGACTTGGATCGAATAATTCAGAAAACTCAACGAATTTGTGGTCTTGTAAGCGACGCAGAATGGAGCTCATGTGTTCGCGGACCGATAATTCTTCTCGGCTAATTTTATGATGGGCGACGAGTTTGGCACGTTTCAAGACGTCAGCCCAAGCTTGTTTTAAATCGTTGAGATCAACTTGTGGCCAATGTAAAACCGTGTTCTGTTCGATAAAAACTTGCGCGTGCAAAAAATCACGACCGAGCTGTGGCATCGCATTGAGTTCGTAGGCTGCCAGTTTCATTTGCTCATACTCGAGCAGACGGCGCACCAGTGCAGCGCGCGGATCGTCAGCTTCTTCGCCCTCTTGTGTTTTGTTACTCGGAACGAGCATGCGAGATTTGATCTCAATCAGCATGGCCGCCATCAGCAAATACTCCGCCGCTAACTCGAGGTTATGTTTGCGTATTTGATCGACATATTGCAGGTATTGCTGAGTGACCTGCGCCATAGGAATGTCAAGAATATTGAAATTCTGTTTGCGGATCAGGTAGAGCAATAAATCAAGTGGTCCTTCAAATGCTTCAAGAAAAATCTCAAGAGCATCGGGTGGAATGTATAAGTCGTTCGGTAGCTTGAACAGGGGCTCGCCATATAATTTGGCGAAAGCTAAGCCGTCCACGACATCGGGCGTCGTGTCATTGTTACCGGCTGGAGGTAACTCGGTCGCTTGAATTGATGAGGTCGACATCCGTCGTTTTGCGATAGAGCCTTACAGTAACCTAAAACCTAGGAGCGCAAGGCATGAATGCAATTATTTAGTCTGATAGACGTAGGCTTGCTGCTTTACACGTGCCTCGTTGACGCGACGTTGATTATCTAAATCAATCGGTGCCTTATCCCAAAGCAAAGCACGACCATCGCGTTGAGATTGCTCGAGATTCGGGTTAGCTTGTTTGAGACCATTCAAAAATTGAGTCGCTTCAGACTGATAAAGAGAGAATTGTTTTGAGAATTTCATTGGTGAATGCCAGAAAAAATGAGTTTCACGTGATTTGCACGCTGAACGCGTAAGTTTGTTATTTTACCTTGTAACGCGGGAAAGCTGATGAGCTTCGCACACAATTGCCAATCGGAACAACGATTTTTTATATCGTCCGATGATTTCAGGTGTGATTTTCGTTGTTCCGAATCTTTCTACTAGGCGCGAACCCCATTTATCGCATTTTCAAAATGTTGCATCCGCTGCAAAAGTAAAGAGCAATCAACATCTTTAATAAGCAAGGCATTGTGCTCCGCTTTCAGAAATCCGGCTTGAACCGCATTTTCCAAGAAGTGTAAGAGATGGTCGTAGTAAGAATTGACATTTAACAGGCCGAGCGGTTTATGGTGGAAACCGAGCTGTAGCCAAGTAAACATCTCAAATAACTCCTCAAGAGTACCTAATCCGCCCGGCATGGCAATGAAACCATCCGAAAGCTCAGCCATTAATGCTTTGCGTTCGTGCATATTGTTGACAATATGCAACTTTTGCAAATTGGGGTGACCGACTTCGCGATCAAAGAGTGCTTGGGGAATGACTCCGGTAACGTGTCCACCTAGGCGCAAGACTTCATCAGCGATCACCTTCATTAAGCCAACATCGCCGCCGCCATAAACGAGGTCGAGTTTATGCTCTACAAGCTGAGCCGCAAGATTCTTTGCTTGTGCAGTATATGTTGGCGAATTGCCCGAAGCGGAACCGCAGTAAACGCATACCGATTTCATTTCTGTCTTTCCGTTTTGAAAATCTAAGCTTGCTGCTTGATTTTCAGCAGATAGTCTTGTGAGAGTTTCTCAAATACTTCACGGGTATTGCCTCGTAAGTAGGGGCTAATCTGAACGATGACTTGGTAGCAGCCGCGCGCCAAGGATTCAGACATTGTTTGCAGTTCTGTATATTTTCTTGGATTTCTGACGTATTCGTAAGAGAGCCAGTAAGTGGCAACCACTACCATGTTGGTCGCTAATGCATCGATCGTGATGTCATCTGCATCGAATTCGCCATCAGCTCTGAGGCCAATGCAAAGTTCCGTCGCTACTTTAATCTTATGGTTCAGGATTTGTTTAAACGTCAACTCGAGTTTCCGATTGCGAGTGAGTAGGTCATTCAAGTCGCGATAGAAAAAACGATAGCGCCAAATCAGCTCAAATGTGAGATGCAAATAGGTCCAAATGTCTTGAATGTTGGCTTTGCGTCCTTGAGGAAAGGCGAGTTTCTTATTGATTTCCTCTTCGAACTGCAGGAAAAGGGAGTTGACGATATCTTCTTTGTTACGAAAATGGTAGTAAAGGTTGCCAGGCGAGATACTCATCTCTTCAGCAATAATCGTCGTGGTGATGTTAGGCTCACCAAAGTCATTAAAAAGCTTTAGTGAAAGGTCAAGAATTCTGTCTCGGGTGCGTCTTGGTGTCTTAGTCTGCATGAAAATGCCTATAGATCTTATTAGTCTTTAGTCTCGATCGTTTGGCATTAGAATAGCATTGATTAGAGTATTCTCCCAAATTTCTCGTGAGAAATTTGGGGTTTCACTGAAACTTATTTGAAACTTATAGCCGACCAGAAATGAAAGAGCTTCCAGCAAACTGATTAGTTTGAATTTTTTGTAACTGCGGGGAGTTCAATAAGTTTAGTTTTTGCGAGTCGGTCATGTAAAAACTGCATATTGCGTTCGAAGTATGCGGTCAAGGCCCAGAGGGTGAAACCGACGCCTACGGGAATGAGTGATGCCGTCTCTTTTAAGCCAAGTTGGTGTGCCACTACTAAGCCTGGCAAGCACCATCCCCATGCGAAACAATATCGTACGATAGCTTTAATCAACGGGAGTCGTTGACCATCAAGGTCAACGACTTTAATTCGCCATGTTTGCATGGCGAGCGTTTGTCCGGACCTTCGCCAAAAAAAGACAAAATAGCAACCTATGACGACGAAGAGAAACGCTTCGCGAGCTTCACGAAGCTTGAGTGCATGCTTGCTCTGCGTCACAACGTCAAAAATGAAGCTAGAAAAGAAAATAACGCCAAAAACCAAGAGCGCCTCATAGATCATGCATATAAGGCGCCGTTTGATAGAAGGTGTAATAAATTGTGGGGAGTTTGTTACTAAAGACACTATTTATTCGTTGTTGGTTGTGAAGTTGCTGAAGCGTCTAGTTTCGTCGGGGGAACCTTTTTAAGTGGTTCAAGTACGATTCCAGTCCGTTTTGATTCTGGTTGAATTGTTGTGACACTCTTCTTAGTTTTTGCCTCGGATGCGAGCTTTTGCTTCTCTGCGTCACTCAATTGTTGATACTGCTGCCATTGCGCTGATTTTTGCTCTGGCGACTTTTTTGCTGTATTCGTGAAGTTTTCGCGTGCCAGCATACGTTGCTCAGGACTGAGTTTGACCCATGCGGCCACTCTTTCTTGCACGCGCTTTTGCTCTTCAGGCTTCATCGTGGAATATTTGTCGGCAATGCCAAGCCATTTCTTTTGGCGCAAGCCGTCCATATTGTCCCACTCCGCCGACAAAGCAGAAAGAGCGGTTTTTTGCTCCACTGTGAGGTTCGTCCATTTTATTTGCGTCGAGTTGGCAACCGTACTTGAAGAACCCGCGTACGCCTGGAGGTGTGCGAGCCCTAACAGCGCTGCAATAATAACAACTGCGACTTTTATGTTTAAAAAACGAAAGCCGCTAAATTTGCTGCGTTTGCTAGGCTGACCGTATTTGCTCATAGCCAAATTTATTCCTCGACTTTTTGCTCAGAAGGTTTGTTGTCTTTGTTGAGATAGGCATTAAAACCATTGTCAACATAAGCATCTGGAGGTAACTCGTCAACTAAAACAGCCGCGTCAATTTCAGCTAAGTCATTGATTTGTTGTTGTTGTTCGTGTTCGTAGATGCCGTACAGGCCGACTGCGAGTACGATCAGAGGAAGTGAAAATGCGAGTTTTCTTAACCATGGACGTTGTGTGATAGAGCGTCCCGCGCCTCCCGCCAATGCACCACTAAGAGCAAGAATTGCGGCACCACCTTCAGGTTTTTGACGTGCTAATGCGAGCTCTCTTGCCTTAGCTAATTTTTCTAAGGTTGGCTCTGGTATGTTTTCTGCCGATTCGGTCATGGCGCGACGGACCTTGTATGCAAAGTCAATTTCGGCTTTTTCTTTGGCGTAGTTCATAAGTGCACTCCTAGAGCTTTAAGGGCGGCGGCTAAAGTGTGTGTGGCGCGAGAGCAATGCGTTTTGACGCTTCCTTCCGAGCAACCCATAGCAAGGGCGGTCTCCGCGACATCCATGTCTTCCCAGTAACGCATGAGAAAGGCTTCTCGTTGACGCGTTGGAAGTTTTTTTATTTCGTCATCAATGATATTGAGAACTTGTTCTCTTTCCAACTTATTTTCTGTTGATTCTGCAGCCTCGCTGCCTTCTTCAGATGAAAAATTTTCAAGCAAATCAAAATTGTCATCTTCGCCATCATTGGGGCCGATATTGGAAAACAGTGACACCCAGTTGTTACGAACTTTCTCGCGGCGGAAAAAATCAAGAATCGTGTTTTGTAAAATACGCTGGAATAGCAAAGGAAGTTCGGCGGCAGGCTTATCGCCGTATTTTTCGGATAACTTAATCATCGAGTCTTGAACGATGTCCAAGGCGGATTCTTCATTTCTAACCATGTAAACCGCGTGCTTAAAGGCACGGCGTTCTACGCCTTCGAGGAAGTTAGAAAGTTCTTTACTTGTAGCCATGCGTTTGGTTTTGTGATCCTAATGCAAAAATGGTGCAGAACAGTTTCTATGCTTTCAGATCTGTACTTGGCAATTTATTGCCAGTAACGTTATGAAATGAGAAAACGTTGACTGTTGATTCTCTGTGCGGTTGCTGAGCCTTTATATTTATTTTAGGCCATGATTCCGCTGCACCAAAAGTGCGCACATGCTAACAAAAAAATCTTCGACTGTCGCGCATTTTCGTGTTCGAAATCTGGCTGGAAGGGGAGTTTTGCCGTCAAATCAAATGAAAAACAAGAAATCCTATGAATATTCGCTAAATATACTTGACCTATTTGCTGCATCGCAGTACTGTAGAGCCTCGCCTCAAAATCTCGAGGTATCCCAACTTGTTGATTTGGCCCACAATGCCTGTGTCAGCAAGTCACTATCAGTAAATGTTAGTAGCTGTTTGTTCTAACCCATGCCACAAGCGTGAGAAATGTAAGATTTCTTAGCTATATCCTGTCTGCACGAGTCGCCATTAAGCTTTTTCTGGAATATCACCCAACGGGTGGTAGAAGGTAAAAGTGACCGCACAAAAAGGAACGTCAGGTGAATGCTGTTGAAACTTGAATTTCGTCAGGAAAGAACATCCGATCAATCTCCTATGGACCTTGAAAGGAAACAAGATGAGTTCAGAACGACCGTCCGATCGTCAATCGGAACGCGGTGCGGATAAGCATTCGGATCGCAACACTGAGTACACAGGCGCAGAAATTCTGGTCAAGTGCTTAGCAGAAGAAGGAGTAGAGCACGTTTTTGGTTATCCAGGCGGTGCCGTCCTTTATATCTACGACGCTATTTTTAATCAGCGCAAATTTCAACACGTATTGGTTCGCCACGAGCAAGCTGCAATTCATGCGGCAGATGCCTATTCGCGTTCGTCTAATAAAGTCGGTGTGGCTTTGGTGACGTCGGGGCCGGGTGTGACAAATGCTGTCACGGGTTTGGCGACCGCCTATATGGATTCCATTCCAATGGTCGTGATTTCTGGTCAGGTGCCAAGTCACGCCATTGGTGAAGATGCTTTCCAAGAGTGTGATACTGTTGGTATTACACGCCCTTGCGTGAAGCATAATTTCTTAGTGAAAGATGTTCGTCTGCTCGCGGAGACGGTAAAGAAAGCCTTCTTTATCGCGACGACTGGGCGTCCTGGTCCTGTTTTGATTGATATTCCGAAAGATATCAGTAATCAAAAAACGACTTATCACTATCCAAAAGAAATTGAAATGCGCTCTTATCGCCCAGTCGATAAAGGGCATGCAGGTCAAATTCGTAAAGCGGTGCAGTTGATGCTCCAAGCAGAGCGCCCCATGATTTATACCGGTGGTGGCGTGATTTTGGCAAACGCTGCGCCGGAATTGAATAAGTTGGTAGACCAACTGGGCTTCCCTTGCACTAATACTCTGATGGGTTTAGGTGGTTATCGCGCTACCGATGAAAAGTTCGTTGGTATGCCGGGCATGCACGGAACTTATGAGGCCAATATGGCGATGCAGCACTGTGACGTGTTGATCGCGATTGGCGCTCGTTTTGATGACCGTGTGATCGGTAATCCTAAGCATTTTGCGACACATCCACGCAAGATCATTCACGTTGATATTGATCCTTCGTCGATTTCCAAGCGCGTTAAAGTTGATATTCCTATCGTCGGCAATGTCAAAGATGTATTGGTGGAAATGTTGTCGCAATTGGCTGCCAGTGATGCTAAGCCAAACAGCAAGGGACTCGCCGATTGGTGGAAGCAAATCAATCAATGGCGCGCACAAGATTGTTTGGGCTATGAGAAATCGTCCACGATCATCAAGCCACAAGCCATTATTCAAAAAGTGTGTGAATTGACCAAGGGTGATGCCTTCATCACTTCAGACGTTGGTCAACACCAAATGTGGGCTGCACAGTACTACAAATTTAACAAACCACGCCGCTGGATTAATTCTGGTGGTTTGGGCACGATGGGTGTTGGTTTGCCGTATGCCATGGGCGTACAAATGGCGAATCCTGATGCCACTGTCGCTTGTATTACGGGAGAAGCCTCAATTCAAATGTGTATTCAAGAGCTTGCCACCTGCAAGCAATACCATTTGACTCCCAAAATTATTTTGCTGAATAACCGTGCGCTCGGCATGGTTCGCCAATGGCAGCAAATTGATTATGCAGGACGATACTCCGAATCCTATATGGACTCATTGCCAGACTTTACGAAGTTGGTCGAAGCATATGGACATGTGGGAATGAAAATTGAAAATCCAGCTGACGTAGACGGCGCTTTGCAAGAAGCGTTTGCTATGAAAGATAAATTGGTTTTCATGAACTTCATTACAGATCAAGACGAAAAAGTTTGGCCGATGGTAAAAGCTGGCAAAGGCTTGACTGAAATGTTGCTTGGTTCGGAGGACTTGTAATGCGACACATTATCTCTGTATTGCTCGAAAACGAAGCGGGCGCATTGTCGCGTGTAGTGGGCTTGTTCTCTGCGCGCGGTTACAACATTGAAACCTTGACGGTTGCTCCAACTGAAGATGCGACTTTGTCGCGTATGACCATTGTCACGACTGGCTCAGATGATGTGATCGAACAGATCACGAAACATTTGAATCGTTTGATCGAGGTCGTCAAGGTCGTTGATCTCACAGAAGGCGCTCACATCGAGCGCGAGCTGATGTTGATTAAAGTACGCGCAGTCGGTAAAGAACGCGAAGAAATGAAGCGTACAGCTGACATCTTCCGCGGTCGCATTATCGATGTGACTGAGAAAAGCTACACGATTGAACTCACAGGAAATAAAGGCAAGTTGGACGCCTTTATCGACTCCATTGATCGTGCGGCGATTCTGGAAACGGTGCGTACCGGTGGCTCTGGCATCGGTCGCGGCGAGCGCATTCTCAAAGTCTAAGCAATTCTCATTTTTAGCGCGTCATTTTTTATGGTGTTAGATCGGCACATAAACCTATGTCCGATGTAATGCTCACATGTTTCGTTTTTGATTAAATTTACTGAATAGGATACCAACATGAAAGTTTTTTACGATAAAGATTGTGATCTCTCTTTGATCAAAGGTAAGAAGGTTGCCATCATCGGTTACGGTTCTCAAGGTCACGCACATGCTCTGAATTTGAGTGAGTCAGGCTGTCAAATCACTGTGGCATTGCGCAAAGGTGGTGCTTCTTGGGATAAAGCAGAGAAAGCTGGCTTGAAAGTGGCAGAAGTCAATGATGCAGTGAAAGAAGCTGATGTCATCATGATTTTGCTGCCGGATGAAAACATCGCTCAAGTCTACGCTGAAAACGTTGCCCCACATGCGAAGCAAGGCGCCGTTTTGGCCTTCGCACACGGCTTCAATGTTCACTATGGTCAAGTCGTGCCACGCGCTGATATGGACGTTATCATGGTTGCGCCAAAAGCACCTGGTCATACAGTTCGTGCGACGTACACACAAGGTGGCGGTGTGCCACATCTGGTCGCTGTTTATCAAGATAAATCTGGCTCCGCCCGTGATATCGCTTTGTCCTATGCGATGGCGAACGGTGGTGGCCGTGCCGGCATTATCGAAACGAATTTCCGTGAAGAGACAGAAACGGATTTGTTCGGTGAACAGGCAGTTTTGTGCGGCGGCGCAGTCGAGTTAATTAAAGCTGGTTTTGAAACGTTGGTTGAAGCTGGTTATGCGCCAGAGATGGCGTATTTTGAGTGCTTGCACGAATTGAAGTTGATCGTTGATTTGATTTATGAAGGTGGTATCGCCAACATGAATTATTCGATCTCGAATAATGCTGAGTACGGCGAATACGTGACTGGTCCACGTGTGGTCACCGCAGAGACCAAAAACGCGATGCGTCAGTGCTTGAAAGATATTCAAACTGGTGAATATGCGAAGAGCTTCATCTTGGAAAACAAGGCAGGTGCGCCAACTCTAATTTCTCGTCGTCGCTTGAACTCTGAGCACCAAATTGAGCAGGTTGGTGCGAAATTGCGTGCGATGATGCCATGGATTGCTAAGAACAAAATGGTCGATCAATCGAAGAACTGATCGATCACTGCTCAAGGCATCATCCAACGTGCGCAAGCATGCGCACGTAGCATCGAAGCTAAAAACCACCCGCAGGGGTGTAATGCCGTTCAGTTCAGAAGTTTTTCGTAGCGTACGAACGGCATATCAGTTTGGTTTTGCCTTGACGACCCGGTCGAATTTTCGATCGGATCGTTCGTCTTTGAGGAGGCTAACCAGCCTTTCGCGTAGGAGTTTCATCGAGGCAGGGAGCTTTCCATAGGACCGCGTTACGGCAGCCCAATGTAGCTCAAACTGAATCAAGTGAAATGCGCGTATAAAACTCACTTCAGTTGGGTCGCATTTCACCACGAGAGCTGCTTTAGCGATTTCCAAGCGGATTAAATTGTAGGCGATCAACGTGCCCCAGATCTCTTGATATACGCCATCAACTGTTTGCGAGCCTAGTGTAAGCGCTGTTCCTAGCATGGTTTGCTTGAGCTCCCGATAGCTCGTTTCTATGCCCCATCGGTTCTCGTAACATCGGGCGATATCAACTTTCTTATACCGTTTGCGCTCACACAGGGAGGTCAATAAGATGTGCTTGCGCGCATGTTGATCAGTAACGGTTACGGCGCGTGCCTGCCAGAATTCTGGAAGCTCAGGACATTTCGCACGAGCCTGTGGTGATACGCACATTCGAACAATATAATCATCTTCGCTGCCCTCGAGGACCTCACATTTTGTGTTGGATTTAGCTGGGATAATGAAGTGACGATTGCGACCATTTTGTATCAGCGTCGTTAAGATTTCGGCTGATAAGAATCCACGATCAAAGACCGTCAGCGAGTCATCTGGAATCTCGGTAATCAATCGCTTCGCGTAAAGCATTTCATTCGTTCCATAGGGGCCGAACGCGGCAGCACGAACAATGTGTTTCGGCAGCGCCGTCAATGTCACGCCACGTACTTGAGGATAGCTTGCGATCGCACCGCTGGCATACAGTTGCTCGCCGAAATGCTCACGATTTTCTGGTGTGTCATGCGTGCGAAGTGTTGTTCCATCCATCGCAAAGAGCTGCAGCCCTTTGAACATGTAGGCTTTACTATCTTGCTCGGACCAATGGCGGGCGCAATGATCAAATAACCACTTTAAAGGTTCCGATCCGAGACGTTGGCGTGCTTGCGCAGCAGCACTTTTACTAACAAATGGCGAATGTGAGTCTGGTACAGCCAGCCCGAGATCATCAAGCACTTCACTGATCGATTTGTGTCGATAGATTGCCAAGGCAACCATGAGCCAAACTACCTGCTCAGCCGGTAACCGTCGATGACGAATACTCGTCGCTTCTGTACTCTGCACCGCTTGCTCTACCCATTCAACAGGTAAGTGCTCTCCCAGTCGCCTCCAGTCGGGCAATTCGAGATAATTGGCTAAGAAATGAATAGGTTCGTCGAGCATCGCGACGAAGGTTAACAGGATGACGTGACGTTTACAAGTGAAAAATAAAAATGCCGTTCAGCCTTAACTGAACGGCATTAACCCGCAGGGGTGGTTTTTTTTGCGATTCTCGGCGTTCATGGCGCTGTAGCTAGAAACTACCTGCAAGGCCGTGTTTCGTGCTTGCCAATTGAATTAAATGTCCTATCGATGATTCTTCGCCATCGCCATTAAACGTTCGAATAAATGCACATCTTGTTCGTTTTTGAGGAGCGCGCCATGTAGCGGTGGTATCGCGTATTTACCGTCTTTTGATTGTAGTATCTCATGTGAAATATCTTCTGCAAGCAATAGCCTGAGCCAATCGATCAGCTCTGAAGTCGAAGGTTTTTTCTTGATGCCGTTGACTTCACGAATTTGATAAAACGATTCCAAAGCGGCGGTGACAAGATCGGCTTTGAGGTTCGGGAAATGAACATCAACGATGGCGCGCATGGTGTCTTTATCTGGGAATTTAATGTAGTGAAAAAAGCAGCGACGCAAGAAAGCATCTGGTAATTCTTTTTCGTTATTCGACGTAATAATGACGAGCGGGCGATGTTTTGCTTTGATGAGTTCGCGGGTCTCGTACACATAGAATTCCATGCGGTCAATTTCACGCAATAGATCATTCGGGAATTCGATGTCTGCCTTATCGATTTCATCGATCAGCAAAACGACAGGTTGATCCGCGCTGAAGGCTTGCCAGAGAACGCCTTTGACAATGTAGTTTTGGATATCTTTCACACGTTCGTCGCCCAATTGAGAATCGCGCAAACGAGAGACGGCATCGTATTCGTACAAGCCCTGTTGTGCTTTCGTAGTCGACTTGATGTGCCATTGTAGGAGTGGCATTCCAAGTGCCGCAGCAACTTCTTCAGCGAGCATGGTTTTGCCAGTGCCGGGTTCCCCTTTGATTAATAGAGGGCGTTGCAGGGTGAGGGCGGCATTGACGGCGAGTTTCAAATCATCGGTGGCAACGTAGTTATCTGCGCCTTCAAATCGAATCGGAGTTGTCATGTTTTGTGTAACGTCCTGTAAGAAATTTGCTTGTCAGTATAAACAAATTTGTGCGCATCTTAGACGCTAAGTTTTAGAGGTTTGCTTACTAAGTGCTAGATTTATTTGTTCTTCGATGTCGGGTATGAGTTGGCATTTGAACTAGAAATTCTCGTTGCCGAAAAGCAGACGGCAGTGTCGAAATTTGCGCAAAATTAATTTTTATCGGCTAAAATACTGATTTAAATCAATCTGTCACTCTGTTTCTTGAATTGGCTAAAATGAAAAAATTAATCGCTTTGCTCGCATTGGCGAGCGCTACGCAGTTGAGCGCTGCTGCAGATATCAAAGGCAATGCTGAAGCTGCTAAAAACAAAGTTGCGATGTGTATCGGCTGCCACGCAATTCCTGGTTATAAAGCTACCTTCCCACAAGTTTACCAAGTGCCAATGATTGGTGGTCAGAGCGAAGCTTATATCAAGAGTGCTTTGGAAGCCTATCGCAAAGGCGATCGCAAGCACCCATCGATGCGTGGTATTGCTGGCAGCTTGAGCGATCAAGACATTGCTGATCTCGCAGCTTATTACTCACAACAAAAATAAGATGGGAATTCAAATGAAAAAAATCGTTTTAGCTATTGCTATGATTGCAGCGTCCTCAACAGCGTTTGCAGGTGGTAACATCGCTGCGGGTAAAGAAGCTGCTGCAAAATTCAATTGCGCATCTTGCCACGGTGATAAATTTACGAATCCGATCGACCCAAGCTATCCAAAACTTGCGGGTCAGCACAAAGATTATTTGGTACAAGCTTTGAAGGCTTACCAACGTGGTGCTAACGGTCTGGCAGGTCGTAGCAATGCAATTATGGAAGGTCAAGCCAAAGCTTTGAGTAATGCAGATATCGAAAACATCGCTGCATACTTAAATAGCTTGCCGACAGAACTCGTGTTGAAGAAATAATTCAAATTAGAGAGTTAAGTCCTTGAAAAGCCGCGAGATCATCGCGGCTTTTTTATTTTCCAGCACGGCGCATTAATGCTGCAATATAGGCTTCGCCATCAGGTGGCGTGCCATTGCGTTGTGAGGTCCAAATCATTTCCCCGAGACAGTCCATCATTTCGTGGTGTGCTTCGTGGATCGAGTTCTTCTTGTAGGCGAGTGCCTCGTAGGCTACACGAACGCCATGCGGTTGATTGATCGTGACTTGCTCGGCAATCGTGAGATGCATCGACAAGTGTAGGAAAGGATTGGTCTTGCCGCTTTCAACATTGTAATCACGTGCTAGTGCAGCGTCGACATCGCGAAAATCCTCAGTATATTCGGGGTGCTCCGCAATCCAATCTGCGGCGATCGTTTCAAGTGGCGTGAGCAATTCTTTCGCGTGATATTTTCGAAAGGTTTCGCAAAAGAAGCGTCGCACATCGGCTTGACTAGGATTGAACATAGATCTTATTTGGGTCGGGAGAGGGACGATAAAGAGCGCGCATTTTACCTTGATTTTGATTGAGAGGTATCGAGCTATTGTTGGGCGCGCTTTGAGCTTCTAATAAGAGGCATTCTTAAAATTACTGTATCATTTCGCACTTCAAAAATACAAGGAGCTGGTAATGTTAAGCCAAGAACAACTCGCGTTGCTGTTTTCAAATGCGCGTACCCATAATGAATGGTTGGATAAACCGATTTCAGATGAGCAATTGCATGCCATTTACGATGCGATGAAATGGGGGCCGACTTCGGCGAATAGCTCACCGGCGCGGATCGTGTTTGTGAAATCTTCAGAGCAGAAAGCAAAGTTAGTCGCATGTATGTCACCTGGAAATGCCGAAAAAACGCGTAAGGCTCCAGTCACAGCGATTGTCGGCATGGATATGGTCTTTTATGAACAATTAATTAAATTGTTTCCGCATGCCCCCGATGCTCGTTCGTGGTTTGAAGGCAATGATGCAGTCGTTGAATCAACGGCGTTCCGTAACTCAAGCCTTCAGGGTGCTTACATGATGTTAGCGGCGCGCGCAGTTGGTTTGGACTGTGGGCCTATGTCAGGCTTCGACGCAGAAAAAATCAATGCGGAATTTTTTGCTGGTAGCAATGTGAAGGTAAATTTTGTTTGCAATTTGGGTTACGGTGATGCTGCAAAATTATTCCCGCGTTCGCCACGTTTAAGCTTTGACGAGGCGTGCAAGATCGTTTGATTTGATTTTTGTCCTGTCTAGCTCAATCGAGCAAGATGTAAAAGTTGAAGGCGCCACTACCGGAGATCCGGTAGTGGCGTTTTTTCTTTGAACTCACACAAATCATTGATCATGCAATTCCAGCATTTCGGGTTGCGCGCAATGCAGGTATAGCGACCGTGCAGAATGAGCCAGTGGTGTGCGTCGAGGCGAAACTCTTTTGGTACATGTTTGAGCAAATTAGCTTCGACAATATCGACATTCTTGCCAGGTGCGATACCCGTGCGATTAGAGACGCGGAAAATATGCGTATCAACGGCAATGGTCGGTTCACCGAAGGCTGTATTTAAAACGACATTAGCTGTTTTTCGGCCAACTCCAGGTAAGGCTTCTAATGCTTCGCGCACTCTAGGTACTTGCCCGCCATGTTGCTCAATCAAAATTCTGCATGTGGCAATCGTATTCTTGGCTTTGGTTCGATAGAGACCGATGGTCTGAATGAAAGGGATCAAACCTTCCTCTCCAAGCGCGAGAATCGCCTGCGGTGTATTGGCCACCGGATAGAGTTTGCGAGTCGCTTTGTTGACCGAGACGTCGGTTGCTTGGGCTGACAAAAGTACCGCGATTAAAAGCTCAAAAGGGCTGGTGTACTCGAGCTCTGTCGCCGGATTCGGATTTTGCTGGCGGAGTCGAGTGAAAATCTGCTGACGTTTTTCTTGATTCATGGTCGCGTGCTCATACTGGCATAGTTATGAGGTCTTTTATTGGGTCTTTTATTGTGTTTTTTTTAGGGCTGCTTTTCGAATCGCATCGGCGATGATGCGTTTTTTGCGATCCTTCTCATCCAGCTCTGCTTGTGTTTGGCTAAGTTCTGCTTCGACTAGTTTGAGCTTTTCTTGTGCCTTGGCTAGTAAACGTGCTTGATTTTCTTGTTTTTCACGAATTAAGCGCTGCTTCCGCGAGAGGTAGCGTTGTTTCGCGGAGTCTGCTTGGGTGGTCGACCATGCCGCCCAGCCCGTTGCAGGGCTTGAGCTACGGTCTACATCTTCCATCGTGATGCAATCAACAGGGCAGGGATCAAGGCAAAGGTCGCAACCAGTGCAAAGTTCTGGGATAACCGTATGCATGTGCTTGTTAGCGCCCATAATGGCATCAACGGGGCAGGCTTGTATGCAAAGCGTACAACCTATGCAATGTTGCTCATCAATCAAAGCAACTCGTAACGGTCGTTCAACACCATGCTGTGGATTGAGTGCAATGATAGGCTGTTGAATTAACTGCGCGATCCGTGCAATGCCTTCTGCTCCACCGGGTGGGCATTGATTGTAGCTAGCTTCTTTATTTGCAATGGCGACGGCGTAGCTTGAGCAGTCTGGATAACCACATTTGGTGCATTGTGTTTGCGGAAGAATGCGATCGATTTGTTCGGCGAGTGAACTAGACACGATGAGAATGTACTATGGGTAAATGTTCGAAGGCCGTATTATCCTTGCAAAGTGGGTACTAGACAAATGGATTGATGGTGATGGCAGTAGAAAGGATGCGGCTTCTGCTGTTTGGACCGCGAATCGAAATTACGAGATCGACATGATTTTGTCCATTCCATTAGTTGTTGAGGTGATATTGATCGATGAGGTATGCACCTGCCATTTTTGCAATGCGCCTTGAAATAGAGGGAGAGAGATCCTAGTGGGCTCGGAGCATTTGATCGATGGTGCTAAATGCGCTATAATTCGAGGGTTTAACTAATTCAAATCTCGTCATAGCGCGTATCCACGAAATCATTCTTTATTGTGATTGTTTTTTCTTTATTCGGATAGCGCAATACTATTCGACGAAGTCTAGCAAGTTAGCAATCACGAGAATCTCAAGCAATGATCGCTTGGGCGCGCAATGATGGCCACACTACAGGAGTTGCCCTTGCTGCCCATTCCGCAGTCCCTCAGTTCTAACCCCGACGCAATCGCCATTCTTGCCCTCGCTGACGGCACGATTTTTACTGGCGTTTCTATCGGCGCTTCCGGACAAACTATTGGTGAAGTTGTTTTCAATACGTCGATGACGGGTTATCAAGAGATCTTGACGGATCCAAGCTATAGCTCGCAAATCGTGACGCTGACATATCCGCACATCGGCAATACAGGTGTGAATAGCGAAGACGTTGAGTCCGACAAAATTCATGCAGCTGGCTTGATCATCAAAGACTTGCCTATGTTGGTTTCTAACTTCCGCTCAGAGCAATCTTTGTCTGATTATTTGAAGTCGCAGAACATCGTCGCTATCGCTGGTATTGATACGCGTAAGTTGACGCGTATCTTGCGTGAGAAGGGTGCACAGGGCGGCGCGATTCTGGTCGGTAATGATGCAGCGAAAGCCTTGGAGTTGGCGAAGTCTTTCCCAGGTTTGTCTGGTATGGATTTGGCCAAAGTGGTGTCAGTCACGAAGGCTTACGAGTGGACTGAGACTGAATGGAAATTGGGTGAAGGTTACGGTCAACAAACTCAGCCAGAATTCCATGTGGTGGCCTTTGACTTTGGCGTGAAGCGCAATATCTTGCGTATGTTGGCGCAGCGCGGCTGCAAAGTGACGGTGTTGCCTGCGCAATCGAGTGCAGCCGATGTACTGGCTTTGAATCCGGATGGCGTGTTCTTGTCGAATGGTCCTGGCGATCCAGAGCCATGTGATTACGCCATTGCAGCAGCCAAAGAGTTGATCGAAAAAGGCATTCCAACTTTTGGTATTTGTTTAGGCCATCAAATTATGGCACTGGCATCGGGAGCGAAAACCTTGAAGATGAAGTTTGGTCACCATGGCGCTAACCACCCAGTGCAAGATCTTGATAGCAAACAGGTTTTGATTACGTCCCAAAATCACGGTTTTGCGGTTGATGCGGCATCTCTCCCTGCGAATTGCCGTGTGACTCACGTGTCTTTGTTTGACGGTTCTTTGCAAGGTTTTGCACGTACTGATAAACCGGCATTTTGTTTCCAAGGGCATCCTGAAGCGTCTCCAGGTCCGCATGATATTGCCTACCTGTTCGATCGTTTCACTGCACTGATGAAAGCTGCAAAATCTGGTGCAGCAATGGAGAAGAATTAAGATGCCAAAGCGTAATGACATAAAAAGTATTTTGATTATCGGCGCCGGTCCAATCGTTATTGGCCAGGCCTGTGAATTTGACTATTCTGGTGCGCAAGCATGTAAAGCGTTGCGCGAGGAAGGTTATAAAGTTATTTTGGTCAATAGCAATCCAGCGACCATCATGACTGATCCTGAAATGGCCGATGTGACTTACATCGAGCCGATCACATGGCAAGTGGTTGAGCGCATCATTGATAAAGAGCGCCCAGATGCGATTTTGCCGACAATGGGCGGTCAAACAGCCTTGAATTGTGCTTTGGACTTGCATCGCCATGGTGTTCTCGAAAAATACAAATGTGAATTGATCGGTGCGACACCTGAAGCGATTGATAAAGCGGAAGATCGTTCGAAATTCAAAGAAGCGATGACCAAAATTGGCTTGGGTTCGGCGCGCTCTGGCGTCGCCCATACCATGGAAGAATCTTGGGAAGTGCAAAAGCGTATCGGTTTTCCAGTCATTATTCGTCCATCTTTTACCATGGGAGGTACAGGTGGCGGTATTGCGTATAACGATGAAGAATTCGAAACTATTTGTAAGCGTGGTCTTGAGGCATCGCCAACGAGTGAACTCTTGATCGAAGAATCTTTGATCGGATGGAAAGAGTACGAAATGGAAGTCGTGCGCGATAAGGCAGATAACTGCATTATCGTGTGCTCGATCGAAAACTTAGATCCAATGGGTGTTCACACGGGTGATTCGATTACAGTGGCACCAGCGCAAACTTTGACTGACAAAGAATACCAAATCATGCGTAACGCCTCCTTGGCAGTGCTGCGTGAAATCGGTGTTGATACCGGTGGTTCGAATGTGCAGTTTTCGGTGAATCCAGCCGATGGTCGCATGATCGTGATTGAGATGAATCCACGTGTCTCGCGTTCCTCCGCGTTGGCATCGAAAGCAACCGGTTTCCCGATCGCGAAAATTGCCGCGAAGCTGGCCGTTGGCTTTACTTTGGATGAGTTGCGTAATGAGATCACTGGTGGTCAAACGCCTGCCTCTTTTGAGCCTTCGATTGACTACGTCGTCACCAAGATTCCACGTTTCGCTTTCGAAAAATTCCCAACTGCTGATAATCGCTTAACGACGCAAATGAAATCTGTCGGAGAAGTGATGGCGATTGGTCGTACCTTCCAAGAATCCTTCCAAAAAGCATTGCGTGGCTTGGAGGTTGGCGTCGATGGTATGAATGAAAAGACCACTGATCGCGAAGTATTGGAAAAAGAATTGGGAGCGCCAGGTCCTGATCGTATTTGGTATGTCGGCGATGCTTTTGCTCAAGGCTTTACAGTTGAAGAAGTGCACCAACTGACGCGTATTGATCCATGGTTCTTGGTGCAGATTAAGGATATCGTTGATATCGAGTTATGGCTTGAAACGCAGTCACTCGATGCGATCACGAAAGACGTGTTGCTGAAGTTGAAGAAAAAAGGTTTTGCTGATCGTCGTTTGGCGAAACTGTTGAAAACAACGGCTGCCGCAGTTCGTGAAAAACGCAAAGCACTCAATGTTCGTCCAGTCTATAAACGTGTTGATACTTGCGCAGGTGAGTTCGCGACCAATACGGCTTATATGTATTCCACATACGAAGAAGAGTGCGAGTCAGCGCCAACGGATAAGAAAAAAATTATGGTGTTGGGCGGTGGTCCGAATCGTATTGGTCAGGGTATTGAGTTCGACTATTGCTGCGTCCACGCGGCGTTCGCGATGCGTGACGATGGCTATGAAACGATTATGGTCAACTGTAATCCAGAAACGGTTTCTACCGATTACGATACTTCCGATCGTTTGTATTTCGAACCATTGACTTTGGAAGATGTGCTGGAAATCGTCGAGCTCGAAAAACCGGTCGGCGTGATCGTTCAGTACGGTGGTCAAACACCTCTGAAATTGGCGCTCGAACTCGAAGCTAACGGTGTGCCGATTATTGGTACCTCGCCAGACATGATCGATGCTGCAGAAGATCGCGAACGCTTCCAGAAGATGTTGCACGAACTCGGCTTGCGTCAGCCTCCAAACCGTACCGCGCGTACCGAAGAAGAAGCGCTGACGTTGGCACAAGAAATTGGTTATCCATTGGTGGTACGCCCATCCTACGTATTGGGTGGTCGTGCAATGGAAATCGTGCATGAACAACGTGATCTTGAACGCTACATGCGTGAAGCCGTGAAGGTCTCGCACGATTCCCCGGTCTTATTGGATCGTTTCTTGAATGATGCGATTGAAGTGGACGTTGATTGCTTGTCTGACGGCACGCGCACCTTCATTGGAGGTGTGATGGAGCATATTGAACAAGCAGGCGTGCACTCTGGCGACTCGGCGTGTTCTTTACCACCATATTCATTGAAACAAGCGACGATTGAGGAGCTCAAGCGCCAAACAAGTTTGATGGCAAAGGGTTTGAACGTAGTTGGTTTGATGAACGTTCAATTCGCGATTCAGCAGAAAGACGGCGAAGATGTGGTGTACGTGTTGGAAGTGAATCCACGTGCATCTCGCACTGTGCCGTATGTGTCAAAAGTGACTGGTCTGCAGTTGGCAAAAATTGCCGCACGTTGCATGGTGGGACAATCTTTGGATTCTCAAGGCATTTACAAAGAAGTCGTGCCGTCTTACTACAGTGTGAAAGAAGCGGTATTCCCATTCGTGAAATTCCCAGGTGTTGATACGATTCTAGGACCTGAGATGAAATCAACAGGCGAAGTGATGGGAGTGGGCCGTACTTTCGGTGAAGCCTTCGTGAAATCGCAAATGGGTGCAAGTATCAAATTGCCGCGTTCAGGTAAGGTCTTCTTGACGATCAAGAATGCCGATAAACCACGTGCAATCAATGTTGCTAAGCAATTGCACGCAATGGGCTTTGAGTTGGCAGCGACAAAGGGAACGGCTGCGGCGATTTCTGCTGCTGGTGTGCCTTGTGCTGCAGTCAATAAAGTGGCTGAGGGACGTCCACATGTGGTTGATATGCTCAAGAATCGCGAGGTCGCATTGGTCATTAACACAGTCGAAGAAAAACGTAATGCGATTGCGGATTCTCGTTCGATTCGTGTGGCGGCCTTAGGTTCTGGCGCGACCACAATTACCACGATCGCTGGTGCAGAAGCCGCGGTTGAGGGGATGCGTCATCTGAACGAATTGCATGTCTACGATTTACAAGGGCTGCATAAGTCTTTACACTAAGCACAACTTGAAGTCCTGAATGTTCTCGTTCTGGGCTTTAGCGTAAGAAAAACGGAGGTCACAACAGGTAGCGTGATGCGTTATCTCTGTGACCTCTGTATTTTTGGTGACCCTAAAAAGCCATTTCATTAAGAGATTTCGCATCGAAAGCCTTGTATTTTTAACCTTTTTGTTGAGTTGTAGATAATGAGTACAATCCCATTGACCAAGTTTGGTGCAGAATTGCTCAAACAAGAATTGCATAAACTAAAAACCAAAGACCGCCCAGAAGTCATTAATGCGATTGCTGAAGCACGTGCTCAAGGTGATTTGTCCGAAAATGCAGAGTACGATGCAGCGAAAGAGCGTCAAGCATTTATCGAAGGCCGTATTGCAGAACTCGAGAGCAAATTGAGTGCGGCGCAGATCATTGATCCAACCGAGTTGGATGCTGAGGGACGTGTCGTGTTTGCTTCAACAGTCAATCTGGAAGATTTGGAGAATGGTCAAAAAGTGACCTATCAGATCGTTGGTGAAGATGAGGCCGATTTGAAATTGAATAAAGTGTCGGTGACTTCACCCATCGCGCGTGCCTTGATTGGTAAGTACGCAGGAGATGTGGTTGGCGTGCAAGCACCAGCCGGTGTGCGTGAATACGAAATCCTCGACGTACAGTACATCTAAATTTTCGATCAAGAAGTCTGTGTTCGAGCTTGCCAGGTAATCATCTCAAAAGAAAGGGCACCACTGGTGCCCTTTGCCTTAGCCTATCAGTGTTCATGATAGCCTCAGAGATAAATCATGCTACGCTTTTCTTGACACTCTTTTGACGTGGTTTGGCGCGTTTGATATTGCCACCTTGAGTCACGCGCTCGTTGCCTTTGACGAGAACTTTGGAAACGGATGGTTTTTTGGTGCCACTTGCGCTAGGCTTCACGATAGTGACTTCGCGCAGACCTTTGCCGCGTTTGACAAACTTGGTTTCTTTTACGCCATCAAGCTTGGGACGATAAAGAACTAAGAGTTTGCCAATATGTTGAATGGGTTCAGCGTCGAGTTCAGCGCAGATTTCTTCGTACATAGCGATGCGCGCTTCACGGTCGTCGCCAAATACGCGAACTTTAATGAGACCATGCGCGTCAAGACTAGCAGCGATTTCTTTTTTGACAGAAGCGGTCAGCCCCGCTTCGCCGATGATGACGATAGGTTTTAAGCCGTGTGCTTCAGCGCGTAATTCGCTGCGTTCCGCTGGACTTAATTTAGTTTTGTTTTTCGACGTTGCGACGTTTGACATATAAATTCCTTTAAAAGCAGTATTTTACGCCAATGGCCAAGAATAAATTCAATCAAAATTGGGTTCATGATCATATTAATGATCCTTATGTGAAGTTAGCACAGAAAGAGGGCTTTCGATCACGTGCCGTGTATAAGCTCAAAGAAATTGATGAAAATGAAAAACTCATCAAGACTGGGCAGCTTATCGTTGATTTGGGGGCAACCCCCGGCGGCTGGTCTCAATACGTGCGCCAGAAGCTCGCAGGTAAGGAAGGCGGCGGTATTCATGGAGAAATTTACGCCTTGGACTTGTTGCCGATGGAGCCCATCGCCGATGTGACCTTTATTCAGGGAGACTTTCGCGAGGACGAGGTTTTGTCGCAATTAGAGTCTCATTTGGAAGGCAAGAAGCTTGATTTGGTTCTGTCCGACATGGCTCCAAACCTGTCAGGGAATTCGACAACTGATGCAGCGCGCGTTGAGTACATTATCGAACTGGCCGTTGATTTTGCTAAAGCCCACTTGAAACCTAACGGTGCTTTGTTAGTAAAATGCTTCCATGGTCCGAGTTACAATACTTTGGTGGATTTGTTTAAGTCTGAGTTCAAGACAGTGAGTAACAAAAAGCCGAAAGCTAGTCGCGACAAATCTGCAGAGGTGTTTTTGTTGGGGCGGGGATTAAAGAACCCAAGTTAACGTAAAAGAAGTAGATTTTTGACTTGATAATTCTCAACTGAGACCATATATCCGCTACAGCGTATTTCTCGTAATCCGAGTAGAATACTGAGTAAATCTACACCTGCTCACTGCATTTTGCGAATTAGGTGATCGAATGTGCAAGAAAATGCACCCTAGGAGTTTTTGTGAATAATTCAAATTTAACTAAATTGGCCTTGTGGGGAGTGGTGTTGCTTGTGCTCTTCATGGTCATTAGCAACTTTACCAACAAGAATTTTGCTGCGGGTGCGACGACAGTAGTCTATTCAGACTTCCTTGAAGACGTGAAATCCAAGCGCATCAAAGAGGCAGTGTTTGATGATTCGACAATGTCAATTATCGGTGTGACTCAAGATGGTAAGAAGGTAAAGGCGCAAGTTCCACGACAAGAACGTGGTTTGGTGAACGATCTGATCACCAACAATGTAAAGTTTGACTCGAAAGCTCCAGACGAGCCTTCCTTCTTCGAGAAGATTTTGTGGAGCTATGGCCCGATTTTGTTGTTGATTGGGGTGTGGGTTTTCTTCATGCGCCAGATGCAAGGCGGTGGTAAAGGCGGCGCATTCTCTTTCGGTAAGTCAAAAGCCCGCATGCTCGACGAAAACAATAATCATGTTACTTTCGCAGATGTGGCAGGTTGCGACGAAGCGAAAGAGGAAGTGAGCGAAGTCGTTGATTTCTTGCGTGATCCAAGTAAATTCCAAAAATTAGGTGGTCGTATTCCCCGCGGCGTGTTGATGGTTGGACCGCCAGGTACGGGTAAAACCTTGTTGGCACGCGCGATCGCTGGTGAAGCCAAAGTACCATTCTTTACGATCTCAGGTTCGGACTTTGTAGAAATGTTCGTTGGTGTCGGTGCCTCACGTGTGCGCGATATGTTCGATAACGCCAAGAAGCATGCGCCATGTATCATTTTTATCGACGAGATTGATGCGGTTGGACGTCATCGCGGCGCAGGTATGGGCGGTGGTAATGATGAACGCGAACAGACTTTGAACCAAATGTTGGTTGAGATGGATGGTTTTGAGCCCAATTCTGGCGTGATTGTGATTGCAGCGACGAACCGTTCCGATGTACTCGATAAAGCCTTGTTGCGCCCAGGTCGCTTTGACCGCCAAGTGACGGTTGGTTTGCCAGACATTCGTGGTCGCGAGCAAATCTTGAATGTTCACATGCGTAAAGTACCGATTGCTCCAGACGTTCGTGCCGACATCTTGGCACGCGGAACGCCAGGGTTCTCTGGTGCAGATTTGGCCAACTTGGTCAATGAATCCGCCTTATTTGCGGCGCGTCGCAATAAGCGTTTGGTTGAAATGCAGGACTTTGAAGACGCAAAAGATAAAATCTACATGGGACCAGAGCGTCGCTCAATGGTTATGCGTGAAGATGAGCGTCGAAATACTGCTTATCATGAATCTGGCCATGCAGTGGTTGCGAAGCTTTTACCGAAGGCTGATCCTGTTCATAAAGTAACAATCATGCCACGTGGTTGGGCTTTGGGCGTGACTTGGCAGCTGCCTGAGCATGATAATTTGAGCGGCTACAAAGACAAAATGTTGGAAGAGATCGCGATCTTATTCGGCGGACGTATTGCTGAGGAAATTTTTGTAGGTCAAATGTCCACTGGCGCTTCCAATGACTTCTCTCGTGCAACGAAGTTGGCTCGCTCCATGGTGACCCGCTTTGGTATGTCGGATAGCTTGGGTGTGATGGTCTACGAAGACAATCAAGATCAAGGTTACTGGGGTGGAAGTTCAAAAACCATTTCCGAAGCAACCCAACAAAAAGTCGATGCGGAAATCCGTTCTATCTTGGATGCGCAATACGCGATCGCACGCCGCTTACTCGAAGAGAATCGCGACAAAGTAGAGGCGATGACAAAGGCCTTGCTTGAATGGGAAACGATTGACGCGGATCAGATTAACGACATCATGAAAGGCGTTGAACCGAATCCTCCGAAGTCAGTCTCGGCGGTTCGTAAGTCGCCTTCCGATACTCCGCCAGGAGGAGTTAATCCAAATGCGGCTGCACCGGCGTGATTGACATCTGATTTGAAACAGTAACTATCAGGGTGAGAAGTGATTCTCACCCTTACTTTTTTATGACATCAGCTTTTTTTGATTGCGGTCGCTATCGTTTTCGCTTACAGCGCAAGGACAGCGGCAAGCCTGCTCGACCTTTGGTCATGGGGATCCTCAATGCAACGCCCGATTCCTTTTCTGATGGCGGAAAATTCCAGAATCTTGATCACGCCGTTGCTCACGCTGAGGCGATGATAGAGAGCGGCGTCGATATTATTGACATCGGCGGAGAGTCGAGTCGTCCCGGCTCAGCCCCAGTGTCCTTGCAAGATGAACTTGATCGTGTTATCCCTTTGGTTTATGCATTGCGCGATTGTGGTCGTGCCATCTCAGTCGATACCTATAAGCCAGAGGTGATGAAAGAGGCTATCCTCGCAGGTGCAGACATGATCAACGACATTCGTGGTTTTTCCACCGAAGCATCACGTTTCGCGGTGCAGCAAGCAGACGTAGGTCTCTGCATTATGCATATGCAAAATAATCCCGAAACGATGCAAGATGCTCCTCACTATTCGAACGTGATCGATGAGGTGGCGAGTTTCTTAATGGAGTCGAGCGACGCTTTCGTAAAATTAGGTGTTGATCGCAATCGTATGTGTATTGATCCAGGGTTTGGGTTTGGAAAATCTTTAGAACATAACTTGACCCTTATTCGTCAGCTCAGAGAGCTTCAAAATAGAATTAGTTTGCCTGTCTTGGTCGGGCTTTCGCGGAAGTCGATGATTGGTGCCATTACCGATAAGGCTGTGGAGCATCGGTTGGCTGGTAGTCTAGCAGCAGCCTTAGCCTGTGCAAGAGAGGGGGCACAGATCGTGCGGGTACATGATGTTGCCGAGACGGTTGACGCGCTGAAAGTGTGGGATGCAATCTACGCCGCTTGAAATTCGATGCTTGCTTGGTATGTGCAGCCACAAGGAGCAGAGGTAACAGTGTAGACTGAAAAGAATTTGATAGAAGTGAAGCGGTGTTTAGGCATCGCGAGAGCAAGAAAGGATAAAAAGAATGGCTCGTAAATTTTTTGGCACTGATGGTATTCGCGGCAAAGTGGGGGTAAGCCCAATCACTCCAGATTTCGTAATGCGATTGGGTTTCGCTGCTGGCAAGGTGTTGGCACAACAGGATCATGTAAGCGCGGCGAAACCCACTGTGTTAATTGGTAAGGACACGCGTGTGTCGGGTTATATGCTTGAGGCCGCGCTTGAAGCGGGATTTGCCGCGGCGGGTGTGGATGTGATGTTGTCCGGCCCTATGCCAACTCCAGCAATCGCGTATTTGACGAGGGCCCTACGTTTGTCAGCAGGGGTAGTGATTTCTGCTTCTCATAATCCTTATGACGATAACGGGATCAAATTTTTCTCTGCACAGGGCACTAAGTTGCCTGACGAAGTGGAGCTGGCCATTGAAGCCGAACTTGAGCGTGAAATGCAATGTGTTAGCTCTGACAAGTTGGGCAAAGCAAAACGCCTCAAGGATGCCAATGGGCGCTATATCGAATTCTGTAAAAGCACCTATCCTAGTGAGCTTGATCTTCGTGGTTTGAAGATGGTGGTCGACTGCGCTCATGGCGCAGCTTACGATATCGCTCCGCATGTGTTCCATGAACTGGGCGCAGAAGTCATTGCTATTGGTAACCAACCGAATGGCTTCAACATTAACGATAAAGTGGGCGCGACCGCACCAGAAGCCCTTGCTTTAGCGGTTCGAGCAAATCACGCCGATTTAGGCATTGCCCTAGATGGTGATGCGGATCGTCTCTTGATGGTAGATCGAAATGGCAAAGTGTATGACGGCGACCAACTCTTATATTTGATGGTCAAAGATAGACTTGCAGTCGGTCCAGTTGCAGGTGCGGTAGGTACCTTGATGACGAATATGGCGGTTGAGATTGCGCTTGGCAATTTGGGAGTGGGCTTTGCGCGCGCTAAAGTTGGCGATCGATATGTTTTAGAGATGATGCAGCAGAAGAGCTGGTTGTTGGGAGGCGAGGGTTCTGGACATTTGCTTTGCCTAGACAAACATACGACAGGGGACGGCATAGTCTCTGCGTTACAAGTATTGTCTGCTCTACAGCGCAGCGGCAAATCATTGGATCAGTGTTTTGATGGTCTTGAGTTGTTCCCGCAAGTACTGATTAATGTCCGTGTGCCGGCGGGTTTTGACTGGCAAAAGAATGAAAAGTTGGTTGCGGAAAAACAGTTGGTTGAAAGCGAATTGAGTGGAAGGGGACGTGTGCTGATTCGCGCGTCTGGCACTGAACCCTTAATTCGAGTCATGGTGGAAACCGATAGTAATGAACTTGCGCATAAAATGGCGCGTCGTTTGGCGGATTGCATTCAATAAATGGGCACTTCATTGAATAGTGTTGAGTGAAGGTTTTATTGAAGGTTTTACTGACGGTCTTACTTTTCTTCGCTGCGTTTCGGGAAGTGCGATCGCGTTCGAAGATGGCTTTACACCTTGAAGTTGAGGGGGATACCCTGTAATATTCAGCCTTCGTATTTTTATGCTCTCTGCATGAAAAATGTGTGCGTCGGTAGCTCAGTTGGATAGAGCAATGCCCTTCTAAGGCATGGGTCGGGGGTTCGAACCCCTCCCGACGCGCCAATCATTCGCAAGATGTTTCTGCGGTCAGATTTTATCTCATCAAGCTATTTGCAGTTCATTGCATAAACCTGTTCAGTTCGCTTGAGTTTTTGTCGCATCTTTTCTTGAGCTCTTGGCTGTGCACCTCGATAGTCTTCCCTGGCCCAATCTGATTTAAGTTTTAGGTTGTCGCACTGCTTCTGCTTGGTCGCGATTTGTTTAGCAAGTTGCCTTCGTGCGGCTTCCAATTTCGCTTCGTCTTTTTCCCGAGCTTTAACAAGTCGGTCGTATTCTTTTTGGCGAGCTAAGTTTTCTTTCTTTGATTGTGCGACCTGTTCTTTGCTAGGTGTGTAGGTTATGACTTCTTGTTTTTCGCTAGTTTGCCCATTGCAAGGAACTTGGCTGTAACTGATGGCCCCATTTTTTAAGCATTTGTAAACTTGCGTGTCGGCGCTACCGTTTTCAATAAAACCTAGAACGAGCATCAATCCGAGTGCAAGCTTATTCATACAATCTCCTAAAAAATTTTCCCTGGGTTCATGATCTGGAATGGGTCTAGTGCTTTTTTGATCTGCTGCATCATTTCAATTTCTAACTCCGATTTGTATAAACGAAGCTCTTCTTTCTTTAATGTACCAATGCCATGTTCAGCGGAGATTGATCCGTTGAATTGATGAACCAGTTGGTGGACGATATGGTTGATCGGCTTTTGCTGTTTCAAGAAATCATCCGGTGTCACTTCGGGCGGAGCTGATACGTTGTAGTGAAGATTGCCATCGCCAAGATGTCCGAAGGTAACCAACCGGCACTTTGGGACATATCGTTGTAAGGCTTGGTCGCATTGTTCGACAAAATCGGGAACGCTAGATATCGGTAAAGAAATGTCGTGTTTGATGTTTTTGCCGTGACGCGCCTGCGCTTCTGATATCGATTCCCGAATTTGCCAGCAAGACTGCGCTTGATTGATATTTTGAGTCACGACAACATCGATAACTAAGCCTGCCTCGAGTGCTTGCGACAGCTCATTTTCGATTTCGCCATTCAAGTGCGCTACATCGGCATTACTTGAGATTTCGGCTAAAATATAAAATGGTGATTTTTGAAGTTGCGGAATCTGTAAGTGTGGGAACGCTCGTGCTACTAGCTCGAGACTGAAGGCGTTCATGATCTCGAATGCGGTCAAGTTTTCGTTAAAGCGTTGTTGCAGGAAGTTCAGAAATTGAACAGATTGTGAAAGATCCTCGACCGCCACGAACGCACAGATTTGATGTTTTGTTTTTGGAAAAAGCTTCATCACTGCGGCGGTGATGACTCCAAGCGTGCCTTCGGCGCCGATGAAGAGGTCGCGGAGATCATATCCCGTATTGTCTTTGCGAAGTTGTTTGAGCCCGTTCCAAATCCGACCGTCGGCGGTGACAATTTCAAGTCCAAGACAAAGCTCACGTGTGTTTCCATATCGTAGGACTGCCGTTCCACCAGCATTCGTGGAAAGATTGCCACCAATGGTGCAGCTACCCTCTGAAGCAAGCGACAGTGGAAACAGGCGATCATGATCAGCAGCGTGTTCTTGGATCGTTTGCAAAATACAGCCAGCTTCCACTGTAATCGCGTTGTTTTGAGGATCGATTTCTCGAATGCGATTCAGTTTTCTTAGGGAGAGAACAATCGCATTTCCGCTCTCATCTGGGATTCCACCATAGACTAAACCTGTATTGCCACCCTGCGGCACGATGGAAATATGGTTCTCATGGCAAAGTCGCACAATACTCGAAACTTCTTCGGTGTTGCTCGGACATATTACAGCTAAAGCGCGACCCACTTTGCGGCGGCGCCATTCCCTTAGAAATGACTCTTGCAAACTCGGATCGGTGATCACGCCGTTTGCGCCAACGATACTTACACAGGCCTCTAGAAATCTCTTGTGCTGATCCATGTGTATCACGCCTTTTCTGATGGATCATGTGGTGCAGAAGTCTGGTTGATATCCAGAGTGTTATGCGTGCCATTCAGCTCCTCGGCCTTTTTCTCTTTCTCTAGTTTTTTAGCGAGACGTTTGAAGGGGCGTACATAGAAGATCGCACACAAATAGAAACTGATACTTAAAACGATTTCTAATGCGGCCATGAGTCTAGATGCCGGATCGGCATCGCCGCTCGCACGTACGACACCTTCCATGAAGTAGAGAAGCACTAGCATTGATGACCACTGCAAAGTATAAACGCGCGCAGTGAGGACGCCTCGTATAGCGAATAAAAGAGGAACGACTTTAATGGCGAAAAAATAGTTGCCCGGTTTGTATGGGCTAATGAAGCACTCCCATGCAATCGCCAATGCGATCAGGCAGAGTAGGCTCACGGCTGCGCCGATATGAAGTTTTTTTGAGCCCATTTCAGTCATGGTGGCCTCGCAATTTGTGTGCGGTTTCAGCCAATCGTTTTCCTAGGGCGATCGCAAGTTTTTTGCTGTCTTCAGTTAGTGGCTGCTTTCCATCTAAGCCAGACCAATGAGTCGCACCATAGGGACTTCCACCGCTACTTGTCGTCATTAATTCTGGATGCTCGCTGAAAGGGAGCCCCAATATCAGCATGCCATGGTGCATGAGAGGGAGCATCATTGAAATTAATGTTGATTCTTGACCGCCGTGCATACTTCCAGTCGACGTGAAGACACATGCAGGCTTATCTGCCAAACTACCGTTCAGCCATTCGCTCGATGTACCATCCAAAAAATATTTCATCGGCGCTGCCATATTGCCGAAGCGGGTGGGGGAGCCCAGCGCAAGTCCGTGGCATTCTTGTAGATCACTGATTTCCACATACGGCGCACCATTCGCTGGCACGCTCGCTTCTGTGGCTTCAATCACGGTCGAAACCGCAGGGACGGTACGCAGCCGTGCTTCACATCCCGTGACGCTTTCGACGCCTTGAGCAATCAATTCCGCCAAACGACGTGTGCTACCGTGGCGCGAGTAATAGAGGATGAGTATTTGGGTTGGATCATTCATAAAGTGAAATTTACCTTATTTCTATACAAAACAATAATTCTTGTTGTTTTTAAATCGCTTTTCGCGAGGCGCAGCACGGACGAGATGATATCGCAGCTTTGTGTCGGCAATCTGAATTTACTTTTATACGAATGCTTGTTTTGGGGTGGGCCAATAAGATCTCTGTGTTGAACGGCGTTCTGCTGCTTCAAATGCCATCAATCGCAACGCTGTAATCTACGCTTGAGGAGGTACAATAAGCATTTATGCATCTAGCTCTGGTTATGCCAGAGAATTCTGAGAACATCTATGCGCGGTTTAAGCTGGATCCAAATTCGAAATCTTGTTCATTTTGCGCACCGTCGCTTGCAAGAAGTGCGCTTACCGCAGGTTGCTGGCAGCCTGACGTTTACCACAGTGCTTGCTTTGGTTCCTGTACTCACGATTGCTCTGGCGATACTCACAGCATTCCCTCTCTTCACCGATTTTAAGACCTCACTTGAAGCCTACTTTACGCAAAGTTTGATGCCGAAATCGATCTCGTCATCAATCCTTGGCTATCTCACGCAGTTCGCCACCAAAGCGACGCGCTTATCTGCAGTTGGTGGCGTCGCCCTGATGTTTACGGCGGTGGCGACCATGGCGATGATCGATAAGACATTTAATCAAATCTGGCAAGTGAAACGCTCCCGTCCTTTGGCGCAGCGTGTGGTGGTGTATTGGGCGATTGTCACCTTGGGGCCGGTCTTGATCGGTCTCTCAATTAGCGCGACTTCGTTCCTCTTTACTGCGACGACCGATGTGACCAAGTCGATGCCAATACTTGGTGCTGTTTTTTACACTTTATTTTCGGTGGTTCTCACCACTGGGGCCTACACTTTGCTTTATTTAGTAGTACCGAATCGATCTGTGGATTGGCGGGATGCTGCGTGGGGTGGTTTTTTTGCTGCCGTGGTTTTTGAGATTGCGAAGCGTTTGTTTGCGATTTTCATTAAGCAATTCCCAACCTATACGGTTATTTACGGTGCCTTGGCGGCGATTCCCATTTTTCTCATTTGGATTTATTTGTCTTGGCTGATTACCTTAATCGGTGCAGTCATTACGGCATCTCTGCCTGTGGTGAAGTACGAGCGATGGTGGCATGTGCCAGTAGCCGGAAGTGCCTTTGAAGATGCTATGGCGGTGTTGCGAGTATTGGTGCTGGCTCGTAACTCAGATGCCAATGCCGCGATCGACACGCTCAGTATTCGGTCCCGTACGCGCTTCGGTATTGATGAGATTGAAGGCATTCTTTCTAAGATGGTCGAACAGGGTTGGGTCGGGCGTGTTGTGCTTGATGCGCCAACCAGCGTGCGACGTCGTCTGTGGAGTAAGAATGATAGCAGGGGAGATCGTTGGATTCTCATTATGAATCCAGCAGCCTTATCCTTAGCCGATGTGTATCGATTGTTTGTGTTTGATACGCGTAGCAATTCTGCTTTGGCGCGCCAGGTTCACTTAGTGTTGGAACAAGGCTTGAATGAAAGTTTGTTCGACTATTTCCTCGATCGTAACCACGATGCTCATCTTGAGCAGGTCGCATAATCGCTTAAGATACGACTGAACTATCTGTACGATTTTCGGCTTTCCTAAGATTCTTTACGTTTTCGTCGTTCTGGCGCGACAGCTGCTATTCAAAAACACTCTTGAATAGATGCACTTGGATCGTTTAGACGCGGTCGCGATTCCAATTTTCATAAAAATCCTTGCAAAAGGTGGCGTATTCTCGCATCGTGAAAAAGTAATTTCATAATGCGGAATTTGTTGATGTGCTGCCGCACATTTCCGTTTCACTGGAAGGAAAATCATTTCGTATCATGGAATGAAGACTGTAACTATCTGATTTGTAGGTAAAAAATATTTCTCCTATGTCTTATATAAGACATTGTTGCGCTGCAAGGTTTGTCCTACTATATATCCCAAGGACGAACACTTTTTAACTTGTTAATCACTGCAGCACTCTTTTAGGAGAATGACCATGACACAGCAACTGACACGCGAACAACAAATCGCTGAAATTCAAAAAGACTGGGATACCAATCCGCGTTGGAAAGGTATCAAGCGTAACTACACAGCGGAAGACGTGGTGCGTTTGCGTGGTTCTTTGCAAGTCGAGCACACTCTGGCAAAACGTGGTTCCGAAAAATTATGGAACTTGGTTAATAATGAGCCGTTCATTAACGCACTTGGTGCTTTGACGGGTAATCAAGCAATGCAACAGGTTAAAGCGGGTCTGAAAGCGATCTACTTGTCCGGATGGCAGGTGGCTGGCGATGCCAACGTCGCTGGTGAAATGTATCCGGACCAATCTTTGTATCCAGCGAACTCAGTTCCTTTGGTTGTGAAACGTATCAACAATACATTGACGCGTGCAGATCAAATCCAATGGTCCGAAGGCTCTGGTGATGTTGACTTCTTTGCGCCGATTGTCGCAGATGCTGAGGCTGGTTTCGGTGGTGTTTTGAATGCTTTTGAATTGATGAAGGCCATGATTGAAGCTGGTGCTTCTGGCGTGCACTTCGAAGATCAATTGGCTTCTGTGAAAAAGTGTGGCCACATGGGCGGTAAGGTTTTGGTGCCAACACGTGAAGCTGTTGAAAAATTGAACGCAGCTCGTCTTGCTGCTGATGTGATGGGTACACCAACAGTTTTGTTGGCACGTACTGATGCAGAAGCTGCTGATTTGTTGACATCTGACATCGATGATAACGACAAGCCGTTCTTGACTGGTGAACGTACCGTTGAAGGTTTCTACAAGACGAAACCAGGTCTGCAACAATCGATCTCTCGTGGTCTTGCTTACGCTGAATATGCCGACATGATTTGGTGTGAAACTGGTAAGCCAGACTTAGCGTTTGCAAAAGCGTTTGCAGATGCAATTCACGCGAAGTTCCCAGGCAAATTGCTGGCATATAACTGCTCGCCAAGCTTCAACTGGAAGAAAAACTTGGATGACGCAACGATTGCGAAATTCCAAAAAGAATTGGGTGCGATGGGCTATAAATTCCAATTCATCACTTTGGCAGGCTTCCACGCTTTGAATTACGGTATGTTCAATTTGGCTCATGGCTACGCTCGTCGTCAGATGTCCGCATTCGTAGAGTTGCAAGAAGCAGAATTCGCTGCTGCGGAGAAGGGCTTTACCGCAGTGAAGCATCAGCGCGAAGTGGGTACAGGTTACTTCGATGCTGTGACACAAGTGATTCAGCAAGGTCAATCTTCGACAACCGCATTGCATGGATCGACCGAAGACGAACAATTCTTCGACTCGAAAAAAGTTGCGTAAGAATTAGGGAGTAGCTGCGGAGGAGAAAAATAAGCCGGCTTAAGGATGTAAGCTGAGCTGGTCAATATGCAAAAAGGTGCTACGGCACCTTTTTGCTTTTCCGTGAACCATTTTTAAAATCAGGATATCGATTGATCTATCTTGAAACTTGGGCCTCATTCCGCCGCCCGGAGTTTTGACTTTCACTTCATCATCCAAAACTCAGCTATGATGATATTTTGTATTGTCGTATGCTTGATGGAGAGGGATGTGGCTCAACGAACAAGGATTAAAATTTGCGGCATTACCCGTGAAGAAGATTTACGTGCGGTGGTCGAGGCTGGTGCAGATGCCCTAGGCTTCGTGTTTTATCCACAGAGTCCGCGTTTTGTTGATGGTGATCGAGCGGCACATCTACTCGCTGACTTGCCACCGTTTGTGACTTCGGTGGGGCTCTTCGTGAATGCAGAGTCGAGTTTTGTTGAATCGGTTGTCGAACGAGCACCGATACAAGTGTTGCAATTTCATGGTGATGAGTCTGTCGAAACGTGTCAGATGATTGCAGAGCGGGTCAAGCGCCCATTTCTGCGTGCTTTCCGCGTGAAACCTGACACAAGCGCACAAGATTTGTTAGAATATGAGGCATCTTATCGAGCAAATAGTCCATTGTTTCAAGGGCTGCTTCTTGATACTTTCGTCGATAGTTTCGGTGGTAGTGGAAAGGTTTTTGATTGGTCTCTCATCCCAAAAGAGCTCGCGCCTCGGGTCGTTTTAAGTGGTGGCTTGAGCGTACAAAACGCGACTGACGCTGTACAACAAGTACGGCCGTTTGCGGTCGACATCAGTAGTGGTGTCGAGCTGTCAAAAGGGATTAAGGATCCGGCTAAGGTGCAAGCATTCATTCATGCTGTGCGGACAGCGGATCACATCAATTAAAACACTTTTTCATGAAGAGTTCATATGAAAACCGAGGCTTCCTCTCTCGGTGCTGCACACGTCTCAGGTGTTGGCACTGACGTCCAAAGTTTATCCAATCGCGACGCAGTTCCCTTATTTCACGCGAAGAATTACGCTTATCCCGATACCCGTGGTCACTTCGGTATTTTTGGCGGTAGTTTTGTTTCTGAAACACTGACGCACGCTTTGAATGAGTTGAAAGAAGCATACGCAAAGTTCCAACAAGATCCGGAGTTCCTGCGCGAATTCCGTTATGAGTTGAAGCATTTTGTGGGGCGCCCATCGCCGATCTATCATGCGAAACGCTGGTCGGAGCAGCTTGGTGGCGCACAAATATATTTTAAGCGCGAAGATCTCAATCACACTGGCGCGCACAAGATCAATAATGTGATTGGCCAAGCATTGTTGGCAAAGCGCATGGGTAAACCACGCGTGATCGCAGAAACCGGCGCCGGACAACATGGCGTTGCAACGGCCACGATTTGCGCACGTTTTGGTTTGGAATGCGTGGTCTACATGGGCGCAGATGACGTCAAACGACAGGCGCAAAATGTCTATCGTATGAAGTTGTTGGGTGCTACTGTCGTGCCAGTCGAATCGGGTTCCAAGACTCTGAAAGATGCACTCAATGAAGCGATGCGCGACTGGGTCGCGAATGTTGATAACACCTTTTACATCATTGGTACCGTCGCCGGACCGCATCCCTATCCAATGATGGTGCGAGACTTCCAATCCGTGATTGGCGAGGAATGCTTATGGCAGATGCCCGAAATCGCAGGGCGCCAGCCTGACGTCGTCGCAGCTTGCGTCGGTGGTGGCTCAAATGCGATGGGAATTTTTTATCCATACATTGATCAAACTGAGGTTCGTTTGGTTGGCGTTGAAGCGGCGGGTGAGGGCTTGGAAAGTGGTAAACATTCCGCGTCCTTGACTGCGGGTTCACCTGGCGTTTTGCATGGTAATCGTACTTACATCATGCAAGACGAGAATGGACAAGTCATCGAGACGCACTCGGTTTCAGCTGGTCTCGATTATCCTGGTGTTGGCCCTGAGCATGCTTGGTTAAAAGATTCGGGACGCGCGCAATATGAGACCATCACTGATGAAGAAGCCCTACAAGCTTTCCATGATTGTTGCCGTATTGAGGGCATTATTCCTGCGTTGGAATCGAGTCATGCCTTAGCGTATGCAGCCAAGTTGGCAGCGAGCCTTCGGCGCGACAAAATTGTGCTCGCGAACTTATCTGGACGTGGCGACAAAGATATGCACACTGTCGCTGAACGTGCTGGTTTGAAGTTCTAAATAAGTTCAAGCCAAGACCGGGTTGGATTTTGGTCTTGGCGCTTCACAGTTTTTTTGCGGGGCAAATGCAGGTGTCGTTGCAGATGTAGTTGCAGATGCAAATGCCTGTGTAAGGGGATGCTGCTGAAAGCAAAACCCTCTTGCTAGCCCCGAACATTCAAAGGTAAATCATGTCTCGTATTCAAACATGTTTAGATGCGTTGGCGCAGGCTCAACGTAAAGCATTGATCCCATTCATCACAGCAGGTGATCCATCTCCAGAATTGACTTTGGAGTTAATGCATGGACTCGTCGCGGGTGGCGCAGATATTATCGAACTCGGCATTCCGTTTTCTGACCCGATGGCGGATGGTCCGGTTATTCAACGTGCCTCCGAGCGCGCGCTCTTGAAGGGTGTCGGACTGCGACAAGTGCTAGCCATCGTTGCCGCATTTCGGGAACGCAATCAAACCACGCCTGTGGTGTTAATGGGATACGCTAATCCTATTGAGCGTATGGGGCAAGCCGCCTTTATTGATACGGCAAAAACCGCGGGCGTCGATGGCGTTTTGGTTGTTGATTACCCGCCCGAAGAGTGCGAAGAATTTGCCGCGCAGATGCATGCGGCGCAAATGGATACCATCTTCTTGCTTGCACCAACTTCAACCGATGAGCGGATTGCGCAAGTCGGGCGGATCGCCACGGGCTATGTGTACTATGTGTCACTGAAAGGTGTGACTGGTTCCGGTGCACTTGATGTGGATGCGGTGGGTGCCATGATTCCGCGCATTAAACAATCCGTCAAAGTGCCGGTGGGTGTGGGGTTTGGTATTCGTGATGGGGCGACGGCAAAAGCGATTTCCTCGGTGGCTGATGCGGTTGTGATCGGTTCACGCATCATTCAAGAAATTGAAAGCGCACCCGAGGGGGCGGTTGTTTCTTCTGTTCAAGGCTTTATTGCAGAAATCAGAACTGCTTTGGATAGTTGAGTTTAGGAAGGGTAATCTTACGATTTCATTGCTAAGATTGCTATGAAATAGGGCTTTTCTCTGCCTTCGAGGTCGCAATTGGCGCTGAAATAGAATAGAATACGCGCCAATTGCAGCATTCTTGGAGTCGATGCCGCTCGTTTGATGATGGAAACTCATCAAAATGCACAGAGGAGAGAACCATGAGTTGGTTAGAAAAATTACTTCCCCCACGTATTCAACGTTCCGAGACGGCAAACCGCCGCTCGATGCCAGAAGGTCTCTGGGTTAAATGCCCATCATGCGAAGCGGTTTTATATCGTTCCGATCTCGAAGCAAATGTTCATGTTTGCTCAAAGTGCGATCATCATCTGCGCATAAGTGCCCGTGAGCGTTTAGATGCCTTGCTGGATACTGGTGGCCGTTATGAGATTGGTCACGAAGTGCTGCCAGTCGATACTCTGAAATTTAAAGACAGTAAGAAATATCCAGAACGCTTGAAAGAGGCGATGGATAGTACTAATGAAACCGATGCTCTGGTGGTAATGGGTGGTTCCATCATGTCGATGCCGGCAGTTGTCGCATGCTTTGAGTTCGGCTTCATGGGCGGCTCGATGGGCTCTGTGGTCGGAGAGCGTTTTGTGCGTGGTGTGCAAACTGCGCTCGAGCAAAAGACACCATTTATCTGCTTTACCGCAACCGGTGGCGCACGTATGCAAGAAGGCTTGTTGTCCTTGATGCAAATGGCAAAGACGACCGCGATGTTGACCAAGCTCACAGAGAAGAAATTGCCTTTTATCTCCGTGTTGACAGATCCAACCATGGGTGGTGTTTCTGCGTCTTTCGCATTCATGGGTGATGTGGTGATTGCGGAACCGAAGGCGCTCATCGGATTTGCAGGTCCTCGCGTGATCGAAAATACAGTCCGCGAAAAGCTCCCAGAAGGCTTCCAGCGCGCTGAATTTTTGTTGCAAAAAGGTGCGGTAGATATGGTGGTTGACCGCCGCAAACTGCGTGAAGAATTAGCCAGATTGATGGCCTTGTTGCAGAATCAACCAGCAGAAGCGGTATCGTAAGTTGAAGTGGTTTAAGAAGCCTGAAGTGCTTGCCAAAATGGCAGAGCTTCAGGCTTTTTTCATATCTATTTTCCGTCTACAAAGTAAGATTCATGAATTTATCTGAATGGCTGGCTTTGCTTGAAAAGCGCCATAGCAAAGAGATCGATATGGGCCTCGCGCGCGTGGCTCAAGTGAAACAAAGCCTTGGTTTGAAATTCTCTTGCCCCGTGATCATGGTCGGCGGTACCAACGGTAAAGGCTCGACTTGTGCGATGCTGGAATCGGTATTGCTGCAAGCTGGTTATCGCGTGGGTCTCTATATCAAACCGCATTTCCTCGACTTCAATGAACGCGCGCGCTTGAATGGAGTGCCAGCTAATGATGCCTTATTGGTGTCAGCCTTCGAGAAAGTTGAAGCCGCGCGCGGTGATATTTCCCTCACGTACTTTGAATTTACGACCTTGGCGATCTGCCTTTTGATGTCACAAGAAACGCTAGACGTGGTGATACTCGAAGTTGGGCTCGGTGGTCGTCTAGATGCGGTCAATGTGATTGATGCCGATGTGTCTATCGTTACCAGCGTCGATATTGATCACACCGATTACCTTGGTGATACTCGTGAATTGATCGGATTTGAGAAAGCAGGCATCTTCCGTGCAGGTAAGGTGGCGATCTGCAGCGATCCGCAACCACCGCAAACATTGATTGATCACGCTAATGCGATTGGCGCTGACTTGCGTTTGTTTGGCCGTGATTTCAACTATAACGGTGACAAGCAACAATGGAATTATGGCGGTCGTGAACAACGCCGCAATTCTTTAGCTTACCCCGGCCTGCGCGGCGCGAATCAATTGTTGAACGCTTGTGCCGTTCTTGCGGCGCTAGAGGCTTTGCGCTTTCAATTGCCAGTAGGGGCGCAAGAGGTGAGAACCGGCTTGGTGATGGTGGAATTGCCGGGGCGTTTCCAAGTCATGCCGGGACGTCCGGTGGTCGTACTGGATGTCGCGCACAATCCACATGCGGCTGGAGCGCTTGCACAAAACCTCGATAACATGGGCTTTCATGCGTATACCTACGCCGTGTTTGGTTCCATGCAAGATAAAGACATTGATGGCGTGCTAGCACATATGAAAGGTCGCATTGATCATTGGTGTGTTTGCGATTTGCCATTGCCACGCGCAGCAAGTGCAGAAGAGTTAGCGGTGCGCTTAGAAGCAGCGGGCGTGACGAATGACGCTGAACATAGTGTACAAAAATTCATTTCTCCGGAGGATGCCTACATGTTTGCGGTGAGTAAAGCGGGGGAAAATGATAGAATAGTGGTCTTCGGATCGTTTTTGACAGTCGCAGGTGTCATGCGTGCAAGACGAACGAAAACCCATTAAGACGTCGCGTTACCAACGTACTTCAAGAATGCTGTCAGGATCGAGCCATATTGTGAGCGATCGTGGCTGAGAATTGAGAACTTAAGACACCTGTTATGAGCCTGGATACGCTATTTAAGCAGAAAAAGCAGGAAGCAACCGAGGCGGTTGATGATGGCGAGTTTCGCTCCCGTGCTGAACAAAGCATTGGCGAAGAGGTCGACGCTGTCAAACCAAATAAGCTGAATCGTCTCAATAAACGTGCAAACAATCCGCGTCGTCGCAATGAGGAAGAAGTCCAACTACCGGAAAAGAAGCGCGCTCGTCGACGTCTTATTGGCGCGATTGCCTTGGTGTTGGCGGCGGTGATTGGTTTGCCGATGATTTTTGAATCGGAGCCAAAGAGTAGCGCCCCGACTATCGCGATTGAAATCCCGTCGAAGGATGCAAACAACACACTGCAGGTCAAAGAGGTCGCTCGACCAGTCGCAACTCCTGTTTCCGCGGCAGCCTCTTCAGTCAACACAGCCTCAATAAATCCTGTCGCGCCACAATCAATCGATAAGAACGAAGAAGTCATATCTCCAGCGGCGACTAATCCACAAACGAATACCAAGAACGATAGCAAACCATTAGTAGAAACATCGATCGCGAAAGTTGATACTGCGAGTAAGCCTGTCAGTTCGATCGCAGTGAATACGGCTGCCAATGCCAAACCAGAAAACTTGCCAAAACCAGCAGAGGCTAGCAAAAAGTCAGAAGTCAAAGTGGATCAGAAGGCCGAAGTTAAACAGGACCTTAAGCAAGACCATAAACAAGAAACGAAAAAGGACAACAAGGATGAAGCTGCGCGGGCCTTAGCTCTTCTTGAGGGGCGCGATGCTGGTGACAAAGATAACAAGCAGAATAAAACTGCTGCAGCCGATAAAGCATCAGCTAAACCTGCTGGAAGTTTCTCAGTGCAAGTTGCTGCGATGAGTTCGCAAGCCAAGATCAAAGAACTTCAAGCAAAATTGAAGGCGGCTGATATTCAAACTTATACGCAAAAAATCGTCACTGATAACGGCGAGGTGATACGTATTCGCGTGGGACCATTTAATTCCAAAGCAGAAGCCGAAAAGATGCAAAAGAAATTGGTGAAGCTAGGTTTGAATGGCAGCTTGATTCCGCACTGAGTCGCCGTGAACTGATTCGCAAATGTCGAATGGTTCAAGAACCTAGTGTCCGGCTATTGGATGCGAGGTGAATGCTTTAATGTTGTAAAAAAAATGGTGTCAGAAAAAGTGGTGTCAAAAAAAGGTTTCGAGAATTCAAAGAGAAGAACGTGACGCTATTCGATTACATTGTCATTTTCGTTTTATTGTGTTCGATTGTGATCAGCACTTTGCGCGGCCTGATCAAAGAGATTTTGTCCTTGATTAGTTGGATCGTTGCCTTGGTGGTTGCAAACGCGTTTGGCGCTAGTCTTGCGGATTGGTTACCCAACGTCATCCCAGGGCAGTTGACGCGCATGATCGTCGCCTTTCTTGCTTTGTTTATCGGCGTACGCTTACTGATGGCGCTCTTGATGAAAGCGGTTGACGCAATGATCAAGGCCAGTGGATTAAGTTTGGCAGATCGTGGTTTGGGCGGCCTATTTGGCTTGGCTCGCGGTTGTGTGATTGTGATGACAATGGTGCTTGTGTGTGGCATGACGGCGATTCCTCAACAAGCGTTTTGGAAAGATGCAATTCTAAGTCCAGTCGCCGTCAGTGCTGTGCAAACGGTGATGCCGTTTTTGCCGGGGTCAATTACGCAACATGTAAAGTTCTAGTGATCGATGCTGTACCAGCTCCGCGCTAGAGCAGAATGAAAAGTTTTTTGTTGTTGGTTTTTCCTGAGTTTGGATGCTTGGGTTCGTTCTTAATTTTTGTTTTTTAGGAGTCCACCATGTGTGGCATCGTCGGCGTAGTTTCAAAAAATCCTGTTAATCAACTCATCTATGACGCACTGCTGTTACTGCAGCACCGTGGTCAAGATGCGGCTGGTATCGCTACTAGTCATGGCAATAAATTTGCGATGCATAAAGCTAATGGCTTAGTGCGTGACGTGTTCCGCACGCGCAACATGCGTTCTTTGCCGGGCAATATTGGTATCGGTCAAGTGCGCTACCCAACCGCGGGTTCAACCAGCGAAGAAGAAGCGCAGCCATTTTATGTCAACGCACCGTTTGGCATCGTATTGGCTCATAACGGTAATTTGACGAATGCTGCTGACTTAAAAGTGGAACTGTTCAAGAATGACTATCGTCATCTGAATACGGATTCGGACTCCGAAGTGTTGCTGAATATTTTGGCGCATCAAATTCAAGAAGTCGTCAGCGGTTATTCACTTGATCCTGCTTCTTTGTTCCGAGCAGTGGCGATGTTGCATCGCCGTGTTCGTGGTTCCTACGCGGTGGTCGCGCAAATTGCGGGTTACGGTATGCTGGCTTTCCGCGATCCGTTCGGTATTCGTCCTTTGTGTATCGGTACTGCGCAAACGGATAATGGTATCGAATACATGTTGGCGAGTGAGTCAGTTGCTTTGGAAGGTACAGGATTTAAGTTCGAACGTGACGTCGCTCCTGGTGAAGCGATTTTCATTGATCTCGATGGCAAGATGTATGCTGAACAATGCGCCGAAAGTCCGAGCCTGAATCCTTGTGCATTTGAGTATGTGTATTTGGCTCGCCCTGATTCAACGATTGACGGCGCTTCGGTCTATCAAACGCGTCTGCATATGGGTGAGTATTTGGCTGACAAGATTCGTCGTGAGTTTTCTCATGGTGATATCGACGTTGTGATGCCAATTCCAGATTCATCCCGTCCGTCCGCAATGGAGCTTGCTGATTCTTTAAATTTGGATTATCGCGAAGGCTTCATTAAGAATCGCTACATTGGCCGTACATTTATGATGCCAGGTCAAGCTATTCGTAAGAAGTCTGTGCGTCAGAAATTGAATGCGATCGCTTCTGAGTTCAAAGGCAAGAATGTTTTGTTGGTCGACGACTCCATCGTGCGTGGTACGACTAGTCGCGAAATCGTGCAGATGGCACGTGAGTCTGGCGCCCGTAAGGTGGTATTCGCTTCCGCAGCGCCACCAGTGCAGTTCCCGAACGTCTATGGTATCGATATGCCGACACGTAGCGAGCTGATTGCTTATGGTCGTACGCAAGAAGAAATCTGCCGCGAAATTACGGCTGACGCTTTGGTCTACCAAGATGTAGCGGATATGAAGCGTGCAATTGCAGCGGTGAATCCAACATTGAAGAGTATCGAAGCTTCATGCTTTGACGGCTATTACATCACCGGCGACGTGACGCCAGATTATTTGGATCGTCTGGAAGCAGTACGCAATGGTTCCCGTTCCGATAAAGAAGACATGGTACGTTCTCAATTGAATTTGAACCTATCCAACAATAATGACTAAAACTTGATCGCCGAAACATGCTTTCGCCTTCAATGATGAATCGACTAAAGCCATCTTCGGATGGCTTTTTTTATGCTCCTTTGATTTGAGCCTTGTCATGACAAATGTCATATCAAATTGATGTTAGTTGCATCTTTGAAATGGGATTAAAGCGGCGCATACTTCATGCACATTTGAATTGTTTTGAGTGAGGTGAGGCGATGTCATCGGTGCTATTGGAAGTCCAGGATGTTTGTAAGCGATACGGTGAGCGAGAGGCGCTCTCTGGTGTGAGTTTGTCTGTGCAAAAAGGACAGACTTTAGGATTGCTGGGGCCGAACGGCGCGGGCAAATCGACACTTGTGAGTGCGATTTGTGGCTTGATTCGAATTGATCGTGGCAATATTGCTTTGCATTATTCAGAAGCGGGCGCGAAAAATGCCGACAGCAAAAAATACATTGGTCTTGTGCCACAAGATTTGGCCTTGTTCGAAGACCTGAGTGCCAACGAGAATCTAAGCTTGTTTGGTGGATTGTATGGATTGTCCGGTAAGGACTTACAAACGCGCATTCAATCTGCGCTTGAGTTGGTAAGCCTCGCCGACCGTGCCAAAGATAAGCCATCAGACTTTTCTGGTGGTATGAAGCGGCGCTTAAATATCGCAGCGGCGATGCTACACGACCCCGAACTGCTGATACTTGATGAGCCTACCGTGGGTGTCGATCCACAGAGTCGAAATGCAATCTTCGACGCGCTAGAGGTGCTAAAAGCGCGTGGCAAATCTTTGATTTACACCAGTCACTATATGGAAGAAGTCGAGCGCTTAGCCGACCACTTAGTCATTATTGATCATGGAAAAGTCATCGCGAACAGTAGTCCCGCAGAACTCTATCAACGATTGCCTGCTCAGGCGGCTCTGAATTTTGAGCTAGCACAAGCTCTGGCGCCTGAACAGAAGAACGCGTTGCTAGCGATGCCGGGCGTGATGGCATTGGAATTAGCCTCTTCGGCATGCACTGGCGCTCTCCGTCTACAAGATCAAGATCATGCGTTTGCTTGTCTTCAGTATCTCCAACAACAAGGACATCAACTTTTGTACTTTGCGACTGCCAAGGCGAAATTGGAAGAGGTTTTCTTGACTTTAACCGGCCGTAGTTTGCGCGACTAGATCCATCATTGGGATCAGTCCGAACATGTAAAAGATAAGTGATTGGAGTTGAATTATGAGTACGAAAATAGCCATCCTCGCATTAATACGCAAAGATGTATTACTGTTTTTAAAGGATAAGCGGGCTTTGTTTTTGAGTCTGGTGATGCCGGTTGTTCTCGCAGCATTTTTTGGTTTTTTGACCGGTGGTAATGGAGGTAAGGAAGCGGCGAAAATTAAGATTGCAGTGATCATGGAAGATCAGCATGCAACTAGTCAGAAGATTCTCGTAGGCCTAAAGAGCGAAGCCACCCTTGAAGTCTTGGAGTTCAGTCTAGAACAAGCGCAAGAACAGGTGAGAAAAGGTAAATTGGCAGTCGCTGTTCAGATTCCTAAAGGATTTGGTCAAGCTGCAGGTGATGCTCTTTTTGGTGCAGGAAAGAAGGCGGATTTACCCTTGCTCTATGATCCTTCGCAGAGCACGACTTTGGCCATGGTTAAAGGTATTTTGACTCAACAAGTCATGCAAGTCGTCAGTGCCGAAATGTTCAATGGTCGCGCGGGTAGTGATCTGGTCGAACGTGGTTTGACACAATTAGAGGGCGGGGCAGCTTTGAGCAATGAGCAAACGCAACTAAAGGATTTTTTGCGTAGCGTGCAGCGATATCAACAACGCGCATCCATTCAACAGGAAACGACCGCATCGAATTCAGCTGGCGCAACGTCAGCACCTTCCACTGGTGGGCTGGCAATGCCGTTTGTGACGACAGATACACCGGTCGTTGCGAAAGATTCCTTGGAAGCGAAATACAATGGCTTTGCTCATTCCTTCGCGGGCATGATTGTGCAATTTGTTTTGTTCATGGCGATCGATGTTGGTGTTGGCGTTTTGATGGTGCGCAAGATGGGAATCTGGAATCGCATGTTGGCTGCACCGCTTAGTGTCAATACCATTATTACAGCGCGCATGTTGTCGAGTGCTTTGATCGCCGCTGCTTTAACTTGCACCATATTTGTGATTGCGATGTTGGTGTTTGGGGTGAAGATTTTAGGCAGCATTCCCGGCTTTTTTGCGATCGTGCTGGGCTTTTCTTTGATGACCGCGAGTTTTGGTTTGTTGATTGCAGCATTTGGGAAAACACCAGAAGCGGCTCGCGGGATTTCAATTTTTGCGACGTTGGTTATGGTCATGCTCGGTGGTGCTTGGTTGCCGTCTTTCTTATTTCCAGCGTGGTTGCAACAGGTCACCGTCATGATACCGACTCGGTGGGCGGTTGATGGTTTCGATGCGATGACCTGGCGCGGTTTGGGGCTTGATGCAGCACTGCCTTGCGCCGGAGCCTTACTTGTTTTCGCGGCCGTGTTTTTTGGTTTGGCACAGTGGAAGTTTCGCCGTATTCAAGACGCAATGTAATCGTTTGGGATTGATACAGAGCTTGTGCGAGTAACATGATGAAGAAGTTTGTTTCATTTCTATACAAATCTCTTCGCCCAGCTCGCGCTTGAGAGGGAACGAAGTACCTATAATGCTGTCATTAACATTGTTCGTGCTTAAGTAGTGTGTTTGCTTATTGGTTGCGAATGAGCACGAATGAGTACGAATGTGACGTTTGCCCATTCGTTTCGTCAGCCTAATCGTTATTAATCCCTATGTTCCCTCAATTTCGCCTTCATCCTCTTGCATTCTCTTTAGTCGCGGCTAGCGTAATTGCGCAACCCAGCTTTGCACAATCAGAGCCCCAAAAAACGCAACAAGAACAAGAGGGAGAAAAGAAGTCGACTGAGCAAACGCCTGCGAAAGGTATTAAACAAGAAAATCGTCGTCGTTTGTCGCAAACCCAAAACGCGCCTGCTCCAGCCAGTGATGGTGTACAAAAAGTGACAGTGAACGGGGCTAAGCAAACCGACGTCGATCAGCGCCGCAATTCCATCGCTGGCAAAATCATCATCGGACGCGAAGAGCTCGACCGCGATGGCGACTCCACAGTGGGCGAGATTTTAAAACGTCTTCCTGGCGTCACGGCCGGTGGGCGCCCTGGGCGGGGTGGTGACATTCGTATGCGAGGTATGGGAAATGGCTATACCCAGATTCTGGTAAATGGAGAGCGCCCGCCACGCGGATTTTCAATGGAGTCTCTGGCGCCAGATCAGATCGAGCGCATCGAAATTATGCGTGGCCCTGTGGCGGAGTTTAGTACGCAAGCGATTGCGGGAACGATCAATATCGTTTTGCGCGAAGAATTTCATCCCAAAGACACGGATCTTAAAATTGCGCTGGGCGTTGAACAAGGTCGAGTGGCTCCGAATATTTCTATTACCTACCCAGGTCAATGGGATGCGCTGAATTATGCCTTGAGTGGATCAATTTCCCACAATGGCCAAGCAGATCAAGGCAGCACCCATAAGACTGAAGTGACTGATGCAGGTATTGTTCAACTGGTGCAAGATCAAATCGATCATACGCGACGATCATCGACGGGCATCCATCTCACGCCACGGTTTACCTATCGATTTGAGAATGGCGGCACCGTCAATTTTCAGCCATTCTTGATGAACAACCGTAGTCATTCAAATAGCGATATAAGTATTGAACAAACGCCGCAGATCATTGATCCCATCACTCAAAAGCCGCCAGTAGCACACGCATTTTCAAGTGGTAATTCTGAGTCGATGTTCGCACGCGCAAACCTTAATTATCAACACAAGTTCGAAGATACGTCGAAGCTAACTCTACGTTTGGGTGGCGGGGTTGGTCATTCTGATAGCAATAGTGTGCGTTCACAGTTTGATCGAACTGGAGTCCAACTCGACAATATGGTCGATGTCAATGATACGCGTGATACTTCGTGGACCAGTGGCGGTAAGTACACCATGCCATGGGGCGATCGTCAAAATCTGGCAACTGGGTGGGAGATCGAAAACAGTCATCGAAATCAAACTCGTACCTCTTTGAACAATGGACTCCCACAATTCATTGATTCTGGCGATAACTTAGAGGCCAACACGCGTCGTATGGCGGCCTACGTTCAGGATGAATTCGACATCAATGCCCAATGGTCGGCTTATGCTGGAGTGCGATGGGAGTCCATCCAAACGCACAGCACCAAAGCTAACTACGTGGTGAATAATTCAAGTAGCGTCGTCAATCCTATCGTTCACGCTGTGTATCGCATTCCAGACTGGGGTAAAGATCAAATTCGTTTAGGTTTAACGAGTAGTTATCGTGCGCCTAACTTGAACGACATCATCGCTGTGCCGACGATATCGCCATTGAATGGACCGACACGTCCAGATCGCAGTGGAAATCCCGATCTAAAACCGGAGTCTTCGCGTGGCATCGATATCGCATTTGAGCATTATCTAAAAAACGCTGGCATCATGAGCGTTAATCTTTTTGCGAGAAGCATTGATGATTTGATTCGTCGTCGCACTGTTCTTGTCAGCGGCAGCAATGGATCGCGTTGGGTTAATTCGCCGATCAATATCGGGCGTGCACTTGCGAAGGGTATTGAGCTTGAGGCGAAGTTTCCTTTGCAAGAGTTTTGGAGCGAAGGACCTGCGATCGATGTGCGTACCAACTTTAGTCGGTTTTGGTCGAATGTTGATGATGTTAAAGGTCCTAATAATCGCCTAGATCAACAGCCGACGATGACAGCGAATTTGGGGCTTGATTATAAAATGCAGGGGACGCCATTCAGTGCTGGTGGCAATATCAATTGGACGCCGGCTTATACGAATCAGGTAAGTGATACACAGACGGCATCGACGGGAGTCAAGAAGCAAATTGATGTTTATAGTTTGTGGCGCTTTTCGCCCAATCTCAAACTCAGGCTTTCGGCCAGCAATTTACAAGCAAATGACTTTGTTAATGGCAGTAGCTTGTATGTGAATGGCATCAATTATTTGCAAAGCAGTCGCTCACGTACTTACACGGTATTCAGTCTTCGCTTGGAAATGAAGCTCTAAGTGCCTGAAGTTTAGTTTGGCCGGATCTGCAGCTAGGCGCCGCAAGGAGTACAATACGCGTATTGTTTTCTTTTTGTGGCGCTCAGCATCATGCATCACCTTAACGTCGATCTACATTGTCATTCTACGGTTTCTGATGGAGTGTTTGCACCTGAAGTGGTCGCTGAGCGCGCCTTTACCAATGGAGTCCAACTGTGGGCTTTAACCGATCATGATGAAATTGGTGGAATTGCAAAAGCACGATCCGCTGCACACGATCTTGGCATGAAATATCTGACAGGCGTTGAAATCTCTGTCACTTGGGCGGGTAAAACAATTCACATCGTCGGACTCGGCTTCGATGAAAACAACCCTGATTTGCAAGCTGGTTTGCGGCAAACCCGTTCGGGGCGACAACAGCGCGCTGAAGAAATGGCGCATAGCCTTGCTCAAGCAGGTATCCCCGGGACCTATGCGGGAGCGCTTAAATATGTCGGAAACCCCGATTTGATTTCACGTTCACACTTCGCTCGTTACCTGGTCGAGGTTGGTGTTTGCCCAGACGTTTCTTCAGTGTTCAAATCCTATTTGGCGGATGGGAAGCCAGGTTATGTTCCTCATCGCTGGGCCAAATTATCAGATGCGGTGAAGTGGATCAAAAATGCCGGTGGGATTGCTGTGATTGCCCATCCAGGACGATACGATTTGAGCTTGATCGCCCATGATGAATTTCTGCAAGAATTCAAGCAATTGGGTGGTGAAGGCATTGAAGTTGTAACCGGCAGTCATACTCCAGATCAATATCTTGAATATGCCAAGATCGCGCAAGATTATGGATTTTTAGCTTCGCGCGGTTCGGATTTTCATGCTCCTGATGATCATTCCCCGGATCTTGGTCAATTGCCATCTTTGCCATCTCATTTGAATCCCGTGTGGGAGCGGTTTGCGCAGTTATTGGTTTGAACTGAACTCTCGTCTTGAATTCATCAAAATAAACTCCATATTCCGCCGCATGAGAGCATGTATTCTTGCTGATTGAGGAGGTTGAAATGGGGCGTATCTTTTTGTTAATTGCGACAAATATCGCAGTGATGCTGGTAATTAGTGTCGTCGTGTCTTTGCTCGGCGTTAATCGCTACTTAACAGCGAATGGTTTGAATCTGACGACACTGCTGATTTACTCGGCAGTGATAGGATTTACAGGCTCGATTATTTCTTTGTTGATGAGTAAATCGATGGCGATGTGGTCAACAGGCGCTCGCCTCATCAATCAACCGTCCAGTTCAACCGAGGCTTGGCTGGTGTCGACCGTGCAAACTCTGGCGCAGCGAGCGGGAATCGGAATGCCAGATGTGGCAATTTATAACGGTGAGCCGAATGCTTTTGCAACCGGCGCGTCTCGAGATTCTGCTTTGGTTGCGGTATCGACTGGCTTACTCGATTCCATGACCAAAGAAGAAGTCGAAGCAGTGTTGGGGCACGAAGTTGCGCACATCGCGAATGGCGACATGGTAACAATGACTTTGATTCAAGGCGTGGTGAATACTTTTGTCGTGTTTTTATCGCGCATTGCAGGCTATCTGGTGGATAGTTTCTTGTCGAAAGACGAAGAAAATCATCGCCCGGGAATTGGCTTTGAGATTGCAAGTTTCGTCTTCCAGATTTTGTTCGGAATTGGTGCATCTTTGATCGTTGCTTGGTTTTCAAGACGGCGTGAGTTCCGTGCAGATGCTGGGTCGGCACGATTATTGGGGCACAAACAACCAATGATCAATGCGTTAGCGCGATTGGGAGGTTTGCATCCAGGGGCTTTGCCGAGTGATTTGGCCGCAGCAGGTATCGGTGATGGTTCACAATTGAGTGCACTTTTTTCGACTCATCCACCGATGGAAGAGCGAATCCGCGCGCTACAAAATTTAAGATAAATTGAGTTGTTGGTTGGCGAGAAGAATTGTTTGCTGTTGCTCAGAGAAACGCGAAATCTTCTCGCAGAGATAGCGAAACTCGGCCCGATTTCTTTATAATCGGGCCATGAGCCAATTTTTTCAAATACATCCTGACAATCCGCAACTCCGATTAATTAAACAAGCGGTGCAGATTGTGCATCAAGGCGGCATTGTCGCTGTTCCAACTGATTCGTGCTATGCCTTAGTCTGTCATCTTGATGATAAGGAGGCGGTCACGCGTTTAAGGCGCATTCGTGGGGTCGATGAAAAGCATCATTTGACCTTGTTGTGTCGTGACCTTTCGGAAATCGCCCAATATGCGAAGGTCGATAATCGACAATATCGCATGTTAAAAGTGGCCACTCCTGGTCCCTATACTTTCATTTTGGAAGCGACCAAAGAGGTACCTCGTCGCTTGAGCCATCCTTCACGCAAAACGATAGGCTTGCGTGTTCCTCAAAATAATATTGTGGATGCCTTGCTCGATGAGCTTGGACAACCACTGTTGGGAACAACTTTGATTTTGCCGGGAGATGAAGAGGCCTTGACTGATCCTGAAGAAATTCGTGAGCGACTTGAGAAATTGATCGATTTGGTGATTGATGGTGGAGCTTGTAGTTTGAATCCAACCACGGTGATTGATATGACGTCGGACGAGCCCGAGTTGATTCGCCAAGGGCGCGGCGATGTTGCTATCTTTGGGCTCTAAATTGATTGAAGTTGCTCAGACAATGGATCAGGCGGTATCACCGTGGTTACTTCGACAGCAGCCTCACATTCATGGTAAAACAGGATTGGCGCTTGATCTCGCATGTGGGGCAGGGCGCCATTCGCGTTATTTGAGTGCGCTTGGCTTTCAGGTCATCGCCGTTGATCGAGATTCGGCTTCATTCGCTGAGCTGACTCGCTTAAACATAAACTGTATCCAATGTGATCTGGAGGGTTCGTTAAAAGGCTATCGCTGGCCATTTCGCGACGAGTGTTTTGATCTGGTCGTGGTGACGAACTACTTACATCGACCGTTATTCTCTTCCATTTTCGCTTCGATAAAGCTCGGTGGTGTTCTGATTTACGAAACATTCTCCGATGGACATCAAAACTTCGGGCGCCCGAAAAATCCTCATTTTTTATTGAAGACGGATGAGCTGTTGGAGCGATGTCAGGCGGGGTCTGATAGCCGTGGTTTTCAATGTCTTGATTTTGAACAGGGACAGGTCAACCGAAATGGTCCTGCAATCGTTCAGAGCATTTGCGCGCGTCGCATCATTTAGCCTTCAGTCGAGATTTTTTTACCTCAAAATCGGCCGCCGAAGCGCTAACAACATTTCTTTCAATTAACAGTGCATGTGTAGCCCAGACCAGTCTTGCCTCATCTTCCCCGCCTTAAAGGGATGTCCGCCTCAAATCCCTCTATTTTCCTAGTAAATATCTGGGATTCTGTTACTCAGCAAGAGACTGTTCCGCTACAATATGCGCTTTCATTTTGACACTCACTAACATGACAAAGATTCAAGGAAGTCTGGTCGCGATCGTGACCCCAATGCACCCTGATGGTAGCCTCGATGTTCCAAGCTTAAAGAAGCTTATCGATTGGCATATTGCTGAAGGGACCGATGGTATTGTGATCGTTGGAACGACTGGTGAGTCGCCGACTGTGAGCGTCGAAGAGCACTGCGAACTCATTCGCATTGCGGTTGAACATACTGCAAAACGTATTCCGATTATCGCTGGTTCTGGCGGTAATTCAACGGCTGAGGCGATTGCATTGACGCGCTTTGCAAAAGAAGCCGGTGCGGATGCATCCTTGCAGGTAGTTCCTTATTACAATCGTCCGACCCAAGAGGGTATGTACCAGCACTTTAAAACGATTGCTGAAGCGGTTGATATCCCAATTATTTTGTACAACGTTCCCGGTCGTTCAGTGGCTGATATGTCAAACGAGACCATGCTGCGTTTGTCGAAGGTGCCAGGGATTATCGGCGTCAAGGAAGCAAGCGGTAATATTGCCCGTGATATCGAGTTATTGCGTATGGTTCCTGAAAGCTTCGCCATTTATTCTGGTGATGATGCGACAGCAATCGCCTTGATGGCACTCGGTGGCAAGGGAAATATTTCTGTCACTGCCAATGTCGCGCCGCGAGCAATGCATGAAATGTGCAAAGCAGCGATGAATGGTGATTTGGCGACTGCAAAAGCGATTAATAATAAGCTTCTTTCTCTACATGCAAAGCTCTTCATAGAGCCTAATCCAGTGCCGGTAAAATGGGCTTTGACTGAAATGGGAATGATTCCGCCAGGAATTCGTTTGCCATTAGTTAGCCTTTCTACCCAATATCATGATATTGTTCGTTCCGCATTACGTGAAGCGGAATTGCTCGGTTGAAGAATTTGACACTGTGCCTCAGCATTCCTCGCTTCGATGCGCGGTAATTGATTACAACTCGTAGGAATTTTCACATGGTTAAAAGCGTAGTTGCGAATAAGAAGTTGGTTCGTGCAATGGTTTGGGCTGGCGTTATTGGAGTTGCTGGTGCCACTACAGGATGTACCTTTACTGGTAATCTGACAGAGAATCGGGTTGATTACCGTAGTGCTGCTAAGGCAAAAACAGTCTCTTTGGAAGTGCCACCTGATTTGACTCAAATTCGCCGTGATAGCCGGTTTTCTATCCCAGAAAACGATCAAGGTAGTGCGACAGCCTCCTCCTATCTTCAGCAGCGCGGCGGTGGTGTGGTCAGTACAGCGAGTGGCGTGGTTGCTCCTAATCAGTTGAAAGATGCAAGAATTGCACGTGATGGTTCGCAGCGCTACTTGGCCGTGAAAGGGAGCCCAGAGCTTATTTGGCCTATTCTGAAAGATTTTTGGCAAGACAATGGATTCTTGATCAATGTCGAAAATGAATCGACTGGCGTGATGGAGACGGACTGGGCGGAAAATCGCGGCAAGATTCCTCAGGATATGATTCGCGCCACATTGGGTAAAGTGTTTGATTCACTGTACTCCACGGGTGAGCGCGACAAGTTCCGTACTCGCGTAGAGCGTGGTGCTAATGGTGAAGTTGAGGTCTATATCAGTCACCGCGGTGCTCAAGAAATTTACACAGGTATGCAGAAAGACACGACAGCGTGGACTTCTCGTGCAAATGATCCCAGCCTTGAAGCTGAATTCTTATCTCGTTTGATGATACGACTTGGCTCTGATGCGCCGAAAGCAAAAGCGCAGATCGCCGCGACGACAAACGATGCTCAAGTGCAGTCGAATGTCGCTCCACGCTCGCAGTTGCTGACCTTGAATGATCTGTACTATTTGCAAACTGATGAAGGCTTTGATCGTTCATGGCGTCGTGTTGGTTTGGCATTAGATCGTATTGGTTTCACCATCGAGGATCGCGATCGCTCTAAAGGTTTGTATTATGTCCAATACATCGATCAAGATATTGATGCTAAGAAAAAGGGCGCAAGTGAGGGATTCTTTGCCAAACTCTTCTCTTGGGGCTCTAGTGAAACTGCTAAAGATGGTCAAAAGTACCGTATTTTGGTGAAGGAAAGTGGCGATGTCAGCCATGTGACAGTGCATGGTGAAGATGGTAAGGTTTCAGCAACACCAGTGGCACAGAAGATCCTTAAAGTATTGAATGAACAGTTGAAGTAATTGTTCATTGCATAAAAACAAAAAAAGGCAGATATTAATCTGCCTTTTTTGTTTTTCCTGCGGATCTTGTCCTATCCAAATTTATTCGACTCAGTATTCGTTACATGAATTTGAGCGGGATGCATTTGTAAAGGATACAAAAAAAGCCGGTCTAGGACCGGCTTTTCTTGGAAGTAATGAAAATTACTTAGATGCTGCGGAAGCTGCTGCTTCAGCTGCTGGAGCTGCTGCTGGTGCAGATGCGCCAGATGCTGCTGCGTCGGCTGCTGGTGCAGATGCTGGAGCTGCTGCAGCAGATGCTGGAGCTGCTTCAACAGAAGCGGATGCAGAAGCGGATGCAGAAGCTTCTTCTTTCTTACCGCAAGCTACCAAAGCTACTGCCAACAAGGAAACGAGCAAAAGTGATTTTTTCATGTTTTTACTTTCAATAAATAGATCTAAAAAAACAACAAACTTGCGATGAATAATTACCGGTAATTATCGCTCAATAGGTTAAGCCGTCGGTTGAAAATCTAATTGAATGCCAAGCCTACGAAACTTTCCCAACCGCGAATTATAATGAGTTTTCTGGCAATCGAATATACCTGATGAGAATTTTTTCCAAAAAAATGAACTAAATTTGTGATTTACAGATCATTTCTTCTAATCTTCGTTGTTTCGTGATCAAAAAAGTGACTGCAAAGGCCAATTTTTTCATTTCAATTGTAGTGTTTCCTTCATTTTGCTTTGATTTCCAACCAGCCATCCTCATACCAAATACAGAACGCTTCCATCACATCTTCAGATGCTTCTTGTAGTTGCTCGCCGCTAAGTTGGCGTTGATTCGCTAACAGGCTCAGAATCCCTTTGTCGCGTGCACCAACCGAGAAGGATTCACCATTGATGAAGATGTGCTTTCCGTTGTAGAGCATTTGTGACTTCAAATTCAGTCGTACACCATTTTTGAGAGCCGCTTGCGTGAACCGTTTAGGTGTCAGAACTGGCTCTGGGGAATCGAAAAAGACCGAGGCTTTGGGTTCTGTCAGGTATTCACCCAGAAATATCGTCATGTCATTTTTTGAGAAACGAATTTTCTCGAGTTCACCGATGACTTGCTCTAACATTGCCGAACTAATTTCGGCTGGATTTTTCGGTGGTTTGAGATCAGGATCGGCATAGCGGCCGGGCAGCTCTATCGTATCCACCATGAATTGCAAGAATCCTTCACCAAGCTCTTGGAAGGACGGTGTACGGAAGCCTATCGAATAGGTCATGCACTCGCCAATCGCAATTCCATCGTGGGCATAATGCGGTGGCAAATAAAGCATGTCACCCGGTTCTAAAACAAACTCTTGTTCACACACGAAATTGCGTAAGATCTTTAGCGGCATGCCTTCGATCAGTGTCAGATCTTTTTGTGCGCTGATGCGCCAACGTCGTTGACCATGTGCTTGCAACAGAAATACATCATAAGAATCGAAGTGTGGTCCGACACCGCCGCCGTCGCGGGCATAACTGATCATGAGGTCATCGAGACGGGCATCTGGTGCAAATCGGAATTGTCGAAGTAACTGATCGGCTTTCTCTTGATGCAAATTGACGCCTTGCACGAGCAGTGTCCAATCTTTCTTTTGCTTAAGCGGTATTTTCGATATTGGACCATGTTGCATGTCCCAATGATTATCGAACGAACAAATTAATCGCGATTCGACATCGTCACGAGCAGCCATTTCAAACAGTTCTTCTGGGCTGAAGAGGGCTTTAAAGTCGGGAATGGCTTGGCGAATCAAAAGTGGCTTTTTTTGCCAATATGTCTTGAAGAATTCTTCTGCGGTGATGCCGCCAAGAAGTTCTAATGCGGTGGAGGATTTTTTCATGATGTCGATCGTAGAAGCAAAAACTTCCGGCAGGATAAAGCATACCGACACTCTGAGGAAGGTATAATGACTGCGCTAGCGCAAAAGATTGGAAATATTTAAGGAAATAGTATGAAAATTACCAAAGATACCGTGGTGACGGTCGAATACACTTTGTCCGATACACTCGGTAATCTGATTGAGGAAGGTCAGGAACCAATGGTGTATCTCCATGGAGGATACGAAAACACACTTCCGAAAATCGAAGAAGCTTTGGATGGGCAGGCGGTTGGTTTTGATGATGTGATTCAGGTTGAGCCTGAAGATGCTTTCGGAGACTATGATGCCGAGCTGGTGAAGATTGAAGATAGATCTCGCCTGCCATCGCCGATCGAGGTTGGAATGCAATTCGAAGGTACGCCCGAAGAAAGTGAGGATGGTGACAGCATTATCTTTACGGTTACTGAAATTGCTGAAGATAAGGTCGTGCTTGACGGTAATCATCCTTTGGCGGGTATCGCCTTGCGATTTGCATTAAAGGTCGTCGATGTTCGTGCAGCGACAGCTGAAGAGATTGCGCATGGACATGTACATGGAGAGCACGGTCATCATCATGACGAAGATGATGAAGACGGAGAATTCCGTACCGTACATTTGCATTAATTCTTGATGATCGTTGCATGCGCAAGTTTCGCGGCGAGGCATTGTTAATGCAGTAGGATGTAAGAAATGGGCTCTGGGAAATCACTTTTCACAGAGCCTTTTTTATTGGGCTGATCGTTTCGATATCGACATTTATGATGAAAATCATTTGGCTTATTGTCGCGTTAATTTGTTTAGCGCTGCCGAGGCAGGCATCTTCGCAAGGCCGCAACAAACTTTGTCTTGCGCAGCCGAGTTGGGGGCAGGCGACTTATCTTAAACGTGTTGCCGTCGACGGACCAATCAGTAGTGCGGCGGAATGGCGTCGCTTCCAAGGTGTTGATTGGTTGATGCAGACCTTAGATGGCAAAGTCTCGATGATGCTTAGGCTGCCGAACGAGTATGTTTTAGTTGGTGCGCAACCAGGGTTCACGCCACAATATTTCGAATCGTTTGAGGCAGCAGTGGAGACTCCGATGTGGACTAACTCCGCGCCGAGTTTCAAAAAATACCGTGCACCCTGTGCATTACCGGAGGCTGAAAACATCGCTGTGAATGAGCAGGATCTGATTCAGGCGAGTCCAATTGGGCAAAAACAAGTGAAGTTTTTTGGCAGTCTGAAACGGGAAAGTTTGTTAGACAAGATCCGCGTGACTTATTCAATCGAGATACAAAGGGCCAACTCCGGTAGTACTGAAGAGCGCTTCCAAAGCCTGTACGGAAGTTGGGAGTTCCAGAAGCAACTAGACCTATTTCCCGTTGATTATGATATTCAAGGCTGGCGCCTGTACAAGGATGGAGTATTCGTTCATCAGATCAGTGCAGGCAACCCGTTTCCCATTGGACGTTTGGAACAGTTCAAAGCCATCAAGTGAAATTGATTTCCAGCGTGCCCAAACCCGTCGACTTACTTCACCATATTTTTCAGTCGATAGAGTGCATCGAGCGCTTCTCTTGGGGTCATACTATCGGGGTCGATAGCGTCGATTGCATCCAGAAGTTCACTATTGACCTCAGCGATCGGGAGATTTTGCTCCGTTTCCGGTACCTCATCGGATGTGTTACTTGAATTTGCTGCGAACAGATCAAATTGCGGCGTGCTCTGCAGTGATTGTGCTTCTAAGTCTGCCAAATGTTTACGCGCAGCACGGATTACCGGCTGGGGAATTCCTGCCAACTGTGCGACCTGTAAGCCGTAACTTTGTGAGGCCGGGCCAGCCTGTACTGCGTGCAGGAAGACGATGTTTTCCTTATGTTCGATGGCTGAGAGATGAACGTTCTCCGCACTTGGATGCACCTCCGGTAGTTGCGTCAGTTCGAAATAGTGCGTTGCGAATAGCGTGAAACTGCGTGATTGCATAATCAAGTGACGTGCGATCGCCCATGCTAACGCCAGACCGTCAAAGGTCGAGGTACCACGGCCGACTTCATCCATGAGCACTAATGAATTTTCGGTCGCAGCATGAAGAATCGCCGCTGATTCGGTCATTTCGACCATGAAAGTGGAGCGTCCGCCCGCGAGATCGTCTGCTGCACCGATACGTGTGAAAATACGATCGATCGGCCCAATGGTAGCGCTATTTGCTGGAACATAACTGCCGATGTACGCCAACAGCGTAATCAATGCCGTTTGCCGCATGAATGTCGATTTACCGCCCATATTCGGGCCGGTGATGAGGAGCATTTTTTTGTCGGCAGTCAGTCTGCAATCGTTGGCAATAAAGCGCTCGATTTGATTCTCAACCACTGGGTGTCGACCCTGAACGATTTCTAGACAGGGTTCTGCAATCAACTGAGGCGCGCACCAATTGTTTTTCAGCGCATGGTCCGCAAGGCTCGAAAGTGCATCGATTTGAGCCAACGCATGGGCGATCTTTTGTAACGTTTGAATGAAAGGGAGAAGCTCGCTCAACAATTTCTCGTAGAGGACTTTTTCTCTGACCAAAGCGCGCTCCTGCGCGGACAAGGCCTTGTCTTCGAAGGCCTTCAATTCGGGAGTGATATAACGCTCGGCATTCTTTAAAGTTTGGCGGCGACGATAGTTGTCTGGCACTTTGTCAGCTTGCCCGTTAGTGACTTCAATGTAGAAGCCGTGAACTTTATTGTACTCGACGCGTAAGTTGGCAATGCCTGTGCGCGCACGTTCAGAGGTCTCGAGATCAATCAAGAATTGTCCCGCGTTTTCAGATAAGGAGCGTAGTTCATCAAGCTCAGCATCAAAGCCGGTGGCGATGACTCCACCATCACGCACCATCGTTGATGGTTGTGGCATCAAGGCGCGTTCGAGTAAGTCTAAGCAGTCGCTCGGGGTTGCCAAATCATTCAAGGACGATTGCAGTAAAGGCGGGACTTGGTTTTTGATACACATGGCCAAGTAGCTACGCACTGTTCCTAGGTGTTGCAGTCCATCTCGCAAGGCAGCCAAGTCGCGCGGACGCGCCGATTGTAAAGCGATTCGGGTAGTGATTCGTTCGATGTCAGGCACTGCATTGAGCGTCGTCGATAAACCTGCTGTGGCATCGGCCTGAAGTAAAGCATCGATCGCTTGATGGCGACCACGAGCAATTTCCTGATCTCGACGCGCGTGGTGTAACCAATGTCGTAGTAGGCGCGACCCCATGGCGGTACGACAGTGGTCTAACAAGGAGAAAAGAGTGGGTGCCTCTTGTCCACGTAAGGTTTCGGTGAGTTCTAAATTGCGACGGGTGGCACTATCGAGGCCAATAAATTCATTTTCGTTTTCGACACTAAGGGCATTGACATGTTTCAGTCCACGACCTTGAGTTGACTCAGCATAGCGTAGCAGTGCACCTGCTGCGCCGATCGCAGGATTCAAGTTTTCGGCACCAAAGCCAGTCAGCGTTGATGTCGCAAGTTGATCTTGCAAAGATTTTTGTCCTTGCTTGAGGTCGAAATGCCAATCTGGGACTTCAGAAAATTTTCCGGGTAATTCTTGGCGTATTTCATCGAGTACTAGCGCGCCCGCTGAGCAGAGGATTTCTGCTGGTGAGATCCGTTCAAATTCATGTTGTAGGCGACCGCGCAAGGCTCTTTCGTCAGTGCTAAATTCCATCAACTTGAGCGCGCCACTCGCCAGCGATAACCACGCAAGTCCGACTTGAATGGTCTTGCGTTGAGTTTGTAAATGGATGGCGAGAAGTGGGCGTTCTGATTTCTCTGGTAAGAGATCGGTATCTGTCAGAGTTCCTGGCGTTATAACGCGCATGACCTTGCGTTCAACGGGACCTTTGCTGGTTGCAGGATCGCCAATTTGTTCACAGATCGCGGCAGATTCACCAATCTTGACCAGCTTAGCTAGGTAAGGTTCTAGCGAATGAAATGGCACGCCCGCCATTTTGATGGGGACGCCGTTGGAACTACCTCGTTGAGTCAAAGTAATACCGAGAATACGCGAAACTTTCTCCGCATCTTCATAGAACAGCTCATAAAAATCACCCATGCGGTAAAACACTAAAGTATTTGGATGGTCCGCTTTAATCGCGAGATACTGCCGCATCATGGGGGTGTGATTTGATTCTACTGCTGCCATAGTGGTGTCGAAAGTTAAGCTGGGTGAAGTTTGAATCTAGGATACATGCCTAGAAGAATAAGCGTGAAATCATAGCGCAAAACACGGGGGATCTGGGCTGCTTTAGGTGTTTGTTACAGGAACTTTTGACATTCCAACTTAATGCATTCTGTGTAGAACGTCTGATTGCTAAGGTAAAAAGGTGGCCTGAGCCACCTTTTTACTTGCTAATTGCCATGTCGACTAAAACATCGATTGAATAGAACGTTTTACTTAGTGTCCGCCTCGATTACCGCGACTACCAGAGCGATGTACAGCCTGCGATTTGTTAGACGAGCGAGCGCTTGATGGGTTGCTGCCGCGTGGTTTACTTGTACCATTTGCGCTTGCGTTTCCGTTAGGCCGATTGCGTTGTGGAGCTCTGTCAGTGCGCGCTTGCTGTTGGCGTCCATTCGCTCCGTGACTAAAACTACGCAGCTGAATCGGCTGTGCCTTCGCATTCGGATCAGGAATAAAACCATCGATGATTTCCTGTGGGATCTTACGTTTGATGAACTTCTCAATATCCGCTAGCAACTTGAATTCATCAACGCACACCAACGAAACCGCTTCACCTGTCGCACCTGCACGGCCAGTCCGGCCAATTCTATGGACGTAGTCTTCAGGGACATTGGGTAGATCATAATTTACCACGTGTGGCAGTTGATCAATGTCGATGCCACGTGCGGCGATGTCGGTTGCAACGAGGACCGTCAGGCTACCATCTTTAAATTCGGCGAGCGCTTTCGTGCGCGCTGATTGGCTTTTATTGCCATGAATTGCCATAGCTTGGATCTGATCGTGAGCTAGTTGTTCGACCAATTTATTGGCGCCATGTTTGGTGCGTGTAAAGACCAGCACTTGCGTCCATTGATGGGTCTTAATTAAGTGCGCCAGCATAGGATGTTTCTTGTCGCGATCGACAGGGTGTACTTTTTGTGCAACAACCTCGGCGGTCGAATTTCGACGCGCAACTTCGATCATTGCAGGATTATTGAGCAATCGATCCGCGAGAGCTTTGATATCGTCAGAGAAGGTCGCAGAAAACAATAGATTCTGGCGTTGAGCTGGCAAAATCGCGAGAACTTTTTTGATGTCGTGAATGAAGCCCATGTCCAACATGCGATCAGCTTCATCCAACACCAAGATTTCAATGTGACTGAGATCGATGGTCTTTTGCTGATGGTGATCGAGTAGTCGACCTGGCGTGGCAACTAATACGTCAACGCCGTTTCTCAAGATTTTGATTTGGGGATTGATGCCAACGCCGCCGAAAATGACGCCTGAGTTGAGCGGAGTGTGTTTGCCGTAAGTGCGTACACTTTCTTCCACCTGAGCAGCCAATTCACGTGTCGGAGTGAGGACGAGTACTCGAATTTTACGTTTGTCTGTTTTGTTTTTTGGTACCGATTCTTTGCGTAATAAGCGCTCCAACAAAGGTAAGGTAAAACCAGCTGTTTTGCCGGTGCCAGTTTGCGCACCTGCGAGCAGGTCGCCGCCTTGGATGACAGCTGGAATCGCTTGTGCTTGAATTGGTGTTGGTGTGGTGTAGCCATGTTCGCTTACTGCGCGAACTAAAGACTCGGAGAGACCGAGTTCAGAAAATGTGGTCATGCTTAACTTTGAAAAGGGAGGGGGCTCAGACGTTGAACACCCTCGGGTAAAACTGGATTTTGCAAAAAAGAGCGAGGATTACTTCGCGTAGGCTTGCAATGCGTTGACCATTTGTCCGAATACTTTTGGTGTTCCCGCCAGAACATCACCTTTGTACAAATAGTCGGATTCGCCAGCGAAAGTACCAACAATGCCACCTGCTTCAGTCACCAACAAGGAGCCTGCAGCGATATCCCAAGGGGCAAGACCTTTTTCAAAGAAACCGTCAAGGCGCCCCATGGCGACGTAGGCGAGATCGAGAGCTGCTGAACCGGGACGGCGCAAGCCATGGCACTTTTGCGTCATCAATTTGTACATTTCCATGTACTCATCGATCTTGCTCATGTCGCGACCAGAGAAGCCTGTGCCAATTAAGGCATCAGCCATTCTGTCTAACTTCGTCACACGGATACGTTTGTCGTTCAAGAAAGCACCAGCACCTTTGGAAGCCGTGAACAACTCGTTGCGAGTTGGATCGTAAATCACCGCTTGAGTGATGACACCTTTTTGCTGTAAGGCGATCGAAATACTGTATTGTGGAAAGCCGTGAATGAAGTTGGTTGTGCCGTCGAGTGGGTCGATGATCCAAACATTTTCATTTTCGTCGTGGAGATTTTTTGAAGCACCAGACTCTTCAGCGAGAATGGCATGATCAGGGTAAGCGGTCGTGAGCACCTCAATGATCGCGGCTTCGGCAGCGCGGTCAACTTCTGTCACAAAATCGTTGCTGCTCTTTTCGCTGATGTGAACGCGATCGATATCGAAAGAAGCGCGATTAATAATTGTCGACGCGCGACGAGCGGCCTTAATTGCCGTATTGAGCATTGGGTGCATGTCAGTTTCCGTTAAAATGGCGACACCGAACACCGTTTTGCATAATGCAAATACGTGAATGTTGGCGCGCAAATTGAAATTAAAGAGCGAGGCACCGAATCTTTTCTGACCAACTTGGTTTTAAAGATGAAATGCCGAAGGGCGTATTTTAACTCAGAAGAGCCTAATTTCTCACTCAAATTGAAGAATTTGCCGTGAGTTTTTAGGTATTTGATCGGCTTTTGTTGAGAATCCTTGTTCTCTTGTAAAGCAAAGCTAGGAAATGTGCAAACATCTTGCTCTCGTGATTTGGGGCTGGAATTTGAGAAAAAGTAAACAATATGGTTGAAGCAGTTATCAATGCGGAATTTCAAAACGCTGAAAACAAAGACGAATGGTTTCGCAATCTAAGGTTTGTGCTTGTCGAAACAAGCCATCCTGGGAACATTGGCTCCGCAGCGCGCGCCATTAAAACTATGGGTTTTGGGCAATTAGTCTTGGTGAATCCTCGATTCGACAACGCATTAACTCACCCGGACGCGGTTGCGCTTGCGAGCGGCGCCAACGATGTATTGGAGTCCGCGCTGATCGTTGATTCAGTTTCAGAAGCTCTGCACGGTTGTAATTTGGTAGCGGCTGTCAGTGCGCGTTTGCGTGAGTTTTCTCCACCAGTCGTTGCGCCGCGAAAGTTTGTCAGTGAAATGCTTAATGGTGACTACGATAGAGCTGCCATTATTTTTGGCAATGAAAAGTACGGATTACCAAATGATATCGTTTTGAACAGCCAAGTATTAATCAATATTCCAGCTAATCCTGAATATAGCTCTCTTAATTTGGCTCAGGCAATTCAAGTATTGGCATATGAAGCGCGTATGGGGATTATTGAAGGGCAGGGTGAAAATAGGGAAAGGTCCTCGATTGGTTTTCGTGGGCAGATAGCGTCAGCGGAGCAGGTTGAGGGGATGTTTGAGCACTTTCAAACAGCCTTAGTGCATTTGGGGTTCTTGGATCCTGAAAATCCTAAGAAATTAATGTCGCGTTTGAAACGATTATTTGCTAGAACGCAACTTGAAAC